>JAIXOI010000034.1 GCA_027486795.1 Sphingobacteriales bacterium | reverse complement strand
CTATCATTAAATTCTTTTTGGTATTTCAATTCCCAATCGCTACTCTGCTTGGTGCTTTTGCTGCCAGAGTTATTGTGTCGGTAAAGCCTATCTTCCAAATCACCAGAGTGCCCAATGTAGTATTGGTCTTTTGATGAGGAATATATAATGTAGGTGTAGAATATCATTAAATAAAAAAGGTTGCCCTATTTTAAAGAACAACCTTTTGTGGAGAATATCGGAGTCGAACCGATGACCTCTTGCATGCCATGCAAGCGCTCTAGCCAGCTGAGCTAATCCCCCATTTGCCGAGCAAAGGTAAGTAAAAGCAAATGCTTTTTCAACCTTTACCACCAATTATTGAAGAAATACCCACAAAAAACAAAACGCCCTCTCCGGAAAACCGAAGAGGGCGTTTAAGTATTTATTGTAGGCTATTACTTAGCTACTGTGATTTTGCTTGTAGCAGTTACACCGTTTGCAGTAATGCGAACGAAGTAGATACCGTTTGCAGCAGTGTTCAAGTCAATAGTTTGAACTGGGTTTGCTGTAGTAGAGAAAGTATTGGTGTTAGCAACTACTTTACCCATCAAATCAACAACCATGATGCTTGCATCAGTAGCAGTTACTTGGCTCATATCAACGGTAAACGAACCATTGTTAGGGTTAGGGAACAAGCTAATGTTAGACAACAATTTCACTTCTTCAATACTATTTATCGCACACAATGGGTGGTTTGTAGGCAATACTTGAATTTGCAATGGAGCAGAAGTGATTACACAACCAGAAGCATCGCTAGCAGTCAAGGTAACGGTATATACGCCAGTAGTGCTGTAGGTTTTGGTACCATCAACATTCACACTTCCACTTTGGTCGCCATAATTCCACTCAAATGACCAAGCTGAAGATACATCAGTAGATGTATTATCAAACAATATAGAAGCACTTTGGCAAGCACGGTTTTGAGAAAGCAACCCAGGGGTTGTAGAACCATTGTAAAAAGTACTAGCTGTGAAAGAAACCGTTTGGTTCACGTCCAAACCAACTACTTTAGAGTCGGTAGCTGTGCAACCAGCGTTGTTAGTTACAGTTACACTGTAAGTAGCACCACCTTTCACAAACACTGATTGTGTAGTTGCATTGTTTGCACTAGCGCTCCACAAGAACTGAGAACCGTTAAGGAAACCAGTTGTAGCGGCAGCTACCAAAACGCTATCGCCGCAGCTCAAAGTAGTATCGTTACCAAGGTTCACCACTACACCACGAACTGTCACGTTTACAGAGCTAGTTACAGTAGTGTTTTCAATGTTGTCAACCACAGTTACAGTGTAAGTTTCAGGGCCGTTACCGCTAGGCAATGAAACGCTAGTAGAAGTAGAGTTTGGAGAAGTAAAGTTACCGTTTCCACTCCAAGTGTAAGAGAAGTCGCCAGAACCACCGCTTGCGCCAGAGTTCAAAGTAACGAAAGCACCAGGGCAAGCAACAGTTTCAGAAGCAGTTGCCCTAGCAGTAAGCGGAGCATCAACAGATACTACAGCACCGATACCCATGTTTTGGAAGAAATAGTTATCGCAACCAGCAGTAGCTTGCAAAAACAATGCACCAGTACCACGGAAATCTTGTTGAGCGCTCAAATAAAGGTTAAACCAACGAGTGGTGTTAGTGATGTAGGCATCGCTAGCATACTCATCTGGTGGTGCGCCACAATCATAACGGTTGAAGTCGATTACTTCAAACAAATCTTGTTTTGGTCCAAAATAGTCAATACGAACTACGAAGCCTTTACCTTGTGGAACCACAACAGGATTTCCTTGAGGGTCAAGCACTTCAATCGCAGCACCATCAAATGGGGTATTAGTAGACAATGATTGGTCAGTGATAATGGTATCTGTCCACAAAACGTTGTTTGTAGCTACAATGTTAGTGTTGTTCACGTTACCACCACCAGCTGCAAAAGTCAAACCTGACGGAGTGCTGCTAGCTTCAAACATAGTCAATATCAACGTATCGTTGGTACCGCTAGTGTTGGTGTGCGTAAAGAAGAAGAAAATACTATCAACGGTTAGGCTGTTGAAAGAGAATTTGTTGTACGACACATCATTGTCGGTATCAACAATACTATCAAACTTAACCGAGGTCCAACGAAGGGTAAAGTTGTCTTCAGTGTCAGAAGGTTGCGTAATTGGATTCACACGGTAGTTGCCGTTCAACTCCCAAGGAGTGTATAAAACGTCACCACCACGTACCGACTCCAAATTGCTGTAATCGATGTTAAATTGGGTTACTCCACGCTGCCCTCCAGCTTGGCCACCTTGGCCATGGCGAAGCATGTTTTGTGTCACCGGAAAGGTTTTGTTAATTGCAGGAAGGGTAGCCGAAAGAGGCACCTGCGCATAAGCAACCTGAAAACCGATGATCGTGCAAAGTGTAAAGATTAAACTTTTCATGGGCGATCAATTAGTTTAAGTTTTTTAAGATTTTTTTGACAATAATAACTAACAAACAAAAATCGGGGGTACTAAGGCGTAAAACTAGTATTTAATAATCGTATTCCAAATAAAGAGGCAAAACATTTCTTGATAAAATGGTAATAATTTGACAAACTTAACAAACGGGTTTCTTAACAATAGAGTGCGCTTAGGGCTTTTTGGTTGCATTGGCCATACCTTGGGCAAAACACATTCGGCAACGCGCCTGGTAAGAGTCGGTTTCGCCTAACAACATTTGTTTCGAATCGGGAACTGTACGAAACGAGTGCGAGGCAATATCTCCGCACACTACGCAGATGGCGTGCAGTTTTGTAACATACTCTGCAGCAGCCATTAACATAGGCATTGGTCCAAATGGCTTCCCTAAATAATCCATATCCAAACCGCCAACAATAACCCTAATGCCACGAGACGACAATAATTGAACTACTTCTAAAATGCCTTCATCAAAAAATTGTGCCTCATCTATGGCTATTACCTCTGCATCGTTAGCCAGTAGCAGTATTTCTGATGAATGGCTAACTGGAATTGATGGTACGTTATTTGCATTGTGCGATACAATATCCGTATCATGGTAGCGCACATCCATACGAGGCTTGAAGATACTTATCCGTTTCTGGGCAATTTCAGCCCTTCGAAGTCGGCGTATCAACTCTTCGGTTTTACCAGAAAACATAGAGCCACAAATGACCTCTATCCATCCTTTACGTTCTCGGGTGCTATGTGGTTCGGTAAACATAGTGTGCATTATTAAAATTGGCGGGCTAATACCAAATTTATAATTTCAGGGCTTAATTAGAAATAGTACTTGTAAAGATGAACCCAAAAGACCAAATACACTACGATATTGCCGAATTATTGGAAAAAATAGCCCATTTAAATATTAAATTGGCTGGTACCAATAAGATTCACCCTGTCGAGATTGATTTATTGCGTTCCTATCTCCGAGAATTGGAGAAGCTTACGGATGCTATGCCCATTATGCCATTGGCAAAGCCATCGTTCAGCATACCCGCACCGCAAAACGAGTCGAGTACGTTGCCGATTTTTGATACCCCAATAGAAACCGCAATTGCATCAGCAGCCAAAAGCGCCTTTACTGAACGGGAGGAGCAAGTTGACATACCAGAACCTTTGGTTGTAGCGGTAAATATCGAGGAATCGGAGTCGGTTGACCCAACAGAACCATATACCGAACCTGAAGCGAACGAACGGGTAAATATTGCCGAACCCAATGTTGATGAAGAAGAGTTGAACTCTTTGGCTTGGGAGCAATCGGAGCATGAACATGAATATGAATATGAAGAAACTCCTCGCGATTTAAATATGGGGGTCAGTAACAATTTTGAAGAGCTTGACACAACCGAAGGAACAATTGAACCTGCACCTGCAGAAAAAATAGTTGTTGAAGAGCCGTTCGCGGTGGTAATAAATACTGAGCCCGCTATTGAACTCTTTAGTGAAATAGAAATAGTTGCTGAAGCGCCCGTAGTAAATGTGCCTACCAAAGTTGAGGAGCAACCATTAATACTGTCGTTTTTTGATGCCCCAGCAGCAGTTGAACATAGCAAGCCTGAGGAGGCGATGCCTGAAGCGTTAGTTGGTGACAAGGATGAAAAAGCTGCGGAAGAGCCTGTAATTGAAGCTAAACCGAGGATTGCTGACACGCCATTTTTCACTGAAGCGCCTATTGTTGAGCCAGAGGGCAAACGCTCATTAAACGATATGTTCAGCCGCGAAAGTAAGGAAGATTTGGGTAGCAGATTCCTGTTTCAGAACCGTAAAAACTTGCGTGAGATGATTGACCTCAGCGAGCGGTATGTTTTTACCAAGGAATTGTTTGGTGGCGATGCCGACTATTACGACCGCGCAATTAGGCAGCTAAACCAGTTTGAAACCCTCCGGGAAGCAGAAGCTTACATGAACAATGAGCTTTACCACAAATACAATTGGGCAGGTAAAGATGCCGTGCAACAACAATTTGCCCGTATAGTAGAGCGCCGCTTTATTTAATTAATTTGCCAATTTGAGAATGTGCTAATTTGAAAATGGGTTATCCTTGATAATTCATTATAAATTTGCCCTCTTATCATTTTCAAATTTTCAAATTGACTCATTTTCAAATTGAATAGTCATGAACTTCATAGAAGAGCTGAAATGGCGTGGACTGTTTCACCAAGAGATACCCGGTACTGAAGATTTATTGAATAAAGGTGAAGTAGTTAAAGGCTATATTGGCTTTGACCCTACTGCCCCTTCGTTGGGTATTGGCAATATGGTGCAAATCATCATTCTTAAGCACTTTCAACGCGCGGGGCACCAGCCAATTGCAGTGCTAGGCGGCGCCACTGGCATGGTGGGCGACCCATCGGGTAAATCGGATGAGCGCAACCTACAATCGCTTGACCAACTCGAGATTAACAAAAAAAACGTTGAAGCACAGTTGCGCCATTTCTTGGATTTTGGTGCCGAGAAGAACCCAGCCATTCTGGTTGACAACTACGATTTTTATAAAGACATGAACGTGCTTACCTTTCTTCGTGATGTGGGCAAGCACCTTACCGTAAATTACATGATGGCCAAGGACTCGGTAAAGAGCCGCATGGAAACGGGTATATCTTACACTGAGTTTAGCTACCAACTGCTTCAAGCTTACGATTTTGTGCAGCTATACAAGCAACACAACTGCATGTTGCAAATGGGCGGTAGCGACCAATGGGGCAACCTAATAAGCGGTGTAGAGCTAATCCGGCGCATGGAAGGGGGCGAAGTGTATGCGGTTACCTCTCCCCTAGTTACCAAAACCGATGGCACCAAATTCGGTAAAACCGAGAAAGGCAACGTGTTCTTATCAGCAGACATGACCTCGCCATATAGCTTTTATCAGTTTTGGTTGAATGTAAGTGATGAGGATGCTGAGAAATTCATTAAAATCTTCACGTTCCTAGATAGGCCTACTATTGAGGCCTTGATTGAAGAGCACCGCCAAGACCCTGGCCGCCGTGTGCTGCAAAAGCGCTTGGCCGAAGAGGTTACTGTGATGGTGCACAGCCAAGAAGATTTAGAAACCGCCATTAAGGCATCGAGCATATTGTTTGGTAAAGGAACCAAGGAGACCTTGCAATCGCTACCGTTACGCGACTTGTTGAGTGTTTTTGAAGGCGTGCCTCAGTTTAATATTGATAAAGCCCAATTAACCGATAGTATCAGTGTGATTGATTTCCTTACGGATGTAACGGGTGTTTTTGCAAGCAAAAGCGATGTTCGCCGAGCCATTAAAGGCAACGCCCTTTCCATCAACAGCGAAAAGATAACCAACGATACCGAAACCATCTCTGCAGCCGACCTGATAAACGATAGCCTCGTTTGGGTGCAGAATGGTAAGAAGAATAACTATCTGGTGCTGGTGGGGTAAAGCGTATTGAGTGGTCGGACGAGTAACATGGATTGAATTGTTGTTTACAGCTTAGCTATCACCTTTATTCAAAGACTCGTCTGCACCACTATGTGCAACACAAGTAACATCCTGAGTGGTCGGACGGATTCTTTAAATTATATTAATTCTTGCAACTTTGCTATCTGAGTTTATACAGAGTCTGTACCGCTAAAACATGGAACCATGCGTTTTTACCCCGACAAGGTATATCATATATACAACCGTGGTAACAATAGTCAGCGGATATTTTTCAACAGGGAAAACTACCTTTTCTTTCTCCGCAAAATCAGAAACAGTTTTCTAGACGATTGCCATATACTTGCCTATTGCTTAATGCCTAATCATTTTCACATGATGATACAACCAACTGAAAAAGGTTGTTTTCAAAAAGAAGGCCAAGTTGTTCCGGTACAATCTTTAACCAGCAAAATTGCCACACTACAAAGTTCCTATACACGGGCAATTCAAAATCAAGAAAACATTAAAGGATCATTATTTCAACAAAAAACGAAAGCAAAGTTGCTTGCAACGGATGCGCTTCCCAGCAAAAACATTGTAGCAACCTGCCTTCACTATATCCATCAGAATCCTCTTAAAGCTGGATTAGTAAACCAATTGGAAGATTGGGAGTTCTCATCTTATAATGATTATGCTGGCATTAGGAACGGAACGCTTTGCAATAGAGAACTCGTTTATGAACTTGCTGATATGCAGCTTGAAACCTTTGTAAAAGATAGTTATGGGGTAATTAAAGATGAGATTTTAGAAAGGATTATTTATTGATTCATTGATTTTCTGGTGTTCCGTTTTAGTGGTGCAGACGACTTCCTTGAAAAAAGTTGTCAAGTGAACGAGTTAAATAAATACTCATACTAACATAGTCGTCCGACCACCTTTATGTGCATCAAAACGAATCAACCCCTACACCCAAAGTTTCTTCAATTTCCTTAATCTCTCCCGTAAACTTGGTTTCAATTTCGGTTACGTCGTAGCCATTCTCCACCAACCACCTACTAAAAGCCGATGAGTAACCGCTACTGGTAAGGAAAATTTTACGGGCACCCGTTTCTTTCACACTCTGTATCAATTGGTGCCAATCGGCATGGTCAGATAAGATAAAGCCCTTGTCGATATTCGGGGTATGGCGTGCTCCGCGCAGGCTCATCCAACCTGATGCCGCAGCTATGGAACAGGGAGCCAAATCTTTGATCAAAGGAGAATAAATGATTGATGGCATGGCCAATATCAATGAGTTGCGCTCCAATGGCTTTTTCATATCTAGCTTGTGCACGTTGGCTATATTTATCCCTTGGTTGCGCAGCACTTGGTTCACCGTTTCTATTGAGCCATGTGCATACACCGGTCCTATAGAGCGCTCTAAATGGTGCAACAGCCTTTGGGTTTTGCCCAAAGTATAGCCAATTATTACTGATACTTGGTTATTTTCGGTATTACTTAGCCACCAATTGTTTATGTCTTCAAATACTATTTCTTGTGGCTGCCACTCAAATATGGGCAAACCGAAAGTTGAATCGGTAATTAAAACATCGCATTTCAATGGCTCGAAAGGCTGACTGATTTTATCATCTATCAATTTAAAATCGCCGGTTACTACCCACACCTCGCCCTTGTACTCAACCCTTACTTGCGCCGAGCCAACTATATGCCCAGCCGGGTGGAGCGAAAACTGCACCCCATTTATATTGAAAGGCTCGTTGTAACCTACCCCTTCAATATTAATATAAGCGCCAAGCATGTGCTTTAGTAGCGGCACCGAATCGGTGTGCGCTAAATAACTGCGGTTTCCTATGCGTGCATGGTCGGCGTGGGCATGTGTTATAATGGCCCTATCAACAGGCCGCCATGGGTCAATGTATACATCGGCTATAGGGCAATATATGCCACTAGAGGTAAAATCGAGCAGTTGAGACATAGGTTAGGTAGATTTAGGCCATATTCACTATCACTGTTTACATTTTGATAATTAGGTTTGTAGAAATTATGGAAAAGAATCCAATTTATCAACACGTTAAATTTCTTTTTATGTATTTAAGCTCAAAACAAGGGCTATTAATGGTTTTATACCTAGGATAACACTAAAATCGTCTTATTAAAACTGCACACTTTCGCAATGTGTCTACTAATGATTACGGGTAAGCATTTTTAATATAAAACTTAAGGGTAGCAACTATTTATTACTTTTACGTTGTTTATTGCACCAAAGTTATCATACCATGAAATACGCTATTTCGATACTATTCTTGTTTCTTTCGGCCCTAGGTATCTTGTTCTGGTCATCATGCGACAAAACTACTTGCGAGAATGTGGTTTGCAGCGGCAACAATACGTATTGCGTATCTGGCCAATGTGTATGTGTTCAAGGATACGAAGGCCCCAATTGCGATACTTACAGCTACGAGAAGTATGTAGGCAACTACCAAGTATCAGAAAACTGCACCACCACGCTCAACGGCAACCAAAACAATCAGTACAACATGTCCATATCGCTAGGCTTTAGTGTTGACGTGGTTGTGATAAATGGTTTTCTTGGCCTTGGCGCCATTGAGGCAACAATCAATAATAATGACATTTTCATCTCTAGCCAACAAATAGGCGCTACCACCGTGCAAGGTTTTGGGCAATATTTCCCCAACCAGCGCCAACTAAGGTTGGAGTATAGCTATACCCAAGGTAGCCAATATGCAGAGTGCACGGCCATATTAACTAAAATTTAGCCGGAAACCGAAAGGCCCCTAAGCGGCATAATTTGAACCTGTGACACAACCTTCATCTTAAACTGATAGATTCGAAAGCTTTCTCGCTGCCATTAGTAGCTTGGCAAATTTGTCAATAGTTTTTTCGTCTACTATAGTCTTGACATAAGAATTACTGCAAGTTTTGTTTATTCTGCAGGATTTTGACTAAATTGTCGATACCTTTAAGATAACAATATTAACCAACCAACTTTCGTTTTCCCCTGGAGGGGGTATCATATGAAACACCGCGCAAAACTTATTATTATGACCATTATGTGCTTCTTGCTTACAGCACCTGCGCTAATGGCCCAAGACAAAAACGTAGTAAAGGCCGAGGAATCCATAGCCAAAGGCCTAGAAACTGCTGATGCTACCGCAAAAAGGGAGTATTTTGAAAAGGCAGTAGAATACTATACCAAATCGGGTATGGGTAAGGAACTATTTGAACTGATTGGCGACGCCTTAGTAGCTGGCAAAGATTATGCTTCGGCCGCTAAGTATTACCTGCGAGGCACCCCGGAAGCAAAAAAAGCAGGCTACAGCCGAATTGGTGATGGTATGGTTGAAGATGCCGCCGCTGCTGGCGACGACAAGGAGGTGGGCAAACTGGTTAAAAGTGCGCTATCTAATTACCGCAAATCGGACAACCCAGAAGCTGGCTACAAAAAAGTAGGCGATTTGTATTACGGTATGGGTAATAGCCAATACGAAAATGCACTGGGCTACTACATCATGGGTAAATCTTATCCAGACGTAAAGAAAATTGCCGATGGCTATCTAGCTGCTGGAAACGACACCTCGGCCGCTAAAGCTTACGAGCGTATGGACACGCCAGAAGGATATAACGCCGCTGGTGCCATCTACGAAAAAGCAGGCGAATACAGCAGTGCTTACATCGCTTTCGAAAAAGCAGGAAACACCGATGGATTGTTGCGATATGCAAACAGGTTGTTTGAAACGGGTAACATTGAAGGTGGGGTGCCACAATACCAAAAAATAGCTACCTTATACGAAGCAAAAAACGATAAAGCAGGTATGGCCAAGTTGGCTGAGTCTGCTTCGAAGTATGGCCAATACCAACTTGCCAATGAGCTTTACATGAAAATAAATGATTTCAAGAAAGCAGAAATGGCACTGGTTTACATGGATTTGATCAGTTTTAATTATGATGGAGCCATTGACCACGCTACCAAAGCTGAAGAGGAGTCACTAGTTGCTGCTATTAAGTCAAGTAGGGCTACATTGGTTATTTTGGAAAAAATTGCAAATGACTTCGATCTTATCAAAAACAATGAGCCATCGGTAACTAAGCAATATGATGATAATAAAAACTTGGTATTGAGTGCCGAAGATATGGAAAGCTATAAAGGTTACTATTCGGCGTACAAAACCAAAATTGCCGATCAAATTTTTGCCTTATCTGGAAGCTACGCTAAATTGACCAACGATGTAATTAAACAAGTGATACGTACCAAATTTCTTTCTTATGGTGCTGTAAGAACCATTTTGGATAATAACATGGTTAAGAAAAAAGAAAAAACAGCTGTAAAAACGGAAGATACTTTCTTGTAAGCCTTCTGCTTAAGCTTAAACAAAAACGGTCGGCCCATATGGGCTGACCGTTTTTGTTTTAACAAGAAATACTTTAGTCTTGAAAAGCACCAAGACGCTGACGATACATACCAATGGTATTCTCCAAACCATAGTATAAAGCATCTGATATTAATGCGTGGCCAATGGAAACTTCAAGCAAACCTGGCACGTGACTTTTAAAATAGGCCAAATTATCTAAACTCAAATCATGACCGGCATTTACGCCAATTTTAAGCTGGTTGGCAAATCGGGCGGCATTGCTGTATTTCTCCACTGCTTTTACAGGGCTAAGCGCATAGTTGCTTGCATAAGCCCCTGTATAAAGTTCTATCCTATCGGCACCGGTAAGTGCTGCACCCTCCACAAATTGCTCAATGGTATCAACAAACAATGATACTCTTATGCCAAAAGATTGGAGTTCAGCTACCACTTCTTTCAAAAAATGGGCATGCTTAATTGTATCCCAACCCTCCGATGAGGTTAAAACATTGGGGCCGTCGGGCACTAGTGTGCATTGGTGCGGGCGCACTTCGCGCATCATTTGCATAAAATGTTCAGTTGGGTAACCTTCAACATTAAACTCCGTTTTTACCACTTCTTTAAGCTCATACACATCTTTAAAACGAATATGACGTTCATCAGGCCTCGGATGCACAGTTATGCCTTCGGCACCAAACCGCTCACAATCTTTAGCTACTTGCAATAAATTAGGGACGTTTCCACCCCTTCCGTTGCGAATGAGGGCGACCTTATTGATGTTTACACTTAATCGGGTCATGATGTTTAGGCTTGTTTTAGTATTGCTTAACCAAAGATAAGCAAAGCCAAAGTTGCAGTTTGATGGTGGTAAGATATACTTGATAAAATTTTCACAACATATTCACGTTTAACCGGATAGAAAAGCATAACTTTCAGTTTCATTATTTATTGTAAATTCAATCATGAAAAAGCACCTCTTACTCCTCCTCCTAATTATCTCTATCGTTTTCTCAACAAAAAGTTCTGCCTTCAATCCGCCTGATAGCTATCTAATCAGCCATAAGCTTGTTTATAGCTACACTCAAGATTCATTGGATCGCTTCTGGAAAGCCAATGCAATGCCTCAAATTCTGCTGCCTGTTGAAAATGCGGTGGACATGTATGAAGTAACCTATAAGGGCATGTGGCTTGATAGCACCTTTATTATGGCCAAGGGAGTTATGTACGTGCCTAAATCGGACAAACCAATGGCCGAAATGATGTATTGTCACGGCACCCGTATCTCCATTGCCCAAAACTATGGTATACAAGACCTAGAACAGGTAATAACCATGATGCATGCGGCAGACGGTTACATCAGCTACTTTCCTTTCTATTACGGCCTCGGTGGTGGCGAAAAGGAACACATTTATCACGATGCGTTTACAGAATCAATGTCGGTTATCTATATGATTAAAGCCTGTAGGGAAATATTACCGTCAATTGGTGCTAAAACTTCTGGCCAATTGTTTGTTACTGGCTACTCACAAGGTGGGCATGCTGCTATGGCTACCCACAAAATGTTAGAGACTGGCGCTTTCCCCGATATAAAAATAACTGCCTCCTCCCCTATGTCAGGTGCATATGACCTTACCGGAATACAGGCAACTACCATGTTCGTAGATTATGACCGTCCGCATTATCTACCTTATTTACTGCTGTCATTCGATTACGGTTATGATATTTGGGAAGGCGATATTTTCAATGTATTTACCTCGCCTTACAACACTGATTTGAAAGGGTATTTTGCCCAACCTAGAACAATTGATTATGGATATCTAGATTCGGTTTTGCCACGCGTACCTAGCAATATGATTATTGATAGCTTGATAACCTTGTTTAAAACCGATACCAACTTCATTTTTACGAAGAAGCTTAAAGAGAACAACCTCTATGATTGGACACCCAAAGCCCCCATGCAGTTATGTGCTTGCTATGGCGATAACGAGGTGCTATATCAAAACTCAGAAAAAGCTTATGAGTATATGCACCCAAAAGCTCCGCATGTTCGTAAGCGTATATTTGGCAAAGACTTATCGCATAACCCATGCGCGCCAATGTCAATTGTGTACACTAAGGCATTCTTTGATAATATTCGAAAAGGCAAAAAGAACATTTATAAGCCGCCGTTTGGCAAACGTATAATTATTGCCCTTGGCATTGCTCAAGGAAACAAACAAGCCCGAAAGCACAAGAAGCAAACGGGCAGCGTTGAGGAAGACCCTCTAGCATCTAGAAAGAAAAAGAAGTAACCTAAGAATGGAAAAAAGAACGGCTGCTAGAAATCTGGCAGCCGTTCTTTTTTTGAAGTATCATTTAAGTAAATTTACATACCTACCACAAACTTCCTAACCACATTACCTTCTGGTATTGTTAATCGCATATAATAAACTCCTTTAGGCCAACTTGCCACGTCAATGGTATTGGCATGCACAATTTGGCTTTGATTATAAACCAATCGGCCTAAATTGTCGTAAACCGACATATAACCAGCATCAAACCTGTTGAGTACTACTAGCACTTGGGTGCTAGCAGGGTTAGGATATAATTGTAGCCCGATTGAGCTGGCCAAATCGGTTATGCCTACTGGTCCGTCTTGTATCGTCACCAATCTATTGGTGCTGCAACCTATACCATCGCTGACAGTCACGGTGTAAGTACCCGCAACTAGGCCCGTAATTGTTGTTGTTGTGCTACCGTTACTCCACAAATAAGTGAATGGACCAAACCCACCTGCCGAAACCGTTGCCACTCCATCGGCAGCGCCAATAGTAGTAGTATTGCTGCTCGTAACCAAAGCATTAGGACCAGTTCTCACCTCAACGTAATTAACTAAGCGAACACTATCAGTACCCAAAGCACCGGTAATGGTAAGCACCACATCGTAAGAGCCAGCAGTTGCATACGTTACCGTAGGGTTATTTGCAGTTGAGGTTGAAGGAGCTCCGCCCGGAAACTGCCAGCTTGTACTAGAAAAAGTACCCGCACTTAGGTTGCTATAGCTTACCGTTCCGCCAGCGCAAGCAGTTTGTGTGCTGCCCGAAAAATTAGCAACTGGTGGCTGCCCGTTTGAAATGCAGAAAGGAGTACTTTCAGAATTGCCAAAATCGCCGCCAGAAGCAATTTGAGTACCATCTGGGTCAGTTACAGAATATGAGCCATTGCCCGAAAAGCCGCAACAAATACCATCTCCATAACTATCTAAAATAGTGAAGGTGTAACAACCCACTCCAATACAAGGGGTTAGATTATACGTTGTATTGTCGCTAAACCCTGTTTCCTCCCATACCACATTACTGTTGGCATCAGTAATACGCAAGGTGGTCTCGTCGCCATATGCATCGGTTTTGAGAGTAATAGCAACCGACCTACCCGAGATAATGGTAAAAGGAAAAGTAGCTGTGTTGTTGGAAGCGTTTTGATCGGCCTGGCCATTAACCAACAGTACTTCTACCTGATAATTGTACGTATTGGGAGTGAGCACCTTAGCAGGCAACGACTGGGTTGCCGAAACACCGAAAGACAAAGACCCATTGTATACGGCTGTATCCCAAACACCTGGCAGAACACTATACCGGTAAGTGAGAGCAGTAATAATAACCGCACCTCGGTTTTGAAAACGGAAAGTTGCCGAAACGCTGCTATCGCAACCATAGCTTTCTATGCCTGCTATATCTGTTAGTTGTGCATCTAGTTGCGTAGTAGGTATGTTAAAAGTTGTACCATCTAAAACAGTCGCACTGGTGTTGTCTGGGTCGAGCCAATCTTTTAGCCGTGTAGAAGCCGTGTTGCCGTTCCAACTGATGGCAAACTTACCATAAACATCTTCCAAGTTGTTGCCACACGCTGCACTTCCACCATGCAATTGGCCTACCACACGCTTATTTTGGTCAAATAAAGGCGAACCAGAGCTTCCGCCCTCGGTAGTGCCAGAGTCCCAATCATTTACTTGCCAATGACTGTTGGCTGGCGCCCCTCCGAAGGTAGAAGCCACAGAGGCATTATTATCCACACTAAACTTCTTCACGTCACCCGCAGGGTGGTGTATACCCACTGCCGAAGTAGGCGCTATGTTTACATTACTCCAACCTGCATAATATACATTGTAAGATAGTGGCGGAGTAACACTCAACTCAAATAGCATAAAATCGGAATTGCTGCTGCGAGCCCTTAAGGTGCTACCCGAAACGGTTTGATTAGTGGGGCCATCTTGATTAGGGCTGCAATTAGGGCTTTGGTAGTTAAACATAAAAATCCAGGTAGCCCAATCGCTACTGTAACAGTGGTTGGCACTTAAAAAATAAGGCTTACCGTCTTGGCGCACATTATTGAGCATAGCGCCTGAACAAACCCGAGTATTGTTGGCCAATAGATATAATAAGCTAGCATTCACTTGGTTTTCCCATCCGGAAGAAACAGGGCAATTTACATTATTGTTGCATGAACCAGAGTCGCCAAAATCCCTTGCCCCACCATTACGTTTGCCAAAAAAGATATTCCGATAGCCGTGTATTACCTTACTTACCCCAATACGACCTTGGTTTCGCACTGCTGCTGGCTCAAAGTATTCAATAATTATATGATCGCCCTCCACTACTGTGGTAGAAAACTTACCGTGGTCCTTGTTATTGAAAGGTGTAAATGCTCCAATTACCATACTCTTATCGGCATTGTACACAAACATTTTGGCACCCTCGGGCATAAAAAAATCGTTAAAAATTAAGTTTATGGAATATGCGCCTGTAGATTGAATACCCAATCGCCAAACACGGTCGCCATTTTTTAGGGTTTGCCAAAGGCCTGCATTGTTAAGTTTAAGGTCAACATCTATATCTTTCCCAAATCGGAAAGCATTACCCTTTACATTGCCGGTTTCGTCCTCCATCATTAGGTTAGCCACATCTACCGAAGGCATCACTGCCGTTGGTATAGCATCGCCCAAAAACGTTTTGGTAAAACTAACCGGGGTGCCGCCAGCACTTACTTGAGCGCTCATGCTGCCAGTAATGCAACACAGCAGCAATAGCCATAATATCTGTTTCATAATAATCTGCTTAACAATTAAGACGCCCTAAAGTTATTAAACCTGTGGTAACCTGCTAAATAAAATGTACTCTAAAACACTTAGTGGGTACATATTGATTTTGAGTATTTATCAAATATGCCCCAACATCAAGTATTGGCGGCTCAGGTATAAGCACATCATTGCCGCTTATTTAGTCAATTAACTCGGCCAAAAAAACCAAATTTCGGTGCGGTTTGTTAATTTTAAATATGGTTCTCAACCAATTGGTAAAGATTTTGGGATTGGTGCAAATACTATGCAACCTATCTATCAACCTATCTTTTATTGTTTATGTGCTGATAAGCGATGTAATACCAAATAAAACATTACCTGAACATTTACCCAATAATATCTTGCTTTTGCTATGCATAATACCCGGCATAATATCTTTGACGCAAATTGACGACAAGGTTCTTAAATGGATATTGTTGATATTTAATCTCGCCATTACTGGATTACTTTTCGTTATTTACAACAACATTTTTAAAACCTTTATTGTAAATGCTTAAGCAACTCGAGATATTAAACGCCCGGTACTTGCAAGCTCGCTTTGTAAGTAGGCCGTTGATGTTTAATAAACCAAGTGGCACGAGCAGAGGGGTACTTACCGAAAAACCCTGCTGGTACTTGATAGTAACTGATGAAGTAGGCAACTCGGGAATAGGAGAATGCGGCCCGATATGGGGTTTGAGCCTTGAACAACCAGAGACGTACGAACGGGAACTTGCGAGGGTTTGTGACCTGATAAATGATTTTCCGCTAGTGTTTGAAGATGGCCAATTGAATCTTTTTCCATCCATACGTTTTGGTTTGGAAACCGCGCTACTTGACCTGGCCACAGGCAGCAGGCAACAGCCCTACCCTAGCCCATTTACCGAAGGTGCTGACGGTATGCGCATTAATGGCTTAATTTGGATGGGAACCCGTGAAAACATGTTGGCCCAGATAAACGAAAAGCTCAAGAACGGTTTCCGATGCTTAAAACTGAAAATTGGGGCCATTGATTGGAGTACCGAACAAGAAATATTAGGCGGCATAAGAGAACATTACCCACCTGAGCAGCTAGAGCTTAGGGTTGATGCTAATGGCGCTTTCGGCACCCACGAGGCATTACAAAAAATAAAGCTACTGCACAAGCTGCACCTACATAGCATTGAGCAACCTATACAGCCCGGCAATTGGCAAGCCATGGCAGAACTGTGCAGGCAATCGCCTGTGCCCATTGCGCTTGATGAGGAGCTTATCGGGGTTTATGGTGCGACACAAGCACAGCTGCTAGATACCATAAAACCAC
The DNA here is from genome assembly GCA_027486795.1 of Sphingobacteriales bacterium. Lineage (GTDB taxonomy): Bacteria > Bacteroidota > Bacteroidia > Chitinophagales > CAIOSU01 > CAIOSU01. Next base: position 50,904 of record JAIXOI010000034.1, on the reverse strand, counting down.
AATATTTGATACTTAAACCTAGTTTGCTAGGTGGCATTGAAGTATGCGAACAATGGATAAAATTGGCCGATGAACGCAATATTGGTTGGTGGGTAACCTCTATGCTGGAGTCGAACGTAGGGCTCAATACCATTGCACAATGGACTTATACACTCAATAACCCAATGCCTCAAGGCTTAGGTACTGGGCAACTTTACAAAAACAACCTGCCCAGCCCGCTTTACCTTAACGGCGAATACATAAAATACAACCCTGCCGAAGATTGGGATTTAGATGTAATTTTAGGGCAACGCTAACGGTACTATGCCATTCAAACTAAACGGACAAAGCTTTTCCAAACTAGCACTGCAGCTATTTGCCGAGCAGCACTTAGCTACAGAGCTGCAAGGTTGGGAGCGAGACTTGTTTCAATTTATTAAGGATTGGCTTAGCGATGATGAGTATATAACCGTCCACACATCAGGCTCTACAGGCAACCCCAAGGCAATAAAACTCAATAAAACGCAGGTTCGAAATAGCGCTTTAATGACCGCCAATTACCTAGGTTTGGGCGAAAATAGCAATACATTGCTTAGCTTATCGGCAAACTATATTGCTGGCAAAATGATGATAGTAAGGGCCATTGAAAACGAGTGGCACCTTTGGGCAACGGAGCCAAGCAACAAACCTTTAGAATATATTGCCCCCGACCTTCAAATTGATTTAGTTGCTTGGGTACCTAGCCAATTGCAAGCCATGCTAGACCTGAACGACCCTGAACTTGATACGCGTATACAGCGAATAGGCACCATCATTCTGGGGGGAAGCCCTGTTTTACCTAATCTAGCAGAGAGACTCAGAATGTTTCCCAACAGGGTGTTCGAAACCTTTGGCATGACGGAAACCATTAGCCATATAGCCATGCGCAGGTTGAGCGGCCCCGAAGCCCAAAATACTTTTGAGACTACCGACCCCGATATTATACTCGGTCAAGATGATAGGGATTGCTTGGTTATTGTTGCCCCTGCCCTGGCCCACCAACCTGTGGTAACCAATGACATTGTTGAGGTAAAAGACGATAGGCATTTTAGGTGGCTTGGCAGGGTTGACAATGTAGTGAACTCGGGAGGTATCAAGCTTTTCCCTGAAGAGCTGGAGCGGAAAATACAACCTTTAATTGCACAGCGGTTCTTTTTAACTGGTATATCCGATGCGCAATTAGGGCAAAAGCTTATACTGGTTTTAGAAAATCCTGAACTTGACCCCAAAGAAATAGAGCACCTTAAAGAGACCCTGCGCAAAGCGCTTACCCGCTACGAAATGCCGAGAGAGATTGTTACCATCAGTCGGTTTGAAGAAACAGCAACGTATAAGATAAACAGAACGGAAACGTTAAAGAAGCTTTGATTTAGCTAGCTTGCTAAGTATTGGTCAACCAATCAACCAATTAACAAATAACCAATAACCTAAAATCCCCCTATCTTTACTATTCAACAAAAAGAACCCCTATGACCCGCCGACTGGTTGAATGCGTACCCAATTTTAGCGAAGGCAAGAACATGGCCATTATCAAACAGATAACCGATGCCATTGAAAGTGTGGAAGGTGTAAAGCTATTGGACGTAGACCCAGGGAAAGATACCAACCGAACGGTGGTAACGTTTGTAGGCGAGCCAGAGCCTGTTGCCGAAGCGGCATTCAGGGCCATTAAAAAAGCCAGCGAGGTAATAGATATGAGTAAACACAAAGGCGAGCATCCCCGTTTTGGAGCTACCGATGTTTGCCCAATTATACCCATTAGCGGGGTAACGATGGACGAGTGTGTGGAGGTGGCGAGAAAAATTGGGGAGCGCGTGGGTAATGAGCTAAGTATACCCGTGTACCTCTATGAGTACGCCGCCACCGAACCTAAGCGCAAAAACCTAGCCAGCGTGCGTGCCGGCGAATATGAAGGCATACCCGAAAAAATTGCGAAACCTGAATGGAAACCCGACTTTGGCCCTGCCAAATTCAATGCTAAGAGTGGCAATGTGGCCATCAGTGCCCGCGATTTTTTGGTGGCATACAACGTTAACCTAAACACTACCAGCGAGCGCAGGGCCAACAGCATAGCTTTTGATGTGCGCGAAGCCGGCCGCATTAAGCGTGAAGGCAACCCCATAACTGGCCCTGTGGTAAAAGACGAAAAGGGCAATGCCGTGCGCATACCTGGCACCTTGAAAGCGGTAAAAGCTATTGGTTGGTATATTGAGGAATATGGCGTGGCCCAAATAAGCATGAACCTAACCAACGTAACCATTACCCCTGTGCACATTGCTTTTGATGAAGTAGTAAAAAGCGCCAACAGCCGTGGGATAAGGGTTACGGGTTCGGAGTTGGTGGGCCTGATACCGCTAAAGAGCTTATTGGATGCCGGCAAATACTTTTTAGAGAAACAGCAACGCTCAACGGGCGTAGCGGAAAGCGAACTGGTAAAAATCGCCGTAAAGTCTTTAGGGCTGGATGATTTGAAGCCCTTCGACCCCAAGAAACGGGTAATTGAATATCTGCTTAACGACCCTACCGATAGCCGCTTGGTAAGCATGGACCTCAAAGCCTTTGCCGACGAAACCGCCAGCGAATCGGCGGCGCCAGGCGGTGGCTCTATTGCTGCCTATGCAGGTGCGTTGGGCATATCATTGGCCACTATGGTAGCCAACCTAAGCAGCCACAAACGTGGGTGGGACGACCGCTGGCAAGAGTTCAGCACTTGGGCCGCACAAGGCCAAGCCATTAAAGACCAGTTGATAAAACTGGTTGACGAAGATACCCGTGCCTTTAATGCCATTATGGCGGCATTTGCGCTACCCAAAGGCAACGATGCCGAAAAGGCCACCCGCAAGCTAGCCGTGCAAGCAGCTACCAAGTATGCCATTGAAGTACCTTTTAAAGTAATGGAACTGAGCCTAGAGAGCATGACCACTATTAAAGCGATGGCCGAAATAGGCAACCCCAATAGCGTAACCGATGCTGGCGTAGGTGCCTTATGTGCCCGAACTGCGGTGCTAGGGGCTTTTCTAAACGTGAAAGTAAATGCTGGAGGACTAGACGACAAAACCTTTGCCAACGACATGGTGCAACGCGGCAAAACCCTTGTAGCCGAAGCCAATAAGCTGGAGCAAGAGATTTGGGCAGTGGTGACCGGGAAGATATAGCCCTGCGCGGCTACCAGCTATATTCGCACACTTATTAGCTTTGGTATAATATAATGCTAGCTAAACAATATAGAGTAACCATTATGTGTTCAAGATATTATAAAAGCACACGGCAAAGCGGCAAAAACTTTGAGTGCTATACAATAACAAAAAAAGATACGAAGCAATATGATTAAGCCTTATGCAGATGCACAATGTTAATCATAATACACATACTTAGGCATTGCTTTTCTCTTGGCTGGCCTTAGGTTTTACGGGCAGATTGGTGTTGAATACTTTGTCCCAAATATCGGAGGTAAAGCCAAAACCATAATCTGGGTCACGGAAATGGTGATCCATGTGATGTTTCTTGATGCGCTGGAAGTAAGCGGTTTTCCAGTTGAAATGGTGCACCGCATAATGCGACATATCGTAAACCAAATAGCCCATTAAAAAACCAACATAAGCAGGTGCCATCATTACCGGACCTAAGATTGCAGTAAAAGCAAAGAAAAACAACACCGCCAATGGCAAGCTTACTGAAGGAGGCATTACCAAACGAGTGCTATCTTGTGGATAGTCGTGGTGCACGCCATGGGATAGAAAGTGGAAACGCTTACCGATTTCGCTAGATGCATTGTAGTGAAATATAAAGCGGTGCACACCATACTCAAAAAATGACCAAGTAAACACACCTGCAAACCACAAGCCTAACCTACCTAAAACGCTAACCTGCTCAATAGGGGTTTGAAAAATGGTTACATAAAGAAAATACAAAATAGGAGGAATGTACAAATATAAAGGCACCGTGTAATGTACTTTCGACAATGCATTCAAGGTGTCATTTTTAAACATCCTTGCAGACTCGTCCTTAACGTGTACAAATAGTTTTTTGCTCATACAACTAATGTGGTTTCAATGTTTGGTGGTGCAAAACTAACAAAACATACCCATAGGTAACATAATTTACCAAAGACTGTTTAATTATTTAACGTTAACGGGCTGGTAAAATTAATTATCAAGACATTATAGCGCTGAATAAAATAAAAGATTGCTATCCTTAATACTAAAAAGGATAATAAAGTTTAGTGTTGCTCGTCAATTTCAAATTTCGAGAAAAAGGTCTCTTCACCCGCATTTTCAAGAATTAGGCCTTGCACATGGTGCTTGCTGTAGTTCACTATTAGCTTCACGTTGCGCTCAATATTTACGTAGCTGTACATGCCCTCTTTCACTAATTCAATTGGGCCTTCGGTAAACAAATCTTCCACCATTAACTTGCCCTTATCAAAACGAACCTTTAAAGAGCGGTCTTTCTTTTTATTTCGGTAGTTTCCATTCAAACTGGCAAAAACATCATCGCCCAATTCCATAAATTCATCTCCATCCGGACCTAATGGCAACATACCAAGTTTAGATATAGTATGCCCCCAGCGAATATCGGCCTCTGAAGTGCCCACTCGAACTATAATGGTACTATCTTCAGGATTTACGTAAACAACTTGGCCGCGGAAGCCACCAGCAAAAAAGTCGTTCTTATTTTCAGCCGAAACGATACCACCGTAAGTATCCAACCACCAATGATTGGAATAGTTCCATGCTTTACCTTCATTTTCGGTACGAGTCCGGCAAGCGCTTGTCCAGCAAGTTGGCACTATTTGTTGCCCGTTCCAGTTTCCGTTATTCAAAAACAAACGACCCAATTTAGCTAAATCGATAGCTGAAGCAGCCATACCACCGTAGGTTTTGGCCATGCCACCTTCCCTGTCCAACGCAAAATAGCCATTGTTCTCCATGCCGAGCGGTGTCCATATTTTTTTCTGCATGTAATCAGCTATAGTCTCTCCAGTAGCTTGTTGCAAGCAATAGCCCAATATCAAACTGCTCATTGAGCTATAAGAGAAATGAGTGCCAGGTGCATATTGAATTTTTAAATGCTTCAATAAGCGCTCTTGATTGCTGGTATAATATAGGTATCCAAGTTTTATGATATTGTCGTGGTCACCAAATTTGATACCACTGGTCATTTGCAATAAATGGCCAACATTAATTTTGGCAAAGTCACCTTCAGCGAAAGCAGGTATAAAATCACTAACTGGCTGGTCAACACTTTTGATTTTGCCCTCATCAATAGCAATGCCTACTAATGTAGAAAGAAAAGACTTTGTAATCGAGAATACAGTAGATACGCTCTCACGGCTATGACCATTGCTATAGTACTCATAAAGCACGGTATCGCGGCGGATAACTATCAGGGCCAGAGTGCCTGATTCATCCAAGAACTGTTCCGGATTATAACCAGCAGCAAGCTTATAGCCTAGTTTTTCGCCGCAAGCCCAAAGGTCGGCAGGGGGTAGTGTAAAGTTTGGAATTTGCTTAAACTCAAAATGATTTTCTGGTGCAACAAGAGTAGCCTTGTCGAAAATTTGATAATCATATACATCGGGAACCCTGTGGCGTGCAAATTTACCTACGTAACCACCACAACTAGACAAAAATAACAGCAGGGCAAACCCCACTAGGTACCGCGAAGACATAATATTTTGGGTTTATATTATTGAGATAATCAGACGACTACTATCATACAGACAATATTCGCGCAGGTAAGGTTGCAATAAGTTGGGAAAAAGTCAATTAAATTTCAAAATGTTTTGAAAGTACTTATGAAAGCACCTAAATCACATGGTAAAATATTTAGTATTTTATGTCATAACTAAATAAATATCAGTTACTTACTAAAAAGTACTAAACTAACGCATTATAGCGTATAAATTACCTAACAATTATATCTTCTAAGGCCATTTCGCCGGCAAAAGAATTCAATTGTTTCAGCAATTCATCTTTTGAATACAGCAACTCTTGCCTAACGGTAGCATTAGATACTTTGATATAGAGTTTTTTCTCGCGCACATACAAGTCGTCGGTATATTTTGCAACGGTATCGCCAACCAGAGTCTCCCACTCCCCTAGCAATCGAGTTTCCAAAATTTTACCCTTAAGCTTGTAGGCATTTAATAGATGCTTAATGGCATCTTTCAAGGTGTGGTCGTTAGTGCGGCGCATTGCTATAAAGGTACTTGATATTTACCATTTTTGGAGTAAAAATATCAGTTATAGTTGTTAGCCATGAATAGAAATTCGTACCTGTATTTGCTTCTTTTAAATGAATATTCGGCTAGAATCGTTAGATTGGTATATTCACAATACATGCTTAATGTGCACTTAACAAGTCGAGGCTAGTTTTAACCCTATTTCATGGAAGAAAGCAAATACAACTCAACACCAGATAAGTTGGCCGCCATTTGGTCGGAAATTGGAGTTTCGCTGAACGTAATTAACGACGAAGAGCTAAAACATTTCCCTTTAAGCCCCTTTATAGCCATTAGCCGTCACCTTATTGGCGACTTAGACTACTTGTTAATGCTTCAAATACTTCAAACGAGCGGTAGGGCATCTAAAGTAGTAACATACGGCGAAACCGATTTCAGCCAACAGTTGGGCAACAACCTCGTTGAATTGAAAGACCGTAAAGCAAGAAAAGAATTTTACAAGCTACTTGATAAAAAACATAAGCTAAACAAACACTTGGATGCTGGTGGAGCTATTGGTGTGTTTCCGGCAATTGAAAACGAAGAGTTGACTGAGGGAAGAACATTTGATAAAATTTGGGAACCAGCGGTAATAAAATTAATTCGCGACTTACAGTTGCCAGTAGTACCCATTAGCTTTCAGGCAGCCGACCTAAAAATACTAAAACAGTTTAAAGCCAACCTTAGTAATCCTCTAGAAAACAAAGCACCAGAAAAAGAACTGATTATTAATGTAAGGATTGGAACACCTATTTCGCTACAAGAGATTGCCTCCTTTGGCCGCCTTGCCAGACTCTCGCGTTTTTTAAGAGCACGCACGTTGGCATTAGGCACCCCTATTGATGTAAAACAGTTTTACTTCCCGGGCAGCATAAAACTTGATGCCACGCAGCAAATTGCACCGGCTATTGATAACAAATTGATTAGTAATGAAATAGCTACTGTACGTGAAAGTAATTTATTGTTTACACAAGCGGAGTTTGAGGTGCTTACAGCGCGTGCATCTCAAATTCCAAACACCCTATTAGAGATAGGACGATTGCGAGAAATTACATTTAGAACCGTTGACGAAGGAAGTAATAAACCAAGAGATATTGATGAGTATGACCTTTACTACGAGCAACTCATAATATGGGACAAAGTGGCCGGTAAATTAGTTGGTGGGTACCGTATTGGTCGCGGCGATTTTATTTACCAATCTTATAGTGCGAAGGGGTTTTATATTTCCAGCCTTTTTAAGTTCGAAAAACCTTTTTATGCTATCCTCGGGCAAAGTGCTGAGCTTGGCAGGGCATACATTGTGCCTGAGTACCAAAGAAAAAGGTTGCCGTTATTTTTATTGTGGCGGGGCATTATGGCGTTTTTGTTAAAAAATCCCCAATTCAAGTACCTCATCGGCCCTTTGAGCATAAGTAAAATGTACTCTGATATTTCAAAACAACTCATTATTGAGTTTGTAAAAAAACACTATTACAATCACGAACTGGCGCAGCACGTAAAGCCACGTAAGGCTTACAAAGTGAAGATTAAGAACATTGATACGGACATTTTGATTGAGAACTTTGAGGGCGAAATTCAAAAGCTTGATAATTTTATTGAGGATATTGAGCCCTTCCATCTGCGCATGCCGGTGCTTATGAAAAAATACATAAAGCAAAATGCGCGTATTGTTTGCTTTAACGTTGATCCAAAGTTTTCGGATACGTTAGACGGGCTAATGATATTGGATATTGCAGAATTGCCATCAGAAACCATTGAAAACTTAAAAACAGAATAAATGCGCTATCTGCTTGGTTTTGCAAGGTTATGCTTATTCTTCGTTTCGGGGTGGACTTACGTATTTGTGCTAGCCATTAATGCGCTTTTGCCCGGAAACAAAATGAGAAGGAGTTTTCTTATCAGGCAAAATTGGGCCGTATTTATAACCTTTTGGCTGGGCGTAACTATTACTAAGTTTGGCGCTACCCCAACTAGCGGACATATATTTGTGGCCAACCACCGAAGTTATTTGGATTCGGCAGTGATACTGAAATATGCCTTTGCCTCAATAGTTGCTAAGGCCGAGGTTGGCACTTGGCCACTGGTAGGTTGGGCCCTAAAGCTAACCTATACCGTGTTGATTAAGCGAGAGGACCCTATTAGCCGCAAAAATACTCGTGAACAGGTGCGTAATTTATTAGATAGAGGTTATTCGGTCATTATTTTCCCAGAAGGAACCACCTATGAAGGCCCTGGAATTATCAATTTTAAACCTGGACCGTTTCAAATAGCCGAGCATGGAGATTTTCCAATAGTTCCGGTGGCTATTGAGTATAGCTTGAAGGAGGACGCTTGGGTAGGTGACGATAATTTTCTAGGACACTTTATAACCTGCTTTGGCAAGTGGAAAACCCATGCATCTATAAGCTTCGGGCCGGAGTTGCGAGCAGCCCCATGGCAAGAAAACCACGAAATAGCTACTAAGTGGATAAACGACGAAACCTTAAGGCTACGCCAACTCTATGCGTAGCCTTAAAGCTCGGTATCTTTATTAAGTTTTTTACATTGTTTTGGCCAAAAAACCGTTAAACTCGAAACGGGTGTCGGCAATGTTTTTATACAAGTAACTTACATCGGCCTGTAGTTTTTCGTTAGGCTGCGTTACTTTTTGGTCAATATGCTCAGGCATTGATTTAACTTTTTCTTGCAAAGCCTGTTCTGCCAGCTTTACTTCATGCACTAATAAATCAAGTTGTTCGTTCAACAAAACAAAACGATTTTGAAAGTGCTCCACTTGCTGCATAACTGGCATGGCGGTGTTGGCCCCTGCTACTTCGGCAAGGCGCTCGTTCAGTACCTTCAACTCAATTTTATAAAAATCCAACTCTCTTAGCCAATCAGTATGTTGGTGGTGCAGGTGGTTCAATGTAGTTTTCATCGCTCGTATATTTTTTGTTAAAATTAAACTGGATGACTACCAAAGTACATGACCACACTCATGCCGAGGCTTGAGTATAGTCAATTTAAGACAACACAAAACTGAAAGGAAGCATTAGCAAAAGCCCACCGGTAATGTAGGGGCATAAAAAAAGTGTCCTAGGAAAAAGGGCTAACCTAGGACACTCCTTGTCTCTAACTAGTAAAGACAACGTAAAGATACACAAACTTTTTAGATTTTAATGCGAAGGTTAAACAAAAGTGAAGCTTATCAAAAAAGAACGTTAATCTTTTATTCAGTCAACATTTCTTTATTGAGGGCGCCTTTGGTATTCAAAAGAAACAATCAACTGATACATCTATCAAAGCGCTTTGTTCTTGAATCACTTAATACGCTATTAAACCACCATCTATTTTAACAACCATGTGGCTAAAAGAAAGGCTACTTTCCAAGAAACTTTGTTGCACTAGAATGAATTTCACAAGCCTATTGGCTAAAGGGTACGTGCTAATTTATGCTGGGCAACTTGGTACACAAAAAAAGGGAAATGCGTCTCTCCCACACATTTCCCCGACACCAACTGCATTGGTTTTGAGTATGATTTCGTATCACCATCAAACCTCTTCAAAACTAAAGCTTCATAATACCAAAATCTATGACTTAAATCAACCTAGTTGATGATTGAAATATTGAATTCGCGCTTACGTTTTTAATTATTAAATCTCTCCTGCGGTTAGAGCATTATTATTATATTAGCCTTCTATACAAATGATACCAATTAGCGAGTATGCAACCAATCAAATCGCGGGTTAACCCAAATTCTGCAACATTTAAAAGCAACCACGAGCAAATGCTTAAGCTTGTGGCCGAATTGGAAGCTAAGCTTGAAAAAAGTCGTTTTCAGGGCAGCGACAAGCATACCGGCAAAGCATTAAGCCAAGGAAAGCTACTTGCCCGAGACCGTATTGAATTGTTATTGGATGAGGACAGTCCTTTTATGGAGCTTTTGCCCCTAGCTGGACTTGGTCTAGAAGGTTTTGGCCCCGGTGGCACCACGGTTGCTGGCATTGGCTTAGTCAGCGGCAAAATAGCCTTGATTGTGGCCAATGTTGGAAGCAACAAAGGCGGGGCTATTGATTATGCAACCTTGCAAAAAGGAATACGCATAGGCGAAATAGCCATGGAAAACCGTTTACCGGTTATTAATCTGGTAGAATCGGCTGGCGCCAACTTACCCGAGCAAGAAAAGATTTTTAACTACGGTGGTATTACCTTCAGAGAAATAACCCGACGCAGTAAAGCAGGGCTTACCACCATAAGCGTGGTATTTGGCAACAGCACCGCTGGTGGGGCATACATACCTGGTATGAGCGATTACACCGTAATGGTTAAAGGGCAAGCTAAGGTATTTTTGGCCGGCCCACCGCTCGTAAAAATGGCCACCAATGAAATTACCGACGACGAAAGCCTTGGTGGTGCCGAAATGCATAGCAAAATATCGGGCGTAAGTGACTATTTAGCTCAAAACGAGGCAGATGGAATCCGATTGGCTCGCGAAATTATGTCGTTTATTGAGTCTGATGATGCTTTTGTGCCAAGCAAAGCAATAGAAGAGCCTAAATATAGTGCTGAGGAAATACTCGGAATTGTAAACCCCGATACGAAAATACCATACGATATACGAGAAGTTATCGCCCGTATAACTGATGGTTCACGTTTCCATGAGTTTAAAGCCGAATATGGCAGCACTTTAGTGACTGGATTTGCCGAAATACATGGCTATAAAATCGGCATATTAGGCAACAATGGGGTACTTTTCTCCGAGTCGGCAAACAAGGGTACCCAATTCATTCAGCTATGCAATCGAAGTAGAATACCTCTTTTGTTTTTGCAAAACATTACCGGTTTTATGGTTGGTCGCAAATACGAAGAAGGCGGCATTATAAAAAACGGTGCCAAACTAATAAATGCGGTAAGTAATAGCGAGGTGCCAGCCATAACTATAATGGTTGGTGCTTCATATGGCGCGGGTAACTATGCTATGAGCGGGCGGGCATACCAACCTCGCTTCTTATTCTCGTGGCCGAATGCAAAAATTGCGGTAATGGGTCCAGATCAGTTGGCTGGTGTCATGGAAATAATCCAACGCCAAGCTGCCGAAAGCGCAGGAGCTAGCTATGACGAAGAAATGGGCAAGCAAATGCGCGAATATATGATGAAAGAGGTTGCCCAAAAATCAAGTTCTTGGTTTAGTACTGGCAACTTGTGGGACGATGGCATAATTGACCCAAGAGATACCCGTAGTTTCTTAGGTATTTGCTTAAGTGTTGTAAACCATTCACCAATTAAAGGTGCCACTTCGTTTGGGGTATTCAGAGAGTAACATATGAGACCAGTTAAAATTACCTTACTCAGCATTTCAATGTTTATAGTACTTTTCCTGCTCTTTGCAGCAGCATTCGACTTTTCGCGCTGCTTAATAAAACCTGAGGATTACTATTACAGCATAATTAGCCAGCACGTGAAAGGCAGCGCCCTTTGGTATTGGGATTTATTTACACCCAACCTGATTATCGTTTTATTTTGCTTGCCCAAATTATACATAATGAAAAAATATTCGAGCGTAGGTGAAGAAAATTCCATTTGGAACTCGGTGTTTTATTTCGCCTTCGTTATTCTAATCATTGTAGGTCTCTTTTCAATGATAGAAATTTTTGACACACCTGACATCGAAATCATACAAAATGTCTAACCACCGTACTATTAAAAAAGTATTAGTTGCCAACCGTGGAGAAATTGCCATAAGGGTAATGCGCACCTGCCAAAGCATGGGTATTAATACAGTAGCTATATTTTCAGATGCGGATGAGCATGCATTATTCGTGAAGCAAGCAGATGAAGCAGTTCGTATTGGTGGATACCAACCATCTGAGTCGTATTTGTTGATGGATACGGTAATTGAAGCCGCTAAACGCACAGGTGCCGATGCCATTCATCCTGGTTATGGTTTTCTTTCAGAAAACGCAACATTTGCAACCAAATGCCAAGAAGCGGGTATCATTTTTATTGGCCCCAAACCCAGTGCCATCAATGCTTTGGGTGACAAGAAACGATCTAAGCAATTAGTGCAAAAGTTTAACGTGCCCATCGTGCCCGGTTACGATGGAGATGACCAAACAACGGATAATTTGGCCTCTCAGGCAGAGAAAGTAGGCTTTCCGCTGCTACTGAAAGCATCGGCGGGCGGCGGCGGTAAAGGAATGCGCATTGTGCGTGAGAGCAAAAATCTAGTAAAAGAAATTGAAGCCGCTAAACGTGAAGCAAAATCGGCATTTGGTGATGATACTTTGTTAATTGAAAGGTACTTTGACGATGCAAGGCATATTGAGTTTCAGGTATTTGGCGATCAGCATGGCAATATCATTCACTTATTCGAACGCGATTGCTCGATACAGCGCCGCTACCAGAAGATAATTGAAGAAAGCCCCTCTCCTGCCCTTACACCCGAATTGCGCGCCAAAATGGCCGAGGCTGCCGTAAATGCAGCGCGCAGCGTTGGGTACGACAATGCAGGCACGGTTGAGTTCATTTTGGATAAAAAAGGTAACTTCTATTTCTTGGAAGTAAATACCCGTTTGCAAGTAGAGCACCCGGTTACCGAAACTGTCACAGGCCTTGATTTGGTAAGGCTACAAATTGAAGTAGCCGAAGGGAAACCATTTGCTTACAAACAAGAGGATTTAATAGCAACCGGCCATGCTATTGAATGCCGCATATACGCCGAAGACCCATACAACAACTACTTACCCGTAACGGGCACAATTCGTCATTTTTTGCCTTATCCCAGCGAAGCCATGAGATACGACACTGGCGTAGTAAGTGGTTCGACAATTGATGTGTTTTACGACCCTATGATTGCTAAAGTGATAGCCAAAGGCAACGACCGTAACGAAGCGTTGCGCATAATGTCCAATGCTTTACGAAAAACGGTGCTTACTGGCCTTACCACTAATAAGTTGTTTTTGATAGAAGTGTTAAATGATAAAGGATTTGCTAACGGAGATTTTGACACCCGCTACCTCGACCAACATCCAGAGTTGACCGAACCAAGAATACCAAACAATCAGGTTTTAATAGAAAGTGCCACCGCAGCAGCTCTTACCGCTTGGTTGGTGAGACAAACCGAAAGAACCGTTATGCACAGTATTCCTTCAGGATTTAGAAATAGTTTCTATCGTGGACAAGTACAAAGCTATACTTGGAAAGAAGAGTTAATTAAACTAGAGTATCGATATCACAATCAATTATTTATCGTATCGGTAAACGAAGAAAAGGCCACTGTAAGAATAGTGTCGAGCACTACGGAGCAGTTGGTATTGGAGTGGAATGGCTTTCGGAAACGATTCACGGTATCGGCAGGCAACAATAGCACCTGGGTGCACCACCCAGAATATGGTGAATTGGAACTGAAGGAAGTGCCGCGTTTCCAAGAGGCTGAAATTGAAAATGTACTTGGCTCATACAAAGCACCTATGCCGGGCCAAGTTGTTCAAGTGTTGGTAAAACCCGGCGATTTAGTAAAAGCCGGTGATGGCCTGTTGGTAATCAACAGCATGAAAATGGAGAATACCATTGAAGCATTTGAAGATGGTACCGTTGAAGAAGTATATGTTGAGGCCAATGGTTTTATTGAAGCTGATACCTTGTTGTTAAAACTTAACCCAACCGAAAAGTAAACAAAGTGAAACTAAAACTAACTGCTGCATTGCTTATTGCCTTTGCCACTATAACCTTTGCCCAGCCCCCAAACCTAAAGGAAGAGACCATTCATATTGGCCCAGGCACCGAAGACCTAGTTTTGGATACGCTTAACGGACAAGAGCGCCTGTTGGTATCTTGCAGCCAAAGACGAAAGGGCTTGCCAATGTTTGGAGAAATAGTATCCTTAAACATAAAAGACAACAGTAAAGATACGCTTGTAAGAACGGGTGAGCCTGCCGATTTATCGTTTCACCCACATGGTATTGATTTAGTAAAGGGCAGTAATGGGGCGGCATTGTTGTTTGTAGTTAACCATGAAGAAACAGAGGCTGGCAAAAAGAATAGCATACTGCTATATAAAGTAAAGGGTAATACACTTGTATTTATGCGCCAGCAAACCGACAAAACAATTGTATCGCCAAACGATGTAGCGGGATTGCCAGACGGAAGCTTTTATGCGACAAACGATAGCAAACGAGCTAGAATGGGGTTTGGTTGGTTGATGGAAAAGCTATTCAAAATTCGCACTAGCCAAATTGTATATTGCAATGGAGCGGGGCAATGTATTAATGCCAACGACAAAAAACTGGCATACGCTAATGGTATTTTGATAACAAACGATTTGGTTTACATAGCAACCACCCAAAGAAAAACGCTTGCCGAATACCGCCGCCAAACAGATGGCACCTTGCTATACAGCCGCAATGTGGCCAAACTAAATGGCCTTGACAATATAAGCCAAGTAAATGCCGACCATGTAATAATTGCAGCCCACCCAAAAGCGGGTAAATTTTTGAAACACGCAAAAAATAGTCAAAATCCCTCGCCAGGAATCGTGTATTTGATTAAGCTTGACAATGGCAAAACCGAGGAGTTATTCGTAAACGATGGTTCGAAAATCAGCGGTAATTCCGTAGCGGTTGCCTTCGGAAATAGTTTCTACATCGGGCAGGTGTTCGAAGATTGGATACTGAAAGTTACCATTCCGCTCCCTAAGGAGAATTGAAACTACAATTATTTTACATTTTAATTATAAATATTCATTATCCAAAGGTAACAATAGCGCCAAGTTTCGCATACTTTCAATCAATTCGAAAACAAAAATTCAGCATTTACTTGACAGGACAACTATTTTATTTAATATTTGCGCATCTATTTTTCGAAACGAGAAACATAATTGGGAATAACTCCAATTACCGAGCTTGGCACTTTATTCTTTCTGTGTCAAAATACAGCATAACAACCCCATCTTTTTCTGCTCATTTTCAGCACCTTAGCATTGTTATATTGCTTTTTGCTTTGGCACCATCTTTAGTATCTTGTCTATAGTTTTCGGTAACTTATCCGGTAGATTTACTTATAATCATTAGGATTTGCTGTGAGTTGTAAACTGGGATGTTATGAAAAATTACTTCATTTTGTGGGAAGAGATCTCGAAGAGCGAATTGTTGGATGCAGAAGACATTCACTTTTTCGCATTGGAGATGGATGGTCAAGTTCAGTATTTGGGCATGTGCTACGGTTTGAACTTGGTTCATGAAGTAGATGAATGTATGCAAATTTTCAACCTTGATAGCAAAAAGGTTACCATCTCTACTGGAGTAATTATCAGCAATATACACAATGTTATCAATCAACAAATTGCCGAAGAAATTCTTTGCTTGTTAGTTTATAATACCAAGCCCTTGTGCAATGTAATTTGCAAACGCTCTTATTATGGTCGCGATGGCCTTGAAGTACACAATCGTGGTTATTTGCAATTGCCTGAAAAGATAAAAGCAGATCGCTCCATCGTGTTGCGCCTAACAGGTAGCTGAGCCGATTACATAGGGCCCATCAATAATGCCAAATTGTAAAAAGGTTTATCTTTACCATAAGATAAGCCTTTTTGTTTTTGAGACCTTTCATAATTACATTAATCTTTTGTTTAGGTAGTTTTTATACACCTGCACAAACTCTAGATACGCTGAACACCTTTTTAAACAATGGACGCATAATTGAAGCCAAGACCTATATAGACGGCATAACCGACTCAACCATTTTAAGCTCATACCAATACCAATTAGCTAAGGGTAAGTTGTATCAGGAGCTTTTCAAACAAAGTTTATCGCTTTTTGGCATTAAGAACAATAATTGGTTGGCCACCTCATGCAACGCTTACGCTGATGGGCTAACCATAATGGCGACATTGGCCAGGGTACCCGATAGCCTGTTTGTGTTAATAGCCGACTGCTATGAACACGCAGTTGACGAAGCTTTGATTGAAGATAGCATCGGCTCAAAAGCACTTGCACAAGATTTGTATTACGCTGGGCATTACAGCGCTAAACTGTGGTGTATGCTCTCTGGCCTTACCTTAAAAGACACTACGGTACAATATCATTTAGGTATGCACTTCTTTCGTCAAGGACAGAACTCCAATACTATTGAAGAGCGAACGAGCCATTTCGAGCGGGCTCGTTATTACCTTTTGCCAATAGTATACTTGAAGAGGAAAGAAGTATTGGATGCGCTGATGGTTATAAGCGACCAGCTTAAGTAATATAGGCATCAGCTATTTTGTGCAATTTTGAGCCTTCAATGTTGAATTTGTAACCTATACCCATGAACCTGTACCCCAAGCTAATACTGAAAAACGGTAAAGAACAAGCCCTTGACCGCAAACACCCTTGGATTTTCTCGGGTGCCATTTATAATATAGACTCGAAGTTAGGAGAAGGGGATATTGCAGAGGTATGGACTTCGAAAGGCATTTACTTAGCTACTGGGCATTATACCAATGGCAGCATTATGGTGCGCATACTCAGCTTTGAGCAGCGCCAATTAGATGCCACTTTTTGGAAGGATAGAATACAATCTGCATACGACTACCGCAAACGCTGTAACTTGGCCGGGACAGAAGACACCAACTGTTTCCGTTTAATACACGGCGAAGGAGATGGCTTACCGGGCCTAGTAGTGGATGTATACGGCAGCACGGTAGTAGTGCAGCCACACTCTCCAGGTATGAGCAAAGCAGCTACGGATATTAAAAAGGCTATTGAGGAAGTGCTGCCGAACGTGACCAATATATACCTTAAACCAGCTGACACCAACAACCACGAAGAGCGTTTTTTAAAAGGCGAACTAACGGAGGAAGTAGTACAAGAGCATGGCAATCAGTTTAAAGTAAACTGGCAAACAGGCCAAAAAACAG
This sequence comes from Sphingobacteriales bacterium, assembly GCA_027486795.1. GTDB lineage: Bacteria > Bacteroidota > Bacteroidia > Chitinophagales > CAIOSU01 > CAIOSU01. Next base: position 33,789 of record JAIXOI010000034.1, on the reverse strand, counting down.
GCTTCTTTCTTGACCAAAGGGATAACAGAGAATTACTAGGCCAATACGTAAACGGCAAGCGCGTACTCAATGCCTTTTGCTACTCCGGTGGCTTTAGTATATATGCCGCCAAGGCTGGCGCAAGCATGGTGCACTCTGTTGATAGCAGTAGCAAAGCCATTGGCTGGACCAACGACAACGCGAAGCTTAATAATGTGGAGCAGAACCACGAGGCTTATTGCGAAGATGTAATGCAGTTTCTTAAGCAGGTTGAAGAACCATATGAGGTAATGGTACTCGACCCACCAGCATACGCCAAGCATCTATCTGCGCGGCACCGCGCGGTGCAGGGCTATAAGCGATTGAATGTAATGGGTTTGCAAAAACTTGCGCCCGGAGGCATGCTGTTCACCTTCTCGTGCTCGCAAGTAGTTGATAGGGAGTTGTTTTATAATACCATAGTGGCTGCTGCTATTGAGGCTGGTAGGAATATACGGGTTATGCACCACCTATCTCAACCTGCCGACCACCCAGTAAACATCTTTCACCCTGAAGGTGCTTACTTGAAGGGATTGGCGCTATACGTTGATTGAGGGTTATATCACTCCCCCACTCTTTTCCATTGCATTGTCCTTCATCTCCTTGGCCAAATCATGCCCAAGGAAACGTTCAATTATACTATGCATTAGGTAGATGGCTGGAGTAAGCCCAATGGCCATAAGAACCTTGTAGATATAATTGACTGTACACACGGCCAATACTTGCTCTATGGGCCAACCAGCACCTACATAAAAAGCTATAAACAACACGACAAAACTATCGACCAACTGCGAAACCAAAGTGGAGCCAGTTGAACGTAACCATATCAATTTTTCTCCCGTGGCTTGCTTTAGCTTGTGAAAAACATACACATCCAAAATTTGGCCAACTAAAAAGGCTACCAACGACCCACAAATAATCCATAAACCTTGCCCGAATACCGCATTGTAAGCTAAGCTGTAATCAGCTATTCCTTTGTTTTGGGCACTACCCACCCACCAATCGGCAGGTTCGGTGCTCACACCCAAGTAAATCATCAAGAAAGAATAAGCTACCAGCCCAGCCGTAAGAAACGAAAGCAACCTCACACCCTTTTTGCCGTAGTATTCATTAATAATATCGGTAAGGATAAACACAACTGGCCATAACAAAACACCGGCTGTAAGCTGGAACGATAAGTCATAACCCAATACATTAATGCTGGCTCGATCAATGCCAAGGGTATCTTCCAACTGGAATATTTTAACCCCAATAAACTCTGCCACCAAGGCATTCGTGATAAAAATACCCCCTAGTATTAAAAACAGTCTAGTGGCCTTGTTTGTGGTTACATCAATCATGCTAGTCAGTGTATCAGTTAATCGGTTTATCGGTATATTCGCACCAAAACATAAGATAGGTCATTGAACAAACCAATAGCCCGCAAAATAGTTTAGTTTATCAAGGATTCATAAGCACCCAACAACTTGCAGTCAAAATCAATGAGCAACGCCGAATCTCAAGGTAAAATGCCCAAGGGCATACCATACATAATTGGCAACGAGGCCGCCGAAAGGTTCAGCTATTATGGCATGAAAGCCATACTTGCGGTATTTATGACCCAATACCTGTTCATGAGTGAAGGTACCTCCATAACTTGGATACACCTGTTCGGCATGGCAGTTTACTTTCTGCCTTTGTTTGGCGCCCTGCTATCCGATATGTTTTTGGGCAAGTACAAAACCATCATTACGCTTAGTGTGGTGTATTGCCTTGGGCATCTGGTATTGGCTATTTTTGAAAATCAAGAGGGCTTGGCATGGGGACTTGCACTAATTGCCATTGGCTCAGGCGGTATTAAGCCCACCGTTGGCTCGCATGTTGGCGACCAATTTACCACCAAAAATAGCCATTTACTAGAGAAAGCTTTCGGCTATTTTTATCTGGCCATCAACGTTGGCGCATTTATCTCCGCTTTGCTTACTCCTTGGCTGCTCGATGTTTATGGCCCACACATTGCCTTCGGCGTACCAGGCCTTTTGATGTTGATTGCCACATGGGTATTTTGGTTGGGCAGAGACAAATACATTACCGTTGAACCCGTTGGTTTTTGGCCCTATTTGAAGCAAATTTTCACTCCAGAAACTGCTAAAATTCTGTTTCGCCTAAGCCTAATATACTTCATATTCATTGCAGTATTCTGGAGCTTATACGACCAAACCATGAGCACTTGGGTACTGCAAGCCAGCCGCAGCTTAATGGATAAAACCGTTGACATTGGCCCTTGGCATTTTGAGGTGCTCCCATCACAAATACAGGCCATCAATGCCTTTTTTATCCTTACACTTACGCCGTTGTTTGCGTTTGTGGTTTATCCGGTGTTAAACAGGGTTTTCAAGTTAAGCCCTTTGCGAAAAATTGGGATAGGGTTGTTTGTAACCGCCCTATCGTTTGTGGTGAGTGGCTGGATAGATGCACAAATGGAAGCCGGGCAAACCGTACACTTTTACTGGCAAGTATTGGCATACTTCATCATTACAGCGGGCGAGGTAATGGTAAGCATCACGGCATTAGAGTTTGCCTATACGCAAGCCCCGTTGGCCATTAAGTCGTTGATAATGGCTATGTACTATATAGCCATTACTTTAGGCAATGGCGTTACCATTATTGTTAACCATGCCATCCTTACGCCAGTTGAAGTTGAGAGCATTTCTGCTTCTGAAACTGGCACGTATATTACAATCGTGGACGACAAAACTATTGAAGAGGGTCATAGAATTGACTTGCCAAAGGTAAAAACCCTCTACCAAACCAACACCAACGATGAGGGAGGAATTGATACCACTTACCTTAGTGGTACCTTTATAGCTGGCAAGCACGACATTAGCAGTAACCAGTTGGAAATACTGGATATTGACGGCCAAGCCGTTGTTTACCAAACGCTAGCTAACCATCCAGCAACGATGAAAGAAGTGACTATGGACTATAACCGTTACATGGGCTCGGAGTACTATTACTTTTTTGTAGTGCTTATGCTAAGTGCCGCGGTGCTGTTTATACCCGTGGCTTACTTTTATAAGGGTAAGTATTATGTGAATGCAGATAGGGTGGAATGAAATGGTTTTGGTTAAATTAGTGCCATGAGCGAGCAGGATAAGCCTAGTAAAGAAACACCAGAGCAAAAACACAATCGCTTGCAAGTTGATAAGAGCATCAAGTCGCTTGTAGGGAGTTTGCGAAAAGGGAATACAGAAAAACCAAAACCAAACAAAGCGCCAAACACACCCATTAGAAATCGGAAACGGCTGCAATAGCTTACCAATCAACAAATAACCAATATACTAATAACCAATAACCACATAGCGATGAATTTTGAAGGTACGGAGCAATATGTTGCCACTCGAGAATTACAGATTGCCGTTAATGCAGCTATTAAGTTGCAAAAGCCTCTATTGGTAAAGGGTGAACCTGGAACGGGCAAAACCCTTTTGGCTCACGAAATATCGAGAGCATTAGGCAAGAAACTGATAACCTGGCACATAAAATCCACTACGCTGGCGCAGCAAGGCTTGTATGAGTATGATGCGGTGTCGCGCCTACGCGATTCGCAATTGGGTGGCGATGGAGTAGAAAATATAGCTAACTACATCAAGAAAGGTAAACTATGGGAAGCTTTTGATAGCGACGAGCAAATGGTATTGTTGATTGACGAAATTGATAAGGCCGATATCGAATTCCCGAATGACTTACTATTGGAGTTGGATAAGATGGAGTTCTACTGCTACGAGCTACAGAAAACCATTAAAGCCCGCACCCGCCCTATCGTTATTATTACCAGTAACAATGAGAAGGAACTGCCCGATGCGTTTCTGCGTCGCTGCTTGTTCCACTTCATTTCTTTTCCGGATAAGGAAACCATGCAAGAGATTGTAAAGGTGCATTACCCTGATTTGGCCGAATCGCTGGTATTGCAATCGATGCGGTTGTTTTATGAGCTTCGCGAAGTGCGCGGCATCAAAAAACGCCCTAGTACAAGCGAACTGATTGATTGGTTGCAACTCTTGATATCTGAAGGTGCGAATGCCGATGCCTTAGGCGACATCACCCTGCAAAAAGACAAGCTACCGCACTTAGGTGCGCTCCTTAAAAACGAGCAAGACGTTGATTTGTTGAATAGGCCGCAAAAGGGATTTCGTTACTAATTTGAGAATGTGACAATTTGGAAATTTGAAAATGAAAAACACAATGCAAAAATCATTTTCAAACTAGCTCATTTCCAAATTTTCAAATTAACCAAACAGCTCTTGCTCCACTATTTCGCAGATGATGTGTCCAAGGAGGATGTGCAGCTCCTGTATGCGCGGGGTATCGGTACTTGGTATTTTGATAAGCACATCACAATGGTCGTCAATTTGACTAGCATTTTTGCCTGTAAAGCCAATGGTTATAAGGCCCTGCTTGCGGGCTTGTTTTGCGGCATTCACCACATTGGCCGAGTTGCCAGAAGTAGATAGTGCAACCAACACATCCCCTTTCTTTCCTTTGGCCTCTACTAAGCGGCTATACACGTGGTCGAAACCAAAATCGTTGGCCGTGGCAGTAAGATAAGAGGTATTAACGTGCAATGCCTCAGCATCCAAAGGTTTACGGTCAAGGTAATATCTTCCACTCAGTTCCGCAGCCAAATGTTGCGCATCGGCAGCGCTGCCGCCATTGCCACAAAACAACACCGAATGTCCGTTGCTCAAGGCCATGTACATCAGCCCTGCGGCTTTCTCCACTTGTTGCAATAGTTCTGCATTGCGCATTACAGCTTCACGAAGTGTAAAAGCCTCGTTCAATCGCTCCTCTATTTTATGTTGATTACTCATGGTTTAGACATAAGACACAAGACGAAAGACACAAGACTTGATAATTAAGTTTTAATGCCAACTGTCTTCGGTCAATTTTAAATTTTCAATTTTGAATTTTAAATTGAACAGCCCTCAAGATAAAGTAAATGTGATAAATGATAGCCTCAAACCAACCGTAGTGTTTCACAAAGATATTAAACCGTTCCTTCCAACTTTTTTGCTGGTGCTGCTTTGAGAAGCCACCTACCAGATACTTGGTCAGTATTTGGTGAGTATTAACTATACTATTCGCTTTTTTCAGTGCGGTAATACCCCAATCCACATCGGCGCTCACCCTATATTGTAAGTCAAACTCACCTGCCAACTCACGTTTTACAATAATTGATTGGTGCGAAACTACTTGGCCATGCCTAAAGCTTTTCCAGGTAAGTTGCTCCGGCACTTTACGGGTGGTTAGTTGGCTGCGCGTACCAAGTATTTTTCCAGTTTCATCAATAAAATTGGTTTCACCATAGTACACATCGTCCTTCAGGCCCCAATGCTCATAAAGATGCGTTAAGGTGCTATGGTTCTCAATGTAATCTCCGGTATTGATAAACCATACATACTCTCCAGTGGCTGCACGTACGCCCTTGTTCATGGCATCGTATAAGCCCTTGTCCTTTTCTGAAACGTAATAGGCAATGAGGTCTTTGTATTTGTTGGCAACCTCTACACTCCCATCAGTAGAGCCGCCATCAATAACAATGTGCTCAATATTAGGATAGGTTTGCGAAGCGATGTTCTCTATCGTTGCTTTCAGTGCATCCCGACTATTGTACACCACTGTAATAATGCTGACCTTTGGATAGGGCTTATTGCTTGGCATTGGTTGCCTCCTTCTTTACCCAACGGTGATAGGCTTCATCCATAAAACCTATGCCATAAGCGGTAAGCTGTATGTATGATGCCACAACCGAGTAAGCGCCGATTTTAAGGTCGTCGTGCTTACTGGTAGCATCGGCAAAAATGACGAACGTGAACAAGAATAAAAAGCGAAACATCCACCACCCTGTTGATGGCCAAGCTAGTATCATTATCGGCACCAAACATAAATAAAGGGTGAATGCTGCTGGGAAGAAATGTACTACTTTCAATTCGCTAGGAAAAAAGCTATGAATGTTGATGCGCGCCCTACCAAAAAACTTTATCTGCTTGAAAAACTGTTTGAAGTCAGTGCGGCGCTTATGGTACACATACGCTTCCTCAATCAATCCAGATTTAAAGCCTGCCTTCAATATACGAATGCTATACTCAATATCTTCGCCCATAAAGGATATAATAAATCCACCGACGGTTTCGTATACCTTACGCGACAGTCCCATATTGAAGCTACGCGGATGGTAAGGCCCCAAGTTTTTCTTCTTGCCCCTAATGCCTCCAGTGGTAAAATAAGAAGTCATGGAATAGCTAATAGCCTTTTGCACATCGGTAAACGACTCGTGTGCTGCATCGGGGCCACCAAAGGCATCCAAACCACGGTCGGTAACCTCTTTGTTTACCGTCTCCATATAATGTGGCGGTACAATGATGTCGGAATCGAAAATAATGAAGTAATCGCCTTTGGCATGCTCAAAACCATGGTTGCGCGCGAAGCCTTGACCGGCATTGGTTTTGTAAAAGTATTTTACATCCAACCTATTAGCATAGCTCATTACTATTTGCTCGGCGCTGAGTTCTGGTTTTGAGCCATCTTCAACCACAATTACCTCAAAGTTTTTGTAAGTCTGCAACAGCAGGCTTTCCAATAACTCCCGTATCTCGTCGGGGCGGTTGTATAGCGGTATTATAAGGGAGTATAGCATAATCAGTATCCAATACGCTGGCTGATAAGATAATCGTTTCTATCGGCAGCGCTGCGTGAAATCAACTCTGCCAAAAATCCGGTAAGGAACAATTGAACACCAATAATAATGGTTACCAATCCGAAATAAAAAATCGGCCTATCGGTCATGCCATATCCTTGGAAAAAGAACTTACTGATACTTAAATACAGCAGAATAACAAACCCAATAAAGAATACCAACAAACCCATGGTGCCAAAAAAATGCATGGGCTTTTTACTGAATCGGGTAACGAAAAGAATGGACAGCAAATCTAAGAAACCGTTCACGAAACGATCCATGCCAAATTTGGTAACGCCGTATTGGCGTTCGCGATGCTGCACTACCTTTTCCCCTATTTTACTAAATCCGGCACGCTTGGCAATTACTGGTATATAACGGTGCATTTCACCGTATATCTCTATGCTTTTTACTACTTGGCGCTTGTAAGCTTTTAGGCCACAGTTCATATCGTGCAACTTAATGCCCGTAAAGAACCGCGAAACGCCATTATATATTTTAGTAGGTATGGTTTTGGTCAAAGGGTCGAAACGCTTTTGTTTCCAGCCCGATACCAACTCAAACTCGCCACTGGCAATCATGTTGTATAGCTCTGGTATCTCATCGGGGCTATCTTGCATATCGGCATCCATGGTTATTACCACATCGCCTTGGGCCGCTTGGAAGCCTTCGTTTAAAGCAGCCGATTTACCGTAATTGCGTTGAAATTGGATGCCTTTTACCCTTGGGTTTTCTTGGGCCAAGCGTTGTACTATCTTCCAAGAGTTATCGCGGCTACCGTCATCCACAAAAATCACCTCATACTCATAGCCCTCCTGCTCCACCACTCGGCGAATCCAAGCATGCAGTTCGGGAAGCGACTCCTCCTCGTTGTATAACGGTATAACTATGGATAGCTGCATTAGTTGTCCAGTATATTTTGATCGGTGTCTGTGCCAAATGATGCAAGGTCAGGTGTTGGCTCATTTTTTCTTGAAATTATCCAAAACACCAATGCAATAATAACGGCGAACAATGCTCCCATTAACAGTCCACCTGCATAACCTTTAGCATAGTTGGCAATAGTGGGCGAATAATCTTGCTCTTTGATTTTGTCCAATGCCTCCTCAATTTGATCTTCACTCATATTGAACCATTGGAACATTTCGATGGACACCTTTACGCTGTAATCCTTCAACCGCATGGTCAATTCTGGGTCGATAAAAGCATACAACATGTAAGCAAATACCAGAGGTATAAGAATACCTAAAACCCCCACCGAAAATGCCCCGCCAAATGCTTGCTTGAAGCTTACATAATTGCCATGCGCTTTGCGATAAGACTGCACTGTGTATATCATAGTGCCGACCAAAAAAACATTGCCCAGCATTTGGATAGAGGTTTTGAACATCCACTCACCACCCATTGTATAAAGCACCAAAGTATAAACGATGCTCAATATGCCAGCAACTATGCCGTTGCGCAATCCTAATTTCTGAATACTGGTTTCTTGCAGTTGGTCCATTGCTTAGCGATTTTCGTTTAAATGCACTTGGCCATTATTTACTATCCCCACTACCCTGCCTGTAAATTCTTGACCTACGAACGGCGAATTCTTAGAGCGCGATTTAATATCCCCACCAGTAAAAGTCCACTTTTCTTCAGGGTCGAAGATAGTTAAATCAGCCATTGCGCCTTCTTCAATCTCTGGTATCTCCAATCCAAGAATATCCCTTGGGCCAATGGTAAGTTTTTCAATCAGCGTTTCCAAACCAACCTTCTTGCCCAAGTGTGTATTTAATAAAGCAAACGTTGTTTCAAAGGCTATCATGCCAAAATCGGCCATATCAAACTCCAAATCCTTACTCTCGGGGTCGTGCGGAATGTGGAAACTCGCAATGGTATCAATGGTGCCATCTTTCAGGGCTTTCACCATAGCTTGGTTATCGGCCTTGGTGCGCAAAGGTGGCATTAGTTTATAATTACTATCGTACTCCATTACCAGCTCGTCTTCCAACATTAAATTGTATGGTGTAACTGAGCAGGTAACCAATTGACCATTAGCTTTTGCCTTTTTAATATGCTCCACTGAGGCCGGAGTGGACACGTAAGCAAAGTGCAAACGGCTATCGGTATATTCCAATATATCCAAGTCGCGTTTTACCATAAGCTCCTCAGCAAGATGCGGAATACCGTGCATACCAAGCATGGTACTGGTCACACCCTCATTCATTTGTCCGCTCTTGGCTATATTGCGCTCAAATGGATGGGTGATTATCAAGCCACCGAATGGTTTCACATATTGCAAGCTCCTGAGGGTAATGCCGGCGTTCAAACTTGAGTTAAACCCATCGCCAAAGGCAATGGCACCAGCCTCATGCATGTCGTGCATCTCGGTTAAATCCGCTCCTTTACAATCTTGACTTATTGCACCAATAGGCAATATGTTCACCACACTGCCGCTACTTTTACGAATAACGTATTCAATTTCCGATTTGGAATGCAGCGCAGGCTTAGTGTTTGGGTTAGCCAACACGGTTGTAAATCCGCCGGCTGCTGCCGAGCGAATAGCGGATTCCAAATCTTCCCGATGCTCTAGCCCTGGGTCGCCAATAAAAGCGCACATATCAACCCAGCCAATGGATACGTGCAGGTTAGTGCCCGTAACTTCTTTAAGCTTCTTGTCATTAGGAATATGGTCGGCAATACTTTCAATCTTACCCTTACGGATAAGAATATCTTGTTGCCGGGCGGCCGTGTTACCGGCAGAATCAATTATACGGGCAGCCCTGATGATGATATCCATGAAGTGGTTTATCCCTCTCGGTTTATTTCATAAAGCGCAAAAGCAGCGCCTCTATTCCGGCAAATACTAACACAAAAATAATACAAAGTTTCCATAGCACAATCCCACGGTCAAACTCCTGCACCAAACCTGCAAAATTGGAGCTGCTGGCATCTAGTACAACAACCGTATTTTCGGGGTAACGGTTCTTTAGCTCGTCAAGGGTGTAATACTCCGCTACCGATTCACTTCTATTATAGTTAAAGGCCGTAACAGCAAGCACCTTACCTTCCTTATCCTGCACTTCAAATATACCAGCATCGCGCAAGCTTTGGTCGTTAACGGTAAGCAATATTCGGTTACCGTTGATGCGCTGTTGTGGTATAAACTCGGCATTGTTCCCTTTTAATTTTAGTGATTCATCTGGGTTTACCACTTCAGCAATCACTTCAACTACATTGTCATTGCCCAAGGTATAGGCCGGAGCTTGCAATTGGCCGCCACTTAATGCCATTTTATATAGCATCGGCACAAATATGGCGTGCACCGGGAAATCGGTTATGTCCCTATCCAACGGGCTTGCTGCAACATAAATTTTGCCCCCATCAAAGTTATAACCACTCATAAACGAACTTCCGTCCCTAAACGTTAAAAGCTCTTGCTCATTGCTGCGGGTGGTAGGAGAAAAAGTATAGTGCAATTTGGTATTGGGCAATGATAGGTTGCGCGGCACCGATTCAAACACGTCTTTGAACAATTCATGGTTGGTTTCTAGGGCGGTAACAGGCATTTCAGTAGTACTTAATCCTGCAATTTTATTTACCCCAACTGCCCCAAAAAAGTTATTAAATGAGTTAATATCGGCCTTTGCACTAGGAAACACCACTAATGCACCTCCATTTTGAAGGTACTTTACCAACTCTGCAGCCAAACCTGATGGAATAGTACTTAGGTTGTTCAGCACTATCAAGCCATTTCGGTTTAGTGCCGTATAATCTAACTTGTTTATAGCTTGATTGGTCAGTCCAAATCGCTCACTATCGGCATATATAGCTTTCAGAAATGGCCCCTCTTGTTCTTCGTTAATAACCAAAACCGGTACTTTTCCGGTAGACCGGAAAGCCATGTAGTAGTTATCATCAAAAGTAATAGGGTAATCTTGAATGCTCAGCTCAGCTCGGTACCAGCCGTCTTGAGGCACCGTAAATGCCAAAGTATCGATAGTAAAACTATTGGCAGCAATACTATAATCATTAATAGCTTTTGTCTGCCCGTTAATATTTAGCGTCAACCGGTTGTTTTCCACCTCTCCATCTCCGCTGTTTACTATTTTCACAAATAGGTTATTGGGCTGGTTGGTAAAGATAACTGGTCGCTCAAACCATGCCGAATCGACATACACGTTTTGTTGCTTTACCGATTGCAGCGGTGCCAACGAAAGATTAATGGCCGTATCGGGCTCAAAATCGGCAATGTTTTTTTGAAAATCGGATAACCAATATGCCACGTTATTTTCCATTCGCGCATCGGCATACGTTTTTTTCTGCATGGCCAATACTTCACGTAATGGGCGGCTGCGAGGGGTAGGCTGCACCTCATCAATTAGGTTCAACACCTCTTCGCGCGATACGAAGCGCTGGTGGCGGGCTTCAAAGTCGTTGGTTAATAACTGAAAACGACCTGTTTCGCCATACACATTCACTATCTCTCTTGCCTTTCGCTTCGCCTTTAGCAGCAATGCCTCGTCATCGGCCTCGGCACTCATGCTAAATGAGTTGTCGATAAATATGGAGATGCCCCTGTTTCCGTCTTTCGGCAAATCGTTTTTCGAAACTGGAATAAAAGGCTGGGCAAATGCAAACACCAAAAACAACACAGCCAGAACTCTCGCTGCCAGCACCAACAAATGTTTCAGTTTGCTGCGGCTGGTGGTTTCCTCCTTTACTTCCTTCAAAAAACGCACATTGGTAAAGTATACCGTTTTGTAGCGCCTAAAATTAAATAAGTGCACAATAATAGGTATGACTACCAAGGCCGAGGCAAACAAAAAGGCAGGGTACACAAAACTCATGCGGGCAAAGTTAACTTGTCTGAATCACTTTGTCTGAATCAGAATTTACAGAATTGAAGAATTTTAGAATTAAAGGTCATTTAATTATCCAAACTAAACCAACAAACGCCTATTTATATAGTGGTGGTATGCATTTTGCATTCATTAACAATTTCTGGCTACAAAATTTTATTTCTTATTTTTAATAATTGAAAACAAAATTGGCCTTTAAATGGAAACTCCTGCTTACAAAGACCCATTATCATACGCAGTTATTGGATGCGCAATGAAGGTACATTCCAAAATGGGACCTGGTTTTCAAGAGGTAATTTATCAAAGATGCTTGGCCATTGAATTACAAAAGGCATTTGTGCCTTTCACAAGGGAGCAAAGCCATAAAGTATACTCCGATGATATTGAAGTTGGTGAGCGAAGGGCCGACTTTGTAATTGATAACCAAATAGTAGTTGAGATAAAGGCATTAGTAAAATTGGAAGACGTAAATATTGCCCAAGCTAAAAATTACACGGTAGTTTACGACTTTCCCAAATGCCTATTGATTAATTTTGGCGGGAGCAGCTTAGAATATAAGTTAATGTTCAACCCCAAATATCACCCCAAGCAGGTTTGAATAACTCAGCAAATGGAGCATTTTAGAATTATTTTTAACCCATTCAGAATTTTAAAATTCTCTAATTCTGTAAATTCTGATTCAGACCACAAATGAACCACCCCATCCGATGGCGCATTGCGCAGCATGTTGAGCAATACTGGTGGCGGAGGTACTTACATGGTAAGGATTGGCCCACGTACCACAAATGGAAATGCGATTACTGGCAAAGCCTGTTGAACCAAGCTACCAAGTTGTTGCCTGAGTTGGATAGCCTACTAAGCAACAAAAGCATGCCCGTACTCGATGCCGGATGCGGCCCTGCTGGTGTTTACATGGTGCTAAACGCGCACCCAGTAACGGCCATCGACCCGCTGATTGAAACTTATGCCTATTGGCTTGAACATTTTGATACGTCCGTTTTCCCATGGGTCGATTTTAGGAATATTCCGCTGGAGCAGTTTAAATGCCGAGAGCCTTTTGAGTTGGTTTTTTGCATGAATGCCCTAAACCACGTTGCCGATATTGAATTGGCCACTGAAAAATTAATAGCAGCAACCAGCCAAAACGGCGTAATTATAATGACCTTGGATGCGCATAATTATAGTGTATTTCAAAAGCTATTTCGCTTAATACCGGGCGACATTCTTCATCCACACCAATATACGCTTAGCGGTTACGTGCACTTATTTAATTACCACGGATTGCAGTTGCAAGGCAACCATACCCTTCGCAAAGGACGTTTGTTTAACCATGAACTATTGGTGTTCAAAAAAATGAATCTGGCATAGATTTAGCTTAGTTTTGCAAACTATTTTAAGGCATTGATGATTTTGAAAGGCACCCATTACTCGCTTATTCTATTTCTGGCTTTCCTTTTGGCTAGCCTGGGCTTATCGGCCCAGAACACTATCATCCGTGGGCTAGTAACCGATGCTGCCACTGGCGAGCCTATGCCTTACACCAATGTGTACGTTGAGGGTAAGTTTATTGGAACCTTAACCGATGACGAAGGTAAGTATGAACTGAATGTAAACAAGCGCGCTGATACCCTTACCGCATCTGCTTTGGGTTTTAAGATACTAAAAAAGCCTATTACAGCTGCGGCAGAGCAAACCATCAATTTCGAGTTGCAAATGGATGCTATATCCTTAGACGTGGCCACCGTGGTTGCAGGCGAAAACCCAGCCGATGTGCTGCTGCGAAGGATTATTAAAAACAAACCGCATCTCAACCCATCACAATTCACCACCCTACAATACGAGGCATATACCAAATACCAAATTGACTTGGCCGATTTTGCGCCAGAAAATATTGATGAAAGTAAACTGCTATCGCGTTTTCCGCACTTAAAAGATTATGTGGATACTTCAAGCGGAAATGGGTCATCTACTTTGCCCATTTTCTTAATTGAAAACATAAGCAATACTTATCTGCAAAACGACCCTGCCAAGATTACGGAGCATGTGCAAGGCGTAAAAATGTCGGGTGTGCAAAAACAGGACTTTATAACTACCCTGCTTAGTGATGTAAACCAAAACCTGAACATTTACGATAACTTGATTGCCGTAATGGGCAAAAACTTTGTGAGTCCAGTTGCCGACTATGCCCTCGGAGTATACAAATACACGCTTCAAGAATATGACACGCTTTATATTGACGGACAGCCGCACCTTGAAATGAATTTCAAACCGAAGCGCAAGGGAGAAAATACCTTTACTGGCAAAATGCTTATCAGTTTGAACAGTAACGCTATCAGAACCATTGAGATGGAGCTATCAGAGGATGTAAACATTGGCTTTATCGAAAAGTTATCGTTTTACAACGACTTTGTGCCTTATCAACCGACGCTTGGCGATTCAATAGAATTCTGGATGCCCAGCAATGAGCAACTCAAAATTCAGTTTACCTACTACATTGGAGGCGAAACCAAGATTATTGGTAAAAAGAACAAAAGTTACAGAAAACTTGAAATAAACGAACCTATACCTGACGATGCATGGTCGGCATTTGATGCAACTGATATTGAAAATGACGCCTATGAGCATGATGAAGTATACTGGGATACTATGCGCCATGCCGAGCTAGGAGACACTGAGCTTGGTATATATGATATGGTAGATAGCTTAAAAAAGACCAGAAAATTTAAAACCATATTCTTTGCCGCATCAACACTTACAAGCGGCTTTGCGAGAGTGAAAAAAGTGATTGAGTTTGGCCCAATTGCCAACTTTTTCAGTATCAACGATGTAGAAGGCTTCCGGTTGAGGCTAGGAGCCCGCACAACGCCTGTATTTAGTGAGCGAGTGCAGTTAGAAGGCTACATTGCGTATGGTTTTAAAGACGAAAGAGTAAAATATGGCGGTAAAGTTCAATTTATCATTTCGCGAAAGCCTTGGAACAAAATAGCCATTAGTGCCTTTACCGATGTGGACCTAAAAAGTCGAAATGCCGAGGAAATGGACTATGACAACGTGTTTAGTGTGTTGCAAAAGAAAAACGCTATACAGCGGCTTTATAATATTGAATCGTATAAGCTCGTGTATGATACCGAGCTGCACAAAGACGTGACCGCTTATGTTACTTTGCTTCACCGAAGGTTTAAACCTGCATTTGACTTTGCCTACGAAAAAAACAACATCATCCGGTCCGATTTAGTATCATCAGAAGCATCGGTGTCAATCAGGTGGCAATATAAAAGCAAGCCATTACCCGGCACTTTTCTTCGGGAGGCACAAATGGCGCGCTTTTTTGGCCAGTTCCGCAAGAAGAATGAATGGCCTATTGTAAGGTTTATGTATACTGCTGGCATCCCTAAATTGGTACAAAGCGATTTTAAATATCATGAAGTGGCAATGGGCATACAAGGCGATGTGCAATTGACCGCCAAAATGAGTTTCTATTACAATGCCTGGGTGGGTAAAATATTCGGTACCCTGCCTTATTTGTTACTTCGCAACCCAGAGGGCAACTTTTCGTATGTGCACAACAAATACCTATACAACAACATGAGCTTGCTTGAGTTTAGTGCCGACCAGTATGCTAGCCTAAACTTTCAATGGTACTTTGGCGGTATGTTGTTCGATAAGATACCGGGTATAAAAAAACTTAAATGGCGCGAGGTTATAACCTCCAATGTGTTTTATGGCAACATGAGTAAGGCCAACCAGCAATACAACAAGCTCAATAGCTTTGATATTGCCTACCCTATTCCCTATGCCGAGGCTGGTGTAGCTATCGAAAATATTTTCAAGTTCATCCGTATTGACTACATCCACAGAATTACCCACCTTAACAAACCCAACATTACTAAGTGGGCCATATATGCTAGTCTATTTATAAAAATATAGATAAACAATTATACAACATAAATAGGTTTAGTAAACCTTGGCACTTTTAATCATAAGCTTAAGCCAGGCTCTATCACCTAGGGGCTCAGGGTCGTTGAGCATCCGTTCAATAGCTGATTGCAAGCGTCGCTCTTTTCGGGAGAGTAAAGTAAGAGCCTGAACAAAATTTAAGTAGGCCACTTTGTTTGATGCTGATATGAGTTTGGTGCGACGCAAAAACATTTTGAAACTGGCCAATAACGACAACAGTGCGTCTATTTCATCTAACTCGTAATAAATCTTCAACATCATTTTTTTGGTGTCGAGATTATAATAAATATCGCTAAACGCTACCTTGTTTAAATGCTCGAGCGCTGTGGCATGGTCTTTTTGGTAGTAATATAGTTCCGCTAAATTGTAATGCAGTGCGTTGGCTCTAAATTCGGCAGCAAGTTTATCGTTATACTCCTTTATAAACGCTTCTGTCCAATCAAACTTCTTTAGCCTCAGCCCCACTCCTATCAAATTTTTATAAGCCCAAGGCGATAAAAACCCGCCCTCCATTAGTGTACCAGCATCCAATGATTTCAAGTATTGGCTAAAGAGCTCTTCCAAAAACTCAGGTGCCCCCTGGTTTACACGTCGTATACAGTAATTTATGGCATACGAGTATAGATCTTTTAGCTCCTCCATCGGAAAATGATGCTTATACTGCTCGGTGAGCGCCACCAACTTTTTAAAATAGGCAGCATTGCCCATATCAAGCAACATATTAAGCAAGGTATGGTATATAGCAATAGGTGGTGTATCTAATTGCGGGTTGTCATCAACAAGCTTAGCTATAACGTTGGCAAACCGCACCTCATACTCAGCTGCTATCGACATCTTGCGATCAAGCATTTCGCAGCTATACTTAAGCTTGGCAGCCAAATAATATTGATCGAGATCATCGCCCGCCAATTGCAACCTATCATCATACCTACGTATCTGCTGTTTTAGAAAGTGCCTGTTGCTAATATCTGCCAGTAAATACCGCAATTGATAAAACTCATGGTTTCGGTTCGGCCACTCGTCAAGCAATTTATTGGTTTGGTTGTATATAAACTGGTAGTGCTTGTCAAGGTTGCGCTGGTTATATGCCTCCAGCAAATGGTACCGCTCAATTAGTTCATTGTCGCGAAACCTGCAATAGGCAATAAATTGCTCGGCAAGTTTAAGCAAGAAATTGTTGAGATAATTTAGCTGTTTTTCATCATAAGGCTTACCCGGATATAAAGCAGTAAAAATTGCCTCTCGCTGTATTTTTACTGATGCAAAGGTAGGCACTAAAGTGCGCAGATGCTCATAAAGGCGTGTGAGCTCAGTGTTTTTGTTAAAAAACGGTGATTGCACAAATTCATTAAACTCACGCAATTCCTTGGTGCTATAGCTTTTAAGTAGTTCAATTAGCTTACTGTCTTCCATAAAAACCCGAATTTTAGATGCATTGGCATAAATCTAATACAATTAAACTAGCATCGCATAACGATTTTCGAAATAATAATTGATTTTATTGCAGCATTAGTACGCCTTAAAAGTTTGATTTTCAATTTTTTATAAAATTTAACCAAAGCAAAAAAGCGATAATTTGGCTGATTTTTCAGCTAAAATGTAATTTTCATCTGAACAAACAAATAATATCTTTAAACTTGAGAAAAAAGGCAATTACGAAACGAACAACTAAGAGATGAACGATACTACTTTAAGATTCTGGATAATAGCCTTTACCATGCTACTTTCGGGGCCAATTTACGCCCAAGTAACTGTTTGGCCTGGCGATGTAAATAATGATGGTGTTGTAAATACCGTTGATGTGCTGTACCTAGGAGTAGGTTTTAATACTCAAGGCCCCGTGCGCAACAACCAAGGTATAGTGTGGCAAGCAAGCCAAGGCAGCCCGTGGAACGATATACTGCCCGATAGCACTAATTATGCTTATCTCGATTGCGATGGTAACGGTTTTATTGGCACCAGCGATTTTAACGCTATACAGCAAAACTATGACTCAACTCATGGCACATTAATAGTCGACCCATTTCCCACTCCCGATTCACTTAGCCCTGTCTTTTACTTCAGCGGTTCGCCGGATTCGTTGCAAGCCGGCGATACCATTACCATTGATATTTTTGCTGGAAACGCGTTACTCCCTGCCAACTTTTTCGGGGTAGCGCTATCCTTTAATTACGACACATCTTTAATAGTTGCCAACAGCGTCTCTGCAACCCCCGATTCGCTGCTAGATGCGCCTATCGACAGGGTATTTCTTCTATCGACTGATAATAACAACTCCGGCACTTTTGATTTGGCCATTACCCGGTTGGCAAACTCAGGTGGCTCGTCTGGCAACCCTATTACCCTTGCTTCGCAACGCCTGTTATCCATAAGTTTTATTATCGAAGATAACTTGATTGGTAAAATGGTTGCTGGCCCGCTAGAACTGAGTTTGAGCAACATAAGGATGACATCAAAAGATTTACTTAAATCGTCGGGAAATGCTGATGCAGTAAGCCTGCCGTTTGTTGATGTGGCGGCCAGTACACCAATGCCTCAGTTTAACAAACTAAGGGTGTACCCTCAACCTACCAACACATACTTTATTTTAGATGGATTGATGGAAAATGGCTTTGTAACGCTCACCGACCTAACAGGCAATACTATTATCTACCAATCGGTTAAAAAAGACACTAGAAACAATATAGATTGCACGCAATTAGCTGCTGGAATGTATTTATTGCACATTGAGACCCGCAGTGGCAGTATTGTGAAGAAAATATTAGTTGAAAAATGATCCTAAAAGTTGATAATAGCTGGTTTTTGTAAGGCAGCAAACAGACACAAACCCATTGGAAATCAACAACTTAATTAAATACACCCTTCAAAAAGAAACAGATAATTTTCACTCAAACCCCAAAAAGCTGCTGATAAAGCCCAGAAATTGTAATTGATGGGGCTATTTATCGAAAGTAGATTTACAGAAACAAAAAATAAGAGCTATGAAAAACCTATTAATCACCTTAAGCCTTATCATCGCCGGTTATACCGCGAGCATGGCACAATGCACCGCCTCATGGATGGGCTGGAGCACCTCAAACGTGACTGCAACATTTGTTGACAGCTCTGGCACTGACCCCAACACCACCCTTTACGCCTGGGACTTTGGCGACGGTGGCACCAGCACCGATCAAAACCCAATACACCAATACGCGACTGGCGGTTGGTACTTTGTTTGCTTATCAATTGAAGCGCAAGTGAACGGAGCAATATGCAGAGACACCTATTGCGACTCATTGTATGTAGGCCAGCAACCTAGCAGTTGCCAAGCTTATTTTGGATCGAACGTTTCACCGAATGGGAACAACACTTTTTCCTTTACCAATTACACGCAAGCATCGGGCGGAAACGTATACTACTCATGGGATTTTGGTGATAGCACAACCTCAACAGCTACCAGCCCTACACACACCTATTCAACGAGCGGAACCTATACCGTTTGCTTAACGGTTGCAGTGGGTGCTAATGGCGGTATAGTTTGCACAGACACTTATTGCGACACCATTTCTATAGTTGTTGCAAGTGGCTGCCAATCATACTTTGCTTATACTTTCTCGCCAGCCAGCAACAACACGGTTTCGTTTACCGACTATTCACAAACCTCTGGTGGAACCGTGAGTTACATATGGAATTTTGGCGATAGCACCACTTCTACTTTGGCCAACCCAACTCATACTTATGCCACAAACGGAGCTTACACCGCCTGCCTAACAATTACAGTTGCAAATCCAAATGGAGTAATAACTTGCACCGATACCTATTGCAAAACCATTACCATTTCAACATCTGGAGCTTGCGATGCTACCTTTGGCTTTCAAAATGTAGGGCTAACCGCTGATTTTTACTCGAGCGCATTAAGCAACTACAGCTATAATTGGGATTTTGGCGATAGTTCCTTTAGCTACATCCCCAATCCGAGCCATACTTATGCTGCGGCTGGCAACTACATTGCCTGCCTAACGGTGGTTGACTCGGCTAACTCATGCACAGACACATATTGTGTTACTGTTACGGTTAACGGTGGTGGCAGCGGTAGTTGCTCTGCAGTATTTAGTTACCAAAATGGAGCTATGGGTACTTATTTTTCTGTGGGAGCAAATACCAACAATCAGTTTTACTTTTGGGACTTTGGCGATGGCAACACTAGCAATCAGCAAAATCCGGTAAACTTTTACAGCGCCGTTGATACTTACTATGTGTGCCTAACTGTAGTTGATGTTGCAAACAGCTGCACCACCACACACTGCGACTATGTTTATGCGGGCTCTAACACCAACCCAAACAACGTATACGATTTGCAAGGCTTAGCCTACAGCGATTCATCATCGGGTGCCTGGAGCGAAGCCTTGATATATTTAATCAGTTTCGATTCGCTTACACAAACCCTTAGCGTGGTTGATACCCAAACAACCCAATATGGTTACTTCACTTTCCGCGGCGTAGCTGCAGGTAATTATTTGCTAAAAGCTGCTTTGTTAACGAGTGCCCCAGCATATAATGACTTTTTGCCTACTTATTATCAAAGCGTGTTGTTTTGGTACGATGCTGCTACCATTTCGGTACCAACCGGACCAAACAACTTCTACAGTATCTACATGGTGCCGGGCAACAACCCTGGTGGCCCTGGTTTTATTGGCGGAAACGTAAACCAAGGCGCCAACAAGCAGGCCAGCGGCGACCCGCTAAGCGATGTACAAGTAATGTTGTTAAACATGGACGACAGCCCAGTTCAATACACCTATTCATCGGCAACTGGTGGCTTTAGCTTTGATAATGTGGCATATGGTACCTATAAAGTATATGCCGAAGTATTGGGCAAACCTACATACCCTAACATCGTTACTATAACAGCAGCCAATGAAAGTGTGGAAGACGTAGCGGTAGTGGTAGAAGAAGAGGGTGTGTACAGCAGCGTTAAAGAAGTTGACCCAACATACGTTGACGGTACCAACTTTTACCCTAACCCTGTAGCCAGCGCGGGTACTCTTTCGTTCAATGCCAAAGAAGCTGGTACAGTAACCGTAAAAGTATTGAACATGCTGGGTCAAGTTGTGCTAATACAAAATACCCAAGTATTGCCAGGTAACCAAGCGCTGCAAATAGATATGAGCAACCAACAAACTGGCGCTTTTATACTGAGCATCAGCTTTAACAATAACACAGCCGCTCACATGCGATTTATTAAGGATTGATATTGTCGGATTATCAAACCCTTTGTTTCACAGCCTTCCCAGCAATGGGAGGGCTGTTTTGTTTTTACCAATATCCAATTGCTAGTTGCCTTTTCAATACTTATCTTTATAACATGAACTTTTCAAAGCAACTTTTAATAGCAATGCTAGTATGCATTTGTGCATTTAGTAACCTAAATGTTGCTTATGCTCAGACATATACTTTAGACTCAACTACATTAGTTGCCGATACCGTAATAACTGGCCTGAACGTGCCTTGGGAGCTAAAATGGGGACCCGATAACTTCCTCTGGATGACCGAGCGCGACGGCATAGTAAGCCGCGTTAATCCCCAAACCGGCTTGCGTACCATAATTTTAAATGCATCGCAAAACAATGGTGGGCCTGTATATGCAGTAAGCGAATCAGGGTTGTTGAGTTTTGCATTTCATCCTTCATTTCTGGATAGCAGCTACCTGTATATGGTTTATACTTATCTAGACGCCGCCAATATAAAAGAGCGAATGGTTCGGTATGAATACGTTGCCGATTCGCTAATAAACCCTGTTACTTTGATTGAGAATATAGCAGGGGCAAACTTTCACAACGGCAGCAGACTTGCCATTGGCCCTGACAACAAAATATACATGACCACAGGCGATGGCTTAACGCAACCTGATGCACAAAGTATTACGAGTGTAAACGGCAAAACCTTACGCCTAAATTTAGATGGAAGTATACCCGCCGACAATCCAATACCGGGGAGCCCCATTTGGAGTTGGGGCCACAGAAATGCCCAAGGATTGGAATTTGGGCCCACAGGCATACTGTACAGCTCAGAACATGGCCCCAACAACGATGATGAGATTAACATTATTAAACCTGCTGGCAACTATGGTTGGCCAACGGTTATGGGTATTTGCAATTTGCCACAAGAGCTTACCTTTTGCACTGACTCAAACGTAGTGGAATCTATTTACCAATGGACCCCTACCATTGCACCCGGAGACCTCATTTATTACAATTCGCCGGCAATACCCGAATGGCAAGGTACCTTGTTGCTTTCGGTAATGAAAAACAAACGTTTGTTAAGGCTAACTTTAAATAGTACTGGAGATAGCATCACCTCAGAGACAAGCTATTTTGTGAACCAATGGGGCAGGCTTCGTGATATTTGCGCTGGCCCCGATGGAACAATATACCTGGCCACAAATGGGGCTACCTCTGGTAATATCGACCCAAATACACATAGTATTATTAGGCTCAGAAACCTTAACTACCTCGGCATCTTGAGTATTGATGCAGGGAAAGATACAGCCGTATGCTCTGGCAGCGATGTTCAACTACAGCCAACCATCAATGGTGGGGCTTTGCCACTAAATTATAATTGGAGCCCATCGGCCAACTTAAGTTGCAGCAATTGCGAAAATCCTATTGCATCGTCTGTTACCGATACAACTGTATATGTATTAACGGTAACCGATAACAATGGCGATACGGCTATTGATAGTTTAACAGTAAATGTGGTGAGCCAACCTGGGCCTATAACATATACTGCAAGTATTTTAGATACTTTTAGCCAAGCAGGTGCTTTAGTTGAACTTACTTTTAACCTGCCCGCTATTGATAGTGTTAATGTAGTTGTCAATTATCCTTTGCCAGGTTTCCCTATCGACACTGTAATAACCAATACTCAACAATTTAATTTAATTGACACTTTTAGCTTTGATTGCCCGCTTGGAGCAAACGATGGGTGCTACTTAACTTTTGATTTTTGTGTATTCGGTTATGCATCTTGCGGAACTGCTTCCCTCTGTGATACTGTTAGTTTCCAGATTTTTAATTATAATAATATTGCTGAAGCTGTAAGTTCAGTTTTTAAGATTTACCCGAACCCTGCAAACGAGCAAGTAACTATTTCCGGGCTAAAGACTGGAGACAAGGTAACTGTCTCAAGCATTACTGGCAAGCAATTGATGCAATTCACATCAATTAATACTTATGAAACCACACTCAATTTAAACAATTTTCCAGCAGGCATTTACTTTGTTAGAGTAGAAAGGGACGGCTTTGTGGGAGTGCAGAAGCTAATTAAGTACTAATGGCAGCCAAACCGCCCAAACCAGAGCAGCCCATAATGGCTTTTGAATCAGCTAAGGCATTTGAGCAATGGCTAGAAACAGCGCACCACGAGCATCAAGGTATTTGGTTACGTATCTATAAGAAGGGCTCAAACACCCCCACCATTACTTATGCAGAGGCTGTAGAGGTTGGGTTGTGCTTTGGTTGGATTGACGGACAGAAGAACAAACATGACGATGAATCGTGGGTACAGAAGTTCACCAAACGAGGCCACAAAAGTGTTTGGAGCAAAGTAAACGTAGGCCATATAGAACGCCTGACTAAAGAAGGACGGATGAGGCCCGCTGGATTTAAAACTGTTGAAGAAGCTAAGGCTGATGGTAGATGGGACAAGGCCTATGCATCATCAAGTAAAGCAGAAATGCCTGAGGACTTTTTGAATGCGCTAAATGGTAATCCAAAAGCCAAAGCCTTTTACGGCACGCTGAACAAAACCAACCTTTACGCCATTTACTACCGCATAAACAGTTTAAAAAAAGCCGAAACACGAGTGCGTAAAATCAAGGAATTTGTGGAGATGCTCGAGTGCGGAGAAAAGCTACACTAGCAATACCGCAGTTACATTAAGTGAAACAAGTCTTTAACACCGATGTATCTGTTAGCAATAAAACCCTCGCCGTACTGAGCACCTATAATGGTACCAAACTCAATGGCCCTTGCCTTAACCATATCTAAAAACTCGGGAGAAGAAATAAAAGTATCGGGCTCTTTTGAGTTAGGGTCGTAAAACTGCGAACGATAAGCCAACACCGATTCCATTTTCTGATCCATATAGCCAGTAACATCAACCACCAGGTCGGGCTTAATAAACAATGCTTGAATGTAGTGGTAAACTACCTTTGGGCGCCAGTGTTGCTGGGGTAAGCCATTCTCGTCCAGGGTTTCAATTCGTATCAAACCTGATAGAAAAGCGGCATCGGCTACCAACTTTGCTGAGCGGCCATGATCAGGGTGACGGTCATTGGGTGCATTGCAAAGGATAATATCTGGTTGGTATTTTCTTATTGCTCCAATTACCGCCAATTGGCTTTCCTTGTTATTTTCAAAAAAACCATCAGCAAGACCCAAATTCTCACGAGCTTGAACACCCAATATTTTACCAGCGGCCTCAGCCTCTTTCAACCGCAACGGCCCGCTGCCGCGGCTACCTAGTTCGCCTTGGGTAAGGTCAACTATTCCCACTTTGTGGCCTAGCTGCAAATGCGACAAAATAGTGCCACCACAACCAAGCTCCACATCATCGGGGTGCACGCCAATAGCCAGTAGGTTCAATTTCATGGTTAGGTTACTTTGCATTGGCAAGTCGTTTATCGCTTACCAACAGTTCTAGTTTGCGTGGCTTTCTAGTTCCAATTCTTTATCGGCCAAGTAGCGTTCGGCATCCAAGGCAGCCATGCAACCTGTACCAGCAGCGGTAACTGCTTGACGGTATATCTTATCCATCAAATCGCCACAAGCGAAAACCCCTTCCACATTAGTTCGGGTCGATCCGGTTTCTACCAAGACATAACCTTGGTCGTCCATGTCAATTTGCCCTTTGAATATGTCAGAGTTCGGGGTATGACCGATAGCCACAAAGAAACCAGTAATAGGCAATTCTTGCGTTACACCAGTTTCACGATGCCTTATCCTTACACCGGTTACCCCATTCGTATCACCAAGTATTTCGTCGGTTTCGGTATTCCAATGTATGGTTATGTTCTTGGTTTTTAGCACCCGTTCTTGCATAATTTTCGAAGCACGCATCTCGTCTCTACGAACCAGCATTTGAACCGTTCTGCAAAGCTTAGACAGGTACAATGCTTCTTCGCAAGCAGTATCGCCAGCACCAACTATCGCTACATCTTGCCCACGATAGAAGAACCCATCGCATACGGCACAAGCCGATACACCATGGCCATTCAAGCGCTGCTCACTCTCAATGCCCAACCACTTTGCCGAAGCACCAGTAGACAATATCACGGCATCAGCCTCTATTACTTTCTTACCATCTACGGTTACTTTCTTTGGTTCGCTCGAAAAATCGACAGCAGTAACCAAGCCAAAACGCACATCGGTGCCCATACGGGTTGCTTGCGCTTCTAGGTCGGCCATCATTGTTGGCCCTTCAACTCCTTTTGGGTAACCCGGAAAATTCTCTACCTCGGTAGTAATCATTAACTGGCCTCCAGGCTGCAAGCCTTGGTACATTACAGGGTTTAGGTTGGCACGTGCTGCATATATAGCCGCAGTGTATCCAGCAGGACCCGATCCAATTATCAAACACTTTACTTTTTCAATACTCGCATCGCTCATGGCATCTTATTTCATCAAGGTTTTAACGAATGCAGGACAATCAAAGTTCAGACATTGAACAGAAAAATTGGAGCCTACACCCATACCGCTAAAGTAATAATATAAGGCGGGAAACAGCGATTATAAAGCATGATTATCATCAACATGGCGTTGATAAGGTTATGCTTTGATATATAGGTAAACCTATTCCGGTATAATGATGGTTTCGGTATGGCTACCATAGCCGCCCCAAATACCTAAACCGCCCGTAATGTTGGTTTTTATCTTAATTGGTGAGCTAAATGGGCTATCGCCGCCATCGTTCTCTAGCGTATTCCAAAAATCGTAGTGCGATTTTGATATGGAGCTAAAACGAACCTGTACCGTGTCTCCTTTCCAAAAATAGCCATACGTTTCCGTATCAATATCCTCGTTGCTAGCTTGCCCGCGCTCGACGGGTAAGGTAACCGTTTGGCCACCAATAACATTGTCATCGTATACCGAACCACTGAGGGCAGTATAATACGACTCATCATTTCGTTTAGTAAAATACCTTAAGAAATTGCCTGTAGTATCTGGGTCATCGTATGTTACTCGCACGCTAACTAGTGAATCTTTGGTTTGGTCGTCGTGTGGGCGCAGGCTGAGCGTGAAAAGCAATTCATCAGGTATATAAGTGCTAGCCGTTAAGGTTTGTCCTTCTACTTCAATCAGCAAATTATAAGTGGTTTTAAATTGGCCCACAAAAACCCCAGCCGTGTCGCCCAAGTAAAAGTTAACATAATTGGGCACCGTGTAAACGCAAATATTAGGAATCTCAGCCGTTGAATCGGTTACACTATAGCCGAATGCAGCGGCAGCTTGAGCCTGTACACTGGCAGGTAAATCTTGCAAGCATAATTCTATGAGCTGCACGGTATCGGTCTCATTATATACCTTCACCAATGCCCCATTTATAAAGTATGTAGAAATGTCATTCAACGACAGACCGCCAAAAAAAGGCGTGTTGCGCGTGAGTAACACATAGGGGGGGATTCCGTTTTCGATATAGCCTTCTACCACAATAGAATCTTCAGGCGCGGGCAAATCAAGCTCGATTACCTGATTGCACGATACATAGAAGAATGCAAAACAAACCAAGAGCGGATATATAAGGTAGCGTTTCATCAGAATTTAAAGTTCCAGGTTAATGATGGTAATACTGGAAACAACGAAGACTGCTTAGCCTGTACTTCCAAGTTACCAGAATTTACATCTCCATCTACATCGTAGTAAATAAAGTATGGGTTCATACGATTGTAAACATTATAAACTGATATGGTAATGTCGGAATAGAACTTAGTTTTTGGGAAAATGTAAGTGGCCGATATATCCATGCGGTGGTAGGGCTGCATACGATAGCTGTTGCGCTCCCCGTATTGGTTTACTATCTGTCCGTTTACGAAGTACCTGCCAATTGGCAAAGTAGTAGTTTGGCCAGTACCATACACAAAGGTTGCTGCCATGCGCCACTTTTTGTTGGGCTCGTACATAAGCACAATCGACATATCGTGCCTGCGGTCATACTTAGCCGAAAATCGTTTACCATCATTTATATCCGGAAACTGACGATTGGTCCAAGCAAGCGTATAGCCTATCCAACCGTTTAGTTTGCCGGTTGCCTTTTTCAAGAAAAACTCGGCGCCGTAAGAGCGGCCGCGTCCAAACACAAAACCCTCTTCAATGTCGGTATTAAGTTGCGGTACAAAACTCTGTCCGTATTCAATTTGGTTGAACATGTCTTTATAATACACCTCAACTGAAGTCTCAAACATATTTTTGTTGAAATTGCGGAAGTAGCCAACCGTATACTGAATACCCAATTGTGGCTTTACTTTTTGAGTGCTAGGCACCCAAAGGTCGGTTGGCAAAGTGGTAGTGCTACTGCTTACCAAATGTATAAACTGATTGTTTACGGTAACGCCAGCTTTTATTGACGAAGACTCATCAATTAATATCCGAATATTCATCCTAGGCTCGCCACGAACATAAGTGGCAATATTTTCATTACGCTTGTACTTTAGCGTGTCAGTAGTTGCGCCATTATCGTCAAACACTTTTTTCTCCAGAGGCCCCACGTGGCTAAACAAGGAGCCACGCATGCCAAAGTTTATCTTCACAGTCGTGCTTATATCCAACTCATCCTGGATGTATATTGCCGCCTCGTGCGCGTGCTTTTGCGAGAGCTTATCGGTGGTTATCTCCACGTCACCCAATTCTCCATTAGCCGTGTACGGGGTAAAAATATGGTAGGTGTAAATGGCACCGAACTTCACACTATTCTTCTGGTTGGGCCTAAAATCAAAATCCATCTTGGCCGAAGCATCTTTAATACCCGAGCTTAAACTAAAGCTCACATCCTGAAATTTCGATTTAAGCGCAAAGTTGTAATCGTTGTAAATAGCGGTAACGTTCATAAACAACCTATCGCTAAACAAATGGTTCCAGCGCAGCGTAGCTGTGGTGTTGCCCCAAGGTATTTCGGCACTAAAAGACCCTTCGCTGTCTTTAAACACAAAAACATCGCGCCCAAAATATCCGCTGGCATACAACCTATCCTTATCGCCAAAACGATAGTTCACCTTCAAATTTAGGTCATAGAAATAATAAGCATTCCCATCATACGCCCCATCTTCTACCCTTTTCAGTATTGGCTTGGTTATTAAATCAATGTAAGTTCTACGGCCCGAAACAATAAACGAAGCTTTGTCTTTTTTTATCGGCCCTTGTACCGTCAGTCGAGAGGAGATAAGACCAATGCCACCATCAACTTGATATTTTTTCATGTTGCCATCCTTCATCTGCAAATCGATAACGGAAGATAGCCTGCCACCGTATTGTGCGGGCATGCCACCTTTTATCAATGTGGTATTTTTAATCGCATCGGCGTTAAACACTGAAAAGAAACCAAACAAGTGGCCTGTATTGTAAACTACTGCATCGTCCAGAATTACTAAATTTTGATCAGGACCACCACCACGCACATAAAAGCCAGAGTTACCCTCGCCTGCCGACATTACACCTGGCATAAGTTGCAAAGTGCGCATCACATCTACCTCCCCCAGCAACGCAGGCAATTTCTTTACCTCTTCCATGGTCATTTCAACCTTACCCATATCGGTGCTCTGCACATTGGCATCACGGCGTTTGCCAGTTATCTCAACTACATCGGTAGTAATTGACGAAGTGCCTAGCTCAATATTTAAGCGTTGGTTTTCTTTGGAAATATCTACTGTTACTTCTTTGTTATCGAACCCCAAGTATGAGAACACCAAATTATACTTCCCTGCTGGCAGGGTAATAGAATAAAATCCATATTCATTGGTTATAGTGCCCAGTGCCGTCTCTTTTACTTGCACCATTGCCGAAAAAAGGCTTTCCCCGTTTTTACCATCCTTTACATACCCACTAATGGTATGTTTTACCTGTGCAACCAACCGATTGGGTAATGACACTGCCCCAAAAAACACCAACAAAAGGGCTATGCGAAGAGGCAACAAAAAAACAGCGGATAGTTGAGGAGGCATTTTGGGTAAATAATGATTTTATATCTTCGGTTACAACAGCAAGTTTATCTTACGTATTTTTGCGCAATCAGGAAACTGTTAAACCACTCCGTCTGGGTAAATGTTCCAGCAGCAAGAGGATAACTAACCCTGTAAGGTTGTAAGCAGCAATATTTTATTATACTTATCTCCCTTTGACCACGAAAATACGAAAACCATAAGCAATGAAGCCACCTGTTTGGGTTAATATTTTGGTAAGCGCAATTATTGCGGTACTCGTATTGGGTGCTTATGCCCGTCATTTTGATAACTCCTTTCAATTTGACGACTCTCATACCATTGAGAGCAACTTATACATACAGGACTTAGGCAACATTCCTAAGTTTTTTACTGACGCACAAACTTTTAGCTCGCTTACCACTAACCAAAGCTATAGGCCAATAGTAACCACTACCCTAGCCTTCGATTTTTGGGCCGGTAAAACTTTCTGGGGCGATGGTTTGAACACCACTCCATACCACATTACCAACTTTGGCTGGTTTGTTTTGCAAATAGTTTTGATGGTGTTCCTGTTCAAAAAAATATTGGATAAAGTGCGGGTGCACGAGTGGAATATGCTCATATCAATACTGCTGGCTGGTTGGTATGCCGTTCATACGGTAAATGCCGAAACCGTGAACTACATCATTTCCCGCTCCGACATACTTTCTACCGTTGGTGTTGTGGCAGCGATGCTTATTTTCGTAAACAATGGCATTGGGCGTAAATATTTCCTCTACCTTATTCCGCTTTTCTTGGGCATTTTGGCCAAGCCAACAGCTGTAATGTTTTTACCAATATTGGGTGTTTATCTGCTATTATTTGAGTGGGATTTGTCTATCGCTCAATTGTTTAAATCGTTCAATAAGAAAAATCGCTCTGGCTGGACGCACATTTTGGTTGCCGGCGGTATTGGCATTTTAGGATTTCTGCTTACCCGAAAAATGGAACCCCAATGGATACCCGGTGGCACAGACAAATGGCTGTACCTTGCAAGCCAACCATACGTTATTTGGCACTACTTCACTATGCTTTTTGTGCCCAACGACCTAACTGCAGATACCGATTTAAAGGCTTTTGAAACCTTTAATGACTTGCGCGTTTACGGCGGAGTGCTGTTTGTAGCAGTAATGCTCATAATAGCCTTTACGGCATCAGCGTATAGAAACATGCGCCCTGTAACCTTTGGTATTCTTTGGTTTTTCCTGGCCTTGATACCAACATCTAGTATCATTCCCCTTTCGGAAGTAATGAATGACCATAGAATGTACTTCCCTTTCGTTGGGTTAATGTTGGCAGTAGCATGGCCATTAGCCTATTGGGTAATGTCGAACGCTACTAAAAAAGACCCATTCCCAACGGCTGCAAAAGCAGTTTTAGTGGGTTCATTATTGCTTTTTACGGGGCTAGCCTATGGTACTTATCAGCGCTGCGAAGTTTGGCAAAGCCATGAAACCCTTTGGAAAGATGTAACCGAAAAAAGCCCCAAAAACGGCCGAGGCTGGATGAACTATGGCTTGGTGCTTATGGGCCGAGGAGAATATAAAGAGGCTCTTGAATGCTATAAAACAGCATTGGTATTGAACCCCGATTATGCCTACCTGCATATTAACTTGGGTATTGTATACGAGCAATTAGGGCAGCCTGATAGCTCTAGATTGCATTTTGAATATGCCCAAAAGGTGGGTGATATATTCCCAGAAGTGCACTACCACTATGGCACTTGGTTAATGAGGCAAAAGCAATATAGTGATGCCAAAGTGCAATTGCGCCGAGTAATAAAAATGAGCCCCGCGCACAGTAATGCCCGTTATGCTTTAATGCAGCTGCATCTAGAGCAAAAGGAAAGCGAAGAGTTGCGGAATCTAGCCAACGAAACCTTGCAACTGCTGCCAGGCGACACGCGCACTTTGGCTTACCTAAACGGTATACAAAGCGATGATCAGATAATTGCTGTGGCTAAAGCCAAAGCAGAAAGCGAGCCCAATGCAGAAAACTACTTGAACTTGAGCCTGAATTACTATAACATAGGGGAGTTTCAAGAGTGTATTAATGCTGCATACAAAGCATTAGAGTTTAAGCCCGACTATGCAGAGGCATACAACAATATTTGCTCAGCACATAATGAGTTGAAACAATGGGATTTGGCCATAGCCGCTTGCAACAAAGCACTTGTAATTAAACCTGATTACCAATTGGTAAAAAACAACCTCAACTGGGCGCTGAGCCAGCAGCAATAGGTTAGTTGCGGGTGTCGAGTTGCGAGTTACGGGTTAACTTGAAATAAAAAACGACCATAAACTTGCTACGCGGTTTATGAAACCACCTTTGCAGCACTATTGTTACCTTTGCATAGAGTTGCCAATAAGCAATTGAAGCCACATCATTTTCAAATTGGCACATTTTCAAATTTTCAAATTGAGATTATGATAACTACTGGAACCAGAGCACAGGAATTGATGGATTTGGAAGACCTATATGGTGCCCACAACTATCACCCGCTGCCAGTGGTGCTCGCTAAAGGCCAAGGGGTGTATGTTTGGGATGTAGATGGCAAGCGTTATTATGATTTCCTTTCGGCTTATTCTGCTGTAAACCAAGGCCATTGCCACCCCAAAATAGTAAATGCACTCATAGAGCAGGCGCAAAAACTAACACTTACCTCGCGGGCATTTTATAACGATTGCCTTGGCGAATATGAGCAATTTTTGAATGGCTACTTTGGTTATGACAAGGTATTGCCCATGAACACGGGTGCCGAAGCCGTGGAAACGGCCATTAAAATTACCCGCAAATGGGCCTACGAAAAAAAAGGTATTGCCGAAAAAGAAGCCAAGATTATTGTGTGCGAGCATAACTTTCATGGCCGCACCACTACCATAGTATCTTTCAGTACCGATCCAAGTTCGAAGAAAAACTTCGGGCCATATACACCTGGCTTCGAAACCATACCTTACAACAACATAGCCGCTTTGGAGGCTGCCCTGAAAGACCCAAATATTGCGGGTTTTTTAATAGAACCCATACAAGGCGAAGCGGGTGTTGATGTGCCAAGCGATGGCTACCTAGCTAAAGCATATGAGCTTTGCAAAGCGGCCAATGTGCTTTTTATTGCCGATGAGGTGCAAACCGGTATAGCCCGAACAGGCAAGCTACTGGCCTGCGACCACGAAGGGGTGCGCCCTGATTTGGTAATATTGGGCAAGGCCATTAGCGGCGGCGTATATCCCGTTTCAGCGGTATTGGCCGACGATGCTGTGATGGGGGTAATCAAACCAGGGCAGCATGGCTCCACATTTGGGGGCAACCCGCTGGCAGCTAAAGTAGCTATTGCAGCCCTTGAAGTTATAAAAGATGAGAAACTTGCCGAAAACGCCCAACGCCTTGGTGAGATATTACGCCGCGAATTGCGAGCACTTAACAGTCCTTTGATTAAGATGGTAAGGGGCAAAGGCTTACTAAATGCCATTGTGCTAAACACCGAAGATATGGAACTGGGCTGGAACATTTGCCTAAAACTTCGCGATAATGGTCTTTTGGCCAAACCTACCCACGGAGACAAAATTCGATTTGCACCACCATTGGTAATGACCGAGGAACAACTACACGAATGTGTGGGTATTATTGCAAAAACCCTTTTACAATTTGAAAAGTAATTGAAAATTTAAAATTCAAAATTTAAAATTGCCCGTCATGCCTCATCAAATTTTCAATTTTTAATTTTCAATTTTGAATTAACCGCCATGCGCATTGATGTACTTACCGTTTTGCCCGGACTGTTGGAGAGCCCATTCTCACACTCCATTATGAAACGTGCCCAAGAAAAAGGCTTGCTGGAGGTACACGTTCACGATATTAGGGAATACAGCACCGACAAGCATAAAAAGGTTGACGACTATCAGTTTGGTGGCGGAGCTGGTATGGTAATGAGCATTGAGCCCATTGCCCGCTGCATTGAGCTGTTGAAAAGTGAGCGCACTTATCACGAGATAATATACATGACGCCCGATGGCGTAACGCTGAATCAACAAATGTGCAACTCCCTTTCGATGACAGAGAACCTGATCATTTTATGCGGCCATTACAAAGGCGTAGATGAAAGGGTGCGAGAAATATACATAACCAAAGAAATTTCGGTTGGCGATTATGTATTGTCGGGTGGTGAGTTAGCAGCGGCTATTTTGGTTGATAGCATAGGGCGGCTGCTACCAGGGGTTTTGAATGATGAAACGTCGGCACTGTTTGATTCCTTTCAAGACGGAATGCTGTCGCCACCAGTATATACCAGGCCTGCTGAGTATAATGGACATAAGATTCCGGAGGTGTTGTTAAGCGGCAATGCCAAGCAAATAGAGCAGTGGAGATATGATATGGCTGTGGAAAGAACAAAAAATCGTCGCCCCGACCTACTAACTGATGAAATAAATTAGTTTGGAACGTAAAAAGCATTATCTTTGCAGTCACGTTTTAAAAATCCAGAATAACATAAGGCCATGGACCTGATTAGAGAAATCACACAAGAACTTGTACCGGGAAAGAATCACGTTGATTTTAAAGCTGGTGACAACATCACTGTTTATTATAAAATCATAGAAGGCGAGAAAGAGCGTGTTCAGCCATTCCGCGGTGATGTTATCCAACGTCGCGGCACTGGCACTACTGCTACCTTTACCGTTCGTAAGATTAGCAACGGAGTAGGTGTTGAGCGCGTGTTCCCAACTTTTTCTCCAAACATTGAGAATATTGAAGTGAACAAACATGGTAAAGTACGTCGCGCACGTATTTTCTATCAGCGTAAACTTAGCGGCAAAAAAGCGCGTATTGCCGAAAAACGCTTTACTCCTGCTGCAAAAGCATAAGCTTAGCCGTATACCATATAAAAAAGCCCTTTGCGAGCATCGCAAAGGGCTTTTTGTTTTGGATAATTGTCCCGTCCTGAAATAAGTTGACACAAAAGTTGACTTATATGGGAAACACAAGAGTTCGGGACTTAACAAGGAAGACCCAGAAAGATTACAGCCTATCCTTCAAATTGATGGTGG
>JAIXOI010000017.1 GCA_027486795.1 Sphingobacteriales bacterium | reverse complement strand
TACATTGGGCACTCTGGTGATTTGGAAGATAGGCTTTACCGACACAATAACTCTGGCAGCAAAAGCACCAAGCAGAGTAGCGATTGGGAATTGAAATACCAAAAAGAATTTAATGATAGGGCGGGGGCTGCCACGCACGAAATGGAGATAAAACGCAAAAAGAGCCGAAGATATAATTGAGCAACTGATTAGTTCAGTTGGATACCTGCACGCCGGCAGGCGGGGAGCGTTCCGCAGAAAGCGGAAAGGTCATTGGTTCGACTACTGTACTTTGAAAAAAATAAACAGTAGATGTAAGACCGATTACTCCATACCCAATGCCTTCTTCTTTTTTCCTTCCTTTTTCTCCGATTTCTGGCGCTCTTCAAGGCTGCATGGGTAGTCGAAAAGGCATTTGCTCTTGATAATGTCTTCTACGTTTTCGGGTACCATATCTTCCCAACCAGGTTCGGCAGCTTTAATCATAGCAAGTGCCTTGTCAGATATGATATGCAATACACTTAAGTCGACATTTTCAATATCCCCAATCTTATTGTTGGCTTGCAAGTGACGATAAAGGTGCGCTAAATCTTCAGGAACAGGGAAGTTCTTAGAAGTAACCAGCTCATCAGTATCGTGCTCATGAGCAGGGTAAACATACATTTTCACGTTGTTGCCGAACAGAATACCAAACGACTCTAAAATATTGCCTTTCAAATCGCCATAATACTTGCTGTCGAACAGCTTATGGAGCGTAAGTGAGCCGAGTATAATGCCCACCCTCTTGGTTTTGGTAATGCGTGAGAAATAATGAACTAGCTTATAATATTCCCTAAACGTTGAAATCATAACGGTTTGTCCCAACGAACAAAGAATATCAACCCTATCGAGGAAATCCTTCTCATCTATTGCCCCGCCAGCATTAAGTGCATTTAAGGTAAGTTCGCTTATTACAATAGTTTCGTCTTTTTCAACTTCAGGCTCGTGCAAAAATTGATCGAGGCCTTTGGTAAGCATATCCATGTTTACCTTGGTTACTGGGCGGAAACGGCCGCGCAATACCAAAACGTTCTTTTTGTACAGCACTTCGGAGGCCTGCAAAACGTTGCCTTGCGGGCCAAACATGGTGGCATTGGTTAAGCCGCTTTTTACCAATTTTAGGGCCATTAAACGGTTGTCAATATCCTTAAAATCGGGACCAGAAATGCGGAACATATCTATTTCGATGCGACCTGGTATTAAGTTATCAACCAGCGAGTTTATGAGCTGGTCGGGGTCGTTATGGTGGTAATGGCATCCGTAAAGCAAATTAACACCAACCACACCAATTGCTTGTTGTTGATCGAGGCCATCTACGTCGTGCATCACTACATGTATGATGCAATCGTTTGGTGGGCTATCGGGGTGCAACTGAAAGCGCAGGCCCAACCAACCATGTCCTCTGTTGGTGCGCTGGTAGTTCAGCGTCTCAACGGTATCGGCCATAGCAAAAAACTTGGTCGATTTTTTTCTTTTCGATAACCGAAGGTGCAGCAACTTATACTCGCGCTCTAGCATGGTATCTAGTCGGTCTTCGCAAACGTAACGCTTGCACTTGCCATATATGGCGTCGCTAAAACTCATATCGTATGCCGACATGGTTTTGGCCACTGTGCCCGATGCCGCGCCGGCTTTAAAAAAGTTGGCTGCAATTTCTTGCCCAGCACCAATTTCGGCAAACGAGCCATAAATATCGAGATTCAGGTTGATACGCAGGGCTTTCTCCTTGGTGGTAAGCGTACGGAAATTAGTATCGTTGTAATTCATAGTATCTAAATCTATCAATGCACTCTATCGCCACGTAGTTCCAAATTCTTCATTATTTCTGCCTCGGCGGTCAAGTATTCTTGCCAGCGCGCCTTAACAATGTCTTCGGGCATATACTCGCGTGCCAAGTCCAGAAACAAACGGTAGTGGTTGGCCTCGGCCACCATAAAAGTATGGTAAAACTTACGCAACTCCTCCGATTCGAGTTCAATGCTCAACACCCTGAAACGCTCACAGCTGCGAGCCTCTATTAAAGCAAAACGCAACAGTTCTTCTAGTAAACGCTCATTTTGGTCGTCGCTTTTTTTCTCCAGCTTGCGCAACTCATGCACATATTCGTCTTTGCGCTTGTGACCAAGTTTTAGTCCGCGGTCCTTAAGGGCTTTTAGTACCATCCTAAAATGGCCCCACTCTTCGGTAACTATTGGTGCTAGGTCATCTACCAAACGTTCCCACTGCGGGTAGCGTGCAATAAGCGATATACAGCTAAGGGCGGCCTTTTGTTCACAATAGGCGTGGTCGGTAAGCACTTCTTCCAAACTATGTTCGGCCAAGTTGGCCCATCTAGGGTCGGTAGGTAATTTTAAGCCCAGCATGTGCTACGGTTGTTATCTAACAAAGGTAGGGAAAAATGGGGGAGTGGGGAAGTGCAATATTGATGTATTGTTTGCTGAATGAGGCTCTATGACTCATGATATCAGGCAAAGGATGATACGTTAACAATAATTTACAAAAAATAATCTACCCAACACAATAACCTTTTCGATTTTTAGTTTTTACTTTGCATTACAAAGTGCTTTGCAATGGAAAAACAATTAGACCACCTAAAAGAACTGAGCGAGATACGCAACCTGATGGAACGCAGCAGTCGTTTCATATCCCTTAGCGGCCTGTCGGGCATAGCCGTAGGTGCGGTGGCGTTGTTGGGCTCATGCGTTGCGTGTTGGTACCTAGGGTTTATGCCCAATGAGTACAGTTTAATTATGCACCTCTATACCACGCCCAACTCGGTATTGATGGAGAACCTCACGTTCTTGGCCACCGATGCGATGTTCATTCTTGTTAGCGCTATACTGTTGGGTATTTATTTTACCAATAGAAACGCCAAAAAGAAGAGCATTAATATCTGGGACCGAACCACGAGGCGCTTACTCTTAAACCTTGCCATACCATTGGCGGTAGGTGCCGTATTTTGTTTGATATTGTTGCAGCATGGCGTACTCTATCTGATAGCCCCGGCTACGTTGATTTTCTATGGATTGGCATTGGTAAATGCCAGCAAGTATACGCTCGATGATTTGAAGTATCTAGGCTATATGGAAATCGGCTTGGGGCTGCTATCGGCATGGTTTTATGGCCATGGCATGATTGCCTGGATGATTGGTTTTGGGGTGCTGCACATTGTGTACGGTACAGTGATGTACTATAAGTACGAGCGATGAAGGATATTCTGTCGGATTTGAACAAGGCATTTGAAAGCAGGGTGCGGTTGGGCATTATGGCCATCCTCATGGTGAACGATTTTGCCGACTTTAATACCCTTAAGGATATGTTGGAGGTGTCGGATGGCAACTTGGCTAGCCACATTTCGGCATTAGAAAAACTGGAATACTTGAGTGTTGAAAAGAAGTTTGTAGGCAAAAAGACCAATACTATTTATGCCGCTACTGATGCGGGCCGTAAAGCATTTAAAGACCACTTGGATGCACTGGAGCGATTGATAAGGGGAAGTTGATGTGCTAATGTGCTAATTTGGAAATGTGACAATTTGGAAATGATTTGTATCGTTGAGTTAAAACAGAAAAAGGCAAATAATTAATTAACAAAAGACTACAAATAAAGTATACCGCTATGTAACATAGCGACTGGGCATGCTTTGTCTAAAAAACACTAATCACTAGTTACTAATTACTAACAACTAACAAAATGGAAAAAGGAAAAAGAAAAGGGCTACTGCTCTTGGTATTTACAATGCTGTTTAACTTCTTTTTTTGGCGCGAAGAGGCGGGGCTTAACCTGTTACTGTTTACATTGGCTATCAATTCCTTAATATTTTATAGCTATACCAACATACGCGGCCTAAGGGCAGCTTGGCTGGTTGCCATTGGCGGCATGCTGGGTGCCATTGCTACAGTGGTATTTAACTCGGGTGTGGCACAAATAGCCACAATAGTCTCCATTTGCCTGCTCAATGGTTATGCCATGTTTCCGGAAGCCAAAAGTAATATATCGGCATTTGCAGCTACCATTACCAACCTATGCGGCGGTTTCCTCATGGGTCTTTTGAAACACTATGAAAAAGATGAACGATTTACCGAAGAACCGATTGAAGAGGTAAAGCCTAAGAAATGGAGACGGTACGTAAAACTTGGGGTGATACCCGTGATAATTGCGCTAACATTTTATATCATCTTCTCCATAGCCAACCCAGTGTTTGCCCAGATTGCAGAGCGATTCAACAATCTTATTTATGATATTCTAGAGAAAATATTTGGTGGCTGGACCATTGAAAGGGTAGGATTTACCTTGTTAGGGGCTTATTTTATCTTAGCGATATTGTACCATTGGTTGCCAGAGTTCTTTCCGCCAGCGGAGGCAAACCTTGATGATAGAGCAAAGGAGCGCGAAAACGAAAGCAGTTTCATTGGATGGCTTGGTTTAAGTGGCATTAAAGACGAAACCCTTATCGGCGCAATTACCTTGGTGCTGGTAAACCTATTGTTCCTTACCGTTAATGCTATTGACGTAAACTATTTGTGGTTCAACTTTAACTACGAAGATGGCATGGACCTCTCATCATTGGTTCACGAAGGCACTTATTGGCTTATTTTCAGTATTCTGCTAGCCATGGGCATATTGATGTATTTCTTTAGGGGTAACCAGAATTTCAACAAAGACAATAGTATCCTTAAAATACTAAGTTACACCTGGGTGTTGCAGAATGTGGTGATGATTGTTTCGGTGGTCATTCGCAACTATCGCTACATTGACACCCATGGCCTCACTTATAAGCGTATAGGGGTATATATTTTCTTGCTGATGACTTTTATGGGCCTACTGACCTTGTATGTGAAAATTAGCAGCCAGCGCAGCAATTTCTTCTTATGGCGCATTAATTCATGGTTGGCCTACGGCGTATTGGTGTTATTCAGTTTCTGGAATTGGGATGCCTTTATTGCCAATTATAACATGGCAATTGTAACCCAAAACACAGAGAAAACAACGGAAAAGGATTTGCCTGCTGATGAATCTCCGAAGGGTAGGCAAGTTTGGTTGAATAACGAAAAAGTAGATGTTGACTATTTATTGGCATTGTCTGACAAGGCACTACCGGCTTTGTTGAACCACCCTAATTTTGAGGACGAAGTTTATATAGGAAGTGAAGGAACGCTGCGACAGATGGTAAGGTATAAATACGAACGTAT
Source organism: Sphingobacteriales bacterium (assembly GCA_027486795.1). GTDB lineage: Bacteria > Bacteroidota > Bacteroidia > Chitinophagales > CAIOSU01 > CAIOSU01. Next base: position 107,034 of record JAIXOI010000017.1, on the reverse strand, counting down.
GGAACGCAAAATGGCCAACCGCACTTGGCTATCGTATAATTGGGCCGATGCGAAAGCCTTGCAGCAATTGAAAGATTACTTTGATGCACATCCTGATAAAGTTAAGGAAGTAAAAGTGGAAGAAGTTGAAATGCCGCAGGAGCCAGTATTTACCGATTCGGTAGATGCATTGATAGAGGATACTGGCACCTATTAAGAGAGCCTGATAATCAATCCTATACCATCAATCCATATTATGGGCAGGGGCGCCTAGTGGTATGTTTATCACTACACGGTTGCCTTTGCCCAAATAGGTAATATCTAGCATGGAGTTGGCCATGGCTATACCGCGGCCGTGGTTGTCAAACACTCGGTCTTCATCAAAGTGTAGATACTTTTGAAAATCGAAACCATCACCTTCGTCAACCAAGGTAAGTAGTATGCGGTCTTCATTTTTATCAAAGTGAAGGGTTGCCCAACGGTCTTTGTATTCGGGTAGCCCTAAGCGGCGATCAATTTCTTCAAAAAGACCATTGCTATCAATCAGATTACTTTTCTCGTCGTAAGAGATACCCAAGTTGCCGTGCTCAATAGCGTTGTTGAACAACTCGCAAATGATAAGGCACTCACGTGAGTTTGGTGAGGTATTGGCTATAAATACTGATAGTTTTTGGGCCTCTTGTATTGTTTTAAACCTAAACTCTCCTTGCATTAGGCTTTCTAATGGGTTCCTAACTTTTTCAAGCTCGTTAGCAAGGTGCAGCAAGTTTTGCCTATCGGCAATGGCGGCGCTTAGTACCGAGTTGAGGAAATCTTTTTGAAATGGCTTGGTAACGTAGTAAAATGCACCGGCATTGATACCGCTTTTGATTTCATCGGGGCTGTTGCGGCCCGTGAGCATTATCACGGGAATGTCTTTATAGTCCTCCTCCCGCTTCATCCACTTCAACAAGTCCACACCACTCATGCCAGGCATTTCCCAGTCAAGAATTATGGCAAGAATATCTTTGTGGTTATTCCCAAGTTCTTCTTTGGCACCTTCAGCATTAGAGGCAAATGAAAGCAGATAATCTTCACTCTTAAGTGCATAACCCAATAGTTTATGAAACATTGGGTCATCATCAACTACCAATATACGCTGCTGGTTCATGTGTTTCTTTTAGGACACTCTAAGATACTAATTTTTGAACGATAGCCAATTTGGCATTGGCGTTAAACCGTATGGCACTTCAGTATACTTCACTTATAGCAATAAAAAGCCGGGCACCCTGCAAGGTACCCGGCTACCAACTAACCAACTTATTTTTACCATGGACAATTGACTATCGACCATGGACTAATACTTACCACTCCATAGGCACTTCCATCAAAAGCACTTTGGCATTGGTGGTAGCGGTAATGGTTACATTATCAGTCTCGGTTACACCAACTGCATCTCTGCGGCTCAATGATTGGCCAGCGGCAGTAGCTTCACCATCTATTAACAAAATGTATATGCCATTACCCGGTTTGCGTACCGTATAATCAAGGCTATTTCCCGCATCCAAATCGGCCAAATGGAACCAAGCATCTTGGTGTATCCAAGTACCCTCATCATCGGGGTTAGGCGATACTATTTGTTGCCATTGGTTGTGTCGGCCCTCCGGACTAAATGATTTTTGGTCATATCTAGGTTTCACGCCTTTTTCGCGCGGGAACACCCAAATTTGGAATAATTTAAGTGCGTTTTGGGCATCGACGTTAAATTCGCTGTGCTGTATGCCAGTTCCGGCACTCATTACTTGTACTTCGCCAGGCAAAATTTCGCTGCTATTGCCCATGCTATCTTGGTGGCGCAATATGCCTTCCATGGGTATGGTAATAATTTCCATATTGTCGTGCGGGTGCTTGCCAAAGCCCATTTTAGGGGAAACGATATCGTCGTTCAATACCCTCAGGGCACCAAAATGCACTCGCTCAGGGTTATACCACTGCGCGAAGCTGAAACTGTGGTGGGCATTTAACCAACCATGGTCGGCATGGCCGCGGGTGTCTGCTGAGTGGAATACGGTTTTCATAACTTGTTCTCCTTGTTTTTATTAATTAATGTTTGAACATTGATTACAATAATAAGACAAATCTTCGAAACGAAAAGTTCAATAAAAATAATGCTATAATATAGGGTTAATGCAAATGGGCTATATTTATCGGTGCATACTAACTCTTGCGGCATGAAACATACGCTAGTACTGGCCATTGGAACCATCTTTTTGTTTGTAGGTTGCCAAACGGGCACTCAAACAAATAATATAACAGTTGAAGAAGTAGCATCCACTAAAAAATTGGTTGCTGGGCCCATGTTGGGTTATATAGAACACCGAGAGGCTGTAATTTGGATAGAGGTAGCTAAGGATGTGCAGGAAGCCAAAATTGTTTATTACCCTATCGACTCGCCTAAAAAAAGTAACTATGTAAACTTGGAGCTTTGGCAAGAGGGTAGAGGCCCGAGAGTGCATTTCTATTTGCCCGAGCTGGCTATAAATACTGCTTACCAATATGACATTTATTTGGACGGGGAGAAACAGGAGTTTGCATACCCTACCCAGTTTAAAACCCGCACCCTTTGGGAGTACCGCACCGATGCACCCGACCTTACCTTTCTCTTCGGTTCGTGCAATTACATAAACGATAGTATTTATGACCGTGCTGGAGAACCTTACGGGCAGGATACTAAGATATTTGAAACCCTTGCCAAGCAACCTGCCGACTTTATGCTCTGGTTGGGCGACAATACCTATTACCGCCCTGCAGATTATAGTTCGGCGAGCGGCATGGCCTATCGAAACAGGCATACGCGCAGCCTGCCGGCCCTTCAGCCGTTGTTGGCAGCTATGAGCCACTATGCTATTTGGGACGACCACGATTACGGACCAAACGATGGCGATAAAACCTTCGACTTAAAGCAAGAAAGCCTAAGGTTGTTTAAGGAGTATTGGGGCAATAAAACTTATGGCGAAGCGGGCAACGCTGGCGTGTACAGCAAAATTCAAATGGCCGATGCGGAATTCTTTTTACTGGATGACCGATACCACCGCAGCCCTAACGCTTACCCAAACAAGCATACCGAAAAGGAGTTTTTGGGCAAGCGCCAAATACAATGGCTCAAAGAGGGATTACTGGCCTCGAATAAATACGTGAATTTTAGGTTTATTGTGGTGGGCAGCCAAGTCCTAAACCCCGTAAATGAGTTTGAGTGCTATAGGCACTTTACCAGTGAGTGGGATGAATTGATGGAGTTTATAGTGCAACACCGTATTGAGGGCGTGGTGTTTTTGAGCGGTGACAGGCATATGACGGAGATGAACTCATTTCAACCAGGCAAGGAGTTTTATGTGTTATATGATGTTACTTCGTCGCCGCTTACGTCGCGGGCATTTACTACTATTGCCGATCACAAGGAATATAATAACCCTGCCCGCGTGGAAGGTACTTTGCTGCCAGAGCAAAATTTTGTTAAGGCCAGTATTACAGGCTCGTTTTTGAACGATGACCGTACACTTACTTTTGAGGCTATTGATGCCAATGGGAAAGTGAGGTGGACGAAATCTTTCCATGAGCGGGATTTGAAAATGCCCAATGGGGAGTAGACGGCTGAAAAAATAGCTCTCGCGTGCAACGTTAAGCTAATGTAAAAGCTCTATTTTGATGTAACTTCGCAAAAAAATAGTGCTATGCCACAGGGACAACGTATTTTGTTTTTACTCACCATTTTATGGTGCTTCGCATCAATTGATGTATATGGTCAATGTGGTACCTTGGCCATTACTGGCGTAAGCACTACACCCGTATCGTGCAATGGCGGCAGCAACGGCACCATTACTGTGCAAACCAGCGGTGGCACTGGGCCGTTTACGTATACCAATGGCACATCTACCGCTATTGGCGGAGCGGCTGCGTTTGGGTCTAGTTCTACACTTAGCACTACCAGCAGCGGCAGCACCAGTGTTTGGTGGTCGCCAGGTACCTGCACCGATGGCTCATGGGTTTACAATAGCTCAAGCGGCTGCCCAGCAGGTTCGGCAAGGTTTAGCCGCAACACTGCTTTTGCTGGTTGTTTTTTACGTTCACCTCAAACTAACATGAATGGGGTGAATCTAGTAAGCATAACCTTTGATGTTTCTCACTCTTTTGATGTACAGCGCCCTAACGACCGGGCTAGGTTCTATTGCTGGGTAAATAACGGCTACCCAAGTGCACCTACCACAGTAAATGGTGTTAGCGGAAATTTTTTGACTTTCAACCAAAGTCGAACCTGCCAGTCGATTACTGTAACTCTTGACTTAAGTTCAGTACCTACAAATTCTCGCAGTGATTTCTTGTTTTATATTGAAACCGATTGCCAGTACAACAACTGCTCTAGCTACTTCATGGAGGTTGATAATATACAATTTGCTCAAGGCTCCTCTTTCCAAAGCAGCAATACTTTTACAGGGCTTACGGCCGGCAATTACCCCATTACTGTTCAAGATGCCAACGGGTGCACGCTTACGTATACCAGCAACCCGGTAGTGGTTACCCAACCCAACGCGCTATCAGTTTCAACTAGCTTTACCAGCCCTACTGCTGTAGGTGGCAGCAACGGTAAAGCATGGGCAACGCCAACTGGCGGAACCGCCCCTTACACATACGTTTGGAGTGCAGGTACCCCTGGTGCAACGGCTGATACTATTAAAAACCTTAGTGCAGCTAACTATTCAGTTACCGTTACGGATAACAAAGGCTGCACAGCAACCGGCAATGTTACGGTTACCAACCCAACCTGTACTTTGGCCATCACGTCGGTGGGTAAGGTAAATGCTACTTGCGCTGGCCTTGCCAATGGTTCTTTTACTATTGCTACTAGTGGCGCTAATGGTGCAGTTGAGTATTCGATTAATGGGGGTGCCAACTGGCAAAGCAGCAATAGCTTTACCAATTTGGCCGCAGGCAATTATACTATTCAGGTGCGCGATGCTGCCGGCTGTAATGCCAATGCCGCAGGTAATCCACAGGTAATAACTGCGCCACAGATTATGAGTATTAATTTTGGTGTTACTCCGGCTAGCACTGTTGGTGGTGCCAACGGTGCCATAAACCTAACTGTAACGGGCGGCACTACTCCACGCACGTTTCAGTGGAGCAATGGGCAAAGCACTGAAGATATAAGTAACCTTGCAGCAGGAAATTATTGTGTAACCGCCACCGATAATAGCGGCTGTACTATTACTGGTTGCGGAAACGTGACCCAACCAACCTGTAACCTAGCAATAACCAGCGTGGTAGTAAATAACCCTTCGTGTAACGGCGGTAGCAATGGTAGTATAGCTATTACCACAAGCGGTGCCAATGGTGCGGTTGAGTATTCAGTAAATGGCGGTAGTTCATGGTCGAGCACTAGTCCTGTAGGTGGTTTGTCGGCGGGCAGCTATACCGTGCAGGTTCGCGATGCGGCAGGTTGCACCGCCAATGCACCTTTGGGTTCGTACACGCTAACCCAACCAACGGCCATTTCATTGGGATTTTCGGTAGCACCGGTATCCATTGTGGGTGGCAACGATGGTTCTGTTAATCTTACTGTAATTAATGGCACAGCTCCGCTTACATACCAGTGGAGCAACGGTGCAGTTACCGAAGATATTAGTGCCCTAGCCGTAGGCCAATATTGCGTAACTGTTACTGCTGGCAACGGCTGCACTGCTATTGGTTGCGACAATGTAGGGCAAGCGGGCTGTTCGTTGGCCATATCAAACGTTTCGGTATCGGATGTGCAATGCAATGGTGGTGCTGACGGAAGCTTAATTGTAAGTGCTACTGGTGGTGCTGGCTTGATTGAGTATAGCCGCAATGGAGGCAATACCTGGTCGGCCAGTAATTCATTTACTGGTTTGGCAGCAGGAAACTATACCATACAAGTGCGCGATGCCAACGGTTGTAATGCCACTGGTGGGCCCTATACCGTTAGCCAGCCAACTGCATTGAGCCTAACTACTGTTGTGGTAAACGTATCGCAATTTGGTGGCAACAATGGCAGCATTAACTTAACTGTTAGTGGTGGTGCTACTCCGTATACTTATTTATGGAACACAAATGCCACTGCAGAAGACCTAACCGGTTTAGGTGCTGGCAATTATTGTGTAACCGTTACCGATGATAATGGTTGCAGCGAAAGTATTTGCGATAATGTTACGCAACCTACCAGTGGTTGCACAGGATTTGCGGTAACCAATGTAGCCGTGGTGCAGCCGAATTGCCCTGGCGACAATGGTACTATAACCGTTAGCATTAGTGGTGGGCAGAATCCAATTCTTTACTCAATAGATAGTGGTGCTACTTTCCAGAATGGAGTGAGCTTGTTTACTGTTGGGGGTGGAGTATATAAAGTATTGGTGCGCGACAACAATGGCTGTGTGGCAGTTTATGGCAGCAATCCTATTTCAATCAACACACTTCAAGCAATTGTTCCGGTTATTTCGCAGGTGGGCGATACGCTTTATGTTGCAGATTTAGGTTCGTCTTACCAATGGCTGTATGGCGGCAACCCGATTGCCAATGCCGATGATACCAGCTACACGGTTATTGCCAGCGGCAGTTATACGGTAGTGGTAACCGATGCCAACGGTTGCAACTTTACCTCGGCAGCATTTTCAGTTACTGGAGTTGGAGTAACAGAAGTGAGTAATCTGCAATGGCAGCTTTGGCCCAACCCAACCGAAAACATCGTTAGTTACATCATTAGTGCTACTGACGCAAATATTGAAGTATATAGCATCGATGGTAGGTTGGTACATAGGCAAACCATAACCCAGCCAAGCGGACAATTAGATTTAAGTGGTCTTTCGCAAGGCGTATACCATATAAGAGTAGTGTGTGCTGAAGGCCAAGCAATTAGGCGAGTGATAAAATATTAAAAATTGCATTTATCTCCAATAAGTTGCCATTCATCGGTATACAAGCGAGGTTCAACGAAAAGAGTTGGACCTCGCTTTTTTTACGTTGTATATTTGTATCAATAATTAGAGTTTGAAATAAAATGACGAAGATTTAAAACATTTTTTTGAATCCTGCGTTATATAAATATAGTTGGTTAGTTAGTTGTGTAATGCCGGCGGAGAGTGGTTCCTTCGCCGGATTTTTTTTGTCTCCAATCAAAGATAGACAGAGGCAATTTCTAGCGATGGCGCGGCGAAATATTGGTTTAATCCCTTAACTAACTATATAATTCATTTATCGGCTGTTTACGTCAGTTTAACGAAAAAGATAAACTATAGTTGAACCGCATCGTATCTTGCAGTGTTATAAGTTCTGATTCACATTGGTAAATGGTTGCCTCTAGGTGAGTAATAAGGTAAAAAGATGTGTGCGAAGCTGAAAAATACCCCGAAGCGTGGCAGAAGAGCAGAGGCAACCATTTTTATCATCCCTAAAAAGCATATTAAGTAATAGTTGGTTAGTTAGTTGTGTAATGCCGGCGAAGAGTGGTTCCTTCGCCGGATTTTTTTTGCCCGTTTGGGTGCAAACCGAGTATATTCCTTTTTACCCTTGCGGCATGCAACCGCTTAGCTTATATTAGCGTTTAGTTATCACACGCTATCTTTACCCCTGAAACCTGCATTTAATGAGTATTAAGCCGTTTATGGTGGATCTTCATTGCCATCCTAATCTGAAATCTTTCCACTCTGGGCACCCAGAACCTATTTGCGACCTTTGGGAATGCATTGACCACAGCGAAGCCAACACAGGCTTTTTGAGGATGATTCGCAAAAATAGCACCCAAGTATTGAAACAATCCCAGTGCAACTTATATGCGCTAAGTGAAGGCCAAGTGAGGGTAATTAACCTATCACTTTACCCAATGGAGCATGGCTTTTTGCGCATCCGCGATGTGCCTAGCCTAATGATAAGCAAAAACGCCAGTGAGCAACTGATTTCGCTTATTACCGGCATGGACCCGAAACGGATTAAGTACCTGCGCAACGTAGATGACCGATACTTTGACGACTTACAAAAGGAATATGACTTTGTGGCCAAGGGTCAAGGCCTGTCGCCCGACGGTAAGTTGGCGTATAAAATAGTGAATAGCTATAAAGAGCTGGAACAAGTAGTAGCCCATGAGCCCAATACCATAGCCGTGATAATGAGTATTGAAGGCGCCCATGCATTTGGTTGTGGGGTAAAGGCCACTGAAAAGAAATCGATTGATGAGATGAAGGCCTTGCTCAGTGAGAATATTCGTAAGGTGAAGCAATGGGAGCACCCGCCATTTACGGTAAACCTAGCGCATCATTTCTGGAACCAATTGGGCGGCCATGCCACCAGCCTAAAGGGTGCATTAAACGGACTTATTAATCAGAATAAAGGCATTGATAAAGGATTGACCGAGCTGGGCCGACATGTGCTCAGGGAATTGTTGAGCCGCGAAAACGGCAAGCGCATTCTTATTGATACGAAGCACATGAGCATTGCCTCGCGCATGGAGTATTATGGCTTTATTCGCAACTACAACTACCTAAACCCCAACGACAAGATACCCGTAATTTGCAGCCATGGTGGTGTAAACGGGTATAAAGATTTAGCATCTTCCATCCGCACAAAAGACAATTTGAAGAAGAGCGCCAAAGGCCATTTCCACAAATGGAGCATTAACGTGAGCAACGAAGAAATCCGTATCATCCACGAATCGGAAGGTTTGATTGGGATAATGATGGACAAGGGAAATTTGGGCAGCATAGAGTTGGTAAAGAAGGTTTCGCAAATAAAAGACCCCGAGAAGCAACGCGAAGAGTTTGCCAAAATGATTTGGATGAATATTTTCCAGGTGGTGAAAGCCGTTGAGGCAAAAAGCGGTTGGGATGTAGTTTCAATCGGTACCGATTACGATGGTACTATTACGCACGTTGACCCTTACGATACTTCAGCTAAAATGCCGCTTTTGCGCAACGATTTGGTATCTTACTTGCACAAACACAAATTTCACCAAGAGTTTTGGTACGGTTATACGCCAGAAGAACTCGTAGATAAAGTTTTCAGTGGCAATGCCATGAAATTTTACGAGAAGTTTTTTGTTTGATAGTATCAAGTATCAAGTAGTGAGTGCTAAGCTAGACTGCACTTTAAAAAATCCTTGGTACATTAGCACTAGCGTAATTTTAAATTTTGAATTTTCAATTTTGAATCCTTGTCATGGCTAAAAAAGACATCCGCCCCCGATATAGATTTCCTGAACATGGCCGCGATGCCGAAACATTAAATACGGCCCTTCGCGAAGCTGGCGAACGCGATGCCTCATGGAAGGATGGCAAAACCTTTAGTTTGGTGTTTTATGCTGGCGAAGAGGTGAGCGAAGTAACCCGAAACGCTTATGACGCATACCGGTACGAAAACGGATTGAACCCAACTGCCTTCCCGAGTTTGCGGAAATTCGAAAATGAGGTGGTTTCGTTTACCATAGATTTAATGCATGGCGATGATGATGTGGTGGGCAATATGACTTCTGGCGGAACCGAGAGTATTCTTTGTGCCGTAAAAGCAGCTCACTCATGGGCCAAAGCCACTAAACCCAGCATTACGGCACCCGAAATGGTGGTGCCCATAAGCGTGCACCCTGCCTTTGATAAGGCAGCTTACTATTTTGGCATCAAAGTAGTGCACGTGCCAGTTAACCCCGACGATTTGCGCGCCGATGTAAAGGCTACCGAGGCGGCCATCAATTCCAACACAATAATGATAGTTGGCTCGGCACCGGCATACCCCCATGGGGTTGTCGACCCGATTGAAGAGTTGGCTGCTTTGGCCCTTAAAAACAACCTTTGGATGCACGTGGATGCCTGTGTGGGCGGCTACATACTTCCTTGGGTGGAGCGCTTGGGCTATACAATCCCGAAATTTGATTACCGCGTGGCGGGTGTCGTATCCATGAGCATGGATTTGCACAAATACGGCTATAGTGCCAAAGGAGGTTCGTGCGTGCTGTACAAAAACAGCGAAATGCGCAAACACCAGTATTTTGTATATACCGGCTGGACGGGTGGTATATACGCTTCTCCAGCAGTGGCCGGTACGCGCCCTGGTGGCGCCATTGCCGCTGCTTGGGCGGTACTTAATTTCTTGGGCGCCGAAGGCTATGTGCGCTTAGCTAAAGATGTAATGGATGCTACCCTAAAGGTACGCAAGGCCGTAGAAGCTATTGAGGGTATCCATATTATTGGCAACCCGCACATGTGCGTGGTGGCTATAGGCTCTGATAAGTTGCCCATTTTTAATATCGGGGATGAATTGAGTGCCAAAGGATACCATATAGATCGGCAACAAAACCCCGACAGTTTGCACCTTACCATATCGTGGGGTAATGTAAAGGCCATCGATCAGTTTATCCTCGATTTGCAAGAGGCTGTAGCCGTGGGTAGGAAATTTAGTCTGCATAACCTGCAGAGCCAATTTACCGTTGGTTTAGTTAAGACTGCCGGTAAAGTGCTGAGTGAAGAGAAAATGACCAAGTTCACTAACTTTTTGGCCAAAATGGGTGGCGGTGACGGACCGCCGAAACGCACCGCTGCCATGTACGGCATGATGGGTGCCCTGCCCAACAAAGGTGATTTGGACGAATTGATTTTGGATATGCTTGACGGGCTCAACAAACCAGAAAAGGTTTAAGCCAATTATTAGAAGCCGAGAAGTTGGTGGATAACAAGTCAATAACTTTTCTATCTGCCCCTTTCAGTTGGAACCTCATTTCGGTATATTTGTTAGTGTAATACCCCTGCTTTTCAGCACTCCCCCAAACGTACCGCTATGCCCGAGTTTTGCCATCTACATTGCCATACCCAGTATTCGCTTTTAGACGGTGCAGCGGATATTGACCGTATGATGAAGAAGGCCAAAGCCGATGGCCAGCCGGGTATTGCCATTACCGACCACGGCAATATGTTCGGGGCATTTAAGTTTTATCTATCGGCACTTAAAAACGGTATAAAACCTATTTTGGGATGCGAGTTTTATATAGTAGAAGATAGGCACCAAAAAACTTTCGAAAAAGGTACCCGCGATAAGCGCTACCATCAATTGCTATTGGCAAAAAATGCTCAGGGGTACAAGAACCTTTCCAAATTATGTTCGCTTGGTTTTACCGAAGGTATGTGGGGCAACTTCCCGCGGATTGACATGGAACTGTTAAAGCAATATAGCGAGGGCCTAATAGCCAGCACTTGCTGCGTGGCCGCTATGGTGCCGCGCACTTGGCTTGAGGAAGGGCCAGACGCTGCAGAGAAAGTGTTTTTGGAGCATCTTGATTTGTTTAAAGAAGACTATTACATAGAAATACAACGGCACGGTCTGAAAGGCATCGACCAAGATGGGGTAAACGAGTTTTTGATTGGCTTGAGCAAAAAACATAACGTAAAGCTCATTGCTACTAACGACTCGCATTACGTAGATAAAAGTGACGCCGAAGCACACGATATTTTGCTTTGCATCAATACTGGCGCTTTTCAAAGTACCCCAAAGGGTGATGCAAAAGGCGAGCGGTTTGGTTTTGAAAATGATGAGTTCTATTTCAAAACCAAAGACGAAATGTACCAATTATACAAGGACATTCCGGAGGCGATGGAGAATACCATCGAGATTTTTGATAAGATAGATACCCCAAAGCTAAAGCGCGATATACTGCTGCCCAACTTTACCTTGCCCAAGGAGTTTTTGAACATGGACGACTACCTGAAGCACGTAAGCTTTCTAGGCGCGCGCAAACGCTTTGGCGATGCTTTGCCAAGTGAGGTGGTAGAGCGCTTGGAGTTTGAGTTGAAAGTGATGAAAGACATGGGCTTCGCTGGGTACTTTCTCATTGTACAAGATTTTATTGCCGCTGCCCGAAAAATGGGCGTGGCTGTTGGGCCAGGCCGTGGTTCGGCTGCGGGCTCGCTGGTTGCGTTTTGTACGGGTATAACTAACATCGACCCAATAAAGTACAACCTGCTTTTCGAACGTTTCTTGAATCCAGAACGGGTAAGCATGCCCGATATTGATATTGACTTTGACGATGACAACCGCCAAAAGGTTATTGATTATGTAGTTGATAAGTACGGCCAAAACCAAGTGGCCCAAATTATTACCTACGGCACCATGGCCGCCAAAAGCTCTATAAAAGATGTGGGCCGTGTTATGCAATATCCGTTGGCCGAAACGGATAAGCTAACTAAAATGATACCTGAAGTATTGGGTATTACGCTGGCACAGGCTTATGAAGATAGTGCGGAGCTGAAGGAGATTTTGAAAACCGATAGCGAGGCTAGTAAGGTTTTGAAGCTTGCCAAAATATTGGAAGGCTCAGTGCGGCAGCGCGGTATTCATGCAGCGGGTGTAATTATTGCCCCTGAGGACATTACCAACTACATACCCGTTTGCACTGCCAAAGATTCGCCGCTTTTGGTTACCCAGTTCGATGGCAAAGTGATTGAAGATGCGGGCATGTTGAAAATGGACTTTCTGGGGCTGAAGACCCTCTCCATTATTCGCGATGCCATGGCCAACGTGAAGGCGGCTCATGGAATTGATATTGATATTGATGCCATTCCGCTGGATGACCCCAAAACTTTTGAGTTGTATCAGAACGGAGAAACGGTTGGTACGTTTCAGTTTGAGAGCGATGGGATGAGACAGTACCTGCGACAGCTTAAGCCTACTACCATTGAAGATTTGATAGCCATGAACGCCTTGTATCGCCCAGGCCCAATGGATTACATACCCAATTTTATTGACCGCAAGCAGGGTAGGGAGGTAGTAGAATATCCGCACGAGTGGCTGGAGGGTATCCTGAAGCCTACCTACGGTATTATGGTATACCAAGAGCAGATTATGCAAACGGCCCAAATTATTGCGGGCTTTAGCCTTGGCAAAGCCGATTTGCTGCGCCGCGCCATGGGTAAAAAAGACATAAATGCCATGGCCAAAATGGAGGAGGAGTTTGTGGCAGGCGGCATTGAAAAAGGAGTGGACCCCAAGAACGCGAAAGAGACTTTTGCCATTATGGCTAAGTTTGCGAGCTATGGTTTCAACCGTTCTCACTCGGCGGCATACTCGGTGGTGGCTTTCCAAACGGCATACCTTAAGGCCAATTATCCTGCCGAATATATGGCGGCGGTGCTTACGCACAACATGGGCGATATTAAAAAGGTAGAGTTCTTCCTTTCTGAGTGCAGCCGCATGAAGGTGAAAGTGCTGGGGCCAGATGTAAACGAGAGTAATGTGAAATTTGCAGTAAACAAAAAAGGCGAGATTCGTTTTGCCCTGTCTGCCGTTAAAGGAGTTGGTTCGGCAGCGGTAGAAGAGTTGGTGCTGGAGCGTGAAAAGAACGGGCCATTTAATAGCATTTTTGATTTGGCGAAACGCGCCAACCTGCGTTCGGTAAACAAAAAAGCGTTTGAAAGTTTAGCTTATTCTGGTGGATTCGATTCGTTTGGTTATACCCGTAGTACTTATTTTTTTCATATTCCGGCCGACAATATGACGGTTCTTGAGAAGGTTGTAAAGTTTGGTAACAGTTACCAGCGCGACCAAGAAAGCTCTAGTCTATCACTCTTTGGCGATGTGGCCTCTGAGGGAGCAGTTGAAGAGCCAGCCATACCAACGGTTGAGCCGTGGGGCCTTATTGAAGAATTGAACCAAGAGAAAGACCATACAGGTATTTATTTAAGTGGCCACCCTTTGGATACTTATAAACTAGAGATGCGCAATTTTGTGAATTGCCCCATCAGCGAAATTGAAAATCATAAAAACCGCGAGTTGGCGTTGGGTGGCATCATTACCGGTGCATCGCATCGGTTAACCAAAACAGGCAATAAGTTTGGCTCGTTTACGGTGGAAGACTTTGATGGCAGCTACGAGTTTGTGCTTTTTGGCGAAGATTATATCAAATTCAGCAACTACTTATCGGCTGGGCACATGATATTTATACGGGGCAGTTACCAGTTGCGCCGCCACAGCCAAGATCAATGGGAGTTTAAAATACGCACCATTGAGCTATTGAGCGACTTGCGCGACAAAATGGCAAAGAGCCTTACTTTGCGTATAGCCTTAAGTGACCTTGATGATAAGCTGGTAAACGAGCTAGAGCAAATTTGTAAAAACTACCCGGGCAATATGCGCCTCGATATAAATATTTACGACACCACCGACGTAAACAACAAAAGCGTGCTAGAGGCCAGCTCGGGCAAGTATAAAATAAACCTAGACAATGCAGTGGTAGATTTTTTGGATAACCACCCAGCACTGAAGTATAAGCTGAATTAAGGAAACTATTGTTGGTCAATGATTTTTATTTGAATCTCCTATTGATTCTAATCATCCTCCGCAAAAAAATCATTACCTATTTTGAGGCATGAAAAAGCTCATCAGGTGGTTAGCGGGGGTGCTCTTATTGATTAACGGTATTGGTGCCCTTTATGGCGGCGGAAGCCTCGTTTTGTATCCCGATGGAAGTGGATTGAAATTGCCGCTAAGCGTGCTTCAATTCTCGCCGTTCAGCGATTTTTTGATACCCGGTATTATTTTGTTTTCTGTTAATGGCGTACTTAGCCTAATAGTATTTGTGTGCCTTATTGTTGAGGCAAGGCACTATGCTTGGTTTATTATTGCGCAGGGTTCTATTTTGTTCGGTTGGATATTAACTCAAGTACTCATGATACAAGGGATAGGCACTTTGCATTACATATTCGGGAGTATTGGTCTGTTGCTGATGCTGTTGGGTTTGCTTCTGGTCAAAATCATGGGCGTTACTAAATCAACCTCCATACAATAACTTAATAATGGGCTACAACTCCTTGTTAGCTTACGTTTTAAGGCAACGTTCTTGGGCTGTTGAAAAATAGATGATATCCAATGGTTAAAAAATGGTAGCAGGTTATTAAATTTATAAAAATATCTGCTATGCGTATATCGCTATTATTGGTGTTGCTAACCATGTTATTGATTACTGCTTGTAAAAAAGAAGATGGTGATACTAAAGCGAGTTCTGTGTTTCAAGCTACGGAAGTTTTGCAGCAAACACATGGAAAGTTTTACGAGTTGGCAATTAGCAACAATTATACGCCACAGCAAGCCCTCATGTTGACCGCCGATTGGCTTCTAGGGCAAGATGGAGTAGCATCCGTAAACACTTTTGATAGTCTTTATATTGATGTGGTGTTGAACGGTGGGTTACAGGTGAGTTTTAATCTCAATCCTGTTGATGATAATGGCTATAGCATTTTTCGAGGAGGCGGTGCCAGTTCGGGCAACGAACTGAGATTGTTCAAATCAAGCGGAAATAGCTGTACCAATGCCATACCCAACGATAAAGTGTTGATATACGCACCTGCAGCAAATGAGTTTTATGCACCTGGCGAATTGGCCAGCGTAGCTTCGTTAATTGGCTCATCGAGCAAGCAATTGGATGTAACTGTGCTCGCCGATGAGTTTTGTACGCCAGCGAGTATGGCAAATTTTGCTAATTATGGGTGGGTAATTATTGATGCTCATGGCAAACCGGAAAGTGTTATTACAGGTTTGAAGGTAAGTACCGACGTAAATAACCCTCCAACAGATGAGGCTGAACTAACGGCATTGATTAAACAACAAATTGGCCAAACTTATCTTGATATGCTTCTTTCTGGCGAGTTGAAGATAAACGCCGATTTTGATATCAAGGCCGGTAACCTCTCTGGCGGATTTGTAAATGCTGCCGATACTAACTTATTGGTTTACGACATTTACGTTACAACCAAGTACATCAAAAAGCTTCCTAAAATGCCGAATACCATCATTTTTGGCAACATGTGTTATAGTGGCTATGGTACTGCAACGGGTTCAGGATTAGAACCAATCAGAACAACTTTTTTGAGTCTTGACCCCATAAGTTACTATGGCTATACAAAACAGGATGGAGGTTCTACCGCGGTAACCGACTGGTTTGCCAAAAAAATGGAGCAATGGATGATTCAGCGATTGGTAATGGATGTAGACAGTACTGAAATTGCGCATCTGAAACCAGACAATACCACTGAGTTTAGCGATACCGTGCTTAGAGGATATGAGAAACTGCCGCGTTTATATTTCAAGCATTACGGCGATGATACTTATTGCTATACCTGTGGTGGTAAATTGAAGGACAGCCGCGATGGACAAGAGTATGAAACAGTGTGCATTGGCAATCAAGTTTGGATGGCCGAAAACTTAAATTACAATGCTCCTGGTAGCCTTTGCTATGACGGAGCCGAGGCAAATTGTACCAGCTATGGTAGGTTGTATAACTTTAATACAATAATGGCTGGTGCCGCACCTAGCTATGCCAACCCTAGCGGTGTAAAAGGTGTTTGCCCACAAGGTTGGCATGTGCCAAGCGAGATTGAGTGGCAAGTTATGTTGTTTAATTATGGTGCGGACAGCGTTGCTGGTGCTGCACTGCGCGAAACATCAGGATGGGATGCCCCAAATACTGGCGCTACAAATGAATCGGGTTTTAATGGTAAGCCTGCTGGTTATTACAACACAACTGCTTACTTAGGCATAGGCACTCAAGCGTCGTGGTGGACTACCACACCAAGCATAAACGATAGTACCTTTGCGCTTTACGTTACAACCAGCAACTATTATAAATCGGTTGCGCGATATGCTGGTGAGCGTGCATTACATCTTTCATGCCGTTGCGTGAAAGATTAAAGCAATTGAATTAGAAGAGAATCGGGATATTGAAATCGTGCAACTAGTTAGCCTGTTAATTCAGTAGCTCCTTGAGTTTTTTTTCTTCGAGCAAATATATTTTGCCTTCAACAATTTCGATTAGCTTTTCGCTCTTAAAATCACTCAATACCCTTATCAACGATTCGGTGGCGGTGCCAACCACTTGTGCCAGTGCTTCTCTCGAAATTTCTAGTTTTGGACGGTCATTATCTGAGCTTTTAAACTTTTCATTTACTTGCAGCAGGCCATTCGCGATTCGTTTGCGCAGCGAGTTGTATGCAAGGTTAAGCAGTTGTTCTTCCTTTTCAATTAAATTTTGAGCTAGTAGTTTTATGAATTTGTGAGCTACAATTCTATCGCGGGCTATAATGTCTAGAAACTCGGATTTAGGTATAAGCAAAACTTGAGTGTCTTCGAGCGCTTCGGCAGTGTCAAGGTAGGTGGTATCTTCAAGCAGCGTGGTATAACCCAAAAACTCTCCCTCCTTATATATTTCGGTTATCAATTCTTTGCCGTCATCGTTTATCTTGAAGGTTTTCACTTTGCCTTTGGCTACAAAGTATAGGTACAACGGGCGCTTACTTTGCTGGTAAATGGTTTGCTTTTTCTTGTACTCTTGGGTTTCGTAGTCTTGGTTGTTTACTGCACTGCTGCCACCTGCATTGCGCAAAAACTCATTTACTCCTTCGGCTGTGCTAATAACTTCAGACTTGTATAGAGCGCTTTTTTTTAGGCGGGTTTCAACAGCGTTCAGCAGCTCAATATCGTCAAAGGGCTTAGTTATATAGTCATCGGCACCCATATCCATTCCTTTTCTCAAATCGGCCCTGTCGGCTTTTGCTGTTAGAAAAATGAACGGAATAGCTGCGGTGGTATCGTTTTTGCTAAGGGCATGTAACACCCCATAGCCATCCATTTCGGGCATCATGATGTCGCAAATTATCAAATCTGGATTGCCCGATTGAGCCAACTTTACGCCAACCTTGCCGTTTTCGGCTGCCAGTACTTCATATTGCGAGAGTTCCAATATCTCTACAATGTTTTCCCTTACCTCAGTATTGTCTTCTATTAATAGTATCCGGGTCATTTTATTCTGTTTCAGCGTCGGTTAAAGGTAAGGTTATGGTAAAAGTTGAGCCTTTATTGGCTTCTGTATCAACGTTTATGGTGCCTCCCAAAAGTTCTAAATATTTGCCTACTATATGCAAGCCCAAACCCGTTCCAGGTATATTATGCGCACTTCGGGCCCTAAAAAAGCGCCCAAATAAATGCTGTAGGTCTTCTTTAGGTATTCCTATACCTGTATCGCTTACTGCAAACGAAACCTGGTTATGGTTGCTAATTATTGCTATGTGAATATCCGAATTTTCTGGCGAAAACTTAATGGCATTGGAGATTAAGTTTATCAAAATGTTACGCAGTAACCTTTTATCTGTATGTATTTCTTCAATAGTAATAGACGCTAGCACTATATTTTGGCCATTATTTGCTATTGCTTGCATTTCGCCTACAAGCTCTTGCATAAATTCTGACAAATAAAAAGTTTCGGTTTTCACTTCCAACAGCCCTTCTTCAAGTTTGCCTAGTTGCAGTAGGTCTTCGAGTAAGGTGGTCATGTGTTTTACCGATTCTTTTATTCGAGCAATGTGCTTTTCTCTTTTGGGTTGTTCCTCTTGCAACAAATACTTACCAATAAGCGATGCCGATGATAATATAGTGCTTAAGGGGGTTCTGAATTCGTGCGATACGGTTGAAACGAAGCGGCTTTTCAAGTCGCCCAGTTCTTTTTCCTTTTCCAGCGATTCGGCCAATTCGCTTTTGCTGCGCTCAAGTTGTGCAAGCGTTTCGCGCAGCATGGTTGTGCGGTCTTGCACTTTTTGCTCCAGTTCGGTATTAAGGTTTGCAACTTTGCGGTTTACGGTTTCAAGTTCCAAGGTTTTTTGGTTCAGTACCTTTTCATTTTCCTTGCGTATCGTAATGTCGATGATAAAAGCAATAACAAAAGCTTCTTTGCCAGAATGGTAATAACTTAGGCTAATTTCTACGGGGAAAACGCTACCGTCTTTTCGTTTAGCATATAAGTCTCGGCCAGCCCCCATGGAGCGGTTAGAAGGTTTTTGGTGAAAGCCTTTTACGTGGTCTACGTGCTTGTTGCGTATGGCTTCGGGCAGCAACATCTCAATTCTATTGCCTACCAGCTCGTTTTCGTTGTACCCAAACAGTAATTGGGCATGCGGGTTGGCTAGTATAATATTCCCTTTCTCGTTGGTGAGTATAATGCCTTCAGTAGCAAAATTAATGAGGGAACTAACTTGTCTCGTTTTGGCATCTTTCTGTTTCTCAACTCTTAATACATACAGTATAAAGTAAAGCACCATAACTATAACCATTATAGAGCTAAAGTGGTTGAGTTGGTAAAACAGTTGGTTTTTTTGATCAGAAGAGACAAAACCAATAATTATTAGGACGGTAGCAATTGCAGCTACACCAACGGGCACAAACCTTTTGTTTGAAAAATAAGTGAATATGACCGCAACAACAAAACCATAACCCGAAAAAAACTGCTCCGGATATTGGAGCCCTAGTATACCACATATAACAAGTAGTGGCAAACTTAGCCAAGAAATGTATTTAATGTTGCTATACCTAGTTTTCATGTTGCCCCACTAAGATAAGCATTATCTACGGTCAACAGGAAGCCGAATAGGAACACAAGTAAGCAGTTTTTAAACGTAACTGATGTTGAAGAATTAGTCTTCAATTTTTCCGCTGCCTTCAAAGGTTTTGTTAAGCAAAAAGGCTTTAATGAACCCATCTAAACCACCATCTAACACAGCTTGTGCATTGCCTACTTCGTAGCCAGTGCGCACGTCTTTAACCAGCTTGTATGGGTGCAACACGTATGAGCGGATTTGTGAACCCCATTCAATTTTCATCTTGTTGCCCTCTACTTTGTCGCGCTCTTCGTTACGTTTGCGCATTTCTATTTCGTAAAGGCGGCTCTTCAACATTTGTAAAGCGCGTTCGCGGTTTTGGCCTTGGCTCCGGGTTTCTTGGCACTCCACTACCAAGCCCGACGGAGCGTGACGCACCCTTACGGCTGTTTCCACTTTGTTTACGTTCTGCCCACCAGCACCACTACTGCGGAAAGTATCCCAATCCAAATCGCTCGGGTTGATATTGATTTCGATAGTATCATCAACCATGGGGTACACAAAAATAGATGCAAACGAGGTGTGCCTTCGTTTAGCCGAGTCGAATGGAGAAATGCGCACCAGCCGGTGCACACCACTTTCTGCTTTTAAATAGCCATAGGCAAACGGGCCCTCAAATTGCAGCGTAACCGATTTGATACCTGCTACATCGCCATCTACTTTATCTAGTTCGCTTACCTTCATGCCGTGGCTTTCGCCCCACATAATGTACATGCGCATCAGTATCGATGCCCAATCGCAGCTTTCAGTGCCACCTGCACCTGAGTTAATTTCCAATACTCCTGGTAGTTGGTCTTCGGGCGAGTTGAGGGTCGATTTCAGTTCTAGCTCTTCCAAAGCCTCTTCTGCCTGGCCAAACTGTGCTTTAAGTTCTTTCTCGGTTACCTCACCCTCTTTAAAAAACTCGAGCAGTACCTCAACCTCTTCCACAGAAGCCTCTGTTGATTGGTAATCTTTTACCCAGCCTTTATCAATCTTGATTTTTTTCATCACCTCCTCGGCTTTTTTCGGATTGGTCCAAAAGTCGGGCTGTGTGCTTATTTTTTCGTTCTCTTGTATTTGATAAACTCGTTTATCAACGTCAAAGATACCTCCTCAGAGAGAGCAACTTGCTCTTAAGCTCCTTATAGTACTCGATGGTCATATTGGCATCGCGATTTTAGTGGATAATGAATGCGGCTGCAAAGATATGGATTAATAAGCGAACCAGCGTGTGTAAGTTTATGCTGGCACTTAAAGAGTATCTCTTAAGTGGTTTCTATAGTTATTCAACCATTTTGATAATGTCTTGCGCGGTTTCGGGATTGTTCCAATTCATCTCGTTGGTTTGCTTATATCGCAGTGTACCTTGCTTATCAAACACAAAGTGGGTAGGGTAGGTGTGCACGCCAATTTCGGCCAATGGTTTGGTGCTGCGCAAATAGGTAATGCCCGAAGGATGCTTAGCCATGAAGTTGTTTATCTTTTCTAGTGCTTCGTCGGTAACGTGCACCAGCAAATAACCTTCTGCCTCCAGTATTGGCCTTGCCGCCTCTAACCCAGCTATTTCGGCATTGCAAGGGCCACACCATGTAGCATAGTAAGTAAGTAAAACGTTGCGGCCTTTTAGGTTAGAATTATTGTATAATGAGCCATCTAGGTTTACAAACTCGAGCTTGTCAATCTCCAATTCGGGGGCAACCCTATATTTTACGTATTGGCGAACAATTACGCCTATTATCATTACCGCAATAATTCCTCTTAAAAGCCATTGCGTGCGAGTAAGTTCCATGCTGTAAAGGTAAACCTATTGCCCTACAAGTAACAATTGCCAAAAGCATTTAGGTGTTAACAATGAACAGAATAGATGGACACTATAGGAAGGGATATGCCGCCTTTGAGAATAACACTTGCCTCGGTGGTAGCCCAAACGGTAGTTTCTACAGCACGGGGGCCATCAATGCTTTGAAACGTTATTTTTACTTTGCTTTTGTAGCCGTTACCAAGTATCATGGCCATATACAGCATCCTGTCTCTGTATTTTCGGTCGGCCTCGGTAAGCAGTACATCAGTTGGGTTTAATGAAACAATGCCGGGCAACTGTTCCTTAGGCACTTTGGGTGTATTGGGTTGCAACGTAGTTTCCATTGGCTAGCGGGTTTTTAGGTTAACGACCATGAGCTTTCCGATTGCAATAAATGCGGGTTAATGAAATATACGGAAAAATATTAGAAATATGAAATTTATCTAACAAAAAATAATGAAAGCTGTTACGAAGTGGATTAACAAATAACTTTCATTATACAACAAATAGGGATAAGCAAACCGCCCTTAAGCACTACGTTTTTGTCGGTGGTGGCCCAAATGGTAGTAGTAACCACATTAGGCCCCGCTAGGGATTCGAATACGATTTGCACTTTGTTTTTATAAGCATTGCCCAATACCATTCCGCGGAACAAGTCTTGTTGCCTCTGTTGTTGAGCGGTTATATCTGGTAGTACCTCTGAGCATTTAAATTGTAGGTTATTAATGCTCTCTTTCTCAATCATGTTCAGTTTTACCCGTTCCATAAGCTATAGTTGTTTAGTTATTGGATACGTTGATAAACAAACTAAGTTTCGCCACATCTGTTTTGCTTACGGATGTGGCTGACATTTAGCTATTTAAATTACGTTGGGTAAAGATGCCTATACGATATCAATGTTCTTTATGGCTTCAATGTCAATAAAAGTTCCATCTTGCAGCACCACCATTTTTGGTGTTGATAGCGAAACCAATGCTTTAATGCGTTTCATACCATCAGGTGTTTCGTGGTCTATAATCACCTGCTTTTGAAATAAACGGCAAAGTAGGGCCGCTTGTTGTAGTTTAATGAATTTTTGATGCTCGGGGCAAGAATTGATTTTTTCTTTGCACGCTTTCAATTGTTGGTTTACCCTTAAGCGAAGACTATCGGCTGTAGAAACTTGCATTTTAATGAGATTGGTTAACCATTTATACCTCACGATAAATTTTTTGTTTCGTTTTGTAGCTTTTTTATACAAACTTTTGTAATAGCTAACCTGTTTGCAGAACATATGACTATGGAAACCAACAAAACTACCCTCGTAATTGGGGCTACCACCAAACCTGATAGATATGGTAACATAGCCATAAAACGCTTGCGCGCGCATGGGCACACAGTTTTGGCCATCGGGGTTGATAAAGGTACAGTGGCCGATGTGCCTATTGGTAGCGAAAAACTGCCTTTTGAGGCTGTTGATACCGTTACGTTGTATGTGCGGCCGGCCATTCAGCACGAGAGCTACGAAGACTATATTTTAGGGCTTAAACCAAAACGAGTAATATTTAACCCTGGCACCGAGAACCCTGCATTTGAAGACAGGTTGCAAAAGGCAGGTATAGAACCCATTGAGGCCTGCACGCTGGTAATGCTATCGACAGGTCAATACTGATTTATAAAAGTTGATAAACGAGGAAGGGCCGCAATTAGCGGCCCTTCCTTTTTGCGTTGTATTGAGTATTAATACACTTCCATCATAAATGGCATGCGCATTTGTACGCCTGTAGGTACGTTTTTTAATTCTTGCATTTTTACCCACATTGGATAGTATTCGCCCAATTGCATTTTCATAAAGCGAGCCTCTACTTCATCACCACCTTCGCTAAATAGCTTGGCTAGTGGGTCTTTTTGTTTAGGGTAGTCAACTACTCGGTAGTTTTTCAATCCTGCTTTTGTTTTGGCAATATCCAGTGCTACATCCATGCCACCCAATACATCTACCAGACCATTTTCTAGCGCTTGCACGCCAGTCCATATACGACCTTGTCCAACACTATCCACATAATCAACGGTCATGCCACGGCCTTCAGCTACCCGGCGCTTAAACTTCAAGTAAATAGTATCAACACCCACTTGAAGGATAGAGAATTCCTCGGCGGTTAAAGATCGGGTTATGGTTCCGAAATCGGAGTATTGACCCACTTTCACGGTATCAAAGGTGATGCCCATTTTATTGTTGAAAAAACCACCCATATCGGGCAATAAGCCAAATACACCAATAGAACCGGTAATGGTGTTAGGTTCGGCTACAATAGTATCGGCAAAGCATGCAATATAGTAACCGCCAGATGCGGCCACATCGCCCATAGATACTATTACTGGTATGCCTTTGGCTTTTACTAGGTTTATTTCGCGAAGCATTATTTCAGATGCCAAGGCACTGCCGCCACCTGAGTTTACGCGAATAACAAGCGCTTTTATTTTGTCGTCTTCGCGTATTTCTTGCAACGCCTTTCTAAACCTTGCCGAACCTATATTATCTTCATCGCCATCGCCATCCACTATATTGCCTTCGGCATACAATACTGCGATTTTATCACTGTCGAAATCGGTCTTTTTGCCCGGACTATTATCGTATGTGCCCAACGAAACAAACTCCAAATCTTTGGCATTGTCTTTTCCTGTTTTCTCCGCAAGTTTGGCTTGTACTTGGTCGAAATAAAGTAGCTCGTCTACCAGCTTGTATTTTACCGCATCTTCAGGCTGACGGATGGCAAGGTTGAAAACAATACTGTCCAATGCTTTGTAATCTAATTTGCGCGAAGCGGCTATTTCCGAGATAAAGTGGCCATACACATCGGTAAGATATTCGGTAACCTGTTTGCGGTTTGGCTCCGACATGCGGTCGTATCGGAAAGGCTCGGTAGCACTCTTAAACTGGCCAGCATAGAAAACCTGTGCTTTGATTTCGAGCCTATCCAACATGTTCTTGAAGAAGGTGAGCTGCGCGCTAAAACCTTTTAGCTCCAAATAACCAACAGGATTAATGTACACTTCATCGGCCACCGAAGCAAGGTAGTAGGCTTTTTGGGTTACTACTTCGCCGTATGCCAAAACAAATTTGCCCGACTCTTTGAACTTTACCAGTTCGTTGCGAATGGCTTCTATGGTAGCTAGACCATTGGGCATCATGCCAAGCTCCAGGTATATGCCTTTAATGTTGTCGTCTTCCGCAGCTTTGCGTATATTTTTGATAATGTCGTTTAAGCCAAGGTTGTTATCGGCCTCCATGGAGGCGAAGTCGAAGTTTGCAAAAATATCCTTACTGGTGCGTTCTTTAATTTCGTACGATAAATCTAAGTGCAAAACGGAGTTGGCTTTAACGGCTGCTACCTTAGGGTCTTTTAAACCAGACACTAAGCCAATGATGACAATAAAGAACAAGAGTATAGCAAAAACAAAGGAAAGTAACGACCCGATAAGGGATGCGAATACTAAACGGAAGAAATTACCCATAATGGCTGTTGATAATTAAAAGGTGATCATTCGGATTGACGAATTCAAAAATAATACATTTGGAGGCAACTTTGATTGTAATTGGTCTATGCTATGATGAGATACGTCTATTTACTTTGCGGCAGCAACATGGGAAACCGCCAAGAATACCTTGGCAAGGCCATTAACTTTATACACGAGCGCATTGGCGATGTCGAAAAAGTATCGGCAATGTACGAATCGGATGCTTGGGGAGAGGAAGAACAAGACGACTTTTTGAACCAAGCCGTAATTGTGAAGAGCAGCATACAGCCTGAAGCACTTTTGGTAGAGTTGAAAAAGATTGAAGCCATGCTTGGCCGCACCGAAAGTTTCCGCTGGGGGCCGCGCACCATTGATATTGATATATTGCTGGTTGATTCGTTGGTATACTTTACTGATCACCTGCAGATACCACATGCCAGCCTTGAGCAACGCAAATTTGCCCTAACCCCGTTGGCCGAAATAGCCCCAGACCTTGTGCACCCCGTGAGCGGCTATACCATGGCCGAATTGCTAGAGCGGTGCGAAGATGAAGGCTCAGTGCGCCTTAAAGCAAACAATGCTGCATAAAGTAGTATCCATTGAGGGGAATATTGGTGCTGGTAAAACTACCTTGGCAACCCTGATAGCAGCAGCTACTGGCAGAAAATTAGTGTTAGAGCAGTTTGAGCAAAATCCATTTCTGGCAAACTTTTATGCGGAGCCCGATAAATATGCGTTCCATACCGAGCTGTTCTTTTTAGCTAAGCGCTATGAGCAGTGGTGCCAATTGGCCAATGAGCCAATAGTGGCCGACTACTCACTGGCCAAATCACTTTATTTTGCTGAAGTAACTTTAAAAGGCGCTGAATTGGAGGTTTTTAAGAGTATTTACAATGGGTTAATGGAAACCGCACATAAGCCAGATCTTACTATATATCTGGACCGCAGCACTGAGCAACTTAACGCACATATTTTGCAACGTGGCCGAAAATACGAACAAGCTATACCAGCTGCTTATCTGAAGCAAATACAGGATAATTACCTATGGCACTTAAGCTTATTAGCTAACCAACCTATCGTGGTTATTGATGCACGAGAAAAGGACTTTAGGGAAGGTTCAGTTGATTTGCATTGGGTGCTAGGGCTAATTGATAAACCATATCCAGTCGGAATAACTAAATTGTAATGGAATAGCTTCTCATAACTTAATCTTCTTACTCCAACTTAGCCAAACTCTCTTCCAAAGCTTTCACCTTTGCCTGTCCGTCGGCTAGCTTTTTACGTTCCGCCTCAACTACTGCTGTAGGAGCGCTGCTTACAAAACGCTCGTTGCTCAATTTACCCTCAACGGAACGGATAAAGCCCTTGGTATATTCTAGCTCTTGTAGCATTTTGGCACGCTCTTCTTCAGCATCCACTTCTACGCCTGTTGAGACAAAAAAACGATCGCTGCCGGCCATAAAGGCTTGGGCATTGTCAATATCTTTCTCAGTATACTCAAACACGCCCAGTTTGGCTAATTTGATTACTTGCGGGCGGTATTGCTCGTAAAGCTCAGTGTTGGCAACTTGGCCGTATAGGTCAACAGTGTCCTTTGGCTTCACCTGTTGTTGGTTTCTGATGTCGCGCACGCCGCTTATCATTTCTTTAACTAGCTCAAAGTTACTCAATAGGGTTTCGTCAACTTCATCAGCTTTTGGCCATTGCGCAACAATTAGGCTATCCTTGGCTTCTCTTGTACCAATGTGTTGCCAAATATGCTCCGAAATGAAGGGCGTAAATGGGTGCAACAACCTCAACAAATCTTCCAATATCAAGGTTGTTTGCTCCAAGGTATAGGCATCAATTGGGTGTTGGTATTCGGGCTTAATCATCTCTAGGTACCAAGAGCAAAATTCATCCCAAACCAAATTATAAACCGTTAATAATGCTTCGCTTAGGCGATATTGTTCAAAGCTTTGGTCTATCTGCACAATGGCCATGTTCAAGCGCTGGCGCATCCATTGAATCGAAGCTTCGTTTTCTTCATTTTTGCCTGGGGTAACTTCCCATCCTTGTATCAATCGGAAGGCATTCCAAAGCTTATTTGCAAAATTTCGGCCTTGCTCACAAAGCTTATCATCAAACAAAACATCGTTGCCACTTGGTGCACTAATAAGGATACCTACACGCATGCCATCGGCACCGTATTGGTCAATCAGGCTAAGTGGATCAGGCGAATTTCCCAACGATTTACTCATTTTACGGCCCTGCTTATCGCGAACCATGCCCGTAAAATATACATCGTTAAAAGGCTTTTCATCCTTAAACTCGTAACCAGCAATTACCATACGCGCAACCCAGAAGAATATAATATCCCAACCAGTTACTAGTACATTGGTAGGGTAATAATAGTCTACTTCTTCGGGGCCTTCAAAGCCATCAAACACCGAAATGGGCCACAACCAGCTACTGAACCAAGTATCCAACACATCCTCGTCTTGGCGCAGGTCTTCTGCGGTTACTTTGGTTAAGCCAAACTGCTCCTTAGCCAATTCAATCGCTTCTTCAATGGTTTCAGCCACTACAAACCTACCATCGCTTAAGTAGAACGCCGGTATACGCTGGCCCCACCACAATTGGCGCGAAATAGGCCAGTTGCGTATATTCTCCATCCAATGCTTATACAGGTTCTTAAAGCTATCGGGGTGGAAATGGATGTTGTCGTTCATCACGTTTTCCAAGGCTGGTTTCACCAACTCTTGCATATCCACAAACCACTGCAAGCTCAATCGGGGCTCAACCACCGTATCGGGGTTACGTTCGCTGTAGCCTACTTTGTTTACTATTTCTTCGGTTTTAATAAGCAATCCAGCGGCTTCAAGGTCGGCCACAATTTGTCTGCGGGCGGCAAATCGGTCTTGACCAATGTATAGCTCACCTGCTTCACTTATCGTTCCGTCAGGGTTCATGATATCTATGGTTTCTAGGCCATGCTTTTTGCCTAATTCATAGTCATTTATATCGTGGGCTGGTGTTACCTTTAAGGCACCGGTACCAAACTCACGCTCTACATACTCATCTACTATTAGCGGCACGTGGCGGTTTACCAATGGCACTATCACCTTGCGGTTGTGCAGCACAGTGTATCGCTCATCTTCTGGGTGCACGCACACGGCCGTATCGCCTAGCAAGGTTTCGGGGCGAGTTGTGGCAATAGTAATAAAGTCCTCAGTGCCCTCTATTACATACTTTATATAGTATAGTTTGGCCTGCTTGTTCTCTTTATATATCACCTCTTCATTGCTAAGGGTAGTTTGGGCGCGAGGGTCCCAGTTTACCATCTTCAAATCGCGATAGATGTAGCCCTTGTTATAGAGGTCAACAAATACTTTAACTACTGCAGCATAAAGCTTTGGCTCCATCGTAAAGCGGGTACGCTCCCAATCGCAACTGGCACCCAGTTTTTTCAACTGCTCTAAGATAATACCACCGTACTTATCCTTCCATTCATAGGCGTGCACCATGAATGCATCGCGGCCTATATCGCTTTTCTTAATACCTTGCTCGCGCAGTAGGTTTACCACTTTGGCCTCGGTGGCTATACTAGCATGGTCGGTGCCGGGCACCCAACAAGCATTATAGCCCATCATACGCGCACGGCGGATGAGGATATCTTGAATGGTATTGTTGAGCATGTGGCCCATGTGCAACACACCCGTAACATTCGGTGGCGGAATGACTATAGTGAATGGTTCGCGCTCATCGGGCACGGAGCGGAAAAATCCTTGCTCCATCCAATGTTGATACCATCTGTCTTCTACCTCTTTAGGGTTATAGGTTTTTGCAATTTCCATAGTGGTGCAAAGATAATGATAGTATCAAGTAGTGAGTATCAAGTATCAAGTATTTTACGATTTACGAGGTACGATTTACGATTGAAAGGCAAATTGAAATAAAAATTAACTACAATAGTCCCTCCTCACCCAAGGCGAGACAAGCCGTAAATCGTACTTCGTACTCAATTTTAGCGAAAGACATGATGTACTTGATACTTGATACTCACTACTTGCTACTAATCTAGCACAAAGCCCTCTTCATCTAATAAACTTGTTCGATTGCTGTAGAACCTATAATCTTGTCTAGCATAATATAAATCTACCGTCGTGGCTCAACCAATAATCCGGATTAACAACTTAAATAAGTCGTACCAAATGGGGCACAATAGCTTGCATGTGCTGAAGGGTGTAAATATGCAGGTTAACGAGGGTGAGATGGTATCCATCATGGGTTCGTCGGGCTCGGGCAAATCAACGCTATTGAATATATTGGGCATATTGGACCAATACGACTCTGGTGAATATTATTTGGGCGAGTATTTGGTTAAGAACTTATCGCAAGCCAAAGCGGCCAAATACCGCAGCATGTTGGTGGGCTTTGTGTTCCAATCGTTTAATCTGTTGAGTTTTAAAACGGCTGCCGAGAATGTTGCCTTGCCGCTATACTACCAAAATGTAAGCCGCAAGCAGCGCGATAAAATGGCGCTGGAATATTTGGAGAAAGTAGGCCTGCGCGATTGGGCCAACCACTTACCTACTGAAATGAGCGGCGGACAGCAACAGCGAGTAGCTATTGCCCGAGCCCTGATTAGCAATCCGAAAGTGATATTGGCTGATGAGCCAACAGGTGCATTGGATACCCAGACAAGCTATGAGGTAATGGAGCTTTTTAAAGCCTTACACCAAGAAGGGAAAACCATCGTAATTGTTACCCACGAAAACGACATAGCCGCCCTTACCGAAAGGGTTATCAGGCTCAAGGATGGGCAGATTGTTTAAAGTCCACGGTCAACGGACCACTGTCCACGGTTAACAGAAAGTATTTTGTCCATACTTAATAAGACATTGCCTTAAAGCTTAATTTTTGCTGTGGACTGTCGACAGTTGACTGTGGACCATAAAAAAGAACGAGTGTTAGTAAGGGTTTGAGTGGTTCTAGTTATTAGTAGGGTTAATTTGGGGTAAACAAATTATTAATTTTCAGCTACTTGGCTTAAATTTAGGAGCCCAATTCAATAACCAACCTGCTACCCCCAATGCGAAATTACCTGCTCTTATTTCCACTCGCTACTTTGTGTTTCCTTACAGGATTGTTTTATGCTCAGGGTTTGTCATTACCTATAGTCTCAGAGAAACAAACTGAAACGGGCATTAAGGATAGGGCCACCGTAA
Source organism: Sphingobacteriales bacterium (assembly GCA_027486795.1). GTDB lineage: Bacteria > Bacteroidota > Bacteroidia > Chitinophagales > CAIOSU01 > CAIOSU01. The sequence continues at coordinate 77,125 of JAIXOI010000017.1, read as the reverse complement.
ATAACGTTTACGAAAGCAACGAGACAGACCCTATGTTGCCAGTATATGATACCATGTCTGGGGAAACTTGGTCGGCGAATTTAGCCCCTCAGTGTTTTGTAGAGAATTTAGGGCAGTTTAATGACCGGTACGAGGGTGCTAGTAGCGATATAAGATTTGCTATTGATGGTGGCGGCACCCAAATTTTTTTTAAGCCAAATGGGGTAGATTATTTTTTTGTAGAGCGAGTTAAAAACCCTGACAGAAAAAAGGGAGATATGACAAAACCAAAAAAGGTAAGTAAAAGCGACCTTTTTGGTTTTGTGTGGCAAGGTGCAAACCCAGCTGCCGAAATAGTAGGCAAAGACGTGGGGATGGCATACTACACTTATGCTATGCCAAAGAGACAAAATCCTATCAATCCTACTTTTGATAATGTAAGGGGTTTTTGTAAAATAACTTACGAAGGGATTTATGAAGGTATTGATGTAGAGTATACCATGCATCCTAAGGGTGGCATGAAGTACTCTTTGGTAGCGAAGCCAGGTGCTGATATTAGCCAAGTTAAAATGGCTTATCCCGCCGACCGGATGCTAAAGATTGATGAATCGGGCAAGTTGCTGATAAGTACCTTGTATGGCGATATAATAGAGCATGCACCAGTTACTTTTTATAATGGCAGCACCAATGAACTGATAGCTTCAAAGTTTGTATTGCAAGGCAATGTAGTTTCGTTTGAATTGGAAGATTATGACCATTCTAGAGGCATCGTTATCGACCCTTGGGTACAAAGCCCTACTTTAACTAGCTCGAATTGTATTTGGGAATGCGAGAGGGATGCTGCGGGTAACGTTTATGTTATTGGTGGTGATGCCCCTATGAAGTTATTGAAGTACAATGCTACGGGTACTTTGTTATGGACTTATGTTACTCCTTGGGACGCAACTCCCTCTGCTCCTGGCGAATCGGATGGTGATTGGCTAGGTAGCTTGGCTACCGATAGAAACGGCAATAGCTATATTACTCGGGGTTCTTTAGCAGCTATCCAAAAAATTAACACGGCGGGTGCTTTGCAATGGAGTGTTGCGGGAACGTTGTTTAGCTCTGATGAGTATTGGACCATAGCCTTCAATTGCGATCAAACGAAGTTGGTTGTGGGTGGTACGCAGGGTGTTGGGCTCAATATTAAAGGGGCTCTCTTTGATATTAATGCCAGTAATGGTGCTATCATAAGCTATGTAATCGTTGGCACCAGCAGGCCATCTATTTTACCGGGGGTATTTAACGATGCTATGGAGGTTCGCTCCATTAGTTCCTCTCGCAACGGGCGGTATTTTTTTATGACTCTTGACTCGGTAGGTTCTGTAAATCAGAACTTTAGCCTTTGCAACAATCAGCCGTTATTTAACGAAAGCCACGGATATAAGCTTGGTTACAAATCAGAAGATTATCGCCCTAGCACTGGCAACGGCCCTAATTGTGCTATTAAGGCCAACGACAAATTTGTATACACCCATGGTGGTAATATTGTGCATAAGAGAGATTTAAACACAGGTGCTATTTTGGCTTCGGCTGCCATACCCGGAGGTATAAGCACCGTGCAATTTGGTTTTAGCCAACCAGGCAACAATGGCATTGATATTGATACTTGTGGGAACGTGTACGTAGGCTCTGCAGATAGGGTTATAAAATATGATGCCAATTTGAACGTAATTTCTTCGGTAAATTTGCCGTTTCGTGCATTTGATGTGGCGGTTACCACAGGCGGCGAAATTATTGTTTGTGGTGGAACGGGCACCTCATCAAGCACTACCCGCACGGGCTATGTGCAAGTATTAAACATGAATGCTTGCCCACAGTTTACGCTAATTTGCTGCGATGCTACTATCTGCCCTGCTGGCCCAATCTGTGATATTGCACCACCAATTACGCTCAACGCAGTAACCCCTGGTGGGGTGTGGAGTGGCCCGGGCATTACCAATAGCACCACTGGCCAGTTCACCCCATCTGCAGCAGGCCCTGGAGTGCATCGCATTATATACACCCTTCCTTGCGGTCTTGATTCAACTTTTATAACGGTGAATGCTTGCGCCAACTTGGTGGTTTGTATTGAGCCTAATGGCCAATATACCGCTTCGGGTGGCTTGGGGCCATATACTTGGCAAAGTGGGGTGCCTTTCCAAAACTGCACAGGTTGCCCAACGGGCAACTGTATACCGTTTTTTTGCGCTGGTTTTGCCGATACCACTTGGACTACTTATTCCACAAATGCCACAGCTACACCGCCAGGTACTTTTCCGATTAGGGTAACGGATGCAAATGGCAACAGATTAAAATTGCTGAATGCCAATGGTTTGCTGCCCTGCACCATCTGCCCCAACATTACTACCACCATTACCAGCCAAACCAATATATCTTGCACCCAGCCTGCTGGCAGCGCCACGGTAAGCGCTGCAGGCGGCACAGCACCTTACACTTACAATTGGCAGCCGGGCAACTTGAACGGTGCTGCGCAAACGGGCCTTGGGGCAGGTGCATACACCGTAATAGCTACCGACGCCGCTAGTTGCAAGGATACTATAGTAGTTACCATAACCAGCAGTGGCTCTATACCGAGTGTAACAGTTGCTACCACTGCCACTACTTGTGGCTTGGCCAATGGCTCTGCTACCGCAAACGTTACGGGTGGAACTGCACCATTTACCTATGCTTGGAGCCCCGGCGGCGGAAGCACCCAAACCATAACCAACCGCGCTTCGGGTACTTATACTGTTACAGTCACTGGTGCGGGTGGTTGCACGGCAACTGCCTCGGGCACAATTGCGCCTTCAAGCGGCTTTACCACTGCGGTTGCTACTACGCCATCAACTTGTACTGCTAATAATGGCACCGCTGCGGCTACCAATACTGGTGGTACTAGTCCGTTTACCTATAGTTGGTCTCCGAGTGGTGGTAGTGCGGCTACCGCTAGCAACTTAGCGCCTGGCCCATACACGGTGCTGGTAAATGATGGCAATGGATGCACTTCCACGGCTGCGGGCACGGTTACACAATCATCGGGTACCTTAGCATTGAGCCTTACCAACCCTGTAAACCCTACTTGTGCTGGCAACAATGGTAGTATTACTGCTGGGTTGAGCGGTGGCACAGCGCCTTACACCGTAACTATTGATACAGGCGGCACCCCAATTGTGGTAAATGTGCCTTTTGCCATTAGCCAAACCATTAGCAACCTACCTGATGGCACCGTGAATGTTACGGTGGTTGATGCACAAGGTTGCCAAGTGAGCAATTCGGCAACGTTGGCAGCACCTAACTGTTGCACGTTTACTGTATCAGCAGCGCTTACGCAACCTACTTGTGGGCAAAGCAACGGTACAATAGTGCTTACCGCTGCCAACGGCTCGGGTAACTACACCTACGCTTGGGCCAATGGCTCGGGCGCAGGCAATACAGCGAGCGGCATAGGTGCTGGCACTTATAATGTAACCATTACCGACAACGGATTTGCGAACTGCTTTAAGGATACTACCTTTACCTTAAACTCAAACAGTAACTTAAGCCTTAGCCTAACCAACCCAGTAAACCCTTCTTGTGCTGGAAATGACGGCAGCATAACCGCAACGCTCAGTGGCGGCACGGCCCCTTACACTGTAACTATTGACACCGGCGGTACACCAATTGTGGTGAATGTGCCATTTGCCATTAGCCAAACCATAACCAACCTACCGGATGGCACCGTCAACGTAAGTGTGGTGGATGCACAAGGTTGCCAAGCGAGCAATTCGGCCACGTTGGTTGCGCCAAACTGTTGCACGTTTACCATATCGGCTGCACTTACCCAACCTACTTGTGCGCAGAGCAACGGCAGTATTGTTATTACGCCGGCCAATGGCACGGGCAACTACACTTACGTTTGGGCTAACGGTTCGGGTACCGGTAACACTGCCAATAACGTAGGGGCGGGTGTTTACAATGTTACCATTACCGACAATGGCGTGGCCAACTGTTTTATTGATACTACATTTACCCTTACATCAAACAGTTCATTGGCAATAAGCCTTACCAATCCTGTGAACCCAACTTGTGCGGGTAATGATGGTAGTTTAACTGTTGGGCTAAGTGGAGGCACTGCACCATACACCGTAACTATTGACACCGGAGGTACGCCATTTGTAATTAATGTACCTGTTGCTATATCGCAAACCCTTACCAACTTACCTGCAGGTACAGTGAATGTAACAGTAGCTGATGCTCAAGGTTGCCAAGCAAATAATACCGCAACATTAACTGCTCCAGCCAATTGCTGCTCTTTTAATATTTCTGCTGCTATAACCCAGCCAGCATGCGGGTTGAGTGATGGTAGCATAGTTATTACTCCGGCAAACGGCTCAGGGAACTATACTTACACTTGGGCCAATGGCTCAGGAACAGGCACAACGGCCAACAACCTAGCCGCTGGCAACTTTGCGGTAACCATTACCGACAACGGCTTTGCCAATTGCTTTATCGATACCTCATTTGCTTTAATCAATGCAAATGCACCAGCGATTGGGCTTGTCTCGCAAACCAATGTGGCATGCGCTGGAGATGCAACGGGTGCTATTACCGTCCAGGTTTCGGGTGGCACGGCACCTTATGTAGTGCTATGGAGCAATGGCGATACCACGCTTGCCTTAAATGGTTTGGCCGATGGCGCTTATACGGTTTCGGTTACCGATGCCAACAGTTGTGCCTCAAATGCCACTTTTACCATTGTTGCGGGCAATGTACTGGTATTGCAAACCACTATGACACCTATTGATTGCAACAACCCTAATAGTGGTAGCGCTGGTGTGGCCGTTACGGGTGGCACGGCACCGTATAACTATTTATGGAATAATGCAGCTACTACATCAACACTAACGAACGTTACCGTTGGAACTTATACCGTAACTGTTACCGATGCACAAGGTTGCGCGGCAGTTGATTCGGTTACCGTTACCGGCGACAGCATAGCATCGTTTAATCTAGGCCCTGATTTAACTATTTGTTTTGGCGATTCGGTAGTATTAGGAGCTGGCTTGGTTGGTACCGTGTGGTCAACGGGCGATACGAGCGATTATTTGCTGGTAACTGATGCAGGGGTTTATATCGGAAGTATCTCCAATGGCAATTGCGCGAATAGCGACACCGTGAGTGTTTCAGTGGAGCAAATACCAAACGTTCCGCAATTGAATGTAAATGATACTATTGTTTGCGCAAGTGAAACCGTAATATTGCGGGTAGGCGATGAGGGTTATCTGTATGTTTGGTCAACGGGCGATACCGCGAGCCAAATTGTGGTAGATACACCGGGTATTTATATCGTTTCGGCAATAAACGATTGTGGCGAAGTAAGCGCTGAGGCGTTGGTTACTGATGAAAACTGTGCATGCCGCCTTTATTTGCCCAATGCTTTTTCTCCAAATGCCGATGGTGCGAACGATGTATTTAAAGCGTATAGCGTTTGTACCTACATTGAAGAATTTAACTTAACCGTCTTTGATAGATGGGGCGGGGTGGTATACAAATCGAACGACTTTATGGAGGTTTGGAATGGCACAAGCAAAGGAAAAGCCTGCATTCCGGGAGTTTATGTATACAGCCTGAGTTACCTTTCTCGCGAAAATGGTGTGCGCCAAATATACAGGCAGAAGGGCAGTGTAACTCTGTTGAGGTAGTTATTAGTTAAGCACAATAAATATGTAATGTGCTTTGTGGCATAAACATTGGGCAATGTGGCAGTTCATGTGGCTATTGTTGCGCATTTACGCTACATTTTCTTATTATTGAGAGCTCATTTATTACCAGTACATAAAATCCTCAACAAGAAATGGCTAAGCAGTATATCAGCATGCGCAATTTGCGCTTTTTGCTATTTGATGTATTCAACGGTTTGGAACTTACCAAACTTGATTATTACAAAGACCACAACCAAGATACTTACGACATGACGCTGGATACGGCGAAGCAAATCAGCGATTCGCTTTTGTATCCGCTTTATGAAGAAATGGACCATAAGAAGCCGAAGTACGAAGACGGTACTATTAAAGTGCACCCTAAAGTGCGCGAGATAATGGAAACCTTTGGAGAAGGTGGATGGATAAATGCCCCAAAAGAGTTTGAGAAAGGTGGGCAGCAAATGCCCTATTTGCTGTTCAACCTATCGGCGATGGTTTTTCATGCGGCCAATACTGCAGCAGTTGCGTTCCCTTACCTCACCGCTGGCGCGGCAAACTTGATTGATAGCTTTGGCAGTAAAGAGCTTAAAGAAACCTATTTGGCTCACATGTGGGCAGGCAAATGGCAAGGTACTATGGCTCTAACCGAGCCACAAGCCGGTAGCTCGCTTACCGACATTACCAGCAGTGCAACCCCAACAGAGCATGGCTACTACAAAATAAAAGGCCAAAAAATATATATTTCTGGTGGCGACCACGATGGTGTTGACAATATAGTTCATCTATATTTGGCCAAAATTGATGGCGCACCAGCCGGTACTAAGGGTATTTCGTTGTTTGTGGTACCTAAGTTCCGTCCTGAGAATGGAGGGTTGGTATTCAACAATGTTACCACTGCGGGCGCTTATGGCAAAATGGGCATCAAAGGAGCGCCAATTGCGCACATTATGGCAGGCGAGCAAGGCGATTGTCACGGTTACTTAGTAGGCGAGCCGCATAAGGGCTTGAGCTACATGTTCCAGATGATGAACGAGGCTCGTATTGGCGTTGGTCAGATATCAGCAGGTTTGGCTTCGGCGGCTTACTACGCATCATTGCAGTATGCCAACGAGCGCCCACAAGGCCGCCCGGTAAGTAACAAAGATGTTAATTTGCCGCAATCCCTTATCATTAATCATGCCGATGTAAAGCGCATGTTGCTGTTGCAAAAGGCTGTAGTGGAAGGTTCTATTGCTCTTATTGCACAATGCTCGCTTTGGGCCGATATTGCTGAGCGCACCACTGGCGAAGAAGCGGAGAATGCACATTTGCTATTGGAGTTATTGACCCCTATTTGCAAAAGCTACCCTGCCGAAATGGGCATGTTGTCTATCAGCAATGGCTTGCAAGTATTGGGTGGAGCTGGTTTTTGCGACGATTTTCCGTTGCAGCAGCATTACCGCGATACACGCATCAACCCCATATACGAAGGCACCACCGCCATACATGGCATGGACTTGCTAGGCCGTAAAGTGCCTATGAAAGGTGGCAAAGCCGTAATGATTTTCAATGCGTTGGTAAATGAGACCATTTTGGAGGCACAGTCGTTTGATTCGACTAAACCTTATGCCGATAAATTGGCCAAAACGCAAGAAAAGTTGGTGCAAATAACCATGCACTTGCTTAACGTGGCACAAACCGAAACCCCTGAAGTATTCCTGCGCGATGCAACCTTGTACCTAGAGTACTTCGGCCACTTTACCATTTCTTGGTTGTGGTTGAAAATGAGCGTGGCATCGGCAAAAGCTTTGGCCGAAAACCCTCAAGGTGAAGAGAAAAACTTCCACACGAGCAAGTTGCACACGCTGCGATACTACTTTGAATATGAGCTACCTAAAACCAAAGGAATACACGAGCGCTTAATGAGCGCCGACCAATTGACATTGGAAGTGGCGGCTGAGGAGATTGTGTAAAGGTTATTCCATGGCCTCAACGGTAATCGTTAACCATAACTTTACATCTGGCAGCCATGATTATATAGCAATTAATGTTAAATATGCACAACAACTAAAGCCTAATTTATGCGCATGTTTGCTACTATCGCTTTGCTTTTAGGGGCTTATGGTTTATTCGCCCAAGATAACAGTGTTACCACTGTTTCTATTTTGGGTTGCCATAGCCAAGATACCCCTGCGCCTACCATTCCATATTTAGTGAATACACTAAAACCCGATTATTGCATTTGGGTAGGCGACAATGTATATGCTGATACCGATGATAACCCGCAATATATACAAGACCAATTAAACCTGCTGGCTGCTAAGCCTGGCTTTAACCAGCTTAAAACGCAAAGCAAGTTTTTTGTAACTTGGGATGACCATGATTATGGCAAAAACAACTACGGTAAGCGCTACAAGCTAAAAGAAGAAAGTAAACAGATACACCGCAAGTTTTGGATGCTGGAAAACGAGATACCAGCCAATCATGATGGGATTTACTATTCCAAAATTGAAGTGCAGCCTAATGGCAAAAAGGTGCAGTTTATTATGCTGGATGGCCGTTTCAATAGAGATAGACCTATAAAGCCAAACGGCGATGCATTTGGCAAAAACCAGTGGAAGTGGCTCGAAGCACAGTTGCAGCAACCCGCCGATGTGCGGTTTTTGGTAAACGGCTATCAGATATTACTTGAGAAACCCACCGAATGGGAAGCGCTCATTAAAATTGGGAAATCGCGTAAAAAGCTTATTGACCTGCTTAAAAAGTATAAAGTGAACAACGCCCTTTTTATCACTGGCGATCAACACTATGTAGAAATATTAGAGAGCGATAAAAAGCTAGGCTATCATACCTACGAAATCATGTCGGCAGGTATAAACACAACTGAAGAGCCTGGCCATCCCGCAAACCGCGTGGCAGGCCCAGACTTAACAACACATGATGCTACCATAATCGAAATACATTGGCAAGCGGCTCCATATCTGCAAGTAAAGACCTATAATGTGGAAACAGGCCAAGTAAATATCGATTATCGTATTGAATTAGGAGACATTGGTTGTAAAAGCGATTGCAATCAAAAATGAATAAGCCTTACCGCTTTCAATGTAAGTTCATAGTTGCTATTATGGGCTCTTATTTCGTTATTTAGCCTTCCACAGATAGTTATGCACCTACCCTTGGCTTTATTTAGTTTTCTGTTCTTCGCATCTAACCTTTGTGCTCAGGATAGTTACCTATTTATAGGCAGCTACACCACCAATAAGGACGGCACAACGACAGGAAGTAAAGGAATATATACGTATCGTTTCCACTCCGATACTGGAAAGCTAGATTCCGTTGGTGTTGTTGAAGCAGAAAGCCCTTCCTATATCGCCGTTTCGGCCAACAATGATTACCTATATGCTGGCACCGATACCCGAACCAAAGGGGAGGGGAGTGTAAGTGCATTTGATATCAACAAATCAACGGGTAAGCTAACTTTTATCAATAAGCAACCTAGTGGTGGCAGCAATCCGCTATATGTTGAAGTAGCACCTAATAATACGCTGTTGTTAGCCGCAAATTATGGTAGTGGTAGCTTTTCGATGTTTAAATTGATGCCTGACGGTAGCATTTCAGAAAGAACGGGAGGGCAGCAATATGAAGGCAGCAGCGTAAACCCCGAGAGGCAAGAGCAATCGCACCCGCACATGGCTACCATTGTGCCCTACTCGCCGTTTATTATCGTTACCGATTTGGGAACCGATAAGGTAATGGTTTATTACTCATTAAGCCAAAGTGGACTTCAGTTGAAAACTACTATTGACACCACCGGAGGTGCAATAATTGCTGGTAATGGCCCTCGACATTTGGTTATGCACCCTAAAGGCAAATATGCTTATTTGTTGGAAGAGTTGAGCGGCACCATTGCGGTGTTTTCTTTTAATGTTGGCGACATGGCTCTTGTTGAGAGAGTAGCCATGCACCCTAGCGAATCGCAAGGACCTTTCAGTGGAGCCGATATCCATTTTTCGCCAGATGGTAATTACTTGTATGCTTCCAATAGAGGCAATGAAAACAACATCGTTATTTATAAGGTAAACAAACGGTCCGGCAAGCTTGGGTTAGTTGGCTATCAATCAACTTTGGGCAGTACCCCCCGCAACTTCACCATCGACCCTACAGGCAACTATTTACTGGTGGCAAACCAAAGCACCGGCAATGTAATGGTGTTTAAACGGGACAAAAAATCAGGGCTGCTTACCCCAACAGGCGAGACGATCAACGTGCCTCAGCCTTCATGCTTAAAAATGATTTGGAAATGAGGTTGATACTGTACTTCTGTTTGTGTTTGATGGGCAGTAGTTTGGCCGCCCAGACTTGGGTGGATACCCTTGACCTATACGCCCGAAACGAATATCGACCTGCCGATAAGTATGCTTGGAACTGGATGAACGCTGCCTTGCTAAGCGTAATGGTGAACCGCTATGACCGTGGTACCGAAGCTGAAAAGCCCATATACTTAGCTTATGTAAAAGCAGCGATGGATAACTCTTATGGCAAGGCCAATGGCAAAACCCCCAATGCAGTAGCATCGGGGCTGGGCATGGCGTTTTTGTACCGCGCAACCAAAGAGGAAAAGTACTTGAACAAGGCTTTGGATATTTATGCCGATTACCTCAAAATAAAGCGCACGCCGAACGGCGGGGTATCGCACTTGAAGCTTTTTTATGAGCTGTGGGATGATACCATGTTTATGATTGGTGAGTACTTGATGCAGATGTACTTGGCTACTGGCGATGAGAAATATCTAGATGAGTTTATGAGTCAATTCCGTATTCATCGGGAAGAGTTGCGCGATACCACTACCAACCTATGGGTGCATGGCTGGGATGCCGATAGCAAAACGCACATTACTTTCTGCAGCCAAAACCAATGGCAAAAGCACCCCGACAGCCGCAGCAAAGAGTTTTGGGGCCGCGGCAACGGTTGGATAGTAGTTACCTTAAGCGATGCCTTGCAAAACATACCGAAAGACCATAAATACTGGCCTGAGTTTGCTGGCTACCTTAAGGAAATGGTTTCCGGGTTACCAGCCCTGCAAGACAGCACTACCGGGCATTGGTACCAGTTACCCCTGCGCAAAGGCGAAGAGGGAAACTACCTAGAAAGCTCATGCACTGCAATGTTTGCCTATGGCATATTGACCGCGCAAAAGCAGGGGATTGTGACCGGTGCCGAGTTTACCCAAGCCGTGCATAGAGCCTATAAAGGTTTGCCCGAACACAGCTTAGTACCCGTATCGGGCGGCTACCTCACCACCCAAAACGTTTGCAAAGGCACCTGCATTGGCGACAGCCAATACTACTACGCCCGCAAATCGCAGCAGGGCAAACCCTATGCAGTGGGGATGTTTATGCAGTTTGGGTTGGCGTATGAGCGTGGGCAGGGGTTGAGGTAGTTTTCATGCAACTAAACAAATCTTCCTATCTTTATACAAATGGACTGTCCACCTAACATACCAGTGTTTCACAGGCGCATCTTTTGGGATGTTGATTTTGATACTTTGGATTATGATAAAAAGGCCAACTTTATTATTGAGCGGGTATTTGAGCGGGGCGATGTGCCCGATATACGCAACTGCAGGCGCTACTATGGTGACGAGAAAATCCGTGAAGCTCTTACCAATGCCAAATGGCTCTCATTGCGCACCATCTACTTATCCTGTGCCGTATTGAGCAATGAACTAACCGACTACCGATGTTACATTACAGCACAATCGAACCCCGAACACTGGAGATATTGAAAAAGTTGATGGCTATACCCGAGCTGGAGAACTTTTGCTTGGTTGGAGGCACTGCTCTATCGTTATATTACGGACATCGGCTTTCTATCGATTTGGATTTGTTCAGCACTAAAGATTTTCAACCAGAAGAGCTTGCCAAAATATTGGAAACTCGTTTTTCAGGTTTTGCATACACTATATCAGATAAGGTTGGCATATTTGGCTTTATTGAGGATGTGAAGGTTGATTTTGTAAAGCATCATTATTTTGAAACGATTAGCCCAGCATCAGTTTATGATGGCATAAGGCTGCACAGTGTAAATGATATTGCTGCAATGAAGATTGCCGCTATTTTAAAACGGGGGGTAAAAAAGGACTTTTGGGACATAGCTGAAATCTTGCAACATATTAGTTTATCTACGATTATTGACCTTTATCATCAAAAGTACCCTAGCCAACAATTGCTTATTTCCATTCCTCAAGCGTTAACATACTTTGATGATGCCGAAGAAAGTGCAATGCCAGTAAGCCTAAAATCGCAAGAGTGGGAAGGCATTAAACAAATAATCAAAGATAGCGTTAAAGAATACTTGCAATAAATGGATATACTGCTATGCCCGCAAATCGCAGTAGGGCAAACCCTATGCAGTGGGTATGTTTATGCAGTTTGGGTTGGCGTATGAGCCTGAGCAGGAGTTGAGGTAGAATGTTAACTTAAATTTTACGACATAAAATTTCGTTAGCTGTTGAATAATGGGTAATTATACCTATTCAAGTATTTAATGTACCAACCTATGCGTGCCGTTCTTCTTAGTATTGCTTGCTTGCTGGCTGTAGCTACCCAAGCCCAAACCGATTCCATTACCACTATAGCCATATTGGGCTGCCACCGGCAAGATTTGCCAGCGCCAACCATACCTTATTTGGCCAATACCATTAAACCAAATTACAGTGTGTGGGTGGGCGATAATGTATATGCCGATACTGAAACCGACCCGCAACACATACAGCGCCAGCTAGAAGTACTGCTCAACAAAGAGGGCTTTAAGCAACTGCGCGAAATATCGAAGTTTATGGTTACTTGGGACGACCACGACTATGGCCTTAACGATGCTGGTAAAGATTACATCTACAAAGAAGAAAGTAAGCAGATACATCGCAAGTTTTGGCAACTGGAAAACGAGATAAGCACCGACCAAGATGGTATTTATTACGCAAAACTGGAAAAACAGCCCAATGGCAAAGTAGTGCAGTTTATTATGTTGGACGGCCGATCGAACCGCGAGAATCCGTTGAAACCCTTGAGTGATGCCTTCGGCGAGAACCAATGGAAGTTTATTGAGGAACAATTGAAAAAGCCTGCCGATGTGCGGTTTATCGTAAACGGATACCAAATGTTGCTGAAACGTCCTACTCGATGGGAGGCGCTCATAAAGTTAGGCCGCAGCCGCAAGCGCTTATTGAATATTATTAAAGAAACAAACGCCCAAAATATACTCTTCATTACTGGCGACCAACATTATGTTGAGGTGCTTAAAAGCCCTTGGAACGTTGGCTACCGCACCTTTGAGATAATGGCCGCTGGTATAAACAATACCGAGCGCCCAGGCTTTGCCCGGAATCGGGTTTCAGGGCCAGATGTTACCGTGCATTCAGCACCTGTAATTGAAGTACACTGGGCTGCCGACCCTTACATCGTTTTCAAAAACTATGATGTAGAAGCCAACCGTGTAAACTTGGAGTATAAGTTTATGCTCAGCGATATTAAATGGAGAAAGTAATATAAAAAATGCCCGCTTTCACTACTGAAGGCGGGCATTTTTTATGCTGTTTATTTAACAAACTTACTTCACTACCACGCGTCTAATACTAGTGCCAGTCTCGGTGGTAAGCTGAACAAAGTATATACCTTGTGCTATGTTAGCGTTACTGATATAGAAGCTTTGGGATCCGGTTCTTACATCAAAAGTTCTAATATCAACCACTTCGCCCAAGGTATTTACCAATTTCATAGTGATGATCTCATTGTTGTTAGCAGTTAATGATAACGTAAACGAACCATCATTTGGGTTAGGGTAAATGTTCCAATCGCTGGTTTCGATGGTGGCAATACCGGTAGCAAGGAAATCCCTACAAGTGGTGTCTTTGCAACCGAAGGCATCTGTAACTACTACACAGTATACATCTTCGGCTGTTGGTGCATAAAACTGATTGTTGGCACCCAGTATGAGCGTATACGTTGGCGGAGCACCATACCATTGGTAACTCATGCCAGCAGGCCCAGCGAATAGGGTGCTACCAGTTTGCGTGATAGACGCAACTGGCGCAGCTAATACAGTAATAGAGTCGCGACAGGTGGTACTACCTGCTGAATTGGTAAGGGTCAGGTCGAAGTAATATACTCCAGGCCCCGGATAAGTAATGTTGTGCGCCCCTGGTCCAGTAGCCGTTGAAGGCGTGCCGCCAAAGAAATTCCAACTTAGCGTAAAACCAGGCCCACCAGCATAGGTGAATATGGCTTGGTCGTACTCGCATATTTCTCGGTCAAACTGCACTCTGCAAGGCGCAGGGTGAGCTTTGCAATTGATAGGGAAACAGATGGTAGTATCTTTACAATAGTTTTGCATACCGTCATCAACAACAAAGGTCAAGCACATCAAGGTGTCTGCTGGCGATGAAGGAATATAGCTACCCGAAACCGTATTCAAACCAGCCACCAGCGTATATGGATTCGCTGCATTAAGCACTCCAGTTCCTCCATTTTGTACCTGTAGGTTACCACAACCATTAATGTTGAATTCAAAGTTAAACTTAGGTCCTACTGCGGTTTGTTCGCACCAAATAGAGTCGCTTACAAAATTGAAGTAACAGCAAGCCGAATCTGGTGGGCATGGAGGTAGTGTTACGCAAACCGTATCGGTAAAGCAGCATAGTAGCTCAGTTCCTGTAGAGTCGTAAGCATCTAAATGTGCCCTAAAGCACAATGTATCGCCTGCTGTAGCGCCGTAAATGGTAGTGCTTAGTGGTATTGAAGTATCGCCTGTGGCAATAGTAGTATATACTAAGCTCGGTGCAAATGGCAAGGCCAAGAACGGAGGAAGAATGTTTAAGTTAACCTGCGTGACAGCTAAGGTCGAATTATTTATTATTCGGTAATCTAGTACATAGTTGCCAGCTGGGTCGCAGTAGATAGAATCAACAATGAAAGTACCACAGAGAGAGGTGTCGCAATCAGTAAGTGTCAAGTCAAGCAAACCTGTAGTATCGGTGCAGCCGAAAGTATTAGTTACTTGCACCGAGTACAATCCATTTAGCGTTGCAGTATACGTTGGGGCTGTTGCACCCAGTATTGGCAAACCATTCAAGAACCATTGGTGCGAAGCGCCGTTTGGTGCATGAATGATAAACGGACGGCAAGTATCCAAGCAACCTTCGTAGAACGAGCACAGGTCTGGCAATGGATTTACTGTTACACAAAAGAGTGTTTTAGCACTGCATCCGTTTGTGTCTATAGCCTCCACCTCGTAACAACCACCTTCGGTTACCAGTATCGTGTCGTTCACCTCGCCAGTGCTCCAAAGAAAAGTAACGCTAGGGTCGGGGTGGGTAGCAACCAATGAAATGGTGGTGCCATTGCAAACCGTAGTAGGCCCCAATGGAGTAATAGTTGGCGGCACAGGTGCTGCGTTTACCGTTACCACATAAGGTAACGATGTGTCGCCACAACCAGTTGTGGTATCGGTAACAAATACTTGGTAAGTATAAGTACCTGCAGTTACTGGAGTAAAGAAAACAGATGAATTGGTGCTACCGTTGTTTACCACATCGGTAGTTATCCAGCTATAAGTGAAGTTGACATTATAGGTAGTGTATAACAGGATATTGGTGCCCAGGCATATTTCGTTGCTTTCGTTGTTTTGGATATTGGCGGGAGGGCCGTTATTCACGATAATACGAATGAAGGTGCTATAAGGGCAGCCGCTACCATCGGTAAGGGTAACTGAGTATATACCAGTAGTTGTTACTGTTGTTGAATCATTTGTTGAGCCGTTGCTCCACAGATAGCTGCATCCAGCGCAAGTTGGTGCCACTAGCAATACTGAGGTGCCAGCGCAAACAATCGTGTCAGGGAAAGCGGTTATGCTGCCCGAAAGGCTAGGAGGATTAACGGTTATTGGGTTTACTACCGTATCCTTACAGCCAAAAATATCGCTTACAATTAGTGTTACGGGGTATACACTGGGGCTACCATAAGTATGGTTCGGATTCTGATTAAGTGAGGTTCCCGCATCGCCAAAATTCCAGTTCCAAGAGTTAATGCTTGCAAACGAGGCATCTGTAAATCCAACAGGGTTGTTTAGGCAATTGGGGCTAGTAGCTGTAAATGCAGCAGTTGGGCCAGCCGGCACTACTACGTTTATCGTATCGGCGGTGCTGCAAGAACCATTGTTAATGGTTAAAATAACAGAGTATGTTCCGGCGCTGGCATAAGTATGACAAGGGTCTTGTAGGGTTGAGAAGTTTCCATCGCCAAAGTTCCAGTTCCAATTGGTAATGTTATTTCCTGCCGTGTAGGTGCTCTTGTCGGTAAAGCAAACTGGTGCACCATCGCAACCCACTACTACATCAAAGTCGGCGGCCAGAGGTATTTCTATGTGTGCAGTATCCCTTAACGAGCAAAAGCCGGTTCCGGCGGCATCGGGTACATTACCGGTGAGGGTTACCAAATAAAATCCTGCTGAGTTATAATAATGGCTAGGACTAGTTAAGCCAGATGTGGTAAAGTCACCAAAATTCCAAGAAAACGAACTACCACTTACCGAAGTATTAGTAAATGCCACAGGGTTACAACCCGTGTTGGTGAAACTGATACTGCCATTGGGTTGGCAAGTAGTTCCACCACCAGAACAGGTTATTTCGGAAATAGTGATAACGTTTGAAGTGGCCGTACAGCCATTGGTTATATCAGTAACTACCACAGAGTAGCTGCCGGGCGTGCTTGCTGATATGCACTGCGTTGCTCCCGAAGGAGACCATGAATAGGTATAGTCAGGATTACCCAAAGCACATAGCGTTGCACTATACACGCTGCCTATACAATATACCCTTGGGTCGAATGAGCTGATACTGGCAGTTGGGCCAGATACGTAAGTAACCTTATATTGAGATTTACCCGAACATCCATTGGCATTGGTTACGGTAACTTGGTATAGACCATCCTGGGTAATTGTGGTAGGGTTTAATACCGAAGAATATCCACTGGGGCCTGACCAGCTTACCGAAGTAAACGCACCTCCAACAGCTTGTAACTGAGCCGTTCCGCCAGCACATAGACTACCAATTTGGTTTACGGTTGGCGTAAGAGCAGGGTTTAACGTAACTATCTTGCTGTTGGTTTGAATACCACCACATACATTCACCGAAAGTGTAACGGTAATGCTCGAAGGAGCATTGTTCCCAAATTCAATAGATGTTGATGCACTACCCGGCGACAATATAGCGCCAGCGTTGGCCGGGGTCATGCTCCAGGTGTAGGTAGTGCCTGGCGGATACAAGGTAGGCGTTGAGTATGTGCTTGTAGCGTTTGCACAAGCACTAGCAGGGCCTAAAAGCGCTGGTGGCCCTGGCGTGAATGGATAAACATTCTGCAAAGTAGTATCTGACGAGCAGAAAGGAGTGTTAGGCGCTTTTTGGTATGCTTGTATCGAATATGGCCCAGTAAGATTCCAAGTTACGGTAGTGCAATAGCCAATAGCAGTTGCAGGTGTGCCACCAGTTATTATCCAAAGTATATCGGGATTGGGTGCGGTGCAATAAGATAAAGTGCTACCCGGGCAAATAATAGTGTCGCCTGTTATTACCGGTGCCACTGGTGGTGCTACCACTTTTATCGTAAAATAAGCGTTATCATTACAAGCATCGTTGGGGTTTACGGGTGTGGCTATGACAATATAATCTCCCGGCAAATTGTTCCAGCTAATGTTTGCCGAAGTACCAGGGCTGCCAGATAAAGTAGGCCCAGCTGGAGATACTGACCAATTGCAATTAATACCACCCGAGCTTGATAGCGAAGAGCTGCTATTTGCGCAAACCAGTGGATTTCCAAAAATAGCTAGTCTAGGCCGTAAATTGATAATTATCTGAGCCGAACCACCACAGTTTAGCAGACTATCGAAGTAAGTAACATTTAAGGTATCAACGCAACTAAACAAATTTGAAGGCCAGCAAATTTTTATCTTTTCGCAACAGGTTGAGTCAATTATTGCGCCACAACCAGAACTGCTTAAGCTCCACTTATAGGTGGCACCGCTAAATAGCGGAAGGCTGTAGTATTCGCAGTCGCCAGCACAAACTTTGGTGGCACCGCTAATGGTGGTAGTTAAAGGAACTATGGGTATTTGTAGCAGCGTAGTATCATCGCACATACTACCGCAACCAGTAAAGTAAAGCCCCACTGTGCCAATAGGTCCAGCCCCCCAAGACACCGTAATGGTAGGTGTGCCAAGGCCAGAAGTAATGGTGCCACCAATAACAAACCAATTGTAAGTGCAACCAGCCGCAGCGGCAGTGCTATACGTTGCTGTGGCATCTGCGCACAGTGTCGATGCGCAAGTAATATCAGGGCCCGGTAAATTATCTACAACTATAGTGCTTTGGAACGTATCGGTGCAATAGCAATCGGTATAGGCAACAAGGGTAACGGTATAGGTACCGCCAGTAGAGTAGGAGTGGTATGGATCTTCGCTAGTTGATGTGCCACCATCGCCAAAATCCCAAAAGTAAGAAGTAGCGCCAGTAGAAAGGTTGGTAAACAAGGTATTAGAAAACAAACAAACCGATGATTGATGACTGAATGCAGCTACAGGTAAATCTTGTTTTTCAATACAAAGGGTAAACGAATCAACACAGCCCCAAACGTTGGTTTCATAAACGGTTATGTCGCCCAAAAAGGTGGTGTCCCAAGTTACGGTTGCGCTATTAGTTGTTGCACCTGTTACCAATGAAGCTCCGTTTACAACCCAAAGGTAGGTACTACTGGCGTTTAGTGGCGTGTTGTAGGTTACTGTAGCTTTTTTACAAACCTTTTCGCAAGGTAAACGGTCTGACGGCTGACCGACAGGGCCGCTGCTACTAACTTCGTAGGGACAGGTATTGTATGGGGCATGGCTTATTGTCGGATTTGGCTTGCCATGAACGGTAACATTTAAGGTATGGAAAGTGGGTGGCCCACTAGGGTTGTTTACGGTTACTACTATCGTACCAGTGCCTGGTAGGCCCCAAAGGATGTTGGCATTGGCTAGGTTTGATGAGCCTTGAACCAGCCCACCCGTAACGCTCCACGAATAGCTGGCACCAGCCACAGTTGGCACTGAGTAAGCCTCAATATCGCCTTCGCATGCATCAATAGCACCGGTCACTTGTGCATTTAAACCAATAGAGAATAACAATAGCAGTAGCAGTAATAAACTACTAGTGAGTTTAAGTAGTGATTTATACATGGTTTGGTGGTTAATTAGCAAAAAACCTTTGCCCTTTTTAATATTTAGGTAAAGCTAATGTAAAGCCTGTAGAATAGCACCGTTGCTTCAAAAAATATTTTAAAAAAGGCAATATTTTAAGAGCTTACTTCAAACGGTCCACCATAAAAAAATTAACCTACATTGATTTGGTGCATGCTGGGTTTGAAGTTGCATTAGATTAAAATGAGCCGCGGCAAATCTGAGCCATTTTATCCTTTCAAATTCTTCGAGTAAAAGGGCAAGGGCAGCAATTCTTTAATGGAGCCAATGGCATAAACCGTTTCATCACCGCCTTTTAGTAGCACCCTTATCGGGTTTTGTTGTCGGCTTTCTTGCTCCAACAAAGCTTGGCGGCACATACCGCAAGGGGCAGCCGCTTCGGTGCCCACACTCACGGCTATGGCATCCACCGTCTTGCCATGGTGATTGATAGCAAAGTTGGCCAGCGCGGTTCGCTCGGCACAAAGACCTAATGGAAATGAGGCGTTCTCTTGGTTGCTACCTTCTACTATGGTGCCATCATTAAGCAACAAGGCAGCCCCAACGGGGTAGTGGCTGTATGGCGAATGGGAGTGGCGCATTGCGCTTCGGCTGCGTTGCAATAACTCAGCATCGGCAGGCACCAATTCATTGTTGTGCTCGTAAACGGTTATATAGGTGGTGTGTTCTATTTGCTTCATGGTGGCGAATATTATTTATCGGTTATTAGTTATTGGTGGGTAAGAATCGTCGGTGTTCAAAAAAATGTCCGAACTACAACCAATCAACCAATAACCAGTAAAACCAATAACCTAAATTAAAAGTAGCTTTGTTGCAACTAAGATTAAAGTTAATGAAAAGCATCTTGATTTTAGGTGGCGGCAAAAGCTGCACCGTATTGATTGAGTATTTATCGCAACATGCCGCTACCGATGGCTACCATATTGTAATAGCAGATGCCGACGCAGATAGCGTCCGCGAAAAGGTAGGTATGTTGCCAGCCGTTGCCGTTGAGCAGTTTAGCCTAGAAGATACCTTAAAGCTGGAAAACTTGGTTCGCGAAGCGACCATAGTAGTATCGATGCTACCGGCCCACTTGCACATACCCGTGGCCCAAGAATGCCTTAAGCAGCGCCGCAATATGGTTACGGCCAGCTACGTAAGCCCCGAAATGGAGCAACTGCATCAAGCCGCCCAAGAGCGTGGCCTGCTTTTCTTGAACGAAATGGGCGTTGACCCGGGCATAGACCACATGAGTGCCATGCGTGTTATTGAGCGCATTAAAGCAGCAGGTGGCATTATGACGGGCTTCGAGAGCTTTACAGGCGGATTGATTGCCCCTGAATGCGAACACGACAACCCTTGGCGCTACAAGTTTACTTGGAACCCCCGCAACGTGGTATTGGCAGGCCAAGGCACAGCTAAGTTTGTACAAATGGGCAAGTACAAATACATACCCTACCATCGCTTGTTCCGTCGCACCGAGATTGTCAATATACCCGGTTGGGGCACTTTTGAGGGCTACGGCAACCGCGATAGCTTAAAGTACCGCAGCAGCTATGGCCTGCAAGATATACCTACCATGTACCGCGGCACGCTGCGTAGGCCGGGCTTTTGCCGCACCTGGGATGCGTTTGTACTGCTGGGCGCTACCGACGACAGCTATACTATGGAAGGCTCTGAGCATATGACCAAACGCGACTTTATCAACTCGTTTATGTCGTATAACCCGCACGATAGCGTAGAGTTGAAACTGGCGCACTATTTAAATCTTGATTTGGATAGTGAGGAAATGTACAAGCTTAAGTGGCTGGGCATATTCGATAACGTGCCAGTAGGCCTCAAAAAGCCAAGCACCCCGGCCCAAATGCTTCAAAAAATATTGGAGGATAAGTGGAGCCTGCAATCCGACGATAAGGATATGCTGGTAATGTGGCATCGGTTTAACTTTACCCTCCACGGTGTGCAAAAAGAGATACATGCCAGCATGGTTTCCATTGGCGAAGATGCGTTGCATACCGCTATGGCCAAAACAGTAGGCTTGCCCGTGGCCATTGCCGTGCGCAAGATACTAAAAGGCGAAATTGCCCTCACGGGCGTGCATATACCCACCCTGGCCGCTATATACGACCCGGTGCTCGATGAACTGGAAACCCAAGGCATCGTATTCGAGGAAAGGGAAGTGGAGCCTAGTTTCTATTGAGGGTTGACTGGGATAGGCAAAAGGTCTTTTTAAGCTCCTCCCCATTTCAGGGGGAGGTTCAATGTCGTTAAGTTAAGGACATTGGTAATTGTGCTACCTTTCCGATGTGTCATGGTGAGCGGAGCCGAACCATCCGCAACACGTACACATATTACGTACATGTAACAGGCTTAAAAGCCTCATGCCTGATTTTCTAGAAAAATGACAGCGTTTTGCCACCTACGCTACGGATGGTTTCTCGTTTCAAACGAGACTCACCATGACACTATTAAACATCATCACTTTCGTCAAAAAACTTCCCACCCCCCTTTATGGAATAACCCAACCCACCGCATCTTATAGTCAAAACACAGAACTATGAGACGTTTCCTAACCCTTTTTGCCCTCTTGCTTTTTGTTGCATCCGCAGGTTTTGCCAAAAGCGTAACTACCAAAGTTGATGCCGTAACCGTTTACCGCCAAAATGCCCGCATTATGCAAAGCGGCTACGTGGATATACCCGTGGGCACTACCGAAATTGTGATTGATAACCTGAGCGCGGCCATTATTTTGCCCAGCGTGCAGGTAGAACTAAGCGGCGGGGCAACTATCTTGTCCGTTACCAGCCGCGTTAATTACACCAAACCCATACTCGACCCTAAGCCATTGCTTAAAATGAACGATACCATTGCCTCGTTTAACGAAAAGCTGGAGTGGATTGAAAACCAACGGCAAGTATATACTGCCGAGGAGGGACTGATAAACGAAAAACAGAAAATGGTGGGCACCATTACGGGGCTTACGGTGGAGGAGTTGCAGAAACTGTCGGACCTATACCGCAACCGTTTAATGGAGATAAGGGAAAAAATGTTCGACCTAAGAAAACAAACCAAAGACCTGACCGATAAGCGCGCCGAAGTGCAGACCCGCATAAATGAATACAGCAACCCTAGCTTTAAACCAACGGGCGAGATAGTGTTAATGGTTACGGCCAAAGTAGCTACCCGCAGCAAAGTGAGCTGCAACTACCTAGTGAACCAAGCCGGCTGGACACCCATTTACGACTTACGCTCTAGCGGTTTTGAGAAGCCACTAACCTTGAACACTTATGGACAAGTATACCAGAGTACTGGCTTGGATTGGAAAGACGTGAAACTGACCGTGAGCACCGGCAACCCGAGCCAAGACAATAGCCGCCCTATATTGGTGCCGCTGTACGTTGATTTTTACTCACCAATGGTGCATAATTATGTAAATGATGCTTCGGTGGTGAATAGTGCGCTGTATAGGAATAAGGAGAGTTTAAGCATCGACGACGAAGTGAAATACACCGTAACCGAAGTAGAAACCCAATTGACGGTTGAGTACGACATCGACCTTGACCAAACCATACCGAGCGATGGTAAAACCTATCAAGTGCCGCTTAAGGAATACGAGATACCTGCCACCTACGTGCACCACACCGTGCCAAGCATGGATAAAGGGGCCTTTTTGCTAGCGAAGGTGCCAAACTGGGGCCAGTATAATATTATCTCGGGCATGATGAACTTGTTTTATGATGGCCGCTATATTGGTCAATCGAACATTAACACACAAGTTACCGCCGATACGTTGCTACTTTCGTTGGGCAGGGACGAAAGGGTAACCGTGCAGCGCAACCCTATTGTTGACAAAGAATCGCATAGTTTCTTGGGTGGCACGCGCAAAGAAAAACGCACCTACGAGATAAGTGTGCGCAACAACAAGAGCAAAGCCATAACGCTTGAAATTTTGGACCACATACCCGTATCGAAACAACAAGACATTAAAGTGCTGTTGCTCGATCAAGGTGGCGCCGAATACACAGAAGCGATAGGGAAGCTGTTATGGACCATCCAGTTGAATCCGGGTGAAACTAAAAAAGTGAGCTTCAGTTTTGAAGTGAGTTTCCCGAAAGATAAACCGGTGTCGGGCTTTTAAACAGCATAACACCTAATATCAAAGTCAAGGGCGGGCAGCAATGTTCGCCCTTTTTTTATTTATCTAATTTGGTTTTTGGGAAAAGGCATTCTAAAAAAAGATAAAAATGCAATCGCTACATTATCAGACTGGTATAATCTAAATGGAAAGTTTAGGGATGGAATTTGCTAAAATAATTTGCAATATTTTAAATCGGTTTTTAACTTGTGTATACAAAAACTACCGATATGGATTTTAACCCACAACCAACCTTTTTAGCTGCCCTTAAAGAAGTTTTGAAAACCGATGTAGCGGCCATTGCCCTTAATGTTGAGGACTTGTTTTACTTAGCCAACGACCTTTGCCCCCAAGCCGAGCGCATACGATATGGCGCATACCTAAGGTTTATTGATTCGCTAGATAAATATGGCGAACCAACGGTACCTCACGCGGAAGCGGATTTGTTGCTGGCTATACGCGATAGCATTAAAGCCGAACAGGGTAAGCAGCGCATGGTTATGCTTAAAAGCATTATGCTCGGAGAGAAAGATTGGAGGCGTTTTGTGTGGCTGTTGCAATGGCAAGAAAAGCAGGAGCGCCAAAAAAACGCGGAAGCCAAGCAACAGGCCAAAGAGCAAAAGGAACGCGATGCGACTGCTGAAACAGTAGCCAAGTTAGCCGCCCCAGCGGAAGCAGAACCAGCCAAAGATGCTCCAACTGCCATTGTACCGCCGCAAGCTATCACAAACCAGCAAACTAATGAGGTTGAGCAGCAGCAGTCAATCAGCGCTATGTATTACGCTACTAAGCAACCACTTGCCAAAGCAGGATGACGTGCCTATTTGATAATGTGCTGATATACCAATGTGCTGGTGTGCTGATTTGTTAATGTGCTTGATGAACTGATGTGAGGCATTAGCAAAAGTTACTCTCGTGTCGTGGCAAGTTTGTTCTAACGGTGTAAAGGGGGTGAGTTTTAAATCACGGAAGAGGAAATTCAGGGCAATGGTGAAATGCTAGTCTATAATTTCTGCTTATTGGTGCGTTATGGTTGAAGCATATCCATCAAGAATAGCGGGCATTAAACTAAAAAATATTACCTTTAGTAAATAAATGCTTATATGCTTACCAAACTATACGCTAGCTGTCTTGGTGCTTTGGTTTTATTGCTATTATTAGGTGCTACCACGTTTAAAATGTCTGTTAATGACCGCGAGAAAGATAACCTTCGCGGACCAGTGAAGACTGTTACGGAAAAAGAATACCGGCCCGTATTAGTAAACGGAAAAATTGAAAAAGGCAACCTGTTATTCACTAATATTTCTAGTTATACTGTCGACGGCCGCTTGATTAAGAAGAGTTTTCAATCGCAGGATGGCGAGCTAATTCAATTGGATACCTTTATTTACAATAACCAAAAACAGCTTATTAGGTCTGACCATACCAGCTCTCTTAAGCAACATAAGTGGATAACTTATAGATACGTTGAGGATAGCCTGTTGGTTCGTAGTACCCATGAATACGCCAATGGCAGAAAAATGGACAAAATTCAACTTTTCAATGCAGAAGGCTATCTAGTAGCATTTTATGAAGTGCATCCTTGGAAACCCGATGCCGAGTCAAATAAGGAATATTACCGGTACGATAGCCATGGCCGAAAAACGGAGACCCATATCGATTATTTCGATAAAGGCACCATCAAGATATTTTATGAATATGATGCCAATGGAAATTTAACGGATGAACGTGAATTTTTTAGTGATAGCGCACCTGGGCGTTTCCGGAAAAGTGAGTATAATGAACACAACCATGTAGTAAAACATGTAGTAACACAGGACGGTAATATTTTAACCACCGAAATTACCTCTTATGGCACTTATGATGCCAAGGGTAACTACTTGCAATACAGCATGTTTGTGGACGGCATGCCCTATACCATTCGGGACCGAGTAATTAGCTATTATTAGATAGATGGAGCCGTTTTCCCAGTTTTTAAGGTAGGTAAGGTTTGGCAATAATAGCTATTTTAAACTAGCACGAAAGTCACTATTGTGTGCTGGTAACTTTCGGGTGGTCATTATTGCTTACCCCTTTCAGTGGTTAACCAACATGTTCTCTATCACCTCATAGGCCGATTCGCAAGCGCCATGCACGGTTGCTTGGTTGTTAATGGAAAGGGCTTCTCCTGCAAAAAACACCTTATTTAGCAATGGTTTCTTTACCTCTGCTACAATATCGTACTGGCTTCCATCAAATGTGTACGAATATGCCCCTTGAATGTAAGGCTCTGCCGACCAATTTTGAATAACGTGCTTTACGTAATTTTTAGATGCCTTGCCCTCAAATATTTCATCTAGCTCGGCTATAAACTTATTAATAATCTCGGCTTCGGTTTTCAATTGGGCATATGGGGTGGCTTTATCGTTAATGGCAAAAAGTGCCAGAATATGTTTTGTAGTGTCTTTACCGAATGCTGCGTCGTAAACAAATTTTTCATCGCCTCTCATTGCTTGTATTACAGTACCAAAACCCAACATATCAGGATAGAACCTTTCTTTAAATTCAACGAAAATCTTAATGCCATCGCCCATGTAAATGCGGTTTATAGCTTTGGTTTTGCTAGCCGGCAACATTGGCTGGAAATCAATCAGCTGGCTCTGAAGGATTTTTATGGGAGTGGTTACCAGCACCTTATCTGCTTCAAAGGTTTCGTTATCCGCGGTTTTCAATACCACCTGCTCACCACTATAATCAATCTCCACAATGGGCTTATTGTATACAATCTTGCTTTGTACATGTGGCAAAATGTATTGCTCAAAGTAGCTGTGCCAAGTGGTGTTTTTAAATTTCCATTCGCTATAAAAATGGCTTATGTAGTTGTGTGCATGCAGTTTGCCATTGTTCCATGACTTTATACTTTGCGGGTTGTAAACAACGATGTCTATGTTGGCCTTTTCATCCGGATTGTTGATGATGTCTGCCAAAATAGAAGGGTCGACATGTATCCATTCTGCCCCGGTATCAATAGGGAAGTCGGCAAAGCCATCAACCCTTTTTACCCTACCCCCAAATACAGGCGCCGCTTCAATAATCTCAAACTCCACTCCATATCTGGATAGTAGGTAGCCAGCCGCCAAGCCAGCCGCCCCAGCGCCAACAATAATTACTTTGCCCGAAAAATTGGTTTTAAACTTCGGGAAAATAGAATCATCCTTACCGCACGACTCTAGCAAAATCGCGGAAAGAAATGGAAAACCAATGCCCAACGCTAAGGCTTTTGAGATAAAATCTTTCCTAGTCATGCCTTTTCTTTTTTGTATTTTAAGTGAATAAGAATACCTGTTGATAAACCAATAAAAGCCGTGTTCACGGCATCGAACCGCAGTTGCCTGCCGTAGTATGCCTTAAAATAGAAACTAATCGTTTTGCACGGGGCCACGCCAAAGCCCAAACTAATGTTCGGTACGAAACTGTGCAACTGCTTGTATCTGTAGTCAATGTCACCCGTGCCCAGGTTTATTATGCCATCTTGCTTCTTGAAAGTGAGCAAGTATCCAGTTCCTACCGCTGCCAAAAGGAAAAACCGCTTATCGCGTTTCTGCCACTGGTATGATACTTCGGGGTTAAAAAGTAAATTGTGTGATACCCTTGGCTGGTGGTAATAGCCTACCTGCGGCAGCAACTGTAAGCTATGCGTTTTGCTTCGTTTATTGGCTGAGGTTTTTTCCCAAGTCTTTAAGGTAAAGGCATAACCCACCGTGCCACCAACGTTAGTAAAATATGGGCCGAAGTACCCTACCTGCAGCGTATTAGGTGCTTTTTGAGCAAAAAGGTTGCCGCCAAGCAACAAGGTAATCATAAGCCCCAATAGTGTTTTCATCGGTTGTGTTTTGATGATTCTTTAGCCCATAACGTTATTGATCATTAATCAAGTATGGCTGCAGCTTCCGTGCTTTGCACAAAATGGGTTGCTGATGTTTGATATAATGATGGGGTAAAGATAAACAGCCTAGATTGTTGGCCATTTGATTTATGTCACAAAATCATTTGGCCCGCAGGCGACTGAGCGTTTCGCGAGAAATACCTAAAAAGGAAGCGATATAGGTTAATGGCACGCGCTTGAAAACATTGGGTTCTTGCGCCAATAAAGCAGTGTACCGCTCCCGTGCCGACCGCAAGTGCGTATAGTACAGCTTATCTTCCAGATACAGGCAGTACTCGCCAATAACTTGGTTAATGAAATTGGAAATCTCGATATTCTCAGCCATGAGCGGCTTGATGCCGTTTACGTTGAACGATAACAGGGTGCTATCTTCCAGCAATTCAATCGTTTCTCTCGATGGCAGGTTGTTGTAGTTTCGCAACGATCCTACCATCTCGTTTTCAAAAGCGAACCAACTGTTTATCTCGGTGCCGTTATGTAGGTAGTAACTTCGGGCCGCACCCTTGACCAATAGATAGGCATATCCACTGGTCTGGTTAGCTTTTATCAGTTCATGTTTTTTAGGATGGTGCAATACTTTCACATTTGGCGTTAGCAGCACAATTGCCGTTTCGGTCAACTTGGGCCTATATCTTTCGAAGAAAGCATCAACCATGTCTGCACTATCCACTGGCATTATTTTAAGGGTTGCTTGTTTAGTAATAGCTTCACCTCTGTAAAGTTATTGCTTTAATATGAAGTGGCGGACTTGAGATTATGTTGGGAGGTCTTTGCCCGTTTTACAAATCTATGCTTCGGCTGGGCATTGTAATGCCCCTTCGGATTTTTAATCCGAATGATGGAGCTACGGATTCGTAATCCGTTTAAATACGTGTACATGTGGCGTTATTGATGTTATGGGCGGATTACAAATCCGCAGCTCGGTTGCCTCGGATTATAAATCCGACACGGCAGGTGTGTGATTATGGTGTAACCCCTAAAAACTCACCGACAACGAGCCACCCAACCCTTGGCTGCGGAAAGGGTGCAAACGAAGTTGGGCCTTATCGCCTACATTAAAATTGAGCAAACTGGTTATTCCTTTGGCGTTGCGCCTATTGGTGCGGGCGGCTATTATGGGTGCATCTATCATCGACCATAGCCAAGTACCGTATAGCGAAATCATACCCACCTTAAATTGGGCGTCGGCACCACGGTTATATCCGCCATACTCGTAGCATTGGTATATGCCGTTGGCATCATAGTAGCAACTGGTTTCGTAAAAGTCGTAGCCGCCGCGGTAGCTAGTGGCCGCGGTAATGATACCGCCCAACCACAAAGCGCTCATGGCAGCACCTTTGCCATATTGGCGGTTGTAGTACTGTCCTCCGCCGGGTACTATAAACGAGAATAACCAAGCCAAGCCTGGCGAACGGTAGGCGCTGCCTACCAATTGGCGGCGGCCATTGTAGGTAGTGCTGGACACTTGATTCATTTGCAGCGGGCTAACCACTTCGGTAGTGCCATTTTCAAACTGGATAATAAACACCTTGCCACGCTCAACACGGTAAACAGGGCCTTCGAGATTGTCGTGGCGCTTGTAAACCACCTCGGTGGTAGTTATTTCCTGGACCTTGGCTTTTACTTCGGTGCCGTCTTTTAAAACGATATTGTCTTGAGCGCTTGCAAACCAGCAAACGAAAATAAGTGCGAATGCGATAGCGAAGGTTTTCATAATAGCGGAGGTTGAGTGTGCCATTTAACGATAAAAAGGCGTAATTATTGTTGTTTTATAAACTGATTGATTAGGTCAATTCTGTAATTCTATAATTCTGATTCGGAAGGTAGCCCACTCAGTTCATCAACTTAAACACAAGCTCTCTTAGCAAATCCCCCTCATTGCCCGTAAAGTCAACTCCTTTGCTTTTAAGGTCGTATTCGTGCATCAAGGCCACGCTTTTTTCGGCATCGGCCTGGGTGTAGTATTTGCCATAGGTGCGCAGGTTTTGCACCGCCCCCCAATACGTTCCCAACGATTTCATCAACTCGCTGTCGTTCTGGTTTTTGTAATGGAAATAAGCATAGGCTTTGCTATAAAAGCTATACAGAAAGGCTATGACCATAATAGGGTGGTGCTCTTTGGGGTTGTTGCCAAAGTAGGTAGCTATTTTTTGGGCTTTGCCTTGGTCTTTCTTCACCAAGGCATCGGTAAGCTCAAATACGTTGTAGTCTTTACTAATACCGATGTACTTTTCAATATCGGCGCTGTTTACGGGGCGGCCGGGTTGGGCATTAATGGCCAGTTTATCAAGCTGGTTTTCAATTTTGCTCAGGTCATTGCCTAAGTATTCCACTAAAAGGTTGGCGGCGTGTGGGTCCAAGCGCAGACCAATAGCTTGTGCTTTGGCATCTACAAACTTCGGTAGCTGAATGTCCTTCAGCTTCTCGGAGTTCATAAACACCCCGTTCTTCTCCACCGACTTTTGTGCCTTAGTGCCTTTGCGAAACTTCTTGTACTTGTAGCAGATAACGAAAATGGTGCTTGGCATCGGCTTATCAAAGTAGCTATCCAGCTTGTCCAGGTAGTCGTAGTTCTGGGCCTCCTTCAATATCACCACCTGCTTTTCGCTCATCATGGGGTAGCGGCGCACAATGTCCATTAACGTTTGGTGGTTCACATCGCGGCCATATACGATAGTTTGGTTGAAGCTTTTCTCCGCTTCACCCAGCGCGTGTTCCTCAATAAAGTCGCTCACCTTATCAATAAAATAAGGTTCTTCGCCTTGCAGGAAGTAAATAGGCGCAAAGGAGCGCGTCTTGAGGTCTTTGATGATATCGCTATATTCCAACGCTGGCATGGGGGCAAAGATACTAATAGCTTGCCTCGTTTCAAACGAGGGTCCACAGTCCACCGTTCATGGTCGACAGAAAAAAGAATGCAAGTTGGATAGAGATTAAAAATTCAAAATTTAAAATTCAAAATTGGGAATGAGCGTAGGTTATACCGCCGTTCAAAAACTTTTAAGTTACTTTGTTTGAGAGTAGTAACTAGGGACTATAACCCAATAATTAACACTCGCTATATAAACCAGCACTAACCGCAGTTCTTGGTCTTGTGTCTTGTGTCTTATATCTTGTGTCTAACAAAAGATATGAAACTAGAAGGTAAAATAGGATTGGCAGGCGGTGTGGCCTTGGTAGTTGGCGGGGTAATAGGTATGGGCGTGTATGCCCTCATACCCAACATAGCTGCCAACGCGGGCTATGCTAGTTGGCTATCCATTAGTATAGCATTGGCTATATCAGTATTGGGCGTGTTGCCCGTAATACAGATAAGTAGTGCCTTGCCTGTGGCTGGTGGCGGCTATTTGTGGTGCAGCCGCATGTTGCACCCGTTAGCTGGCACGCTGGTTTCTTTTTGGGCAGTGCTGGGCGGTGGAAGTTCAGTGTGCTTGGTAGCATATGCCTTGGCCGAGTTGTTGTTGCCCTCGGCGGCACCTTACTTGCCCGGTACTTGGAGTCCCCATTTGTTTGCGGCGCTTATTATAGTAGGCTTTTATGTATTCTACCTTACGGGGCTGCGGCTGCTTACCAGTGTGCAGATATTGATGAGCGTGCAATTGTTGATTTCGTTGGCTATATATGCTTTTGCGGTGGGCTTTACCGAAGGGGTGGAGTTCCATTTTGAATTGCCGCACACAAGCACTTTTACCAAGTCCATCATATTGGCATTTAACGTTTGCTTGGGCTTCCAGATTATTGCCGAGCTAGGGGAGGAGATGAAGGACCCGAAACGCAACATTCCCCTTTCGCTATTGATTGGAGGGGCTTGCATTCTAGTGTCTTACATTGCCGTTACGATGACTTATATCGGCATTGTAGGAATCGATAATCTTGAAAGCTACGCCACGTTAGAATCGCCATTAATAACCAGTTCGGAGGCTATATTGCCGGCCTTTTGGGTAAAATTTATTGAGTTGGGTGCCATTTTTGCCGCGCTTACCTCTTTCAATGCAGGTGCTATTGCTTTGCCAAGGGAGATATTCTCTATGGCGCGAGATAAGACTTTGCCATCGTATTTCGGTAAGGTAAGCGCTCGCACACAATCGCCTAACTGGGCGGTTACGTTGTTTTTTGCGTTTGTAATCGCAAGCCTCTTGCTTGGCCATTACTTTGATACTACTGGCATTCTCGATAACTATTTTCCGGGCAATAAAATTGATTATTACGCATTAATGGCCGTTTGCGGTATTATGCTACTAACTGTGTTTATTAGCATAGCCGTGTTGCGTTTGCCTAAAATGTATCCAGCCCAATACAAGGCATCCTATTTTCGCATGAGGCCTTGGGTGTTGAAAATAGTGGCCGGGTTTAGTATCCTTACCTCGGGTGGTTTTGTAATATTGGTTGGTATCGAGGCTAAGATAGTTGGACTTATTTATTTGATTTTCACGGCTATTATCATCGGGTACTTCTTCTATCGGAAGAACTATTTAACCAAACAAGGTGTGGCCATAGGCACCTATCATGACATACTGAGTGGGCACGAGGTGGAGGCGGAGTAGTGGATTTTAAAAGCAATTCATGATCGTTATGGTAGGGTAAAGCGAAAGGTTTGATTGCCTAAAATTAGTTATCTTAGCTACGGCTATTACTTCAGAAGAGGCATGAAAATACAGAAGCACATACACGTTACGGAGCATAACTCCACTGAGGCCGATAAAGCTTATTGGAAAACGAAGTCGCCTGAAGAAAGAATGGCAGCACTAGAGTTTTTACGAGAACAATATATACGAACCCATGGACTATCCCAGCGACTTCAAAGAGTTTATCGAGTTGTTGATACGAGGACTGGAGAAGTGTTAAAAGAATACAAGGAGGATTAAGTACCAATTTCTTCACTCTGGCTTAAAACCAACATCCTCCAACCAAGGCCCGCCTTCTGCAGCAGCAACGGCCAGTTGGTCGCAGCGCTCATTTTCGGGGTGGTCGTTATGACCCTTTATCCACCTAAACTCTACCTTGAATTTTTTGGCAACCGCCAAGTACCTGCGCCAAAGGTCCTCGTTCTTTTTGCCTACAAAGCCTTTCTTTACCCAGCCAAATACCCAGCCCTTACTCACAGAATCGACCACATACTTGCTATCCGAAAACACCCTCACCGTCAATCCGTCGCGCGTAAGTGCTTCAAGGCCTTTTATCACGGCCATCAATTCCATGCGGTTGTTAGTGGTGTGTTTGTATCCTTCGGCAAGCTCTTTTTCGTGGCCTTTGTAGCGCAATATCGTTCCATAGCCACCCCTACCAGGGTTGCCTTTTGCCGCGCCATCTGTATACATTTCCACTAAATCCATGTTACAAAGGTAAGGGGTTTATCAGCATTTTCCTGACCAATCGATTCAATTGTTGGCACGTTTACTTATTGTCATTTGCATGTTTAATAGCTATATTCATGGCTATGAAAAGTATCTGTGTGTTTTGCGCCTCAAGCCTTGGGGAGCGGGAGGATTACCGGCAAGCAGCCGAAGCAGTTGGCAGTATATTGGCCCGCAACAATATTAGATTGATATACGGCGGTGCCAAGGTGGGCCTTATGGGTGCCGTGGCCGATGCCGTGCTGCAAGGCGGTGGAAAGGTCACGGGTGTACTGCCTCATTTTTTAGCAGGCAAAGAGATAGCCCATACCAATTTGAGTGAATTGATTTTGGTAGAGAGCATGCACGAGCGCAAGCAGCAGATGTCGCAAATGGCCGATGGTTTTATTGCCTTGCCCGGCGGTTTTGGTACGTTGGAAGAACTGTTTGAAATCATTACTTGGGGCCAATTGGGCCTGCATTACAAACCAGTATTAGTGCTCAACATCAATGGCTATTACGACCACTTGATAAAACTGCTTGACCACATGGCCGTTGAAGGTTTACTGAAAGAGCGCCATCGCCGAATGATGTTATTTACCGATAGGGTAGAAGATGCCTTAAACGAAATGCTGCACTATAGCCCACCGGTGATTAATCCGCTCATTGATAAACACAGTAAAACCTGAATATAGATATCAGATGTGAGATGACAAATAACAGAATAAAAAGAGAAAATGACAGAGTAAAGATGAAAAACAAAAAAAACCTATTTTTCACTTAGTTTCCTCATCGTTTTTCTTCTTATAAACTGAATAAAAGATTAACAGTAACTCTTTAGATTCTTGATGCAAGCTTTTTGCAATCTCACCGTTATTAAGTCCTGACTCAATTATAAGTTCTAACCAATAAATACATTCATCAGCCTCTTCAATTACGATTCCCAACTTGGCATAGAATTCTTTCTTACTTCTGCCCCTAAAAGCGGCTCTGATATTTGCACCAACCGAAGTAGCAGAGCGCAGTAGCTGCTTACCCAAAACTTGCGATTCGGTAGTCTTGGGAAGCGTTCTGTAAAATCGAATGGTCGCTAATGCGAAATTTTTGCTTCGTATTTTAAGATCTAACCCCATTCTGTTATCTCTTATTTGTCATCTGCTATCTTCTATTTTAATTTAGCTAATGCGCTTTTCAGTCTAGCGCACGCCTCCACCAATTGCTTATCGCTAGCGGCGTAGCTAATGCGCACACACTCCGGCGAACCAAAGGCAGCACCCGATACCAATGCCACATGAGCCTCGGCAAGCAAGTACAACGACAAATCATCGGCATCTTTCAATACTTCGCCATTGTAGGTCTTACCGAAGTAAGCACTCACATCAGGGAACAAATAGAAAGCGCCCGGAGGGGTGTTGGTTTTAAGGCCTGGTATTTCGCTTAGCAGAGCAATTACCATATCGCGGCGGCGGTGAAATTGGTCGCGCATATCGTAGCTAGGCTGCATGTCGCCATTCAGCGCCGCTTCGGCTGCTTTTTGTGCAATGCTGCAGGTAGCGCTGGTAAACTGTCCTTGTAGTTTGTCGCAAGCTTTGGCAATCCATAGCGGAGCGCCAATGTAGCCTACGCGCCAACCAGTCATGGCAAAGCCTTTTGCAAAACCGTTTACGGTAATGGTTTGGTTGTAAATTTCAGGAAACTGGGCAATGCTCTCATGCTTGCCATCGAAGTTGATGTATTCATAAATCTCATCCGACACCACATATATTTCTGGGTGTTTGGCCAATACCTTTGCCAAGCCAGCTAACTCTTCTTTGGTATATACCGAGCCGGAAGGGTTGCACGGAGAGCTAAACATTACCATGCGGGTTTTAGGTGTAATGGCCGCCTCTAATTGCTCGGGGGTAATTTTAAAGTCTTGGTCAATGGTGGTGAAAATGTTTACCATTTTGCCTTCGGCCAACTCTACCATAGCGGCATAGCTCACCCAGTAAGGTGCCGGAACAATTACTTCTTCACCAGGGTTTACCAAGCAAAGTACCACGTTGATAAGACTTTGTTTTGCACCAGTAGAAACTACTATTTGCTCAGGAGAATAATCCAAACCATTATCACGTTTAAACTTAGCTTGTATAGCCTTGCGTAGCTCAATGGTGCCCGGTACGGCAGTATAAAAGGTAAAGCCTTCGTCTATGGCTTTTTTGGCCGCTTCGCAAATATGTTTTGGGGTAACAAAGTCAGGTTCGCCAAGACTAAGGCTAATGATGTCGTGGCCTTGGGCTTTCAATTCGCGACCCAATTGGGCCATTTTAATGGTAGCTGACTCGTGTAAGTTGGCAATCCTGTCTGATAAATGGGGCATACCGCTGTTTTTTTGTTCGAAATTAGGGATTGCGGCGCATAAAACACTTATTATTTTTGAAGTTGTGATATTCTCGCCATTGGGTGTTAATTTTATCCAGTTGCAATTGCCGAATTTTTGAAAATACAACCCCTAATGACCCGTAAAAACAAGCTCATTACTGGAGCTGCCGTGTTGGTAGCAATTGCCGCGGTTTATATATTCTATCCATCATCAGGCTTAGATACCGAGCTAGATGGTCTTCGTATTGAAGAAGAAATGCAGAAACAGGCCGAGTTTTTGTATGGCATCCCGAAAGGAGAATACAACACTATACAAGATAAGGTAAAGCCGAACCAGAATTTGGCGAGTTTACTCTCGGCCCACGACATAAACCCGGGTAATATTGTAACCCTTTCAACCAAGTACGAAAACGTATTCGATACCCGCTCCATGAAATTTGATAGGCCTTATACTATTATGGTTCGCGAATCGGATACCATGAAATCGGCGGCATATTTAATTTACGAGAAATCGAACATTGAGTTTATTGTTTACGATTTAGAGCACGACACCGTATATAAAGGCAAGAAAGAAGTAAGCGTTCAGCGCAAGCATTTTGCCGGCACCATTACTTCCAACTTGTCGGAAACCTTGCAAGATGCTGGGGTTGATGTGGCATTGGCATACAGTATGGCCAGTATTTACGATTGTACTATTGATTTTTATAAGTTGCAGCAAAACGATTTTTTTAAAGTGATTTACATTGAAAAAATGGTAGAAGGCAAATATGTGGGCATTGATAAAATTGAAGCCATTGAGTTTACGCACAACAGCCAGCCGTTTTATGCTTTCTACTTTGAGCAAGACGAGGTGGGCAATTACTTTGACGAAAAAGCGCAAAACATGCGCAAGGCTTTTCTTAAGGCCCCTTTGAAATACGGTTATCGCATCAGTTCTAAATACAATAAAAACCGCTTGCACCCTGTGTTGAAGGTTAACCGCCCACACTTGGGTACCGATTATGCCGCAGCGCATGGCACCCCCATAATTACCGTGGGCGACGGCGTGGTGTTAGAGGCCAGTTTTACCAAAGGCAACGGCAACTATGTAAAAATAAAGCACAATGGTACTTTTACCACCCAATACTTGCACATGAGCAAGTTTGCATCTGGCATAAAGCCAGGCAAGCGCGTAAGCCAAGGCGATGTAATTGGTTATGTAGGTAGCACTGGTTTGGCAACCGGCCCGCACGTTTGTTTCCGTTTCTGGAAAAACGGTGTGCAGGTAGATCCGTTTAAGGTAATGCCACCGCCAGCCGAACCGGTTGCCAAAAAGAATATGGAGCGTTTTAATGAACGTGTAGCCGTTTTGAAAAAAGAGCTTGAAGGTATTGGTAAGGAACTGACTGCAAGCCTAAAGTAGTTTGAGCGGTTAGCTGCCGGTTTTTATAAAGTGCGCAATATGCAAAGTTCCTTTTACGTTCTAGTTAAATAGCGTAGCTTTAGATTATCAACTACCAATACTGTTATGAAAATTCCTGCCCCGATTTTCATACTACTTAGCGTTTTTTTGCTGAGCATGTGTGCATGCAACAAGTACGATGAAGGCCCTGCCTTTTCATTGCGAACCAAGACTTTTAGAGCTACCGACAATTGGATCGTGTCCGATGCCCAGCGAAATGGATTGGATGTAACCTCCAGCGTAAGAATGAACGTGAACCTGCGCGCTGATGGCACCATGGTATATACCGATACTATTGCAGTTGCCACTGGCGACTCCATCTCCAATCGCCAAGGGGTTTGGGAGTTTGACCGCGATGCCGAGAATCTATTGATTGTTTTTACGGACCCAGGTGGCGGCAATGTATCAGCCAGAATTTGGTATATTTTGCGCTTATCGGTGGGTCAACTGTGGGTTACAGAAAGTGTTGGCGAAAACTTGTATCGCTACGAATTTGAACCTAAATAATGCTTACACCATTAAAGTCTTTCTTGCTACTAGCGTTTATTGCCTCGAGTTTGCAATGCACGCTGTTATTCGGTCAAATTGTTACCGACGATATTGCGGTTCCGCCACCAAGTAATATACCTGCCAAAAAGAATCGCAACAACGACAGACCTACCAAGCAATTGTTTTTGCTGCTCAATGCCGGTTTAGCTTCTCCGCTTGGTATTTTCGGTTCTACCAATGTTCTAGAGGAAGATGCTGTTTATGCCAAAACAGGCATAAACCTCAGCCTTAATGTTGGCCGAACCTTTAACCGTTATGTGGGGCTTACTGCAACAGGCGGGCTTATAGTGCAAACCAATAAAATGGCTCAGATTGTAGACAACTACAATCGCTATGGTCCACCTGGCTCATATATATTGGCATACGACTACCCCGGCATGCGGTTTTATTATTTGGCAGGCGGCTTGTTGGTTACCGTGCCGGCTACCAATAGGTTTTCTATCGATGTAAAACTACAAGGTGGCATTGCCCTTGGTGTAGATAGGGAGCTAACGCTGCAGATTGATAACGGACTTGGAACCGTAATAGAAAAGTATGGCAAAGCCAGCGACGTCGCTTTTCTGCCCGATTTGGGCCTAAACTTTAGGTTGTTGGTTACCGACAACTTTACCATGAATTTCTTTACCGACTTTGTAATGGCCAACTTCAAATTCAAGGATGTTACCTACTACGAAAACGGCATACCACTGGCAACCTACGATTACGACCTGCCCATGCGCAACCTAAATGTAGGCATAGGAGCTGGGTGGAGTTTTAAATAGTCCATGGTCCACAGTCGATGGTCCACAGTCCACAGTCCACGGTCCACAGTCCATAGTCCACAGTCCATGGTCCACAGTCCACAGTCAATGGCGAGTAGTTTATAGCTTATGGTTAGTTGTACCCAATAACCCTCGCCCAAGGCGAGGCAAGCTAATAACCCTCGCCCAAGGCGAGGCAAGTCAATAACCCTCGCCCAAGGCGAGGCAAGCTAATTCCCATCGCCCAAGTCGAGGCAAGCTAATAACCCTCGCCCAAGGCGAGGCAAGCTAATAACCAGTAACCAATAACCAATCAACCAATCAACCAATCAACCAATCAACCAATCAACTGCCACCTTTACAGCCCGAAACTGCAATTTTGGCGCATTATGCCAGTTGGCACAACTAATGCTATAGGTGCAGTACCTGTAAAACTCAAAAAACGTAAAACAATATGGCTGTTAACATTAAACCCCTTGCAGACCGCGTGCTGGTGAAAGCCGACGCCGCCGAAGAAACCACCAAGAGTGGCCTATTTATACCCGATACGGCTAAAGAAAAGCCTATGCGTGGCGTGATAGTAGCCGCAGGTGCTGGTAAAAAAGACGAACCAATGACCGTGAAAGTGGGCGACAAAGTATTGTATGGCAAATATGCCGGTACTGAGTTGACCGTAGAAGGAGAGGAGTTCTTGATTATGCGCGAAAGCGACATCTTCGCTGTGCTTTAGTTACTGGTTATTGGTTGATTGGTTATTGGTGAAAAATAGTAGCCAATTTCGATTAACCAGTAATAGATAACTGTAATCAAATTCTAATAACAAATAACCCATAAACTAATATACTAATGGCAAAGTTGATCAAATTTGATGCTGAAGCACGCGATGGATTGAAGCGTGGTGTAGATGCATTGGCAAATGCCGTGAAAGTGACCCTAGGTCCGAAAGGCAGAAACGTTGTAATCGAAAAGAAATTTGGTGCCCCTGGTATCACTAAAGATGGTGTATCGGTTGCCAAAGAAATTGAGTTGGAAGACCCAATCGAAAACATGGGTGCCCAAATGGTGAAAGAAGTAGCTAGCAAAACCAGCGATTTGGCAGGTGATGGCACTACTACTGCTACCGTATTGGCACAAGCTATTATTACCCGTGGCCTAAAGAGTGTAGCTGCTGGCGCACACTTAATGGACTTGAAACGTGGTATTGACCGCGCTGTGGCCGTTGTGGTTGAAGACCTGAAAAGGCAGAGCGTAAACGTAGGCGATGACTACGAGAAAATTGAGCAAGTAGGCACTATATCTGCCAACAACGACCCAGAAATTGGTAAATTGATTGCCGATGCTATGAAGGCTGTTGGTAAAGAAGGTGTGATAACTGTTGAAGAAGCAAAAGGTACCGAAACGTATTTGGATACCGTAGAAGGTATGCAATTCGACCGTGGATATTTGTCGGCTTACTTTGTAACTGACACTGAGAAAATGGAAGCCGAATTGGAGAACCCGTTCATCCTGATTTACGATAAGAAAATCAGTAGCATGAAGGATTTGTTGCCAATTCTAGAGAAAGTGGTACAAACTGGCCGTCCGTTGTTGATTATTGCCGAAGACTTGGAAGGCGAAGCCCTTTCGACATTGGTAGTAAACAAAATACGTGGCACCCTGAAAATTGCCGCAGTTAAAGCCCCAGGCTTTGGCGACCGCCGCAAAGAAATGTTGGAAGACATTGCTGTGCTTACCGGTGGTACCGTTATCAGCGAAGAGCGTGGCTACAAGCTGGAGAATGCAGGCATGGAGCACTTGGGTCGTGCCGAGAAGATTTCTATCAACAAAGACAACACCACAGTAGTAAACGGTGCTGGCGATGGCGATAACATTAAAGCACGCGTTGGTCAAATCAAATCGCAGATTGAAAATACTACTAGCGACTACGACCGTGAGAAGTTGCAGGAGCGTCTTGCCAAATTGGCAGGCGGCGTGGCGGTACTATACATTGGTGCCCCTACCGAAGTGGAAATGAAAGAGAAGAAAGACCGTGTGGACGATGCCTTGCACGCTACCCGTGCTGCTGTTCAGGAAGGTATAGTGCCTGGTGGCGGTGTAGCATTGCTACGTGCCATTGCGGCCATTGCCAATGCCAAGCCTGCCAACGAGGACGAGAAAACCGGTACTGATATCGTACGTCGTGCTATTGAAGAGCCGTTGCGCCAGATTGTGGCAAATGCTGGTTTGGAAGGTTCGGTAATCATTCAGAAGGTATTGGAAGGCAAAGGCGACTTTGGCTACAACGCCCGCACCAATGTTTACGAAAACCTTTTGGCTACTGGTGTTATCGACCCAACCAAAGTAACCCGTGTGGCCTTGGAAAACGCGGCATCCATTGCTGGTATGCTCCTTACCACCGAGTGTGTAATAGTTGACAAACCAGCCGCTGAAGGTTCTGCCCCTGGTGGTATGCCTGGCGGCATGGGTGGCATGGGCGGCATGATGTAATCTGCTCCTTGTTGCTATATATTTTGGAACGCCTCGCTCTGGATAAGAGTGGGGCGTTTTTGCTTAAATTGAAAGGTGTTATATAAAAATTAAACATTTTCCATGAGCGTTGTAAAGTTATTTTCGCGGAGACAAAAAGAATTGAGAGGTGAAATTATTGACATCTTTACCTACGACGTGCTGCCTACGGAATTTAGGGTGCAAGTTGCATATATTTTAAAAGATACTATTGGTATTGATAAGACTGGGCACAAGCAGCCCAATACAATATATAACCATATAAGCGATACGTTGTGCAGGGAATATGGCATATTGGAATTGTTTCCTGGGACAGGTACTTACGAAAAGGAAGTTAGTACTTTTCTGCTAAGCACCCCAGAAACAGAAAAGGTATTGGATTTGATTGAGCTATGCTTCCGTTATATTTCATTGGTGGTAAATAAAGATCACGCCAGTTATCGTTATTATAATGACGTAAAGTTATATCCCGATGCAGCTGTTGAGGAGTTAAATATTCGCTTCAAAGAACACGGATTAGGATATTCATTTGATGGTAATGAAATCATAAGAATTGATTCCATGTATACTCATACTGAGATAACAAAATGCGTTATTAACCTATTAGCAGGTAAAAGTTTCCACGGTGCTAATGAGGAATATCTAAAAGCACATGAGCATTATAGGCATGGGAGAAATAAGGAGTGCTTGAATGAATGTTTAAAAGCATTTGAAAGCACATTGAAAATAATTTGCACTGAAAAAGGGTGGCATTTTAATCAAACAGATACAGCGAGTAAATTGATAAAAGTTTGCTTTGACAACGAGTTAGTGCCTTCTTTTACTCAAAATCAGTTTTCATCATTACAGAACTTGTTGGTAAGCGGCATACCAACTATAAGAAATAAGCAAGGTGGCCATGGTCAGGGGCAAGTGCCTCAAAAAGTGGATGATGAAATGACTAGGTATGCTTTGAATTTGACGGGTAGTAATATTATTTTCTTGGTTGAGCAAAGTGGGATTAGGTAGATACTTACATGAACTCAGATTTAAAAGAGCTTTGTTGAAGGTAGTATCTACTTTAGTTTCTTTTCAAAAGTGATTGACATTTCGGCAATATCTAAGTTATGCGCTCTTGCTGAATCAAACGCTTCTGAATCAAACATAAGCACAGGTTGCTCTTGATCGGTTAACTTAAAACAAAGCAATCTAATTCTGATAATATTTGACAATAAATTAGAACAGAACATTATCATTTGACTGTCTCGCTCTGAATCTAAGATTTTTGTAACAAAAGTGGTTTTGTCTTCAGAGTTTTTTTTAGCGGCAAAAGTAACTGACGTCCTTAAATCAAACTCAAAAATACTTTCCATTGTAGATGCATTGAGTAAGTTCAATGTATTAGCAATAGGTAGTACTCGTAAACTGTGTTTATAACTATTGTACTCATGGCGATTGCCAAAATCGTTTGCTAGGGTTTCTAAGCCTTTTTGAATAACCAATAGAGAACTAACAATTTCCTTCTCTATTTCCTCACTTTTATTGATTAAACCACAATAAAAAAGGTGTCTAATAAATGTGTACGAATGGTTGTTGAGCATGACAGTTCTATTGAGCAAGGAGGATAGTTTGGTCTGATCTTTCAATATTTTGTCAATAAAGCCTATAGTTCCCAAACCAGAATTAGTCATCAGATCAAACACTTTTTTATCCTGCGGTAGGCCATTCTCATCAGGTTGCAAAGCAAGAATAAGTTCAAATATTGTTTCAATCGCGTGAAAATATGTTTGTCTTAATTCAATTTGGATGCTCTTGTGAAAATCACTCAATTTAAATGTAGTGTGATTGTTATAAATAGCAAAAGTCTCTATTGGCTCAGGAAGTTTTAAAAGATAGTTGAGGTACGACACCTTATGCTTGTAATGATCTACAAGATAAAATTTGTAAAAATCTTGAGGAGTATTTAGGTTCATTGCTGTCTATTATCTTTTGTAAATATAGTTAAACTTCTATCCATTTACTCCCCGTCACTTTGCTTAGGCTGCGCCAGTGCAGGGCTGGCAAAAGAAGGGGTTGGGGGTGGTTGCACATAACATGTGGACAAACCACCCGCCCATTCGGATTTGTAATCCGAATGCACTGAGCACCGGATTTGCAATCCGGCAAATACTAGGTAAACGAACCTCCAACTAATACTTCCACAGCTTGCTGTAACTAACATTTGGCAAGAGCAGCGGCATATTCATTGGCAACAATTGATTAATTTTAGGTGTTATTCTTTGTAAAGTTTTCAATTGCTGGGTATGTTCAAATCTTTTATGCCGCTGCTGTTTGTGGGAATTGTGTTAACGGCTTTCGTGGCTCCTGTGCCGGTTACCGATAGTGTTATCGAGATTCTTCAAGGTTCTAAAAAGGTGTTTAACTTTTCTGCAGGACTAAAGTCTGCCGAATTGGTAACAACGTTGGAGGGTAAAGGTCCGTATACTGTTTTCGCGCCGCTCAATACCGCTTTTGCCAAGCTACCTGCGGGTAGCCTTGAGAACTTGTTTAAACCCGAAAACAAAACTACCCTCACCAACCTGCTCAACTACCATATAGTGCCCTTGCAACTCACCAAAGCCGACTTGGTGGCAGGGATAAACCAAGGCAATGGAAAAATGATACTCAAAACCATGTTGGGCAAAACCTTAACGGCTACCTTGGCCGATGGCAAATTGCAATTGACCGATGCACAGGGCACTATAGCCTACATTACCTATGCCGACAAATTGGGCACCAACGGTGTGGTACACTTTATTGATGGCGTGCTTATGCCTGTGAAGTAAACATATATCTGCTTGATCCACGCAATCGGATTTCTAAATCCGCCCTTTCAAATTCCCAAATCCAAGTACTAGATTGAGTGATGTACCATCTAGCAAATACAATGAAAAGAGCCACATACTAACTCTTATGCTGCTTAGTTGATTCGGAAACTCGGAATGGCAACTTATCAGATAAGTAAGCTAGTATTCAAAAAAAACACCCCGCTTCAATAAAGAAACGGGGTGCTCGGGTATGGTTTAATGGAGGCGGGTATTATTTCGCAATCATTATTTTCTGCACTTGTTTTACTTGGCTGTTGTTTTTGATGGCTACAAAGTAGAAACCATTTTCCAAAGCGCTAAGGTCGATGCCAGTGTTAAACTCGGCTTCAACGCTACCTAGCGTTTGCGCAAATACTACACGGCCAGCAAGGTCATATACCTGTACGTTGGCATTTTCCATGCTTTCGGTAGTAAAGATACTGATGTTCAATTTGCCATTGCTTGGGTTAGGTGCCAAGGTTAGGTCAAAAACAGCAGGCTTGTCATTAGCCAAATCCAAATCGGCAGCATCAGTTGCATCATCGGCGGCATCAAGCCTAAAGTTAGTAGCACTAATGTTAGCGGTAAGGGTGTAGCAATTGCTAGCATTAAATGCACCGCCATAGCCCAATACACGGATGTAGTAAGTACCAACAGTTGTGGTGTTATAAGTAATCGTCTCGCTGGCAGTGCCACTGCTTTGAGAGATAGCTACTTGTCTGCTTCTAGAATTGTATAACACCACGTCATAATCAGCTGGTAAATTAGTCAAGGTTATTTTTATTCGACGTTGGCTGCTGGTGTTAGTAAACTTAAAGTAGTCATTATCGGTGCTAGTACCAATTAATGCTGTGATGGCGGTATTAACCGGAATAGTCTTAGCTGTCGAAGTTGAACTGTTAGACTCATAAACATCGGTGCAGGTAGGAGTAACCGAAACAGTAGTAAAGCTGCCTGTGGTAGTATAGTTGCTGCTGCCGCTGCTGCAAACTGCTTGCACCTGGTAGTTGTAAGTAGTACCAGTTGCCAAGCCCGATAGGGTAAAGCTAGTAGCACTGGTACTTGCAGTTGTGAAAGTGGCAGCTGCACTAGTTTTGTATTGTACATTGTAGCTAGTTGCACCGCTAACTGCGCTCCAAGTAAGGGTAGCACCTGTGGTAGTAAGGTTGCTAGCACTTAGGCCAGTTGGGCTATTGCATGCAGTGGTACTTACTGGCACACAACCCAATGAGTTAAGCAAAGAAGACCTAAAGCCACCTGTTGCAAATAATGCTTGCATGCGCGCTTTTTGGCCATTGGTAAACATAAACATACAAGCGTCATCGGTGTAGTCCATATAGTTCATGTACAGATCTCCGTTAGGGCCATTGCTGCACGATACCGTTGGAAACGTAGGGCAGCCATAATTTTCGTCGCCTTGGTTTGGCGTGTCGGTAACGTTATCGCTACCAGTGCAGCCTGTGCCGTCGTCGCCCCAAATGTGGTAAAGGTTTAACCAGTGACCCACTTCGTGGGTAGCGGTGCGGCCTTTGTTAAAAGGTGCAGCAGCAGTACCCGTGGTACCAAACGCGTTGTAGTTTACCACCACACCATCGGTAGCGGCGCTGCCACCAGGAAACTGGGCATAGCCCAAAATTCCACCGCTAATGTTGCATACCCAAAGGTTTAAGTACGAGCTGCTGGGCCAAGCATCAGAACCACCGTTGGCGCTTCTTTTTACATTATCGTTAGTAGAAAATGAAGTGCTGGTGGTTAATTTACGAACAATACCGTTAGAAGCATTACCATTAGGGTCGCGCTGCGCGAGGCAAAACTGTACATCAACATTGGCTACCAAACT
Organism: Sphingobacteriales bacterium; assembly: GCA_027486795.1. Lineage (GTDB taxonomy): Bacteria > Bacteroidota > Bacteroidia > Chitinophagales > CAIOSU01 > CAIOSU01. Next base: position 32,545 of record JAIXOI010000017.1, on the reverse strand, counting down.
TTGAAAAACCGAAGGAGTGTTGGTCCAGTCGGCATTTAGCTTGGCAAAGTCGGCATTCAAAACATTTATCTGCGATTGTATTTGGGCATCGCTAATGTTCTCAGTGGTTGTGCGGTAAACTACATGCACTACTACTGGTATAGTCACCAACGCCCTACCGGTATTGCCTTGAGGGTTATTGATAATCCAGTTCTGGGTAAATTGTTCAATGCTCTGGCGGTTTTGCAACACGCTTGGGTCTTGCAATATCATGTTTTGCAAGTGCTCCATAGCACCGCAGTTTCGCTGTGCATTGGCTGGAGTAGCACTTACTAGCAGTAGGAGTGCTAGGCTGATTTTGAGTAATTGTTTTAACATTGTCGGATTTTGGTTTGGGTAATGAGTTACAATTTAATCTAGGATTATTATTCCAAATCAAAACAATTGGTCAATAAAAAGCAAATAGCAAATGGGTATTTCAATGCGCATTTTCAAATAATTATTACAGTTAGGTAACAAATTTGATATTCGTCTGATTTTCAAGAAGGTAGCGCTATATTTTGCACCTTTTTTAACCAAGTTATCGCCTGTAATATTAATGAAGCAATAGCGCTAAAAAATGCGCTCTGAAATCAAAGTGCGGCTCATTTTCTGTTCAAATTACAGTTTTATGATAACCCCGCCCATTCAGATTTCTAAATCCGAATGTAAGAGCATCGGATTTGCAATCCGGCACATACTATGTAATCAAACCTCCTGTAAATGCTTGTGCTATGTTGCGGATTGCAAATCCGTCATGGCGAGAGTTAGTCTTGTGTCTTGTGTCCCTGCCTGCCGGCAGGCAGGTTGCGTCTTGTGTCTATTCCAACCCATCCATCAATCGCTGGCTTACGCCGGTAGTACTAAAACCTCCGTCGTGGTATAGGTTTTGCATGGTTACCATTCGGGTAAAGTCGCTGAACATAACCACCACAAAGTTGGCGCAGTCTTCGGCGCTGGCATTTCCCAGTGGCGATATCTTATCAGCATAGGTAAAGAAGCCGTCAAAGCCCTTCACGCCCGAGCCGGCCGTGGTGTGGGTAGGCGATTGGGAGATGGTATTGATGCGCACTTTTTTCTCAAAGCCATAGTGGTAGCCATAGCTGCGGGCAATACTTTCAAGCAAGGCTTTGGCATCGGCCATATCATTGTAGCCTGGGAAAGCGCGTTGCGCAGCTATATAGGTAAGCGCTACTACCGAGGCCCATTCGTTCAAGGCATCGTTTTTATGGCATACTTGCAATACCTTATGAAACGATAAAGCCGAAATGTCCAGCGTTTTTTGATAAAAGTCGTAGTTCAGTTCGTGGTATTCTTTGCCCTTGCGCACGTTTAGCGACATGCCTATAGAATGCAGCACAAAATCGAGCTTGCCGCCCAATATTGTTATGCTTTGGGTTACAAGGTTCTCCAAATCTTCCATGCTAGTGGCATCGGCAGCTATTACTTGGCTACCGGTAAGCTCGGCCAACTCGTTTATTTTACCAAAGCGCAGGGCCACAGGCGCATTACTCAATACAAAGGTGGCACCTTCTTCGTGAGCCTTAAGGGCTACTTTCCAGGCAATGGAGTTCTCGTCTAACGCGCCGAAAATGATACCGCGCTTTCCTTTAAGCAAGTTATGCATTGGTTTGTTTTTTAGGTCTACGGTCCATAGTCGATGGTCCATAGCTGCTGCACTTATATCTACAAAGAACACAAAGTTTTTTCAGAATGCGAATAGCGAATCATCCAATAATCATTTATCTATCATTGGCCATCGACCATGGACCATGGTCCATCAACTATCCTCTCAACCATAGGAAATCGGGTATGCTCTTAATAAGCTGCGCTACCAACCACCAGCGGCGGGTAATATACACTACCCGTTTTTTGTTGATAATGGCACTGTATATCTGTTTTGCGGCCTTATGGCTTGAGGCTACCCAAAACATGCCTTTGTTTTCTTGGGTCATGGGTGTGGCCACAAATCCTGGGCGAATATCGGTAATGGTAATGTTCGATTTTCTGCGATTGCTACGTTGCTGCAAGCCCTCCATGTAGCTGCTTACATAGGCCTTTGTAGCAGAGTAAACAGTCGCAATATGGGTGCCACGCACCGATGCCACCGACGAAATGCCGGCAATTTGCCCTCCGCCTTGCTGCTCAAAGTATTTTACGGCCCAGTTTGCCAGCGCGGTAAACCCCGCCATGTTTACCATAATTATTTGCTGCTCAAACTCCCACGAGGGTTTTGAGTCGCCAATACCGGCATTGAGCACCAGTATATCCATGCCGCCCATTTCGTCGACCAATTTGGCCAAGGTTTCCCTTGCGGCGGCGGGGTCGGCAACATCCATTTTACTGATGTATGATTTATTAGGAAGCTCTTTTTGAAGCTTTTCTAAAAAGTCTAAGCGGCGAGCAGTTATCCCTACTTCGTATCCGTTTGTAGAAAAAACTTTTGCGAGGTCATATCCAATGCCTGATGAGGCACCTACTATAATAACTTTCTTCATTGCAGAAAAATACAAAATTCAATCAGAAGAATTAAATCGGCAAAGAATTACGTTCCCAAAATTGTCATTTTAGCTTTTTAGAAAGGGTCAAAATATTGACTGGCAAACGTTTGTAAGTTAAATGTGAAAATTTCACATCAGTGTTCGGAAAAAAGAATTGACAAAACTGAAACTCGAACTTACATTACCTGACGGTTAATTGTAAAAAAAAGTAAGATGTAGGGTTGCGATGTAATATAATTCATTGTACCTTCATCGTCCTTTCTCCTGACCAGAGAAATTTTACAATGACCAGAATGTGATTGAAAGCAAACTAATTTAATAATAAACCAAACACTAATGAAACTTAACCGTCTGCTATTGGCAGCGTGTCTGCTGACATGTTGTTTATTTTCATGGCGTGAGGCAAGGGCCTCTCACGCCGCTGGAGCTGACCTAACCTACAACTGTTTAGGCAACAACCAATACCAATTCACGCTCACATTTTATCGAGATTGTGATGGTATTTCTGCTCCTGCTTCGGCTGCTATATCTATTCTCAATGGATGTAACAACACATCTACAAGCATTACCCTACAACAGCAGGGCTTTATTGAGGTAACTCAATTATGCCCATCGCAAATCGGCAACAGCTCTTGTAACGGAGGTAACCTGCCAGGGATACAACAGTATACATACACTGGTACGTATACTTTCCCTACAAGTTGCACCAATTTTACATTAAGGTATGATTTGAACGCAAGGAATTCGGCCGTAACCAACCTACAGAACCCTGGTTCGGTAGATTTGTTCGTTGAGGCAACTTTGCGTGGCATTACACCAAATATTTGCAACAACTCATCTATTTTCACTTCGTTGCCAGTGCCTTTTGTGTGCGTTGGCAACCAGTTTTTTTACAATCATGGTGCTATTGATGTAGATGGCGACTCATTGGTATATACCTTGATTCAGCCATTGCAAGACCCAGGTACTGTGGTGCCTTGGGCAGCGGGCTACAGCGTAGCAAATCCGATGGCCACAACCAGTGGATTTTCTTTTAGCAATTCTACTGGTCAAATGTCAGGTACTCCTAGCATTGCTCAAAATGCCGCTATTGCGGTTCGTGTGGATGAGTACCGCAATGGCGTGTTGATTGGTTCTACCATTCGCGATATGCAATTTATTGCAGTAGCTTGCCCGAACAATACCTTGCCAACCGCATCAGGTGTTAATGGCAGCACTGATTACAGTATAAACGTTTGTGCTGGTAGCAACTTCTGTTTCGACATTTTCACGTCGGACGTTGACGCGAGCCAAACAACAACCATTACTTGGAACTCAGGTATCAACGGTGCTACTTTTACTTCTAGCGCTGGCAATAACCAAACAGGTACTTTCTGTTGGACCCCTAGCGCAAGCCAAGCACGCAGTGCACCTTACATTTTTACCGTTACGGTACAAGATAATGCCTGCCCAAGTGTGGGTAACCAAGTTTACTCTTACTCAGTATTTGTAGGTGGATTAGATGTTGACCTAGGCCCTGATTTGAGTCTTTGTGCTACATCGGCTACATTAAGCCCACTAGTTACCAATGGTAGCGGCGTGTATACTTATGCATGGAGCAATGGCTCTACCGACTCTACTTTGTTAGTTACCCAGTCAGGCTCTTACTCAGTTACTATTACTGACGGAACTGGTTGCAGTGGCAGTGATCAAATTAATGTAAACCTTAACCCTAACGGCAATCGTAACCTTATTTCGTTTAACGATACCACGGTTTGCCCTGGTGTAGCTGTTACTTTGGATGCAGGACAAGGCTTTAGCACTTACTTGTGGAGCACCGGCAATCCGTCTCAAATTTTTGCTACCACTCAAATTATTGCAACTTCAACTCCAGGTGTTATTACTGTAGAGGCTACCGACGCAAGTGGCTGTACTTCTCGCGACACGGTTACTTTACTTAACAGCAATAATGCAACTGTAAGCCTTGGCAACGATACTGCTTTGTGCAGTGGTGGTTCATATACCTTCTTTGCTAGTCCATCAAACTTTGCATCTTATTTGTGGAGCGACGGCAGCACATCGCCATCGCTTACTGTAAACACTACTGGCGTATATTCGGTAACCGTTACTACCGCGGCAGGTTGTACCGCTTCTGATACTGCTCGTTATACTGCGTTCTCGCTGCCATCGGTAACCCTTGGCCCTGATGTGCGTACTTGTAACAGCCCTCTTACCTTGCAATTACGTCGTGCTGGTACTTTTGAATATGTATGGAGCACTGGTAGCAACCAACCATCTATTTCAGTAACCCAATCGGGTTGGTATGGTCTTACTTTGACCGAGATTACTAGCCGTTGTGCGGCTTACGATAGCATTTATGTAAGCATCAGCGCCTTGCCAGGCATCAACCTAATACCTGACACTTTGGTTACCGTTTGTGGTGGAATAGTTCCTGGTACCAATGGTGTAGCACTTAATGCTGTTCCGGGTTTAGGTTCTTACCTATGGAGCAATGGCGCAACTACCGCCAGCACTACCGTTTTCCAAGACGGATTGTACACGCTAACAGTAACCGACAGCATTGGTTGTACCAAAACCGATTCGATTTCGGTTGTTGCTAGTCCTTCAATTACTATCACCGATGTGAGCACCAGCCCATGCGCACCTTCATCAGCTACTATAGATATAACTGTTGCTGGTGGTTTGGCTCCATTTACCTTTAGCTGGAGCGGCCCAAGTGGTTTTACTGCCGCTAGCGAAGACCTTTCAGGTTTGAACATTGGCACTTACGAAATAGTGGTAACCGATGCTGCGGGTTGTACTGGCAGCCACGTGGTTACGATTGCTTTGCCATCTATTACTATTGATGCGGGACCAGATACCGTAAACATTTGTCTAGGCGATAGCACTTCATTATCTGCCACAGGTGCAACCTTCTATACCTGGAATGGTGGAAGCTTGGTAAACGAAACGGGCTCTTCAGTAACGGTAAGCCCTACCCAAACTACTACTTATACAGTAGTTGGTCAGCAACCGGGCCAAGAGCTTGTAGCAAATGGCGCTTTTGAATTGGGTAATACTGGTTTTAGTACTAACTACCAATATACTACTACCAACTTGGTACCTGAAGGTACTTATGCGGTAGTAACTAACCCTACTCCTTTGCACCCTGCCTTCCTTGGTAGCGACCACACAACTGGCAGCACCAACTTTATGGCTATCAATGGCTCTATCAACCCTGGTTTCAGGGTATGGTGCCAAACCGTATCGGTAATACCGAACACGGACTATAACTTCTCTACTTGGATAAGCACCTTGGTGGTAAGCAGCCCTGCTGAATTGGAATTCTCTATTGATGGACAATTGTTGGGCACGCCTATTACTGCGCCAAACGCATTGAACACTTGGACCCAGTTTTTCGCAACTTGGAACTCTGGTTCGGCTACAACTGTAGAGATTTGTATTGTAAACGCTAACACTGCTGCGGGTGGCAACGACTTTGGTTTGGATGATATCTCATTCACTCCAGTATGTACCGGTACCGACCAAGTAACTGTGGTAGTAAATGCACCACCAACCGTTAACCTAGGTGCTGATGATAGCTTGTGTATCGGTTCGAGCACTTTGCTTGATGCTGGTCAAGGTTTCGGTAGCTACTTGTGGAGCGATGGCTCAACTGGCCAAACCTTATTGGTATCGGCTGCTGGTACTTATAGCGTAACAGTAACTGATGCCAATGGTTGCACCAACAGCGATACCATTGCATTGGCTCCTAAACTATGTTGTTTCCCTGCCAACTTTGGCAACATCTTTACTTTGATTGATGCTACCAATAGCAGCATCAGCACCGACGCGATTTGGAATGGTAAGTACTATGTAACAGTTGACATGACTGTAAGTAATGGTGCAACCCTTGATCTTACCAATGTTGATGTGGTGTTCTTGCCTGGTACTGGTATTACCTTTACCGATGGTAGCCAAATACGTGCAAACAACTCTGTATTCCGTACTTGCGAACTAGACCAGTATTGGGATGGATTTGCTTTCTTGGATAGCAGCAATGGTACTTTCAACGAATCGTTGGTGAAGAATGCCGAAATTGGTTTGAACATTGAAACCAGCAGCAAACTTAACGTAACCAACAGCGAGTTCTATAACAACGCAACTGGTATCCGTTTTGATGGTGCCAGCAACTTTGACGGTGGTATTACTGGCAACACTTTTGTGAGCAACGAAGATCGTCCGGAGTACTTGGATGCCGCTGGCGCCGTAGTAACCGATTTCTTTGGTGTGAAAGTGTTCAACTCTCAATTGAGCGGTATTATCTCTCAAAACGACTTTGTAAACAGCGTAGCCAATGGCACTGTAAACAACTTGTACTTTGGTGTGTATGTAAATACCTCATCAGTAACCGTTAGCGGCAACAAATTCACGAACATGTACCGTGCATTTGATTTAACTGGAAACGGTGGTTCGGTAACTTTCGAAAATAACACTGCCGAGTTTACCCGCCGTTCTTACTTCGATGTTTATCCTATTCGTATTACTGATGTAAACAGCAGCCCAATTTTGGTTGAAGGTAACACAGTAACTTATAGCAGCTTGGCGCAAAACAACACCAACCAAGTAGCTATTTATGTAGACAACGTTCGCAACTTGGTAATCTCTAACAACACACTTACCGGTTTTGCCACTGGTGTTCGTTTGGGTGGAGCTTCACGTAATATTGATGTATTGGGCAACACTATTAGCGATGCAGATCGTTTCGGTGTGTACGTTATCGGTGGTCAAAACTACGATATCGAAGAGAACATCATCAGCAACATTGGTGTAAGTGGTATCTTCTTGAGCAACGTTCGCACGCAAGCTCGTGTAACTGCCAACCAAATTGAGATTGGTGCTTATAACAACACTTTCGGTATTCGTTATGTAGTTACTACTGGCACGGTTACTGCCGCTTCGGTAGTATTTGCTGACAACTGTGTAAGAAATAGCTTTACCGCTATACAAGTGCAGAGCAATGTTGCGAACACTGTTCCAACTATCCGTAACAACTACTTGTACAACTACCAAGGCCATGGCCTATGGAGCGTTGGCTTTACCGGTAGCGTTGGTACTTGTGCCAACTACCCTGCAGGTGCTGGTCGCAACTCGTTTATCAGCAACTACCTAGCACCGTTTGGTACTGCATTGGACGTACGTAGTGATAATGCTACATTGCAAATGCAAGGCAACTCGTCTAACTTGGTTATCAATTTCCCGAACGTGCTAGTAAACACTAGCTGTAATACCACTAGCAACACTGCTTGTGGCAACCAGATTGGCAACAACGAAGGTGGTGGTCGTGGTGCAGGTTTGTTGACCCAATTGTTGTTGTTCCAACAAATGATTGAAAGCACCTACCCAATGACCTTGAACTTTGATGAGTATGTTTTGAAAGGTTCTTACATGACCGACATTGAGGCCGTAACTGCCGAAAACCGCATGGAGTATGTATTGAGCATGATTGACATCTTGTCTGAGAATGGTAACACTGCCGAAATGGATGTATTGTATGCTGCTATAAGCAATAGCAACGTGCTTAGCACCAACGAGCTTGCTTGGGTAGCTTACCACTACAATGTGTTGGTAGGTAACTACACTGCCGCTGCCAATGCTTTGGTGGCTTACCAAGCTCAAACACCTGATCAGGCCGATTTGAAATCTATCGAAACCATCCGTACTCAGTTATTGGTTGATGGCCGCACTAGCTTGCAATTGACCAATAACGAGATTACCATCTTGAAAGGTATTGATGACAACCGTCGCACCAATGCTGCTATTGCCCGTGACTTGGTTCACACCGGTATCAGCAACCACGACTACTTCTTCGAAAGCTTGAAAGTTGAGCCTGCTGACAATAGCATTATTGATGCTTCGGATCTTACTGGCGACTTTGTGAATGTTTATCCTAACCCTACTAACGGTGATGTTACTATTGAGTACAACACTACTGAGGCTTCAGAAGACGTTTCAATTCGTATTGTTGATGTATTGGGTCAAGTGATTTACGAAACTCCGGTTACGTTTACCAATGGCACGTTGCATTTGAATATGAACAACTATGCCAACGGCGCTTACTTTATCACCGTTACTGGTGCTAAGAAAGTGTTGGCTAATACTAAGTTGATTAAGTTCTAATAGTTTGGGGGCTCGCCCCGATTCAATAAAAAATCCCCCTTCGGCAAATGCTGGAGGGGGATTTTTTTTTGAGGAGAATCAGACTGGGAAAATCGGTAAGCTTTAAAGTGAGGATTACATCAACGTAGCGTGCAGCATACGGTCTTTGCCTTGCATATCTTGCACAATGGCTATTTGATAACCAACAGACAGAAACAATTGGCCTGTCTCGCTGGCATAACTTGGGTTCAGTTCCAAAAAAACATGTTTGGGTTTGTGCTTGCCAGCGTAGGCGGCCAGCTTTTTGTAAAAGATAAGCACATCGTTGCCCTCCGGAAATAGTGCAATACCCGGTTCGTGCAGCAGCACTTGGTTGGTCATTTGGGTCTTTTCATCCTGCGCAATGTAGGGCGGGTTACTAATCAGTACATGTGGCTGCACCAATTGCGGCCAAGTACTTTCATCCAAGAAATCGTGTTGGGCAAAACCAATCTGAGTGCCTAGCTCAGTAGCATTCCATTTGGCAACCGCTAGCGCCGCACCCGAAACATCAATGGCATTTACGGTCCAGTTGCGTCGGGCATGTTTTATGCTTATGGGTATGCAGCCAGAGCCAGTGCCCATATCGAGAACGGTAACTCTAGCATCTTTAGGCACCGATTGCAGCACTAAAGCTACTAGCTCCTCGGTTTCGGACCTGGGTATCAGCACTTCGGGGCCTACCCTAAATTGATGGCCATAAAAATGGGCGACCTCGGTTACGTATTGCAAGGGTTCGCCTTTGACCAATCTGGCTAATTGCGCGTTCAGCAGCAGTTGTTCGTTATCGGCAAGTGGCTTGGGCAGCCTCAATTGGTAAGTAACTTTGTTAAGCTTCAGGGTATCTTCTAGCAACCATTGTATTAAATTGGAGGCTTCTCGTTCTTCGTATATACCGGTAAGTTGTTTTCGGGCATCTAGCCACCACTGTTGCAACGTCATACAAACAAAGGTAACGGAAAAACCATGCAGGCAATAGCGATTGGGAAAATTGCTGTTGCTGATATTAATCAATAGCATTTTTTATTAAATCTCCATTATTGCCCTATTCTGCCATAACTTACCCGAGACCGTACCAATAAATTCTAAACTTTCCGCTATATTTATTGTAAAGCCCGCTATACATGAACCATTATAGGAACATGAACCTTGCACTGCTCGCTAAGCTAGATGCATTAGACCAAGCACCTGCAATACTCACCAAATTGCAAGGCGCATACAAGCAAATATCATACTCCGAACTGAAGGATATAGCTTTTTCGCTAGCAAACGGGTTGGTGCAAGAGGGGCTAATGCACCGCGATAGGATTGCTATTATCTCTAGCACCCGCGCCGAATGGGTTTATGCCGATTTGGGAGGCCTGCTGGCTGGTGCTATTATATCGGCAGTGTACCCAACTACCCTGGAAGAAGAAACGGCTTATATACTGAACGACCTAGAAGCCAAATTTGTGTTTGCCGAAGACAAAACCCAGGTAAACAAACTACGGCTGATGCAAAATGAGGTGCCAAGCGTGCACAGGGTATATGTGTTTAATGCTGCAGGGGTTGAATTAGATGAATGGGTTAGGCCCCTCTCAGAACTGATGAAAGTGGGCAAAGCGTGGAAGGGTAATGAAGCCAAACTAAGGGCCATAAGCAACAGCATTAGCGGAAGCGATATACTCACCATTATATACACCAGTGGCACCACCGGCTCGCCAAAGGGAGTAGTGCTCACGCACGAAAACTATTTGGTAACGATTGAAAACTTGTTTGTGCACAGCCCCAAGGCATTTTTGAATGTAAACCGAAACTTGAGTTTTTTGCCCCTGGCCCATGCCTTGGAACGTATTGGCGGATACTATTTGCTGCTGTATGCGGGTAAAACCATAGCCTATGCCGAAAGCATGGACACTATAATTGCCAACATTGCCGAAGTGAAACCTGAGTTTATTGCAGGGGTGCCTAGGGTTTATGAGAAAATGTATGCCCGGGTGCGCCAGAACCTGCAAGCGTCGTCGTGGCTAAAGAAACAGATTTTTTATTGGGCATTGGGCGTGGGCAAAGAAGCAGCCCGTTATAAAATAGCCCAGTTGCCATTGCCAGCGTGGCTGGGTGTAAAGCACCAGTTGGCCGATAAGTTGGTGTATAGCACGGTGAAAAAACGCTTTGGGGGCAAGTTGCAGTTTATGGTATCGGGCGGTGCGCCGCTAAACCCAGAGATTGCCCGTTTTTTTCATCATCTTGATTTGTTGATTATAGAAGGGTGGGGGGCTACTGAGGGCACCGCACCTTATACCGTAAACCGACCTGAGGAGTACCGCTTTGGCACCGTGGGCAAAGCTATACCTGGTGTGGATATACGAATGGCCAACGATGGTGAGCTGGAAGTAAAGGGAGACAATATTTTTAGTGAATACTATAACAAACCCGATGCTACCGTTGAGTCGTTTACGCCTGACGGTTACTTTAAAACTGGTGATATTGGCACTATTGACCCCGAAGGATGGGTAACCATTACCGACCGCAAAAAGCAGCTCATTATTACCGCTGGGGGCAAAAACGTAGCACCTGCCGCTATACAGCGCCTGCTCGTAATCGGAAAGTTGATTGATGCCGCGCACATTATTGGCGACAACCAGAAATATATTGCCGCTTTGGTAACGTTGGATAGCGATGCGTTGGCTAAATTTGCTCGCGAGGAGGGCATAAAAACCAAAGGGCACGCAGAGCTAACGAGGCACGAAAAAGTGATAGCAAAAATTGCTGCCGATGTAGATGCAGCCAATGAGAAATTGGCCAGCTATATGAAAGTAAAGAAGTTTAAAATATTGCCTACTAGCTTTACCGTAGAAACGGGTGAACTTACGCCAACGCTAAAGATTAAGAATAAAGTGGTAAACCAAAAGTATGCTGCCGAGATAGAAAGTTTGTATGAAAAAGAACCGATTAATGAATATTAATAACCGAAATGCTTTTTGGGCAATAACCATTATCACTGTTGTTTTTATCAGTGCTTGTGGCAGTGTTAAGCCGTATTTTGATGATGAGTACAAAGGTTGGCATGGTATTACGCAGCCAGCAGAGAAGCCGGCCTATACGTTTTTCCTTATCGGCGATGCAGGCAAGCCTAACCTTGAAATACAAGAGCCTAGCCTGAAACTATTAAATACCCAACTGAAACAGGCCGATGAAAATAGCATGGTTATCTTTTTGGGCGATAATATTTATGAGGAAGGCATGCCAGCGCTCAACCATGAAAATAGGGCTGAATCGGAAGCGAGAATTTACGAGTCGGTAAAGGCAGTAGAGGGGTTTGCAGGGTCGGTGCTGTTTATACCCGGAAACCATGATTGGTATGCCGCCAACGATAGCCTTACCGATGGGCCCCAGTACGAACGCGAATATTTGTATGAAAAATTGGGCAGCGAAAATGTTTTCTTACCTAAAGATGGCAAACCCGGGCCTGCCGTTTTGCAGGTTGACGACGAGGTGGTGTTGGTAGTGCTTGACTCGTACCGCTGGGTGCGCGACCTGCCCGACCCAAAAGCCAAGAAAAAAAACCCCGATATGGCAGAGCCTGCCTTTCAGCAAGAGCTAAAGGAGGTGCTTAAAGCCCACGAGGGCAAGCGCATAGTAATGGTTATGCACCACCCACTGTATACCAACGGCAGCCACGGGGGGTATTCGTCTTTTACCGACCATATGTTTCCGTTGCGGTTGATCAATAAAAAGATATGGTTTCCATTGCCTGTTTTAGGCTCTATTTTGCCTTTCGCCCGCAAGTTCGGCGGCGTTATAGAAGATACTCCCCACAAGCGCTACAAGCAATACCGCAATGTGGTACTCGATGCCAGCAAGGATAGTAAGGACCTCGTTTTTGCAGCTGGCCACGAACATAGTCTTCAGCTTTTCCAGAAACATAGCAAGCACTTTGTAGTAAGTGGGGCAGGTAGCAAAAGCTCATGGGTGCACAAAGGCAAAGGCGCGGCGTTTAGTCACATCAGCAAAGGCTTCTCTAAGCTCGATATTTATGAAAATGGCGAAATGTGGATTACCTATATTGAGCCCGTGGGCGACGGAAGTGAAGGCACGGTAGTGTTTAGGTGGAAACTGGCTGGCCCCACTACCGTTAACCCTTAACCGAATGGCAACGCCAAAGCGCCGCATTGCTTTCGCACTGCTATTACTGCTCTTGGTAATGGTATTGGCCGAGGTTGCTATGCGCATCGTGTTTGCCGTGCAAGGATATACGGTTGGTAGCTTAGCACCTAATTGGTTTCCGCAGGTATCAGAAAAACAGCCACCTGTCTTGGTAAACAGTTATTATACCGATGGCACGGCTTTGTTCAGAGCCGATAGAACCTTTTGGCACAAAGAAGGCATTGCCGTCAACACACTTGGTTTTTTGGGCCCTGAGTGGGTTCAAGAAGCCAATACCAAAACCAAACTGTTTCTTATTGGCGATTCGTTTGTTTGGGGCGCTGGTGCCGAGCCGTTAACCAACAGTTTTGCCTCGCGGTTGCCTTTGAAGGGCCCATACCAGATATTCAACTCTGGCATACCAGGTGCCGACCCCGCCCAGTATGAGCTGGTTGCCAAGCGCTTTGTGCCTTTGTTGCAACCCAACTTTGTTATCGTGTTTGTGTATTTGGGCAACGATGTTATGGCTGAAGAAAGAATACCATTGCCTAACAAAGCACTGTATTATCCAACCGATTTGGGTTGGTTTCCGGGTTATTACCAAGGTGCATATTTTAACAGTTTAGAGGAGTCATATCAGTATTATTTAAGCCATTACACGGCCACCGATTTGGTTGCCAAGCTAGCATGTAATACGGCGGTGGGCACAGCCTTGTGTGCCTTGCCGAAGCGCATGGAGGAGCGGGATTACAGGACAACCCAGTTACAGTCGTCGGTTACCAACAAGCATCTAAAGGAAATTGTTGCTTTGGGCGGCTCAATCAAAAGCCAATTTATCATAGTTCCTATACCTTACAGTGGGACCGATTTTGAGGATGCCTATTTCGAAAACACCCCAAAGTATTTGCTTAGCAAGTATGAACACGTATTTTCCGGATTAACCGATTACATATCAATTGCCCCCCTAAAACCAGAGCATTTTCATGCATTGCCCAATGGGCACCTCAACAACCAAGGGCACGAGGTAATGACTGATTTTTTAATTGAAATTGTTTCCGCTAAAAAACCATTGCAACCATAACTATTTCAAACAATTATACAATATTGTTTATTTTGTAGTCGCAATGATGATTCGGTCCGTTTTTCGCGATATTGAGGAGGAGGAGGATATAAACATCTACCGCCTGCTGTTGCTTTTAGGTGGTATTGGCAAAGCACTTTTTGGCCTTATTTTTGAATTCGATGGACAACATGATGTTGTATTCTTGCTTGGGCGTTATGCCATTTCACTACTCTGCTTTATCAGTTTTGGCCTCACTTTTGCACCATGGCTAAGCTCCTATTTAAAAAAGACTATTGCCGAAGTGGTTTTTTATTTTTTCATGCTACACGGGGTTTGTATCTCCTATTTTAGCCACTTTCCTTTTCACCACTATATTACTTTAATGGTTATTGTGGTGGCTATTTCCATGGTGTTTCGCAATCGGTTTAAGCTTTTTGTTTTTCTGCTAACGTTTGGTTTGGCTTACAGTATTGGCAATTATATAGAGTCGCAACCCAACGATGTAATGTTGAGCAACATTATAAACAATATTTTTATTTGTATTATACTGTTTGCCATAAACTATTTTCGCATTAGGGCTCAGCGGGGCATGGCATCGGGAGCTCTTTTTTTGCATACAATGCTCGATCAAACATACGATACCATTTTTCTTGCTGAGATAAACGGAACCATTTTGGATGGGAATAGGAACATGGTTGATATGTTTGATATTCCAGAAGGGGAGAGCATTACGGGTAAAACGGTGAACGAGTTTCTGGTTTTTCCGGCAAACAAAGATAAACGCCGGCAAATTGTAGAACATGTAAGGCGCGGCAAAAATTGGCACGAAGAAATGCAATGCCTTACGCTACATGGCAAACAGTTTTGGGGCGAGATATTCATAAGTGAGGTACTAAACGAAAGAAAACCTTATTTGCTGATACGGGTAAAGGACATTAGCAAACAAAAGGAAACGGAACTGCAATTGCACAAAAGCAAGGAGCGTTATCGATTGGCATTGGAAGGCGCAAATGACGGTATTTGGGATTGGGATTTAAAAACGGGTGAGCTTTATTACTCGGCTAGGTACAAGAGCATGCTTGGCCTCGAAGAGCATGAGTTTGAGCATACCCTTGCTGCTTGGGAAGAGCGGTTGCACGAAGCTGATTATACAGCTGCAAAAAAGTCTATTTCAGATTATTTGGATGGCATTACGAAACAGTATATAGCAGAGTTTAGAATAAAACATAAAGACGGCCATTACATTTGGATGCTAGAGCGAGGCAAAGCTATATTTGACGATGAGGGCAATGCAGTTAGGATGTTGGGCTCAAGCACCGATATAACCGAGCGCAAAAAAACGGATGAGTTGCTGAAGCAGGTAATGGATAGCTCGCCAAATGCCATTATTGCTTACAAAGCGGTGTACAACAATAAGCAGGAAATTATCGATTTAGAATGCATACATGCCAACAAGGTAGCGGAGAACATTATTGAGCAAAATAGGATATTGATAGGAGATAGGTTGGTAGAAAAAATTCCGAGCGTATTAGAGGGCGGTTTTTTTGAAAAAATGGTGAATGTAGTGTACACAGGAGCCTCATTGACCGAAGAGGTAAACTTTGTGCTCAACGGGCGCACCCATTTTCTGCGCATTGTTTGTGTTCGGTTTGGGGTAGATGGTTGTGCGGTAACCTATGACGATATAACGCAGCAACGAGAGGCCGACTTAGAATTGTTGAAGCTATCATTGGTAGCCAGCAAAACCGATAACGGCGTTATAATTACTGACGCACAGTCGCGTATTGAGTGGGTAAACGACGGATTTACGCGCACTACTGGCTATACCTTGCCAGAGGTAGTAGGCATGAAACCTGGCAGGCTATTGCAAGGCCCAGGCACCGACTTGCTAACTGTTAAACGTATTAGCGATAAGTTAAAGCTTAAAGAGTCGTTTACCGAAGAGCTGTTAAACTATCATAAAGATGGACACTCATATTGGTTGCAACTGAACGTAACGCCCATATTGGATGGTGAGGGTGAAATACAAAAATATATTGCAATTGAAAGCGATATAACTTCGCGTAAAAAAGCTGAAACCGAAATAAAACTAGCCAAAGAGGAAGCCGAAGCAGGGGCCAGGGCAAAGTCGGAGTTTTTGGCCACCATGAGCCATGAGATACGAACCCCCATGAATGCCGTGGTGGGCATGACAGGCTTGTTGTTAGAGTCGGAGCTGGATGATGCACAGCGCGACTATGTGGAAACTATAAGAACCAGTGGCGATAACTTACTGGACATCATTAACGATATACTCGACTATTCAAAGATTGACTCGGGCTATATGGAGTTGGAGCACCATCCGTTTAACTTAGTTGATAGCATTGAAGATGTGTTTGAGTTATTGAGCCACCGAGCATTTGAAAAAGGTTTGGAATTGGTGTATTATTTAGAGCCAGAGGTGCCAGTAGACATTTTAGGAGACTCAACCAGATTGCGCCAAATACTAGTAAACCTTATAAACAACGCCATAAAATTTACCGAAAAGGGCGAAATACTGGTTTCGGTGCGCAACATTACCCAAGTAAACAACAAACAAACGCTAGAGTTTACTGTTCGCGACACGGGTATAGGTATACCTCCTGAAAAGCTACCTAAACTGTTTCGCTCTTTCTCGCAAGTTGATTCATCAACCACCCGTAAATATGGCGGCACCGGCCTTGGGTTAGCCATAAGCAAAAAACTGGTAGAGCTTATGGGTGGCATGATAAGGGTAGAAAGTAAAGTTGGACTTGGTTCAAGTTTTATTTTCACAACAGATGTTGAAGCGAATAAGGATGAAGAGGTGCTTCGTAAAGTTGAGCTCGCCAAAGATTTGGTAGGTAAGTTTGTGGTACTAATTGACGATAACCGAACCAACTTAAAAATACAACAACTCCAATTTAGGAAATGGGGCGTTGAGACCGCAGCATACGAGAACCCTGCCGACGCGCTTCAATTCATATTCAATTCTATCCGGCGCCCAAACATGGTAATTGTGGACATGAATATGCTCGAACTGGAAGATAGCAACTTTTCGAACCTATTAAGGGAGCGATATAGCAAAACCGAAATGCCAGTGGTTATTGTTACTGCATTTGGCACAATGCCGAGCGCCCAACAGCGCGAGTTGTATTCGGCTTTTATAACCAAACCAGCTAGGCAGTCGCAATTGTATTATACCGTAAGTAGGTTGCTTAGCACCCAATCGCGGTATAAGGATGGAAACAACGACACTGACGTGCTGCAGGCTTCGTTTAGAAAAGATATAAGCATACTGGTGGCCGAAGACAACCTGATAAACCAAAAAGTAGCCAGGGGTATTTTAACGAACATCGGTTTTCAGATTGACATGGCCAATAACGGCAAAGAAGTGCTTGAAATTATTGCCGAGCGAACTTTTGATCTGATATTTATGGATATGCAAATGCCCGAAATGGATGGGGTAGTGGCCACCAAAGAGTTAAGAGCCATGAAATTGCAAACGCAGCCCATAATAGTGGCAATGACCGCAAATGCTATGAGCGAATCTAGGGATATTTGCTTAGCCGCCGGTATGGATGATTATATTGCAAAACCTGTAAAAATAAACGACATTAGGGCCATTATAGGTAAATGGTTTCCGGCAGAAATAGAGAAAGCCGAGGTGGGTTGAGAAAATAAGATGAAAAGAGTTTGCATTAGTAACCGTTTGTGCATTCAACTGATATTTTAAGAGGTGATAATTTACTAAATTCGCATTGAGTTTAAATTAGAGTGTAGCGCGGCATGTTGTTTAATCAAACCTTTAGGAATCTAGGCCGTACCAGGGAAATTATCCAGGTACTCATCAAGTATGGGTTTGAGGACGTTATTACCAACTCAACGCTCCGCAATTTTGTGCCCGAAAGTGGCCGCGTAACTTGGGTTAGGCAAGAAAGGCCCGTATTTGAGTACACCCGATGGGAGCGCATACGTATGGTGGTGGAGGAATTAGGCCCTACCTTTGTGAAACTTGCTCAAATACTAAGCAACCGCCCTGACTTGTTGCCCGAACCTCTGATAAAGGAGTTTGAAAAATTACAAGATAAGGTTCCACCGTTTTCATACGCCAAAGCAAAACAAATAGTTGAGAGCGAAACCGGCAAACGCCTGGACGAGATGTTCGACTATTTTAGCGAAAAACCGCTAGCATCGGCATCAATAGGTCAGGTGCATAGGGCCAAACTAAAAGATGGTACCGATGTAGTGGTAAAGGTGCAGCGACCCGATGTAAAGGAAACGGTTGAGCGCGATTTGGCTATCCTGAAAGAAGCCGTATCGCGTGCCGATAGATACTTGAAACGCCAAGGCTTGTTGAATGCCGACGACGTGGTGCGTGCCTTTGACCGTTCCATGACCAAGGAACTGGATTATCGCAATGAAGCGCGCAATATTGAGCGTTTCCGTAATATGTACAAGGATTACGACACCTTTTACATTCCTAAAGTATACAGAGAGTTTTCAACTGAGCGTATTCTTATTATTGAGTATGTTTCGGGTTGCAAAATATCCGATGTGGCGCAACTGAAGGCTTGGGGCTTGAACCCTAAGAAGGTAGTGGAAAACGGTATGCATATATACCTGACCATGATATTTGAGTTTGGCCATTTCCATGCCGACCCACACCCAGGCAACGTATTGGTAGACCGAAAAGGTATTATCAATTTGCTCGACTTTGGCATGGTGGGTAGGCTCGAAACACAAGAGAAGTATGCCTTTGCTGGTATTTTTATCAGCATGGCAAGGCAAGACGCCAAAGGCATGGCAGCCAATATGCGCAAGTTGGCCATAGAAGACAATATAACCGATATGCGGGCCTTCACCAACGACCTTTCGGAGTTGATTGAAGATTACTCAACATTGGATGTTAGCGAGAGCAGCATGGCCGATATGACCGCTGCACTGCAAAAAATAATGTTCGATTATGAGATGAAGGTGCCAGGTAGCATTTTTCTCATTTTCAGGGCATTGGCCATATTAGAAGGCATTGGCAAAACCATGCACCCAGACTTCAAGACTTATGAGTTTATGAAGCCTTATGGTGCCCGGTTGGTAAAAGAGCGCCTAAAACCGGAGAATATATTAGATGAGGTAAGCCAAAGATACTATCAGCTAAGTGCTTTTTTTGGCAACTTACCTGTTGAAATAAAGAGTCTACTGCAAAAAGCAGAGCGCGGCAAACTGCATTTTGAAGTTGAGCTACAGGGGTATGGCTACTTGCTAAAAAAGATGGACAGCATTGCCAATCGCATGTCCATTACCTTGATTATTTGCGCGCTCATTATTGGTGCCTCTATAACCATGACGGTGCCCTTCCCTGCCGAATGGATGTCGCCTTATGGTATGCCATTGGTAAGTGTTGCCGCACTTTGGGCAGCGGGTGGGCTGTTCGTGATCTTGGTTTACTCTATCATTCGCCGTAGGAAGTATAAATAGTATCAAGTATCAAGTATCAAGTATCAAGTATCAAGTATTTTCTGTTTAGTTGAAAAATTGAACTACAGGAGTTTCCTGTTTTCGGAAACGCACCATGTGAGTTGGCTTGTTTCTTAATTCATTGCTAACCAGCCATCCATAAAAACCAAACAAACGAATGCCACTATTTCATTCGCTTACTATTGATGAGGATACCCGCTTGGCTATTTGGCAAATAGCAGAACCGCAAGATTTCTTTATTGCTCAGCTTAAGCTCAATGAAACTGATTATAGTGTAATCCGCACTATTACCTCCGATACACGGCTTACCGAGTTTTTAGCAAGCCGCTATTGTGTGCGCCTACTTGCAGGAATTGATGAAGAGCTAACCTTAGTAAAGGATGAACATGGCAAACCCTCGGTAAAGGGCCATCCATTGCATATATCCATTTCGCATTGCACAGGCTTTGCGGGTGCCATAATAAGTAAAAGAGGTTTTGTGGGAATGGATATTGAGCCCATACATAGCAGGGTAATGCGCATAGTGAGCCGTTTTTTAAACGAAACTGAATTGGTATATCTTACGCCAACCCGTGAAATTGATCAAGCCACGGTGATGTGGTCGGCCAAGGAGTCGGTTTACAAGTACTACGGCCAGAAGGGTTTAAGTTTTAGCAGGGACATTATCCTGCAAAAGCCACCAGCTTCGGATAAAGGAACGTTTGAGGTTACTGCCAAAACGCCAAATGGTGAGGCGCAGCATGTAGTTCATTTTGAACGCTTGGGTGGCATAATGCTTACCTACATTGTTTGAGTAGCCATTGGTTATGGGCCGCAGCTTGCAATTTAGTTGTCCGAATAAATACTACGTACTTTTTTAACCCTACTAGAGAGGCTAATAATA
This sequence comes from Sphingobacteriales bacterium, assembly GCA_027486795.1. Lineage (GTDB taxonomy): Bacteria > Bacteroidota > Bacteroidia > Chitinophagales > CAIOSU01 > CAIOSU01. The sequence goes on along the minus strand of JAIXOI010000017.1, from coordinate 12,303 downwards.
CTAACTTCGCAAGCGTTAATTATAGCTGTAAAAACAATAGCGCCATGAAATTGCTAACCCTTTTGATGATTTTAGTATCAACTACTGGCCTGATTGCCCAAAACAAAGCCGACGATGTTAATGGATATTGGCTAACAGAAGAGGAAGATTATGTGGTAAAAATTTATCCGAAAGATGGGCAGTACTTCGGTAAAGTAGTTTGGCTGAGAGACTCATTGGATATATACGGCGAACCCTTGCGAGATGTGTTAAACGACTTGCCCCACCGTCGCACTAAATTAGTTATTGGGTTGGATGTGTTGCTGCATTTCACCTTCGATTCGGGCACTTGGCGCTCAGGTGAAATTTATAATTATCAAACCGGAAATATTTATAATGCCAAAATTGACTTAGATGACAAGGGGCAGTTGGAATTGACAGGTTATTATGGCATCTTGTTCTTTTTGGGCAAAACCAAAGAGTGGACCAAAGTAACCAATAAGGCATTGTACGGATTAAAGTAACTAGGAGTGTTTTCAGAGTCGGTATTACATATAGGTATTGCACAATCGCTATTTGGCGCATTTGTGCTAGCAACAAAAAAGCGTGTAGAAATATCCGACAGGATTCTTGTTGCCTGTTTGTTGACATTTGCATTCAAGTTCGGTTTGTATTTGATGCACCTAGAGCATAGTGAGTTTTTTGACTTGGCATTTTCAATGGGCCTAATGCCGCTTACGTTTGGTCCATATTTATACCTATACACCACTTACTTGGTTGAGCGTAAGGTTCGGTTTGAGTATACCGACTTGTTGCATTTTTTGCCGTTTGTTATAGTAACGGCATGCTACTTTGTTTTCTTTAAAGATGTGGTCGATTTCAATGAAGTCAACTACTTCCAGAACGACTACTATTTGTGGGTGAGGATTTTGTATGGCATTATTTTCATCATCTCTATTGTAGCTTATACCGTATTTACCTACGTTAAATTATGGCGGTTTAGGAAGGATATGGCCTCCAACTTTAGCTATTGGACTCGTCAACTGCGTCTCTTGTGGCTCAATTTTATACCTGCCCTGTTTGTGCTGTTGTTTCTTATTTATTTCATTGCTGGGGCCATCAATGCGTTTTCGTTCAAAAAGATATTCGATATTTCAGCGTTATCGCATATTGGCCTTACAATTATTGCCTTTGCCATCAGCTACTTTGGGGTAAGACAAATGTCGTTGTTCCGCCCAGTTTATATTAAAGTTGCTAAAGAGAGACCCGAAATAGCAAATGAAGCGAAGGAAAGTGCAGAAGACGGAGCGCAAATTGAAAGGAAAACGAAAGTACGTTTTACAGAGGAGGAGGCACAGGCACTGATTGCTAAACTAAACCGCCACATGGAAGAAGAGAGGCCTTACATTAACCCAGAGTTGACGCTATATGACCTTTCGTCGCAATTGAATTTAACAAAGAATGAACTAACCGATTTACTGAACAACCACATTGGTAAGAACTTTTTTGCCTTTGTAAACGAGTTTAGGCTGAAAGCTGTAATACGCAAGTTTGAGAACCCCGACTTTGGCCACTACACCATCATTGCCATTGCTTACGATTGCGGTTTTAATTCTAAATCAACGTTCAATAGTATATTCAAGCAGCATACTGGCCAAACCCCTTCGGAGTATAAAAAGGCGGTGGAGACTACTTAAATTACCCCCCTGTCTGTCATCCCCCTTCGACGAAAAGCTCAGGGCAGGCTCAGGGAGGGATCTTTTTGCGATGATGCGAAGAGTTATACATACAGCTGCACTGGGCTTCTGTGGTATTTCAAGTTTATTGCTTACTCGCTGGAAGGCCCCTCGTGATCTCGCCTTGGGCGAGACGGGGTGACAGCAAATTAACCCTTACTCTTCAAACAGCAATACAAACTGTCCTTCAAACGGGTCGAGGTGAGATTTTAGGTCGTCGATAAAGGCGGGGCCTTGAGCCGCATAATAAGGCAAGAAATTATCTACCCGCTCCATTAACGTACCACCTGGGAAAAGCTTGGATTTCAACCCGCGGATTTGGTTTACGGCTACTTCAAAGTTTCTTTTCTCTGCTCTTAATAGTTTGGTTTCCAGGGTTTCAAGTGCTTTTATTTGGCCTTGTTTTGCACCTTCAACAGAAGAGGCTAGGGTAGGGTCAACGGCTTTGGCTTTGTCGAGTATGGTATTGAAAATACGCTCGGTTTCGGCTTTTTCGGCTACAAGCTCCAACGATTGCAAAGTCCTTTCTTTTACATATTGCTTTATCAAGGCTTCTTCCTCTACAAATAAATCCTCTTTGTTTAGTTCCAGCTTTTGGAGCTTTTTACAGGCGCTTTTATCCAATATGGCAGCAATACTGCGCAACACCAGCATAGGGTAGTTTACGCCATAATGCTCAAATATGGTTCTTAGCTCTAGCCAGTAAGCCACCTCACCGCCACCGCCCACATAGGCTAGGTTGGGCAGTATGGTTTCTTGCAGCAATGGGCGCAAAAATACATTGGGGCTGAAGTTTTCAGGGTGTTGGTCAATCTCCAATAACAACTGCTCCTTGCTAAACACTTTATAACCTAGCGCTTCATAATGCCCTGTTGATTCATTCAGTACAATTCTATCCCTGCGGCCAGGGCTTAGGTAAAACATGTTTATCTCCCTTGGGCTGGCTTGTAGTTTATAATTACATTGGTTAATGCTCTCTATCGTGTTGTTTATCAGGCCCGTAACCCGGTTGTTCAGTATCTCGTCTTGTATAACGTGCTTAAACACCTCTTTGTAAGCTTGGCGGTCTTGGTCTACTACCACTAAACCAAAACGACCGAACAGCTCATTTACCAACCATAACGTGGCTCGGCCTAGGGTATCGTGCTGGGTATATGCTTGGCGTATGATTGCCAGCAACTCGGTAGCATGTGGCATACCACCCAGCTTTTCCTCAATTTGATTGATTAGGGTATCCAACCCTTTAGTATCCATGCGGCCAACTGGGCCAGCCGCGGCATGGTCCCAAGTGAGTTTTTCGCCAAAAAGATGAATGTGGTTTATCTCTTCAAAGTCGTGGTCTTCGCTGCCTATCCAATAAACTGGAACGAAATTGAACTGCGGGTAACGCTCGCGCAATTGCTCGGCAATATTAATGGTGCTCAATATTTTGTTTACGAAAAACAGAAATCCTCCAAAAATATTGGGCTGATGTGCCGTGGTGATGGTAAAAGTATTGTCGTTGGTAAGCAATGAGATATTGGTACGCACTTCCTGGCTTAAAGCTATGCCATCGTATTGTTGGTTAAGTTCGTTTACTAATATGGCTCGGTTGAGTGGGGTTTTGTTTTTATCGGCAATTACTTGTTCTATAGCATCGAGGTTTACCTTGTATTTATAGAACCCATCTAAACAAGGCATATAGTTAAGGTAATCTTGTATAAAGCGCGGAAGTACGCCAGTGGTGGTATAGGGTAGGGTGGTTTTTCTCATGCTTTTTTGGGTCGACGGTCCACAGACCACAGTCCACGGAAAAGAGTAAATCGGTTATTGGTTATTGTTTATTAAGCAAACAACGAAACCTTAAAATCGTTTCATTCAGGTTACAAAATAGGGAAAACTGGCGCCTATTTTAGTAGGGGAGATGTTAACAAAGGTGAATATCGATGTTGTAACGTTGGAAGTGTTGTTTTACCCGAACTCTTGTTCTCGCTTCAATCGAGGATGTCATAACTCTTAGTTCTCGTCCTCGCTTCCAGCGAGGACGCCATAACTGTGAGCCTTCGGCTCAAACATAATACGGGTACATATTGCGTATTGAGCTGGAAGCTCAATGTTAGTTTATCCTCGCTGGAAGCGAGGATAAGTTAAAGCGCTCTACGAACTCACGCTCAAACCTGAACTAAACCACTTCCCCAATCAAATCAAACTCGGTAGCGTCGGTGATGCGCACGTTGGCAAAGTCGCCAATGCGGACGAAGAACTTGCTGGCATCAACCAACACTTCGTTATCCACTTCAGGGCTATCAAACTCGGTACGGCCCACAAAGTGCTGGCCTTCTTTGCGGTCGAATAACACTTTATAGGTGTTGCCTATTTTGGTTTGATTGATTTCGAAAGAGATTTCCTCCTGTACTTCCATCAACCTCGCGGCACGCTCTTGTTTTACTTCGTCCGTTATATTGTCCTCAAACTCATAGGCACCAGTACTTTCCTCATGTGAGTATGGGAACACGCCTAAGCGGTCAAAACGTTGCTCACGAACAAAGTCCAACAGTTCTTCAAAGTCTTCCTCTGTTTCGCCCGGGAAGCCTACCAACATGGTAGTGCGGATGGCAATACCCGGAACGTTTTTACGCAAGGTTGCAATCAGTTCTTCGGTTTCTTTGCGGGTAATGCCGCGTTTCATGTTTTTTAGTACCGGGTCGCTGGCATGTTGCAGCGGTATATCCAAGTAGTTGCAAATGTTGTCGCGCTCGCGCATTACCTCCAATATCTCGGTAGGGAATTTATGCGGATAGGCGTAGTGTAAGCGTATCCACTCTACACCCGGCACATCACTTAGGGCTTCTAATAGCTCTTTTAGCTTGCGCTCTTTGTACAAGTCAAGACCATAGTAGGTAAGCTCTTGGGCAATTATCATTATCTCCTTTACTCCGCTTCGCACCAAGTTCTTGGTCTCAATTACCAATTCCTCAATGGGGCGCGATACGTGTAAGCCACGCATTAAAGGGATGGCGCAGAAGGTGCATTTTCGGTTGCAGCCTTCGCTTATTTTAAGGTAAGCATAGTGCTGGTCGGTAGTGAGCACGCGCTCGCCAATAAGGTCATGCCTGTAGTCGGCATTCAGTTTGCTCAATAGCGCGGGCAGCTCCATAGTACCAAAAAAGGCATCCACTTCGGGTATTTCTATTTCTAGATCGTCTTTGTATCGCTGGCTCAAGCAGCCGGTTACGTAAAGCTTATCAATTTCGCCGTTGGCTTTGGCATCGGCGTATTGTAGTATAGTATTTATCGATTCTTCTTTAGCCCTATCAATAAAGCCACAAGTGTTTACAATAATAATGTTGCGGTCGCTCTCATTGCTTTGGTGCGCCACATCAATATCATTGCCCCTCAGTTGGGCCATCATCACTTCGCTATCCACTAGGTTTTTTGAGCAGCCTAGGGTTATAACGTTTACTTTATTATTGCCGTGAGATTTGGTACGCAAGGGGTATTAGTTTTTAAATAGGCTATCAACAAACTCGTAGCGGTTGAACAGTTGCAAATGCTCTTTCTGTTCGCCCACGCCGATGTACTTCACGGGTATATTGAACTGGTCAACTATCCCTATCACTACGCCACCTTTGGCAGTGCCATCTAGTTTGGTTATGGCCAGGGCATTTACTTCGGTAGCGGCACTAAACTGTTTACATTGCTCAATGGCATTTTGGCCCGTGCTGGCATCCAACACCAATAGCACCTCATGCGGGGCATCGGGCACCAGCTTTTGCATTACGCGGCGTATTTTGCTCAACTCGTTCATTAAGCCAACCTTATTGTGCAAGCGGCCAGCTGTATCAATAATGATTATATCGGCACCTTCTTTCAAACCTTGTTGCACGGTTTCGAATGCCACGGCAGCTGGGTCGGCACCCATGCCTTTGTTTACAATAGGCACATCCACCCGTTGGCTCCAGATAATCAATTGGTCAACTGCCGCGGCACGGAAGGTATCCGCAGCGCCTAGCATTACCTTTTTGCCTGCTTTTTTGAAATTATAGGCTAGCTTGCCAATGGTGGTGGTTTTGCCCACGCCGTTTACACCCACTACCATAATAATATAGGGTGTTTTGGTGGCTATCTCGCTATAGTTGTTAAGGTCTTTGGTTCCACTGGCATCCAGTATGGCTACTACTTCCTCGCGCAGCATCTTGTTCAATTCGCCTGTGCCGAAGTACTTGTCTTTGGCTACACGGGCCTCAATGCGCTCAATAATTTTGATGGTGGTTGGTAGGCCAACATCCGATGCAATCAGGGCATTTTCTACTTCATCCAGCACTTCTTCATCTACGGTAGATTTACCGGCAACCGCTTTGGCCATCTTCGAAAAGAAACCTTCCTTGGTTTTTTCCAAGCCTTTGTCGAGGGCTTCTTTCTTATCGTCCCTGTCTTTGTCCTTGTCTCTGGAGAGAAATCCGAATAGTGCCATTGGTTTTTGTTTGTAGTGTATGCCGCCATGGTTCGACTCCGCTCACCATGATACGTAATTTACTGCTTCTTTCAAACTGATATTTTAAGATAATAATTCACCATCTTAAACTCGAACAAAAAAGCACTTACCGCGGTGTCATGGTGAGCGGAGTAGAACCATGACGGCTTAACGCTTGCGTTTCAAGTGCTACAAAAGCAAAAAAGCCTCCCTCGTAAAACTAAGAGAAGCTTTTTATAACATGAGCCGGAAAATATTACTTGTCCGACAATAAATCTTGTACCTTATCCTTGTGCACCACACGCTCACGGAAAGTATAAGCACCGCTCTTTGGAGACTTAACGGCTTTAATTACTTTCACCATGTTCTTAGATTCGCCTTGGTTGGCACCACGATTGGTTTTCGCGTTTTTACTTACTTTTCCCATGACCTAGTCCTCCTTATTTGATTTCTTTGTGAACGGTATGACGTTTAAGATTCGGGTTGTATTTCTTCAACTCGATTCTTTCAGTGGTTACCTTACGGTTCTTAGTTGATACGTAACGGCTAGTACCTGGTACATTAGTTGCCTTTTGCTCGGTACATTCCAAAATTACTTGGATGCGGTTACCTTTTGCTTTCTTTGCCATTGCAGCAGTGTATTATAATTGATTATCCAATAACTATATCGCCTTTGGCTTCCAACTCACGCAAGTAGTTGAAAATGCCTTTCTTGTTGATGGTGCGCATAGCTTGTGTGCTCACCTTCAAAGTTACCCATTCATCCAACTCAGGAATGAAGAATTTTTTAGTTTGCAAGTTTGGGTAAAACTTGCGTTTGGTCTTGCGGTTTGATTTAGAAACTCGGTTGCCGCTCAAAGGGCCTTTACCGGTTAAATCGCAAAAATTGGCCATGATTCAATTCTTTAAAATTCAAAACGAGATGCAAAGATAGCAGGATTTTAATGTAAAAGCAACTGTTGTTACTTTTTTTGTTCCCAACTGTTAAGTTACGTTTGTTAACTGTAGCGTATAATGGTCGCAATAGCTTGCGTTAAGTTCAATAATTTTTTTGTTTATCTTGATTTTGAGCTTATTATCATCAGGCGCTTATGCCTTTTTATCGGTAATCACCGTTTTTGTATTGTCGAATACCATTCGCAAATCGCGTTGCGGAAACGGAATTTCAATATTCATTTCTTTAAACTTCTCAAAAATGGCATAGTATAGCTGGCTACGCAACACACCTGGCCGGGTCAAATAGTCAATGGTCCACACCCTTAGGTTAAAGTTTATTGAATTATCGCCATACGAATCGAACAATACATCGGGGTATGGGTTTTTCAGCACCCCTGCATTGGCATTGGCTACTTCCAACAGTGCTTTTTTGATGCGCTCGGGGTCTTCTTTATACGCCACGCCAACTGGGTAATTAAATCGAACCACTTCGTTGTCGTGGCTCCAGTTGGTTACGCTATTGCTGGTAAATTGGCTATTGGGCACAATAATGGAAATATTATCGTTGGTAACCACGGTAGTAGCCCTTGCGGCTATCTTTACCACATCGCCGTTTACGCCGCCTACTTCAATACGGTCACCTACTTTTATGGGCCTTTCGAACAAGATAATAAGGCCGCTAACGAAGTTGTTTACAATGTTTTGCAACCCAAAACCTATACCAACACCCAAAGCGCCGGCAATAAGCTTGAGAGAACTTAGGTCTATACCTGCAAAATCTAACACGATAATTAAGCCAAGTATAGTTACTACATACTTAATAATAGTGGCCACCGCCTCGCCCAAACCAATTTCGACATGGTAACGGGGGAATATCTTTTTTAAAAATAAGCGTTTTATTTTGGTCGCAACTACGAACACCAAAATGGTTGCACCTATAAAATAACTGATGGATAGCGCGCTAACAGCTGAACCGCCGATGCTGAAAATAGGACTATCAAAAAAATGATAGGCATTGAATGATATTTGTTTGATGTTTTCCCACATTAATGCTTGCAATGTTTTGCGAATGCTAAAGCTAACTAATTAAAGGGAGGTTTGGCTGGTTAATGCAAATATGGCAATATTTGGACTGGTTTTTGCAAGTCGCTAACTGGGTAAAATGATTTAATCTTGTTACTTTGCAAAGGTTCTTAACTACTTATTTATGAGAAAATTATACCTACTACCTATCTTGTTGTTATTTGTTGCTGGCTTATCAGCACAAAGTACCATATCCATTACTGTAAATGGCCTCAACCGCGAGTACATACTATATATACCGCCAGGGCACAACGGGCAAGTAGCCGCGCCGCTCGTTATCAATTTTCATGGCTATACCAGCAATGCTTTGCAGCAGCAGATATATGCCAACATGAATGCAGTGGCCGATACGGCAGATTTTATAGTGGTGTATCCTGATGGATTGGGCAATGCCTGGAACTCGTACGGGTTTCAAGCCGCGCCCGATGATGTAGCCTTTACTGAGGCCATAATTGAAGATGTAAATAGTCGCTTGAGGGTTGATGCCAGCAGGGTGTATGCCTGTGGCATGAGCAACGGGGGGTATATGAGCTATCTGTTGGCCTGCCAATTGGAAGACCGCATTGCGGCCATTGTATCGGTTACAGGGCTATTAGCGCCAGGCGTTAAAAGCCAATGCAATCCAAACAGGGCAGTGCCTGTATTGCAGATACATGGCACCGATGATGCTACGGTGCCTTACAATGGTGGCAGAGGCATTGGTTCAGTGGATTCAACTATGCAGTTTTGGTTGGCTGAAAACAATTGCCCAACGGGCACCACGGTTATTGATACACTGCCAAATACCAATAACACCGATAACTCTTACCCTATAAGGTATCGCACGGTTAATTGCGACGGTGGCACCGAAGTGACGCTCATAAAAATTGTGGATGGAGGGCATACTTGGCCCAATGCGCCATTTTTAATACCAGGCTTAGTTACCAACAAGGATATTGATGGTAGTACCGAGGCTTGGGCATTTTTCTCAAAATATACCCATCCGAACCCTACACCATTAGATACTACCACCAGCATCAAATCAATTAAATCCAATGGCAAGTTAATAAAGACCTATCCCAACCCAATTGGTAACCTACTGAACATTGAGATAACCGACGAAAGGGTTAAGTATATAGCATTATATGATGTGTTGGGTGCAAAAATTTATGAAGCGGTTGTTGCTTCTTATGCTACCAATTACCAAGTTAATACATCCAGCCTACCATCGGGTGTATACTTGCTTCATGTTGCAACTACCACTGGCTACACTACCTATAAATTGATAAAATAATCAAGTGTTGAAACGCACTTGCTTGAACATTAAACAAAAAAAGCTGTTGTACCGCAACGGCTTTTTTTATTTTGGTCGTCCAAACAAATTAATTGCATTTCCCTGTTTTGGTATAAAATGTTATTGGGTATATTTACGCGTCAAAAATCTTGCAAACCAATCTTTAGAATGAAAAGAATCTTAACCATCTTAGCAATTGTTTGGTTATTTGCCATCAATAGCAACGCCCAACAAGCCCCTTGCCATTTCGGTCATTTAATTGACCAGCAATTGCAACAAAACCCTAACTACGCCAACGAAATGGCTCAGTTAGACCAGCAGGTAAATGCTTACATGCAGCAGAACCCTAATGGTGGTGGTAATCGTGCAGTTCGCACCGTTTCTGTAGTTGTGCACGTGGTATATAATACAGCCGCAGAGAATGTCTCTACTACTTCAATCAACAACATTATTACAACGCTAAATAATGATTTCCGTCGCACTAACAGCGATGCAAGTCAAACACGTTCGGCATTTTTAGGTGTTGCTGCTGATGCTCAAATCGAGTTTTGTTTGGATCGTATATTAAGGGTTAGTACAAGCTCTACTTGTTTTGATCCTAATAACGCGCCCAATGCAATGAAATCGGCAAATACAGGCGGGTCTAACCCAATTGACCCACGTTTCTATCTAAATGTATGGATTGTTGATTTATGCGGCAATACCAACGGTGGTGTTGCTGGATATGCCTATTTGCCAACAACAGGTGTACCGGGGTCAAGCATTGATGGTTTGGTGGTTGATTACAGCCTTGGTTATAACAATGGCTTCGGGCGTACCACTACCCACGAAATTGGTCACTATTTTGGCCTACCGCACCCATGGGGCAGCGATTCAAACCCTAGCTGTGGAGTGGATGATGGCTTTTCGGACACCCCTAATACCGATGGACCAAACTATGCTTGTTCTGCAACCAACTCTTGTGGTACACCTGCTCCTGGAGATCAGTATGAAAACTTCATGGATTATTCTAGCTGTACTAATATGTATACTACACAGCAGGCTAATTACATGAATGCTGTCCTTTCTGGGGTTAGAAGTTCTTTGCTTTCATCGCCAGGTTGTAATAGCGTTGGTACAGCTCCAGTGGCCAATTTTAGTGCAAACAAAACGGTGATTTGCGTTGGACAAACTGTTAATTTTACTGATGCATCAAGTGGTGCACCTACTACTTGGGCATGGACATTTGCCGGTGGTACACCGGCCTCTTCAACGGTTCAAAACCCAACGGTTACTTACAACACAGCTGGTACTTATACTGTAACATTAACCGCTACCAATGCCTCGGGTACCGATAGCGAAACCAAAGTAAACTACATTACGGTTACGTCAGTTGGTAGTTTGCCAGTAACCGAAGGTTTCCAGAACGCAACGTTCCCGACTGCAGGCTGGCAATTGCTGAACTATGATAACACTTTTACTTGGCAACGAAGCGCTACCATAGGTGGCTATGGCACTAGTACTGCTAGTGTTTTTGTTAACAATTTTGATTACAATGCCGCTGGCGAACAAGATTTGCTATTGTTGCCTCCTGTTAGTTTTGTTGGTGTTACCAATGGTCGCATTACTTTTGATTATGCCTATGCGCAATACACAGGTACTGGTGGCACTGCTTCAGATAGTTTGCTAGTGGTTGTTAGTTTGGATTGTGGTCAAACCTTCTTTTTGTTGCAAAAGAAAGGAGGAACTCAGTTGGCTACACGCACCGCTTTAGGTACCGCTTTTACGCCAACTTCAGCTCAATGGAAAACGGATACCATTAGCCTATCAGCATTAGCAGGTGAGCCCAACGTGCAAATTGGGTTCTTGAACCAAACGGGCTATGGCAACAACCTATACCTTGACAATATTAATCTTTCGCAACCAGCCGTTACACAACCGCCAGTTGCCAACTTCGTGGGCAACCCAACCACCGTTCCAGTAGGTTCGTCAGTAGCATTTACCGATTTATCAACGAATAGCCCAACTGGTTGGAACTGGAGTTTTGCGGGTGGCACACCAGCAACATCAACTGCTCAGAATCCTACAATTACCTATAATACAGTGGGTACATATACTGTTACCTTAACCGCAAGCAATGGTTTTGGCAACGACGGAGAAACTAAGGTTGGCTATATCAATGTAGTGCAGCCAACCACTGGTGGCTGCGACACAGTGTCTATTTTTACTGCCACCGATAGTGCAAGGTTGTATTATGCAGGTGCCAACCCATCCGTTGATGGTTACTTGTCAGGCCATAACGTATATGGTGATTTGGCTAAGGCCAACAAGTATACTCCAGTTGTTGCAGGTTCATCTATTACTGCCGCAGCTATTTACTTTGGTGTGGCAAAAACTAATGGCAGCGGCAATGTAAACGTGAGTGTTTGGGATGCCACTGGTGCTGGAGGCTCTCCAGGTACAAGGCTCACAACTCAGTTGGTTCCTATTTCATCGATAGTTACAACGGGCCCAATATTGATTCCATTTACCACGCCCGCAATAGTTACGGGTGCTTACTTTGTTGGTGTTGAGTACACTTATGCTGCAGGCGATAGTATTGCTTTGGTAACAAACTCTGTAAACAGCGGCAATGCCAACTTTGGATGGGAAAAGGCCAGCAATGGCACATGGAATACCTATTTCACCGGTTGGGGTGTAAACCTTAAAAACATCATTTTCCCTGTTGAGTGTGCCCCTAGTGGTCCTGCACCAGTTGCTAACTTTACGGGCACCCCAACTGCATTTTGTGCAGGTGGCACCGTAACGTTTACCAATACATCTACCAACGCAACTTCTTATAGCTGGACCTTTACTGGCGGAAC
>JAIXOI010000051.1 GCA_027486795.1 Sphingobacteriales bacterium | reverse complement strand
TTACCTTTGCCCCTAAATATAGCACAAACCAGCGTATGGCTTCTGATAAATATACCCGCAGACAGATAATTATTACTGTAGAATTGGATGAGAACAAGCTACCCAACCGCATTTTGTGGGAAGCCGATGATGCTGGCATGAGCGAAGCAAGGGACACCAAAAGTATGATGCTTTCGTTTTGGGATCGTGACGAGAACAATACCATGCGCTTTGACTTGCACACCAAGGATATGTATGTGGACGAAATGAAAGACCATTTCCTTCAAACCCTGGTAAGCATGGCCGAGACCTATCGCCGCGCCACTGGGCATAATTTTGTGCTTGACGAAATGAAAACCTTTACCACCAAGCTTAGCGCCAAAATACAAGACGCCGAAGACGAAAAAGAAGGCCGCAGAAACTAAGCTAGGTTCATCACTTATTAGTGGTACAACTTTTCGCCAGCCAAAATACTAATGCTTAGTCGACTTTCAGGCTTAGGTATGGGGCAAGAGTAGCCATCGGTGTAGGCGCAATATGGGTTGTAGGCATAGTTAAAATCAACTTCCAACGAGTCGCCATCGGGCACTTCCAAATCTAAATAACGGCCACCACCATAGGTTTCTTTGCCACTGGTAAGGTCGGTAAATGGCACGAACAGGTACTTTTCAAACTCTTCTTTTTTGCGCAGCTCAATACCTTGATATGCGGGCAAAGAAAGGGTTTGGTTATCCAAGGTGAATATCAAGTTTGCAACTTGTGCGTAAAGTTTCAAACTACCAGATGAAGTAACAAACTCAACGGTATCTTCCACCGTCAGCGGCTCATACTTTGCCATTACCACCATTCTTCTATCAGGTGGGTAAAATTTGATGCCCGTAAAATTCTTACGCTCCTTTTTGTTGAAGATGGGGGAAGTTTCTTTATCCCTAAACAATTGATCTTTGGCTTCCCAATGTTTGTATACCTCTAGTTCATATCCTCCCACGGGCAACAAGGCCATGGTTAATATAATCAATATTGTTTGCATCCCTTTGTTTTACTTGGTTTCAACCTTGGCATTAGGTAGCGCCTTAGCTACCTTGTCCGCCTCTCCGGCATTCAATTTATTATCTTTAAGCAGCAAGGTTCTGAGCGCTTTAAGCTGCGCAAGGCCATCAATGGGTAATTTGTTTAGGTAGTAATTGCCGCTCAAATCAAGCAGTTCCAACTTGGTCAACTTCTCCCAACCAGTTGCCGGTATACTCGACCAATAATTAAACGGCAAATGCAGTTCTTTTAAGTTCGGAAAGTTGAAAATCTCTACTGGGAAGGTTTTTAACTTTTGCAAGCTCAGGTCGAGGTAAAATACCTCGTTGGGCTTTTGCTTAGCCTCATCCATGCTATCAAACCAATTGCCACCAAACATTTTATCGTCCAAGTCAACCTGGTTTTGAGCTATGATGGTGCCAGTGCCTACCATAGTAAGTAGCATAATTAGCATGGTTTGCAGGAAAGGATTTTTCATGGGAAGAAGAATTTAAAATTGAAAATTCAAAATTTAAAATTGTCTTAAAGCCGAAACAATTCAATCGTAAATCGTAAGTCTTACTTCGTAAATTGCACAACTAATATAACAACTTTCTCGATACCTTTTCGTCCTCGGACATCTGTTTGATGAGGGCATCTATGTTATCAAACTTCAATTCGCTGCGCAAGCGCTGCACAAATATTACATCCAATTCCATGCCATATATGTCCCTATCAAAGTCGAACAAATTAGCTTCTATACTTGCCTTGCGGCCCTCAAAGGTGGGGTTGTCGCCAATGTTCATCATGGCCGGGTATAGCAGCCCTTCCAACTTTACGCGCACAGCATATACGCCTTTGGCTGGTATCAGTTTATTGGGGTTGTTGGGGTGAATATTTGCTGTTGGGTAGCCGAGTTTTCGGCCCATTTGGTGGCCTTCAACCACGGCGCCGTGCAAGCTATACTCGTACCCTAGTAGATGGTTGGCTTGAGCCACGTCGCCGTTTTGCAGGGCGGTGCGCACCTTGGTAGAGCTTACCGCTAGGTCATCAACCATTTGTTTGGCAATTTCCTCCACCTCAAATCCCAGTTCTTTGCCCATTTCCAAAAACAACTCCAAGCCACCTTCACGGTTATTGCCAAAGCGGTGGTCGTAGCCAATTACTACTTTCTTGGGGCGTACATTTTTCCACAAGAAATCTTCCACATACTCTCGGGCAGTCAGTTTCGAAAACTCAATTGAAAAAGGTGCCACTATTAAATTATCCACTCCAAATCGCTCTAATAAAGCTATCTTTTCTTCAAGGGTATTCAATAACTTAAGGCTAGTATCGTTTGGATTAACCACTAAACGTGGGTGCGGATGGAAGGTAACGATAATGCTCTCGCCGCCAATGGCCGCTGCTTCTTGGTTGATGCGCTTGATGATTTCTTGGTGGCCCAGGTGAACCCCATCGAACGTGCCAATGGTAAGCACGCCCTTCTTAAACTCCGGTAAACCTTCAACGCTTCTGAATACCCGCATGTTGCAAAATTAGGTCTTTGTGTGCAAACAGGTATTCGGTTACTTCGGGCACTGTCCAAGCATCATCAACATGGTAGCTGCCGCTTTGGGTGCGCCTTAGGTTGTGCAGGTAAGCGCCACTATTCAGCAGCTTACCAAAATCGTAAGCCAACGAGCGTATGTAAGTGCCTTTGCTGCATTTCACCCTAAAATGCACTAGGGGCATGTCAATGCTGGTTATCTCAAACTCATAAATAGTAATGGCCCTGGGCTGCAATACTACCTCTTGGCCTTTGCGGGCCATATTATATGCGGTTTTGCCCCCAACCTTCAATGCCGAAAATATAGGAGGCATTTGGTTTATTTGGCCAGTATATTGCAGGGCCGCTTGCTGTATTAGCTCAGGAGTAATGTGGTCGGTTGGGTACGTTTGGTCTATGTCCGTTTCTTGGTCATACGATGGGCGCGTGGCACCCAAGCAAATAGTACCCGTATATTCTTTCTCTTGGTCTTGTAACTCTTGTATGCCTTTGGTTAGTTTTCCGGTGCAAAGTATCACTAAGCCAGTTGCCAAAGGGTCGAGCGTGCCAGCATGGCCGGTTTTGGCTTTGGTGGCATTTTTCAACTTCCTCACTATGTCAAACGAAGTCCATTCCATCGGTTTATCAATAAGGATGATCTTACCTGCTTGGAAGTCGAAATCGATGGAATCTTTAGAAAAAATCATGCTATGAAATAACCTAGGATAATAGCCAGTATGCCTGCAACAAAGCAGTAGTAAGCAAAGTATTTAAGCTTGCTATTGCGCACCAGTTTTATCATAAGGCTACAAGCAAAAAGCCCCACTACGAAAGAAGTAATAAACCCTACGGCAAGCGGCAATGCACTATCGCTTGAAGCAGTTACTTTACCATCGAGTAAATCTTTACTCATTTTGCCTAATATCAATGGTATAACCATCAAAAACGAGAATCGCGCCGCTTGGGCTCTATCCACTCCCAACAAAACTGAGGTGGAAATGGTAGCCCCTGAACGGGAAATACCGGGCAGTATGGCAATAGCCTGTGCAATACCAATAACCACCGCATTGCCGAAACTCACTGGTTTGCCTGTAAATTTTGCTTTGTCGGCTAGCAGCAGCAGCAGTGCCGTAATAAGTAACATAAAGCCGATAAACATAGCCATGCCTTGAGCAAAAAACTCATCCAATTGGTCTTCGAAAAACAAACCGATGAATACGGCGGGTATCAT
>JAIXOI010000024.1 GCA_027486795.1 Sphingobacteriales bacterium | reverse complement strand
TTCCAAATGGCTCGTAAGCGGTGCTTATGGAAGGTAATAAAATGGCTTTCGGTGGGGTAAAAAGGCACGCCGAGTTTTTTTGCTATCGATAAGGCGTCTTCGGCTATGTATTCATCAAGCGCTGTTACCGCAACTTGCCCGAACGTTCTTGCCCGTTGCCACTCGTGGGGCCAAATAAGCTCGGCGGCTGTAGCGCGTATCATATCGGCTACATACTCCTTACCCCAGCGCCCACCTCCAAATAAAACCACTGCCTGCTGCATTGGGTAAAGTTAGAACCTTGATTTTACTTGATTGCCATGATTGGAAAAGGATTTTTGCCGCAGTATGTAAGAAATCCTTTCCTAATCCTCCAATCCTTTTCACAATCAAGGTTCAACCCCCCCCAAAACAAATAAATCCCCCCGTAATCCTTCACTTTGCCCAGCGACCGTTATATTTGCTGTTCAATCAAAAAGCAAATACCCAATGGCTTACGAAACGATATTGACCGAAGTGCAAAATAGCGTGTTGGTTATTACCCTCAACCGCGAAGACAAACTCAATGCCCTCAACAGAACTGTGTTCGACGAATTGACTTTGGCCATTGACGAATTATACAACAACCATACCCTTAAAGGTGCCGTAATTACGGGCAAAGGAACCCGTGCGTTTGCGGCCGGTGCCGATATATCGGAGTTTACAGGACTTGATGCCGAAGGTGCTCGCAAACTGGCCAAACGCGGCCAAGACTTGTTCTTTCGCTTGGAGCGCTCGCCCAAGCCTATTGTTGCTGCCGTAAACGGTTTTGCATTGGGCGGTGGCTGCGAGTTGGCTATGGCCTGCCACATGCGCATTAGTGGCGAAACGGCTAAGTTTGGTCAGCCAGAAGTAAACCTGGGTATTATACCCGGCTACGGCGGCACCCAACGCATGACCCAACTGGTAGGCAAGGGCCGTGCCTTTGAACTACTAATGACTGGCAAAATGATAAATGGCGCCGAGGCTTATCGCATAGGCTTGGTAAACCAACTGGGCCATAATGATACCTTGGTTGATACCGCAATTGAGATCATTGAAAGCATTGCCGCAAAAGCACCTTTGGCTATTGGTTATGTAGTTGATAGCATCAATGCCGTGTATGAAGATGGCGTGGATGGCTACCAAACTGAAATTGACGGTTTTGCTGCCTGCACCCTTACCACTGACTTTAAAGAAGGCGCCAGCGCATTCCTGGAGAAACGAAAGGCGAATTTTCAAGGCAAGTAAACCAATTTGAAAATGTGCCAATTTGAAAATTTGGAAATGGAATTTAACTAATGACCATCTCTACTTTCAAATCTTGCTCCCGTTTTCAATTAACCATACCTTAATACCATTTTCAAATTGCCTCATTTCCAAATTTTCAAATTAATATAAAATGAGTTTTAGAAAGGAAAAAGACACCATTGGCTATGTAGACGTTCCGGCCGATAAATTGTGGGCAGCGCAAACACAGCGCTCGCTCGAGAACTTTAAAATTGGTGGTCAATTTATGCCCATCGAGATTATACGAGCCTTTGCGATATTGAAAAAGGCTGCAGCGCTTACCAACCGCGATGCGGGGATACTAAGCGATGAAAAATGCAACCTGATTGGTGCGGTATGTGACGAGATTTTGGCAGGCCAGCACGACGACCAGTTTCCATTAGTAGTATGGCAAACCGGCAGCGGCACGCAAAGTAACATGAACGTAAACGAGGTGATAAGCAACCGCGCGCAACTATTGCATGGCGGTAGTTTGGATGACGCGAAAAAATTCATCCACCCGAACGATGATGTAAACATGTCGCAGAGTAGCAATGACACCTTCCCGACGGCCATGCACATTGCTGCTTACCAAATGTTGAGCAACACTACGTTGCCAGGCATCGAGGCTTTGCGTGCTACCCTTGCTCATAAGGCTGAAGAGTATAAAGACATTGTAAAGATAGGCCGCACCCATTTTATGGATGCTACTCCGCTTACCTTGGGCCAAGAGTTTAGTGCCTATGTAAGTCAGTTAAAGCATGGCCAGCGCGCCATCCACAATACTTTGGCGCACCTGAGCGAGTTGGCTTTGGGCGGCACTGCGGTGGGCACGGGCATCAATACCCCTCCGGGATACTCCGAGAATGTGGCTAAACACATTGCACAGCTAACAGGCTTGCCATTCTTAACCGCCGAGAACAAATTTGAAGCCTTAGCAGCTAACGATGCTATTGTAGAGGCACACGGTGCCTTGAAAACGGTAGCCGTTAGCCTAATGAAAATTGGCAACGATGTACGTATGTTGTCTTCAGGCCCACGTTGTGGTATTGGCGAGATATTGATACCTGCCAACGAGCCAGGCTCATCCATTATGCCGGGCAAGGTAAACCCTACCCAAAGTGAGGCCATTACCATGGTTGCTGCGCAAGTAATGGGCAATGATGTAGCTATTAATATTGGTGGAAGTAATGGCCATTTCGAGCTTAATGTTTTCAAACCGTTAATTATCACTAACTTCTTGCAATCGGCAAGGTTGATTGGCGACGCATGCA
>JAIXOI010000048.1 GCA_027486795.1 Sphingobacteriales bacterium | reverse complement strand
GCCTCTACCAATGTGGGTTGCTTTGGCGCCAGCACAGGTACCGCAACCCTAACCGTAAACGGTGGAACCTCTCTATACACCTATAACTGGGGTGGAGGTATCACTACGCAAAACCGCACGGGTCTGGCCGCTGGTACTTACACCGTAACCATCACCGATGCCAACAGTTGCACCGCTACCGTTTCGGCTACTATTACCCAACCGGCAGCAGCATTAAGTGGTACTGCAACACCTACCAGCGTAAGTTGCTTCGGGGCGGCCAATGGTTCCATAGCCTTAAGCGTGAGCGGCGGTACTACCGCATATTCTTACAACTGGGGCGGCGGTGTTGTTGCCCAAAACCGTACGTCATTAGCACCGGGAACATATACGGTAACCATTACCGATGCAAGTGCTTGCACTGCAACTGCTTCGGCAACTATTACACAGCCCACGGCAGCTTTGAGTGGCTCTTTGACATCCACCAATGTCCTATGCAACAGCGCTAGCAATGGCACGGCTACATTAACCGTAACTGGCGGCACATCACCATACACGTACAACTGGGGTGGCGGGGTTACTACCCAAAACCGCACGGGTTTGGCTGCTGGCACCTATACGGTAACGGTTACTGATAACCGCGCTTGCACCGCCACGGCTTCGGTTACTATCACACAACCTGCGAGTTTATCCGTTTCATCAGTTATTACCCATATCACTACCCCAAATAGTGGGGCTATCGCTCTCACTGTAACTGGTGGTACTAGCGCCTATACCTACAACTGGGGCGGGGGTATCACTACCCAAAACCGCACTGGTTTGGCTGCTGGCACCTACACTGTAACAGTAAACGATGCTAATGGCTGTAACGCCACACATACAGCGGAAGTAAACCCGCCGGCAGGCCCATGCATTTGTATAGCTACCGGTAACTGGAGCAATGCCAGTACCTGGAGCGGCAACTGCTCAGGCGGGGGTGGTAAATACGCTGGGTATTTAGATGATATAGTTATACAAGGTTTTAAAGTAACCGTTGATAGTGCCCATACCGTGAAATCTTTGATACTTAGCGAAAGCAACAGCGATACGACCCGCCTAGCTTTTACCAATACTAATAGTTTGAACGTACTGGAAGGTTTCTCGATGAATACAATAGGTACTGGCAGGAACGTGGAGTTAGATATTGATGGCTCTGCCGAATTTATCATCCGTGGCAACTTCAATATAAGCCATGCCAAGGGCAATGACATTTTGATTAACCTGAATGAAAACAATGGCAACAATGCCAAGCTGGTAGTGGAGGGCGACTTGGATATGACCATTACCAATACAGCGGTTGGTGATTTGCTAATATATGGCCGTGCTGCTAACGATACTATACAAGTAAATGGTGACATCTTGTTTAGGAATAACTCTGCCAATGCTGGCTACGATATGTTTATAACTATGAGCAGCAGCAGTAAGCTGTTAGTAGGGGGCGATGTAAGTTTCTTGGGTGTGCGCAACCAAAATATGGAGTTGATATTGAGCAATAGCAGCGTAATGGAATTGAGTGGTTCTTTGTTGCGGAATGCCTCGCCTAGCAAGTTTGGTAAAATTACCATGAACAGTACTTCTAATTTGATACTAAATGGTACCGATCAACAGATTTTGGATGGAACAACGGGTAATACCGACAACAACGTATATCGATCAGTTACGGTGCGCAACACTTCAGCTATTTCGCCACAAGTATTATTGAACGGAGATATAACAGTTACTTCATCTCTTACCTTTGACGATGGAAATATTGGCACTGGTAGTAACATGTTGATTGTTTCAAACACTAGTGCCAATTCAATTACCGGGCATAACGCAAATAGTTACGTAGTAGGTACTTTGAGAAGGTATATTGCTTCTAACAATGCATCATACGATTTCCCGCTAGGGTATGGCGGGCCTAATGAGTACTATTGGGCTCGCATAACCAACAACTTTATGGTTGGGCCTAGTTACTTAACCGCTTCCTTTGGCAATATACCTGCGCAAGAGCGAGGTAATGCCATCCTTGTTTCGGATGCTACAATGACTTATACCGAACTCAAACAGGAGGGTATTTGGACCATTGATCCCAATACCCAACCCTTGTTAGGCTCTTATAGTATAACAGTAGGCACCGAAAACTTTAGTGGATTGATGGACAATATGTTCCGGGTAATAAAACGCCCAAATGGCACGGGTATAGGTTCATGGAGCAATGGAAATGGGCTACTTTCTATCTTGGGAGCCGCAGATAGGCTGGTATCAGCGGGTTTAACCTCGTTGGGCGGATTGACCTCGTTCTCAGAGTTTGGTGTAGCACAGGGCGGTGGTGAAAGTTTGCCTATTGATTTGGTGAGCTTTGGTGCGCAGCCTGATGGAACTAGGGTTCGGTTGGATTGGACTGTATCTATGGAAATTAACAACGATTACTTTACCATTGAGCGTTCATTAGATGGGGTTGATTTTGAACCAGTTGCTGTAGTTCAAGGTGGAGGTAACCACTCCATTGAAACCGACTACCAAACCTACGATGAGAACCCTGAAATGGGCCTATCATACTACCGATTGAAACAAACCGACTTTGACGGCCAATTCAAGGTTTACGATATGGTTTCGGTAATGATGACCAGCACGGCAAGCACTAGCTTTGATATTTACCCTAACCCCAATAAAGGCAGCTTTACCATTAGCCTTGATACTCCGTTTGACCGGACCAATGTAATGGTATTAAACGCCATGGGGCAAATGGTTTACATAAACGAATTGGTAAACACTACCGGTAAAACCAAAACGCAGCTTGACTTAGGCGATGTATTGGCCACAGGTATTTACTTCGTAAAAGTTGATACAGGCAAGGATACTTTCATAAAGCAAATGGTGATAGAGTAAAGCTTATTGAAAATAGGAAATAAGAAATATGAAATGAGAGAAGGGAAATAGCATTTAGAGGCTATAAACAAGATATTATCAAAACATAGTGCGATTGAGTTAAGAGGTTTTGAGTTTTGAGAGCAAAATTTGCCAGACGGGGTTATGATCCGGGCTGGCTTTTTGCTTTTGGTAACTTACCGCGTAATATAATTTTTACGCTGCCACAAAGGAGTGCTAAAATGCTAGCGATAGTTTTTTCAACTATTGAGCTTTGTGTACCGATTGGATTCTTTGTAGTATTTTTGAAAACAGAAACAACGAAGTAATTATGAGCACTATTAGGCACGACTGGACTTTGGATGAGATAAGCGCAATATACAATTCTCCAGTGTTGGAATTGATGTATCGTGCCGCAACGGTGCACCGCGAGTATCATGCTACAGGCGAGGTGCAAGTATGTACGCTGCTCTCTATTAAAACCGGCGGCTGCCCCGAAGACTGTGCCTATTGCCCTCAAGCAGCACGCTACAATACCGATGTACAAGTGCACAAGTTGCTGGATACCAAAGTAGTGCTAGATGCTGCACAAAAAGCTAAGAATGCCGGCGCAACCCGTTTTTGCATGGGTGCCGCTTGGCGCGAAGTGCGTGACAACCGCGATTTTGACAAAGTGCTGGATATGGTGCGCGGCGTAAGCGGCATTGGCATGGAAGTATGCTGTACTCTAGGTATGCTCAACGACGACCAGGCCGCAAAATTGAAAGATGCTGGCCTGTATGCGTATAACCACAATTTGGATACGTCAGAAGAGTTTTACGACGACATTATCTCTACCCGTACTTACAACGATAGGCTTAAAACCATCAATAGCATTAGCAATGCCAACATAAGTGTTTGCAGCGGCGGTATTATTGGTATGGGCGAAACCGATGCAGACCGTATTGGAATGTTATATACTCTTTCCAACTTGGCCATTCACCCAGAGAGCGTGCCAGTAAACGCCCTTGTGCCCGTTGAAGGTACACCGTTGGCCGATCAGCCTCGTGTATCGGTATGGGAAATGGTGCGCATGATAGCTACTGCTCGTATTTTAATGCCTAAAGCTATGGTACGCCTATCGGCGGGTCGCGAAATGATGACCACCGAAGACCAAGCCCTTTGCTTTATGGCCGGCGCCAATTCTATTTTCAGTGGCGATACTTTGCTTACTACCCCGAATCCTGATTTCAAAAAGGATATGGACATGTTCAAAGTATTGGGTCTTACGCCTCGCGAAGCATACAAAAACGAAGGTGGTTGCAGCCACGACCATAAGCACGATGGAGAGTTGGTTAATCAGTTGATTGGTTAACTGGTTGATTGGATTTTTTCGTGATGGAGTTGTTGCATTCTTGAGCTAATCTTTGCATTTGCAATATTTTTGCTTTTACCAATACAATAATTGCCCTACAAATTGGTTTATATGGGCAAACGAAAAGCAACAATGCGCAACCAATTCTTTTTAGTACTAATTACGCTATCCATGCTTTTTGCCTCATCTTGCAAGAAGGATGATGAAGGTGATAAAACCCAAGACACCACCTGCACCGAAACGCGCGAGTTTTGGTTGGACGGCACGATTAATGACCAAGCGTTTGAAACCAGCTTACCGTGCGGCAATTTAAGGCTGATTCAGGTAGCGGTAACCCAATCGTCGCCACTAGGATTTGTGTTTACCAGCCAACAAGTTATTAAGGATAGCTTAGGGGCTAGCAAAGGGGAGTTTCAAGTCTCCATAAATGCTGACGTACCTAATGAAATGATTGATACTACCATAAGCAATGGAGACACAACGTATACCGTATCAGCAAGCAATATCTGCAATGTAATGAAACTAGGCAGGCACTACCAGTACTACAGCGAAGCGCAGCAAAACAATGCCAATGCATTTTTAGTGAAGTATATTGATTCCACTGGGGCATCATGGACGCCCATAATAAATGCCGTGAACGATAGCAGCTTTGTGGTGACTTCCATTGATGGTATTGTAAGCCAAAGCCCATTTAGCGGGGCATATTTGCCCTATTGTACTATTCAGTTCAGCTACGATTTGCTATTGCAACAACAGCCGCCTGCCGACACTTTACGTTTAAAAGGCACAGGCCGATTAGGTTTCCGTTAGGCGTTTCTCTGACGGAGTTTTTCCAACTCCAGTTTCATTTTATCCAGCAACAGTTTATCAGCCAAGTCTGCCTGTGGGTCTTCCGTGGGCAGATTGCGTTTTAGCAAGTCCTCGTTGCGCTTGGCAGCATCTTTCAGGTGTTGATCGAATGGATTGGAGCAGCTCATGGTGTTGGGCGTGTTTGCAATGATAACCTTTATGGTGGTAAATTTTGTTCCAATATCTTTTAATCATTGCAACCCATTCGGTATATTTTTTATCTTTAGTAAAACGCAGGTTATTATGAAAAAGGCTTTACTCTCACTTTTACTGGGCATTGTTTCCCTTTTAGGTTTTGCTCAAAATTGGATTGAGGTGGGTGTGGATACGCAGTATGGTGCTAGGTTTGAGCCCAACGATATTGAGTTTGTTAATGATAGTTTGGTGCTAATGGGTGGAAATAGCTATAATTATAATAGCCTGTTTCCTGATAATATTCGAAACGGTTTTTTTAAAAGCTTAGATGGAGGACTGACTTGGGATACCTTAAATTATTTTAACTCAGGGTTTTCTTTGGGTGAGAATTATCAAACAGCTAGATTGGACTCTATGGTGTATATTCTCCAAGGCTTAAGCAACAACTTAGGGGTGCCAAGTTATCCTTACAACCCACGTTCAGATGGTTATGTAGTGAAATTATATAATAATAAGTTAGAATTTCAACAAACGCTTGTTAGCAATCTTAATTTAGACAGCGGGTGGTTAAAAACTATTTTGCCACTCACCCAAAATACTTTGGGTATGGTGATGGTTTTTGTTGATGGTGGATTTTATTTCGACAATTTTGTGAGATTTGATTTACCAACCCAACAAATAGATAGAATTACATTGCCAGTATATGTGGAGTATATAAACGATATTCAATTTTTGGACAGTATACATGGCTACATGGCTTGTGGGGCAATATATAGAGAGCAGACGGGTTACTTGCTGAAAACCAACGACGGTGGCCGAAATTGGAGCATTGTATTGGATAACTCAACAAGCATGCATAGGTGCGTTGAGTTTTACGATAGCAATGTTGGTATAACCTCATCAGGTCAGGGGCTGATGTACTTTACTCGCGATGCGGGTTTCAATTGGTTTCCCTCTTTTGGCATTCCTTCGCGTTTCAGAGCTTATGATATATGCAAGGCTGGCGACAACGATGCATATGCTATAGGTACTTATGAGTTTTATGATAATGGTATAATTGAATCTTATACTCAAGTGTATCGAAGCTCTAACCAAGGTAATAGATGGTGTCTGGTTTATGAAGATACTTCTTTCAATAATTCCGGCAAGATTAAGATTTCATTTTCTGATGAAAACCATGGCGTAGCCTCTTGGGGCTATAACCGACTCATATACACTACCAACGGTGGTGGCCTTACGGAGTGCGTTACGGGCATAAATGAAGCTGAAAATGAACTGATGGTAAGCGTTTATCCGAACCCTAGTGCTGGTTCGTTTACAATTGCAATGCCCCATGCACTGAAGGTTAAAAAAATAAGCATTTACGACCTCAGTGGCAGCGTCGTGTTCCAAAGCGCAACTCCGCCCAGCAGCTTGCTTGTAAATGGCCTTTCCAGTGGCATGTATATTCTGCAAGTGCAAACTGCTGGCGACATGCTCACCCAAAAGCTGGTAGTGGAATAATTTAAAGGTTTGCCTTACGCTTTGCATTTTAGTTGATTCTCATTTCTCATTTACCATCTTTCATCCAGCTACTTGATACTAACTACTCACTACTTGATACTTGCAAAGCGATACTAACCCGCTGTGGAATACTGCAACCCCATGGTTCATCGTTTTACCTGTAACTTGCCGTTACCTATGAATCATCAAGAACCATCCGTCGACGAAAAACTGAAGGCTATTTTAAATGCCCGTGCCGACGATTTAACCCTCCGACGCTTGGAGCAAAACGGCCATTTAGTCGACTTTGCTAGTAACGATTATTTGGGCTTGGCAAGGTCTACGGAGTTGCGTCAGATGACGGATGAGTCGTATGCAAAATACACCCAATTCGCACATGGCGCTACCGGCTCCCGGCTCATCAGCGGCAATCATAAATTGTACGAAGAACTGGAACATTTCATTGCCCATTATCACCAAGCCGAGGCGGGTTTAATCTTCAATTCAGGGTACGATGCCAACGTGGGTTTCTTTAGCGCAGTGCCCCAGCCTGGCGATATAGTTTACGCCGATGAACTGGTGCATGCCAGTATACGGGATGGTCTGAAAATGACCCGAGCAGCTTGCTCATATTTTTCGCATAACGACTTGATTGATTTGGAAACCCAGATGCAAAAACACGAGGGCAACAAGTTTATTGCCGTAGAGAGTATCTACTCTATGGACGGTGATTTTGCACCTTTGTTGGAGTTGGTTGAACTGGCCGAAAAGTATGGTGCAAACCTAGTAGTCGACGAGGCGCATGCCACTGGCATCTTCGGCCCGAAAGGGGAGGGTAGGGTAGTGCAATTGGGTTTGCAAAATAGGGTGTATGCCCGGGTACATACTTTCGGAAAAGCACTAGGTGGGCATGGTGCCGTGGTGTTGGGCTCAAGGGTGTTGCGTCAGTTTTTAATCAACTTTGCGCGCTCGTTTATTTACACCACTGCCTTGCCATTATATAGTCTTTTGTGGGTTGAAAATGCGTATGACATTTTGTCAAAAGGATGCTATAAAGAATTAGAAATGAGGTTTTTGATAAATTTACTTCAAGAAAAATTAAAGGGTTTGGCAGGTGCTGTCATGAGCAGCAATGAGGGACCAATTCAGAGCCTCATTATCCCCGGAAACGGGCGTGCAAAGCAGGTGTCGGCGGCACTTGCGCAGGCTGGTTTTTATGCCAAGGCCATACTCTACCCAACCGTGCCGCGTGGTAAAGAAAGGTTAAGAATTTGTCTCCATCAGTTCAATACTCCAGAAGAAGTTTTAGGTTTGTGTAACACCATTAAAGCAGCATTAGCATGAGAGGATATTTTGTAACCGGCATAGGTACCGGCATCGGGAAAACGATAGTCTCTACTATACTCACCGAGGCGCTTGAAGCCGACTATTGGAAACCCATACAAGCGGGAAACCTGGACGATACGGATACGGACTTTGTGCTCAATAATTTATCAAACGATAATAGCAAAGTACACCCAGAACAGTACCGATTGACCACTCCTGCATCGCCGCATTTTGCTGCTGAGGTAGATGGGGTACGCCTAGCCTTGGAGGACTTTAGTTTACCCGAAACTGACCGCACTTTGATAGTAGAAGGAGCCGGTGGATTGATGGTTCCGATCAACGAAAAGGACTTGATAATAGATTTGATTTTGCATTTGGAGCTACCGGTTATTTTGGTTTCGGGCATCTATTTGGGCAGCATTAACCACACCCTTTTATCGTACGATGTGCTCCGAAATCGAAATGTTTACATAGCCGGAATCGTGTTCAACGGCCCCCCAAATCCATCCACCGAAAGCATTATTTTAAAGCATACCAACCTACCCGTAATCCTCCGCGTAAACGATGAAGAAGTGTTAAATGCCGAAGTGATTTTGAGATATGCGGCAGAAGTAAGTTTAGTGAAGTAGCACTGCAATATCAAAATATAACACTCGCTTAATTTTCCTATATTTGAGTAGATAATCGTAATTGCAGGTGGAGCAGACTGAAGTTAAGTATTGGTATTTGCGCGAGCACAAGCTCTTTCGCACCCTCAGCAATTCCGACATCAATAAGCTCTGTATCATTACCCGTTACAAAACCGCAGCCAAAGGGGAATACATATACTTTGGTAGCGAGGGCACTTCACGCATCTATTTCCTTAAAAAAGGCATAATTCGCATCTCAGAGCGCAATGGCGATAAGGAGAACATCAAGGATATATTGCAAACCGGTGACCTTTTTGGAGCGCTCGACCTTAATGGCACCGATGCGGTAGCATCGGAGTTTGCGCAAGTAATATCCGATAAGGTAATCATCTGCTCCTTCCTAACTACTGACTTTGAGAACGTACTGGCATCTGACCCGAAGCTGGCCGTTAGCTATACCAAAATAGTGGGACTCAAGTTCAAAAAGCTCAGCAACCGCTACGCTAATCTGGTTTTTAAAGACGTAAAAGAGCGCCTTCGCGATTTTTTATTTCAGTGGGCCAAAGCCGAAGGGGTAGAAGCCGATGGCTTCTACCGCATCCACAACTACCTAACCCAGCAAGATATCGCTAGCATTGTATGTGCTAGCCGCCAAACCGTAGCACAACTAATTGGCGAGCTGGAGCAGCAAGGCAACATTGCCTACAACCGAAAGGAGATAATGATAAGGAAGGAATGGTGAAAAATCTTTTCATTACTGTCGGGCAGCCGACATTTTAAGTTTTGACTTAGTGGTTACTTCGTAAAAAAGAAATCATTATGAGATATTTGTTACTGGTTTTTACTGTTTTAATCGCACTTTCCGCCAGCGCTCAATCCGAGGCATTACGCACCAAACATTTTAACCTTGGCAAAAATGGCCTAGCCATAGAGGGCTACGACCCGGTATCGTACTTTGAGGGAAAGCCAGCCACAGGCTCCGCCAAGTACAGCATACGCCACCAAGGGGTATTGTACTACTTTACTACCGCTGCGCACTTGGAAGCCTTCAAAAAAGACCCTGCTAAGTATGAGCCACAATATGGAGGCTGGTGTGCCTTTGCCATGGGCGATTATGGTGAAAAGGTTTCGGTGGACCCAGAAACCTATAAGATATTGGAGGGCAAGCTGTACCTGTTTTACAATGCTTTCTTCACCAACACCCTACCTAAGTGGAACAAGAATGAACAAAATTTGAAAAAAGCTGGCGACATTAACTGGAAAAATACTTTCAAATAACTAACACCATGAGCACACCATTAACCATTATTAGTTGGGTTTTACGATTGGCGGTAGCTGCCATTCTGGTTCAAACCCTTTATTTTAAATTTACCGGTGCGCCCGAGTCGGTGTATATTTTCGAAACTGTTGGTATGGAGCCTTGGGGTCGATACGGTTCAGGGGTGGGCGAACTAATAGCAGCCATACTCATTTTGGTGCCGTCAACCGTTTGGTTGGGTGCGGCTATGGCGCTGGGCACTATTAGCGGTGCAATATTTTTCCATCTTACCAAGTTGGGTATCGAAGTTATGGGCGATGGTGGGCTGCTATTTGGGCTAGCGGTGGTAGTGTTTATATTTAGTGCTTTATTGCTGCTTATTCATCGCGCGCAGTGGATGGCCGTTATCGCTAAATTTACTCGTCGCAAGTAAAGCTTTCCAAACCATTGGCTTATAAAATTAATAACTTGAATATGGCACTATTGGATGCAAATAGAACCGTTATTGATCGGTTGATAGCCTTTGTGCAGCAAATGCCTCAGGAAAACTATCAGCAACCGTTGAGTATATTCAATGGGTCATCGTTAGGCGAACATACGCGGCATATAATAGAGTTTTATCAATGCCTAATGGTACAATCATCCAACGGTTTTGTAAGTTACGATTTGCGTGAACGTAAAAGTGAGTTGCAATTGAACCCATTAGCGGCAAAAGCAGCATTGCAAGTTATTTGGTCGGGCCTTGAGAATTTACAATTGGATAAAAACCTAGTGCTTGAGGTAAACCCACACACCCAAGATGCAGCACCTCAGCAAATGACTACCAACGTGGCGCGCGAGCTCCATTATTTGCTCGACCATACCATTCACCACATGGCGCTTATCAAGATAGGCGTTTATACTGCTATACCAAATATCCAGTTGCCCGCCGATTTTGGTGTAGCACCTTCAACCATTCGCTCGCGTACCTCTGTGGCGGGTTGAGTTTATTTAGGATATTTGCAGTTCACATCTACGCTATGCCTTCTCTTCCTGCCAGTAATACTGTTCAAAGTGCTAGCTCATATGTGCAGTCAGCTAGTATAAAATGGCGGAGCAAGCTCATTAGGCTCAGGCAGTGGGAGTTTTGGCCCACTCAAGTAGTTTATTTTCCAGTGTTGGTATATTATCTGTATTGTGCTATTAAAGCCCGTGCACTGGTATTTGTAAGCGCCGTAAACCCTAGTATGGAAATGGGTGGCCTTTTTGGTGAAACCAAAAGCCCGATGCTAAAGGAGCTGCCCGATAATTTTAAACCTAAAACCATTTACCCAGAACCCAATTGCACCATTGCCGATATTCATCGGTTAATAGCTGCACAAGGCATGACTTACCCGGTTGTAGCCAAACCAGATATTGGCGAACGAGGTTTATTGGTCGAGAAGATAAGCAGCGATGCCGAAATGCAAACATACCTTGATAGGGTAAAGGTTAGGTTCTTGGTACAGGAGTTTATTCAATTCCCGTTAGAGTTGGGGGTATTTTACTATCGCCATCCAGATGATGAGAAGGGCACTATTAGCTCTATTATTATTAAGGAGTTTCTTTCGGTTGTTGGCGATGGGGTTAACAACCTAGAGCAGTTGCTCTTAAAGAATGATAGGGGAGTACTGCAGTTACCTAAATTATACAAGCGCTTGGGCAATGAAATATACAGAGTGCCTAATAAAGGTGAATTTGTGCTGTTAGAACCTATAGGCAACCATAGCCGTGGTACCAAATTTGTAAATGGCAATCATTTAATAAATGAAGAGCTGATGAGGGTATTCGATTGCATCAATAGCCATTCTAAGGGAGTATATTATGGTCGCTACGATATTAAATGCAGCAGTCTTGAGGCCCTTTACCGTGGAGAAGATATTAGGGTAATGGAGATAAATGGCGCTGCCGCCGAGCCAGGCCATGTATACGACCCCAATTGTTCCATCTTTACTGCTTGGCGGGTGCTCATTCAGCATTGGGGTATAGTTTACCAAATAGCACGCGCCAACCACCATAAAGGCGCACCTTATGGCACTACTATAGAAACCTATCGAAAGTTTAAACGGTATTTGAAGTATTATGAAGAGGTGGGTGGGTAAAATTAGTGTTGTTTGGTGATTTGAAATTGGGTAAATCAAGTTCCTCCTTTCTTATCTTTACCCTATGAACCAACACAACCTTTCGCAGCGCGACCAAGACCATATTTGGCACCCGTATACCCAAATGCAAACCGCAAAGGCCCCTATTGCTATTGTAAAAGGGCAGGGCACCGAGTTGGTTGACGACCAAGGAAAGGTTTATATTGATGCCATTAGCAGCTGGTGGACTAACCTTCATGGTCACGGGCATCCGTATATTGCCAACCGCATAGGCCAGCAGGCCTTGCAACTGGAGCAGGTAATTTTCGCAGGCTTTACCCACGCACCTGCCGTTGAACTAGCCGAGCAACTATTGACCTTGCTGCCCGATAATCAAAACCGGGTATTTTTCTCCGATAATGGCTCCACCGCCTGCGAAGTGGCCATTAAAATGGCTTTGCAGTATTGGTATAACCACGGTGCCGAAAAGCAAACCATTATTGCCTTTCGCGATAGCTACCACGGCGATACATTTGGGGCCATGTCAATAAGCGCGCGCAGCGCCTTTACCCTTCCCTTTGCCGATATGTTGTTTAGGGTTGAGTTTGTAGATGTGCCAGTGCCAGGTAACGAAGAGGAAACGTTCAGTCAGCTTGAAACCCTACTGCGAAGTGGCGAGGTAGCAGCCTTTATTGCTGAGCCATTGCTGCTTGGTACGGCAGGTATGCTCATGTATACTCCAGATACGCTTGATAGCATTATATCGCTTTGCCAAAAGTACGATACCTTGGTAATACTAGATGAGGTGCTCACCGGCTTTGGCCGCACGGGTAAAATGTTTGCCAGCGATTACCTCACGGCTCAGCCTGATATAATGTGCTTTAGTAAGGGCTTAACGGGCGGTTTTTTACCCATGGGGCTAACAACCAGTACCGAAGATGTTTATGAGGCCTTCCTTTCCGATGACAAGATGAAAACCTTTTTTCATGGTCATTCATACACGGCCAATCCGCTGGGTTGTGCTGCGGGTTTAGCTAGTTTAGCGGTTTTTAAACAAGAAGACACCTTATCCAAAATAGGGCATATACAAACCCGGCACGAGGCTTTTGCCAAACGAATAGCCGCATACAAGCAAGTATCGGCAGTTCGTGTATTAGGTACGGTAATTGCCTTTGAAGTTGGTGAGGGCGGCAGTTATTTCCACAACCTCCGCGATAGAATGTACGATTACTTTATAGAGCGGGGCGTGTTGCTTAGGCCATTGGGCAATACTGTATATATCCTACCACCATATTGCATCACCGATGCAGAATTGGATACCGTTTACAGTTGCATTGAAAGTTTACTATCCGATCTTACCAACTGGCAATAAAGGCCCCATTGCGGGTGTTGTGGCAATCCAAGCCGAGTACCTTGCATTCTTGCATCCACCTTTTGGCAGCTTTTATGTTGTTACTGCCATCCAGTATTATGGTTTTGGCTTGATAAACTTTTTTTACCTGAACCATGCTAATACTTGGGTTATTGGCCACTACTAAATAATCCACCTTAAGCGGAATGTTTGGTACATTGCGGCGCCTGTACCTCCGTAATAGAGCAATTCGTTTTCCGCCCAACATGCCATATTCGTTGGTATCTGTTTTGTTGAGCCCGTTTATCTCTAGTTTTTCATTTCCGTTAGCATATAAAAAAGGAAAAACGCTTCTCTCCATTTTTGTGGTGTCCTCTAAAGCCTCACAGTCTGCCCATATTTTACCTTCCAGTCCGTTTAAATTGGCTATCGTTGTAAAGTCTGGGTATTGGTATACTATAAGTTGTTGTTGCGTTTTTTGCTGGTAAAGCTTCAAGTTGTTTCCTGCTAACAAAACTACCAGTAGGCAGCCAAAGCCCAGCATTGGCTTTACCAAGCGCATTTGGGTTGTTAGCATGGTGCATACCACTAAACCCATCATGAGGGCCATTTCAGCAGGCTTAGTGTATATAGCGTTCCAAACTACATAGGGCCATTGCGCTATCAAACCCAGTGTTTCGTTCATTAGCCAAAGAGAGATAAAAAGCAATTTGCCCAGCAACCATCCTAAGCCCGGCACCCAATTGAATAGCAGTAATAACAAACCGCTTATCATTGCTGCTGGTGCTAAAACCAGCATTCCTACATTTGCCACCAACGCATACAGCGGCAATTGATGAAAGTAATATAGTATCATTGGCAGTGTAGTCAACTGAGCAGCAATCGAAATGCAAGTACCTTCCCAAAGAAAGCGGAGTGCTGGTTGCTTTATGGCCCACAAATTGCGCAGTGGGTTATAGAAGAATATGATACCTAAAACGGCCAAATAAGAGAGTTGGAAGCCTACATCTAAAATATGCATGGGTTGCCAAAGCAACAGTATTAACGCCGAACCTGCCACAATATTCAGGCTATCGGGCTTTCGTTTTATGGTTTCGCCAATGGCGTATAAGCTGAACATTAGGGCCGCTCGCAAAACCGATGCCGACATGCCTGTTATCAAGGCATAAAACCATACTACAATTAAAAGCAACGTAAGCCGAAGCCAAAGTTTGTTCATGGCTTTTAAAGGTTGCAGCAAGCCCCAAAGCATAAAGCACAACAGCCCAACATGCATACCCGAAACGGCCAAAACGTGCATGCTGCCGGTGAGCGTATACCGCTGGCGGGTTTCGTTGTCTAAATTATGGTTATAGCCTAATAGTATAGCTGCAGCAACGCCGTTGAGGGCTTGGTCGGGTATTCGGTTTTTGAGGATAGTTAGCGCTTGGTTTCTAATGGCATACAGCCAAGCAAAAGGCCTATTTTGAGCATTGTTTCCGGTAGCGTACCAGCGGGTTGGTTTTGGTGCCAATTGATGGTATATGTGTTTGTTGGCCAAATATTGGCTATAATTAAATTCGTAAGGGTTTAAGCTTGGCGGAATAGGTTGTAGTTTGCTGTTTATTGCCAGTTCGTCACCATATTGAAGTTTAGCCGATGCACTATCTAAAGGTAACAACAGCATCACCTTTCCGGTAATTGGCACTAAGTTATCCCCTTGTTTTCGGGCTTGTATGTTGGCTACCACGCGAAAGGTATTGGGCATTTCAAAGGGCAATTCTTCAATTTGCACAATCAGCAGCCCTGGTGTATTGGCCGTGTGAGTGTAGTGCTGCTGGTGCAGCTTGGGGTTTGCCCAGTGCACATTCAACACACCTACGTACGCTATCCATCCAAAAAACAACAATCCCCAAATACTTAAGTTGGAGTTTAAGAGGGGTTTTATTTTATTATGCGCTAATACTAGCAAAATTGAAAGTACCAACAGCATAGCACCCAATTGCCACAACATACCACCAATGGGCAACCCTATGGCCAAGCATATACCCACTAAGTAGGGTAATAGCGCTTTTACAAAAATTCTTTTTGGCTGAATAGGCTTTATCATTGGCAGGTCTAAAATAACAAAAGGCCCTCGTTTTTCAACGAAGGCCTTTTACTATATCGACTGTAGCTGATATTAGTTACCGCTTTGCAAATTAATGCGTTTGGTAACAACACCTTGCTCAGTAGAAATTTGAATCATGTAAATACCAGCAGCGTTACCAGCAATGTTTAAGTTGATAAGACTTTGCGCTTGTACTTTATTGTATTCGTTAGCCAATACACGCTCACCAAGTACGTTAAATACAGTAACATTCATAGTTTCGAAGCTAAGGTCTTTAACATTGATGGTAAGATTACCAGTAGTTGGGTTTGGATATACGTTAATTGAACGCTCCAAAGCAATATCATTGATACCAACTGTTACAACAACTGTTTCGCAAGTCTTCTTAGCAGGCTTGCTGTAAGGAGCATTGTTAAACAAGTTACGCGCAGTTAAACAAACTTCGTAAGTTCCTGCAGCAGTGTAAGTATAAGTAGGATTGCGTGCAGTGCTGGTTAGGCCATCACCAAACTCCCACAACCAAGCGGTTGGGTTGTATAGCGAACTCTCGGTGAACGAGTAGGTCAAGCTATTGTTGGTATAGGTAAAACGAGGATCTGGCTCAGAACCAACAATTACGCTACGGGTAACAGTAGTTACCAAACCATTGTTGTCGGTTACAGTGTAAGTAACTGTGTAAGAACCAGCAGTAGTTACGTTTACTACGCTTGCTGCGTTGCTAGTAATACTCGCAATACCTGAGCAATCAGTTGCAGTTGGCAATTGATCAGTATATGGATCGCTTAGGTATACATAAGTAGTTGAAGAACCAGTTAGGGTTACCGCTGGAGGTGTTTGGTCGGCGTTAACAGTAACAATCAATGTATCTCTGCTAATGTTGCTGTTTCCGTCGGTAGCGGTGTAAATAATGGTGTAATTGCCAGCCGTTAGGTTGTCAACTGTACCAGTTGCGGTAACTGATACAAAACCATCACAGTTGTCAAATGCACTCGCACCTGGGTTGGTGTAAGCATCACAAACTTCGATAGTCAAGGTGTTGCCACCATCAACAGTAATTACTGGACCATTGTCTTGGATGATAACAGTACGGGTTGCAGTACCCGTGTTACCAGCACCATCAGTTACAGAGTAAGTGATAGTGTAAGTACCAGCGGTTCCGGCGGTAAGCAAAGTACCGAAAGGCACCAAGTTTCCGTCGTTGGTAACGTTTGTAGTAATATTACCGTCTACGTTATCAGTTGCAGTTGCACCAAGTTCGTTGTAGTATCCGCAAAGGTCAACAACCACTGTGCTTGCACCATTAAGGGTAACTACTGGGGCAGTGTTGTCAGGTGCTGCAACTACGTTTACAGTACGTGTTACTGTACAAGCTAGGTTACCAGCGTTGTCAGATACGGTGTAAGTTACCGTATAAGCACCAACAGCTGCAGTATTTACTGTGCCGCTAACAGTAACAGCAGGAGCGCCAACGTTATCACTTACTGTAGCACCTGGCTCATTGTAAGCAGTATTTTGCACCACGGTAAGTGGGTTGCTGCCGTTTAAGCTAATTACAGGGGCTTGAACGTCTTCAGTATAATCAGCAGTGGTGTAAGAAATATTTTGTACATAATGGAAAGTAGCCGGATTTTCAGGATCCAAAGTTAGCGGATCGAAAGTAGCGAATACAGTAGGTACTTTAGTGGTGTTACCCGATTGCAAACTAGTTGGTGCGAAAGATGAAAACAATGCGCTACCATCCCAAGTTGCATCGCCAGCGGTCCAGTTGGTTACCACAGTAGCCAAGCCAGTAGTAACATCCAATCCACGAGTCAATAGGTTTGGTTGGTCGTTGGTACCTGAAGTAACGGCTGCATCAGAGTCAAGCCATCCAAAGGTCAAACGCGTTCCATCAGCAGAAACCGATACTTGCGGACGGTTATCTTCGTTTACGTCGCCCCAAGTGCCACGGAAAGTAGAAATGTCTGACAAACGAATAGCAGTCCAAGGGCAAGGGTCGTTGCCTTGGGTAATGTCATAAATAGCCAAACCTGCACCAGTGCCGGTAGCAATTGAATAATCGCCAGCACCACCTGCTGAACCTACTACTACTTCAATATGCAGGTTGCCATTTACATCAACGCCCAAATCAAGGTCGAATGCACAAGTAGGGATATCAACGCTAGGGTCAAGTAGGTTGCTTTGGATAACGTCGATAGAAGATAAAGAAATTTGATCTGGACCAGTCCAAGTTGCACCACCGTCATTGGTTTTGTAATAAACCGGCTCTAATACATCATCTCCACCAGAGATAATATCACCACCAAATACGATATAGCCATAACGACCAGATGGGTCAAAAGCCATATTCAAACCAGTTGGTGCAGCTACAGACAAAATGGTAGGGTCGTGCGGGGTAGCAAACTTGCGGTACAAGCTCCAAGCGATATCATTAGCGCTAGAGCTCCACACACCGCGGTACAATAGTACGTCGCCGTTTTGAGTTCCATCAAAATCCCAATCTACTGCCCAGAATACACCTGGTATGCCGTTGCACAAACCGCGGGCAATGCTCACGTTTGAGTTGTTTGGGGTATAGCTGGTTTCGGTAAAGGTTGCAGCGCTGTTATTTAACTTAGCTACACCTGCAAAAAAACCATCCCAATCGGCAGCCGAAGCAGCAAATGGCAACCATGAACCTAGGTAACCTAGGAATGCATTGGCGGCTGTGGTGTTGCCTTGTGGGTTATAAATTACCGCGTTAGGATAACGACCAGCAGTTGTTTGGTTGTTTCCGCTTGGGTTAAGTACACCAAAGTTGGTGTTCCAAGTTGCGCCACCGTCGGTTGATAGGTCGTATTGAAACTGGCCTATGTTGGTCGTTGGGAACACAGTAGGGTCAGCACGGTGAATAAATACTACTGAATTAATCGCGTTGTTAGCCGCAACGCGGTTTACTGCACCATCAAGAATGGTAAACATATTTCCTGCACTACCAATAGTGGTGGTAGTTACAGCGCGCGAACCACCTACTGACGAACTTTGTCCGTTGTTGTTCACTTGATTGGAGTTGTTTGCATTACTTACTCCTGTAGTGTTGTAACCATCACCCACACAAACGGGCTGTTTCATTTTCATGGGCACCAAATTGGTGGATCCTTGTCCGAAAGAGAGAGTTACAATGCTACCGAGCAATGCTGAAAAAATTAACCTTTTCATAAGCCTGTCGATTTGCGTTTTTGGTGAATTGACAAAAATAATCTTTTATGGCGAATAACCAATCTGTATTAATACTTAATTGGCATCCACGTAATACTATTTAATAGAGTGTGCAACGATTCTTGTAAGAGCGATAATTCCTCGGGCGCGTTGCCTTTGTTGGTAATTGTTTTTTGGTTAATGCCCGAATTGAAATGAATGGTGCTGGTTGGTAGGTCAACAATGTACCTGCCGTCGGTTGGGTAAATGGGTGCCAAATCGTAAAAACTGTTTTGATAGCTCAGTTTTACCAAACTGTTAAGTTGTACCAGATTTACGTTACCCTCAAAATAGCCCAGTTTTTCTACAAATCGCTCTCCATAATAAAATGCCTTCCCGTCAGAAAAAATAGCTCCAACATATATTGGGCATGTGCCATAGCAGCCGGTGCGTTTTATTTTAGCTACCAGGTATGAGCCTTGCGTTGGCCGCATCCAAGGTTCTGGTTGAGCAAACGGATCTATAGTGGTAGTAATAGTATTAGTGTTGTTTATGACAACTGTATCCACTCTTGGTTGCTCCACCACTATAATGACGGTATCGGGAGGGCTCGTTATCACCACCGGCACTGTATCCAAAGGCTTTGTGTTATACACAAACGGATCTGTCGGCTTGGTAGGGGTATAGTTATACCCATTATTGCCAGCTGGGGTGGTTACATGTCGGTTGCAAGCTGATAACAGTATTATGGGCAACAAATAAGTGAGGAGCCTTAAATTGAGCATTGTACCAAGATACGCTTTATTTTTTCTTGTTTGTTGGTTTCTTTTGTTCAGCCTGAGCGTTTTGTGCTTGTTCCATGGCTTTCCTGAACCTATTGCCAAAACTATTCGGGTTCTCTGGTTTGGCTTTTTTGTCTTGCATTTGCTGGTGCAACTTGGCCTCATCAATAAAGAACTGTCTGATAATCCACTGCTGCAAATAGCTTATAACGTTTGCAAGGAAATAATAGTAGGTAAGTGCAGCCGGAAAACTGTTGAATATGCCCAAAAGCATAATAGGGAAAATATAAGGCATGTACTTCAACGGGCCTTCTTGTTGGCCTGTCAAACGGGCATTGCTTACCGCATATATTATTGAAGTAATGGTCATAAGCAAAGTAAACAAACTCACGTGGTCGCCATAAAACGGAATGTCAAAAGGCAAATTCCAAATAGAGTCGTAAGTACTCAAGTCATCGGCCCACAAAAACTTCTCCTGCCTCAACTCAATTGATGATGGGAAGAAGCTATACATAGCTACCAATATGGGCATTTGCAATAAGGTAGGGAGGCAACCGCCCAGTGGGTTTACACCGGCTTTGCCCCAAAGCTTCATTTGCTCTTGCGTAAATTTCGCTTGGTCGTCTTTATATTTTTCTTTCAGTTCGTCTAACTCAGGTTTCAACACCTTCATTTTGGCTTGAGAAAGGTACGACTTGTAGGTAAGCGGGAACAATACCACTTTAATTATCAAGGTAAGAATCAAAATAATGATACCGTAATTGCTTATAAAACCTTCAAGGAAATTGAAAATAGGGATGATAATCCACTTGTTGAAGATAGCTACCCAAGCAAAAATACCAACACCAAGGTTAATGGTTTCCTCAAGGTCTATATCCATTTTCTTGAGCGTTTGGTAGCTATTGGGCCCAAGGTAGTATTGTAAGTCGTAAGTTTGAGTTCCGGTGCCGTTGTGAGGCACGCTAATTGATGCAGAAAGCTCTTTTAAATAACCTTCCCTTTTTAATAAGGTTGATGAGAATTTTAAATCATCAAACTGATTGTCAACTCCAGCAATTAAAGTGGTATTAAAGAATGCTTGGCTGTAGCTTATCCAGCTGGCACTGCCATTTGAGGTTTTTGCTTCGTCCTCTGACTCTGAAAGTCCCTCCACTCCATCAATATCATCCTTATAGAACAGTTTTGTTTTACCGTTTTCAAGGTCTTTCTTTTTCTCCGCTTGCGGAATATTTCTAGACCAGCTGCCCAATATATCGCTAGTATTGCGGGGCAAATCTTTACCAAGGTTGTCAAGTACTAAGTTATAATCAAGCAAAAAACCTTTTGATGGAAGGGTAAAAACGTGCTGTAGCTTGCCGCCATTAGCTGTTGTTGCCGAAAGTACTATTTTTTGCCCATCGGCAATGGTTTCAATGCCATTGGTAGTATAGTAAAGGTCGGCGGTGTTAAAGCTATTACCTAGGTCAAACTTCAGTTTTTGGTCGCCCGGTTTGCTCAAGAAAAGGGGCTTCTGGTCGTAGGTTTTAAAGTTTTTCAGCTCTATGCTTTCAATATTGGCACCATAAGTAGATAATACTATTCGCAGGTTTTCATTCTCAAGCACCAGGGTATCAGCTTCGCCCGAAGCGGCAGTTGCAAACGAGCCAAAACGTTTTACTAGTTCGGTAGCTTTCAAGCTATCGGCGTTTACCAAAGCTGAGTCAATTGCATTGGTTAGGCTACTGTCGGTTGCGCCATCAATACTTGCTAAAGCGGTATCAACCGCATTTGTATCAAGCGCATCATTGGTTTGCGTTTGCTCTGTAATCGGTTTTGATGAGGGCTTTGGGGTGGTGTTGAAGGTATAAATTGAATAGCCAACTAAAATGAAGGCTATGAGCACCAGCCCAATTACATTATTTCTGTCCATTTAATTATAACATTCGATTGAGGTAAAGGGGCTGCAATTTTACGAATAAGAAATGATATTTTTTTGGGTTTTACCCTCATCGGCCAGTTCCTTAACCTGTTTGTGTTGTAACGCGGCCTTTACAAGGCCTACAAATAAAGGATGCGGATGGCTAACTGTGCTCTTCAGTTCGGGGTGGAATTGAACGCCCACAAACCACGAGTGGTTTGGCAGCTCTATAATTTCAACTAGGCCTGTCTCTGGGTTTATGCCCGACATTACCATTCCGCTATCTTCAAAGGCTTTCAAATAGGCATTGTTAAACTCATACCTATGACGGTGGCGTTCGCTTATTATTGTATTGCCGTAAGCCTCGGCAGCTTTTGAGTTTTCATTTAATTGGCAAGGGAAAGCGCCCAAGCGCATGGTGCCGCCCTTGTTCACTACTTTTTTCTGCTCTTCCATCATGGCTATTACATGGTGGGGGGCGTTCGGGTTCATTTCTGATGAGTGCGCTCCTTCAAGGCCCAATACATTGCGGGCGTATTCTATAACGGCGCATTGCATGCCTAAGCAAATGCCAAAAAACGGCAAGTTGTTTTCACGGGCGTAGCGTATAGCGCTTATCTTGCCTTCAATACCACGCGGGCCAAAGCCCGGGGCTACCAATATGGCATCAAAATGACCTAGCTTTTGCCCTGCATTTTCGTCGGTAATATTCTCAGAGTGAACGCTTTCAATTTTTACTTTGCATTCATTGGCAACACCAGCGTGTATAAACGATTCTAATATCGATTTATAAGCATCTTGAAGCTCAATGTATTTGCCTATCAGGCCTATTTTTACCTGATGCTTTGGGTTGTACAAGGTGTGAACAAAATCGCGCCAAGTGCTCATATCGGGCGTGCCTTCGGTTGGCAGGTTTAGTTTGTTCAATACTGTTATATCTAAGTCCTCCTTTAATTGTTGCAAGGGCACCTCATAAATGCTGTCGCAATCCATGGCTTGCACCACCGATTTGCGGTCGACGTTGCAGAACAATGCCAATTTCTCTCTTATGTCGCTCGATAAATCGTGCTCGGTTCGGCAAACCAAAATATCAGGCTGCACACCATTTTTCAAAAGCTCCTTAACGGAGTGCTGTGTAGGTTTAGTTTTAAGCTCTTTAGCAGCACTTAAATATGGTATAAGGGTAAGGTGAATAACCAAGCAGTTGTTTTGGCCCAGTTCCCAGCGCAATTGTCGCAGGCTCTCAATGTATGGCAGCGATTCTATATCGCCTACTGTGCCACCTAATTCAGTAATAACAATATCGTATTCACCAGTTTCGCCCAAAAGTTTGGCGCGGCGCTTTATCTCGTCGGTAATGTGAGGGATAACCTGAACCGTTTTGCCCAAGAATGCCCCCGCACGCTCTTGGTTTATTACGTATTGGTATACCCTGCCGGTGGTAATGTTATTGGCTTGACTAGTAGGTACGCTCAAAAAGCGCTCGTAGTGTCCAAGGTCAAGATCGGTTTCGGCACCGTCTTCGGTCACGTAGCACTCGCCATGTTCATAAGGGTTCAAAGTACCCGGATCCACATTAATGTAGGGGTCGAACTTTTGTATGGTTACCCGGTAACCACGGGCTTGCAATA
Organism: Sphingobacteriales bacterium; assembly: GCA_027486795.1. Classification (GTDB taxonomy): domain Bacteria; phylum Bacteroidota; class Bacteroidia; order Chitinophagales; family CAIOSU01; genus CAIOSU01. The sequence goes on along the minus strand of JAIXOI010000048.1, from coordinate 213,304 downwards.
GTTTGGCTAGTGAAGCGGCGAAGATACCCTTCCCCAAAGAGGAAGTTACACCGCCGGTCACGAAGATATACTTGGTCATGGCAAAGGGGGGATTGCGCTAATGAATAACGCATTCAAAGATACGGAATTTCTGCGGCTTTCGAACCTCGGTCTATCACAATAAATGCGAGAAAATGATTTCTGTTATCCTAAGGTTTGGAAATCAAGGGTTGGAAGGTGTTACTGCTCGCTAGTCATTTTAAGTATTTCTGCATAAATCTTGTTATCTAACCGGAAACCCGCTTCCAAAAGCGAGTTAAGTATCGGTTTAACTTCTGTGACTATGCCGCGCTCTTTTGCTTTAATTATTATCCCTAAAGTGCCTGTAATTTCCAAGCCTAGCTTTTTTGCCGCCTCACGGGCTTTGAAATCATCAAGTATTGTAAGGCTGTCTGCGGTTTCGGTGGCTAACACAATTGCTGATGCCTCGCCTAAATCAACCTGACTTTGAAGTTGCAGAAACAGGTCTTGGTTTTTGAAAGATTTCACTAATACCCAATCAGGTAAACTTAATCTGTATTCTTTGGCAACTTGAGGGGTGACAACAATGTTATGAAACAGTTTTTGTAATAATTCCAAACTGTCAATTCGCTGTAATATTATCAAACAACTGGTATCCGCAATTATGGCCTCACGCATTCTTTACATCGTTATGCAAATCATCAATATTGTCTGAAAAAACCGAAACGCCATATTTGCCGCAGATACCCATAAAATCGCTTAAATTAAGACCAGCAAGTTTTGCAGCTTGTCCTAGGCTAAGCTTGTGGCTCTCGTATAACTTGGCTGCCAAAAAAGACACAACATCTTCTTCATCAAGTACTTCTGGTATTTCTAATTGTATTGTTTTCATAAAAACTGTTTCAATACTAAAATAGTAATTTAACGTTAAGGTTTCAACTAAGTAATATTAAAAAAAAACTGGTAAACAAACCGTTACGGTCAATAAAAAGTATGACCGACCTAGCTCTTTTTTATTTTTTAGTATGCTCGTTTACCATGTTTTCGGCTGTTCTTCGGTTTACTCCAATTCAGAGTGAGGGTTAGGTTAATTTTGCCCCAATTCCTATTATGTGGATGCATCTTCAATACCTACCAAAAACCAACAGCCATTTACAAGTTTAAAATTATAAAACACCATAATACCATTATCGATACCCTGCGCTCGTATAGTTTTTTCATTGGGGCCTGCGGTCTCAAAAATAAATTCGAATTCTTGACCTAATCCTACAGAGAAATTATCGTATTGCCAAGGTATAAAAAGATATTCTTTGTTACCCTCATAATCTTGTATTTCTGTTATCAAGCTATCAACTACCCTGCTATATTGAAAATTGCTATCAGATTTAAACTCTTCAAAGAAGTAATAAAAGTTTTCAGTTGCGTTAGAGGTTAATTTCTCTGGTTTATCGCCCGAAATGGTTTCGCAAGCTATAATTGTTAATGACAAAAAAAGCAACATAACTTGTTTTGCGCGCATAATATTACATTAATTCTTTAAGCCGTTCTAAATCTTCAGGTGTATCCACTGCATGGGTAGCATGATGGGTAACGGCTGCGTATATGTCTATATCGTTTTCTAGCCAGCGCAGTTGCTCTAGGTTTTCGGCCAGCTCAAGCGGGGTAGCCTCAAGGGTAGCCAGGTGTGCCAATACTTTGGTAGGGTAGCCATATATGCCCAAGTGCTGGTAGGCATGCTCAAAGTTGCCTGAGCGGTAAAATGGCAGCGGTGCTCGGCTGAAATACAGGGCACGGCCATTGTTAGACAAAACGGCTTTTACCACATTTTTGTCATAATACATTTCCCGGTCGGTTAGGCTGCGCACCAGGGTGGCAATGCCATCGGGGTGGTCTTCTAGGGTTTCGGCTACCAGTTCTATTTGTTCGGGGTTAATGAAAGGCTCATCCCCTTGTATGTTTATAGCTGCATCGAAACCTTTAAATGCGGGAAAAGTCATTACCTCGGCGCAGCGCATGGTGCCGTTAAGGTGTTCGGGGTCGGTCATTACGTATTTAGCACCAATTTGCTCCAGTTCTTGGGCAATGCGTTCATCATCGGTAGCTACCACAACTGCATCCAGTACGCCACTTTTGAGCACTTGTTCATACACGCGTTGTATCATACTCTTGCCACCAATGTCTACCAAGGGCTTGCCCGGGAAACGGGTTGATGCATAACGAGCGGGTATAATACCTAGTATTCGCATGGGTGTTGGTTAATTGGTTAACTGGTTGATTTGTTAATTGGTTATTGGTAAACCTATTATTACTACCAATATAGCACAATGGGCAACAACTTACAACCAATAACAAATAACAAATAACAAATAACAAATGACAAACAAAAAATGACAAATGACAAATAACCAAGCTAAACAGCTTTTAAGCTTAAATCTAGACTCTTAACGGAGTGGGTAAGCGAACCAACCGATATAAAGTCGCAGCCCGATTCGGCATAGCTGCGTACATTGTCGAGTACGATGCCTCCTGAAACCTCGGTTTCATAACGGCCGCCAATAAGAGATACCGCTTCTTTAGCGCCTTCTGGGCTAAAGTTGTCAATCATTATGCGGTCGATACCACCAATGTCTAATATCTGTTGCACTTGCTCTATGCTACCTGCTTCAATCTCAATTTTTAGGCGCAGGTTGTTATCGTTTAGATACTTTTGCACGCTAGTTATAGCCTGTTCAACACCACCAGCATAGGCTATGTGGTTATCTTTTATCATAATCATATCAAACAGCCCAAAACGGTGGTTTACGCCTCCGCCAATGCGCACGGCTATTTTTTCAAACTGGCGCAGCAATGGGGTGGTTTTCCGGGTATCTAGTATTTTAGCTTTCGTACCTTCAACAGCTTTTACAAACTTACTGGTAACGGTGGCCACACCGCTCATGCGCTGCATCATGTTCAGTACCAACCGCTCGGCCATCAGTATGTTCCGAGCGCTACCCATTACATAAAAAGCCACATCGCCATGCTTTACTTCGGCGCCATCTTTTAGCAGTATTTCAAGTTGCAATTCAGGGTCGATACCGCGAAACAAGGCCTCGGCAACCTCTACACCAGCTATTATGCCATGGTCTTTCACTAGCAATTTGGCCCTCGATGTTTGCCCTGCGGGAATGCAGGCTAGCGAGGTATGGTCGCCGTCGCGGATGTCTTCCGCAATAGCGAGTTCTACAAACTTATTTAAATCCAAAACGGGGGAAATTTAAGACGTTAATCTTTTTCGAAGCGCATTTCTTGAACAAAAAAGGCATCGCCTTTTTGCTTTATGTAAACATAAGTACGGAAACTACCGGCACTGGTAACCAGGGTGCCTATGCCATATTGCGAGCCTTCGTTGCTGCTTCCTTTATGAATAATATTGAAAGAAGTAACCGGGTTTTTTGTAAAAAAATCTTTTAACACCATTTCGGCCTGCTGCTTGCTATATACTTTGCTCTCGTTGTGAATGGTAATCTCTACACTAGTGTCGAAATATTTTGCCACTTCACGAGCATTGCCAGATCGTATGGCAAGGCTTATGTCATCCAACACGGCTGGAAAGTATGCAGCAGTAGCTACCACACTTACCAACATAAACAGAATAACAGCTTTTACGGATTTTCTCATCGTAGTTTGTACTGATTTGCTTCTATAGGGCTAAAATTATGCCAAACTCTTTCGCTTTAATACGGGTTATAACCTGTAATTTCGTAATCCACGTAAGTGGCCTACAATGGATAAAGATAGTATAATTCTATTTGCAAAATAAAATGCTAAATCGCCTCTTTTCAGTTATAGTAACGTTTTGGGTAGTTGTGATGCTTTTGAGCTGCGGCAAACAGGGCAATGCCCCTAGTGCTGAATGCGCCGGGGTACATTATTGCTTGAATGCTTTGATTGATCAACGGTTGGATGCTTACAACCAATCGGGTGCGGTTCTGAATAAATATGTGTATCTAAACGGAAAACAAGAGCAGCAAATGGTTACGTTAGATGGCGCAAGATGGGAGGCCGAGTTTACGGCCTTCAGGGAGGCGGATATTGATAAACCTGCCTTAAGGGGAAAATACTCAGTTGATACCTTGTTTGTTGAAACCGACTCGTTTACAAGGGTAAGTTACATAGCACAAGATGATAAGCTGCGCACCCGTTACATCCATTTGTATTTTCAACCTGGACAGCTCGAACCTTCATACATTGAGGCTCGCTTAGAAACCAAGAATGTTTTTTACCAATCGGTACAAGAATTAGAGTTTTACCCTGGCAATTATTACAGCATCAAGGGTTTTCAAGATATTTGGCTTCTCGGCGTAGATAGCTTCGCAGTGCGAAGCACTTTTGTTAATTAGTAACCCGCCCGCTATTTATTTTATAGCGTTTGCTATTAAAAACGTAATGAGCGAAACCGAGCCTGTAAGTACTACGCCCCAAATAATATCAACTATTACAATTTCGATAGGCCATTTGGCGATAGTTGCCATGTTGGTTAAGTCATATGTGGCATAGCAGAGGCCCCCTAACAATGCACCTTTAAGCAGTGCATCTTGCCAGCTAGCATCTTTCAAGGCAGGGTTAATTGCAAAGTACACAATGCCCGCTATGTATATAAGGTAGAACACAATGGCCGCAGGCCATACCACATCTGGTGATAATACATGCGACAGTTTGGTGCGATAGAAATTTTTAGCAATAAGCCCTAACCAAACCATATCGATGGCAAAGAAAGCAACGGTAGCAATTGCGTATGTTATCAATGTGCTCATAGAAAAAGGTTTACTCATTAACAAAATCGTTTACAACTAGTTCAAATTATAAATGGTTTACAGTCCAAATGCTTATTTCAACGTTCCATACACCTATAATACAGCTTTAGTGTTTCCTTGTTTCGTAGGTTCGCAAGTTTAAACATTTTTGCCCTGCAGTAATTAGTTTGTTTGGGCACTAGAATGTTATGAAGTAATCTTTATAATGGTTCTGGTGCCCATTTTTTTGAGGGGAGGCATATCTATGAGTAGTAAAGAAGAAGAGCATATAACGGCTCTATTGATCAAGAATCGATTTGATTCGCATTTACTTGCTGGGGAGAAGCAAGAGGCACTAAAGCTCATTGAATTGGCTTGGGGCATGGAGCTTAAGCTACTTGCGGCCGAAATGGTCATTTTAATGGCTGAACAAGAATAAAATCATTGCTGGGTGGCAAAACTGAGCATGCGATATAAGGTGTTAGTAATTTTTTAATAAAATTTGATTTGCTCCAACCTATTGTGCGCCAACTGGCAATGAGCAACGTTTGTTTTGGTGTATGTTTTTTGTGTTAGTTTTGTCAGAGATATACTACCCATATATATGAAGGTACTGATTATTGAGGACGAGCAGATTTCGGCGCACATACTGCAAGATATTTTTACAGATAAATACCCCTACATTGAAGTATTGGGTAGTTTGCATAGCGTAAAAAGTGCCTTGGCTTGGTTTAAAGAAAACGACCAGCCCGACCTAATATTCATGGATATACAGCTTTCGGATGGGTTGAGCTTTGAAGTGATTAGGAAGCTCAATTTAACCACCCCCATAATATTCACCACTGCTTTCGATCAATATGCCTTAAAGGCGTTTAAGGTGAATAGTCTTGATTATTTATTGAAACCTATTGATGCCGGAGAACTTAATGTAGCTATTGAAAAGTATAAGCTGTTGCACGGCAAAAAAATGGAGTACAGCGCCACCGTTATAGAAGAGTTGATTAAAAGCCTATCGAAGCCCAACTACCGGGAACGGTTTATGGTTAAGAATGGCCAAAACTTAGGGTATGTGCAGTCGGGCGACATATTGTTTGCATTTGCCGAGGAAGGATTGGTTTTTTTGATTACTAGTGACGGTAAAAAGCACAACATCGACCATAAAATTGAGGAGTTGCAAGGTATGTTAGATCCTAATGATTTTTTTAGGGTAAACCGTAAGTTTATTGTTCATATCGCCTCTATCCAAAAAATACACACTTGGTTTAATAGCCGCCTAAAACTTGAACTGATTAAAGGCGATGAGCATGAAGTGATAGTAAGCCGCGAGCGGGTGGCCGATTTTAAAAACTGGCTGGGGCAGTAGCTGAATTTGGCAATTTGAAAATTTGAGAAATTGAAAATTGTTAACATGGTGTTACTATTCTTTCATTTTCAAATTTCCAAATTGGCACATTTTCAAAATAGCATTCCTATCTTTGCGCCAACTTTAAAGCCTTCCTATGAGCACCCACACTGCCGAACCACTAGCTACTGTTGAGATTGCAAAAACCTTGGGCCTGCTGCCTGAAGAATTTGAAAAAATCAAACAGATTCTAGGCCGGGTGCCTAATTTTACCGAACTGAGCGTGTACTCGGTAATGTGGAGCGAGCACTGCTCATACAAAAACTCTATTAAATACCTTAAAACCTTGCCTCGCAAAGGCAGCCGCCTTTTGGTGGAAGCTGGCGAGGAAAATGCTGGATTGGTTGATATTGGTAACGGTTTGGCTTGTGCTTTCAAAATTGAGAGCCACAACCACCCATCGGCTATTGAGCCTTATCAAGGCGCCGCTACTGGCGTGGGTGGTATACACCGCGATATATTTACTATGGGCGCGCGCCCCATTGCTTCATTGAACTCATTGCGTTTCGGTAGCTTAGAGAGTGCCAAAACCCGCCACTTACTTAAAGGCGTGGTGCACGGTATAGGTGGCTACGGTAACGCTTTTGGCGTACCTACCGTTGCTGGCGAAGTGTATTTTGACGAATGCTACGAAGTGAATCCGTTGGTAAATGCCATGTCAGTAGGTATAGTGCATGCCAACAAAACCGTATCGGCTACCTCACATGGTGCGGGCAATTCAGTGTATATTGTTGGTTCGGCTACCGGTAAAGACGGTATTCACGGTGCTACCTTTGCATCAGAAGAAATTACCGAAGACTCTGCCGATAAATTGCCTAGCGTGCAGGTGGGCGACCCTTTCCAAGAAAAGTTATTGCTTGAGGCAACTTTGGAGCTGATTGAGCTGGATGCAATTATTGGTATGCAAGATATGGGTGCAGCGGGCATTACTTGCTCTACTTGCGAAATGAGCGCAAAAGGCGAGCATGGCATGCGCATTGATTTGGATAAAGTGCCTACGCGACAGCAAAACATGCGTCCGTTTGAGATTCTATTGTCGGAGTCGCAAGAGCGTATGTTGATTGTGGTGAAGCCCGGCCGCGAAGCCGATATACAAGCCGTGTACGATAAGTGGGATGTAAGCTGTGTGAAAATTGGAGAAGTAACCGAGGGTGGCCTAATTGAATACTACATGCATGGCGAGTTGGTGGCCCAAGTGCCTGCCGAGAGCTTGGTGCTTGGTGGTGGTGCACCGGTATACGACCGTGAGTTCCGCGAGCCCGCTTATTTTCAAGAATACCAGCAGTTTAGTATTGATAGTGTACAACAACCTACTGACTTGAAAGCAGTTGGTTTGTTTTTGGCCGCACAGCCAAACATTGCCAGCAAGCGTTGGGTATACCGCCAGTATGATAGTATGGTAGGCCTTAATAACTTGCAAACCAACCACCCAAGCGATGCGGCCGTTATTCGTTTAACGGAGTCTGATAAATCGTTGGCCGTAACCGTAGATTGCAATAGCCGCTACGTAAACGTTGACCCATACAAAGGTGCTGCCATTGCCGTTTGCGAAGCAGCCCGCAACATAGTTTGCACGGGTGCCGAGCCAGTTGCCATAACTAACTGCCTGAACTTTGGTAATCCATATAACCCAGAAGTATACTGGCAGTTTGTAAACGCCATTAAAGGCATGGGCGATGCTTGCAGAAAATTGGAAACCCCAGTAACGGGCGGAAACGTGAGTTTCTATAACCAGAGCAGCGATAGCGGCCCGGTGTTCCCGACGCCTACTATTGGCATGCTTGGAATTTTGGATAAGCCAGCACACCACACCACGCTTAACTTTAAGGCCGACGGCAATTTGATATATTTGTTGGGTGATTCGCAGAACGACATTAACAGCAGCGAGTACTTAGTGCGTTGGCACAAAGAAACCAAGAGCAGTGGCCCATTCTTTAGTTTAGAAGCTGAAGCGCATTTACAAAAAGGTGTACTAACCATCATTAAAGAAGGTTTGCTACAATCGGCACACGACATTTCTGAAGGTGGTTTATTTATCAACCTATTGGAAAGTGCTATGGCTGGTGGCCTAGGTTTCAACATTACTACCGATGCTAGCTTCCGCACCGATGCTTACCTTTTTGGCGAAGCACAGAGTAGGGTAGTGGTAACCATTACCCCTGCCCAACAAGCTGCCTTTGAGCAACGCGCAGGTGCATTGGGCTTACCGTTCCGTGTTTTGGGTACCGTAACCGCCAACACCGATTTGACCATCAACGGCACCAACTGGGGCCCATTGAGCCAATTCGATGAGGCTTACAACACGGCGTTGGAGAACATTATGGAAGGTGATAAAATGCCGTGATTGCCTAATGGTATGATTTTTCCTTAATATTGTTACATGCTGGCTAAAATCACCCTAGAGAATTTCTTTAGTTTCGGTACCAAAACTGAAATACCCCTTAACAAAGGTGTAAACATACTTGTAGGTATTAATGGCAGCGGTAAATCCAATCTTTTAAAGGCTATTCGCCTACTTCACGAAGGTGTTGCCGGTATGGGCTTTGAGAAGGTGTTTATGGAAGAATTTGGTGGGTTCGATAATGTGGCAAATGCTAGTGGAGAAAGGAAGGATTTTATTAGGTTGACGTTTGAATTTGACAAAGAGCGGATAGAGGCAATGCTTAATAGGGAAGGATTTGAATTTCCTACAAATCCCGTGTATTCAATAACCATTAATCGCTCAGGCAACGTTAATTATTCCTTAATAGAGCATTTAACAAGCAACTCAAAGCTAGAAAAAGATAGAATTACATATTTGTCAGCAGTCAAAAATAAGGTTCGTCTTTCACGTGAATCTTTCACTAAGGAATATTGGGCAGGACATCCAAATAACATTGAGTTTATTATTAATTCCGCGCATTTATCCTTGGCCTTGTACACTGATCTAGGAGGAGTTTTGTCGCCCATTAATGTTATAAAAAAAGCAATACAATCAATCTCCACTTACCAACAATTCGATACTTCTCCCAAGAGCTCTTTGCGATTACCCGTTAATTATGGCATAGACGAACGCCTAGCTAGTGATGGAAGTAATTTTGCATCGCTGTTACAGCGAATGAAAAACCAAGATGCGCTGAAGTTTGATAAAATCATCGAAAAACTGCAAAAGGTCAATCCCCAATTCAAGAGTATTGATTTTGACATAATTGGATCTAAGATATTTGTGGTTTTACGAGAGCAAAATCTAGCTAAGACCATAACCATTGAGCATATATCAGACGGAACACTTTCATTCTTGTTAATGTCAGCCATCTTTGGTAATCCCAATAGGGGTGGTTTGGTTACGCTTGATGAACCAGAGAATGACTTGCATCCCGATATGATTAGCATCATAGCCGATTATATGAAAGAGGCCGCCAAAACCACCCAAATTATTGCCGCTACTCACTCACCATTGTTGCTTAATAACTTCGATTTGGAGGATGTGCTTGTGTTTGAGAAGGATAGCGATAATCAAACCACAGTAAAAAACTACACCGAAGAAGACTTTGAAGGCCAAGAGAATATGTTGGTTGGCCAGTTTTGGCTTCGAGGGTTAATTGGCGGTAAAAGATGGTAGCACTTACCGTTTATGTAGAGGGCGGGGTATTGCCACATCCTAACATCGACCCGCTAACTTTAGATAATAGCGATAGGCTCCGACGTAGCTTTCATACTTTCTTCTCCAAATTGCTTTCCCCTCAAGATACTATTGATATTAAGGTGCTACCTGACGCTGGCGACAAACAATCGGCTAAATTTTTGCTTGAGCACTCTAGCATTGCTACCGATACCAATGTGGTTTTGTTTGTCGATTTAGATAAAGCACCTGATAAAAGAGGAGACCGAATTGCCGAACTTGGTTTGAATGAAGTAAGCGAGCAGGTTTACTTTATGGTGCAAGAAATGGAAGCATGGTTTATCGCACAACCTGAAATCTTTACATCCTTCGCTGATACCGAAGGCTATGAAAGAAAAAAGCCAGATGCAAAGATTCCAAACAATTCTCTTCTGAAAAACAAGCATCCGGAAACGATTGAAGAGCCTAGTGCTAAGCTAGATACCATATTTGGTCAACACTTTGCCATCCAAAAGAAAGCTGGTGGCAAATTAAAGCCAGCGTCTTACAAAAAGCTTAAGCACAGTTCCTTATTATTGGAGTTGTTGGACGCTCCTAAACTTTCGCCAATATTCTCAGATGTAAAACGGTTTCAAGAGTATTTAGGCACTCTCAATAAGCCTACCCAATAAGTACATCAGCACATCTGCACATTTCCAAATTAGCTAGTTTACTCCAACTCCTCATTAAAATACACCTTATAATAGCTCATTTGGGTGCCTTCATCGTAGCCGCGTTCAATAAAACGGCGGCCGCTTTCTAGGTTGTCAAAATTGAGTTTGATGTGGATGTTGGTATCTAGTTTAATGAGGTCTTTAAACTTCTTTTTGGCACTGTTTAGGGCAGGTTTGCTTATCCCAAAATCGTTCTCAATCTTCCGGCCGATGCGGGTTTCGTAGGTGTCGAGATACGTGGTGAAGGCTTTGGTGTATTCCTCGTCTTTAATTACATGCTCTGCAAACTCACCCATTTCAAAGCTCTCGGCTTTGCTAAAATAGTCCAAAGTACTTTTCATAAAAAGCACCTCGTCTTTTTTGCCGTGCTGCGGGGTAAGCATATCCTTGGCAAAGGCATTGCAAAGGTTCAAGGCATCGCGGGTATAAAAGTTCTCGTCGCTATCTTCCACCACTTGCAAAAAATCGTCCATCCAATACACGGTATCCTTGCCCGATGCATCGAGCGTAACCACCCTGTAGCCCGTCTCGTCCTCGGTATTGAAAATGATACAGCCCTTATCTAGTTTCTTGATGTTTACGCCCATCAAGGCATCTACTTCTAAGCCGTCACGCTCGTTATGGAAAGCAAGGAAAGTGTCTTTGTTTTCCGACTTGAAAATGCCCACCGCATCTAGTGGCTCATCATCTAACATACAATTGCGCAGGTATGCCACATACACCTCGCCGCTTTTAATGTTTGGGTGCGATGAGTTGCGGTGCAAGTGCTTTAGTATATTGATGGATTGCAGGTGTGTGCTGCCCTCATCCATAAACATGCTCTTGGCGTAGGTGTATACCTCGTTTAGGTCGAGGCCCGATGGGTGGGTAAACTTATAGTAGGCATCGCCCTTAAACGGTTTCATAAAAAACGTTAGCAAAGCAGCTTCCAGTTCTGGGGTTACATCAGCCAGTTTGGCCGATATTATCGGGTCTTCATCTTGCGCTTTGTTGCCCACCCGGTGGATGGCTAAGCGCGATATCACGGCTTCGGAGAGGTCGAGCATTGTAGATTAATTCTAAAATTCAAAATTTAAAATTCAAAATTGAAAAAGCTGTTTTGGCTTAAACTATGGCCTGCAGCTAAATAATCAACGGCGACAGTAATTTTTTGGGGTATTATTATAGAGTAAACCTAAAATCCAATTTTAAATTTTAAATTTTAATTTTTCAATTAGATAAAGCCACATTCACACCAACCTTATGCACCCAGCCGTGGCGGTCGGGTATGCGGTCGTGCTTAATGTCTTCCAATTCCTGCTTCAGTTCTTGGCTCAAGGTTCGTCCTTCAATATCAGGCAGGGTTAGGGTAGTACCTTTATACCCAATGTGCGAAATATGGCTAATAGTGGCAGCGGTTCCGGCGCCAAAGGCATCTTCTAGTGTGCCTTTTTGGTGTGCTTCAACAAGCTCGTCAACAGTTATGTTGCGCTCAATAGCAACAATTCCCCTATCGGCTAGCAATTGCAGTATACTGTTTCGGGTAATGCCGTGGAGTATACAACCGTTCAAGGCAGGCGTTAGTATTTGTCCACCTATTTGGAGAAATACGTTCATGGTGCCAATTTCCTGTAGGTATTTAAACTCTATTCCGTCTGTCCACAATATCTGGTCGAAACCATTGGCCCGTGCCTCTTGCACTGGTTGTAAGGTTGCAGCATAGTTGCCGGCGGCCTTTGCTTCGCCAGTTCCGCCCGGAAATGCCCGTACATGCTTATCAGCGATGAGTACTTTTACGGGTGCGCTGTAATACGATTGTACCGGGCAAGTGAAAATAATGAACCGGTAATTGTCGGATGCCTTAATGCCCACATACTCATCGGTAGCAAACATAAATGGGCGGATGTATAAGGAGCTGCCTGCCGATGTAGGCACCCATTTTTGGTCTAGCAATACCAGCGTATCCAGTGCCTGCATAAACAGGTCTTGGGGCAGCGCGGGCATGGCCATTCGGGCAGCAGAAAGGTTTAATCGTTCCAAATTTTTATTAGGGCGGAAAATCTGGATTTCACCATTGCTGTTTCGAAATGCTTTTAATCCCTCAAATATTGATTGGCCATAGTGCAACGCCGAAGTGGCCGGGTGTGTAGGTATATTATCGAAAGGTACGATACGCAAGTCACCCCAAACACCATCTTTGTAATCAGCAATAAACATATGATCCGAGAATACCCTTCCGAACGGTAGGTTCTCGAAATCAACTTCGCTGATGTGCGATTGGTTGGTTTTTGTAACTTTGATATCGTATTTCATCAAGTTTTTAAGGTTTTAGTGCCCTACGTTTAAGATACAATTAATTGTTGAATATATGGGCAAAGGAAGCAAAATAAAGGCTATAATCAAAAATAAAAGTAGATGCAGGCTATGGTAAACGAATTGGGTATAGATAACGGGGCCATTGCTAAATTATTTGACGGAAACGACTTGTACATACTCAAGCAAGCCAATTTACCGAGTCAGTTTCCTATTGAAGGAACCAATAGCAATAAGGTGGCCATTATTTATAGCAGTTTAACGCCGCTGGCCAATGATGACCGCGACCAGCTATTTAAAATATTAGGTGCCCTGAAATTGGACCCGACTGCCGTAGGCTTGGTAAATTTATCGGATGTGGCTGCACCTGCGTTTACCAACTTAGCCAAACAGCTAAATTGCACCTATATGCTTGTGTTTGGCGCTACACCTGCCGATATGGGCATGCTAGTGGCTGCCAAACGGTATGTTGAACTGCCTATGCAAGGCGTGCGCATTTTATTTTCGGATAGCTTAGAAACCCTGCGTGCCGACCCGAAGCGCAAGCGTTATTTATGGGATTGCCTGCAAGTAATGTTTGGGTTAAAGTAATAGGGAAGGCAAAAGATGCCTTTCCACAAGTTTTTTTTTCGATTGTGGAAAATTTACTGGTATACCCATTCAATTAATTGATAATCAATTTATTGAGCGCAATATTATCTCCGACCTCACCGTTATCCGCTAACTAAAAAATACTATCTTGCTACCCCATCCGCTATAATTAACACGAAGGACTATGAAATTTGTTACCTAGCATTGTTATATTTGGCGTTTGGTACTCTAAAATTAGTAATCAAGTAACTCAAAACAGAAAAAAACTTCGTTTCAAAACCCAGTAAGTATGAAAGATCAACTTTTGTCCCAGAAGAAAAAAAGTCCAATTCAATCATGGTTTGCGCTTATCGTTATTCCATTGGTTATTGTCATTAGCTATGTAGTGTTCTACACTATATTTGGTGCCGGCACCAACTTCGAAGAAGGGGATAATGCCAATCACCCACTACCAGGCAACTATCTTGGTATCATTTACAAAGGTGGCGTTATCGTACCTATTCTTATGTCATTAGTGGTTTTGGTAGTTATTTTCGCTATCGAGCGATTCATTACAATTGCTGCTGCTAGCGGAAAAGGTAGCTCTGACGATTTCTTGGCAAAAATTCGCTCTTTGTTGATGAGCAACAATGTTGACCAAGCCATTGCTGAGTGCGACAAACAAAAAGGTTCTTTGGGCAATGTAGTTAAAGCTGGCCTGTACAAATACAAAGCAGTACAAACCGAAACTACTGGTGATAAAGATCAAAAGGTTCTAGCTATCCAAAAAGACCTTGAAGAGGCTACCGAATTGGAGTTGCCTTCTTTGGAGAATAACTTGGTTATCATCGCTACCATCGCTTCTGTAGCTACACTTGTAGGTCTATTGGGTACCGTAGTAGGTATGATCAAGGCGTTTGCGGCTCTTGCACAAGCAGGTGCTCCAGATTCAGTAGGTTTGGCAAACGGTATCTCTGAGGCTTTGATTAACACTGCCCTAGGTATCTTCGCTTCTGCACTAGCCATTATTGCCTACAACTACTTTACTACTAAAATCGACAAGCTTACTTATAGCATTGATGAGGCTGGTTTCACTATCATCCGCACATACTCTTCTACCGAGAAGAAGTAATAAGTGAGTTTTATCGTACAAAACAGCAATAGTTATGGCTAAGGCAAAAATACCGAGGAAAAGTACGTCAGTTGACATGACCGCTATGTGCGACGTAGCGTTCCTGTTGCTTACGTTCTTCATCCTCACTACCAAATTTAAACCCGACGAAGCAGTGGTGGTTGATACCCCCTCTTCTATTTCGGAACTCAAAATACCGGAAACCAACGTCCTTCAAATTATGATTGACAAGGAGGGTAGGGTGTTTTTTGGCATTGATGGACAAGAGACCCGTGTACAGATGCTGGAGCGTATCGGTAGCAAACGTAACATTACGTTTACCGATGTAGAGAAAGCCCAATTTTCGTTGGTATCCAACGTGGGCATTCCTATCGGTCAATTGAAGCCTTACTTGGCTATGTCAGGCTCAGAGAGAGGCAAGGTTGAGCAACCAGGCGTTCCTATCGACTCATTAAACAATGAGTTGGGCGATTGGATTTTGGCTGCCCGTCAATCGAATCCAAAATTCAAGATTGCCATTAAAGGCGACCAAGAAACGGAATACCCAGTAGTAAAGCGCGTGTTCGACATCATTCAGGACAAAAACGTGAACGACTTTAACTTCGTTACTGACCTAGAAGCCGACCCGTTTAAATAACCTGTTACCTAATTTTGTTAATACAGTAAAACAACATACCCATGGCAGAAATTAATACCGGTGGGGGTGGTGGTAAAGGAGGGAAAACCAGGTCAAAGAAAATGTCAACCAGAATAGATCTTACCCCAATGGTAGATCTTGGTTTTCTTCTGATCACGTTTTTCATGTTAACTACTACCCTGAGCAAGCCACAAGCCTTGCCTATAGTAATGCCGGATAAGGAAGACAAACCAATCGATTCTACTAAAGTAGATGACGACTTGGCTTTGACCATTATACTATCAGACAAAAATAAGATATACTACTACAGTGGGTTGGGTGATAACCCTGATGTAAAGCAAACTGACTTTGATCCTAACGAAGGAATCAGGAAAGTGTTGCGCGAAAAGAATGCAAAGCATATTGCTGACATCGAAAAACAAAGAACCAGGCTTAGGAGTAAGGAGATAAATGCGGATGAGTATAAGCAGGAAGTAAGCAAAATACGCAGTGCCAAAGATGCTATGTTCGTTTTTGTAAAGGCTGATGAGGATGCAACTTATGCTAACCTTATTGATATATTGGATGAGTTACTCATCAACCAAGTAGGTAAGTATGCCATTGTGGATATCGACCCTATAGAGTTGGATATGATTAATGGCACGAATAATGCAGCACCGCCTGTTGACCCTGCACCTTAATAATTTAATGTTTCATTGTAAGAAAGCATAGATAATATGGCTTCTATTTTTAGTGAAAATTGGACCGATATCGTTTTTTCTGGTAGAAACCAGGAGTACGGAGCTTTTGAGCTTCGCAGAAACTCTGCCCGCAACGTATTGATTGCCTGTGGTATCGGTGTTTCGTTTTTTGCAATTGGAGTAAGTGCCCCATATATTGCCAGCCTATTGGCAGAAGCACCCGAAGTGGTAGTGCCAATGGACTTCGAAAACGAAGCGTTGCCACCACCAGAGCCAATTGACCCTACTGCACCACCACCACCACCGCCACCACCACCGCCACCTTTGCAGAGCACCATTAAATTTGTTGCTCCGGTAATTGTGGAAGAGGTTGAGCCTGATGAAATACCACCGGCACAAGAGGAGTTTGTAGATAAGACGTCGGCCGAAACGACCGTTGAAGGCGACCCTGATGGTGTGGATTTGAGTTTGCTTGAAGGTACTGGCGATAAAGTAATTGATGAGCCAGAAGTAGAGCAAGTATTCCGTATCGTTGAGCAAATGCCGGTTTTCCCGGGTGGCGATGGCGAATTGCAAAAGTACCTAGCCAACAATACCAAGTATCCTGCCGTGGCGCGAGAAAACGATATTGAAGGTACCGTTTACGTGGAGTTTGTTATCGACAAACTAGGTAGCGTGACCAAAGCAAAGGTGGTTAGGGGCGTAGATAGCTATCTTGACAAAGAAGCCTTGCGCGTGGTAAAAGCCATGCCACAATGGAAACCAGGCAAGCAGAACGGTAAAGAAGTATCGGTAACTTACACAGTGCCTATTAAGTTTGTGTTGCAATAAGTAACCAGGCTATGTTTCAGCGCTTCTTTTTCGGGTTTGGTGTCTTAATGGTTATTTTGTTTGTCACCTTAGGCATTGGTGTACTGGTTGCAGGGCAAATAATAATGCCCGAAGTACATCCAGTAGCGCGAATTATTTTTGGTGTTACCGTAATTGTTTATGGCTTCTTTAGGGCCTACCGCTACTATAGTTTCTATAAAACTACCGGCAAGGATTAATTTACGCATTAACCCCGTTATTTTATGAGAACGATTGTAATGATAGCACTACTGGCATTTGCAGTATCTAGTTGCAATAACAGCAGCACCACCGAACAGGATAATACTACCTCGGGCCAAATACAAATAAGTGTTGATGAAACGTACTATCCCCTCGTGAAAACGGAGTTAGATGTGTTCCACGGCTTTTATAAGTATGCAGCGATAGAGGCCCAGTACCTGCCCGAGACCGAAGCGATGCAACTACTATTATCAGATAGCGTAAGGCTAGCAATAGTAACCCGCACGCTAACTGAAGCTGAACAGGCATATTTCGATCAACGCAAGCTTATTCCGCGCATCACCAAAGTAGCCATTGATGCAGTCGCCTTGATTGTTCACCCGGATAACCCCGATACGATCATATCGTTAGATCAACTTCGCCAACTGTTGGCAGGTAATCCTAGCGCTTGGAAAGTTGGTGCAACTGACTCAAATAGTATACAGGTAGTGTTCGATAATTCAAACTCCAGCACGGTGCGATACTTAAAAGAAAAATTTTCGCCTGATTTTGCACCATATTGTTTTGCAGTTAACACTAACCCAGAGGTAATCAACTACGTGGCCAACAATCCTAAGGCGGTTGGTATCATTGGCGTAAGCTGGATTAGCGATACCGATGACTCCGTTAGCTATGATTTCTTAAGCAAGGTAAAGGTGTTGCGCATAAGCTCTGAAACCACTGGCCCACGTGGCTTGCAGCCCTACCAAGCCTATATTGCCGATAGCAGCTATCCTTTGATAAGAAGCCTATATATTGTAAGCCGAGAGGCACGTGCCGGATTAGGCACGGGATTTGCATCCTTCATGGCTAGTGATAAGGGCCAACGCATTGTACTAAAATCAGGGTTGGTGCCGGCCACGATGCCAGTAAGGATTGTGGAATTTAAGAACTAAAACAACAATAGTAATGAAACCGATGCTTCCTTTTAAGAATTGTGTATTGATTGCCCTTTTGTTTCTAGGCATGGCTCCGGCCGCTACCGCCCAAACCTGGGACGACGTGCAAAACCTACTTTGGAACGAACAGAACGATAAGGCCAAAGAAACCCTTAAGGCTTTGGTAGCTGGCAACCCTGCCGATGCAGAACTGAACTATCGCATGGGCAACTTGCTGTATAGCGAAGGCAAAAAAGATTCTGCACGCATATATTATAATAAGGGCATTAAACCAGAAGACAAGGTAAACTACAACTTTGCCGGCCTTGGCAAATTGGCTTTGGACGAAGGCAACACCACTGCCGCCATTGACTACTTTAACAAACTTACAGTAAAAGATAAAACCAAGGATGCCAAAGCATTCATATTTGTTGGCGAGGCATATTTAAACGCTTCAAAAAAGCAAACCGACCTAGCTGTAACCACATTTAAGAAGGCTCTTGTGTTAGACAAGAACAGCATTGAGGCTTACCTATTGCTAGGTGATGCTTACTTGGCAAGCAACAACGCTGGTACTGCAATTACCAACTATGAGTTTGCCTACGAGAAGCATGGTAAACTGGCGGTGGCCTACAACAATATTGGCAAAATCTATATCACTTCGCGCAACTACAACGAGGCTAGGGAACACTTTAAAAAGGCCAATGAGATAGACCCTACCTTTATACCGGTATACCGCGAATTGGCCGAGCTTTACCATTTGGCTAAACAGCACGAAGAAGCGGTAAAGATGATGGACCAATACTTGGCCCTATCAGGAAATAACGATTTGGAAACCCAATCTCGTTATGCCTCGTTTGTGTTTCTTGCCAAAGACTATCCTAAAACCATCAGTTTGATTGAAGAATTGATGCGCAGGGATAACTCTAATGTAATATGGAGCCGATTAATTGGCTACTCATACTACGAGCAAGGCAAATACCCTGAAGGCTTGGCGCAATTGGAAAACTTTTTTGCCAAGGTAGATACGAGCAAGGTAATTGCTAGTGACTATACCTACTACGCCCGCTTGCTATCAAAAACAGGCAAGGACTCTTTAGCAGTAGATAATTTTAATAAAGCTATCTTGGAAGGAGAACCAGAACCTGAGCTTTATGACGAACTGGCGGTTTTGCTGATGACCCAAAAAAGGTATTTTGAGTCTGCCGAAGCCTACAAGCAAAAAATGCTAGTATTTGGTAAGTCAACTTCACAAGATTACTTCCAAATAGGCAGGGCTTACTACTACGGCGCTAATTACCAAGGAGCCGATAGTGCCTTTGCTAAAGTGAACGAGTTGCAGCCAACTGCCGCTATTGGTTTCTTGTGGCGTGCACGTGTTGCCTCGCAACTTGATCCAGAATCAACCGCAGGGTTGGCTTTGCCTCACTACGAAAAATTTGTTGAGCTAGCGGTTGATGCTACCAAGTTTAAAAAGGAACTCATTGAAGCAAATTCCTACTTGGGCTACTACTATTTCCTTAAAAAGGATAATGCTAAAGCCAAAACAGCCTGGTTGAAAGTAAAAGAGCTAGACCCTGCAAACGCCAAGGCAGATGAGTTCTTGAAAAACGCGAAGTAAGCAGCTTTTTATCCTTCCCTAAGATTATTTTTATCCATAACGGTTTAGAATTTAACTGACCAGTTAAATTCTAAACCGTTTGTGTTTATGGTTGCAATGGTCGTGTTTTAGCCTGTGTTAGGTAGCGTTTTCGCATAAGATAGAGGAAAAACTGTTGCGATCTGGCAAGCTCAGTTATTCTATATAGACCTGGTAAGGCTCTCTGGCATAAACCTCAAAGCATGGTTGGTTACAATCATGAAGTATGCAATCATCAACAATTATCGCTGTAAATTAAAGCTCAGTGTTGTTATCAACCCTACCGATATCCTTTATTTTACGAACCCATAGAGCAACTGCAATTAGCAGCATTTCCTTCAGGTTATGTTTGCCTTGGAGTAGCTTTTTTGCAGTTTCTTTTATTTCGCTATACTCTTTATAAAATTTTCTATACTTTAGCAGTTGTTTAACGATAGTGTTTAATTGTTAAACAGTTTATTGGGCTCGATTGTCCTTAATATCATTCGGTATAGTTAAAATAGTTTGAGCAAAAGGTTATGGCCAACTACTCCATTAAAGATTTAGAGCATTTGTCCGGAGTAAAAGCCCATACTATACGAATTTGGGAGCAGCGCTACCATATTATTGAGCCTCAGCGAACTGTTACCAATATTAGAACATACAATGACGCCGACTTACGGAAGCTGCTAAATGTTAGTTTGCTAAACGATCATGGTTACAAAATTTCTCGCATTGCGCAGTTTACTCCTGATGAGTTGCACCAAGAAGTTAAGAAGGTAACTAACATAACAGACGATACCGATAAGCAGTTTGCGGCGCTCACGTTAGCAATGATTGAGCTAAATGAAGAGCATTTCGAGAAACTGTTGGCCAATAGCATCCTGCGCATTGGGTTTGAGAAAACCATGACCACCATTATCTTTCCATTTATGGAGCGAATTGGTTATTTATGGATTACAGGAGCCATAAATCCTGCCCATGAGCATTTTGTAAGTAATATGGTTAGGCAAAAGCTCATAGTGGCTATCGATGGTCAGCTAGTGTTACATAGCAGCGCTGATGATACTTTTTTGTTGTTCGGCCCCGAAGGCGAATTACACGAAATAGGTTTACTGTTTATGTGTTACCTCATTAGAGCCCGAAACATGAAGGTTCTATATCTGGGGGCGAATATGCCTTTTGCTGATATTGTTGCCATACATAAGCGGCACAGGAACAAGTATATGGTATGTTATGTTACCACCACACCTGCTGGCGATGATCTGCAGCAGTACATTGATGTGTTGGCCAAAAGTTTTCCTGAAAGCGAGATTTGGCTTGCCGGCGGTCAGTTTTCGAAGCAGCATTTTCATTTTGGTTCCAATGTCCAATTGTTGCAAAACTTGCAACAGGCTCATGCTATATTGGATACCTTATGTGCCGTTGAGGCTAGATAAAAAAGTTTTAGTAACCTTTTTACTACCGAAATGGCTAGGCTAAACAGTTGTGTAAAACTTGCAGCGTTGAAAATGGTTTTGTTTAACGATTAAATGAAAAGATTAAACAAATAATTTGCTTTTGTGGGTTGTTGGTGCTATATTTGAATAACCAAACAATAATACAATGACCAATCACGAATTCGATACTGTAGTAACAGGTTTTTCTAGCTCATTGCGTCCATTTGCTTTGAACCTGACCAAAAATATGGAAGAAGCAAATGACTTGATACAGGATACCATGTTCAGGGCATTATCGAACAAGGATAAATTTCAAGACGGTACCAACCTGAAAGCATGGTTGTTCACTATCATGAAAAACATTTTCATCAACAACTATCGTCGTAAAGTAAAGCGTAATACTATTATCGATACTACCGATAACCTTTACTATATCAACTCAAGCGAAGCATTGACAGAAAATGCCGCTACAGCAAAATTTGTAATGGACGACATGAAAGTTGCCATTCGCGAATTGTCTGAAGAGTTTCGTGTACCTTTTATGATGCATTTTGAAGGCTACAAATACCATGAAATAGCCGACGAACTTCGATTGCCATTAGGTACCGTAAAAAGCCGCATATTTTTTGCCCGTAAAGAGTTGAAAGGCAAATTGGAGCAATACAAACCAGATTAAACAATCGAGGTTATTTAAAATTTAAATTTAAGAGGCACTGCTTGAACAAAGCAGTGCCTCTTATGTTTTGTACCTTTGGCTAAAGAAAATGCACCAACGTGGCAAATAAGAAGAAAGTAATAGTTATAGGTAGCGGTTTTGCGGGTTTATCGGCGGCGTGCCATTTGGCAAAAGAGGGATTTGAAGTAACTGTGCTAGAGAAAAACGAATCGGCAGGTGGCAGGGCTTCAAAGTTTGAGGCCGAAGGGTTCTTGTTTGATATGGGCCCAAGCTGGTATTGGATGCCCGATGTGTTTGAGCAGTTTTTTGCCCACTTTGGTAAAAAAGTAAGCGATTATTATGAGTTAGTGCGCCTTGACCCAGGCTACCGAATATACTATGGTCAAGATGACATAATGGACGTGCCTGCGTCGTTAGACGATTTGTATGCCATGTTCGAGAAACTTGAACCGGGCAGCACACCCAACCTTAAGCGTTTCCTAAAAGAAGCCGCCGAGAAATATGAGGCAGGCATTAATGATTTGGTTCATCGCCCAAGCCGCTCGATTTGGGAATTTGCCGACCCAAAACTGCTAACCGCATTGTTCAGGCTGCAGTTGTTTACCAGCATACGCAAGCATGTAAAAGGCTTGTTTAAAAACGACAAGCTGGTTAAGTTATTGGAGTTCCCAGTTTACTTTTTAGGCGCTTTGCCCGAAAATACTCCAGCTCTGTATAGCCTCATGAACTATGCCGATCTAGTATTGGGTACTTGGTACCCCAAAGGTGGCATGTATGAGATTATTGGTGGCATGGTAAAGTTGGCCGAAGAGTTGGGCGTTAAGTTTAAATATAATGCCGCTGTTACCGAGATAAACATACACGCTGGGCGTGCTGGTTCGGTTAATACCGCCGAAGGCACGTTGTTTGCCGATATAATAGTTGCAGGTGCAGATTACAACCATGTAGAACAAAACCTAATACCAAAACCATACCGACAATACAGCGAAAGCTACTGGGACAGCCGTATTATGGCCCCTTCATCGTTGATATTTTATTTAGGTATAGATAAGAAGCTCAATAACCTATTGCATCACAACTTATTTTTCGATCAAAGTTTTGAGCAATTTGCCGATGAGATATACACCCATCCTAAATGGCCCGAGAACCCTTTGTTTTATGTTTGCGCCCCAAGCATAACCGACCATACCGTGGCGCCCGAAGGGAAAGAAAATCTGTTTATCTTAATTCCGGTAGCTCCAGGGTTAGACGATAATGAAGTTACGCGAGCGCACTATTACGAATTGATATTGCAGCGGTTGGAAAAACTAACGGGCCAGAGCATTCGTGAGCACGTAATTTATCAGCGCAGTTTTGCCCACAACGATTTTATGAGCCGCTATAACTCTTTTAAGGGCAATGCTTATGGTTTGGCAAACACCTTAATGCAGACGGCCATATTCAAACCTTCGCTCAAAAACTCCAAAATAAAAAACCTGTACTTTGCGGGCCAATTAACTGTTCCAGGGCCAGGTGTGCCGCCATCCATCATTTCGGGCGAGGTAGTTGCAAAGGAGGTAGTAAGGGAGTTTGGCGGGTGAAGTAAAATGGTTAGCGGCGGACGTTTTTTGAGCGAATGGTAGATAATAGTTTGATGCTATTGTACTTTGGATAATACCGGATAATGATATTAGGAGGCGAGGCAATAAATTATGGCAGGTTAAAAAAATCTATTTCGAAAATGCCCATTGCCATTAAATAAAGTTGCACCTTCATTAAACAAACAACCATAATGCCTGTTAATTTGTTATGCTAACCCTGTTTAATAAAACCAGTTTCGGATGTAGCCGCCTCATTACCAAGGCGTACAGTACTTCTTTTACCCTCGGCATCCAAACGCTCGATAACCGTTTCCACGATCCTATTTACGGTATTTATGGTTACGTGCGTTTTGCAGACGAGATTGTTGATACGTTTCATGAGTACGATAAAAAGGCACTGCTGGCGAGGTTTAGAGAAGATACCGTTCGAGCCGTTGACGAAAAAATAAGTTTAAATCCAGTGCTCCATGCTTTTCAATTGGTAGTAAACCAATATCATATTGAATGGGATTTGATTGATGCCTTTTTGAAGAGTATGGAAATGGACCTGCAATATGACCGATACGAGACAAATATGTACGATTCCTACATATACGGCTCAGCTGAGGTAGTTGGTCTTATGTGCCTTAGGGTTTTTTGTGAAGGCAACGACGCTGAATATGATAGATTGAAGGCATCGGCCAAAAGCCTGGGTTCAGCTTTCCAAAAGGTAAACTTCCTGCGCGACATGAAGAGCGATTATACAGAACGTGGTAGGGTTTATTTTCCGGGTATGAATTTCGCCACCTTTGATGAGGAGGCTAAAAAACAAGTAGAAGCCAACATTCAATCCGATTTTGACGAAGCGTACAAAGGCATTATGGAGCTGCCTAAAGGCGCAAAAATGGGCGTTTACTTGGCCTACGTATACTACATTTCGCTGTTTAATAAAATAAAGCAATCAGCAGCCGAAGTAGTAAAAAGTGAGCGAATTCGGGTGTCTGATAGGCGTAAAATTGGCCTGCTTGTAAAAACATACGTAAAAGGCAGCCTCAATATCTTGTAAATGGGCTAATGTAATGATATACCAATGTGCTAATGAAATTGGATTGCCGGAAATGAAGTAATAAATTCCATGTCGTTAAATCGTACATCGTATATTCTTATGCCCGTTTATCTCTACCTCATTATTTTCACTACCTTTTTTCCGTTGGTGCTATCGTTTGATAAGCGCGTGAGGTTTGTACAATATTGGCCTGCCTTTTTTATGGCTATGCTACCGGTGGCAACATTTTTTTTGGTGTGGGATTATTTTTTTACCGCTTGGGGGGTTTGGGGTTTCAATGAAGAATACCTAATCGGTATACACCTAGCCAACATGCCTATAGAGGAGATGTTGTTTTTTGTGGTGGTGCCTTTTGCTTGTATTTTTATCTACGAGTGCTTTCGCTATTACATACCAAAAGATTATCTAAAACCCGCAGCACCGTACTTTTCAGCGGTGTTGGCAATAGCACTGCCAATTATTGCCTTGTTTCATATTGAGGCATTGTACACGTCCGTTACGTTTTTGCTGGCGGCAGCATTGTTAGTGCTGGCGCAGTTCGTTTTTAAAGTAAAATGGATGGGCTGGTTCTATTTGGCCTATTTTGTTTCGTTGGTACCGTTTCTTATCGTTAATGGTATACTTACCAGCCTGCCCGTGGTTTGGTACAATAATGCCCACAACTTAGGCATCCGCCTATATACCATTCCCATCGAAGATACCATGTACTCGCTACTGCTTCTGTTGATGAACGTGTGGCTTTATGAAGGGATTAAAAATTCAAAATTGAAAATTTAAAATTACTTGACGACGTAGGATTAAATTTTGCTCACAAATTGATTGCACGGAAAACGCTATTTTTGCTATATGGCATTGAAGAGCATCCGCATAGAGAATTTTAAGTCCATTGGCGAAATAGAAATCGTCAACCCACAACCCTTTTCCGTTCTCGTTGGTGCCAATGCTGCTGGCAAAAGCAATATTTTTGCGGCCTTGCAGTTTTTGCATCATTTGACCAGTTCAACTATGTCCACTGTTCTTAGCGGGTTTGGAGGTGGAGCAACACTATCACATTTTAACTTGCCATTTAATGAAAATATTGTCATTTACTTTAACCTAAGTGATAGATCTGTTGGTGTTAGGATGAAAGTTGAAGGTAACGGGAAAGAGTTTAGATCAGGTTCTAGTTCAAACTTGTTGCACGGAGATACTTCAAATGATGACCTCATAAATGAAAGAGATTATTCTTTGCACTTAGTTAACTTTACAAGGCTTTTTGTTGGTCAATCTTCAATTGTATTCCAATCTGTAAATGACGAATCTAAGCTTGCTGCAGATGCATCCAATCTTGAAAAAGTCCTAAAACGCCTTCTCAATGACCCAGTTGTAAAGGACGAATTCATTGAAATGCTCGAACTCTTTATTCCTGGATTAGAAAGGGTAGATGTAGTTTCGAGTGAGTTTTCTTCCAACTTGGATTTGCTGGTTTACGAAAAAGCATTAAAACGCCCTATTGATAAGGAGCTAATCTCAGACGGCACCTACAATATCATTGCTATACTTACTGCCTTATACCAAAGCAAAACGCCACAATTCCTGTGTATCGAGGAGCCAGAGAATGGCTTGAACCCTTATGTATGTAAGCATTTGGTGGCTCTTTGTAAAGATTTATGCGAAGAACGTGGGCATTACATTTGGCTTAATACTCACTCTCAATCCATTGTTTCTCAGTTAAAACCAGAAGAAATAATTTTAGTAGATAAGATTGACGGCTTTACGAGGGTTAAACAGTTTGAGAAAGGTAGTTTTGAAGGGATGCCAATGGATGAAGCTTGGTTAACGAACTCACTTGGGGGAGGTTTGCCATGGTAAAAGTTGGGTTTATTTGCGAAGGTGAAACAGAAAGAATCGTAATCAGTTCGCCCTTAGTAAAAGAGTGGCTAGCTTCCATAAAAATTGATAGAATTGATACTGTTATTGACGCAGAAGGCAATGGCAATTTATTGCCACACAACTTACAAAAGCATACAAATACTCTTTTGAAATTGGGTGCCAACAGAATAGTTATCCTTACTGATAGGGAAAGGCATCCTTGTATCACTGAAGTTAAAAATAGGATCAGTGCTCCTGCTGACCATATAATTATTGTTGCAGTACAGCAATTTGAATCTTGGTTTTTAGCGGATACAATAGCAATGAAAGGATTGCTGAAGGAAGGACAATACATTTGCGATAGCCCTGAAAGCTATGAAGTGCCATTTGATGAGATTCTAACGCAATTAAAAGCGAGAGACTTAAGAGGTCCTGGTCGTATAAGCGGTAAGGTAACTCTTGCAAAGTGGATGTTGGACTATCACAACTTCTCCATAGCGCGCGCAGCCGAGCACCCAAATTGCCCCAGCGCCGCTTACTTTATACAGAAGCTAAACACCATAGCCCAATCAGCTCCACAATAATTAACCAATAACTAATAACCAATCAACCAATAACCTTCTTTTGGAGGCCATGCACTCTCAACCAAAAACGCTAATTTTACGCCTCCAAAAGAAGAAACATGAGTAAGATAAAATTCGGTACCGACGGCTGGAGAGCTATTATTGCAAAAGACTATACCGTTGAGAACGTAGCACGCGTGGCAGAGGCTACCGCTCTATGGGTAAAACAACATAACACGCACAACGCCATTGTATTGGGCCACGATTGTCGCTTTGGTGGTGAGTTGTTTGCTGAAACCACGGCTCTGGTAGTAGCAGCCCATGGCATAAAAGTGAAAATGGCCAAAGGCTTTGTGAGCACCCCTATGATATCTTTTGGTGCCAACAAACTGGGTACCGATATTGGTGTTATTATTACCGCCAGCCATAACCCACCAAGCTACAATGGTTTTAAATTAAAAAGCAACGCAGGTGGCCCAAGTAGCCCAGCCGTAATTGCCGAAGTGGAAGACTTGATACCCGATACAGCCCCAGAGATTAAAGGCGACTTGACTAGCTTAGAAAAGCTAGGATTAATTGAATGGATTAACCTGGAAGATATGTACATCAACCATGTAAAAGCCAACTTTGATTTTAAGGCAATTGAAGAGTCAGGTATATCATTGGCCTACGATGCCATGTATGGTGCTGGGCAAAACGTAATCCGCCGCTTGCTGCCCAACGCGGCCTTGTTGCACTGCGATTATAACCCTGGCTTCCATGGTCGCGCTCCAGAGCCATTGCACCGCAACTTGCAAGAACTATCGGATTTGATTAAGCACGATGTATCTATTGATGCAGGCCTAGCCACTGATGGCGACGCCGACCGCATTGGTATGTACGACGAGAACGGCGAGTTTGTCGATTCGCACCATATATTGTTGTTGTTGGTGCACTACCTGCACAAGTACAAAGGCCTTAATGGTAAGGTGGTTATTGCTTTCTCGGTATCTAACAAAATCAAAAAGCTTTGCAAAGCCTATGGCCTGGAAGTAGAAGTAACCAAAATCGGCTTCAAGTACATCAGCGAAATTATGGTGAAGGAAGACGTGTTGGTTGGTGGTGAAGAATCGGGCGGTATAGCTGTGAAGGGCCACATACCTGAGCGCGACGGTATTTGGGATGGTTTGGTGCTACTGGAATATATGGCCAAAACCGGCAAAAAACTAACTGAGCTAATACAAGAAGTATATGCTGTGGTTGGGCCATTCTCGTACAACCGCTACGATTTGCACCTTACCGAAGAGAAGAAACAGAGTATCATCAGCAATTGCCAAAATAGCTTTTACAAGGCTTTTGCAGGTTCGCCGATAACTGGTTTAGAAGATTTGGACGGTTTTAAATACTACCTTGGCGACGACGAAACCATCATGA
Source organism: Sphingobacteriales bacterium (assembly GCA_027486795.1). Classification (GTDB taxonomy): domain Bacteria; phylum Bacteroidota; class Bacteroidia; order Chitinophagales; family CAIOSU01; genus CAIOSU01. Next base: position 185,350 of record JAIXOI010000048.1, on the reverse strand, counting down.
TTCGCCCAAGCGGCACTGAGCCGGTGTTGCGTGTATATGCCGAAGCGGCAACGCCCGAGCGTGTTACGCAAATGCTGGAGGAAACTAAGGCAGCGCTTTTGCGTTAATTTGAAAATGAGAAAATTTGAAAATTTGGAAATGAATTATTGACTTCTCGCTCGAATACTAGTTTTTAAAATTTTCAAACCCGCCTGCCGGCTGGCAGGTTAGCACACTTTCAAATTTCCAAATTGAGATTTTGACCCAAATAAAACACATAACCCAACACCTAGAAAGCATAGCCCCGCTGAGCTATCAGGAGGGGTATGACAATTGTGGGCTGATAGTGGGCAATCCCGATGCGGAGGTGACAGGTGTAATGCTCTGCTTAGATAGCACCGAGGCGGTTATTGATGAAGCCATTGAAAAGGGTTGTAATCTCGTAATAGCGCACCACCCAATAGTGTTTAAAGGGTTGAAGAAGTTTAATGGTCGCAACTATGTAGAGCGCACCGTTATCAAAGCCATCAAAAATGATGTGGCTATATATGCCATCCATACCAACCTCGACCATATACATACGGGCGTAAATGCCAAAATAGGGGAGAAGCTGGGACTGCAGAACTTACAAATATTATCACCCAAACGCCAACTGCTGCGCAAGTTGGTAACCTTTGCCCCACATGCCAATGCCGATAGGGTGCGCAATGCGCTCTTTGCAGCGGGTGCGGGCCATATTGGCGAGTATAGCGAGGCGAGCTTTAACTTGGCTGGCACAGGCACTTTTAAAGGCAGCGATAACAGCAACCCACACGTTGGCAATAAAGGTGAACGCCACCAAGAACCTGAGACCAGAATAGAAACCATTTTTCCATCTCATGTAGAAGGCAAAGTGATCCATGCTTTAAAGGAGGCCCACCCTTACGAAGAGGTGGCTTACGACATTTTTGTGCTTGAAAACGAAAATGCACAAATAGGCGCTGGCATGGTGGGCGAGTTGGCCAGCCCCTTAGATGAGGTGGCTTTTTTGCAGCATATTAAGTATCGCCTCAACACCCCAATGATTAGGCATACGGCTTTGCTAGGCAAAACCGTAACCAAAGTGGCATGGTGTGGCGGTTCGGGGAGCTTTTTGTTGCAAGATGCCATTAGGGCAGGCGCACAGGTATATATAACCGGAGATTTTAAATACCACGAGTTTTTCGATGCCGAAAATAAGATTGTAATTGCTGATGTAGGACACTACGAAAGCGAACAATTAACCCCGGAGATTATACATTCCATTTTGCAAAAAAAATTCAGTAATTTTGCACTCTATTTTACCCAAGTCAACACGAACCCAATAAACTACGTTTAAATATGGCAGTGAAGGAACTCACCGTAGAAGAAAAGCTAGTAGCCCTAGCAAAACTGCAAATCATAGATTCGAAAATTGACGAGATTGAGACCCTACGTGGGGAGCTGCCTATTGAAGTGAACGATTTGGAAGATGAGCTGGCAGGCCTGAATACTCGCATTGGTAAAATCAATGACGAGATGAAGGAATATACCGACGAGATTGCCAATCGTAAATTGGCAGCTAAACAGGCCGAAACCCTTATCCAAAGGTACCAAGAGCAACAAAACAACGTGAAAAACAACCGTGAGTTTGATGCTTTAACTAAGGAGATTGAATTGCAAAACTTGGAAATTCAGTTGAGCGAGAAGAAAATTAAAGAAGCCCACCATAGCATTGATGCCAAGAAAGACTTTTTGAAAGACAGCGAAGCGCTTATCGAAAACAAGAAGAAAGACTTGGTATTGAAAAAGGAAGAACTGGAGCGTATTGTAAACGAAACCAGCAAAGAGGAAGAAGTACTTCGTAAAGATTCGGACAAGGCTAAGGTTAATATTGAGGAGCGCCTATTGAAAGCATACGCCCGTGTACGTAAAAACTACGTGAACGGTATGGCAGTAGTGCCTATTGAGCGTAACTCATGCGGTGGTTGTTTCAACCGCATACCGCCACAACGCCAAAGCGAAATTAGCCAGCGCAAAAAAGTTATTGTTTGCGAGCACTGCGGTCGTATTTTGGTTGACCCAGCATTGATTGAAGAAGTTAGGGAATCAGTAAAACTGTAACCCATAAAGGTATAAACCACCCGAAAATCCCTGCGGCGCTGTCGTGGGGATTTTTGTTTTAAAACCTCCCGACTGCTATTAGTAGAAACCATTATCTTTAACGTCATACTCAATCAGCCCAACCGTCTGCTACTTCATTTATTAAAAATGAGAATTTGTAATTGTTACCTACTGGCAGTTCTAATAGCACTGGTTATAGGCGCTACTAGCAATCTAGCTGCTGCTACCTATATTTGGAATGAACACACCGACTCGCTTTACAATAATATAATCAGTTTAAAGTTCACCAGCGCCAAGCGGGCAATAGCTTCCGAAGGATATACCAACCTCAATAATTATCTACTAGATGATTACATTGGCTTTTTAGAGGTATTCCTATCCGAAGATGAGCAAGTGTTTGATCGGTTTGAAGTAGGACAGGAAAAGCGGTTTGCTGCCGTCAAAAACGGAGACGGCAAATCGCCGTGGCACTTGTATGTGCAGGCCGAAATGAGCTTGCATTTTGCTTTGGCCTCATTGAAAATGAAAAACTACTACGATGGTTTTATGGGCTGCCGCAAAGCGTGGAAACTTTATCATGCCAATCGTGAGCGATTCCCTCAATTCAAGCCTAACCTTAAGGGCATTGCCACGCTCAAGGCCATTATGGGCATTATTCCTCCGCAATACCAGTGGGGCGTAAGTTTATTGGGCTTGGAGGGCGATTTGAAAGGGGGTATGGAGCGATTGCGACAACTTTCAGGGACCCCGTTTGAGTTTCGATTGGAGACGACGTTAATTTACACTTCTCTATTGATTCATTTGGAGGGCAAGCATGACGAGGCTTGGCAAGCCATCGGTAGGGCTGGGTATCCATTGGCAGGCAATCTGTTTACGTACTACACGGCTGCGAATGCGGCCATTTATAGCAAGCACAACGAGAATGCATTGGCTATGCTGGCCAATAGGCCCAAAGGAGCGGAATATGCCGATTTTCCTTTTATGGAGTACTTGCATGGGCTGGCATTGATAAATAGTTTGGATACGAATTGCAGGGCACATTTGAATGCTTATTTGTTGCAAAGCCGCAACCAAAACAATATCAAAAATGCTTACCAAAAGATGGCTTGGAGTTATTTAATAAGCTGCGATACGGCACAATACAAGAAGCAAATGGGGTTTGCAAAATCAAAGGGTATAAGCGAGTTGGATGCCGATAAGCAAGCCCAAAAGGAAGCTGAAAGCGGCCAAGTACCTGATGTACCATTGCTCAAAGCCAGACTGCTATTTGACGGCGGCTACTTTGAAAAAGCGCTGGCAATAATACACGACAAAGCCCCTGCAAACTACACGACAAAACCCCTACAACTGGAGCTGGTTTACCGCAAGGGCCGCATTTACGATGCCATAGGTAAGCAAGCCGAAGCTATTGCAAACTACAAAGAGACCATAAAGCTTGGTGAGAAAGAACCGATGTACTTTGCCGCCAATGCAGCTTTAAACCTTGGTTTTATTTACGAAAAAGTACACGACAAAACCCAAGCGCGCCACTATTACAACCTTTGCATCAACCTCAAAGACCATGAGTATTACTCGGGGCTTAGCCAAAAAGCAAAATCCGGCCTTGAAAGGCTGGATTAATTTGAAAATTCGAAAATGAGCCAATTTGGAAATGCCTAGAAGTAAAAGAGAAATGTTATAATTGTGCAATGACGAACAAGCAAGAAAACCATTTCCCAAATTCTCAAATTTTCAAATTTTCAAATTGGGGTCAATGAACATCCTGCACAACCATCCCCTTAAATCATACAATACCTTTGGCCTCGAAGCTACAGCCCGCTATTTTGTGGAGGTGAATACTGTAGGCGAGCTTGAGGAGGTATTAAAGCACGAAGAGTTGAAGGGGTTGTCACGCTTTATTTTAGGTGGCGGCAGTAATATATTACTTACCAACGATTTTGAGGGGTTGGTGATTAAGAATAGCATTAAAGGTATGGAGCTGCTGCGTGAAGATGATAAGCACGTTTGGCTAAAGGTAGGTAGTGGTGAGGTATGGCATGAGTTGGTGCTCTATGCCATCAACCAAGGCTGGGGAGGAATTGAGAACCTTTCGCTCATACCTGGCCAGGTAGGCGCTGCACCGATGCAAAACATTGGGGCTTATGGTGTAGAACTTGAGGCTACTTTTGAAAGCCTAGCGGCAGTGGATATGCAAACCACTCAAATGCGCACCTTTAACAAAGATGAGTGCCATTTCGGCTATCGTGAGAGTGTGTTTAAGACTACTTTAAAAGGCCAGTATTGCATCGTTTCGGTTACGTTTAGGCTCAATAAGGAGCCAGCTTTAAATATCAGTTATGGCGACATTAAGCGCATTCTGGATGACATGCAAATATGGGAGCCGACTGTAAAGGCCGTGAGCGATGCCGTGATAAAAATACGCCAGAGCAAATTGCCCGACCCAAAGGTATTGGGCAACTCTGGCAGCTTTTTCAAAAACCCCGAAATACCCAAAGCTCAGTTTGAGGCCTTGCAGCAATATTATCCACTTATACCCAATTACCCGGCACCCAACGGGTTGGTAAAAGTTCCCGCTGGTTGGCTCATTGAGCAAGCCGGCTGGAAGGGCAAGCGCGTGGGCAATACTGGTTCGCATGCGCAGCAGGCCTTGGTGTTGGTGAACTACGGTGGGGCAACCGGCCAAGAAATATATCAACTGGCACTCGACATACAAGCCTCCGTGAAGGAAAAATTTGGGATAACCATTGTGCCTGAGGTGAATGTGGTGTGATAAAGGGTTTCTTCTTAAATTTGAGCTATGCGTACCCAGAAGTATCGTCCTAATTATACCGTAGCCGATTATCGCATTTGGAAGGGCGATTGGGAGCTTATTGATGGGGTTCCTTCTGCCATGACGCCTTCTCCAAGTCCGCAACACCAAATATTCGCTAAGGCATTGGTGGTACAAATCGATAACGCAATTGTTGGAAATAAAGGTAAATGCGATGATTGTGAAGTAGTGTACGAACTAGATTGGGTAATTGATAACTACACAGTACTGCGGCCTGACATTGCGATTATTTGCAATTTCCAAAATCAAGATGCCATTACTACAGCTCCCAGTTTGATTGTTGAAATTGTTTCCCCGTCATCGGCGTTAAAAGATCGACATACTAAGTTTGAGATTTACCAAGAGCAACAGGTACTTTATTATATTATTGCTGACCCTAAATTGGAGACGTTTAGCACATTTATTTTGGTTGAAGGATACTATGAAGAGCAATCTGATGTGGAAACTTTTAGGTTGGGCAATTGCTCAATTGCCATCGATATCCGTAAAGCTTTTGCAAGGATGCATAAGTAACAGCTTTAACAATTTGTTATGATACCTGCCAGCTTAGCAAAATGTTGCTTTTGCAGCTAAGTTTGCACAATAACTCCTCTTACCAATGGACAAGTACTTGCTTTACATACTCTTATTGCTGCCCATAGTATCTTGGGCCGATAGTATTGATGTAACCGCAATGAGTTACAACATCCGGATGAATACTCCTACCGATGGCATAAATGCCTGGCCCAAGCGAAAGGAATGGGTAGTAGATGTAATCACCCAATCGGGGGCAGGAATCATCGGGTTGCAAGAAGTAACTCCCGAGCAAAAGAAGTATTTGGCAAGGGCCATGAAAGGTTACGGAAACTATGGTGTCGGCCGCGACAATGGCAGTAATAAAGGGGAGCACTGCCTGATATTATATAAACAAGATAAATACACCCTGCTAGATAGTGGTACTATTTGGCTATCAAAAACACCTGATATACCCGGCAGTAAAGATTGGGATGCATCCATTACCCGCATTGCCAGTTGGGTTAAGTTGCAGCATAAAACCACTGGCCGTGAGTTCTTTTTCTTTAACACCCATTTTGACCATAAAGGGCAAGAAGCACGATACCAATCAATGTTGCTGTTGAAAAGTAAAATAAAAGATATGGCAGTAGGCTTACCAGTAATAGTGGTAGGTGATTTTAACTTTAGGCCAGATAGCAAGCCATATGCCGAGATAAGTAACGCTTTAGCTGACTACGTGCTTTTCGATTCGTTTACCATTGCCCAGCAAAAGGATGGCGAGCTGACCTGCTGCGGGTTTGACGCAAGTAACAAAAACTGCTCCCGAATCGATTATGTGTTGGTAAACAATGCATTCAAAGTAATCACTTATAAGGTTATCAGCGAATCGAGAAATGGTAATTACCCTTCCGACCATTTACCAGTAGTTTGTAAGCTACGGTTTTAAATAGCATGGTGTACTTATTTGTGCGGGTTTGGCAGCAGTGATTGGCATAAACTGCCAAAACGATTTTCTTGCGACACTTGAGCTAAGACTACCTCAAAATGGATGATAAGGCTAGCGCTATAATTGAAGTAAACCACTGCCAAGACGCTACTTTTAATGTGGTAAACGATAAGGCATCGAGTTGGCGTACAACCACTGCGGGTTGGAAGTTTTTCGAAGTAAAAATTGGAAAATTTAAAATTCAAGATTGTCTTGTGTCTTGTGTCTTACGTCTTGTGTCTAAAATCCCTATTTTTGCCACACTATGAAAGTAACACAAACTGGTATAGAAGGCTTGGTAGTAATTGAACCAACCGTTTTTCGCGATAGCCGCGGATACTTTTTTGAGAGCTACAACAAGCAGCGCTTCGAAGAGCATGGATTGTTTTACGATTGGGTACAAGACAACCAATCGCAATCAGTTTATGGCGTTTTACGTGGCCTGCACTATCAGCTAAACCCGTACAGCCAAGCTAAGCTGGTACGCGTTATTCGCGGGGCAGTTCTCGATGTAGCCGTTGATATCCGTAAAGGTTCTCCAACTTATGGCAAATGGCACGCAGAAGAATTGAGTGCCGAAAACAACAAGCAATTGTTGGTGCCACGAGGCTTTGCACACGGTTTTGTAGTTATAACCGAGTCGGCTGAGTTTACCTACAAGTGCGATAACTTATACAACAAAGAGTCGGAAGGTGGTATTCGTTTTGATGACCCAGAATTGAATATTGATTGGAATTTTGATTTGAGTAAGATACAATTATCGGATAAGGACATAGTATTGCCGGCTTTTGGCGATTCTCGCAACAATTTCATCTTTCAACCATGAGCGTAACTAGTAATATTTTGATAACTGGCGCTAGCGGTCAGCTTGGTAGTGAGTTTAAGCACTTTTCAGTACATTATCCCAAGCTGCAATTTCGCTACAGCGATGCGCACGATTTGGATATAACCAATGAGCAGGCTATTGAAGAAACCTTGGTAGCTGGCAGTTATCAATACTTAATAAATTGTGCAGCCTACACTGCTGTTGATAAGGCTGAGACCGACCAAGAGCTGGCTCATAAGATAAATGGTACCGCATCTGGTTTGTTGGCAGCAGCTTGCGCAAGGCACGGTGTTAAGTACATCCACATCTCCACTGATTTTGTGTTTGATGGTACCAACCATCGCCCGTATCAAGAAACCGATGCAGTAGCGCCCTTAGGCGTGTATGGTGCCAGTAAGTTGCAAGGTGAGCAATTGGCTTTAGAAGCCAATCCCAAAAGTCTGGTGTTTCGCACGTCATGGTTATACTCAACCTACGGTAATAACTTTGTGAAAACTATGCGTCGTTTGGGAGCTGATAGGCCAACGCTCAATGTAATTTTCGACCAGGTGGGCACCCCAACCTATGCTCGCGATTTGGCGAAAGCTATTTTGGAAAGTATTGCATTGGGTAAGGCAAATACTATTGCGGGTTTATATCATTATAGCAACGAAGGTGCAGCTAGTTGGTACGACTTTGCTGCAGCAGTAATGGAGCTTAGCGGCCTTGATTGCAAAGTAAATCCTATTAACACTTTTGAATACCCTACACCCGCCAAACGACCGCATTACAGCGTGTTGGATAAGCGCAAGTTTAAGGAAACCTTCGGCGCATCTATTCCCAATTGGCGCGATAGCCTATCGGCTTGCATAAATACCCTTGATATGAAATATATAGTTGATGAAGAGTTGTTGGTAGATATAGCCTTACGTGCCGGCGAAGCTATTATGGAGATTTATGTGCAAGATTTTGAGGTAGTAACCAAAGAAGACAAAAGCCCATTAACGGAAGCCGACCAGAAGGCCAACGAGATTATCGTAAAGGCATTGAAGGAGCACTATCCGCACATTCCTATCATATCTGAGGAGAATAAGATGGTGCCTTACGAGGTGCGCAAACAATGGGATGCCTTTTGGCTGGTTGACCCTTTGGATGGTACCAAGGAGTTCATTAAGAAGAATGGTGAGTTTACCGTAAATATAGCCTTGATAGAACATGGAAAACCAACATTTGGCGTGGTGCATGTTCCTGTTACCGGAGTGAGCTATTATGGCGGCCACGAAAAAGGCTCGTACTGTGTGCAGCGCGGCAAGGAGCCCCAAAAAATGGAGCATAACCTAATACCGTATACCGATAAGGCTCACGTAGTGGTGGTGGCCAGCCGCTCACACCTTACCCAAGAGACCGAAGATTTTGTTGCCGATTTGAAGGCCAAAGGTAAAACCGTTGATTACTTATCGTCGGGCAGTTCATTGAAGTTCTGTTTGGTGGCTGAAGGTAAAGCAGATGTGTACCCGCGCTTTGGCCCTACTATGGAGTGGGATACTGCCGCGGCACACGCTGTTGCTTTAGGAGCTGGCAGGCAGGTGTTTAAAGCTAATACCGCAGAACCATTAACCTACAACAAAGAAAACTTGCTGAACCCGTACTTTGTGGTTTGTTGATACGTTAACTTGTTATTGGTTATTGGGGCTAATTTTAAATTTTGAATTTTAAATTTTAAATCCGTTTGTCTTCCCCCATCAAATTTGTAGTAGTAGGCTTTGGGAACATCGGCAAGCGCCATTGTGAGGAGATTGTGCGCCACCCCGATGCCAAGCTGGTTGCTATATGCGATGTTGACGAAACCAAAGAAAAAGAGGCTTGGAAAACTTATCCAGTGCCATTCTTTAATTCTTTGGATGCATTTATGCTGTCTTCGTTTGAGGCCGACGTGGTGAGTATTTGCACCCCCAATGGGTTTCACGCACCATTGAGCTTGCAAGCGTTGAATTTCTATACTCATGTAGTGTGCGAAAAGCCAATGGCCCTAAAGCCTGCGGATTGCCAAGCCATGATTGACTTGGCGAAGGAAGTGGACCGCCAGATATTTTGCGTAATGCAAAACCGCTATAGCCCGCCCAGCCAATGGCTAAAGAGTGTAGTTGAGCAGGGCGTATTAGGCGAGGTGTTTATGGTAAAGATTGATTTGTTTTGGAATCGCGACCACCGGTACTACACCCCTGATGGATGGCGCGGCACGCTCGATTTGGATGGCGGGCCTTTGTTTACCCAGTTTAGCCATTTTGTTGATTTGCTGTATTGGCTTTTTGGCGATATTGAAGATATCAAAGCCCAGTTTTTCAATTTCAATCACCAAACCAATACCGAGTTTGAGGATAGTGGACTGGTGCAGTTTAAATTCAAAAAGGGTGGGGCTGGGGCCATTAATTACTCTACCTCTTGCTTTGATAAAAACTTGGAGAGTAGCATTACCATCTTAGCCGAGAAAGGAACCATAAAGGTAAGCGGACAGTATATGGATAGGGTGGAGCATTGCAATATTGAAGGCTACACCATGCCAGAAATACCTGCTTCTCAGCCACCCAATTTATATCCCAATGGCTATCAAGGTAGTGCCTCAAATCACCTACAGATGATTGACAACGTAATCCGCTCGCTTAGAGGAGAAATTGCTGCTACGGCTACTCCTGAAGAAGGGCTCGTTGTGGTGGATATGATTGATAGGATTTATACTTTGAGAAGTATCAAGTAGTCTCGTTTAAAACGAGACCGAGTATCAAATACTTTAATAAATGCATGGTTCGATTGGCTGCCAATTCGTAATATAAGTGGTAAAAAGCGATAGCCGCCCCGATTTGGAGCGGCTCTCGCTTTTAGTTTTTTTTCTTGATACTTGATACTTGATACTTGATACTCGGTACTTAACAACTAGTTCTTTTCTGGAAATCGGTAAGTCAAACCGATGCGAAAATCGGGGTTAGGGTATGGGTAGTAGCCACTATTGACTACATTAAACAGCACTGCAAAATAATACCCAAAGCCAGCTTCAAAATTATCATGGTAGCCAGCACCCACTAGCAATGCGCTATTGCGGAGTGTAAACGTGGCATTAATACTTGGGTCGTCAATTTTGTTTAGGAAGTTGGTGAACTGGTACTCAGCCTGCCCAAAAAAACCTTTCCAAATGTATCCCCTCACATAAGGGCTACCGCCAATAAGGTGGTATTTCCAAGAATAGTTGTTGTTGTACTTTACGCTTCCAAACAAGTACGAAGTACGAGCTCCTATTGCAATTCGGTCATGCACAAAATATCCTGCTTCAGCCGATAGGCCAGCTGAAATGGAGGTTCCGCCACTGCCGCCGCCGATACCAAAACTCGGAAAACCGCCCACATAAAAGCGGTCTCGTTTCCAAATTTTTTCTTCAACAGGTTTTTGAGGTCTTTCTGCAGTCTGCGGTTTATCGTCGGTCACAATTTGTGCACCGGCTGCCAGTGACAGCAGCACTAAGGCTATTGTAACAAGGGTTAAGCGGATGAATGTGCCCATGATTATGATGACTTGATATACTAATAATTGAATTTAAGCCTTTTTTGTTCAATTAATCTAGTCTGAATCAGAATTTCAGAATTAAATAATTTTAAAATACCTCAACAAACAAACTAATTAACTATTAACCAATTCACCCAAATCAAAATATCTTCCCGGGGTTTAAAATGCCGTTCGGGTCAAATACTCGTTTGATGCCGCGCATCAGTTCCAACTGCACCTCGTTGAAGGCAATATCCATATACGGCCGCTGCACATAACCTATACCGTGCTCGCCCGATAGGGTACCACCCAAGGATACAACGAGCTGAAATATCTTTCGGATGCCTTGAGGCAATATTTCTTCCCATTCTTGGTCGGTAAGGTCGCCTTTCACAATGTTTATGTGCAAGTTGCCATCGCCAGCATGGCCGTAGCAAATGCTCTTAAACCCATATTCCCTTCCGAGGTCTTTTACACCTCGCAACAGCAAAGCCAGTTCTGCACGCGGCACTACGGTATCTTCTTCTTTGTAAATGGAGGTAGCCCTCACGCCGTGTGGCACGTTGCGGCGTAAAAACCAAAGCTCTTTCTTTTGGGTTTCGCCATCGGCAAATAGGATCTCTCCGGCTCCAAACTGCTCTACTACTTCGGTTATCTTTTCGCAGTCGCCCATCATCACATCTAGGTTATTGCCGTCTACTTCTATCAGCAGGTGCGCATTATCCTCGTCGGCTACCGGTATAGTCACTTGGTCGCCAAGGTAGCTTAGGCCCAAATCGATGGCATCGCGCTCCATAAACTCCAATGCCGACGGTGTAACACCACTACGAAAGATGGCCGAAACCGCCTCGCAAGCCTTTTCGGGACTCTTAAACGGCACCAACATTACTAAGTTATATTGCGGGTAAGGTATTAAGCGCAGCACTATTTTGGTTACTATGCCTAAAGTGCCCTCGCTACCCACCATCAGTTGGGTAAGGTTATATCCGGTTGAGTTTTTAAGCACATTAGCACCTGTCCAAACAATCTCGCCATTAGGCAACACCATTTCCAAGTTCAGCACATAATCCTTTACTACCCCGTATTTCACGGCTTTCGGGCCTCCAGAGTTTTCGGCAACATTACCACCAATAAAACAGGTTCCACGGCTCGATGGATCGGGTGGATAGAACAAACCAACTGCTTGCACGGCCTCTTGTAATACTTGGGTTATTACACCTGGCTCGGTAGTTACTTGCAGGTTGCGCTCGTCTAGGTGTATAATCTTGTTTAAGCGCTCAGTGCTCAATACCACACCACCATGTATGGCCAGCGCACCACCACTTAGGCCAGTGCCTGCTCCACGAGGTGTCACTGGAATATGCTCGTCGTTGCAAAGGCGCATTACCTTGCTTATTTCCTCGGCATTGGCGGGTTTCACCACTACTTCTGGGTAAAAACTAAAGTCTTCGGTTTCGTCGTGGTCATAGCCTTTCATGGCTGCTTGGTCGTGTATTAGCTGGCCAATGCCCACTATTTCCGCTAAACGATCGACAATTGCCGGGGTAACCGGTTTGTATGTGCTGGTAAGTGTATTGTTTCCCATAAGGCAAAGTTACGCAAGCGCTTTGATAATAAAACGTTTGAAGGTGGGGTAAAGTTGCACGTTTGGCTAGAGTATATAGTCGATGGTCGACGGACAATAAAATATTGGAATTTGTAGTGGGAAAATTTACTATCCATTAAAACTTATCCTACCCTTTTATATACTGATTGGCGCGTTTATTTTCTGCGGCTAAGGCAGCTGTTTCATTGATTCGCTTTGCGCGTGTTTGAGGCTGCTTGGCATTTAATATCCATTCAAGTATTCCCCTCCTTGTTGAAGGCGGAAAATTTTCAAAGTACACTGTTGCCTGAGGATATTCGGCTAGTTTAGCTGCCAGGTTATTGGGTATTTTTAGGCTGTCAACTTCATTAAGTGCATCCCAAGTGCCGTTTTGCTTGGCTAGTGCTACCATCTGCAAACCAGCCGCGGCCATTTTTCCTTCGGCAAGCAAGCGTTCCACTTTATCTTTATTTACTTTGCTCCAGTTACTCTTCGGCTTGCGTGGCGATACTAATATTTTGAAACGTTTTTCATCCACTTTGTTCGGTAAGCTGTCCACCCACCCGAAGCAAAGGGCTTCATCCACGGCTTCACTGACGCTTAATGATGTTATGCCGCTTTCTTTTTTTGCCAATACCAGCCAAATACTATCCTTCTGTAAATGGTTGGCCTTTAGCCATTGCCGCCAATCCGCGGCGCTGTTTGGCTGCACCTCTTGAAATACTTTTTTAATATTGCTTGGCACGGGCAGGTGATTGGTTGATTGGTTATTAGGTTAATTGGTTCATTGGCACATTGGTAAATCGGTAAATTAGCACATTAGCACATTAGCACATTAAAATAAAAGCACCCCAAAAAACACTACCTGCAACACATACACCGCCACGGCCACAGAGTTGCGGTTGCTAAAATTGTAATGGAAAAAGGGCAACAGCATGATAAATGATACCACAAACCAAGCCACGTAATTGCGCAACGGCACGGTGGGGGTTTCCCAGCTCCATAGGCCATGGGCAATAGCGAAGGGTTCGATGAGCAAATCTATAACAACCATGAGCATTGCGCCCAGTATTGCCTTGGCCCAGTTAGGCAAGGGCGTATAAGAGGCAATGGTACCTGTACAATAAATAAGCAATACCCAATTGAGGCCAATAATTAAGGGAATGTCAAAAAGCTTAAAACCGAGGCCATCATCATAACTATATGCACCAAAAATAACCTTAGTGTTTACGCCTAGCCACTCAATTGACCAACCAGCCACAAACACTGCCGCAGTAAAGGCCAAAAAACCACCGCTGTAGGGACGATGGAACGCAAAAACCATGATGGAAGCAAAAATAAGGTTGGCAGGGGTAAGCTTTTCGAACAAAGGCAGCCACTCAGGCAGCAAAAAGCCAGCAAGTCCCACGGCATAGATGATGGTAGTAACTATGATGGCAATGGCTGGAGCGGTAGGTTTCATGGCTGATGACGGCGTTTTACAAGGTCGGCAACTATGCGGCCCGAAAGCAAGCACAGCGGTATGCCCCCGCCGGGGTGGGCACTGCCGCCACAAAAATACAGATTGCCAAGCTGACTGCTGTAATTGGCGTGGCGCAAAAAAGCGGCAAACATATTGTTGCTGCTGCTGCCGTACAGTGAGCCTTGGTATGAGCTGGTGCGCTGCTCAATCAGCACAGGGTCTAGCACATCTTCGGTTTCAATAAGGGGCTCAATATCTTCGCCGAGTTTAGCTTTCAGTTTGGCGAGGATGTTTTTTCGGGTAGTTTGGCGCAAGGCCTCCCAATCTTGGCCGGTATTGTTAGGGGCGTTTACCATTACAAACCAGTTTTCGCAACCCTCTGGCGCATCCGTAGGGTTTTCTTTACTGCTTATGTATAGGTACGTTGTTGGGTCGTTGTAAACGGTTCCTTCCGTAAACAAGGCCTTAAACTCAGCTGGATAGTCCTTTGTAAATAGTATGTTGTGCACATCCAGCTTTGGAAACTGCCTTTTAACACCCCAATAAAATATCATGGCCGAACTGCTTCGTGGTTGGTGCGTGATACGGGTGGGCTCTTTCAGGTCGGGCAATAGTTTGCGGTAAGTGTTCACCACATCCATATTGCTAACTATTATGTCGCAACCACCCAAAACGACTTTCTTTCCTCCATCGTACTTTGTACTTTGTACCTTGTACATCACTTCACAACTGGCAGCTCGCTTACCCTCAACCACTATCTTATCCACCGCACAATCAAATTCAAACTTCACCCCAACCTCTTGTGCCAATTGGTATAGCGCCTTGGTAACACTATGCATACCACCTTCGGCCAAGTATGCGCCAATGTTATGCTCCAAATGCGGAATGATATTGAGTGTGGCAGGGGCTTGATAAGGGTCGCTGCCATTGTATGTTGCGTAGCGGTTAAATAACTGCACCACCCGCGCATCCTTAAACCAACCCCTATTGGCCCTGTCCACACTACGGAAGGCATCCAATTTGTGCAGTTTTAGGCTGGTTTTAAGGGCTTTTAAGTTGAGGTAAGTACTCCATTGGTGCAGCGATGCAAATAGAAAGATGTGTGCCGTAAGGTCATACAGTTCTTTGCTTTTGGCCAAAAAACGCAACACGCTCTCGGTAGGCTCGCCCGTTTGGCGCTGAATTTCTTGGGCAAAATCAATAGGCTCTTTATAAGCATTGATAATTGTGCCGTCGGGGTAAAAGTATTTTGTAATTACAGGCAATTGCTTGTATTGGAAATATTGCCGAGGGTCTTTGCCTGCAAGCTCAAACAACTCATCTACCAACTGTGGTAGTGTAAACAACGACGGCCCCGCATCAAAGCGGTAGCCCTTGGCATGCAGCTCAGTTACTTTACCACCAGGGTAGCTGTTGGCTTCAAAAACAGTAACGGCATAACCCTGTAAGGCAAGCCTAATAGCTGCTGCTAAGCCTGCCATACCAGAACCGATAATTGCTGCTGTTTGCTGCATAGGTGCAAAATTACGTTTTGTAACAATGAGGTGTTATAAATGTTTTGGCACTACCACAAACTGTTTAAGTGATTCGGGATACTTGTCCTCGCTTCCAGCGAGGATAAAATAACTGAGAGCTTCCAGCTCTCCACATACTGCAAGTTTTATTTCGGGTAAGGTGAAGGCTCAGGGTTAATGCATCCTCGCGATAAGCGACGACGCATACAGCCAACTTGTCCTCGCTTCCAGCGAGGATAAAATAACTGAGAGCTTCCAGCTCTTCACATACTGCAAGTTTTATTTAGGGTAAGGCGAAGGCTCAGGGTTAATGAATCTTTACTAAAAACAACTGCGAGTGCAGATGTTTGTTCATGCATAGCTTCTGCCCTGCTTGCCCTAGCTGGAAGCAAGAAAGAGTAGGCCGGAGCATTGTTAGGAAATTGGATTGCCTGATTGTTTAACTATTTTTTTGTTGAGCAAATCAACTAGATATTGGGCCTCGGCTTCGTTGAGTGCTAGTCCAAATGAATAGGTTTTAAATCCGTAGTCAAACTTAATTCTGCCCGGTCCTAAGCCGTAAATGGCCATGCGGCTCCCTCCAAACAAGCTATCATCTATATGTTGTATCCTAAAATTGGTCACCGAACTGGCATTCAATCTCTTTTTGATACCGATATTGAAAACAGTTTTTTCAAAAACAACCTCCCCTTGGCTGGCCATCAATTTTTCTTTGCCAAAGTAACCCCAAAGTATCGTGGTCATGATAAAAAGTCCACCCGCTGTCCATGCACACAACCAAAATACCATAAACATAAATGGGCCTCCAACACCAGTTGCTCCGCTAAAAATACCCAAAGTACCAAGTACCATTATTGCCCCAAATGCCCAGCCAAATAGCCAAAAGGTTCCGAAAATCAATAAAAACCAGTTCTTTTTAGACGGCACTTCAACCATGATGCCACTTCCAACATCTTCCACTTTTGCCTTTCCGTTATTCATAAATAACCCTTTGTTTTATCAAAAATATTGATTTGCAATTTAAGTGATTTTAATCGTAAATCGGTCAGGTTTTCAGACCAAGGGAAACATAAAAATCACCAGAGCGGAGGGGCTGTTTACTTTAAAAGTGTCAGGTATTTAAAATGGGGTTTATTGTTATCGGTGTTACAATCGTTAATGCTGAAGATTAAATGCAAGGATTAGTGCAATGGATTTAGCTATTTTACAAACTCGCAACCCGTAACTCGCAAATCGTAACTCGTAACTAAAATCCATCGTCCATGGACTATGGACCATCGACTAAAAAAACTACCTTTACACCCATGCAAATTACCGCACAGGAACTAGCCGGCTGGCTCAATGGTACCGTTGACGGCGACCCCAATGTTACTGTAAACAACCTTGCCAAAATAGAGGAAGCCAAATCGGGCGATTTGAGCTTTATTGCCAACCCCAAGTACTTGCACTTTGCCCCAAAAACGAGCGCTTCGGTATTGATTGTGGGCAACGACTTTGCCAAAACCGATAGTGTAAAAGCCACGCTGGTAAGAGTAGCCGACCCATATGCTGCCTTTGCGCAATTGCTAGAGAAATACGCCAGCATGACAGCCGCCGTGCAAGAAAGCAAAATAGAGCAACCGTGCTTTATTGCCGACACCGCCAAAGTAGGTAGTGAGGTATATATTGGCGCCCATAGCTATATTGCAGAGGGCGCTGTGATTGGCAATAAGGTGAAAATTTACCCTGGTTGCTACATTGGAGCAAATGTTGAGGTAGGGGAGGGTAGTACGTTGTATCCCAGTGTGATAGTGTACCACAATTGCAGTATTGGTAAAAGGGTAATGATACATGCTGGTTCGGTTATCGGCTCCGACGGGTTTGGCTTTGCGCCGCAACCCGATGGTAGTTTTAAAAAGGTGCCCCAAACCGGAAATGTAGTGATAGAAGATGATGTAGAGATAGGTGCCAATACGGTTATCGACCGCGCTACGCTGGGTTCAACCGTCATTCGCAGGGGTGTGAAATTGGATAATTTGATACAGGTTGCCCACAATGTAGAGATAGGTGAGCATACCGTTATTGCCTCGCAAACGGGCATATCGGGCAGTACTAAGTTGGGCAAGCACGTTATGGTGGGCGGCCAAGTGGGTTTTGCAGGCCATTTAACTATTGCGGACGGTACTAAATTTCAAGCGCAAACAGGTGTGGCACAATCAATTAAAACACCAAATGGCGCTTATG
Source organism: Sphingobacteriales bacterium (assembly GCA_027486795.1). GTDB lineage: Bacteria > Bacteroidota > Bacteroidia > Chitinophagales > CAIOSU01 > CAIOSU01. The sequence goes on along the minus strand of JAIXOI010000048.1, from coordinate 167,817 downwards.
CCGGAAGTCCGGCACACGATTACAACAAGCAGATAAAAACTTTCATAACTTTACGCAACTTGCCGGAAATGGAACGCCGGCTTAGAGAGCTGGAAAACAAACTGGCTGCACTGACGAAACCTGCTGATGAATGAACGATAAGCAACAGACCATAAAACAACCTGTAAGCCTTTCAGGCATTGGGTTGCATACCGGCCAACAAGTTACCGTAACCTTTAAACCCGCCGCCCCAAATCATGGTATTCGTTTTCAGCGGATAGATTTGCCGGAGCAACCTACCATAAATGCCGATGCGGATTTAGTGGTGGATACTAGCCGTGGCACTACGCTTGAGCAAAATGGAGGTAGAGTGTCAACCATTGAGCACCTTTTGGCGGCGTTGGTGGGGCTGCAAATTGATAATGTACTGGTTGAAATGGATGGCGTGGAAGCCCCGATATTGGACGGTAGCGCTATGCCATACATCAATGCATTGCACGAGGCCGGCATCGAAACACAAGATTCGCCCCGAAACTACTTTGTGCTGGATACCATATTGGAATTCAAAGACCCTAAAAACCAAGTAGAGATAGTTGCAGTGCCTGATAACGGTTATCGCTTGACAGTGATGATTGATTACAATTCGAAGGTGTTAGGCACACAACATGCCCATTTGGACAAGGTTGAAGATTTTGAGGATTACGCCAGTGGCGCCAGAACCTTCTGCTTTTTGCACGAGATAGAATACTTGGTAAAACAAGACTTGATAAAAGGCGGCGACTTAAGCAATGCCATAGTGGTAGTTGATAGGGATGTAACTGAAGCCGAACTGGATAAGCTTAGTGCAGTATTGAATAAACCGAAAGTAAGAGTTGAAAGCACGGGTATATTAAGCAATATTGAACTTCGCCACGAAAACGAACCTGCGCGCCATAAGTTGCTAGATTTGTTAGGCGATTTGGCCTTAGTGGGTCGCCCTATAAAGGGCAGGATAGTTGCCAACCGCCCGGGCCACGCCAGCAATGTGCAGATGGCCAAGATTATTAAGGCATATATTAAAGAGAATCGTAACAAGGAAGATATACCTAAATACGACCCGACTAAAATACCTGTTTACGATATTAAGCAGATAGAAAGAATACTGCCTCACAAATATCCGTTTTTGCTAGTGGATAAAATTTTGGAAATGAGCGATAAGCATGTGGTGGGTATTAAGAATGTCACCTTCAACGAGCCATTTTTTCAAGGGCACTTTCCCGGAAACCCCGTAATGCCGGGTGTTTTGCAACTGGAGGCTTTGGCGCAAGCGGGTGGTATATTGGCTTTGAGTACGGTGAGTGACCCAGAAAATTATGATACTTATTTCTTGAAAATTGATCAGGCACGCTTTAAAAACAAAGTTGGCCCTGGCGATACACTGATACTGAAAATGGAATTGATCAGCCCAATTCGTCGCGGAATTTGCGAAATGAAAGGTACTGCCTATATTGGCGATAAAATAGCATCTGAAGCGATATTAATGGCCCGGATCATGCGGAGGGAGCAACCATGAATCAACCGTTAGCATATATACACCCATCGGCGCAGATTGCGGACAATGTGGTAATTGAACCGTTTACCACCATCCACAAAGATGTGCAGATAGGCGAAGGTACTTGGATAGGCAGTAACGTGACCATCATGGAAGGTGCCCGAATCGGTAAAAATTGCAAGATTTTTCCGGGGGCGGTTATTTCGGCGGTGCCGCAAGACCTCAAGTTCCGTGGCGAATCGTCGGTAGTAGAAATTGGCGACAATGTTATTATTCGCGAATGCGTAACCATTAACCGTGGCACGCAGCATACCAATAAAACCGTTATTGGCAACAATTGTCTTTTAATGGCTTACGTGCACATTGCCCACGACTGCTACATTGGTAACAATGTGGTACTAGCCAATTGTGTAAACCTTGCTGGCCATATTGAGATTGACGATTATGCTATTATTGGTGGCATGAGCGCTATTCATCAGTTTGTAAAAATCGGTGCTCATGCATTCTTATCCGGTGGTGCATTGGTGGGTAAAGATATACCGCCTTATGTTAAGGCTGGTCGTTTCCCGTTGAGCTACGTGGGTGTAAATTCAGTAGGCCTTCGCCGCCGTGGTTACACCACCGAGCAGATTAACCACATACTCGATATTTATCGCATATTGTTTGTGCAGCACAGCAACGTGAGTATTGCCCTCAACATTATTGAAGCACAAGTGCCTGCCACTCCCGAGCGCGACCATATTATCAGTTTCATTCGCGATTCGGTGCGTGGTATTATGAAAGGATTCCGTCAGCGTAGTGGCAATGATAGTTAAGCTCGATAAGGTACGAAAACGCTTTGAGCACGAGTGGGTTATTAAAGACCTCACTTTTACCTTTACCAGCGGCAAGGCATATGCTATACTGGGCCCAAACGGTTCGGGCAAAAGTACGCTGATGCAGCTCATTTCGGGGGCAGTTTCGCCATCTGTCGGTACTATCTTATATTCCTTAGACAATAAGCATATCCCTGTCGAGAATATCTTTCGCCAAGTGAGTTATTCTGGTCCATATATTCAGTTGGTAGAGGAAATGACCCTAATGGAGCATATTCGTTTTCACAAGCAGTTTAAGCCCTTCCGCCAAAATTTGCACGAAAATGACATATTGGCACTAACAGGGCTTTCGCACCATGCCGACCGTCAAGTGAGAAATTTTTCTTCGGGCATGAAACAACGTGTTAAGCTGGCGCTAAGCATATTATCAGATACCCCAATTTTGTTGCTTGATGAGCCTGCTACCAACCTCGATGATGCAGGTCTTAACTGGTACCTCAATCTATTGGCCCAGCACCGCCCAAGTCGTCTCGTTATTGTAAGTTCTAACCGTCCTGAAGAATATAGCTTCTGCGATGAGCAGTTGAGTATATTGGATTATAAGTAGTTCTATTAAGCATTTAAAACTCGCATTTTGTGCCGAGGGCGATGCCCCCGGCTATTAGTATTAAGCCCCTTTGGAGCGTTTACGTATTGTGGCTAACCTCAGAGCGGCTAAATACTTTTAGGATGGCCCATCCAAGAGTGAAGTACAAACCGTTAGGATTTATTGGAGTGTGAGTTTCAGCATTGGTTTTCGCGAAGATGGATAGTATAATTTTAAGAAATCGTAAACCGTACCTCGTAAATCGTAAATTGCACAATGCCCTTGGCATAATACTTGAATACTACTCTTTTAATGCACTTTTGTGACAAGTTGACGGAAAAGAGCAAAACAATTATTAGTTTGTTTGTCCGTCTTTAGAGAGATATTTAGTGCAGATTAATTATTAATACGGCATTTGCCACACTGCTATTGCTAGCCTTGTGATGCGTGTCTACAAACCATGAGGTTAGAAGATGTTCAATTTACCATTTGGAGATGATGAGGTGGAATTTTTGCCCATGATGTCGATAGAAGAGGAAGACGATAACAAAAAGGAAACCTATAAAGAAAGTTTGCCCATACTGCCTTTGCGCAACACGGTGCTATATCCTGGCGTGGTGATTCCTATTACTGTTGGCAGGGATAAGTCGTTGAAAGCCGTGAAAGAAGCATACAAGGCTGACAAGATTATTGGTGTTGTGGCACAGCGCGATGCGCGTGTTGAAGACCCCGAAACCAAAGACCTAAGCCAGATAGGCACGTTGGCCCGTATTGTGAAACTGCTAAAAATGCCCGACGGCAGCAATACCGTTATTATACAAGGCAAGCAGCGTTTTCAGATAAAAGAGTTTACTAAAGAAGACCCTTACATACGCGCCAAGGTTGAGTATATAAATGAAGAGCAGCCCAGCAACCTAGAGGAGTTTAATGCCACTGTAGCCAACATTAAAGAGTTGGCTGGCGAGATTATCCGCTTGGCGCCCAACATTCCTTCAGAGGCATCCATTGTGCTCAAGAACATTGAGAGCCCTACCTTTTTGATGCATTTTATCTCCTCTAACCTCAACAACGAGTTGCCCGATAAGCAAGCCATATTGGAGGAGAACGATTTGTTTAAGCGCGCGCAAATGGTGCTAACGCACCTCAATAAAGAGCTGCAAATGCTTGAGTTGCGAAACCGCATCCATACTAAAGTAAAGTCTGATATTGAGAAGCAGCAAAAGGATTATTTCCTGCACCAGCAGCTCAAAACCATACAAGAAGAGTTGGGTTCTGATGAGTTTAACCCCGATATCAAACGCCTGAAAGACAAGGCCCGCAACAAAAAGTGGAGCAAAGCCGCTAGTGATACCTTTACCAAAGAACTGGAAAAGCTAGAGCGCATGAACGCTGCCGCTGCCGAGTATTCGGTGAGCCTTAATTATCTTGATTTGTTGCTTGAGTTACCTTGGGAAGATTATACCAAAGACAACTTTGACCTAGCTAAGGCCCGCAAGATTTTGGATAAAGACCACTACGGGCTAGATAAGATTAAAGACCGTATACTGGAGTACTTGGCCGTATTGAAACTGAAGGGCGACATGAAATCGCCGATTTTATGTTTTGTAGGCCCTCCAGGGGTTGGTAAAACCTCGCTGGGTCGCAGCATTGCCCAATCGCTTAACCGCAAATATGTGCGCATGAGCTTGGGCGGACTGCACGATGAGAGCGAGATACGCGGCCACCGCAAAACCTACATTGGCGCTATGCCGGGTAGGGTGATACAGAGCATTAAGAAGGTAAAAACCGGCAACCCCGTGTTTATATTGGATGAGGTGGATAAGGTAGGTACTGATTTCCGTGGCGACCCTTCGAGCGCACTGCTTGAAGTGCTAGACCCCGAGCAGAACAATGCCTTCTATGACAACTACCTAGAGTTGGAATATGACCTAAGCAAAGTGCTGTTTATAGCCACTGCCAATAGCTTGAGCACCATACAACCCGCCTTGCGCGACCGTATGGAGATTATACAATTGGGCGGCTATAGCGTAGAGGAGAAGATAGAGATAGCCAAGCGCCACCTGATACCCAAAACCCGCACCGACCACGGCATAAAAGCCAATCAGGTGAAGATTAGCGATAAAGTGTTGGAGGCCATTATCGATAAATATACCCGCGAAGCTGGGGTGCGTGATTTGGATCGTCAATTGGCGGGCATCATGCGCCATGTGGCCAAACATGTGGTAATGAAAGAGGAATACAACGTAAACATTACCAAAGACCAGTTGCACAAAATACTAGGTGCCGAGCGGTTCGACCGCGACATATTTACCGAGAAGCAGCCTGCAGGCGTGGCCATTGGTTTGGCATGGACTTCGGTGGGTGGCGACATCCTCTTTATTGAGGCCAGCTTGAGTAAAGGCAAGGGCGTACTTACCCTTACTGGCAACTTGGGCGATGTGATGAAAGAAAGTGCTACCACGGCCCTGAGCTATATACACGCCCATGCCAACGCCCTAGGGGTTGATGTGGAAGATTTCAGTACCTGGAACGTGCACATACACGTGCCTGAAGGTGCTATCCCGAAAGATGGTCCATCGGCAGGAATAACCATGCTTACGGCGCTTACTTCTGCCTTTACGGGCAGGGCCATTAAGCCGTATGTGGCTATGACGGGCGAGATAACCCTGCGCGGCAAGGTATTGCCCGTGGGTGGTATCAAAGAGAAGATTTTGGCCGCTAAGCGTTCTGGTCTAAAAGAAATCATCCTCTGCAAAACCAACCTGCGCGACATTGCCGAAATACCTGCCGAGTACTTGGAAGGCTTGACCTTCCATTATGTAGAAAAAATGGAAGAGGTGCTGGAGCTGGCGCTAGAGCCACAGGTGACGCAGCAGTTGAAGTAAGCTTTTTGCTGATATATTATAAGCACCCCGTTATGTTTTGGATACGTAGCGGGGTGTTTTTTTGTTAAGCGCGTTTGCGCTTTTCAGACAATTTAGATTGCTTTCTCAAAGCCATAAAATTAGCAGTGGCTTGGGTAAGGTCTTTCTTGAAACCTTCAAGGTCTTCTCGGTACTGCTCCGACTGATTTTAACCCCGCCCTTTCTGATGTTCTCATCCGAATGCCCGAGCTCTGGATTTTCAATCCAGCACATAATACGTAAAGCTCGCATCGGAAGATAATAGTTTGTTTGCCAAATAGCTAAATAGTATAATTAAAATTTAATTGATTGATATTCACGTAATTGCTTGTTTAGTATTCGGCTGTAAACTTGCTTTTTGAAACCCTCACCAAACCTCACTTCCTAGACGACAAAACTCCGTTGGTCGATTGCTTGTCTCGTTTAAAACGAGGGTCTATAGTGGATAGTCCCTAGCCATTTAGGCACATCGTACCTTGTACATTGTACTTTGTACATCTTTCCACAACTCACACCAATACTCACTTCCTGGACGACAAAACTCCGTTGGTCGATGGTTCGTAGTCGATTAGCGCTATATAATCTTAACATCAAGGCACATTGTACTTCGTACGTCGTACATCGTACTTCTAAAATCGTACATCCTTTAAGCCCTTATTTGCCCATTACCTTCAATTATCCATTTATAGCTGGTTAGTTCGGCTAGGGCCATGGGGCCGCGGGCGTGGGTTTTTTGGGTACTGATGCCTATTTCGGCACCTAGCCCAAACTGTGCGCCGTCGGTAAAGGCTGTAGAGGCGTTTGCGTAAACAGCAGCGGCATCTACGTTTTTTAGGAAGTAGTCTATGGTGGCTTTATCCTCGGCAATAATGGCCTCACTGTGCTTAGAGCTGTAGGCGCTGATGTGTTCCAGTGCCTCTTGCAAACTATCCACCGTTTTAACGGACATGGCCATAGCAAGAAACTCCGTACCGAACGATTCAGCATTAGCAGGTTGTAACAAAGCCTCTGGGTAAAAGCCTTTCAGCACTTTATAAGCTCGTTCATCGGAATAAATGAGTACGCCTTTTTCGGCTAACGGAGTGGCTATGGCTGGCAAATCGGCCAAGCGGCTGCTATGCATTATTAAGCAATCGAGGGCATTGCAAACGCTCACCCTGCGGGTTTTAGCGTTGTCAATAATTGCTAAGCCTTTTACCAAATCGGCGCTGGCATCAAAGTAAGTATGCACAATACCGGCGCCGGTTTCTATTACGGGCACTTTGGCGTTGTCGCGTACAAAGTTAATCAGCCCTTGGCTGCCACGGGGTATCAGTACGTCAATATAATCAACAGCCTGTAGCAGCACCTCGGTGGCTTCGCGATCGGGCGGCATCAGGTATAGTATATTTGGGTTGATGTCGTTTTGTATCAGGACATCGGATATGAGCTTTGCAATGGCTTCGTTGCTATGGGCTGCATCGCGGCTGCCTTTCAAAACACAAGCATTGCCCGATTTAAAGCACAACGAAAACACATCAAACGTTACATTCGGCCTCGATTCGTAGATAACGCCCACAACCCCTAAAGGCACTGTTACTTTGCTTAGGTGCAGGCCATTTGGCAAGGTCTTTTGCAATAGTGTTTTACCAACGGGGTAATCTAAAGTAACCACATTGCGTATGTCGTCTGCTATCCCTTTTATGCGGTTTTCGGTCAGTTTCAGGCGGTCGTATTTCGGGTCGGCGGGGTCCATAAGGTTTAAGTCCTTTTGGTTTTCGGCCAACAGGGTATGGGTCTGCGCTTCGGCGGCATCAGCTATTTGCAATAGTACGCTGTTTATCGTCTCCAAAGGTAGCATGTTAAAAAGCGTGCTAGCCTTTCGGGTTTGTTGTAGTTGGGTAATGATGGTATTTTCTATTGACACAATGCAGGTTCTTAGTTTGTTTAAAGATTACAATCGGTTTTGGATTTAACTGCTCAGCCCAATAGGCCAGCGCGCGCGCTCTTCGACAAGCTCAGAGTGACATCCAGCTTCCGCCCTTTTAAACATCGTTTAAATAAAGATAATCATAGTGCACCAATGGTGGTTGGCCTTTTTGGCCGAGGCGCTCTAGGGCTTTTGTAGAGCTATATTTGGCAACGCCCATACCGATAGGCTCGCCCTTTTCGGTCAATATCCTTACCACATCCCCCTTTTCGAACAACCCGTCAATTTTCGTTATGCCTACTGGCAATAGGCTGATGGCTTTGCCTGTATTAATTAGCGCATTGTGTGCTCCTTGGTTCACATATACAGCCCCATGCGCGAAACCCTCCGTATTGGCCACCCATCGCTTCAGTTGCGAAGCCGATTTGTGTGGTGTAAAAGTGGTGCCTACGGCTTTACCACCTAGCACATCGAGCAGTATGTTGTCCTTTTTGCCATTGGCTATGTGCACCGCCACTCCCACTTTTGCTAGCTTATGTGCCATGCGGGCCTTGGTTATCATTCCGCCCCGGCCAAAGTTGGAACGCTCGGTGCTGATAAATGAAAAGTCTACCTTGGCTTTATCAATCAATGGTATCAGCTGCGAATTTGGGTCGGTGGGGTTGCCGTTGTAAAGGCCATCTACGCTGGTTAGCAATATCAAGGCATCGGCATCAATCATGGAGGCAATCAGAGCGCTGAGCTCGTCGTTGTCCGTAAACATAAGCTCCGTAACTGCTATTACGTCGTTCTCGTTTACTACCGGCACTATTTGGTTCTCTAGCAGGTTGTTTACGCAGCTTTTCATATTCAAGTAGTGCCTGCGGTCGCGAAAATCGCCTTTGGTAACTAGCACTTGAGCGCAAACAATGTCTTGCTTTGCAAATAGGGTAGAGTAGGTGTTGATGAGCTTTATTTGCCCTACGGCTGCTAGTTGTTGGCGGGCAGCCACGGTATCGGTTTTATCTTTTATGGTAATAACGCTTCGGCCTGAGGCTACCGCACCCGACGAAACCAATACCACACTTATGTTTTGTTTATTTAGTTGGGCAATTTGTGCCACTAACTGCGCCATGCGCTCCTCGTCGGGCAGGCCATCGGCGCGAGTAATAACGTTGGATCCTACCTTTACTACAATCTTCTTAGCAAACCTTGATGCCATAATGCTTTGGTTAAGCCTGCAAAGTTAACGGTTTTGGTTAATGCTTTATGGCTATTTATTCTTTTTCAACCCAACGTTGTCGGGTGTTTTGGCTTTCGCCTTTGCTGCGCATGATAAGCCTTACGACCACAAATAGTAAAACCATACCAGCTGCAATGAACAGGATGTTTCCAGTTTCGAACAGCAGGGACAGGCCAATTACAAATACTACAGCTACTGTTATAGAGGTAACAAGTAACGGTACATTAACGCCTTTGCCATGCTCTTCCCAATATTTTTTTTCTAATGCTTCTGTTATATAGTTGATGGTGGTTTTATCCAATCCTTGCGCACTTAGCTCTGCTTCCAATTCACTATAGGGCATACCTTGCTTATACCGTGGGTACAGCTCCATTGCCTTCGTTTCTGCCAGTCTCCAATCTACTTGCAACATTGCCTATATTTTAAGTCTTGGGCTTTGGGTGGTTTATTCCCACATGAAAGTAATAACTTTGCCCGCCAGAAAAAATTGTTTTTGCCATTGGCAACCGATTTGAATTTATCAACGATTACCTATACCTATGTTCTCCGCCGAAAGCAGAAATTATTACAAAAAGCTCATTTTGTTGGCCGTTCCTATCAGCTTGGGGCAGGTGGGCCATATGATGACGGGTATGGCCGATACAGCTATGGTAGGCCAGTTGGGCAAAACCGAGTTGGCGGGTGTGGCGTTTGCTACCAACGTGTTTATGTTCCTGTTTATTTTCGGCATTGGGCTTAGCTTAGGTATAACTACTATGGTTGGGCAAGCCTATGGCAGCAACAATCTTACTAAGTGTCGCAGTTTGATGCAGCAAGGCTTGTTGTTTTATGTTTTGGTGGGTGCACTGCTTACAGTACTCAATTTGGCTCTGATTCCTTTAATGCCTTACATGGGGCAAGAGGCCGATGTGGTAAAGGTTGCTGCCCCTTTTTATTTTTACATTGCCTGCTCAACACTCCCGGTAATGGCCTTTTCGGGTTTAAAGCAGTTTTTAGAGGGCATGGGCAAAACCGTTCCGCCAATGTTGGTAAGCTTGTTGGGCAACTTACTCAACGTTGGCCTCAATTATGTATTCATTTTTGGTGCTTTGGGCATTGAGCCAATGGGAGCTGAAGGGGCAGGTTTGGCCACTTTAATTGCCCGCATATTTATGTTCGTTGGCCTAGCGCTGTATATGTATTGGCATACCGAGTTGCGCTTCTATTTTCAGGGTTTCTCCAAGTTTAAACCAGATTGGGCGGTACTTAGTGAGTTGGGCAGGGTTGGTTTACCCATCGGATTGCAGTTTTTTATGGAGGTAGCCACCTTTGCACTCGGTGCTATCATGATGGGTTGGTTGGGTAAAGTGCCCCAATCGGCACACCAAATAGCCATTACATTGGCAGCCACCACATTTTTGGCGGCCAGCGGTATAGGTACTGCTGCTACTATTATACTCAGTAATCTTAAAGGGCAGCAACAATATGTACAACTACGCAAGGCAGGTTACGCGGCTTTTAGGTTGGTGTTGGTGTTTATGGGCTTCACCGCCATTGGCTTTGCCGTTTTTAGGGATGTACTGCCCACCTACTTTATAAACGAGAATGACACTGAGGTGGCTGCCATAGCCTCAGGGCTGCTGGTGGTAGCTGCTTTGTTTCAGTTGAGCGATGGGTTGCAAATGGTGGGTATATCGTGCCTGCGTGGCCTAGGCGATGTGGAGAAACCCATGTGGATGGCATTTGTATGTTACTGGGTTATAGCACTACCAAGCAGTTACATTTTTGCCTTTGTATTGGGTTTTGGCCCACCGGGTATATGGTATGGGTATTTAACTGGGCTTACCTTGGCAGGAGTAGCTTTCTTTGTAAGGTTTACCTTACTAACCAAGCGGTTGACAAACTAAATCTGAAAATTTGGAAATGTGCTAATTTGAAAATGATTAGTGCAGCAGTTATTTCATTTTCAAATTTCCAAATTGGCTAATTTTCAAATTACCTAGCCTTTCTTCATTTGGTTGTACATTTCGGTTTTTTTGCCATCCAGTTTTACCAATACGTTGTAGGCATCGTTGCGCTCTGCTGGAGGGGCTTTGGTAAACATGCTGATGAGCTCGGCACGTTTTGCATCGAAAAATAGTTGCAATACCATTGAGTTTGGGTCGCTTTCGGCCAGGCGTTCCATTTTTTTCAAGGCAGCCAAAATGGTCGCACGGCCACCGTTGGCGTTTTCGAACATTACATCAATGCCTTTGCGGTGGTATTCGTAAGCTACTTCACGTATCACTTCCAACCTCGGTTTCAATATCTCATCCAACAGAATACTGCGGTTTCGGTTTCCGTCAAATGGTTTCCAACCGGTACCTTGGTCGCCGGCAAGGCTTTGGGGTACATTGTTGAGGATAGTAAGCGCTTTGTTGAAATATGGCGTACCCCCTTTTGGCGAATAGGTATCATAGTCCATACCGATTAGTATATACGACCAGTAAGCCAATAGCGAAGCTAGGTTGCTATTGAATACATTATCGTTGAACTGCACAGGCTCAAACTCGGCAAAGGTAAAATTGAAGTTACCGTCGGCGTAGTTTAACAAAGGTGAGTTGTAGCTTGTGCTGTATGCCGTGCGCGAAAGCGCGATATTGGCGGTAGCCTTATAGTTGTTGCCTCCTAAGTCTTCAGTGATGTTTATGATCAGGCTGCAATCAATGCGTTCTTCGGGTTTGAAGTTATCTCCGGTCCATTTTCGGTTGTTCAAAAACTCGTAAATGGTGGTCTCTAGGTTTTTAAACACTTTAGGGTCGGTGGTGGTAATTTTAGAGGCCACCACTTGAACTTTGCAATTCAATTCTTGGGCTTGTGCGCTAACTGATATCATCAACAGCCAAAAAATGCCTAGAAACTTTCCCATAGTTATAGTTGCTCAGTAATGGCTTTAACAATATCTAATGCTACTGCTGTTTTATTTTTTAACTCAAACTGTTTTTTGCCGCCTTTATTGTCCAGCAAAGTTACTTGGTTGGTATCGTGGCCAAATCCCGCACCGCTATCGCGAAGCGAATTGAGCACAATGATATCGAGGTTTTTCTTTTTAAGCTTTTCCAGCGCGTGTTTCTCTTCGTCATTGGTTTCCAGAGCAAAACCTACTAGTATTTGCCCTGTTTTTTTGATTCTGCCAATTTCAGCCAATATATCGCGGGTTTTTACCAGTTGAAGCTCAAGTACGTGGCCGTCTTTTTTAATTTTCTTGCCCGATACTTCCGCCGGAGTGTAGTCTGCTACGGCAGCAGCCATAACGGTAATATCTTTTCCTTCAAACTCGCGGGTAACTGCATCAAACATTTCCGATGCCGTGCTTACTTCAATAATGTTAAGGTTGGCGTGTAAGGTAGGTTGGGTAGTTGTAGGACCTTTGATGAGGGTTACTTTGGCCCCGAAGCGCAAAAATTGCTGCGCTAATGCAAACCCCATTTTTCCGGTGGAGTGGTTGCTTATATAGCGCACAGGATCAATGGGCTCCATAGTTGGACCAGCAGTAATCAATACGGTCTTGCCTTTTAGAGTTTCTTGTTCAAGAGCGAAAACTTCTTCTTCCAAAAAGGCAATGATTTCTTCTGGTTCGGCCATACGGCCTTCACCTACCAATCCACTGGCTAGCTCTCCAAATTTAGCTGGAACAACCAAATTGCCATAACTACGAAGCTTAGCAAGGTTGTTCAGTGTAGTTGGGTGCTGGTACATATCCAAATCCATTGCTGGAGATACCGCAACTGGGCAGCGTGCCGATAGGTACGTAGCAGTAAGTAAGTTATCACAAATACCATTGGCCATTTTAGCCAAAGTGTTGGCCGAGGCGGGTGCAACCAGCATTACATTGGCCCATAAGCCAAGTTCTACGTGACTGTTCCAATTACCTTTTTCGTCGGCATATTGGGTAAACACTGGGTTTTTGCTTAGCGTGGACAGTGTTAACGGGGAAATAAATTGCTGTGCCGCTTGGGTCATTATAACCTTAACATTAGCCCCTTGCCTAACCAACAAACGCACCAATATGGCAGATTTGTAGGCGGCAATGCTGCCAGTTACGCACAGCAATATGTTTTTTCCCGCCAGCATAGGGTGTTATTAGGCTTGTTCGTCAGCACGACGGTAGTAAATCTCGTCGTTCTTAAATTCGTCCAAAGCAATAATAACCGGGTTAGGCAACTTTTCGTAGTATTTGCTTATCTCAATTTGCTCGCGGTTTTCAAACACCTCTTCCAAGTTATCGTTGCTGCTCGCAAATTCATTAAGCTTTGCGTGCAACTCTTCTTTCAACTTAGCATTGATCTGGTTAGAGCGTTTTGCAATAATTACCAGCGACTCAAAAAGATTGCCTCCGCTTTGAGCGGCAATTTGGTTTAGGTCGCGGGTTTCTACGTTAGGCTGTATGCCCATCAATTGGTTCTTCTTCATAACTCAGGATTTAGCCGACTCAAGCGCCTTTCTAATTTCTTCTAGTTTAATGGTTGCTTGGTCGTAATATTTTTTTGCATCGTTAAGGTACACACTATTTGCGTATCGGCGCGCCAAATTGTTATAGCTCTCTAAAACTGCTTCGTAGCGCTCCTTTTGTTTTTCGTAGATACTGTTTTCGGCATACAGAAAGTAACTTTTTACGATACTGTATGAAATCTTTTCAGCATCTTTTGTATCCGGAAAATCAACTAGAATGTTCGAAAACGAAACTGCTGCTGCTTTGTAATGTCTGGTTCGTAAATAAAGTTCAGCAGCACTAAGTGCTTTGAGCTCTAGTTTGCGCCTCATTTGCCCAATCTTCAGGTTACAATCGTCAAGCCTTGTGGTATTTGGGTAGCTATTGATGTACAATTGAAATGATTGTATTGCCTTGTCAGTATAAGTTTGGTCTAAAGGTACTTCGGCCGACATTTGATAATCACACTGTGCGGTCATATACAAGCATTCTTCGGCAAAAGGGCTTAGACCGTAGTTATCGCTGATGTTTTTGAAATGGAAACCAGCAATCAAATAATTGGCCTCGTTGTAATGGCTCATGGCGTACTTAAAGTACAACTCATCAATATTTTTGGTGCCTTTAAATACCGGAATCAACTCCTCGTAAATAGGGATGGCTTTGGAGTATGCTCCCTTCTCGTAGTACTCGTTTGCTTTGCTAAGCTTGTAATTGAAATCGGTACTTTTTACTACCTTTTGGTAGCTATCGGCACACGAAGAGCCAAGCAGTATAAAAACTGACAGCAGTAAGGCGTATATACTTTTGTTCACCACAGTTTGCAAAATTAGCGTATTTTCTTCAGAGCGTAAAAAGAGATTTGGGCTCTTGGATTGCAACCTAACGGTTATTGTGCTTGGTTTATTATATGTAGCTCAGCTTCTAACTTTTTGGCAAGCTCATTACTTATGCGCCAAAGCGGCAACCTTACTTGGTTGGTGCATATTCCTTGAAGTTGCAGCACTGTTTTTACGCCACCCGGATTTCCTTCCACAAACAATAAATTTGTTAGATCGGTTAGTTTATAATGAAGTTTGCGTGCAGCAATAAAGTCTCCCTGTAATGCCAGTCGCACCATTTCCGAAAAGTAGGCTGGCATAGCGTTGCCTACTACCGAAATAACTCCATCTGCACCACAGGCTATTAATGGCAGCGTAATTAGGTCGTCTCCACTTATAACTAAAAAGCCATCGGGTTTATTTTTGATAATTTGCATTACTTGATCAAAGTTGCCAGATGCTTCTTTAACGGCAATTATGTTTTTAAAATCGCGAGCCAAGCGCAAAGTTGTTTCGGCCGTAACGTTTGATGAGGTTCGCCCAGGCACGTTATACAAAATTACCGGTACTGGCGATGCTTCAGCCACTGCTTTGTAATGTTGGTAAATGCCCTCTTGAGTTGGCTTATTGTAATATGGGCTAGCCGAGAGAAGGGCGTCGTAGCCAACAAAATCAAATCCTTTAATTGCCTCTACCAATTCGCGGGTGTCATTGCCACCGAAGCCTGCTACCAATGGCACGCGTTTGTTTACCACTTCGGCGGTAAAGCGCAGTACTTGTAATTTTTCGTCTTTATTTAAGGTTGCAGTCTCGCCGGTAGTGCCCAACGAAACTAAATACTCTACACCTCCCTTTATGTCGTGCTCAATTACTTTCCTAAGTCCTTCAAAATCAATGCTTCCATCCTCGTTGAAAGGCGTCACCAGCGCTATTCCGGTGCCTCTAAATTGCTGCGACATTTTGTTGTTGGTTTTTGTTTATTTCGGTAAGCAATTGGTCTACTTGTTTTATCATTTGTGGCAAGTCATTTTCGGGCAGCAATGATACCATAAGATCGTAACAGTCAATTGTATCGGTCGCATACCTTCCTACCCTACATTTTGCACCACTTAGGCTTGCCAAGTACTCCAGCGGTTTGCAAGGTTTGGTATGCAGGCAAAGTAACAAATCGTAAGGTATTTTGGCCCATATTTCTTGCGTATTGGCATCGGGTACACCAGCCCAGCTAATTCTATGTGGCTCTATGTAATCAAACTTAATTTTCTCTTCTTTTTTTACTTTGCCAACATAACCCAATATTTCAACTTTTTTGCCTTTACTGGCTAGTTTGCGGGCTAAAGCATCAATGACCGTAAAATTTTCGCGGTTGCTGCCGTCAAACCAAATGCCAATGTACCTTGAGTTAGTATAATTTCTTATTTCGCCCAAACGTTCTTGTTGGGCAGTTTCGCGACTTAGACTCCGCCGGAAAAAGTACTCTTTAAATGCGTTATACCAGGACATTTGCTATGCAAAGGTACGAATTGCAACAGAATAGCATAAAAATATTGAGCATCAAACAAAAGGAAGGAACCCCAACGGATTTCTTAGTGACGTAATTTAATTTAACAACGGAGGCTTTTGTTAGTTTGATTTAACCAATTTCTGCACATGCCTATTGCCTTCTTGCTCAATCTGAATCAAATACAATCCTTCAGGCCAAGCAAGCGTTGATATGTGCTGTAGAGCTTCCGAAGTTTCTATTTGATAAACAAGTTGACCAACCATATTAAATATAGTAATGCCGACAGGTTTATTACTCTGGACATTTAACTCAACAGTTACTTCATTTTGGGTTGGGTTAGGATAAACGCTAAATGTCGATAAATAATCAATTTCATTTGCAGCATTAACAAGGCTATCTACACCCCAAGCATAATCAATGGTTACAGTGTCAACAGTAATGGATGCATGATATACTGATTGGGAGGTAATACTATCATAATACCATTCGTCATTAAACTGTGATTGAGTAATAACCGTTTCGAAATTGTTGAAGCTGCCGTACATTAGCGAGTCGCCAACCACGATTACCCAGCTTTGGCCTCTATCATTTACACAAGCACGCACACTGTCTTTTTCGCCTAAGCAATAGCGGCGCACTGCCACATATCCGTTTTCTTGACGACCAAGTACCCATAGGCTATCATTCCTTATTTCATCAAACTCTGCATCGTTGAAATGTAGCGCAACATCCTTGCTCTTCAAAAATATATTGTTAGGTTCTGGCCTGTACATTAGTAAAGCAACGTTATGTTTTTGCTCGATGTATGGTAAGTGGTCGTTTGCGTTATTAGCAGGGCGATTATTCCAATTCTGCTTAACTGTTCCAGAACCTAAGTAAACTGCAGTAGTGCCTACATTTGCCATTATTGGTTGTTGCTGGTAACCTGCCTTACCTTTCCAAAAATCTTGAATAGAAGATAGCACAACATTTTGGTGCTTGAAAATGGCAATAGTTGATTGGCAATTGGTAGAGCTCATTGATATTGCTGTCAATTCATCTGCTATGCTTTGTATATCGGCTGCCGAAAAGTTTTCAAAATCTCTGAAGTCCTCAAAATCAACATGATGCCAAAGGTTGTAATTTACTATTAATGTACCTGACTCGAAAGCTACCTTAGGGTGAAAATACATACCTGAGCTCCATTGGCTAATTGTTTTATCAAGCGGTCGAAGTACGCTATTGATAATTATACTACTATCAACTGAATGGCCTAAATGCAAAACTGTATCAATTGCTGATTTAAACGAAGTAAGAATTGAATCGACTTCTAAACTCGAAGTACTCAGGAAAGAAGGAGAATGCGAAACCCCGACTGGCTGCGGTCCTAGACCCGTTAACAAATACATCAAATCGCGGTGATTATGGCTGTAGGCACCTTCATAGTTGCCTGGATAAGCTCTGCCAGCAACCGAAAAAGTTACTCCTTTATCATTCGTTACCCTAAGTAGGTCTCTTAACAATATAACAGATGCTTTGGTGGCGAGGTCTTTTATTTGTGGGTCTTGTGCAAAATCAGCAAGGTTAAGCAATCCACTAAGGGAGAATGGTGCATAAGTAGGCGATAAAAACTCATAAAAACCATACTTTATCTTCAAGTTAAGGTAGTGTACCAGCCTTTGATGCAATGCAGTATCAATTGTCCTTCCGAATTTTTCGTGCAATAACCAATCGCTCGACATCCACATAATGGTGTGATTTTCGGACCAATATCCACGCAGCGTATCATTAGGGGTTATCCAAAAAGGAAGGGTGTCTAACGACGAGTATATTAAATTATCGTAAGCACCATTGGTTAAAAACAACACTCGTATCAATTTCACAATTCGAAAGTCTATTGTAGAGACAGTGGGAATATCGTTGAGTGTTGTGCGTATTAAGTTTGTATCCACTACACCCGTTTTGTATGCCTGAATGGCAATTACATCAACGTCATTGGTGTTTAGTAACGAGGCATTTAAATAGGCCTGTCGTCGGTTTTCGTAAATGCTGTCGTTGGCAAAAAGCGATTGAGAAACTAAAAGAACCAGTGTGAGGCAAATTCCTCGCGGCGTAAAAGCAAAAGGCATAACAATAGGACTAAGGTGAGTTAACGGTTTTGGCAAAACAATTTAATGACTTTAATTAAGAGAATGAACATTTCAATAGAAAATATTCAAAAAAGGATTGGTACAGGCCAATTTTGGCAACAACTTTCATATTGCGAGAGGGTATTTTTTTATCAGGCCAAAACAAGGTTTTGGAAATTGTAAAACCTTTGAAGCTAAAACAACCAAGAATATTGATTGAAAAGGAGGCAATGCATTTACCCAAAACAGTGAATAATGTATGTGGCACGCAGGGTTTATGAATAAAAATATGTGGGATACGAGGCTATTTTTATTGTCGAAAATGCACTCTGTAAATTTAAAGTTGCTAAATTAAGTCACTGAAATTATTTACTCCTCACTTAAGTACTATTATTATGTCATTTGTTTGCTCGCTTAGGGGCCTTTGCCTCATGTTTGTGTTACTATTCTCTCAATCGCTTTTTGCCAACGACAGCATTTACGAAAACCGCCGACAGGCTTATATTGATACGGCGCTGCAGTATACAAACAGTATTGATTTGGTTGCAATTCAGGCATATAATAATGGCATTGTAGATACAGCTGTGTTGAGGAATATTCTGAGCAGGATTGAGGGAGGCTCAACTTTCGATTTTCAATTGGTGAAACTCATAAGAGTGTTGTTTTTAACCAATGGCGATTATGATAACATTATTCTTCCTGCTATTGATACGGTTCCGTTTTGGCTAACTAAAGCTGATACGATTAGGGGCTACTGGTCGGAGAATCACACTATCATGTGGATGTCTAGCGATTGGTTGCTGCATGAAAAATATGGACGCGCTATTGATACCGCCCTTCGCACCCGCTTGGTGCATTATCTCGACCTTAAAGTAAAATATGGGTTTTATGAGTTTTACTCTCCCACTTATGCCCCATACTGCTTTAGTGGGTTAATAAACCTATCCGACTTTGCCCAAGACCCACAGATTAAAGATTTGGCAACCAAAGCATCGGTGCGGTTACTCAGGGATTTGTTATTAATGACCAACAATAAGGGTGTAATGTTTGCCGTGGCCGGTAGGGCATACCCTAGCAAATACGAAACTCCTTACCAAAACCACAGCAATCTTATTTATCTGCTAACTGGTTTGGGCGAAAGGCCTGGAGACCCGTCACATTCGGGATCGTTTTTAAGCACTTCTTCGCTAGAAGTAGATAGTATAGTTTCTACGCTTAACTTTTCAGTGGATACCACTTTTTACATTGGACATTCTATTGACAGCAGTTTAGCCATTAACAGTGTACTTAGGCCGCTTGATAAGATAATAAGCCAATGGAGTTCGGGCTTGTATTTCCACCCAAAAGTGGCGTACGAAACGGGTAGTTTAATCATTGACTCTGCTTTGTGGTCGCATGTTGATTTTGCTGAGTTTAGAGACTTTCGCAATTTTGGTGCTACCGATATTCAATTAATTGCAGAGTCTTTGCCAGCCATTTCTATGAGTTCGGTAATTTGTGGGCAGCAAGTATCGGTGTTTAAGCGCAATGCCGTAACCCTTACCTCTTTGCATGATTTTTGGAAAGGTAAAGTGGGTTTCCAGCAATACCCAATTATGGCAAATGTTGGCACCACAGCAGTATTTACCGGCTCAGGAAGAGTAAAGCAGGATTGGGACGATAGAGCGCCAGGCAATCAAAACGATCATTTGCCTTATGTAGCTCAAAAAAGCAATGTGGCACTTATTATGTACAGAGCCGAAGTAAACAACATATTACTGAAGAGTAAAGATGTTGCTTTGTTCTTTGAAGACAGCGATTACGATGAAATCAGGAACGACAGCTTATGGGTGTTAGGACGCCAAGAAAATAGCTATGTAGCGGTGCGCCGCTATTGCATTGATGAGATAAATAATGTTAGGGCTTGTACTATTGAACGTGGCCAAACTTGGGTAATTGTAGTTGGCGACTCATCGATGTATGGAAGCTTTAATAATTTTGAATCGTTAATTTCTCAGTCGCAGTTTACTGATTCGTGGTATTATGACAGTACCACCTCACAATCGGTATATTATGCCTCTATAACTATTGATACCATAACCATTGACTATGCGTGGGGCGTTGATAGCCTTATAAATTCAATAAACGATGTTAAAGGTTTGGCTGCATTTAAATTGTACCCTAACCCAACTCAAAGCGAAGTAACTATTGAGTTAAGCAACCAAGGTTCTGCTCCAGTGGGTATTACGGTGTTTAATATGGTTGGTCAGGTTGTATATCAGTTTGAAACTACTGAGCGTAACCAACTTATTTCAACTGCTGCTTGGCCTGAAGGCATATACATGGTACAAATTGAGCAAGATGGTGCGAGGCACATACAGAAATTGGTGAAGGCTAATTGATAGTATCATAAATTTTAAGAGATTGCCTTTACCTTTAAACTCAATTCTATAATTTTAGAATTCTCTAAATTCTGATTCAGACATAAATAAAAATGACACAGCCGAACCCCCGTTCGGCTGTGCCGTTATTGACAATCCCAAAAAACCTCAAAGTTGATTAATGGCCCAAGTAATGCTTCAATGAGCGCGAATTGGTGGTTTTGCGCAAACGGCGCAAAGCCCGCTCTTTGATCTGGCGTACCCGTTCACGGGTTAGGTCAAAAATCTTACCGATTTCTTCCAAGGTCATATAACCCTCGCCTTTTAGGCCATAGTAGTAGCATACAATATCAGCATCTCGCGCTGGCAGCATTGCTAGTACTTTGTTTATTTCCTTTTTCAAGGATTCTTTCATCATTTTTCGCTCGGTGTCGCTGGCATCATCATCAATCAGCACATCGTATAGGCTTCCACTATCGCCTTCTTCGCCCATTGGCGCATCCATGCTTATGTGGCGGCTAGCGCCTTTTATTAATTCTTCAATTTCTTTGCTACTTATCTCAAGCAAGTCTTCTAGTTCCTCGTGGGTTGGTTCGCGCTGAAACTCCTGTTCAAAAATGCTCATGGCCTGTGTAATCTTGTTGTACGAGCCTACTTTGTTCATGGGCATACGTACAATTCTCGATTGTTCAACCAACCCTTGTAATATACTTTGCCTAATCCACCACACGGCATAAGAAATGAACTTAAAGCCTCGAGTTTCGTCAAATTTTTGGGCAGCTTTTATCAGGCCTAAATTGCCTTCGTTTACTAAATCGCTAAGTGGTAAACCTTGGTTTTGATACTGCTTTGCTACCGATACAACAAACCTAAGGTTTGCTTTTACCAAGCTCTCCAACGCATCACTGTCTCCCTCCTTAATCCTCTGTGCTAGCTGCACCTCCTGTTCCACAGTCAATAGTTTTACTTTGGCTATCTCTTGCAGATATTTCTCCAAAGCTTGGCTATCGCGCTGTGTAATCTGGTTAGTGATTTTTAGTTGTCTCATTCCGCAATATTTTAACCACTATTACGAAATAGCCAAACAATAGTTACGGGCTGGTAAGATTAGTTGGGAAAAATTTAAGTGGAAAGGCGTATTACTTGCTCACGAAAGCACCATAGCAGTCTTTAATGGCCTTTGCCAAATCGTAATCATTACTTGATACTATAAAATCGGCCGGCAGGTTGCAGAAATGCATAAAGCTTTCCATCTGCTCATCGGGCAGGGGTACAAATTGTTGGATGAAGGTAGGGTTGTACCTAAAAGCGATATATTCGCGCATGGCTTCTTCATAGTCCCATTGGGCAATATGCTCTTGTTGCTCGCGCATGTGCTTGGCTTTGCTATCAAAACCAAAGGTAATGCCACCACCAGGACTAACCCCGAACCTAGGCGTGTGCGGAAAATGCGGACTAACTGGTGGCCCGCCTGGTGGGGGCACGTTCATAATGTCGTTGCGAATATCGCGGGGCATAATGGTTACCTCATCAATATCGTACACCTCACGGTACATTACCAAAGTAATCTTGGGGTTTAAGGCAATATCCAAAGGCACTTTCCAGTCCTTTGTTACAAATCCAATAGAAGTAATGTGCATCGTGTCGCCAGGCAATACATAAATAGCAAAACTGCCATCCACGTTCGTAGTACCGCCTATTTTGCTCTGCTTTCCCCACATGTTTACATAAGGTAAACCCATGCTATCGCCTACGTCCAAAATTTGGCCCGAGATAACCACTGCTTGCGGGGTTTGTGCCGAGGCCGTAAAACCAACCAAACTGAGCAGCATAATTAGCAGGTAACAACGCATATTGCACAAAGAACGCTACAATTTGCGGTAAGTTGTAAAAAGGTAGCATTTAATTTTTGATGTTGACTGCGCGCAGTGGGCAATTACGGTACCAGCACATTTTTGCTTCCTTTTTTTGTTTGGCGGGTGCTAACAAATGTCTATATCGTATTCTGCAAAGGGCTAAAGGGGGTGCAGTTAACTTTAAAACAAATAAATCCCTCCAATCGTTATGACATAACACCAATGCCATGTACTTTTACCGCCCCAATGCTTACCAAACGTATTATACCATGCCTTGATGTAAAGGATGGCCGCACTGTAAAGGGCGTGAACTTCGTGGACCTGCAAGATGCTGGCAACCCTGTGGAGCAAGCAGCCCTTTATGCTACCCAAGGTGCCGATGAGCTTGTATTTTTGGATATAACTGCTACTAGCGACCGACGCAAAACTATGGTTGGTTTGGTTGAAGAAGTTGCTAGGCAAGTGAATATACCTTTTACGGTTGGTGGGGGTATACGCACTATTGACGATGTAAATAAGATGCTATATGCAGGTGCTGATAAAATCAGCATCAATTCGGCAGCAGTTCGCAGGCCCGAACTGATTACCGAATTGGCAAAGGCTTTTGGCAGCCAGTGTATTGTTATTGCTATTGATGCCAAAGTGATTGACGGACGCTGGATAGTGCACCTTAACGGTGGGCGGTTGCCTACTAATATCGATTTGTTTGATTGGGCGCGGCAGGTTGAGGACTTGGGTGCTGGCGAAATTTTGTTTACCAGTATGGACCATGATGGTACCAAGCATGGTTTTGCAGTAGCTGCCACTGCTTACATTAGCGACGTGGTAAACATACCCATTATTGCCTCTGGTGGTGCTGGCTCGGCCAAACATTTTGAAGATGTGTTTAAAAACGGACGTGCCGATGCAGCCTTGGCAGCAAGTATTTTCCATTTTGGCCAAGTAAATATACCGGAGTTAAAATCTTCTTTAAAGCAACAAAACATACCGATACGATGAGCCAACCAGACTTTGATAAAGGTGGTGGTTTATTGCCAGCCATTATTCAGGATGCCGAAACGGCTAAAGTGCTGATGCTGGGCTTTATGGACCAAGAAGCTTACAACACCACTGTTGAGAGTGGTTTGGTTACTTTTTATAGCCGTACCAAAGAAAGGCAATGGACCAAGGGCGAAACTTCTGGAAATTTTTTGGTAGTAGAATCGTTAACTTTAGATTGCGACTCTGACACGTTGCTGGTAAAGGCCAAGCCTAAAGGTCCAATCTGCCATACGGGCGCCGATACCTGCTTTTTTGAAAAAAATACTGATAGCGTTTATTTTCTGGAGTTTCTGCAAAAGTTAATTGAAGGACGAAAAAATGCAGCACCTGAAAGTTCGTACACGGCCAGTTTGTTTGCTAAAGGCACCAATAAAATTGCCCAAAAAGTGGGTGAAGAGGCCGTTGAATTGGTAATAGAAGCGAAGAGCGATAATGACCAATTGTTTCTAAATGAGGCTGCCGACTTAATGTTCCACTACATGATTTTACTTTCGCACCGCGGCTATGGCATTTCAGATGTTGCGAAGATCCTTCAGCAGCGTCATGCTAAATAGTGACCAAAAACTAGTTGTTATTTTCTAGCCACTAACAACTTTTTATTAAACACTATTTATAACAAAAGTAGCTACATTTACATTCCAACGGGTTTCGAAATTGTGATAATATGGAAGAGAAAGTAGTACCTGCTATAACCAAAATATTGATTGCCGACGACCACGCCATGTTTATTGACGGCATTAAATCATTGTTGCGTAAATTTGACAAGGCAGAGATTGTGGCAGAAGCGCACGATGGACAAGAAGCCCTTGCAATATTGAAGGAAGGAGGCATTGATATGCTTATTACCGATATTAATATGCCAGGTATCAGCGGCACTGAACTTACTAGAATTGTGAAGCGCGATTTTCCGGAAGTAAAGGTGCTGGTGCTTACCATGTACAACGACCGCGAGATAATAAATGAAATACTACTTGCTGAAGCCGAAGGGTATATTCTTAAAAATACTGGAAAGCAAGAGCTCATTACTGCTATCAATCGATTGGCCGACGATGGAACGTATTATAGCAACGAAGTAATGAACATCATCCTTGAAAATATAAAGGATAGTAACAAACCGCCTAAACAAGAAAACGACCGCGTAAAAGACCTAACCCCACGCGAACTAGAAATATTGCAATTGATTTGCGAAGAATTATCAACTGCCGAAATTTCTCAGAAACTGTACATCAGCCCTCGCACCGTCGAAACCCACCGCAAGCACATCATCCAGAAAACGCAGGTGAAAACTATAGTGGGTTTGATAAAGCTGGCTATCGAAAACAAGCTTGTTTAGAGGGTTTTACTGCTCTACTACTTCATTCAGTACATCTATGTTTATTTCTAATTCTTGAGTAGAGAATAGCACTATCCTTACCAACTTAATGTGCTGAATATGTTGAAGTGTTCGCTTTATAGTACCAAGCGCAACCTCTGCTGCATCGCGTATTGGATAGCCAAATATACCAGTTGAAATAGCCGGGAAAGCGATACTTTTCAATCCGTTCTCATCAGCTAAGCGCAATGAGTGTTCATAGCAGCGGGCCAAAATGTAATCCGATGGTTTATCGATGCCATAAATGGGCCCTAGCGTATGTATCACGTACTTGTTCGGTAAATTGAAACCAGGCGTAATAACAGCATCACCATGAACGATAGGCGCTAATGGCAAGCAAGCTTGATAAAGTTGGGGGCCAGCAGCACCATGTATAGCGCCAGCAACACCACTACCTGCGCGAAGCTCCGCATTAGCGGCATTTACTATTACATCAACATCGGGTTGTTCTACTATATTGCCTTGTATCAGCTCTAGTATTTTTCCATTTAGTTTTACCTGCATCGTTTCGTTCGGTTTCTCTTTATACTATCAATCAATAGTAACTTCCTCCAAATACATTAGCTAAAAATAAAGATTATTTCGAGGTAACTAACCGGTTGCTAACTATATAGATGCATTATTTTGAGGGCCGTCCCACAGTGGTCTCAATTTCAAGAGTTTAATAAAAAACGGAACAACTAGAATAAACTCAAACCTTAAATTGCTTCCGTGTGTGGCCAACTGCAGTGCATAAACAAGTACTACCAGCAATAAATGCGCAGCGCAAAGTACAAGCCCCGCATTTAGTGCCCAATCTTTGCCATAAAATAAAGCAAATCCTACTATACCTGAAATTAAAAACATAATAGTTACTAAAGCCCCGTTTAGGTTTAGGATGGAGGTTGATTCAATTCCATACAAACTCAACTCTGTTGGTACTCCAAATATTGACATGACACTTATCGGAAAAATCATTACTCCAAATATCATAAACAACCAGCTGAAACCTTTAATCCACCAAGGTAGCAGGCTGCGGCGGTATCTTACAATGTTTATTGGTTGCGAAAATTCACTGCTGTCGAGAATTGGTTTCATATTTGCCCTTTTTTGGTGTTGGTTATATAATGAGTGATTGGTATGCCTTCATTTGCTTGGCTAAATACTTTCCGATAATATCAAACTCTAAGTTTACTTGGTCGCCCTCTTGCAAGGTATAGAAGGTAGTATTCTCATAGGTATATGGTATTATGGCCACCGAAAAATGGTCTTCGCCCACATCGGCCACGGTTAGGCTTACCCCGTTAACGCAAATAGAGCCTTTCTCCACTACCAACAAATCCACCGAAGGAGTATATTTGAACCAATATTTCCAGCTACCGCCTAAGGTATCTTTTTGATAACAAACGGCGGTTTGGTCTACATGTCCTTGCACCATATGTCCATCAAAGCGAGCATGGGCACTCATGGCGCGCTCCAAGTTTACTACACTACCGACAGACAAGCTGCCTAAGTTGGTGCGGTTAAGTGTCTCCAATATTGCGGTTACGGTATGTACATCGCCATCTAACGCTACTACGGTAAGACAAACGCCGTTGTGCGAAACGCTTTGGTCAATTTTTAACTCTGGAGTGATAAAAGACCTTACTTTGAAATGCACATTGGTGCCTTCATGATGTATGTCGGTTACGGTACCAAGGGTCTCTATAATGCCTGTGAACATTGGGTTTTAATTTGGAAATTTGAAAATGTGCCGATTTGAAAATAGCTGTTAATGATAAGTGAAAATGAGGTGATAATGGCTTAACTCAACATTTTCAAATTGTCGCATTTCCAAATTAATTATTGCCTCCATTACCCCTTATAAGATGGATGTAGCCGTTCAGTATTTCAGGATTTTCGACCACACCTGCATCGCGAAGCTCTAATACACGGCACACGTAGTAATAAACATCTTCGCCCAACGGTTTGCCATTACTATCGTTTCCATCCCAGTTTATATTAGGATCAGTGGTTTCGAACACTAAATAGCCCCAACGGTTATATATCTTCATATCTACTTGGTAAACAAATAGATAGGGTTTGCGCGGGGTGTATAAATCGTTGTCGCCATCATTATTAGGCGTAAACACATTGGGTAATATGTAGCACGGGCAGTTGTCAACGCACATGATATTGCTGAAGGCACTTTCGTTGCCAACCGTGTCAATAGCCGTAACGGCATAGCAACCTGCAAGCGTGCTCTCAATTGGTCTGTGGCTAAAAGTAGTATCCGATGCACTTGCGACACTATCAATCAAGTTAAACTCGCTAGTACCTGGTACAGCATAATATATTCGGTATTTAAGCGCATCTTTTTCGTCGCAACTAATGTTTACGTTGTTCCATGACAGATTGTTATTCAATGAATTTGCCTCTGCATCGCAGTTCTCGCCTTTTTCAATGCTGCCACAATTGTTAGCTACGGTGAGCACGGGCACGCAAGGTGCCACTGAATCTTGTGGCACTGCACAACTTTCTTGCGATTTGTTAAACAACGTATCGGGCAACGAAGGGATGGTATATACCCCAAAACCGCGCACCATGTAGCAATACTCATCGCCGTTTACCAAGTTACGGTCAACATATTCGGGTACATCTACCGTATCAATGGGTGTAAATACGCCGCCAATTTTGCGGTTTATTTCGAAACGGGCATTAATCCAAGGCACTTGGTATTCAAAAGTCATATCTACCCTGCGGTCGTTGCCAATAGTGTTCAAGAAAATGGAAGAAGCCCGTTCGCTAGCACCAAGTAATATGCCCCCTTGGGTATAGAATTCTACTTCGTAGGCATATGGTATACCAGAAGTATTCAAACCGTTGTCGGTGTAGGTGGTATCGTCAAGGCCGGTAAAGGTATTGCTGGTGTAGTTTACCACCTGCACGCGGTTAGCGGCCCCATCCAGCCCTTCACCCCGAATTAACCTATATTCGTAAGGTCCTGGGTAAAGAATAGTATCTAAATCTTGTAGCGATGCAATTGGGTTTACCCAGCGCACAAACATTTGACCTGCGGCAGCATCGGTGCTATTTACATCTACATTGGTAATTATGGGCAGCTTGCGCGCAAGCTGTGTGCAGGCTTCTTCCGAAGGCAAGCTTTCCACTTGGTTGTAAACAATACCAAAGCTTGTTCTATCACCAAAATGCGCCAAAATTCGGTAACAATAGGTCTGCCCGATGGTTGCGGTGCTATCAGAAAATGTGAAGCTCATTTGCATGTCAGAAATCTGGGTATAGCCTCTTCCAGCTAGGCCAACCGTGCAGGTGTCAATAGGGAACGGGTTAGATCCGATACGACGCCATACCGTAAACCCAAGGAAACGGTCGGTTTCTTGCAGGCCGCAGGCATAGGGGTCTTGCCAAGAAACATCAATATTATCATTGCTTACATTCGGTATTGCAACCACGTTTTGTGGGGGAGGGCCAACTATGCGAATCAGCATGGTTTCCACATCGGTAAGTGGCACGCTCTGGCCGCCAGGGGCTACATAATTATCAACGGCGCGGAACACTACTTGGTAAGGGTCTCGGCGTATATGGTTGCAAATAGACTGCCATTGGAAGGTTCCGAAGGCAGGATTGCCAGTGTTGCTCACAAAATCGGCAGGGTTATTCGTTGTGGCTAAATTTAATGGTCCGCCGTATGCTGCAATGTTAACGGTTTGCACATTGGGGTCGGTGGCACTTACTTGAAAGTTGAGCAGCGTGCCCGCAATAATGCAGGTGTCCCTTATTTCGGCAAACACGGGCGGATCGTTTATGTAATCGCGCACAATAATTTGCATGTCGCGTAGCACGGTGCCCAACAAAGTACCTTCTCGGTATTCGCGAACCAAAATGGCAATATTGTAAATTCCAGCTTTTTTAGGCACAGCCCACGTTATTTCGCCAGTTGCGTTATCTAGTGTGAAGTTATTGTCAATGCCAGGGTTTATTAAATCGGGTAGACGGTACAATGATACAGGAGTTGCTGTACCCTGCAAAGGAACTACTAGCTCAAAAGTTAGGCTATCACCATCAGGGTCAAATGCTCCTGGGTTATGGAAAAAGGTATCGTTCAGGTTGGCGTAATCAATGGGCGGAGTAAGCAGTATTGGTGAACTATTGCCACCAATAAAAGAGGGATTGTAAATGCGCAAGGTATCTTCAATGTAAAACAGCGTACCGATGCTGTTGTTCATATTTTCAATTCCTCCTATGCGGTTGGGGTCGGCCATCGATATAAGGTAATAGGGCAGTGGGCCTGCGTAGGTATGCGTGGTTTTGTATACGTTTATTTTGTAATCGGAGTTAGGGAAGTTGGCGTTTACCCTGCCTGCCATGGTTATGGTACCATCGCCCCAATCTACGGGTAGGGTATCAGTATCTGGTGGTTCAAGATTTGCCAAGGCAGTAGTGTAAGTAGTTACGGTAACCTCATAAGATAAATACCCTAACTGGCGAAAGGTAAGCTCACCTGCCCGATAATGCGTTGCCGATGCATTGAGGCTCAATAGCAAAAAGAACATTACCAGTACCCGGTGCATCATTGGTAGAAAATTGAAATACGCAATAAGGTAAAAATAACAAAAAAATACCGAGAAGAGTCTCGGTATTTTTAAACGTTATGAGGTTAAAAAAGATTGCACGGTTGCATCAATCGCCGCCGCCTGTTGCTTTAGGCGGAGAATAGCTTATAGCGGCGCCCAAATATTGACGGTTCATACGAGCAATGTTTTCGATGCTGATGCCTTTAGGGCATTCCACTTCGCAAGCGCCAGTGTTAGTACAGTTGCCGAAGCCTTCTTCGTCCATCTGGTTAATCATAGCCAGTACGCGGTCTCGAGCTTCTACTTGCCCTTGTGGCAATAGGCTCAAATGCGAAACTTTTGCCGAGGTAAACAACATAGCCGATGCATTTTTACAGGCAGCTACGCAGGCACCGCAACCAATGCATGTTGCTGCATCAAATGCTCTATCTGAGTCATGTTTGTCAATCGGTATGGCATTGGCATCTACTGGCGAACCAGAGTTAACGGAAATAAATCCGCCGGCCTGTATAATGCGGTCGAATGCGGAGCGGTCGGTAACCAAATCTTTGATTACTGGGAAAGCCGCTGCACGCCATGGCTCAATATGTATGGTATCGCCATCAGTAAAAGAGCGCATGTGCAATTGGCAAGTGGTAATGCCGCGGCCGGGGCCATGGGGCTCGCCGTTGATATACATGCTGCAACTACCGCAAATACCTTCTCGGCAATCGTGGTCAAAAGCAACCGGTAAATCACCTTTTTCTACTAGCTGGTCGTTTAACACATCCATCATTTCCAGAAACGACATGTCCGGAGATATACCACTAATAGGGTAGTCAACCATTTTGCCATTATCCTTCGGCCCCTTTTGGCGCCATATTTTTAGCTTTAAATTCATTGTAACCAATTTGAAAATTTGGTAATTTGAAAATTTGGAAATCGAGAAATCAAAATTTGAGCTTTCTTTTTTTTGAAAAGCACCATTTTCAAATTGGCACATTTTCAAATTTCCAAATTATTTATAACTCCTCTGTACCATTTTAATATTCTCGTAGTGCAGCTCTTCTTTGTGCAATCTAGCTGGCATACCTGCACCTTGGTATTCCCAAGCTGCTACGTAAGCATAGTTGTCGTCATCTCGCAAAGCCTCGCCCTCTGGGGTTTGGAATTCTTCGCGGAAGTGACCACCGCAAGATTCGTTACGGTCCAATGCATCTTGGCACATTAGCGCGCCAAGCTCTATAAAGTCGGCTACACGGCCCGCTTTTTCTAGCTCTTGGTTTAGCTCGCCTTCGGTGCCTGGTACACGTACATTTTTCCAGAAGTCTTCGCGTATGGCATTTATGTCAGCAATGGCTTGTTTCAATCCTTCGGCGTTGCGCGACATGCCGCATTGCTCCCAAATGATTTTACCTAACTTCTTGTGGTAGTAATCCACAGCTTTGGTTCCTCCATTATTCAGCAATTGGTGCAAACGATTTTTTACTTCCTTCTCAGCAGCATCAAACTCGCTTGTTTGGGTAGATATGGCACCCGTGCGGATATCGTCGGCTAAGTAATCGCCAATCGTATATGGCAATACAAAATAACCATCAGCAAGGCCTTGCATCAAAGCCGAAGCACCAAGACGGTTGGCTCCGTGGTCAGAGAAGTTAGCTTCTCCAAGCACAAACAATCCTTCCACGTTGCTCATTAAGTTATAATCAACCCATAGCCCTCCCATAGTATAGTGCACTGCAGGGTATATGCGCATTGGGGTTTTGTATGGGTTCTCGTCGGTAATTTTTTCATACATCTGGAACAGGTTACCGTACTTAGAAGCTACTACATCCTCGCCCATGCGATTGATGGCATCTTTAAAATCGAGATAAACTGCCATTTTACTGGCACCCACACCATATCCTGCATCGCAACGCTCTTTGGCGGCACGGCTGGCCACGTCACGGGGCACTAGGTTGCCAAAGGCTGGGTAGCGGCGCTCTAGGTAATAATCGCGCTCTTCCTCAGGTATGTCTATTGGTTTTCGGGTATCGCCTTTCTTTTTAGGTACCCAAATGCGTCCATCGTTGCGCAACGATTCCGACATCAAAGTCAGTTTCGATTGGTGATCACCGCTTACTGGTATGCAAGTAGGGTGGATTTGGGTAAAACAAGGGTTGGCAAACAACGCACCTTTTTTGTGCGCTTTCCAAGCGGCCGTTACGTTGCTGCCCATAGCATTAGTGCTCAAAAAGAACACGTTGCCATAGCCACCTGTAGCCAACACCACTGCATGAGCCGAGTGGCGTTCTATTTCGCCGGTTCGCAAGTTGCGGGCAATTATACCACGCGCTTTACCTTCAACCAAAACCACATCAAGCATTTCGTGGCGGTTGTACATTTTTATACCACCTTTGGCAATCATACGGCTCATAGCTGAGTATGCGCCCAAAAGTAATTGTTGTCCTGTTTGGCCCCGTGCATAAAAAGTACGACTTACTTGCACGCCCCCAAAAGAACGGTTATCTAGCAAGCCACCATAATCGCGGGCAAAAGGCACACCTTGAGCTACACATTGGTCAATAATACTTGCTGATACTTCGGCCAAACGGTATACGTTAGCTTCGCGAGAGCGGTAATCACCACCTTTAATTGTATCGTAAAAAAGTCGGTAAGTACTATCACCGTCGTTCTGGTAATTTTTGGCTGCATTTATACCTCCTTGCGCTGCAATAGAGTGCGCGCGGCGTGGGCTATCCTGAAAGCAAAACGATTTAACGTTATATCCCATTTCGGCCAATGATGCGGCTGCTGATGCGCCAGCCAAGCCTGTACCAACTACTATCACATCAATGCGGCGTTTGTTACCAGGGCTTACTAACCTTACATGGTTTTTGTGCTCCGACCACTTGTTGGCAAGAGGACCTTCCGGCACCCGAGCATCAACTATCGATGTTTTTTCTCTAAATTCTGACATATAAATTATGTATTAGCGCTTATCCAAAGAAATAAATGTAAACTGGAATAATACCAAACAAGGCAGGAACTATTACTGCGAATGCATATCCAGTTTTCTCGACAATAGGAGTGTAACGTGGGTGGTTTAGACCTAATGATTGAAATCCGCTTTGGAAACCATGCCATAAGTGGAAACCAATAGCAACCATACACAACGCATAAACGATTACGTACCACAATTGTTTGAAAGAATGCATCACAACCGAGTGCAAATCTCTATTGCCATTAGCATCTAGCCATATGTCCACATTTAATTCGCCCCAGTGCATTTTTACCCAAAAGTTGCTCATGTGCAATACTATAAACACCAGCATCAACGAACCCAAAATAGCCATATTGCGGGCAGGGAAGCTAGAATTTTTATCGGGGCGGCTGTACGCGTATCCCACAGGTCTTGCTTTGCGATTTTTTAACGTAAGCAAAAGGCCATCAATAGCATGAAACACAATGCTAAAGTAAGTTAGGTAAGATAGTATTTTTACGGCCGGGAAGGTGGTCATAAACTTAGCATACTCGTTAAATTGCAATTTGCCTGCCTCGTCGGTCATGAATAATTGAAGGTTACCAGCTAAGTGTCCTAGTAGAAATATACACAGGAAAAGGCCGGTAGCAGCCATAAAATATTTTTTCGACAAAGAACTCAGGAAGAAAGAGTTTGTAGTTTGTGTGCTCATGTACCTTTAACCGTTTAACCAAAATATGCTGCAAATGTACTTAAGGATGCAATAAGTTCCGCCATTTACAAAACACTAATTGCATTTTTGTACTAATTTAGATTGTGTCTAAATACTCACCTATTCAGGGTAGCGTAAAGTTAACAATTGCATTGAGAGAATGTTTGAGGGCCATAAGTGATATTTGTCAATCAAAAATGACAGTGGTTTTTTAAAAAATGGAAATTAGACCGTACTTAATTACCGCTGAATTCCTAGCAATTTAACCCATATTTTGACAAAGTTGTTTTAAAAAGTTTCGATTTTTTCAATGTACAATGCGCAATCAATTTTGAATCTTTGCAACGATGATTAACTACCAACCCAATAAAAACTGGCTCCGCGATTTATCGCACATTTACGAAAGTACCACCATGCGCAGAATTTTGCTGGCGGTAGCTGGCATTGGTTTGGCTACCGCCTTGCTTTGCGTTATTGTTGATTATTTTGATTTGCATGGTGCGTTGAGAATGGGTTCTGGTGTTTATTCATTGTTGGGTATAGCACTTAGTATTGTGCTAGCTTTTCGAACCAACACGGCTTACGATAGGTGGTGGGAAGGCCGCAAACAATGGGGTTCGTTGGTAAACAACTGCCGCAATTTGGCTATTATGCTTCACGCTGCATTGCCTAAAGAGGATAAGGAAACCCGAAAGTTTTTCGCTAAACATATTTCAAATTTTTGTATTGCCTTCAAAGAGCATTTGCGAGATGGTGCGCAGGTGCAAGAACTAATACTCATGAAACCGGAAGAGCGGGCGCTTTATGCAACCAAAAATCACATACCTAACTACATCACCTTCGTGCTTTATAATAGGGTTGAGCAGGCTTACCGTAATGGCGAAATCAGGGACATGGATTTTCTCAATATTAAGCCGCAAATAACGGCCTTGCTCGATATTTTGGGTGCCTGTGAGCGAATAAACAAAACCCCTATTCCGTTTTCTTACGCTATCTACATTAAAATGTTTATCATTTTTTATGGCTTGTTTTTGCCCTTGGGTTTGGTTGAAGACTTCGGATACTGGACCATACCCATGACCATGATTGTGTTTTTTGCGTTTGTAGGGCTAGAGTTAATGGCCGAAGAAATAGAAGAGCCTTTTGGCAATGATAACAACGATTTACCAACCGCCAACATAGCGCATACCATTAAGAACAATGTATTTGAAATATTGGAGGCGCGCAACCCGGTGGTGGATAACAAGACTGCAACAGATTATAATGATATACACTGATTAATTTGGAAGTGAGCTAATTTGAAAATTTGAAAATGGATTTTTACCATTTTTGGATGTTTATTCTATCAAAAGTTGTCGATTAAAGTAGCGAGGTTTATTACAGGGCATTTTCAAATTAGCACATTCTCAAATTTTCAAATTGACAAAATGGTAATATACGAACCCAACAAGAACTGGATGAAGGACGTGGTGCACCTGCACCGCAGCTGGACTCTACAAAAAATAGTGCGTGCGGTAATGCTTATGGGCTTGTTTACGGGCATATTCTGTTTTGTGGTATTGCATTTTGGGCTCTTGGAGCATGTTGGCACTAATACGGGAGTATATTCGCTTTTGGGTGTAGCCTTAAGTATAGTGTTGGTCTATCGCACCAATACAGCCTACGAGCGTTGGTGGGAAGGCCGCAAACAATGGGGCGCTTTGGTAAATACCTGTCGCGATTTGGCCATTACCGTTCACGCTACCTTCCCGAAGGAAGATGAAGAAAGCCGTAAATTCTTTGCCAAGCACATGGCCAATTTTTGCATTGCCTTGCGCGACCACTTGCGCACTGGGGTGAATGTAGATGACTTGATATTAATACAGCCTGAAGAGCGAGAACATTACAAAACCAAGAACCACATACCCAACTATATCGTATCCTTAATGTTTGGCCGCATACAGGATGCATTTAAAAAGGGAGACATAACTGCTGAAGACCTACTGAACCTTAAACCACCCATTACCCATTTACTTGATGTAATGGGAGCTTGCGAGCGCATAAGGAAAACCCCGATACCGTTTTCCTATGCCGTTTACATCAAACTCTTTATAATGCTTTATGGGGCGTTTTTGCCATTTGGGTTGGTGCAAGATTTTGGGTATTTCACCGTTCCTATAGTTATGATTGTGTTCTTTGCCTTTATCGGGTTGGAAATGATGGCCGCAGAGATTGAAGACCCTTTTGGTCTAGATTGTAATGATTTACCTACTGGCGACATAGCACACAACATCAAAAACAACGTGTTCGAAATACTCGAAACTCGCAAACCAGTTACAGAAGAACCAAGCAAAGAACTGTACCAAAAGGTGTTTTGATTGATGTGCTAATTTGCTAATCCTAGGGTTGCTTTAAATTGTACCTCGTAAATCGTACCTCGTACATCATTTAATGTGTCTAATTCTTGTTATTTTAGCGCAATATGTGGCAACGGCTATTATTGTGGATGGTAGTGCTGGTTTGGGGCCAGGCTGCGCACAGTCAAACAGTTTTTAGGGAGGTTTTTGGTGACTTGGCTTGCTACGACGAAGGATATGGTATTGTACCTATGGGTACTGGTTACCTTGTAAGTACTGCATACCTCTGCAATGCTGGATGGCAAAGCCGCATGCTGTTACTAGATGCTAATGGCGACTCTATTGATGCTTACAATGCTACCCCTTTTAACGGCTATGTTGAGCCCACAACTGATGGAAACTACCTTTACCTTGGTGGCAACCGCGCTGGCTTGGCCTATGATACTATGGTAGTTGCCAAAGTAAATCAGCAATTGGATACTATTTGGACTGCTCACCTTTTCTTTCCCGAATGCAATAACCAAGTTTATAATATTAGCGAAGTGGCCGATGGCTATTTATTAACGGGCATTTTCTCAGAAACGCTTTGCAGCAATGGACCCACTTTTCAATCGTTTGCCACAAAGCTTGATTTGGGTGGACAGGTATTATGGCAGCAAACCTATGGCGGGCTTAGTGATGACGATGAATTGTTTGTAGTTAAAGAAAAATCCAATGGCCAGCTTTGGTTTTATGGCTGGAAACGCGATTCTAGCATAGTTCAGCCATGGTTGCTAATTACAAATAGCAATGGCGACTCTCTTACCAGCCATTTTGGTGCGGTGCTTGGAAATGGCTCGGGTTATGGGTTCGACCTTACGCGCGATGGTGGGTTTATCACCATTAGTTATAGCGATAGTATTTATGCTCGTAAATTTGATAGCAATTTTGTGTTGGAGTGGGAGCGTAGCTTGGGAATACCCTCTGGCGGGGTATATTTTAGGGCTTTTGAAATGAAGGACCGAAACTTTGGTTTTTTGGCTTGTTTAGATGGGGCATCCGGCTGCAATAGTCATTTGTTTAAGCTCAATACCGACGGCGATATTACCTGGACTAAAAGTTGGGATGGGTTGCTCCGCAATGTTAACGAACCCCAGCCTGGCAAGTTTTTATTGACAGGGTATACTAATGCATTCCCCGTTTTACCCGAAGCGCTGGTGGTGCGTTTTGATACTATTTACGATTCTCTGCCCAATTTCAGTATCGAAACCGATTTGGATATTGGCTTAAATATTTACCCAAATCCTGCTAAAGGGATTATACAAATTGCTTGCTCAGAAACCATATCTAGGGTTGGGGTATTCAGCATCAATGGCAGTAGGTTGTTGCAGGTAATTACATTGCCAGATTTTAGTTATAGCCTTAATATAGAAAAATTGCCAATAGGTTTGTATTTGCTGAAAGTGGAAACCAATTCAGGCAGATGGCTGTTCAAGAAGTTCCAAATACTTGACTAGTGCACAGGCGCAATTGCAATATTTGTTCTCGACACTCGTCATACCTAACAAATGCCTGTATTGGGAAGGGTAATTTTTACCGTTCCGTAAAGGCAGTTAATTACGCTCAATGGAAACTAGCTGTACTATTACCAATTGCATCGGGGGGAGCATCGCATTGACAACTACTACAGCATATACTACCCAAACATATAGTAGCATTGCCGATGTGCCGCAAGCCATGTGGCAGCAAATAGTACCTCAAGAGCATACCTTCCTTAATTATGATTATTTAATTGCTTTTGAAGCCTGTTGCAGTGTCAATATGGGTTTCAAGTATGTGGTGTTTCGCAAAGATGGCCGATTGGCTGGTGTAGCTACTTTTCAAACCATATTGTTTGATGGTAATAATGTGGGTACCGAAGAGAGTAGGAAGGAACTAGGCTTTTGGCCAAGGCTTTTAAATAGCCTAGTTAGCCGCATGAAAATGCGATTGTTAGTGCTGGGTAACACTTTTATGACGGGTGAGTACGGCTGGTACTTTACCGATGTAAATGAGCTGGGTGTTGAAGAAGTATCGGCGTTGCAATTGGTTATTAATCAATTGGTGCAAGAGGCCAAAGCAAGTAAAAAGCCTGTAAGCGGTTTACTGGTTAAAGAAGTGTTTGCCGATAAATTGGGTGCTTTCCCTGAATTGCAAAAGTCAGGCTATTTGCAATTTCCCGTTCAGCCCGATATGATTTTGGATATTGACCCCGAATGGAAAACCTTTGACGGATACCTTGCGGCCATGTCCTCTAAGTATCGAGTGCGCATGCGCAAGGCTATTAAGGATATGAATGGCATTGAAATACGCCGAATGACCGTGGATGAGATAGCGGCTCATATGCCAGAAATGGAACGACTTTATCAAGAGGTGGTTGACACTTCCGATTTTAAACTTGCCACATTCAGGCTTCAGCACGTGCAGTATTTGATGCATCAAATGCCTGAATCGTTTTGGATAGATGGGTTTTGGTTGGAGGATAAACTACTGTCGTTCATCTCTTTTTATCAGCACAACGGCCAAATTGTAGCAGGTATGATGGGTATGGATAGGGAGGCACAAAAGCAATATGACCTTTACCTAAATGTGCTGTTATTGGTTGCTCGTAGGGGCATTGAGCATGGTGCTAGGCAATCGGTTTTTGGGCGCACGGCTATGGAGATAAAGAGCTCGGTAGGAGCCAAGCCCCACGATATGTACTTGTACACACGCCACGTTTCGGGTTGGAAAAGCAGGATTATCGCACCGATGGTGAAAATACTGAGCCGCACAGAGCCTTGGAAACAGCGGAACCCTTTTAAATAAAGTTGGGTTACGCGGTTAATCTGCACACTTCTGTGCGCAAGTGGTGCTGGTATAAGTAGCATTGAAAATATCCAACTCTTCTTGGGTATCAAAGCAGCGTTCGCAGCAAATGTTGCCTTGTGGGTCAACCACACTAACGCAAATATCCTTTTTGCACGATGCAAAACCAGTTACTATCACTAATGCCGCTAAAAGGAAAAGCTTTGGTTTCATTGTTGGATGCTTGATGTGCTGCAAAGATAAAAAAAATGCTTCAGACACACCCCAAAATAAAACCGCCACAACCCGAAGGCCGTGGCGGAAAAAAGAAATAAAGGTACAACAATTTACGCTCTAGAAATTAGCCCTAAGCGACAAGATGAAATTTCTACCTGCTGCCACTAAACCTGAGCTGTAGGGGCGGTAGCGCACATCGGTTAAGTTTTCTACACCTGCCGTTACGCCCAAATAATCGGTTATCTGGTAGCTTGCTTTAAAGTTGAGTGTGTACCAAGCTGGCGAGTATGGGTTACCATCCTTGTCCATAGCATATATGTAATCCTTGCCCTGCTCTTCGGGGGCCATGTTTGCAAAGCTTACTTCGCTATTGTACATGGCATATAGGTCAAGGCTTAAGCGCTTGGCAGTATAAGTTACGTGCGTAATACCGAACAATGGCGCTGCATGGCGCAATGGGGCCACATCGCCGTTGTCCAGTTCTTCCTTACCTTTCTGCCAATTGATACGGCTGCTTAAGCCAAAGCCTTTAGGCAATTTAAGCCTAAAGCCGGCTTGCACACCATAAACGGTAGCATAAGCTGCATTTTGCACGGATTGCACCTGGCTCAGCTCGCCAGCGTAGACAATACTATCCAGGCCGTTTAGGGTGTAATCGCGGCGCACCAAGGCATTATCCAATATAGTATAAAAGGCAGTGGCATCTACTTCCAAAAAGTCGCCAAATACTTTGGCAGCGCCCACCTCAAAGTTGTAGGCGTATTCGGTGTTCAAATCAGGGTTAGGTACCACCACCGAGCCAGGCTCAGAATCGAATACCTTGCCTAGGTCATCCACATTCGGCGAGCGAAAACCGGTTGAAAAGTTAAGGCTCACGGACCATTTAGGGGTTGGGTTGTACACCGCACCCACGCTACCTGATATCGCACCTTTGCTAATATTGGCAGTAGTGAACGGAAAAGGGTAGAAGGTGGTATCAAACTTAGCATCCAATATATAATGGTTGTATCGCACCCCAGCGGCCAATGTCAGTTTTTGCACTGGCTTGTACTGGTAGTTTGCATACACAGCATAGCTCTGCCAGGTGCTCCTAGGGTATCGGGCAGGGCCATTTGCAACATCTCCAGTAGTAATGTTTTCATCTGTTCCGGTAGAGGTTACATCGTTAAATATGCCTTCAACACCGTAGAACAACTTTTGCTTTTGTCCAATGGATTTCACAAAATCAATATTAGCTGAGAGCGCTAATACCTCTTCATACCTATTGAACAAGGTAGGCTTGTTAAAATCCCTATCGTGGCGGCTTTCGGCAAAGCGCTGGTGTGCTAGGCGAATGGTCATTTGGTCATAAGCGGCATAGTTGCCAGTGTGGGTTACACTAAGCAAGTTCATCATCCACTCTTGTGGTCCATAGTACCACTCGGCGCTACGTGGCAGTCCATTACGGTAGCGCAAGAGGCGGTCGTAGCGGTTGTAGTTGCTGGTAGTACTATACTGAAACGTATAGCCCAATTCCCATCTATCGCTTGGCTTGTAGCGTAGCTTTTGCAATAGGTTTATCTGGCTGTAGCCCGTTTTGCGCTGCTCCATTGGGTCGTCATTGGTAACCACACGGTCTACGCTATCAATTAGAACTACATATTCACTGCGCAAGTATTCGTCGGGGCCATGGCTGCCCATGCGTAGGTCGCCAAAGTTTGAATACGTGAAGCTGGTGAGCATGGCAAACTTTTTCCAACCCACGCCTACATCAAAGTGGCCTGTCATTTCGTTGGCTGCCGATGAGTAACGGGCCGTTGCACCACCCGTTACCAATGGATTATCGGTGGTGGATAGTTTAGGGGTAAGCGTGTAAAAACTCATTACACCAGCAATAGCATCGCTGCCATAATTTACCGAGCCTGGGCCAAAAAGCACCTCGGTACGCTCAGTGGCAAAAGCATCCAGCGAGATAAGGTTCTGCACGTTACCGCTGCGGAAAATGGCCGTGTTCATGCGCACCCCGTCTATGGTGATGAGCAATCGG
Organism: Sphingobacteriales bacterium; assembly: GCA_027486795.1. Taxonomy (GTDB): domain Bacteria; phylum Bacteroidota; class Bacteroidia; order Chitinophagales; family CAIOSU01; genus CAIOSU01. The sequence goes on along the minus strand of JAIXOI010000048.1, from coordinate 127,753 downwards.
TTGGTAGCAAAGCCCCGTATCATGGGGCTACCACCGCCATATTGGCTTTTCTGAATAAATACTTCGCCACTCAATGCCAACAAATCGGCTGTGGTTTGAGGCTGTTGCAAAGCAGTAGTTTTGCTGCCTATTACGGTTACTTTGTTCGGCACATCGCGTTGGGTTTGTTGCCAGCGCGAGGCGGTAACCACCACCCGGTCAATGGCCACATCGGTAGCAACCAAAAAAAGGCTTTCCGATTTGGTAAGCTCCTTATAGCTTAATACCTGAACGGCATACCCTAATGAACCAATATTAATAGAATCGGCACCAACAAATGCGGTGACATCTACTTGGCCTCGTTGGTTGGTGGTAGCAAAGGCCTCTGGCTTGTTGCTACTTAACGTTACAGCCTCTAGCGGCTGAAGCGTTTCCTGATCTTTCAAAGTCAGGGTTTGTGCAAAAAACAGTATTGGCACCATTAGCAATGGTACCAAAGCACAAATTTTTTTCATGCAGATTGGTTTTATGAGAAAACGAAAAAGGTTTTTGCGACGAAGCTGAACAGATTGCTGCTCCAAAGCATAAAGGTGCAGACATTGAAGCTTCGATACGCTAAAAATTTAAGCGCTCATAAATTCTGGTGGAGGGGCCAGCGCAACGGCTGGCTGGTTTAGTGAGGCTCCTGCCAAGGGATACCGTAACACGCTGCTGCTAGGCAACGGCATTGGTAAGGTAACTATCTCAATGCAGAAAATATCTTTTGTAAAGTTATTGAATTGAGCGTTTCGGTCTTGCTGAACGGGGTCTGTGCCCAATACATTGGCTACTAATGAAGCAAGCTGGCGGTTCAGTTTTGTTTCGTCGTTATCCCAATATAGCCAATACTGAATGGTGTCGTTGCCTATGCTATCGGCATATACGATATCGTACATTTGGCCTTGGTACTCAAACTCCTTGTGGTGATGCCAGTTTAGTTTGTTGGCAGCATCGTGCTTTGATATAGTTAGCGGCACCAATTCGGCACAATTGATACCAGCTATCATTTTGCGCTTTACCTGTTTTTTTACCACATGGGCTTGGTATTCAATACTCGCGTACCTGCCCAAAAAGGGAAGTAGAAAAGTGCAAAGTAACAGTATGGCAATAGTTGTTCTCAAAGCAAGGATAAAGATAGCCATTTTGTGAGACACAAGACACAAGACACAAGACACAAGACTTTTTAAAATTAGAGATGTCGGATGTGAAATAGCAGATGGGAAATGAATAAACTAAACGGTATTTTTTTTATTTTTCAGTTTGTTATCTGGTATTTCATATGTATAATCTGCCGCCGTGTCTATAAACGAAACCCTAGCCCAAACAAAAGCTGTACTTGCTGATATAAGTGAATTGCTTGCTAACCACACTGATGCTGAGTTGCTGAAAGCCCCAGCGGGTAAGTGGAGCTGCGCGCAGCAAGCGTTGCATCTGGTTATTTCCCAAAAATCGACAACGGTGGCGTACAAAGTGCCAGGCTTTGCCGTGGGGTTGTTATATGGTAAGCGGGTCAGTGCGCAATCGCGCAGCTATGAAGAGATTGTAGCGGCATACCAAGCCCACTTGAATAACGGTGCCAAAGCACCAGCAGAGTATGAACCCAAAACGAATGGCACCGCCGATAAACAGCGGCTTATTGCTTCTTTTAACAAGGCCGGTGAAAACTACCTCGCTGCCGCTGCCACCAAAACCGAAAAAGAATTGGATACCTTGCAGGTAAAGCACCCTTTGCTGGGCAAGCTTACCTTGCGAGAGCTGGCATACTTTACCCTGTATCACAACCGGCATCATTTAAAGACCATGCAGGGGTTGGTATGATGGAGATGGATAAAAAAAAGTTATTGATAGAAGATGTATACGCTCAATACGATCGCACCATCAAATATCCGATGTATGCCATTTTTGCGTCTGGCCTTGTAATAGGTTTTGTGTTAGCTATGGTAACATCAAATAAATCGTATCTATTGTTGATTTTCGCAGGGTTTCCTTTGGGCCTTTTATGGGCATTGTTTGGTTTTATGCGCTGGTTTGTTTGGGCCATGAACAATGTTGCTACACCAACTTTGCTATATCACAGTCTTTTACGGAGTGGCGTTATGTTTCCAAAAGGGAGTTGGTTAAACTACATTTATCCCAAAATTGGAGTTAGTTCCGCCGAAGTAGAAGCTGCATGGCTAAAAATTGATAGCGAAGACGAAGTGCTAAGTTTGAAATTATTGATTCCGCAACAGGGCAGAATTGAAGTAGCATATTCTAATGCTCCTTTATGGGAGAATCTTTTTGGTACATTATTATTTTTAGTTTTACCTATCCTCATATTTTTCTTGGACATAAACGAGAAACAGCATTGGATATTTATCGCTGTTAGTCTCGTTGGTGTATTTTTCTTTTCTTTTGATTTGGCAAAGGCAATAAAGCGATACAAAAAAAATGCTTTGGTTTTTTCACCGGAGGATTTTATCATCGCTGGTGAATCGTTTTGTTGGCATCAAATTGGAAGGTTCTTAATACGCAAATTTGGTAATGATAATTATCAAATTTTCCTTGAAACTACCGTTTTAAACCCAACTACATTTGAAGAAGAGATTCAAGTTATACATCGTAAGCTGTATAAGATGAAAATGAATGCTGATAGAATTGACGAACTTTTTACTATTTACCACAAACTATATTCATCGCCACCGAGTGACTCTTATTAGCAATTGTTATTGTCACCTTCCAACAACATATCTAATACATGAAACCAAACCATGAGCTACTGTAAATACGTGGATAGCCTTCGCGATAGCCAACCTAACAACGTACATGTTGTATACCACGACAAACAATACGGCTTCCCTATTGCCGATGACAACGAACTGTTCGGGCGGTTGATATTAGAGATTAACCAAGCAGGCCTCAGTTGGAATACCATTTTGCTAAAGCAGGATAACTTCCGCAAGGCTTATGATGGGTTTAATATTGATAAGGTAGCTGCTTATGGCGAGGCCGACTTCAATCGCTTAATGGGCGATGCGGGCATCATTCGCAACCGATTGAAGATAAATGCTGCCATACACAATGCCCAAATGATAAGAGGGCTGCAAACTGATCACGGCTCATTCAAAAAATGGATTGAGCACTACCATCCCAAAACCAAAGCCGAATGGGTGAAAATCTTCAAAAAGACCTTCAAATTTACAGGCGGCGAAATAGTAAATGAGTTTTTAATGAGTACTGGTTATTTGCCTGGTGCCCATCATCGTGGTTGCTCCGTTTATGCCAAAACATTAGCTGCAGGAGCAACGTTTAACGCGGTTCAGTAACTTAAAAGTAAACAGGACCTTTGCCCAAATACTTCTCAATTAGCGGCATATAGTAGGCCTTAATTTCCTCCATATCAAATGTTTTGGTGCATTTGGTGTAAAGGTCATATTGGTTGAAATCCTTAATCCACTCTTTGTATTGAGCATCTTTTGGTCCAAGCAAAGCCTCATAGCTATTGCCGGTATACCAAGGATAAAACGAGTGGTACCGAATCATTACCATAGCCGCTTCGGGCAAATTATTTTCTGGGTGGTTTTTCAATACTTGGTACAAATACTCGTCGTGGCCCCAAGCGGTCAGGCAATTGTCCAATCCGCAATTGGCCTCATACATACCCAGCTCGGTGTTGTAGCGAGGGTCGGCCATGTTGGGGTTTTCAGCATTAAACTCTGGATAAATGCAAGTATCAGGCAATTTGCAGCCTAATATAAATATGTCGCCCACCAAGCCCCACTGCTCTTTAAGCGAGGTTCCATCTTCGTCTTTACCCCAAAGGAACATTACTTTGCCCAAGTCGTGAATCAAGCCTGTCAACTGCATCCAATCGGGCCTGCCTTGCTCGCGCATGGCCTCTGCCGATTGTATCAAGTGTACCACATTCGGTAGCGTAATATCAGGGTCGCTCAGGTCAACAAAAGCCGTTAGCTCCATCATCGCATCCCACACGTTCATTGGGCGATTGAACTTTAGGTATTCGCGGCGCATACGCTGTGCATACTCCACCGTTTGGCGGGTGCGCATTTTGTAATAGTTATCTTTTACTACGGCCAAAATGGCTTCATCACCATTTTTATAATCGCGAAATGCTTCTTTGGCTTTTACTGCTGCTACTTCCATTACCTTGATTTACAGTAAAAAGATACTGCGATTGTAAATTAAATGTTAGGGGGAGAATTGTTGTCTTATAAGCCATCAAAAATTTTATCTGGATTTTGGCGAGTGTCAAATATTGAAACAATGTAAACACGTGTTAAATGCACTCTATAAATCAATTTGTAATGGCTATAAACAAGGTACCTAAAGGTCCCAACTTTTGCCAACATGGGTTCAATACTCCCAGCTTCTGGATAAGTGATCAAAATATTGGGTACCAATTGGATTTCTTTTAAAATACGGTCCACATGTTCTGGGGCATTTTCAAACAAATATTCGTCCAATGCTTCAAGTTGGTCAAGTGCTTTAATTGTCCAATTGATGGAAAAACTCATTTGCGCTTATTCCTGAAGTAAGTGGCTACTTCGTCAGAAGTATATGTCCTTCCGGCAGCTATATCTTCTTCTCCTTCCTTAACCATTTGAATCAATGAGTCGGCACTGCCATTACCAAATTCACGTTTATATCGCTCTGTTGCGGTTTCTCCTACAAGTCTCTCAATGCGAGTTAAAAGCCTAACGTCTTCTGTACGTGTAAGCAGAGCAATTAAGTGAAGTTTTCTTGCTTCTATGTTCATATCACTAAGATAACGCACTTTTACCAAAAAAGATTTAGTCCCACTCTTTTATAATTATCACAAACTCCCCTTTGCCAACGGCAATACTATCCTTGACGGGTATTGCGGCGAGCAGTGCAATTGTAGCTCAGTAGATACATCTTCTTTCGGCAAATCGAAATGTAAGTTATCAGTACCTGCAATAGAGATACGTAACTGGTGTCCTTTCTTAAATTGGTAGGCAATTGGCAATAAATCCAAAGCAAACTCGGTAACCTCGCCAGGGGCTAAGTATTCCATATCTTCCCTTGTATAGCTATGGTAGGGGCCAATTTGTTTGTATTTATCGGTATCTTCTGACACCTTACGGTGCGCGCCACGCAGCATGCCTTCGGTTACCATATAAACCGTGCCATCGGGGTGCACATCTTCGATATACACAAACACATCTGCGTTTTTGTTGTTGGCGCTTACAAATAGGTGGGCAATTGGGCTGCCGGTCATTTCTACGTCGGCAGTAAAGGGGGCGAAATCATAATGCAACAGAGCAGCACTGGCCTCCTTGCGGTTGCCGTAGGTGGTAGGGCCGTGCTTGTATAGGGCGGTTACACTGTTCCACCTGCTATGGCTATCGGTGTTTGCTTCAAAGTTTATCGGGTATATGTTTGTACCGGTTTGCATTTCATTAGCTTGGCTAACCAAAGTGTTGTTAGTGGATAAGTATAGCGGTTGGTCTTCCACATAAGCTGGGGGCCAAACGTTAGTGCTCTTCCAAGTTTCAGCCCCAACCACGTAGTAGTATAGTTTATCGTCGTTCAATACTTCATTTTCGATACCCTTCAAGTGGTAATCAAAGTAGCGCAGCATTTCGGCATAAATATCAAATTCAAGGTCGGTAGTAGGTGAGAAGGGGCTTGCGTTGTCGGCTGGGCCATGGTCCCATGGGCCTATCAATACTTTTTCGGTGTTTCCGGTATTCCAAAAACCTTCTATCAACGATTTAGCCAATCCGCCATCATACCAGCCGCCCATGCGGTAAATGCCAGCACCACAGCTACCAATTCTATCGGCATTGCAGTGGTTGCTGTATACATCGCTGCTGCGCAGCATTTCAGGGTGCTTGTCTTCGCGGCAAACAACCCCATATATACCATCATACACATCAAAATTGCCTTTGTGCACCTCAATATTGTGCTTCTGTATTTTCCCGCCCTTATCTCCTTCCACAGGTTGAATACCCTTAATTAATCGCTTGGCTTTTTTGCCAAATACACTCAAGTTGTTTTGGTCTAGCGAGCGGGTAGTGTAACCCCAAATGTCAATAAACTGCGCTTGGCGCACCCCACCAGGGAACATGAGGTGGTTGTACAAATCGAATATACCTGAGCGAGGTATGCAGGACTTTACAGCAGGGTGCTGATTAAATAGCAGTTGTTCGGCGGTGGTGGCGCCATACGATATGCCCGATGTGCCTACCTTACCGTTGCTCCAAGGCTGAGATATGATCCAATCCACAATTTCTCCACCATCGGCCACTTCTTCGGGGCTAAACTCCATGGTACGTCGGCTGCTGGAGGCTCCGGTGCCACGGGCATCCACTATCAATACCGCATAGCCATGTGATGTGAAATATTGTACTTCTTTTTCATCCACTACCACTAGTATAGGGTTTTTAAGCCAACTCATCGGCCATTTGGCTTTTAACGACCGTCCATAGCGGGTAATGTATAATATAGTAGGTATTTTCTCACCATCTTTCAGTCCCTTCGGCAAGAAAATGTCGGTGGCAATTTGCACGCTATCGCGCATGGGCAGGTAAAGCGAACTATAGCTAAAGCCATTATAAGCAGCCTCGGTATAACCTTGGTAAACACCCACCTTGCTTACTTTTTCTGGGGTGTTTTTATCGCCTGGTAGAAAGGCAAAAGTTGGAAGGGTTATAAATAAAAGCATTGCGAGCATTGCTGCGCGGAAACTAGGTAGCTGGGGTATCATTGATTAGGTTAATTTAGATTGGTAGCGGTTCGGTTACTAGAAAACTATATGTGGCAATTGGTTGCAAGGGGTCCAGGAATTAATGTTGGGGTAATATTGATTTACGAAGTGCGATTTACGAGGTACGATTGGTAACGAACGATTAAATTGATAGGCAGTTTCAGATAAGTTTAGCTATGCTATTTTCAAATTAACCCGCAACCCGCAACTCGTAACTCGCAACTGTTGCTATCTTTGCTATTAGATGAACCTCGCACAAGAAGTACGGTACTTGGTAGCCAAAGAGTTGCTGCTGGAATGGAGGCAGAAATATGCCCTAGGGGGTATTGCCTTGTATGTGGTATCAACAGTGTTCGTTATTTACACCAGCCTCAACCAAGGCAACGAAGAGCTAGCAAAAACTACTTGGAACGTACTTTTCTGGATTACCCTCCTTTTTACGGCCGTTAATGCCATTGCCAAAAGTTTTACGCAAGAAAATAGGGAACGCAACCTCTATTATTATACCCTGATGAGCCCGCAAGCGGTAATACTTAGTAAGATGGTGTACAATGCTGGGCTGATGATTTTACTCACTGTTATAGCTTTGGCTGTGTTCACGGTTATGTTGGGTTCGCCAGTAGGGCAGTGGGCCATATTCAGTGTGGTGGTGCTTTTGGGTGGGCTGGGTTTTTCTTTTTTATTGAGCATGATTTCGGCCATTGCGGCCAAGGCTGGCAACAATGCTACCCTAATGGCTATTTTAAGTTTCCCAGTTATACTACCTTTGATTTTGATATTGTTAAAATTGTCGCGCTTTGCATTCGTGGCCGAAGCTTCTTTTGCTGATGTTTCGGGATTGCTGGTAACTTTGCTAGCTTTGGATGCCATGTTGGTGGCTTTATCATTTATTTTATTCCCATATCTCTGGAGAGACTGAGAAAATTATGCTGAACTTGCTCAGGAAACGTTGGTGGAAATTTGTATCGGTGGCTTTTTTGCTAGTCGCTCTGGTAGCCGGAATGTACTTTCCATTAAGCTCGGGTATTACAGCCGTTGGGCCCGAAAAAGCAACTGAAGGCCAAACACTTTCGCTTGCCATAACTACTTACAACACAAATTTTGAAAACAATAAGGTACCCAAGGTTTATTTGAGGGGCAATGAGTTGTTTTTTTGCGCCAATGCGGTTACTATATTGTCGCCCGTTAATTTAACTGCTGTTTTCAATATACCCGATTCCTTGGGCATTAATGGCACCAAGCCTTTCAATGTTGTCATTGACGATGCAGTAGGCGGCACTTTTTTCTTGCGTAGCGCTGTTGTTTTGGCAGGTAGCAACCCCTCTAACGGCGCAACCCACACTTGTGCTAAAGATTTGGAGATACATGCTAGCGCCAATATGAGCTACCCATATAGGGAAATATTATACGAGAGCATCCGTAACCTGTTTTACCACGTACCACTGTGGTTTGCAATGTTGCTTTTGTTGGTATGCTCTTTTGGTAGCAGTATTGCGTACCTCAACAGCAATAATATGCTTTACGATGTGTTTGCCAAAGAAGCGGCATTTGTAGCTATGCTGTTTGGTGCATTGGGTATAGTAACGGGCATGACCTGGGCTAACTTCACTTGGGGCACCCCTTGGACCAACGACCCTAAACTAAACGGTGCTGCTGTCGGTATGCTTACCTATTTGGCCTACTTTGTGCTACGTGGTTCGCTTACCCAGCGCGATCAACGCGCCAAGGTATCGGCGGTGTATGGTATTTTTGCCTTTATTATTTACATCATCTTCATATTTGTGCTGCCGCGCCTAAGCGATTCGTTACACCCAGGCAATGGCGGCAACCCTGCATTTAGCAATTATGATTTGGATAACCGGTTGCGCCCTGTTTTTTACGCGGCAGTTATCGGCTTCACTGGCATTGGCTACTGGATTATGAGTTTGCGCATTCGATATACTTTATTGCTGGATAAACAGCAAGAACAAATAGATACCCCATATGAAAGCATGGTTTCCTAAGATAATTTTGGGTGTAGCGTTTATCGCATTAGCCGCTACTGCATTGTATTTGGCCAATACGGGCAAGTACACAATAAACAACGAAAACCTGTGGAACACAGGTAAGATATTTGTCGTGATTTCGGTATTAGCATTAATCTTTTTTGGAATCACTGCATTTCTCCTACATTTGGAGTCAAGAATTTCCCGCCTGGAAGGGGATATTATGAACAAAAACAACAATTATGGCAAATGACCCTAATGCGAAGATTGCCAAGTACAGCTTTTACCAAAACGTAGAGATGTACTTTGACAAGGCGGCTGTTTTTACCAAGCTGCCTAAAGGTCTGCTCGAGCAGATTAAAGTGTGTAACTCTGTTTACACGATGCATTTTCCCGTGAAAATGGGAAACGAATACCAAGTAATTGAAGCTTATCGTGCCCAACACAGTCATCACCGCATGCCCACCAAAGGTGGTATCCGCTACAGTATCCATGTAAATCAAGATGAGGTAATGGCCTTGGCCGCCCTTATGACTTACAAGTGTGCTATTGTGGATGTACCGTTTGGAGGTGCAAAAGGAGGTATCAAAATCAGCCCACGTAATACTACCGCAAAACAATTGGAGCGTATAACCCGCCGCTACACCGTGGAGCTGATTAAGAAAAACTTTATTGGCCCTGGAATTGATGTACCAGCGCCCGATTACGGTACCGGTGAGCGAGAAATGGCTTGGATTTTGGATACGTACATGAGTTACCACCCGGGCCAAATTGATGGCTATGGTTGTGTAACTGGTAAGCCCGTAAGCCAAGGTGGCATACGTGGACGTACCGAGGCTACTGGCCGAGGTGTGATGTTTGGCCTCCGCGAGATTGTGAGTTATAAGGACGACATGAAAGCCATTGGCATGACTGTGGGCCTGAAAGACAAAACCGTTGTAATTCAAGGTTTGGGTAATGTGGGGTATTATGCTGCCAAATTCATGGAAGAAGAGGGCTGCAAAATCATTGCCATTGCCGAGCTGGAAGGTGCCATACACGACCCCAACGGTCTAGATGTAATGAAATTGGTTAAGCACCGCAAGGACACGGGCTCAATTCTTAACTTCCCTGGGGCTACCAACATTGCTATCAGTGCTGCTGCCCTTGAATTGGAGTGTGACATTTTGATTCCGGCTGCTTTGGAGAACCAGATTACAGAAGAGAACGCATCCCGAGTTAAGGCCAAAATTATTGCCGAGGCGGCCAATGGCCCAGTTACACCGATGGGTGAGGAAATTTTGCTGGAGAAAGGTTGTTTGATTATTCCTGACATGTACTTGAATGCAGGAGGTGTTACGGTTTCTTACTTTGAATGGTTGAAAAACCTTTCGCACGTGCGCTTTGGTCGTATGCAAAAGCGTGCTGATGAAAGCACTTACAACAACATTATTAGCACCGTTGAGCGCTTAACTGGCCGTCAGTTGGGCGAAAAAGAACGTGGTTTGATTACCCGAGGTGCGGATGAGATTGACATTGTAAACTCAGGCTTGGAAGAAACTATGATTGAGGCCTACAGGCAAATACGCGAAGTAGCCAAAAAACATAGGGATATGAAGAGTATGCGCACCGCAGCATTTGTGGTAGCTATTCAAAAAATATCTGAATCGTACATGGCTATGGGCATTTTCCCATAAGGGATTTACGATTTACGATTATAGATTTACGATTGAAAATTTGAATTTACAGCTCAATCATAAATCTTCAATCTAAAATTTACAATTGATTAAACTCCGGAATACTCGGGAGGAAACGGTAGGTACTTTTAGCTAGATCCAGGGCTACACAGTAAAAATCGTTACCGTTGCCAACCAACAGATACGGAACCCGCAAAACGAGATTATAACGCGCCGCTTGTTCCATAGCGGCATCCGTTAACAATACTTCCGGGGCTTTGCACTCTACAATGAGTTGCGGAGTCCCGGTTGTGTTATAGGCTACTATGTCGCAGCGCTTTTGGGTGCCGTTCAGGTTTATGCCCTTCTCTACAGCCAGCAAGCTAGCCGTATAACCTTTCTCCTCCACCAAATAATGGATAAGCAACTGCCGCACCCACTCTTCGGGCGTAAGCACCACGTACTTTTTACGGATAATATCCCACACCTCCCTCCGCTGCTCCACAACGCGGAACTTTAGGTTGTATTTCGGAAAGGGGATGGAGAAGGCGTGTGACAAGGTAATTCAAAATTTAAAATTGAAAATTTAAAATTGCTCTTAATTTTAATCTTGAATTTTAAATTTTCAATTCAATTAAAACGGCACATCATCATCTTCCACTGGCCGGTTCATTTTGCTTTGGCGAACGATGGCGTTGGAGTTGAAATCGTTGAAGTCGTCTTCGCTAGGGCGGGGTATAGGGCCACTTCCCATAGCATTGAAGCTATCGTCCTCTAGGTCCATGAACTTGGCAAACTTGCTCACGAACTTGGTACGTACGGTTTCCAATGCGCCGTTACGGTGCTTGGCAATAATAACTTCGCCAATACCTTTCAGGCTCATGCCGTTTTCGTCGGTATCCATTCCATAGTACTCGGGGCGGTATAGGAAAATTACCAAATCCGCATCTTGCTCTATCGCACCCGATTCACGAAGGTCACTCAATTGCGGGCGTTTGTCGCCGCCACGGGTTTCCACGGCACGGCTCAACTGCGACAGGGCTATTACCGGTATCTGCAACTCCTTCGCCAAGGCCTTTAAGCCACGCGATATGGAGCTAATCTCTTGCTCACGGTTGCCACCGCCTTTGCCATCGCCGCTACCGCCCGTCATTAGCTGCAAGTAATCCACAATAACCATTTGTATATCGTGCTGCATTTTCAAACGGCGGCATTTGGCGCGTAGCTCAAAAATGTTGATGGCAGGGGTATCGTCAATAAATATCGGCGCATCGCTTAGGCAGTCAATCTTATGGGTCAATTGCTCCCACTCCCACTTCTCCAACGTACCGCGGCGCAGCTTGTCGCCTGGTATTTCGGCTTCCATGCTTATCAACCTATTTACCAACTGCAACGAGCTCATCTCTAGTGAGAACAACGCTACCGGTTTCTTAAAGTCGACTGCCGCATTGCGGGCTATAGCCAATACAAAAGATGTTTTACCCATACCTGGGCGGGCTGCCGTAATAATCAAATCTGATTTTTGCCAACCGCCTGTCAACCTATCCAAGGCCGTGAAACCTGTAGGTACCCCGGTAAGGCCATCTTCTTGGTCGCGAAGGTCTTCTATTTGTTTGATGGCTTGGCTCAATAGGCTGCTCATGCTATCGTAGCTGCGGCTCAAGTTTTGCTCCGCTACCGAAAATAGGTTTTGCTCTGCCTTGTCCAATAGCTGGAAAACGTCGGTGGTATCTTCATATGAATCGCGGATGATTTCGCTGCTGATGCGAATCAGTTCACGTTGAATGTGTTTTTGGCTGATGATACGCGCGTGGTGCTCTACGTTGGCAGCCGAGGCTACCTTGTTGGTAAGCCCAGTTATGTACATCAATCCGCCCGCCTCTTCCATCACACCAAGCTTCTTAAGCTCTTCGCTTACAGTGAGCATATCAATAGGCTGCGAGGCACCAAACAAGCTCAATATGGCGCGGTAAATATGCTGATGGCTGTTAACGTAAAAGCTATCTGGTTTAAGAATATCGATTACGGCACTCACGGCATCTTTTTCCAACATCAAAGCACCCAATACGGCCTCTTCCAAATCGCGGGCCTGTGGCGGCACCTTTCCAAACTCCGAGGTTTCGAAATTCTTCTTGCGGTCGGTAAAAGAGCCTCTTCGGGTGGTATTTGGTTGGTCGGCCATTGTTAAGTGAGTGTTAGTTGTTTTTTGCAAGGGGTTCAAAGATACCACCATCATTCCTATTTAGAAGAACGCAAACGCGATTAAAAATGTGCAATATTTCTCCACGTATTTACCCACAAAATCAAACCTATGCAAGCATTCGTTATCCGTTGTTATTGAGGGCTTAAGCAGCCGCACTATTTGCGTTTTCAACAGCTGTTGATAACCAAAAATATATTTATGCACATCGTTGGTGGTTTATCCATTTTTTGAGGTACCCATAAATAGGGTATGTGTTTAATTTGAATAAAATAATCATAAATAAACAAGTGTTACGGCAATAACAATTGCATTCAAACCGATAAGGTGTTTAACAATGTTGGTAGGTATGCAGTTAGGCCATAATTTAAACTAACCTGTAAACCCCAATTTTAAGGTGATTTTTTCAGCCAAAAAACGCTAATTTTGCAGTCTATGAAGAACATTCGCAACTTCTGTATAATAGCGCATATTGACCATGGCAAGAGTACATTGGCCGACCGATTGCTTACCCTTACCAAAACGGTGGGCGAACGCGAAATGCAAGACCAGGTGCTCGATAATATGGATTTGGAGCGGGAGCGTGGCATTACTATTAAGAGCCACGCCATACAAATGTATTATCCGCACAATGGCGAGGAGTACACCTTTAACCTGATAGATACTCCCGGCCACGTAGATTTCTCATACGAAGTATCGCGTGCATTGGCTGCTTGCGAGGGTGCTTTGTTGTTGGTGGATGCCTCACAAGGCATACAAGCTCAAACCATAAGCAACCTATACCTTGCCATCGAAAACAACCTTGAAATCATCCCGGTGATTAACAAGATTGACATGGACGGTGCGATGATAGAGGAAGTAACCGACCAGATAGTTGACTTGGTAGGCTGTAAAGCCGAAGACATACTGCTGGCCAGTGGCAAAACAGGCATTGGCATGGAGGGTATTTTGGCGGCCATAGTTGAGCGCATTCCGGCCCCTAAAGGCGACCCAGAAGCCCCATTGCAAGCCTTGATTTTCGATTCGTTCTTCAACCCGTTCCGTGGGGTGGTGGCTTATTTTAGGATCATAAACGGCACACTAAAGAAGTTTGACAAGGTAAAATTTGTGAATACAGGCAAAGTATACGTAGCCGATGAGGTAGGTATCCTTCGTTTTAAAGACGAACCCAAAGAAAGCATCAGTGCTGGAAACGTAGGTTACATTATTACGGGTATAAAGGTTTCAAGGGAGATTAAGGTGGGCGATACCATTACGCACTTTTCAAGTTCTGCCCCGAGTATTAAGGGTTTTGAGGATGTGAAACCGATGGTATTTGCGGGTATTTACCCAATTGATAATGACGATTTTGAGGAACTTCGCGAATCGTTGGAGAAGTTGCAATTGAACGACGCCTCGTTGATATTTGAACCGGAAAGCTCCGTTGCCCTAGGTTTTGGTTTCCGTTGCGGTTTCTTGGGCATGTTGCATTTGGATATTGTACAGGAACGCCTCGAGCGCGAATTTGATATGACGGTAATAACTACCGTGCCCAACGTGTCGTATTATGCATATACTACTAAGGGCGAAAAGCTGGTGGTAAACAACCCGAGCGACTTGCCCGATCCAACTACCTTGGACCACGTTGAGGAACCTTACATCAAGGCTCAGGTGATAACCAAGCCAGAATACATAGGCAGCATCATGAAGTTGTGTATGGACAAGCGTGGCATTCTTAGAAACCAAAGCTACCTTACCCCAACCCGCGTGGAGCTTACCTTCCATATGCCGTTGGCCGAAATTGTGTTCGATTTTTATGATCGATTGAAATCCATTTCAAAAGGTTATGCCTCATTCGATTACCACATGAGTGGCTATGAAGTGGGCGATATGGTGAAGATGGACATTAAGCTGAATAGCGAAAACGTGGATGCGTTCTCATCGCTTATACACCGCGATAAGGCTTATGATTTCGGTCGCCGTTTGTGCGCCAAGTTGAAAGACCTGGTACCGAAACAACAGTTCGTAATTGCGATACAGGCAGCCATTGGTGCCAAAATTATTGCTCGCGAAACCATTAGCGCCATGCGTAAAGACGTAACTGCCAAGTGTTATGGTGGCGATATATCGCGTAAACGTAAGCTATTGGAAAAGCAGAAGAAAGGTAAGAAACGCATGCGCCAAGTGGGTAACGTAGAGGTGCCGCAGGCAGCTTTTATGGCGGTGTTGAAACTAAATGAAGATTAATAGCAATAATTGCTAACCAAGTAGATATAGAATGAGGATGGCTAAAGCTTATCCTCATTTTTTTTTGAACACTTTTTTGTAAATGGGTACGCGCATTGCAAATTGAGCATAAGTAGCAGGATAAAAAAAAGGGTAGAGTAGTGGTGAGGTGAAAGCCAAGGTAATATCATCGATAATAGTGCTGCCGTTGGTTTCTTTACGCACACGGTGGCGGTGCTCCCAGTGTTTCAAAAAGAATGGTAGTTGTATGCCTTTGTCAACAAACACATGCTGCGTTTCGCCGTAAGTGCGTTCGATGATGATGCTTTTCCAAACCTGCCATTTAAAACCTGTGAACAGTTTGATGTGCACCTCATCACCCACCTCGCTGCCATCAAACCGCAATATCTCCGATGGTGGAAAAGGCGGCTGCAGCGCATCAAACAACTTCTCATCAAACTGATTAAACACCGTGGTGTAATCTTGCTCCACTTTGGTTTCTATTAGTATGTGGTGGGTTTTCATAATTTACCTAGGGTAACACCATAAAGTGTGATATTGTTGCTATTTCGCCCCCGCCTCAATCACCAACCTAATATTCCCATAAGTATCCTGCAATATTCCGGGGAGCTCATTGGGGGTAATCCAGATGGCCTGGGTAATGTCTTCTTCGGTTTGGGCGATTAGCTTTTGTTCAGGGGCGGTCATGGCGTACCAATGCGTTTCTTTAAACACTTGGTGCCCCTTTAGTGGGTAAGTATGGAAGGTTTTGATAAGCATTGGGCCAAGGTTAATGCGTTGCAGCCCCGTTTCTTCCTCCACTTCGCGCAGGGCGGCAAGGTCCATGGTTTCACCGGGTTCTACTTTGCCTTTGGGTAGGTCCCAGCAGCCCAAGCGGTTTATTACCAGCAGCTTGCCTTGGGGTGTTTTTACTAATCCGCCAGCCGCAAATATTACTTGTTGGTAGCAGGCTTTAACGCGCCCAAGGCCAGCATCTAAGTCGGCAAAGTTGAGAATAATTTCCTCCTCCAAACCATCTTCAAACTCGCGCACGGCATCGGACAGTTCACCGTTAAAAAAGGGTAAATTATCGTTTTGGAGCAGTACCAGCCTATTGGTATTGCTAAATATTGTATAATTTAGTGGTATGGTCATAAAACAAGCTATCGCAAATCAAATTGCTTTAAAACTGTTGCAAATTAAAGCAATCAAACTACAACCACAAGAACCGTTCACATGGTCGTCGGGCTGGAAATCGCCTATATACTGCGATAACCGTATTACCCTGTCCGACCAAGGCATCCGAACTTTTATCAAAGAAAGTTTGGTCGATTTGGTTCAAGAGCGTTTCGAAGCAGTAGATATAATAGCGGGTGTAGCAACGGCGGGTATAGCCCAGGGAGCGCTTATGGCTGATTTAATGAACCTACCGTATGCCTATGTGCGCCCAGAACCTAAGGGCCACGGTACCGGACAGCAAATAGAGGGTCGTATGGAGAAAGGCCAAAAAGTGGTGTTGGTGGAAGATTTGGTATCCACAGGAGGAAGCTCGCTAAAAGCCGTAAAAGCAGTGCGCGACGCTGGTTGCGAAGTACTGGGCGTAGTAGCCATATTCGACTATGGTTTTGGCGTTGCCGAAAAGAACTTTGCCGAAGCAAAAGTGCCCTATTATACCTTGAGCAACTATGAGTATTTGTTGCCAATAGCGGTTGAGCAAGGTTTAATAAAGCAAGACCAATTGACCCTTCTACAAGATTGGCGCAAAGCACCTGAGAGTTGGGGGCGATAATTTTGGAAATGTGCTAATTTGAAAATTTGGAAATGGTTTTTGTTTTGTGCAGAAGTGATCTGTTCAATTTTCAAATTTTCAAATTCCCGAATTTTCAAATTGCCTTTCGTATATTTGCACCGATAGCCTCTGCTTATGCAACCACGTGTAATACTTGATACACCCCAGTTTGCCCTTACCATTGATAGGCTGTGCTACCAATTGATTGAAAATCACAACGATTTTACAGATACTGTTTTAATTGGCGTGCAGCCGAGGGGTATCCATCTTAGCAACCGCATATACCAGCGCCTGAAGGAGCTTAAGCCAAGTTTGAGACTGGATTATGGCAAGCTAGATATTACTTTTTATCGCGATGATTTTCGTAGGCGCGAGACACCATTGGCTGCCAACGAAACGGAGCTTAACTTTAGCATCGAAGGTAAAAAAGTAGTATTGGTAGATGATGTGTTGTACACTGGCCGCACTATTCGAGCAGCTATGGATGCCCTGCTGGATTTTGGACGACCACGGCAAGTAGAGTTGCTAACGCTAATTGATAGGCGCTTTACGCGCCACTTACCTATCGAGGCCAACTATGTAGGCAAAAAAATTGATTCTATTGCTTCGGAAGTAGTACGCGTCGAGTGGAACGACCAAGATGGAGCCGACAAAGTTTGGATATTAACCACTAATAAAGATAATTGATGGCAGCCCTGAGTGTAAATCATCTTCTAGGTATAAAGAACCTAAACACCGAAGACATTGAACTCATATTCAAAACAGCCGACCAATTTAAGGATGTATTAAACAGGCCCATTAAGAAGGTACCATCCCTGCGGGATATCACCATTGCTAACCTGTTTTTCGAGAACTCAACCCGAACCCGCATTTCATTTGAGCTGGCAGAAAAACGCCTCTCTGCTGATACCATTAATTTCTCGGCCTCAACCTCGTCAACCAAAAAGGGCGAGACGCTGATAGATACTGTGAACAACATACTGGCTATGAAAGTGGATATGGTGGTTATGCGCCATGCCAGCCCAGGAGCCTGTGTTTTTTTGGCTAGGCATATCAATGCCCAGATAATAAATGCAGGCGATGGAACCCACGAGCACCCCACACAGGCCCTGTTAGATGCGTTCTCGATGCGCGAGAAACTGAAATTGACAGACTTTAAAGGCTTACGGGTAGCTATATTGGGCGACATTACTCACTCGCGTGTGGCCTTGTCAAACATTTTTTGCCTAACCAAACTTGGAGCCGAGGTGCTGCTTTGCGGACCACCAACTTTAATACCGAAGCATATAGAAGCGCTTGGCGTGCGCGTAACACACAACGTAAAAGAGGCCCTTAACTGGTGTGATGTGGCAAATGTGCTGCGCATACAATTGGAACGACAAGATATTAAATACTTCCCTAGCTTACGCGAATACAGTTTGTATTACGGGGTGAATAAAGAGTTGCTGGATAGCCTTTCAAAGAAAATTACCATTATGCACCCAGGTCCCATCAATAGGGGAGTGGAGTTAAGCAGTGATGCGGCAGATAGCGACCAGTCCATAATCCTTCAGCAAGTTGAGAACGGCGTAGCCATCCGTATGGCAGTGCTTTACTTGCTAGCCGAGCAAAATAAAAGAGGTTAATTCATTTCGTCGCTAAGCGACCCGATTTTGTTAAATCATTTATTGAAGTAGCATTAGTATAAAATTAGGGGGAGCTTGATTTTATACTATATCATAAGAGGTTGACTTGATATATTACTCAACAAATTTGTGTGTATAGATATTTCGGTTTTGCTCTTCGTTGGCCTTCAAATAGCTGCAAAGTACTTTTTTTCTAAAAGGTTCGGTGCAAGCCTTTAGTAAGGTCACGGCAAAATTTTTGTTGATGCAGTTATTGCACTCAAGGCCTTAGGTAAATGACTTAATCAATATTATCAACTTACAAGCCCTACCAATAATAGCACAAGATTGGGCTTTGTTTTAAAGCGCATAGTTGAGCGGGTTTAGGTGTCGAATTATTATTTTCTGTTACCTTACCAACCATTTTTATAATTTAGCGTAACCTACCTGCGTTTTAAACCCACTTAATGAAAAAAGAGCTGATATTTTTTATTGCGCTGTGTTGTATTTCGTTGGGGCTCCATGGTGGCGATTTAACCGGTAAAGTAACTAGTGCAGAAGGCCAGCCGCTGCCTTTCGCCAACGTATATGTGCAGGGCACCACTTTAGGTACTACTACCAACGAAGAAGGTAATTACAAGCTTGAACTTACTGCGGGCACACACCAAATTGTTTACCAGTTTATTGGGTACAAAAAGCAGGTTATTGAGATTGTTATCGGTAGCCAAGCGCTTCGGCAAGACATAACCCTGGAGGCCGAAGACTTTAAGCTAGATGAGGTGGTGGTAAGCGGATCGGAAGACGCGGCGTATCCGGTTATGCGAAAGGCTATAGCCAAGCGCGACGAATACTATAACCAAGTGCAAGCCTTCAATTGCCAGGCATATGTAAAGGGCATGCAGCGCCTAACCAGTGCACCCGACAAGGTGTTTGGGTTTGAGGTTAATTTTGATGGCACCTTAGACAGCAACAATGCGGGTATTGTATACTTGTCCGAGTCAATATCAGATCTTACGGTAATGAAGCCCGACAAGGTAAAGGAGGTTATGATATCGAGCAAAGTGAGTGGCGATAGCAGAACCTTTAGCTGGAACCGGGCCAGCGATTTGGCAGAATTTGATTTTTATCTTTCGAGCCTAAGGATAGATTTTTTAAGTGAACGTATATTCATTTCACCACTATCAGATAATGCATTTAATTACTATAAATTTAGGCTAGAAGGGGTTTTTAGCGAAGATGGCAAGTTAATCAATAAAATAGCCGTTATACCAAAGCGGCCATCTGACCCTGTTTTTAGGGGGTTTATTTATATAGTAGAAAACGATTGGCGAATACATAGCACCGAACTTACGCTCGTTAAAGAGTCGCAAATAAACTATTTGGATACGCTTAATTTCAACTATACCTATGTGCCCGTAAACGATAGCGTTTGGATGCCAGTATCGCAGTACATCGATTTTACGTTTAGCATATTGGGTATTAACGGCGCTGGCTATTTCGTCGCAGTTTACAGAGATTATATACTGAACCCTCCGGTAAGCAAAAAGGACTTTAGCAACGAGGTGCTGTCGGTATCTAAAGAATCGAATGAAAAGGATAGCAGCTACTGGGACGCCAATCGACCAGTGCCTCTTACCGAAACCGAGATGAATGATTATGTGCGGAAAGACAGTTTAGAAGTGTTAATGAACTCTAAGCCCTATCTTGATTCGTTGAGTCGCAAGTCAAATAAGTTTAAACCACTCGATTTATTGCTTGGGTATACTTGGAATAATTTCTATCGAAAATTTTCAATCAGAACAAACTCTATCACTAATGATTTAATCCATTTCAATACCATGGAGGGTTGGAACCTGCGTTTTAAACCCACTATTACTAAGGAGTTTTCTAAGCGCAGATTGCTTATTGTTGACCCAGCGTTGCGTTATGGGTTTACCAATCGACACTGGAATGGTTATTTAGCCAGCACGTACTATTACAACCGAAGTAAATATGCTTCTGTAGGTTTTGAGGTGGGGCAGTATGTTTACCAATTTAACCGCGACGAGGCTATTAGTGATTTGATGAACACCTTTTATACCTTGTTTATCAAGCGTAATTTTTTGAAAGCATACGAAGAACGCTTCGTTCGCTTTTCGCATCGTATTGAAGTGGTTAATGGTTTGATGGTTTGGGCAGGTGGTGGCTTCACAGAGCGCAGGAACTTGGAGAACACCCATTTGCTTTCGCTTTTTAAAATAAAGAGTCGCGATTTTGAACCCAATCAACCACAAAACCCTGAATACGAAAGGGCCGATTATGGAACGCACCGCTCGCTTTCGTTTAACGTAAGGCTGCGGTGGACCCCAGGTAGCAAGTATATCACCCGGCCCGACCAAAAGATTGTATTGGGTAGTAAGTTTCCAACCTTCTATTTGTCATATCGCAAAGGTATACCCAATGTGGGCGGAAGCATAACCAACTACGACTATTTGGAGTTTGAAATATCGGAAGAGATAAAACTTGGCCTTGCGGGTACTTCTCGTATTATAGTAAAAACGGGTGGTTTCGCGAACAATAAGTTAGTACCTTTTCAAGATTATCGTCACTTTTATGGCGATAGGACCATTTTTGGAAAAAACTACTTAGATGGTTTCCAACTATTACGGTACTATATAAACAGCACCAATAATTGGTTTGTAGAGGGCCACTATGTGCACCATTTCGATGGTTTTTTGTTTAATAAAATACCAGGCATTCGTAAGCTAAAATGGCAATTGGTAGCGGGAGGCCACTACGTATATACCCCAGAATATGGCCACTATGGCGAGGTAAACGTGGGCATTGAGAATATATTTAGGATACTGCGTATTGATTTTGTATCAGGTTTTAGCAGCAACCGCACCCGAGAGTTTGGGGTGCGTGTAGGTATTGAGTTTGGACAGTAGTAAGTTTACTTTTTTACAAACTGCAAGCTTACTCCTGAGTCTTCGCCACGGCCGATTTTTTTCAGGTACACGGTAAGGTCTTGTGGCTTGCCATCTGTTGCATTGCGTTTCGCTTCCCATATTACATAACCATCGCTGTCGGTATAATACTTTTGCCCGAATTGGCTGCTGTAGTATTTTAGCAAATCGTGGAAAATGGCTTTGGCTATGTAAGCATCTTGCAGGTAATAGTCAATGGTTATCATGTCCATTTGGCCATTTGCCTGAAAGTCATAAACTACATCGGCAAAGGCAGCCATTTCTGGAATCGAGCAAGCAATTGAGTATTTCGACCTGAAATCGCCAGCAGCTTCTTCGCAGGCCTCTTCTAATTGGTTTATCTGCAGCCTGGTCATGCCAAAATCAACGCCGCGTATTAAACCACCTTTGCTGGGCAATAATACTTCGGTAAGCAATGGGTGCAGAGGTTCCTGCTTATTGAGTGCAAAACTTGGCTTCTTGGGCATCATGCTCGGCGCGGTTAGCTCTTGCCTGTTAATGGCAGGAGCCTTGTTGTCGATAAAAGCGCTGAAGCAAATAACAATTCCTAGCAAAAAGATGATCTGCGATAGTCTCTTCATATTATAGTTCTGTTCTTGTTGCATAGGTAAGATAGTTCCGCCAAATCAAAGATTCAAGTTTATGTTTAGCAAAACCACATTTTTTTTGACTACTGTTATCTGCCTTGTTTTAATTGGCTAGGTTTGTATCTACATGACCAATTTGTTACTCATATTCGTAAGTCTGGTTTTAGGCATTTTGTTGCGGCGTGCCGGTTGGTTTGCCAAAGATGCGCACTTAGCGCTCAACCAATTTGTGTTGGGTGTATCGCTACCAGCCCTTAGCCTCTTGTATTTGCCCGAAATGGATTGGAGCTTAACTAGTTTGGTTCCCATATCTACCGCTTGGATAGTATTCGTATTAGCTTGGATTATTTTTGGGCTTTGGGGAAAGCCGTTGGGCTTTGACAAAGCTACCATTGGCTGCATTATTTTATGTTGCGGGCTTTTCAATTCCTCATTTATCGGTTTCCCCATTATAGAAGCGCTCTATGGCAAGGATGGTTTACAACAAGCACTGTTGGTAGATCAACCAGGTTCGTTTTTAGTATTGAGCACCCTTGGCATTTGGGTTGCGGTTTGGTACAGCTCGGGCACTCCATCAATAACGGCAATGGCTCACAAGTTATTTACTTTTCCGCCGATGTTGGCATTTATTGCTGCGCTGCTTTTAAAGGCTATCGACTTCCATCATACTGAGCTAACCCGCGATATATTGGAGCCTTTGGGGCGCACCATCACTCCTTTGGCGTTGCTATCGGTAGGTATGCAGTTAAAGTTTGATAAACTTAATGGTTTGGGCAAAGCGCTTAGGGTTGGGCTAACTTACAAACTGCTGCTCGCACCTGCTAGTATTTACGCCATTTTTGTAATTGGCATTAAAATGCAGGGTATTCCGGCACAAGTAAGTGTTATGGAGGCGGCAATGGCACCCATGATTACGGGTGCTATACTAGCATCGCAAAACAACCTCAACCCACGGCTTGCCAGCTTGTTTGTTGGCATAGGCATACCTTTAGCTTTTGGTACCTTACTGTTTTGGTATTGGGTTATGGGCAGTGCTATTTAGGCTATATCTGCTACAAACAACTGACCGTTTAAGTGTGTTACTTTATCGAGCCTAATTTTGGTATTGTCTTCCATAATTAGGTGTTCAACACCGTTGTGTGCGCTGAAAGTACGAATAAGGCCTATAACTTGGTGCACCGCGCCATCATCTTCTTTTACAGTAAGGCGCACGGTATGTTTTAAAGTGGCTTCAGCTTCCAAACGGTCATAAAGTCCACAGGCAATTGGGTCGTATTTTTCGGTCATCGTTATGTTTGTTGATACACAAACATAACCCGTTACGGGTCCAAATAATTCCTAAGGTTTGGGGGTACTTGGTGCGGTATTGTTTTCGTTTTGCTGCTGCAGTAACTTTTCTTGCTTGGCCTTCTCTTTGGCCTGCTTTTCGAGTTCTATCTGCTCTTTACGGTATTGTTTAAGTTTTTCGAGCTGCTTTTTAGCAAGTTCTTTTCTGATTGTTTTATATCGTTTTTCCTTAAGGGTTTGCAGCATTCGCTTGTCTTCGCGCTCTTTAGCAATATCCAAGGCGCTGCGTTCGCCATCGTTCCAGCCAAACAGTTTCGGGTCGGCTCCTTTTCTTAACAAGTACCTAATCAGTTTGGTACGTCTATATTTTTTTGCATCGTGGTAGTATACAGCAGTGCTTAGTGGTGAGCCATTATAAAAGTTAACATCTAAACCATGCTTCAGCATTAGGTCTATCAATTCAATCAGTTGATCATCGTGATTGGGGTAGCGGCCGTTTTGCGAAGTCGCAATGATAAGACTTTCCAATATAGTTTTGCTCTTTCCTCCAGATTGGTAAGTATAAACTTTGCGGTAAACAAAACGGTTTGGATCGGCACCATTTTCAAGTAAAAACTTGGTCATGGCGTAGTCCATTTTCATTACTGCCGCGTAAAGTGGCATTTCGAAGTTTATTTCATATACTTTACCTTCGGAACGCTCAAATATGCGGGTATAGTTTTCGGCGTAGTTTACATCTGCACCTCTGTCCAACAAGTCGCGCACCATTTTCATATCGCCGCGTTTTACGGCCTCAGCCAATAGTTTACTGGGTTCTTGATTTAGCTTTTCTTGAAACTCAACTATTGATTTAGCCTCTGCCACATGGGGACCATCGGGGTAGAATTTAATGTAGTTTCGGTATGCTTGTAAGTTGCCTGTTTTTCGGGCAAAATCCCAAGTCTCGCTTTCGGTAAAGCCACCCCCCACTAAATTTGACACATCGCGAACCACGGTATCTTCCACACCTATCTTTGCATCTACATCGGCTTTAATCTGGGTTATTTCAAGGTAGCCCAAGTGTAAATTGGCATCAGCAAACTCCAAAAACTTAACCGCATCAACCCTAGCTTGTTTGTAGCGGCCAAGGGCATAATTGCTTTTGGCTAGCCAATATTGTATCTCGAGATTGGTATTGTTCATTTTTAACACGGCAGAATCGAGGTATTCGATTGCCTTGTTGTAGTTCTCCGATTCGAAGTTCAGTTTTGCTTTCTCTAAAAGTGGAGCCACATCTACTATCGCCACTATTACAGTAGTATCATCTTCTTCGCCCTCTAGGTCTTGCGACTGAGCGTTGACTGAACAAAACACTAGTAGTATAAAACTTACTAAAACCCTAAAATTTAATTTGAAAACTCCATTCATAAACTTCCTTCGCGTATCTATTGGCAAAATAAGAAAATCCTTACAATACATGAATTCTTAGTGGGTATGCGACCACAAAAAAATTTGAGCCAGTGTATAAAATGTTAAACACTATTTGGCTTCATTTGTTGTAAATGACTGATGGCGTGTACACATTTATTGAATGTGACATGTCGGAAAAGTTATCAACAAAAATCAAAATACCCTTGCTATTAATTGCCTTTTGGTAGGCCGTTTTGTACTTTAGTTGAATTAGAGACAATTTTGAACAACGTTCTTTGTATAAAATCTAGACGCTTTGCGTCGGCCCACTCGGTATAAATTTTTTGGTTCGAAAACTTAACATTTTATCACATGGAGGTCGGTTTGTAAAGGTAATGGCGGGCCCGAATTAATAACTTCGGTTATTGATTCTCCAAGTGAGACAGCGGGATTACAAAACTTTGGCAGCTCCTTCAACCCTGATTTTTAGAGGTTTTTTCGAAAACCCTGTTTTATACTGTGTGGGCTATTTTTTTGTCTACAATCTAACACGCGCATAAAAATGCCCGCCTAGTGACTAACTTGGCAGGCATTTTTATTTTTGGTTGCTTACTTGCTGCTTATTTGCAAGAGCCTTCTGGGTCGGCCATTATTTTTTTCATTTCTACTTCAAAAGCATCGGCTTGTTCAGAGCCTTCAGGGTATTTTTCTTTAAGGGTTGCCATGTAGGTTTCCAATTCTTTGCCCAATGTTTCAATTTCGGCCATAGCGGCTTCGTCGCCAGCTTGGGCTTTTTTGCCAAGCTCCATGCCTTTGCAAAGGTAAGCTTTGGTTTTGGCTACATCGGCCTCTAGGGTGTCTCCGCTACAGCTTGCTAGCATTACTGCCGCGCAAAAAACGGCAAACGACAATTGCATGATTTTTTTCATTTGGAAGATGATTTTAGGTTGTATGTTGATACATTTGCTGTAAGGGAGCCCTAAACCTTTTAGTGGCAGCGATGCGGCATTCGCAATATTAATGTTTTTATCACCACTTTACTAAAAGGGATACCAACAGCTGTTAGTTTGCTTTGTCTCTGAATACCAATATTATGGGTACTCCATTAAAATCAAACGACTCGCGTAATTTGTTCTCCAGATAGTTTTTGTAGTTCTCGCGTATATATTTAACGTTATTGCCAAAAAATGCAAAGTTAGGTGAAGGGGTAGGCAACTGGCTCACATACTTTATCTTTATAAACTTTCCTTTGTATGCTGGGGGGTGGTTTTTCTCGATTGCATCCAGCATAACATCGTTCAATTGGCTACCTGGGATGCGGCGGGTGCGGTTTTTGTATACTTCAAGGGCAGTATCCAGCACTTTGTGAATGCGCTGTTTCTCTAGTACCGAGATAAATAGAATTGGCACATCGGTAAATGGTTGCAGGCGGTGCAAAATGGCCTCTTCAAACTTTTTGCTGGTGTTGGTGTCTTTGTCTTCTACCAAATCCCATTTGTTTACGGCTATGACCAATCCTTTCTTTTTGCGCTCCACTTGGCCAATGATGCTCAAATCCTGACCTTCAATGCCTAGGGTGGCATCTAATACTACTATACACACGTCAGATTCGTCAATTGCTTTTATGGCACGGATAACGCTGTAAAACTCTAGCTGCTCAAATACCTTGCTTTTTTTACGAATACCAGCGGTATCCAAAAGCACCAAGTCTTTGCCATACATGTTGTAATGTGTATGCGTGGCATCGCGAGTGGTGCCGGCAATAGGGGTAACAATATTACGCTCTTGGCCAATTAGAGCATTCAATAATGATGATTTGCCCACGTTTGGTTGGCCAACGATAGCAATTTTGGGCATGCCCTCAAATTGATCTTCTGGTTGGTCTTCTGTTATTAGTTGGGTCAATGCATCTAATAACTCGCCAGTACCTGCACCACTAATTGCGGCCAGCGGATACAAATCTTTAAAACCCAAGCTGTAAAATTCATTTGCGTCTAAAAGGCGTTGCTGGTTATCGCACTTATTCACAGCCAAAAACACCCGCTTTGGCGATTTACGCAACATGTTGGCCATTTCTTGGTCCAAATCTGTTACACCGGTGGTAGTATCAACCAAAAATACAATGGCAGATGCTTCTTGTATGGCAATTTCAACTTGGGTGCGTATTGCTTTCTCAAACACATCTTCGCTGTGTTTCACAAATCCTCCAGTATCTACCACATCAAAGTTACGACCGTTCCAGTACGAGGTGCCATATTGGCGATCGCGGGTAACGCCACTAATGTTCTCAACAATGGCTTGTCTATCGCCCACTAAGCGGTTAAAAAATGTTGACTTACCTACGTTTGGTCGTCCGACTATAGCTACTGTAAAACCCATGATTCAAATATGAAAGTTGAAATGACAAATGAGAAAAGCCCAGTGTCATTTTTTTTAATTGTGTTTAGAACAAGAAAGAACAAAAAGACATTACGCTATTTAGTGTAATTTCTATTTCTAATTTCTCATCTCTTATTTGTTATTTTTTATTTACTCTGGTCGTACCCGAGGCTTTTAAGCAGCCGAGGGTCGTTGCGCCAGTTTTCCTTTACTTTTACAAACAGTTCTAAAAATACCTTTCGACCCAAAAACTCCTCCATCTCTAATCGCGATTCGGTGCCTACTTTTTTCAACTTATCTCCGCCTTTACCAATTACTATTGGTTTCTGTGAATTTCGCTCCACAAAGATAACGGCGCTTATTCGTGTGATATCAGGCTCATCCTTAAAGCTTTCAATTATTACTTCGGTACAGTATGGTATCTCTTTGCTGTAAGTAGTAAATATTTTCCCCCTTATTATTTCCGATACAAAAAAGCGTTCAGGCTTATCTGTCAGTTCATCTTTAGCATAGTACGGTGGGCTTTCGGGCAGGTTCTCAACTATCTTAGCCATCACCACATCCAACCCAAGGTTTTCTTGTGCCGAAATGGGGATAATTTCTTCAAACAGTTCTGTATCCTTCCAGGCTTGGGTGAGCTCGGCCACTCTGTCGCCTTTAGCTTGGTCTACTTTATTTAGCAATAGCAGTTTTCGGGCAGTTACGCCTTGCAAAGCAGTCAATACATTGGCTAGGTCTGTGGGGTGCTCGTATATTTCCGAGATAAAGAGCAGCACATCCGCATCTTCCAAAGATATTTTCACAAACTCGTTCATGGCCTTGTGTAAGGCATACTTGGGTTCGTGAATAATACCAGGCGTATCGCTGAACACCAGTTGGTAGTCATCGCCATTTACCAAACCTAAAATACGGTGCCTGGTAGTTTGCGCCTTTGGGCTGATAACAGATAAGTGCTCACCTACCAGTGCGTTCATTAAGGTACTCTTGCCCACATTGGGCCTCCCTATGATATTAATAAAACCAGCACGGTGTGGAGCACTACTTTCCATTTTGCAAAAATACGGCTTTTTATGCTGGTTTTGTCGTGCAGTCCATTTTTCGTGGTTATTGGCTTGGGGCCTAGCTTTGGGCTAGTTTATAAAAAGCTTCAATTAACTTTAACTTAAGGTTAAAAAAGGTTATTTTAGCCATCTATCCCATTGAAAACATGCTCATTATGCGTTTATTACTCCTCCTCGCTTTGTTGTTTGGCTTCAATTTCATGTCTGGGCAAACGGCTGCTGACACTACCGTGCTGCAAACGTTTACTTTTGGTAGCAAACAAGATTATTGGTTCAATTTTCCGGCAGCAACCGAGCGGTACCAGAAAATATTGATGCAATATACCCTGAAGTGCAACCCTGCACAGAGCCCTGCCTGCGGCGAGTGGGACTATACTACCCATACTTTCCTATACGACCACTTGGGTATTTACGACTCAACATTGAAACAACAGCCAAGCTTTATTGTAGATGGCGCCAGTCCCGATACGTTTGGCTATATCACCAGCCCATCATACTTGTATGTACCTAGGCTAGAAACCACTATAAACTATACCGATACGCTTTCGCTTACCACAGCAACCGTGGGTGCAGCGGCTAGCAACACCAGTGCAACTTTGCGCAGCAGCCAAACCGATGGTGAGGCTTATTATCTATGGCGTGCAAGCGAGTTGACCGCAGCTGGGCTTACCACCGGAAACATTACAGGCCTTAGGTTGAATGTAAACGTACCCGGTAGCTTTTTGAATAAATTAAGGGTCGATTTTGCATCTACTGCTGCCGATACACTTACTGCTAATACTACATTGCCCAATAGTTTTACCACGGTTTATCAATTCAGCCAAGCACTTACCAGCGGTTTCAATTCGTTGGCTTTTGTAGCGCCTTTCAATTGGGATGGCACTTCGAATATTCTAGTGCGCTTTAGTTTCGATAACAGCACTAACGGCACCGACTACACCTTGGCTGCCGACAATTGTGGCTTTGAAAGCACCAAAGAGGCAACTGGCAATGATAAGGTGCTCGATTTTGAAGGGGCCGACTACATAGAGATACCAGCAGCTGTGTTTAATTCCGTTGATAGCCATATAACCATTAGCTTTTGGCAGTATGGCGATGCCGCCCTGCAACCCCAGAACGATATCATTTTTGAAGGTATCAATGCCGATGGCATTAGAGTTTTGAACTGTCATTTGCCTTGGGGCGATGCCAAAGTTTATTGGGATGCAGGTACAAACGGCACCTTAGGCGATAGGGCTAGCAAAGCAGCTAATGCATCGCTTTTTGAAGGTAAATGGAACCACTGGGCCTTTACAAAGGATGTGGCCACGGGTTTGATGCGCATATATTTGAATGGTAACGTTTGGTTGAGCTTTAATAACAAAACTGCCTTAATGGACGGTATTGTTAAATTCAGAATCGGCTCAGGTGCGAATGGCGGACTGTTTTATGATGGACTGATAAATGAGTTTCAGGTTTGGGATAAGGCGTTGGATGTAAATACTGTGAAACAATGGATGTATAAAGACATTGACGCCACGCACCCCAACTATCAAAACTTGCGCGCCTACTATAAGTTTGATGAAGGAACTGGACTAGTAGCTACCGATGCAAGCCCCAACAGCTTTGACGGCCAAATGTGGGGTGCACCGCGTTGGAGCACTTTGTTTAATAATGAAGGTTTCCGCAACTATCAGTATAGTGATTTACGCCCGCAAGTAGTTTTTGAGCAAGGTAGCTTTTTGCAAGATACTGTTACGGTGGTTGTTGTGGATACTATTGAGCAGGCTCCACTTACGGTTCAGGTATTTACCAATGCAGCAAACCCAACATCTCCTACGGATACTTTCTATTATTGGCCTCCCTACTACAATAGCTATGTGTACGATGCCAATGGCAATGCCACCGACTCTACGCTTGTTACAGCGGTGGATAGTTTGATAAAAACTACCTTGCCTTATTATGAGCGATTTGAAGTGGTTGAACAATATGAAATAGGCCGATTTATTACCCCGTATGGCAATGGCTTGGATTTAGGCGATGGTTTTACTTGGACTTACGATGTAACCGATTACCGCCCTTTGTTATCCGATTCGGTGCACTTATCGGCGGGCAACTGGCAGGAGCTGTTGGATTTGAAGTTTATTTTTATTCATGGCACGCCAGCACGCGATGTGATAAAGGTGGAGAATGTTTGGAAAGGCGATTATTACCTAAGCAATACCGACCAAACCCTGCTACCCAAAACCATTACCCTCGACCCAGCAGCGAGCACTTTTAGGCTCAAAACGCGCGCCAGTGGTCACCACTGGGATAACCCGACTAATTGTGCCGAGTTTTGTCCTAAAACACACCAAGTATATGCCAATGGTATACAGGTGAGTAGTTGGCAAAACTGGACTGATTGTGGCCAGATTCCAGTATTCCCGCAAGGAGGCTCTTGGTTGTTTGATAGAGCAGGGTGGTGCCCTGGTGAACCCGTTGACCAATACGACCACGAGCTTACGCCCTATATTGCTGAAGGCAGTAGCAGTGCTGAACTATTGTACACCGTAGAATCTGACGACTATGGTTATAACATACTACACATACAGTTGGTAAGCTATGGCGAGCCAAATTTTGAACGCGATGTGGAGCTAATGGACATTGTATCGCCAAGTACTACCGACGAGTATACCCGCTACAACCCTGTATGCAACTACCCGGTGGTTCGTATACGCAACAATGGTTCTGAAACACTTACCCAAGCCGATTTTTCGTTCGGGGTTGATGGTGGCTTCGATTGCTATTACACCTGGACCGGTAGCTTAGGATTTTTGGAAGAAACTGAAGTAACTTTGCCAACCTTTGATTGGAATGGCTTGGATGTAAGCAATCCTCGTTTTCACGTAACGGTTGATTACCCAAATGGCCGTGGCGACCAAAACAAAACAAATAACACCGCCAGCAGTGCATTCCAGATGGTGCCAATTTACGATTCAGTATTTATAATGGCCACTAAAACCAATGCTGCCGGGGCTGCAACTTCTTTTAATATTACCGACGAGAACGACAGCATTGTTCATGCTGGCGATAATTTCCCAAACAATACCACTGTAAACGATACCTTTAGGTTTAGCCCAGGGTGCTACAAACTTTCCTTTTTCGATTCGCAAGAAGATGGTTTAAATTTCTTTTTGAGCAATGATGGCAACGGAACAGTGCGTTTTAGGAATTATGCCAACAATACAGCCATAAAAGTTTTCGAACCAAACTTTGGCGAAAAGTTTACCCACCAGTTTATGGTAGGTTACGGTGTTGGCCAGTTTCCGTTGAAGGATATATGCACCGAGCCAACGCGCGATACAACCGCTATTAGAGAGATTGATGGTCCTAAATCGTATGTAACCTTGTACCCCAACCCCACAAAAGGCCAAGTATTGCTGCGAGGCTTGTTTTACCAGCCTTCGGATATAACTATTGATGTGTATAATATGCTCGGAGTATTGTTGCACCAGCAAAAGGTGGCTAGCGTAATCAATCTTAATGAGCCGTTGGACATATCAACTCATCCATCGGGTACTTATCTGGTGGTGGTGCGCAGCGCTCAACAAACATTTGTGCATAAACTGGTGTTAGAGTAATGAACATGTGATGTTAAAATTAATTTCTCCTGCAACTATTCAGGGGTTATATTTGTCTTCATTTTTGGCTAACAATTTTTAAAAGTCTACTTAACAAACTTCAAAATGATTAAATCGGCTTCAGTAAAGGCTAGCGGTATTCTGGCTATTTTATCGCTTGCTTTGTTTTTCGGCTCTTGCTCTCAACAGCAAGAGGCTTCTAAACTTAGTGCTCAGTATCATAAAGAGCAGCACGAAGCATTCGGTCCTAAAAAGGAACATGAAGAAGGAATAAAAGAGGCCATGCTGTGGATGTCGCAAATGCGCGTAAACCCTGCTACTGGTTTGCTAGATATAAACGATGTAATCAAGGCGCGCAGGCAGGCTATGCAAATGCGCAACAATTCCGCCAATAAGCAACAAACGCTTGGTTTAAAATGGGAAAGCTTAGGTCCTGATAACGTAGGCGGTCGCACCCGGGCGCTGTTGATTGACAAAAACAACAGTAACCGATTGATAGCTGGAAGCGTAACCGGTGGTCTGTTTGTCTCTAACGATGGTGCGTTGAACTGGACCGAACACCCTGATAATAGTAAGTTCCTGTCAACTTCTATTAGCAGTATCATTCAATCTTCTAATGGTGATATTTATGTGGGAACGGGCGAAACTTTTGTGTTTACCCAACAAAATACTGATGGACATATTGGTGGTGGTATCTATAAATCGGTTGATAATGGCGTTAGCTTCAATTTGTTGGCATCTACCGAGCCAGCCCCAAACAATGCAAATAGCATTTGGTCGTATGTGAGCAAATTGGCTGCCGATCCTTACGACCCGAACAAAATTTATGCTGCTGCCAATGGTGGTTTGTACTACACACTAGATGGTGGTAGCAATTGGATAGCTGCACAAGGTATTGCCCCTGCTGATGCAGGTAGGGAGTCGAGAGATGTGAAAGTAAATAGTGATGGAATTGTTTTTGCTGAA
The DNA here is from genome assembly GCA_027486795.1 of Sphingobacteriales bacterium. Lineage (GTDB taxonomy): Bacteria > Bacteroidota > Bacteroidia > Chitinophagales > CAIOSU01 > CAIOSU01. Next base: position 95,330 of record JAIXOI010000048.1, on the reverse strand, counting down.
ATTAACAGGAAATATTACCGCTCTACAGATGGGGCTACCTTTGCTTTGATTTCGGGCACTAATGGTTTCCCCGCAACTAATGTTAACCGCATTGAGTTTGGTGTTACACCTCAAGATCCTAACTATGTTTACGCAGCAATTTGCAACAGCAGCAACGGATTAAGGGGTATTTACAAATCTATTGATGCAGGTATTTCTTGGGTGCCTTATTCACAAGAAAATTCTTCAGTGTTTAATCCGTTAGGCCAACAGGGTTCTTACAATATTTCGTTTGCGGTAAGCCCTTCAAACAAGAATGAAGTGGTTATTGGCGGTCAGTTGGAGATGTGGAAAGGTGGATTGGATGTTGGCTGGGATTTGGTAGCTTACTGGATACCAGAAACGCCGAACAACCCTTATTACATCCATGCCGACATGCACTTTGCTGTTTATGACAACAACAACCCCGATATATTGTATGTTTGCTCGGATGGTGGTATTAGTAAGTCTACCAACGCATCGCAACAGTTCCCTACGTTTACGCCTCGTAACAAAAACTATGTAACTACCCAGTTTTACGATATAGCAGCAAGCCCTAGCGGCGAAGTAATGGCAGGTGCACAAGATAATGGAACGATATATATCGATTACCAAGGAAACACCATAGCTACTGGTACTGATTTGAGAGGCGGCGATGGCGGATATTGTGTTATCTCGAGACTCGAGCCAAATGTTATTTTCTCTGAAGTTCAATATGGTGCCGTTAGTCGCTCCTTGAATCGCGGAGATGGCTTTGGAAGTGTTTGGGATAGCTATGCCACAAGTTTGGGCATGGGCAGCGAAGGCTCAAGCCAGTTTATAGCACCATATGATATGTGGGAAGAGCAAGTATCGGTAATTGATAGCATTGTAGTAGATAGTACTACCTCAATTGCTGATACCTTTAGGTCGCTTGATAACAAAGGGTACATGATTTTTGGCGCTAACAGCCGAATTATGATTACACCCGATGCGCTAGATGCAGGCGGTATTTACTGGTACAGCCGTACCGTTGCTGGCGCGGTAAGCGCAGTTAGCCCAACACCTGAAGGTGATTTTTATATCGGCACTACCAGTGGCAACCTGTACATTGTTACCGGACTTAGAACCGCTACCTATGATAGGCCAACCAACACCGTTACCGGTATTACTGTAAGGCAATTGCGTTCTGGCTCACAATGGCCGGGTACTACCAACGCTCGATACTTGTCATCTATAGGTGTTGACCCTAACAACTCAGCACACATTGTAGTTACATTTGGTGGTTATGGTTTACCAAACAACGTTTTTGTGAGCAATGATGCTCTTGCTTCAACACCAGTGTTTACCAGCGCGCAAGGCGATTTGCCAAACATGCCTGTTTACAGTTCTGTAATCGATTTCTACGACCCTAACAACCTAATCGTGGGTACTGATTTTGGTGTATGGTCGAGCAGCGATGGCGGTACAAGTTGGATCCAAGAGGTTGATGGTGGCTTATACAACACACCTATCTATTCGTTAAAGCAAAGAGGCCTTTACAATGAAGATTGCTACGTGTTGTATGTTGCTTCATACGGTCGCGGTATGTTCCGTAGCACTACGCTTACCGAAAAGAACAACTCTACCTGTAATTTGGTTAGTAGCATACTGCCAAACAAACCCAAAGCAGCATTGAATACCACTGTTAGTTTGTATCCAAACCCAGCAAGTAACAACTTGAATGTTGATCTTAATTTGACCAAAGCTGGTAAGGTAACAGTTCACATAGTAGATATAATGGGCCGCGAAGTGTATAGCCAGCAATTTGGTAATAAGTCAATAGGCCAAACCTTGCTTGCTGCCGATGTAAGCCAATTGTCATCGGGTACATACATTGTAGCCATCGAAACTCCGACGGGCGTTATTACCCGGCAGTTTGTGGTTTCTAAATAATAGATAATTTATAGAAGGCGGGCAAACCATGTTTTGTGGTTTGCCCGCCTTTTTTTATAATAGCACTATGCGGTTAATCATTTTTGATATTGATGGCACTTTGGCCAATACTGATTACGAAAAAGACCTTTGCTATGCCGAGGCTTTTCAAGAAGTAACGGGACATAGTTTGCTTGGGCTCGATTTTTTAAGTTGCAAGCACGTAACCGATTCAGCCGTTACTGATCACTTCTTTCAACAATTGCACCAGCGCAATGCTTTTGTAGAAGAGGTGGAGGCATTGAAATTGGGCTTTAGGCAAAAGCTAGAACAACGGTACCAATCGCACCCCCAGTATTTTGAAGAAATACCAGGTGCCAGCGCCACTTTCAATCATTTGTTGTCGCTTTCCGATGTACATTTGGGTATAGCAACTGGTGCTTGGCGGCATCCGGCACAGTTTAAGCTCGAGGTTATAGGCATACCAGCCAATGAAGTGCCGTTTGTTGGGGCTGACAAGTCATACTCTAAAGTAGACTCGATAAAAGAGGTATTTGAGTTAGCCCAAAAGCAATATGGCCACCAATTATACCAGCAAGTGGTGTATGTGGGCGATAGGGTTTACGATTGGCAAGTATCCACTGAATTGGGTATTGATTTTGTAGGGGTAGATTTTGCAGGCACGGGTGTATTGGCTAAAGCAGGTGCCCAAGTAGTATTACCAAACCTGTTGCAATTTCCTTTGGGTAAATTGAAGGGCTAGTATTTCAGTATTTTGAGCTTAACAGTACCTGCTGGGTAAGTTATGCGCACTACATATAGGCCAGATGCCAATCTGCCCAGGTCTGTTAAAGTATAGGTTTGATAAGAGGCTACACTTACGTTTCTATCTTCAGTGTACACCCTGCTACCCATTAAATCAACCATTTCCAGCTTGTAGTCGCCAGTTATCTCGGCATTCAATACAATATCTACCTTGTCAACAAATGGATTAGGGTATACTACCGGCATCATGTTGCCATATACAGGATTTTGGTTTTTGAGAATCTCATAGTGTGCTTTCTGAAAATCGGGTATGCCATAGCCAATAGAGTCGGTTGGTTTGCTAAAGCTACTAGCCGATTCGCGTACTAATTGAATAAGTTGCTGCGGTTGCAAGGTTGGGTTGCTTTGCCACAGGCAGGCTACAAACCCTGCAAGTAAAGGTGCAGAATACGAGGTGCCATTGCCCTGTTCAACGGTTCCTGAAACACCAATGTAAGAGGTGCCCTGCCCCATACCCACTATATCTGGTTTTACTCGACCGTCGGCTGTTGGGCCATAAGAACTAAACCGGGCAAACGAGCCAGAGCCGTTTACTGCCCCAATAGTAAGTATGCTATCGGCATCGCCTGGTGCTGAAATATAACGCCAACTGCTGTTGCCCATATTGCCAGCGCTACTTACTATTATCATGCCTTTACGGGCAGCAATTGTGGCTGAAATGCTAATTCGGGCAACCCTTCCGTTCATATCGCTATAGGTGTAGCTCATTGTAGGGTCGTCGTAGTCAGTATAGCCAAGCGATGTGTTTACTAAATCAACACCAAGGCTATCTGCACGTTCAACGGCGGCTACCCAGTTGTCTTCTTCAATTTTGTATTCGGTAACTCCTTCTTCGGTTCTAAAAAGGAAGTAGGAGGCATTGGGCGCACTGCCTAAAAACTCGTTAGGCAAGTTTCCGGCCATTATAGAAAATACGTTGCGGCCGTGGCTGCCAAGGTCGTAAACGTTTTCTTGCACGCGCACAAAGTCATAGGTGCCCAATATGCGGTTGTGTGAACGTAAGCTATCAAAAGCTGAAATTTGGTCTACTTGCTCAAAACCGGCATCAAATATAGCAATGTACATGCCCTCGCCTCTAAACCCAAGCTCGTGCAGGTAATGTCCCTTTACCATGGTTGTTTGGGTAGTGCTTTGGCCATATTCAGTGTTACGAGTAGCGGTGCTTTTACGGCTGGTTGGCCCATCCTCACAATCTTCAATCGATTGTATTTGGGTAGCTGCAACAGGTTCCATTTGTATTACAAAGGGCAGCTCGCGTATGGCATTTACTTCGTTGCTATCGTCCACTTCCACACTTATGGCATTGAACCATTTACTGCGGTGCAGTACGGCGCCTCCTGCCAGTTTTACTTGTTCAATATAGGCTTCGGTAATGGGCAAATCGGTAGAGTCTATTCCAATGCCGAATTTCTCCCTACGCTCAAGTGCCCTAGGCGATAAATAATCACTCGGGTTTTCAATAGAGTATCCATTGTCTTGCTTGTCGGCAAAATGCACCCAATATTTGTTATAATACTTGCCATCGCCTTGTGCAAACGCGCTGGCTGCCAGCAGCAGCAAGGTAAATAAGGTTACAGTAGTAAAAGCCTTTGTCATAAGTTACCATATTCTTTAACCCACATGCGAACTATGAATCCATCCTCGGTGCCTTGGGGAAACTGAGCAATAACGTTTTGTTTCCTTAGCCAGGCCCAATCTTTGTATATTAACCCAACTCCCTTGGCATAGGTTTCAGTAGCCGTTATTCTTTCTATCTTCGAAGCCGTATCGTATGCAAGTATTACCGTTGCCGTCGAATCAAAGTTTAGGCCATTTATGCTTTTAGGTACATCTAGTTCCGACATTTTATATTCCCAATCCGCCATAAACTCTATACCCTCGGTTATCTCAATGTATTGGTTGCCATTCCATTTAGAGGTAGCTCTGGGAGGGAAAACGAATTTAAGGAAACGAAGATTTTCTTCGACCCAAATGGCTTGGTTGTTGATGATACCTGCGTACCATACATCGGTAAGGCCCCAATTGCCTATAGTATCGTTCCGGCGGAAACGCTCAATGCGCCTCAATCGGTTGCCTTCCCCATCAATAAAAGTCTCGCCATATACCTCGCGTACTTGAAACCGGATGGTGTCTTTTAGCGGTGGGGTAAAAAACGAGTTGAAAATAATAGAGTCAACATCGTAAATAACATATCGGCCACTATCAGTCGGGAAATACTCATATTTGAAGTCAGCTACAAACGAATCATCCTTGTTGCAGGAAGGCAAAACAAATATGCTAGCGAGGAAAATGGCACACAAAAAGCCCCAAGTGTTCTTCATAGCTTAAAGTTATGGAATTTTAGACACAAGACAATCAATGTACGAAGTACGATTTACGATGTACAATTGAAAATGAAACAAATTAAATACGGAATAGGATTGCAGTATTTATTTTTTTATCAAAAAGGTAAGAGTCCCTCTCCCTATGGGAGAGGTTAGGTGAGGGGTGTAACATGTTCAAATCTAAAATGGATGGTAAACTTGTACCTGTTCACTTTTTTTAATTTGTAGGATTGCACTAAACCATAACCGCCACCGGTGCATGAATAATGCCCCCGCCAATTAAATCATCGCCTTCGTAAAATACTGCCGATTGGCCGGGGGCAATGGCTCTTACCACGGCCTCAAATTCAACTACTATTTTTCCATCGGGTTGTGGGTGCAGGGTGCTTATGGCACCAGCATCTTTGTACCGTATTTTGGTTACCGACTCAATACCCTCTGGCACTTCGGCAAACTTAATTAGGTTCAGACCGCCCACAATCATGGTGGTTTTTTGCAAATCTTCGTCGCGGCCCAATACTACCGTATTGGTAGCAGGGTGTATTTCGGTTACATACATCGGTTCGCCCAGCGCAATGCCCAAGCCTTTGCGTTGGCCAATGGTATAGAATGGATAACCTTCGTGCTTACCAAGGATGTTACCTTGCGTATCTACAAACAAGCCGCCATTTACTTCCTCCTGCAAGTTAGGAACACGGCGTTTTAAGAAACCACGGTAATCGTTATCAGGCACAAAGCAAATCTCATAGCTCTCCGCTTTTTTTGCCAATTCGCTATAGCCCCACTCTTCACACATTTTCCTGATGTCGGGCTTCATAAACTCAGCCAACGGGAAAATAGTGCGAGCTAAGCACTTTTGGCTCACACCCCAAAGCACATAGCTCTGGTCTTTACCTAAGTCTTTGGCTTTGCTAATGATGTGACGTCCATTTTCGTACCGCAGGCGGGCGTAGTGGCCTGTGGCAATAAAATCGCAGCCCATGGCATCGGCACGCTTTAACAAAGCTTCCCATTTAATGTGGGTATTGCAGAGCACGCAAGGGTTAGGTGTGCGACCAGCTAGATATTCCTCTACAAAGTTGTCAATCACATAATCGCCAAACTCGTTGCGGATATCGATGATGTAATGCGGGAAACCTACCTCAACGGCCACTTGACGGGCATCGTTTATACTATCCAGGCTGCAACAGCCGGTTTCCTTTTTGCTGCCGCCAGAAGTTGCATAGTCCCATGTTTTCATGGTGATGCCAATTACCTCATATCCTTGCTGATGAAGCATAACGGCGGCCACGGTACTATCTATACCGCCGCTCATGGCTACTAAAACTTTTCCTTTCGACATTTTATTCGGTCCATGGTCCATAGTCGATGGTCCATAGTTTGTTTTGTTAATGAAATTAAAGCCTCAATGTAAGGCTTGAAATGCAAACGGAATGCTTGTTCTTTCAGTTCCAATAATAAGGCTAATATGAGCACAAACCACTTCCCTCCTAACAAGGAGGGAAATGGAGGTTTATTTCGTTGCACGAATATTGACCATTAACAAGCTGCAACTCGCGACTAGCATTTATAACAATAAAAAAGGGCAACCACGCGGTAACGGGATTGCCCTTTTCAGTAGGGTAGAAGACCGGGTTCGAACCGGCGACCTCCTGAACCACAATCAGGCGCTCTAACCGACTGAGCTACAACTACCATGTAATGGAGTGCAAATTTAAGGAAATAACGACGATAATAATGCAAGTGGAGGTAAAATTATTTTCACTGCAATAATTGCAATTACTGCGTTAATCTCTACCAAAATTATTGTGCCAGAAGAATGAGCTTCACTTCGGTGCCACGGTCGTTCATGTTCATTATCAGGGTATCGGCATTTATTTTTTCTATCTCTACTTTCTTTTCCAAATCGTCGTTGGCTATTGTTACCAGCTTGTTGCCTTCCAGATACCATTTACCAGCTTCGGTATAACTGCCGCCTGTGTAGCTGTAGGTGCTGTCTTTCTTAAAATCGAAGACAATATTTTGCGGGTTTAGGTCTTCAGTGCCGTCAGTAACCATTACGGCGCATTTCCATGCCCCTTCAAATAAGGCCGTATCAAAGGCGGGCTTGGTTTCACAAGAAGTGGCAAACAGCAAAAATGCTGAAAATGCAAAAGTATAGATAGATTTCATTTGTCGGTTTTTTCGATTCAGAAACGCCAATTTGTGTGGCTTATTGTCGAAAATAAGTAAAAGGATGGGATATTGGCTAATTAGTTGATGGGTTAATTCCTACGTTAGCCTTTCAACCGATAGAGAAAAATAGTCCAACCCCAAACAAAACGCTGAAAAGTAGTGTGCTCAGCGCCAATATCTTTAATTGAGGGTCGAGTAGAGCTGGCTCTTGGGTTTGCGCCACATCACGCAAATGCTTCAAAAATATTGGAGCAGCGAGCATAAACGAAAACTGCCAAATGCTTTGGTAGTGCGCTAGGATAAACAGCAAAGCCGAGCCAAATGCAGTCAATATTAATGTTTGATGGTATTGTTTGGCCCTGGCATAACCTAAGCGCACTACCAGGGTTATTTTACCGGCTTTTTCGTCGGGTACGTGGTCGCGCATGTTGTTCAGATTCAATACGCCCGTGCTAAGGCAACCCATACTGATGGCGGGCAGAAAAACCAGAAACCCTAATGGGTCTTCCGCCAAAGAGTTGGCATATAAATAGTAGGTTCCAGCCGTACCCACCAAACCAAAAAAGATAAAGACGAATACATCGCCCATACCACGATAACCATACGGGTTACTGCCAGCCGTATATTTTACGGCAGCGGCAATAGCCGCTAGCCCTAAACCCAGAAAGAGCAGCATTTTGGTCCAATCTGTAAACGATACGGCTAGCAGGGCTATTCCGCTTATTAGTGCAAGCAGCGCAAAAACTATCATAGCCATGCGCATATCGGTAGCACTAATGGCGCCACTTTGCACACTGCGTTTGGGGCCAATCCGCTCGTCGTTATCGGCACCGTGTTGGTGGTCGCCATAGTCGTTGGCAAGGTTGCTTAGTATTTGTAGAAATAGGGTAGTGGTAACAGCTAAAATGAATACTGGCCATCTAAACGCAAAGGCATCAGCGGCCAAAAACGTACCCATAACTATGGTGCTCAATGCTAGCGGCAGTGTGCGAAGACGAAATGCCTCTAGCCAAAGTTTTATGGGTGAATTGTTGTTGTTCATGTTGCGTTTTGACCACCCCTATCCCCTCCTTGGCCAAATACGCTCAAAAAGGCCTCGCGAAGGAGGGGAAACCATTATATGCTTTTGAAGCAGTCTTGTGTCTTGTGTCTCGCGTCTTGTGTCTAAAAACTATGGAAACTTCGGATACTTGCTAAAGTCGGGGTCGCGTTTCTCCAAGAAAGCATTTTTGCCTTCTTGCGCCTCCTCTGTAAAATAGTAAAGTAGGGTAGCGTTGCCAGCCAACTCCTGTATACCTGCCTGTCCGTCCAACTCGGCATTAAACGCCGACTTAAGCATGCGAAGTGCCAAAGGGCTACGTTTCATAATGGTTTTGCACCAGCGCACGGTTTCGTTTTCTAGCTCAGCCAAAGGCACTACTTTGTTTACCATTCCCATATCTAAGGCTTCTTGGGCGGTGTATTGCTCGCACAGGAACCATATCTCGCGGGCTTTCTTTTGGCCCACGTGGCGTGCCAAGAATGATGAGCCAAAGCCACCATCAAAGCTACCTACTTTCGGGCCAGTTTGGCCAAAAATGGCATTGTCGCTGGCAAGGGTAAGGTCGCACACTACGTGAAGTACGTGTCCACCACCAATAGCATAGCCATTTACCATGGCTATTACAGGTTTAGGTAGGCTACGTATCATTTTCTGCAGGTCAAGCACGTTTAGGCGCGGTACTTTATCGGTGCCCATATAACCACCAACCCCTTTCAGGTTTTGGTCGCCACCGCTGCAAAAAGCCTTGTCGCCAGCACCCGTTAGTATCACTACGTTAATGTCTGGGTTTTCGCGGCAAATATGCATCGCATCAATCATTTCCTGATTGGTTTGCGGTGTAAATGCGTTGCGGTAGCGCGGGCGGTTAATGGTTATTTTGGCAATGCCTTCGTAAAAATCGAACAGTATTTCGTTATACTCTTTAATGGTGGTCCACTTACGTTCGCTCATGCCTGTTATATGTTGAGGTATTTTTTAAGAATGTTTGCACTCGTATCATTTGGTGTTTTTACCTCCAGTATAACACATTTGTTATCGTGTGGTTGATAAAAAGTAGGTAAAGTTTCCTCCAGCCCTTCCAAACTATCGCAAATGTAATAAGGAATGCCGAAAGCTTGGGCAAGGTGACTAATATCAGCATTGTGTTTGGTCTCAAAAAAGTTCTCCAATATCTCTTTGCCCAACCCCGCTGGCCCAGGTATAATGCGGAAAATATTGCCCCCACCGTTGTTTATAACAATAATGCGCAAATTACCACTCAGGTGCTTGTTCCATAGCGCATTGCTATCATACAAAAACGAGAGGTCGCCCGTAACTACCGTAGTAGGCTTGCCATTTACATAGGCAGCACCTGCGGCAGTGCTTACGGTGCCATCAATGCCGCTAGTGCCGCGGTTGCAGTTAATGGTAGCATTGAGCAGTTTATTGGTATCAAACAAACCTACATAACGCACCGGGGTACTATTGGCCAGTTGTAGATTGGTGCCTTCGGGTAGGTGTTTCAGTATTTGGTCAAATACCACAAGGTCGCAATAAGGGGCTGCTTCCAGTATTTCCTCGTGCCTATCAAGCGCTCGGTCATAGGCTTGCTGCCAAAGTCGCCAGTAGTCGGGGTTGGGCATGGTAGCTCCGTCCAGCATCATTTCTATAAAGTCGGCAGGGTGCAAGCGTATAACGTTGGTAAGCGTTTGGTACGTATCCGTATGGTCGCCACTTTCGTCTATGTACCAATGCTCAACGGGTTGGTACTGGCGCAAGTATCGTTTTAGTTTTTTGGAAACCACCGCTCCGCCAAAGGTTATCAGCAAATCGGGCTGAAAGATTTCTTTTTGGTCCTTCGGTATTACCTCTAGCGCAGGGTCAAGCACCTTAATTAGGTTGGGGCCGTTCAGGTTGCTGGTTATTTCGGCTAGTACGGGCACATAGCCTTTGTCGCTAATGCGGTTTATTAAGCTTTGCAGCCTATGGTCGGGAGTCAATGAGCCGGCAACAATCAATATGCGCTGGTATTGGTTCCAGCTTTTTACCAATCGTTCTTCAGCCTCGGGGCTTAGGTAGTGCTTAACGGGCGTGCTGTCAATGATGCGCGGCTCGTCGTAGCTCTCATATTCAGCAAGGTTATATAGCGGTTCGCTTAGCGGCACATTGATGTGCACTGGGCCCATATCGGGTATCATGGCCGCGTTCAGGGCCTCGCTTACCATACGGTTGCTATACCACAGCTTATCATCGTTTTTAATGTCGTTGGGCAGCTCGTAGCTTTTCTTTATGTAGTTGCGATATATCTCGAACTGCCTGATGGCCTGCCCATCGGCTTGGCCTATCCACTCGTTGGGGCGGTCGGCGGTAAACAGTACCAAAGGCACCTTGCTATAATATGCCTCGGCCACTGCAGGGGCGTAGTTCAAAGTAGCCGAGCCGCTGGTGCACACCAACCCCACGGGCTGCTGCAACTGCTGCGCCATGCCCAAGGCAAAGAACGCCGCACTGCGCTCATCGATAATACTGATGCACTTAATGCCAGGGTGTTGGTTGAAGCTAATAACCAGCGGCGCGCACCGCGAGCCCGGCGAAAAAACCACATACCGCAACCCTTTGCGGGCGCAGATGTTCACCAGGTCTTTTATCCAAAATTTGTCCGTATCCAGCATCGGGTGTAAAGTTAGTTATTAGACACAAGACTTCTTTTATGTACGATGTACGATTTACGATGTACGATTGAAAGCCATTTTTAACCGTGGATTTATTTGGGGATTTAGAAGCATTTGGTAAGTTGCTGAATCCCGAGTTTTGTCGTGCAGGAAGTGAGGTTTGATGAGGGTTGTGGGGCGGTTATTGGTTGATTTGTTTACTGGTTGATTGGTTTTGAATCAGGCCATGGACCCTCGTTTGAAACGAGGCAAGCTATCGACTATTGACCATCGACCAAATAGTTTTGTCGTTCAGGAAGTGAGATTTCATGAGGCTTGTCTCGCCTTGGGCGAGGGGTTGTGAGGCGGTTATTGGTCAATTGGTTAATCGGTTGATTGGTTTTAAAGCAGCCATTGTCCGAAAGGGTTTTGTCGTGCACGAAGTGAGATTTGGCGCGGGTTTGCATTTTGAGTAAATTCTATAATTCTTTAATTCTGCCTATTCTGATTCCGACAAAAGGAAGGGTTTTGTCGTCCAGGAAGTGAGTTGTGGAGCGGATTGTAGCGATTAACGAAATTGATAAGAGGAAAGGTGTAACTGGTTGATTATTAATGTTTTGTATTGGTTTTTATAATATAATAGGTTGATTAATAGCCAGTTGCATTTTCACCATATTGTTATTCCGTCTCGCCTTGGGCGAGATAAATCCCTTTAGGGATGTAATGTTGGTAGACAAGAGTAACCCTAAATTAAAAAATCCCATAGGGATGTTACCCAACAAGCGTGGTATCGTCCCTACGGGACTACCTCAAACTGAAAGCTTGCTTATTTCTACCAACCTATAGTCCCTACAGGACTTTGCACCGCCCATTCGAATTTTAGAATCTCACGAGCAAGATTTGCAAAGAATTGTCAATCCCTAAAATAGTCGTCAGTCTATTTAGTAATAGTGTTCTTTTAAGGATTCGTAAACTAGTGGATTGCAAATCCACAGCTCCGTTGCGTCGGATTTATAAATCCGACGCGGCTACGTTAACCTTCATAGTATAAAGCATCTAAAAAAGCGGCTCTTGCCTCGCTAATCTTTACTTCTTGATTATTTTTAGGAGACGGATTAAGCCACCATTCTGAGTCAAATATCCTTACTATGACCTCAGTCCAATATCTTTCATAATCCATATGAGCTTGCTGAATTCCGAAATCTTTGCAAAGACGAGATTTGTTTTTGCTTACAAAACATATGAATGTGTCGGGTCTCTTCATAGCTAAAAGCCTTGAAGCAGTTCCTACCCCTGAAAATGACTTTGAAAAATGCTTTGTAAAATTATCATATTGGGCTTTTGTGACTGGACCGTGTAAGGGAATTTGATCTAAGGCGTTGGATAAATTAACATCATTTCTTATTATTTTATTTTTAAAAACACCAGCGCCTTTCATGCTTCCGAATAGACCCCATTCCAATCTTTCAACTCCTTCCATTTTATTTGGAATACCAGAAATAAATTTCCTTTCCTCATCTTTAAGTTGATAGAAATGATCAACACTCTCAAATAATTCTTGACATTTTGAAATGACCTCTAAACGCTCAACTGAACGATTATGCGGTTCGTTATTAACCTTTCGAATAAACTCCCTCCAGGTCATAGTGGCAATAGGTGCTTGATGAAGAGGTTTCCTTACTTTCTTTGAACTACCATATTGACCTAATAAACTATCTACTTTGGGTTTATGGTTTTTCCATGCTATTCGATAATGTTCAAGTTCAGTGTTGGATACATTTTTTGCGTTCGCCCAACTTTCATCAATGAGTTTAAAAGCGGATTTTAAAATTTCGCCGGAATTATCACCTTTGCTATTTAACAATATTGTTGCCTCCGTATTTAGTGAAAATGCGGCACTAGTGAAATTCGCACTTCCAACCAATATTTCCCAATCATTATTGCTGTTATAGAACAAGTATAATTTGGGATGAAATGTGCCAGAAGGTTGCATAATAAACCGAACTGATTTCGTTTTAAGAAAGGTTTCAATGAAGTCTGGATGTGTTTGGTAAAAATGAATTCCTACTGTAATTCTTTCAATTTTTTCTTTTCTTGATACCAAATCATTGAAGACTTTAGAGGTAACTCCAGCCCATGCTGCAACCCAAAAGTATTTTTTATATTGTTTTGCAAGGCGCAGAAATTCCTTTTCTAAATCTGAGGAGTTTATTAGCAGTTTCATAAAAAAATATACAATTATTATTCAAAATCTACTTCTAGCCTAAATTTATGTATTACCTGGCGCAAGTTATACAATTTGTGACTGTTTTGGAGCTAGTTTTAACTTATGAACCTTAATCTTATAAACATCATCCTTAAAACTTTAATTAAGAATTTATACGTTCAGAATAGCAAGTAAATACTTGCCTAAATCCAAGAACAAGTTGAAAAACTTGCGCTAGAAACAACCCAGCACCCACGACAATCCCCCCAATACCCGTATACTTGCACTCTACATGACAAGCGTAACCCACCCTCAAACCCTCCAAGTCACCAACTTCCAAGATTTGGTAGCCACCCCATTTCAAGGAGCAATCAATGCAATTGGTTGGGAGCGTGAACTGATAGGGGATTTTGCGGAGCTAGTAGCGAAGATAACACGCAACGGAAATGTAACCGTAGTGGAACAAAGCCAATTGCTGGCACTCGACTTGAGCGAGCAAGGGCAACTGGCCCGCGACATTATTTTAAACGATTGGAAGTTGTTGGAGGCACACGGCGCATTGCCGGTGCTGAACGTAATTGAGTACTATGATAGGGACGAGGACTTCCCGTTTTTTCCGACCGATGTGTATTCTTTTCATGTTGACCGATCGCCAATACCGACTGCTACCTTTTTGTGTACCTACTATGGCGAGCCAAGTGAAATAATATCCAATGCGCAATGTGTGCAGAAGATACTGGTGCCCGAAATACGGGCAGCGCTTAAAGAGCTGTATGATGGCGCTGAAGATGGTTTCGAAGCGTTTTTAACCGAGTATTTCTTCGATTTACACTATCAACCTCTGCCCAATGCCCAGACCATCAATTTAGGGCTTGGTAACCTATGGCGCTTGGCCGTCGATCATCCCGATAGCCCTGTGTTGCCTTGTGTGCATCGCGCACCCATTGAAAAAGCCGGGCAATTGAGGTTATTGATGATTTGCTGAGCGTTGCGCGGCCGATACCAACACGGCTAAGCAACCTCTGTTTAAAAATCCCTATCATTGCAACAAATAAATTAGTATGCGCTTTGCTTTAATGGTATGGCTGCTAGTGGTGTGCTGGGTACCGGCACACGCCCAAGAGATACGTGAGTATATGGACTTACAGTGCCACGGCACCATGCACATGGCGCACCCATTGTTTAAGCAAAACCTGCTATACTTTGATGCCGATAGCCCACCACCGCTGAGCTATAACCACACGCTTACCAATGTAAACTATGCCAACTATTGGGAGGATAACAAAGGCGCTCGGATTATTATTAACGGTGCAATAGTAAAGGAGCTATGGGTAACTCCTAAGAAAGCTCGCGAATCGATATTGGAGCAATTAAAGTACGTTAACGATTTTGCAGCCGCAAACCCCGATAAGTTTGTGGTGGCTAAAACCCCGCAAGAAGTACGACACTATATAAACACTACCAACAAAACGGTAATAATACACAGCGTAGAAGGTGCAGAGAAGATAGTACACAACCAGGAAGATGCTTGCTTTTGGGCCGACCAAGGCATTGCCTTTATGACACTGATACACCTTATTGATGGCCGGTTTGGTGGTGCGGCTACCTTGCCGCAGTTGCCCACGCGGCTTATTAATTATAGAGGTAGTTTACGCACTATAATACATGGCAGCAATAGTAAGGGATTGACCGATGAAGGTAAGCGCGCCATTATATGGTTGGCCAATGCAGGCATTATTACCGACATTACCCACATGTCGCCGAATGCCCGTGCCGATGCGCTGGCGTTTATGGAGGAACACGAAATTGCGCCCATCTCCACGCATGAGAGCTTTCAGCCAATACAGAACAATACACGCGCATTGTCGCCAGAGCAGATACTATTGATTTATTGCATTGGCGGGCTGGTGTCGTTGCCCGTTGCCATGGCTGAATATAATCCTTACCCCGAGTACCAAGCGCGCTTGGATGCCCTGCCCAACTTTTGCCCAGGTAGCATTGATTCGTATAAGTTTACTTACGACATTGTAGATAGCCTCATTAAAAGCTACGCCTATAAACTATTAGGCACTCGTTTTGAAGATTTGCCCGAAGCAAAAAAGGTACTCTTTAGCATCGGTTTCCAAACCGACTTTAACGGCTGGACCAGCCACGAGCGCCCCCGCGTAGGCCCCGAGGGCTGTTACCCCTTCGACTCAACCAAAACCTACAACCCCATAGAAACCCTCGGTATGCCGCACCCCGGAATGCTAGAGCACCACTGGCAATGGCTACAAGACCACGGCACCGACCTTGCCCCCATTAAGCGCAGCAGTGAGCGCTTCTTGCAAATTTGGGAAGGCTTTTTGGAAAGGCGAGGGAATTTTGATTTGCGTTACAATAGTAATCTTGACTAGTCCTCGTTTCCAACGAGGATTCGCTAACCGCGAGCTTCCAGCTCGGCACACCATGCGGGCAAATACCTGTAGCATGCGAGCTACAAGCTCTGTGTTAAACCATCCTCGCTTCCAGCGAGGACGAATTGCAGTTCGGTATTATTTCTCCGGTCTCCACATAGGGCCTACTGCTAGTAAGAGCACAACCACGTTAAATAGCGCGTTGGATGCATTGCCTGAAGCAATTGACCCTGTGCTGTCGAATATGAACCAAGCCAATATACCGCTCAGAACCGCTTTTCTAACACCTTCCGGAGATGAATCATAAACCCATTTTTGTAGCCCCCAAACACAAACGCCCCAGCCCATTAAGAAACCACCCGTTAGGGCAGAAAGGAATCGGGTTGTTGGTGCTTCGTAGTTTTGAGCATCATCAATGGGCCAACTCAACAAATCAAGAGTCAATCGGGCAAACTCCGATGTCTCGGATAGGGTTCCTAGAAAAAATATCGGCCCAAATGAGCCAATTACAAACGCCGTAAATTTCAGGTAAGACTTGTGTGAAATGTTCATGTTTGGTTTTGTTTTCGACAAACCTAACCATGAGCTATAAGTTTTTATATACGGGAGCGTACAATTACGATTGCAAGTTTTTGGCCAATGTTCTTAAATTGGAAAAGTATGCGGATAGCCATTCCGTATTAAGATTCTCTGGGTTTATTTGCAGGTAGAAATTTTCAAGTGCCAGTTCAAAAATGCTTTGCAACTGGCGGTTAGATAGGTTCAATCTCAAATCTTTAGCCCATAAGTTCACAAAACCATTACCGATAATATTGTTTGATTTTATCAATGTATCTTGAAACAGTTTGTTCTCCCTATTGATTCTAAGTTGGCGGTTGAATAACAAGTCTATTTTATGCTCAACCAGTATATTTATCAAATCAGGGTCGATGCTTTGCGCATTGTTTTCTTTACGCGCAATGATAGCAGATTTAACTAGGTGATGTTTGGCTAAATGCCCGATGAAAATTTCAACATCGGCAAAATAGTGGTAAAAAGAAGACTTACTTACTTTGACTTGCTTTGATAGTGCTTCTATTTTAATACCTTTTGGCCCCTGAAGCGCAAATACAGTATAGCCTACCTCAATCCAATTGTCTTTACTTACCAACATTAATTTGTCTTAATCAAGATTCGATATTAATATTTGTAACATATTAGGCGCCTAACATCCTCATCTATTTATTGCCATCTGTCATTCGTTTATACAATCTCTAACAATCCAACAACTTGAACCATCTTTGCTTGGTCCTCGTTTCCAACGAAAATATACTAACTGCGAGCTTCCAGCTCGCCACACCATTAGGGCAGTTACCTGTTTCGTGCGAGCTGCAAGCTCGGTGTTAAACCTTCCTCGCTGGAAGCGAGGACGAGTATTGCTCCAAACAAGTATCTGCGGACTGTCGACCATCGTCTGCGGACCAAAAACTAATCTCTCCGCTTGCCGTTATTTTTGCTCCGCAAGTTATCGTTGCCAAGGTCTCCATTGGCTTCGGCGTCTTTGTTATATGCCTGTACAATCAGTTTCACCAATCGGTGGCGTATTACATCGTGCTCGTTAAGGTATATTACATCAATGCCCTCAATATCGCTCAATAGGCTAATGCCCCTGCGCAGGCCACTCTCTTGGTTTCGGGGCAGGTCAATTTGCGTAAGGTCGCCCGTAATCATACACTTTGCCGATGGCCCTATGCGGGTAAGGAACATCTTTAATTGCGAGTGCGTGGTATTTTGCGCCTCGTCCAAAATAATAAAGGCATGATCGAGGGTACGGCCGCGCATAAATGCCAGCGGTGCCACCTCAATCACACGGTTCTCCATGTAGTAGTTTAGCTTCTCTATGGGTATCATATCATCCAGCGCATCATATAGTGGGCGCAAGTATGGGTCAATCTTTTCCTTTAAGTCGCCAGGCAAAAATCCTAGGCTTTCACCTGCTTCTACCGCTGGTCGGGTAAGGATGATTTTCTTTACCAACTTGTTTTTCAGTGCCCGTACTGCCAATGCTACAGCCGTGTATGTTTTGCCCGTTCCGGCAGGGCCAATTGCGAAAACAATATCGCTGCGCTCGCTCGCCTCTACCATGCGTTTTTGGTTCATAGTGCGGGGCTTCACTTGCAAGCCGTTTCGGCCATGCACCAGCACTTCCCTAGAGCCACTAGGCTCCGTTATCTCAAAGTTCTGTTCTTCGCTCAACATTTCCTCTACGCTGTTATCACTCAGGTGCCCGTCGCGTTCCAGTAAGCGCAGCATGAGGTTTATTTTTTCCTGCACGGTTTGAATATCGTCTTCGTTGCCAGCCAATTTTACTTTGGTGCCCCTCGATACTATTTTTAGCTTCGGAAATGCCTTTTTTAGCAGATTTAGCTTCGAGTTGTTCACTCCATAGAACGCTAATGGGTTCACCCCGTCGATATTTATAATAACCTCGCTCAACTTTTTATCTATTTTTGCTGTGATACTCTCAAATATACAATTTTTCAATGGCGCGCACCGTAAGCCTTATTACCGATTTCGGCTACCGCGATTTTTACGCCGGGGCGCTTAAAGGCGCTATTTTAAAGGCTTGCGGCGACGTGCACTTGGTGGACGTGAGCCACGATATTGCCATAGGCAATTTTTCTGAAGCGGCTTTTGCGCTGCGCAGCGCTTATCATCATTTCCCTAAAGGTACTATCCACATTGTGAGCATAAACGATGAGGCCGACGAAGCCTCCCGTTTTTTGGCCATTCAGCATCACGATCACTTTTTTCTGGGTGCCGATACTGGGCTGTTTAGCCTTGCATTCGACATGGAACCTGAACTGACTTTTGAGCCTACCTTAGCTCAAGAACAACGTGCGGGCAAAATAGGTTTAACCGAATTGTATGCCAAGTTGTGTGCGTTTATCAATTCGGGTAAGCCATTGCGTGAGATTGGCCGCCCTGTGCAAGAGATTAGGCGTATTACAGCCTTAAGGCCGCAAGTGCAGCCGTCGTCTATTAAAGGTGCGGTGTTATATATCGATTCGTTTAAGAACGTAGTAACCAATGTTACCCGCGAAATGTTTGAGCAAAGACGCAACGGACGCACTTTCATAATTCAGTTTCGCAGGGAGCGGATACAAGAGATAAGCAGGTTTTACTATGAAGTTCCGTTTGGCGAAAAATTGTGTATTTTCAATACCGCAGGCTATTTAGAGATAGCCATTAATGGCGGGCAAGCGGCCAGTTTGCTTGGGCTTACATACGGAGACCAGATTTTAATTGAGTTTATATGATTACTAGGATTGTGAAAATGACCTTTCGCCCCGATGCGGCGGACGATTTTATTGGCATATTTAACGCCACCCAAAGCCGCATTAATGCTTTTGAAGGTTGCAATGGGGTAAAGGTGTTTCGGGATGCTGCCCACCAAAACATATTCTTCACCATCAGCGAATGGGAAAGCGAGGAAGCTTTAGAAGACTACCGCCAATCGGAGTTGTTTGAGCAAGTTTGGGGTAAAGCGAAAAATTATTTCGATGCCAAACCCGAGGCTTGGACCTTGATTGAGGGCGTGTGATGAGTCTTTGATATGGTGTTATAACTATACCTCACAAGTGTTTTGATTGTGTTTTCCAAGCTCTTGGAAATGTAATTTACCCCGTTAAATAAATTTTTCTTGATGTCGCTTTTCAAAGGCACTTTGTTATCTTGCAGCCTGTAAAAATGAGGCGTACTTTTCTATATATGTTTTGCTCGGTTGCGCTGTTGTTTGCAGCCAATAGCGTTCAAGCACAAAAGGCGGTTGGCGATACGTTGCAGCGTACTATAATGGCAGGTGGTAGCATAACCGTGCCAGAAGGGGAAGAGTGGCGCTTTTTGAGCTTACATTATAGTGAAGGAACTTACGGGATGGCGGTTAAATGGGAAGGGCCAGACACCCTGAAAGCCAACTACAATTGGGTAGCACCCATATGGAGCATAGAAGCCCAGTTGTTGGGCGATGGAAAATCGAATGGAATGTACTCACTGAAGGTGATTAAACTGAAATGACTAACTAATTATAATATTATAAGCCTACTTTGATGAAACAAGTAAGAATTTTATTGCTTTTGATGGCTGTATGCCTACCTGCCATGCTACTTGCACAGGTGCCGCAGGCTATTAACTACCAAGCAGTTGCCCGAGACAACAGCGGTAACCTGCTAGCAGGCCAATCGGTAACGGTGCGCATCAGCATAATATCAACAACTGCAACAGGTACTATTGAGTGGGTAGAGACCCATGCTGTAAATACCAATAGCTATGGTTTGTTTACATTGAAAATCGGGGAAGGTACCCGTACCGCTGGCATAAGAACCAACTTTGCCGATATTGAGTGGGGAGGCGATCTACACTTTTTAAAGGTTGAGATGACCAATGGCTCGGGTACCTTTATTGATTTTGGTACTACCCAGTTTGTATCGGTGCCTTACGCATTATTTGCTGGCAAGGTAGTTGGCAATATTTCCATTTCTCAAATTGACGGGCTAAACGTAACCGGCGCAACTGCTGGCCAAGTTTTAAGCTGGGATGGTAATAATTGGGTGGCTGTCGACCTCTTGGATAATGACCCTACCAATGAGTTGCAGGACCTTACCCTAAGCGGAGATACCCTTACCCTGAGCGGTGGCGGCAGCATCGTCCTCGGCCCAATTTTGGCATCAGGACCAACAGGTCCAACTGGCCCTGCTGGATTGGTGGGTGCAACAGGCGCCACCGGCGCTACTGGTGCTACAGGCGCACCTGGTACAGGTATCAATATTTTGGGCAGTTTGCCTGGCACAGGTAGCTTGCCAAGTACAGGCGCTGCTGGAGATGCTTACCTTATTGGAGGCGATCTTTATGTATGGGATGTAACCAACAATACTTGGGGCAATGCAGGTAATATACAAGGCCCAGCAGGCGTGACCGGAGCTACAGGTGCAGTGGGAGCCACTGGTGCTGCAGGCGCCACAGGTGCAACAGGAGCTACTGGTGTTGCTGGTGCTACCGGAAATACTGGTGCAACTGGAGCTACTGGTTTAACAGGCCCAACAGGTAATACGGGCGCCATTGGTGCTACGGGTGCCACGGGTGCAACGGGTGTTGGCGTTGCTGGTGCAACAGGTGCTACTGGCCCAGCAGGTGCAACGGGTGCGACTGGTGCCGCTGGAACAGGAGTGAATATATTGGGTAGTTTACCGAGTACTGGTAGCTTGCCAGGTACAGGTGCTGCTGGAGATGCTTACCTTATCGGTGGCGACCTATACGTATGGGATGTAACCAACAACACTTGGAGTAATGCAGGCAATATACAAGGCCCTGCCGGTGCAACTGGTGCTAGGGGGGCTACTGGTGCAACGGGTGCAACAGGTAGTATTGGTGTAACCGGCGCAGTTGGTGCCACTGGTGCTACAGGTGCCGCAGGCTCAACGGGTGCTGCAGGTGCCACTGGTGCAACGGGTGCCACAGGAGTTACCGGAGCAACGGGTGCCACTGGTGCTACAGGTGCCGCAGGCTCAACGGGTGCTGCAGGAGCTACCGGAGCAACGGGTGCCACAGGCGCTATAGGTTTGACAGGTTCCGCGGGTGCAACAGGTGTTACAGGTGCAACGGGTGCAACAGGTGCCACTGGCGCTACAGGGGCAACAGGTGTTGGCGTTGCCGGCCCAACAGGTGCAACGGGTTCGACTGGCTCAACTGGCTCAATAGGCTTAACTGGTCCTACTGGCCCAGTAGGTGTTGCAGGTGTTGCTGGCCCAACGGGCCCAACAGGAGCTACGGGATCAACGGGCAGTCAGGGTACGCAAGGTCTATCTGGGTTGTCTGATTATGCCATTTTCGAAGATCGCCAAACTACTGGTACCAATGGCGGTACTTTTACCAATGGTGCTTGGCAAAACCGTGTGCTCAACTATGTAGCCGTAACCCAAGGCTCTGATATCTCTCTGAATACCGGCACTTCGGTTATTACCCTAGAGGCCGGCACATATTATATTGAGGCTACTGCCCCAGCAGGTACCGTTGGTGCCCACCAATCGAGGTTGTACAACATTACAGGCGCGGCCGTTTCATTGCTTGGCAACACCAGCACTAGCAACAATCCGAGCCAAATACGTGGTATTATAACCGTAGCGGCTACTACTACTTTCCGTGTAGAGCATCGTTGCACTACCACGCAAGCAACAGTAGGTTTTGGCACTGCTGCGGGCTTTGGCGATGATGAGGTGTACACCCGTGTTTATATCCAGAAAATTAATGCCAGCGGCAGCGGCTCTGGCAATGGCGATGTGAATACCCTATTGTACACTATTGATGGATTTTGACGAAAAGCAATCATGAAGCATTTTATAATTATAGCAATGTTGTGTCTATGCGCTTTTATTGCAAAGGCGCAAGCAAACTTGCAGTTTAACCAAGTTATCTACTTGAAATATAGCTATGTGCTGCCTAACAGCAATAGCTATCAAAAAGCCGATTATACCATTACGGTACCTGCGGGTAAGGTTTGGAAAATTGAATCGGCGGTAGCGTCTTCGCAAAATTCTGGCTCCAACTATGTTAGCCCAACTTCCACTTTAGTGTTAGATGGCGTAAACCTAACCTTTTATGCAAGTGGTTCAGGTGCATATAAGGATGCACCTTTACCAATTTGGTTACCTGCTGGAACTTACGACGTAACATTAGTAACGTCTGCAAGTACCTCAGCTGGTGCCATAACGAGTGGACGTATTTCAGCTATTGAATTTAATGTTGCACCATAACAAGAATAACATTATCCTAAAAATCCTAATTGTAACTGGCTTTTGAACTTAATCTTCTACAAATATGAAACAGCTACTCACCTTTTTACTTTTGATTGGCGCATTAACGGCTGCTAAGGCGCAGGGCAACTTGCAATTCAATCAAGTAATTTTCTTGGAAAAGAGTATTGTATTACCTGCGAATGTATCCAATGCTTTTACAGAACAAAGCATTACTGTACCTGCTGGTAAAGTATGGAAGATAGAGTCAGTCATGTCAAGTTTCTTCCAAAATAGTACATCACCCAACCCTGGTTTCTCAACTAGTGGAACCGTAATGCTTAATAAAAAGATTATTTTCAGTACGGGCAATGTTGCAAGTTTTCCCATTTGGTTGCCCGAGGGTACTTATACCATTAGGTATATTTATAATCAGAGTACCAGTGGTAGTGTCAATGAGCTTTACGGTGGTATTTCGGCTATTGAGTTTAATGTAATCCCTTAGAGTTCCATTATGAAAAAGGTATCACTTTTTTTGAGCTTAGTCTTGTTTGCTTTGTCATCGTTTGCCCAGGGCAACCTACAATTCAATAGGGTGTTTTTTCTGGAATCCAGCTTCACAGTTGCCACAATCAATTCATTCGAAAAAACGGACATTAGCTTTACAGTGCCTGCGGGTAAGGTTTGGAAGTTGGAATCGGCACATGGAACCTTTGAGAATACCGGAAGTACTAACCCCTCTTATATTCCTGCAGTTCAGGTAATGATTAACAAAAAGCTGGTGCACTTTTACAGCTCCAGCAGTCCTACCGATGTGGGAGGCTATTTACCTATGTGGTTACCTGAAGGTACATATACACTTACTTTATCAATGTCAAATAGTGGCAATATTGGCAACCGTGTTTATGGCGGCATTACAGGCATAGAATTTAACATAACACCCTAATATACTATGAAACAGCTCATTTTAGTCATCTTTGTTTTGGCCTTTGGCACTGCCGTTAAGGCCCAAGGTAATTTGCAGTTTAATCAAGTGGTATTGCTAACTTTCAACAGTAATACTTCTCCTTATCTATCTTCTTTGTACACCGTTCCGACAGGAACCGTTTGGAAAATAGAAGGTGCGGGTTGCTCAAATAGTTTGGCCTTATATGAGCTTAATGGCTTGCGTATTTCTCATACAATCAATACTGGTGGTTCGTCGGGCGCTTTGCCTTTGTGGTTGCCAGCTGGCACCACCATGAAGTTTTACAATGGCGGCAGCTATGGCTGTTACGTAAGTATTTTGGAGTTTAATGTTGTGCAATAATGCACAGGGATACACAGGTGAATCAGTAAGCAATTATTATTTTTTATTACACCCTGTTTTTCTTGAAAAACTATTGCTATCTTTGCAGTCCGTTTTAATTTATTAACCGCAAAATAAGTACATGATTAAACAGTACGAATCAACAGTGATTGTAACTCCTGTGTTGACGGACACGGAACTAAAGCAACTGCTCTCCGGTTACATCGATTTTTTGAAAAGTAATGGTGCGGAAATCGTTCACGAAGACTTTTGGGGCATGAAGCAATTAGCTTACCCTATTAAGAAGAAAACTTCTGGCTTCTACTATGCAGTAGAATTTAAAGCCGAAGGTGACCTGATTGACAAGCTGGAGTTGCTTTACCGTAGGGACGAAAGTATCCTGCGCTTCTTATCGGTGAAATTGGACAGTTTTGCCCAAGATTTCAACGACCGTAAACGTCAAGGCCTAGTAGGCAAGAAGAGGAAAGACTCCAAATCAGTAGAAACTGAAAAAGCTTAAGATCAATGGCACAGAACAAAGACATCAAATTTCTGACTTCGCCAAAGATTGGCGTTCAGAAAAAAAAGTATTGCCGCTTCAAGAAGTCTGGCATACGTCACGTAGATTATAAGGACGCTGAGTTTTTGCTCAAGTTCATTAACGAACAAGGTAAGATATTGCCACGTCGCCTAACCGGTAACTCGTTGAAATTTCAACGTAAAGTTTCTACCGCTGTGAAGCGTGCGCGCCACTTGGCCCTAATGCCTTATGTAGCTGACCTTTTAAAATAAGCGAAGATGGAAGTTATCCTAACAAATGACGTAGATAAACTAGGCGACAAAAATGACCTAGTGAAAGTGAAACCCGGATACGGACGTAACTATCTAATCCCGCAAGGTTTGGCTATTATTGCCAATGACTCTAACAAAAGAGCTTGGGAAGACATGAAACGCCAAGATGCTCGCCGCGAGGACAAGCTCATGAAAGAATTGCAATCAGTTGTAGGCAAGCTACAAGCTGCTATCGTTAAGGTGGGCGCTAAAGCTGGTACTAACGAGAAATTGTTTGGTACCGTTACCAGCCTTCAATTGGCCGATGCAATTAAAAAACAACTGAACATTCCTATCGATCGTAAGAAAATCCAAATGCCTGAAGAAGTTAAAACCCTTGGTGCTTTTGTAGCAGTGGTTGATCTTCACAAGGATTTGAAAGTGGATTTGAACTTCGAGGTTTTTGCTGAATAAGCTTTTGCCAATGACTCTAAATACCTAAAGGGCTTTGTGGAAACACAAGGCCCTTTTTGTTTGCCTTTCTGTATAGTGTTTATTGCCTATTGTATATAAAGATATACATTATTGGCGCCCATTTTATGCTATCAAAGTGTTGTATTTAGTAGCTTTCACCGCTTTGGGTTATCGTCGGTATATCTTTGCACATTTTGGCACACTGTTGGCTATTACTTATTTGGTTGCGAAAGATTAGTGCAGCCTATTTTTTGGGCTCACATCAGCCGTTGGCAAAAGCTACCGAATTATCCTGATGTTTGGGTTGGTGAACTGTACGTAGTGATGGGTATTTTTGGCGCTAATTACTTCAAATTATAGCATTAATAATGATTTGTTGATTCCCTTTAATTAATTTTAACCCAAGTTCACAACTACTAAACAGCGAAGCATGAAAAAATTCATTCCTATTACAGTGGTATTGCTACTACTTACCACTGCTAGCCAACTGTTGGCGCAAGTAGATACCTATTATTACTCCGATGCGAGAATTGTTTTTTGCGAAGAGGTTGTCGACAATGAACCTGTAAATGAAGCATCGTCATTTATTATACCAAGCTCAGGTGGTAGCTTAACGGTTCAAGTAAACAATGGCAGTAAGCCATTGAAAACCACCCAAATGATAGTGGATATTTATAAAAAGCCTTCTGGCGGTTCTGATTACACCGAATTTGTTGAAACCAAGAACTACGATATTAAAGAAACTTGGAACAAGCCTTACTTTGAGTATACTTTTGCAGGAGTAGGTGATTATAAATTCTATGTGTACAATGCCGACGAGGTATTTATTGGCTCTGGAACCGTGATAATGAAGTTGAAAGGCTCTACTACCACCACCACTACTACCCCCAACCCACGTAGCACCGGCAGTACAAAAGTAGATACCTATTATTATTCCGATTCTAAAATTGTTTTCTGCGAAGAAGTAATTGACAATGAGCCTTCTAATGAATCTACTGAGTTTACAATACCTAAAGATGGTGGATACCTTACTTTGCAGGTGGACAACGGTAAGGCACTAAAAACCACCCAGTTGGTGGTTGATATTTATAAAAAGCCTCGCGGTGGCGATGACTACACCGAGTTTGTTGAAACCAAAAGGTACGATATAAAAGAAACTTGGGACCGCCCGTATTTCACCTATACTTTTTACGACGCAGGCGAATATAAATTTTCAGTTTATAATGCCGACGAAGTTTGGATAAACTCTGGAATGGTAACCATTAAGAAAAAGTAAATTCGCTAGAGTTAGTACAACAATTAACAAGAGGGGCGGCACATGGTGTTGCCCCTCTTGTTTATTAACAATAAGGGTTTTTAGCCGTCGGAAAACGCTTCTTACCATTTCAACACTTCTCCGGCTTCGGCAGCTAGAGCTTTCCAGATAACTTTATGTTCCCAGCTCTTCGGGCGTCGTGCGCTCATCTAGCTTTGCAGAATATGCTTTTAGTGGTTTTTTGCTTGGGCTTGATTAAAAAGGCCAAACATATTGGATGCTATGATTTAAACTAACATAATAGTGCGTAAAAGCCCTAAGTGGGCTTGACTATATACCATTATGTTATTATTCCTAAACTAACGTGCAATTGGCTGTACAATGCTAATGCTGCTGAAAAGCTAGCCTGGCTCTAGTATTTGGATGAATAACAATACAGTTGAGTGCCCAGGAGACAATTATTGTGGATAATAATTCAGTAAAAAGCTATTAAACAAAACCTTTTTATTTCTATTTCGAATGCTAACACTTAAATTTGTACTTTCGTATAGTAGTTTGTTTTAAACAAAACTTACCAATGATAATGCAGAGCGCCAAAAAATACATCTTGTTTTTACTTGTTTCGCTTGTATGCGTGCAAGTTAACGCGCAAGACGAATATCCGCCAAGTGCAAAGCCTGGTACCTGTTACTTGCAAGTTTATACTCCCAATGAGTACGAATATAAAGAAGTAACCGAGATTGATCGTCCGGCTTACACCAAATCTATAAGTATACCTGCTATTTACGAGTATGTATACGATACATTGGTATTGCGCCCAGCCGAGAAAAGGTTGGAAGTAGTGGCCGAAACGTACACAACTGTTATTGAAACGGTATTGGTAGCCCCACCAACTACTCGTTGGGAAACTGGTAAGATTGATCCTAATTGCCTTTCTACTAACCCTGCCGATTGCCGCGTGGTTTGCTTGGTTGAAGTGCCAGCAAAATATACAACATACAGCCGCAAGGTATTAGAAACCCCGTCTTATACTCGCGAGGTGAATATTCCTGCTGAAATAAAAATTGCTACCAAACGCATACTTAAAACTCCTGCTGGCGTAATGGAGTATGAAGTGCCTGCTACATACAAAACGGTAATGAAACGCCAATTGGTAAAGAAAGGCTTTATTGATTGGAAAGAAGTGATTTGCAGCGACCAGATTAATATAGAATTAGTGAAAAAAGTGCAAAAAGCTCTTACTGACAAAGGATACGACGCGGGCCCGGTTGATGGAGCTTGGGGCGGTAAATCTTTGGATGCCATGAATAAATTTCAAGGCGAGAAGAACTTACCAATTACCAAGGTTATCAGCTTAGAAACCTTGCAAGCGTTGGGCGTACAACGATAGGCTTTAGGTTAACTAATAGTATATAAGAAAGCGGGTCGATAGCCCGCTTTCTTAATTTAATGAACTAATTACCGGTTAAATTAATGACAAACCATACCACCGAGATATGTATAGTTGGTGCTGGCCCTGGCGGGGCTACGGCAGCTTTGGTGTTGGGAAGGGCAGGGGTGCCATGTTTGCTGGTTGATAAAGCAAATTTTCCTCGCGATAAGATATGTGGCGATGCCTTAAGTGGCAAGGTGGTAGAGGTGCTCAGAAAAATAGACCCAATTATTGCTCAACGATTGGCAGCTGAGCCAACGCAAGTGGGTTCGTGGGGCGTAAACTTTATAGCGCCTAATGGTAAAGCGCTTAGAGTACCTTTTAAAACCAGTATAAACAAGGCCAAAGATGCAGCCCCAGGTTTTATTATCAAGCGCTTTGATTTTGACCACTTTCTGCTTCAAGAGGCATTGAAGTACCCATCGGTAACTTATTTGCCTAACCTAAAGCTAGAACAATACACCAAAACCCTTGATGGCTATACTGCCGCCGGTAAGGATGGTACAGTTACCATTAGCACCAAATTGTTATTGGTGGCCGATGGTGCGCAATCATCGTTTGCACGGCACCACGGTGGTATACAAATGGAACCGAAGCATTATTGCGCTGGCATAAGGGCGTATTATGAAGGTGTGCAGGGCATGGATGCCGATAATTTTATCGAGCTTCATTTTATAAAGGATTTGCTTCCAGGCTATTTTTGGATTTTTCCGCTGCCCAATGGTGGCGCTAATGTGGGCCTTGGCGTGCGCAGTGATTATATAAGCAAACGAAAGCTAAACCTAAAGCAATTGCTGCCGCAAGTGATTGAAGGCAACCCAGTGCTTAAAAAGCGCTTTGAGAAGGCAACGCAGGTAGATGAGGTGCGCGGCTATGGTTTGCCGCTAGGCTCAAAGAAACGACTTATTTCAGGCGACAATTTTATGCTTATCGGTGATGCCGCATCGCTCATTGATCCATTTACGGGCGAAGGCATAGGCAATGCCATGATGACGGGTATGCTGGCTGCGCAGCAGGTTATTGCTAGCAGCAACTTCACCAAAGGGAGCTTAGCAGTTTATGACACTGCGGTTTACCGCCGCCTTTGGAGCGAGCTATCGTTGAGCCGAAAAATGCAACAACTGGTTACAGTGCCTTGGTTGTTCAATTTGGTGGTAAACAAAGCCCAAAAAAGCAAAACATTGCAAGAAACCATTTCGTGCATGTTTGAGGATATGGACATGCGTGAACGATTGAAACAACCAAGCTTTTACGTAAATTTGCTATTGAACAAATGAAAGCTAGACATAAGATACTAGATACAAGACACAAGACTTTTTAACTGTTTTGAACTAAATACATTCATCGTTCATTTTCCAATAACCAATAACCAATAACCAATAACCAATAACCAATAACCAATGAAAAAGCTATTAATCCTTGCTACCTCAGTGGCAGTAATGTTTCTAAACAGTTGTGCCAGTGGCGAAGCGCCTGCAACAGAGCCTACCACTGCCGAAACCGTTGAAACCGCAACATACCACGGGGATAGCATAACTGCTGATGGTGCCATAACTACCGCCGAGCTGGTAGCAAAAATGCAAACCGACAGCACCTTTACTGGAAAGGTGGAAACGGTAATTAATTCGTGCTGCAAAAAGAAAGGCTGCTGGATGCGTGTGGCCCTCGCGGATGGCAAGGAAATGAAGGTAACCTTTAAAGACTATGGTTTTTTTGTGCCTTTAGAAAGTGCAGGTAAACCTGTAATTATGGAAGGTAAGGCTTATTACGAAACCCTGACAGTTGAGGAATTGAAGCACTATGCAGAGGACGCCGGCAAAACTGAGGCTGAAATTGACGCAATTACGCAACCTGAACCAGTATTGGCTTTTGAAGCTACTGGTGTCATTATCAAAGAGTAACGCTTAATTAAAGTAAAAGCGATTGCTTTATTCTACATTTTTTGCAAAAAAAGAGTGTCATAATTTTGCTACACCCCGTTATTGACCTATCTTTGCAAAGCTTTTCAAAAAAAGGCACATTAATGATTTCGTAGCTCAGCTGGTAGAGCAGTACACTTTTAATGTACGGGCCCTGGGTTCGAATCCCAGCGAAATCACGGAGAGTCAAGGCAGTTGTAAAAAACTGCCTTTTTTCGTTGACAATTTTTCGGTTGAACGAATTGCGGTACCTACATCGTTTATACCTTATTACTTTTGTCACCCTGCCCGGGTGTTGAAATTGGTAGACAAGCAACATTGAGGGTGTTGTGTGCTTACGCACGTGCAAGTTCGAATCTTGTTCCGGGCACGCTTTCAGGCACTTTAATTGGCTCCACCGTGTTATACGGCGGGGCCTTTTTTGTTTTTATGCCTGTAATGGTGGTTCGGTAAACAAAGGATGTGATTTGGTATTGTAGTTTTTAAGAAACGCATAATTTCCTATGTTTGCCAATTACCAATCTTACTTACCATGCAACACCAAACCCTAGGCCAAACCAACATCACCATTGCCCCACTAGCCTTTGGCGGCAACGTATTCGGCTGGACGATAAATGAAGGCATGTCGATCAATCTGCTCGACCAGTTTGTGGATGGTGGTTTTAATTTGATTGACACGGCCGATGTATACAGTATTTGGAACCTTGGGCATGTGGGCGGTGAGTCGGAAACGATACTTGGTAATTGGATAAAGCAAACCGGTCGTCGCAGCGAGGTGGTGATTGCCACCAAGGTGGGCATGGATATGAAGGAGAACGGCAAGGGCCTTTCGCGCAAGCATATTTTAGCATCGGTAGAGCGGTCGCTCAACCGACTACAAACCGATTACATTGACCTATATCAAGCCCATAAAGACGACATCGAAACCCCGCTAGAAGAAACATTAGAGACTTTTAACGAGCTGGTGCAAAACGGTAAGGTAAAAGCTATTGGCGCTAGCAATTATAGTGGTGAGCGCCTACAAAAGGCACTGGATATCAGTGCAGCCAACAACTGGGCCCGCTATGAAACCCTGCAACCCGAATACAACCTATATGCCCGCGAAAAATATGAGCAAGATTTGCTACCCGTGGTGCAGAACAACAACCTAAGCGTGATAAGCTATTTCAGCCTGGCCAGTGGTTTTCTTACAGGTAAGTACCGCACCGAAGCTGATTTCACCAAAAGCAAGCGTGTCGGCGGTATGGGCAAATACCTCAATGAACGCGGACTGGCCATTATAAAAGCTTTGGATACCGTTAGCGCACAACACAACACTACCCAAGCCACAGTTGCCCTAGCGTGGCTCATAAGCCGCTCCAACCTTGCTGCCCCCATAGCCAGCGCCACCAATACTGAGCAGTTGACAGCATTGATGGCGGCTGCCCATTTGAAGTTGGATGCGGAAGCGTTGGCCTTGCTGGATGCCGCGAGTGGTTATTGAATACTGCCACGTTGCCCTCACCCAACCTCTCCCAGTGGGAGAGGGGTATTTTTTCGCTTCGCTCAAAATTAAGTCTGCTCAAATAGTTAAAAATGAGCGAAGCTTTTTTTAATCCCTCGCCCGGAGCCTGTCCTGAGCCTGTCGAATGGGGGAGAGGTTAGGTGAGGGATCGAAGACAAAACAAAAAAACGGCCCGCAAACCTGCGAGCCGTTAATACTTTATGAAGCAAGTCTTGTGTCTTATGTCTTGCGTCTTGAGTCTAAAATCTAGGCAATCGTAACACCTTTCTCCAAGTAAACATCCTGTATCGCGTTCAAAATGCCAACACCTTCGTTCATTGGGCGTTGGAATGCTTTACGGCCACTGATAAGGCCCATGCCACCAGCACGCTTATTGATAACGGCTGTTGCAACTGCTTCTGACAAATCGCTAGCGCCACTAGAAGCACCGCCAGAGTTAATCAAGCCATTGCGGCCCATGTAGCAGTTTACCACTTGGTAGCGGCAAAGGTCGATAGGGTGGTCGGTGCTCAAATCGCTGTAAACCTTCTTGTGGGTTTTGCCGAATTTGATTTCGTTAAAACCACCGTTGTTTTCTGGTAGTTTTTGTTTGATGATATCCGCCTGAATGGTTACGCCCAAGTGGTTTGCTTGCCCGGTAATGTCAGCCGAAACGTGGAAATCCTTATCACCAACCTTAAAACCGTTGTTGCGCAAGTAGCACCAAAGCACGGTAGCCATACCTAGCTCGTGGGCATATTCAAACGCCTCGGCCACTTCTTGTATCTGGCGGGTCGATTCTTCCGAACCGAAGTATATAGTAGCTCCCACAGCAGCAGCACCCATGTCGTAAGCACTTTTCACGGTGCCGAACATTATCTGGTCGAACTTATTAGGGTAAGTAAGTAGCTCGTTGTGGTTTATTTTAACAATAAAAGGGATTTTGTGCGAATACTTGCGCGCCACGCTACCCAACACACCATACGTTGAAGCCACAGCATTGCAACCACCTTCGATGGCCAATTTCACGATGTTCTCCGAGTCAAAATAGATAGGGTTAGGGGCAAACGATGCACCAGCAGTGTGCTCAATGCCTTGGTCAACTGGCAAAATAGAAACGTAGCCAGTACCAGCCAAGCGGCCATGGTTGTTTATGGCAGCCAAGTTGCGCAATACTTGCGGACTGCGGTTGCTATCTTTCCATACACGATCGATAAAATCGGGGCCAGGCAGGTGCAACAAATCTTTGCTAACGGTCTTGCTCTCGTGCTCCAAAAGGTAGCTGGCTTGATCGCCCAATAGCTCCTGAATTTTGCTTAATGACATGCGTAATTGTTTTTCTTTGGTAAATCAGGTGCAAATATAGGCAAAATGGTATTTTCTTAGTTAAGAGTTGCACTATTTGCACAATCTTAACAAAGAATTAGGCTGCTCTTAGTAATTATTGTGATTGAATATGCAATAAACTAAGAATTTCCATAATTTAACCGCACCAAAAACCTGGCACGTGCACCGATATATACTGTTCATCTTATCCGTTAACCTCATCTTTTCTTTAGGCTGTAAAAAGGATAAGGAGGATACTGACCCTAGCGATGGCCTTATCTACATTGAACCTAGCACGCAAGTGAGCACGGGAAATGTCGCTGCGGGCTACGACTTTTTGCGCTACGGCAATTTCATTGGCGGTGGTATACCTTACAATGTATTTACCCAGTTTTTTGGTCAGGATAACAGCAACTTGCTGGGTCGAACCGCACCCAATGATGTTATTCCGCGCAATTTCAATGCCTATTATGTTGATACGGTTTTGGCCGTTGGTGGTATTACCTGCTTTGGCTGCCACTCCGCTAGTATCGATGGGCAGTTTATATTGGGGTTGGGCAATAGCTTTTCCGATTTTACCGATGACAACACGGGTTCGTTCGTTTTGGCTAATGCATTGATAAACGACCAATACGGCGCCAACTCGCCAGAGGCCATCACCTTTGCGCCTTTGTTTCGCGGGGCATCTGCTTCGGCATCCGATATTGTTACGCCATTTGCCGGCGTTAACCCTGCCTTTATATTGGAGCAATCGGTAGTAGCCCATCGCGACCCAGTGAGCGTGGCATGGCTGCCACAAAACTATTTTGATGTAACAGCTGGCCTTACCGCTTCGGATGTGCCGCCACTGTGGAACGTGAAAAAGAAACACGCCCTATACTACAATGGCATGGGCCGTGGCGATTTTACGAAACTGCTGATGCAGGTTACTTTGGTAGGTATTACCGACTCTGCCGAGGCGCACCGCATACACGATAACTTTGACGATGTACTGGCTTGGATTGAGCAATTGCAGCCACCAGCTTATCCTAAAGCAATTGACCAAAACCTGGCCGCCGAAGGGCAAACCATATTTACCAACAATTGCGCCCGATGCCACGGTGTATATGGCAGCGTTGAGAGTTACCCTAACCTTTTGGTGTCGCAAAGCGAGGTAGGTACCGACCCTGTGTATGCAAACTACTTCTTTTTCGTGACCAATTTTGCCAATTGGTTTAATGCCAGTTGGTTGGGCAATGTAAATGGCGATGCAAGGTTGCAGCCTAGCTCAGGATACGTTGCTCCGCCATTGGATGGCATTTGGGCCACGGCACCTTATTTGCACAATGGCTCGGTGCCATCGCTGGAAGATTTATTGAACAGCCCGCAGCGGCCAAGCTTTTGGCGCAGGAGCTTTACCGATACCGACTACGACTGGTCTAGAATTGGCTGGAACTACACCACCGAAACAGGCCCAACGGATAAAAACACTTACAACACCTCCATCTCTGGCTATGGCAATGGCGGTCACACTTATGGCGATGGATTGACCGCCGATGAAAGAGCTAAGTTGATTGAGTATTTGAAAACCTTATGAGATTAGGTACGAGGTATTTAAAGTTGGCGTGTCATCCTGAGCTTGTCGAAGGGTGCGCGCGATTGCTAGCCCTCTGTAGCTTTTCGCGAAGGAGGGGCATGTTGGATTTGGCAATAAACTTTGAATTACCAACAAATCCAAATGTAATGGTAAGTTTGGTTAACCACTTCGTTCCAAGAAGATCCCTCCGAAAAGTCGGGATTACATACGGGAGGGTGTTTAGTAAAAAATAGAAATCAAACCACTTCAGAATTCAAGAGCCAATTTCTCTTTGAATCTCCCGAACCAACCCCTCTAAATATTCCGCCGCCTCCAGCATCCTATTTCCATACCAGCTGAACATTTCGCCATCTACTAACAATACTTTGGCTTTTGGGCAGAGGGCTTGCAGCTCGGCAATATGTAAATCATTAAAAGGGTAGGGCTCGGAGGATAACAAGATCAATTGCGGATTGGCTGCTTTTAATTCTTCGGCGGTTACTTCAGGGTAGCGGCTGTCTTGATTGGCAAAAACGTTTACCATGCCGCAGCGTTGCATTAGGTCATTTATATAAGTAGTGTGGCCTGCCACCATCCAAGGTGCTCGCCAAATAAAGTAGGCGGTACTTATGCCGGTCAATGGCTGAATGCTTGCAAACCCTTTGGTTACCTCAGCAACGAGTTGCTGGGCTAGGAGAGAGATGTTGGTTATTTCGCCCACTTGCGTTATCATTTCCAGCGCTTCGGGTACATTGTTAATGTCGCTTATCCAAACAGGGAACTCCTTGGCTAAGGTTTCTATCTGGCTTTGGTTGTTTTCTTCTTTGTTGGCGATGATTAGGGTGGGCTTTAGCTCGCGTATTTTATCGAGGTTTAGGGTCTTGGTGCCGCCAATCCGCGTTTTGGTGCGAAACCAATTATTAGGATGAACACAAAATTTTGTAATACCTATTATTTCTTTTTTTAGGCCCAGATAATGCAACAACTCAGTCTGCGAGGGCACTACAGAGATTATTCGCTGGGGCGAATAGGGCAATTGAATAGTTCGGTTTAGTTGGTCTTTGAAAATTTTCATTGCTTAAGTTGCAGCCAAATTGTAATATTGCACGTATAAAGTTGCAAACCCCTTTTAATATTATCCCTATGAAAATAAATTTTCTTTTGCTTACCATACTTTTGGGCTTTGCCCAATTGCTTAATGCGCAAACCAAATCATTTACCAGCACTACTTACGAGCCTGCCGCTAATACGGTAAAGGTTGAATTTTTGAAAGGTTATACCACTAGCGAGCAGAAATCGGCTGATGGCAAACGCATGGTAGTGGCTTACGAGCAAGGCTTGCAGTACAACCTAAGCATTACTACGGTTTTCCCGATGCTTAAAAATGACAACTTGGCCGATGGCGTTGAAGACCGTTTCTTGAAATTGATTGCCGACCAAGTTAACTACGTTAAAGATCAAACCAAGAAAGACTTTACTCACAATAAACAACCGCTGATGGGTGTGCCCGGCGCTACTGGCTTTGCTACTAGTTTTGTTATTGGAGATTATACATACGCCTACCGCGTGGTGGTATTGAACAATACTTACTATATGCTTTCTGCATCATCGCTTACCACTAACAAAAACAACCCTGAAATTGCCCGCTTTTTGAACAGTTTTGCTTTGAACGGCACTAAATAATTTAAGGTTTATAGTTTATAACGAGGCCAGTGACTGTAAGTTGCTGGCCTTTTTATTTAAGCTCTTCTAGGTTTTGTTGGCACCATAGTATTTGCTGCCCATATTCTTCGGCAGTTATAGCTTCGGCAAACTCTTGGTATTGCTCCAACAAATCGGCAATAAAAACCCGCTCCGGCAGTATGGTTGCTTTTATGTGGTATAGCTTAAAATACCTGCCCATCAGCTTCAGTTCTTCCATTTCTTCGGTGCCCGCAATCTTAAAGTAGCTTTGGCTGTTTTTGTATTTGCGGTATTGCATGCTTATAGACACAAGATTTTAGACACAAGACACAAGACTTGCAGTAGTAAGTGTTTGGTAAAGTTCTAGGTATTTTTCCAAAAGCCCTCTTTTGTGCAGGCATTCCGTTAAATCCTACTAAATTTGCCTTATCGACTGTGCGTTCAGCACGATGAGAAAAACTACCAGTGTACCTGTGCTCAAAACGGAAAATATACAAAAATCATACGGAAGCCTCAAGGTGTTGAAAGGTATTGATCTCAACATCGGAAAGGGGGAAGTAGTTTCCATTGTCGGTTCTTCGGGTGCCGGTAAAAGTACCTTGTTGCACATATTAGGCACATTGGACCAACCAGATAGTGGCAAACTATACATCAACAACGAGGAAATAAGCACCCTGAAAGGCAATGCCTTGGCACGTTTCCGTAACAAGCACATTGGGTTTGTGTTCCAGTTTCACCATTTGTTACCGGAGTTTACGGCTTTGGAGAATGTTTGTATTCCCGCCTATCTAGCTAAAGTATCGAAGGCCGAAGCGGAAAGTAAAGCACATAAACTTTTGGACATGTTGGGTTTATCATCTAGGGCGCAACACAAGCCCAATGAGCTATCGGGTGGCGAGCAGCAGCGCGTTGCGGTTGCCAGGGCGCTCATCAACAATCCTTCTATCATCCTTGCCGATGAACCGAGCGG
Source organism: Sphingobacteriales bacterium (assembly GCA_027486795.1). Taxonomy (GTDB): domain Bacteria; phylum Bacteroidota; class Bacteroidia; order Chitinophagales; family CAIOSU01; genus CAIOSU01. Next base: position 58,898 of record JAIXOI010000048.1, on the reverse strand, counting down.
TAACCTGGATAGTGATAACTCACGCGACTTGCACCAACTCTTCTTTCGCCTGCGCGATGAACTAGGCCAAACCTTTGTTATTGTTACCCACAACCTCGATCTAGCCGATATGGCCGATAGGAAGCTGGTGATGAAGGATGGGAATTTTGTTTCTTAATTTAGACACAAGACATAAGACGCAAGACACAAGACACAAGACACAAGATTTGCGGTCATTGCGAAGGCACAGCCTTATCTAAAAATTTACTAATAAACATTAGGTGCCTGTGGCAATCCCCAGCTATGGAGCATGATGTTTGGAAACTATTGACCTTAGCGTATTATGTACAATAGCATAGCACAGGTTTGTCGATTCAAACCATCGGTCAGGGGGGTGCTTCTTCGCCTATAACGCATTTCAGTAACCTGCAAATTAACACAGGCTCATCGCAATGACGGGTGTTTTTAATCGTACCTCGTACCTCAAAAACTACCCCGCAATAGCTTGTATCAAATCGTATTCGGTGATGATGTGCGTTACACCACTGATGTCTTTTACCAATACTGCACTGTTTTCACGGTTGATGCGGCTTGATATTTCTTTGCTAGTTGAGCCCCACTCTATAAACGGGAAAGGTTTGCCCATAACGGTGCTTACTTGTTGGTTGCGCTCGGCTCCCTCCAATAAATGGGTAAGTAGGCTATGGTCGGTAACCGAACCAACCATCTCCTGATCCTTCATCACCGGCAACTGCGATAGACCCAATTGTTTCATAAGCGCAATAGCTTCGCCCAATGTTTGCTCTGGGCTCACGGTTAAGAATTTCTTCAACTCTTTACGGCCCACAATGCTGGCAGCCGTAATTTCATTCGATGCTTCGTCCAACCACTGGCGGTCGCGCATCCACTCATCATTGTATAGCTTACCTACATAGCGGCTACCATGATCATGGAAAATAACCACTACCAAATCGTCTTTGGTCAAAGAATCTTTCAATTGCATCAAACCAGCTACGGCACTGCCTGCGGAGTAGCCCACAAATATGCCTTCCTCTTTGGTAATGCGGCGGGCCATTACGGCACCGTCTTTATCGGTTACTTTCTCAAACTTATCAATTAGGCTAAAGTCAATGTTCTGTGGTATAATGTCTTCGCCAATCCCTTCGGTAATGTAGCTGTATATCTCCTTTTCGTCAATTTTTCCTGTTTCGTGGTATGCTTTCAGCGTTGAGCCGTAAGTATCAATGCCCCAAATTTTAATGTTCGGGTTTTTCTCTTTCAAGTATTTGCCCGTACCGCTTACAGTGCCGCCTGTGCCAACACCCACTACCAAGTGGGTTATTTTGCCATCGGTCTGTTCCCAAATCTCGGGGCCCGTGGTTTCGTAGTGCGCCAGTCGGTTGGCCAGGTTGTCGTATTGGTTTACATAAAACGAGTTGGGTGTTTCTTGTGCCAACCTGCGCGACACACTGTAGTAAGAGCGAGGGTCGGTAGGTTCAACATCGGTGGGGCAAACAATCACTTCGGCACCCACGGCCTTCAATATGTCTACCTTCTCTTTACTCTGCTTATCGGTGGTGGTAAAAATGCACTTATAGCCTTTTATAATGGCCGCTAAAGCCAGGCCCATGCCTGTGTTGCCGCTGGTGCCTTCAATAATAGTACCACCGGGTTTCAACAAACCTTGTTGCTCAGCCACTTCAACCATCTTAAGGCCAATACGGTCTTTAATGGAGTTGCCTGGGTTAAAGCTATCTACCTTTGCCAATACAGTAGCAGGTATGTCGCCTACTACTTTGTTCAGTTTCACCAATGGCGTGTGGCCTATCGTTTCCAGTATGTTGTTGTAGTACATATGGCAAAGTTACCCTTTTTAGACACAAGATATAAGACGCAAGACACAAGATTTGGGGTGGGCGATTAAAAATTTAAAATTTAAAATTCAAAATTGTGCTGAATTTTAAGCTTGAGGGAATTCTTGAAACTCATAAGTTCCTCTACCTGAGGTAGAGGTTAGTTGACGAAACCGCTAACTAAACTTAAATACCAGCCTGAAATTGAACAGCCGGGCGGTAAGGTAGTTGGGTACCGCGTAGGTGGTGTTGTTAAGGTCTTTTACCCATAAGTAAGATATGGTGTTATTAATGCCTAATAGGTTGAATACCTCAAGGGTTGCCCAAACATCTTCGAAAGCTTTTCCTATTTTTTTAGGTTCGCGTTTCTTTTTAGTGAAGGATGCACGGTTGTATAACTGTGCGCTGAAACCAATATCTACCCTACGGTATGGTGGTATGCGCAGGGTGTCGCGGTAGCGATCGTTGTCTGGCGGACCAAATGGCAAGCCGCTGGCAAACACCAAGTTTAGGTGCATCTTAAAATTACGGTTCTTGGGCAAGTAGTCTTGAAAAAACATATTGAACATAACTCGCTGGTCGGTAGGGCGCGGTATGTTGCCTGGGTAGCGGCGCTCAGATTTTACCACATCGCTTGAGTTGGCAGTTACTTGGTTGCCTTGAGCATCTAGGTACACGTCGTAAAAGTCGCCTTGAATGTTCTCTGAAGTACCCAATACGCTCAAGCTGATGTACGACTCCAAGTCTTCAACCAATTGGCCAGCTAAACGCAAATCAACTCCAACTACATAGCCGGTTGCGTTGTTGCGCCCAGTGTACCTTATGAGCACATTATCAAATTCGTAAGGCACCACATCGTACAGGTATTTATAGTACACCTCAGTAATGAACCTAAACGGGCGCTTAAACACCTGAAAGCCATAATTGAAACCCAACACCGCATGCACCGATTTTTGGGCTTTGAGGTCGGTATTCACCACCCCCTCTAGGTTGCGCATTTCGCGGTAAAATGGCGGTTGGGCATACAAGCCACTGGCTGCGGTAATGATTATTTCGCGTTTCCTGTTTTTTAAAGTGGGGCGGTATGAGAACTGGGCCCTTGGACTTATTACAAACTCCTTATTTACATCCCAATACGTAAATCGGGCACCGTAATTGAAGCGTATGGCCCTACTGGCATCAATTAACCAAGTATCTTGAAGGTAGCCACTGAAACGGTTTGAGCTAAGGTTAAACGACGATTTTAGTACATTGTCAATCAGTACTTCGCTGCTGCTGTATGGCAAAGAGTAGCCTGCGCTGTCAATGCGCTCCCATTGGTTTATTTTGTCTTTTATTATTTCGCGCTGGTACTTCAGACCCCAATCAAGTGTATGGTTGCCTTGCGTGTTGGTGCCTTTGTGCTCAGCATTTACCACAGTCCAATCCAATTGGTTTCGGGCAAAATTTTGCAAGCCGCCTACACCAAGGCTATACCGCACTTGGCCAAAATTTTCGTCTCCGAGGTCGTTTTCTACTTCACCTATAAAATACTCGCCCAATATGTCAAATCGCTCGTTCTCTTGGCTTATGTATGCCGATGCCATCCAGCGCAGCTCCAACTTAGGATTTGGATTCTGTACTATTGCAAACCCGTTCATATAGGTTTGGTAACTGTCGCTTTCTTGCCCATCGAAAAAGATATTAAGGCGCAACACTTGGTTTACTACCCCAAAGGTAGTTTCTCTATCTACAGGCTTAAACGCAAAGCGGTTTCGGGCGAAGTTGGTGATATACTCTATGCGCAACTTATCATTGAATCTGTAAGTGAAGAAACCTTGCAAATCAAGAAAGGAAGGATTGTATTGTCCTTGAGTTTCGAGACTTTTTAATATATATTGATTACTCTTATATCTGATGCCAGTTATAAAGGTAAACTTCTTTTCGCCTGCCTTATTCTTAATAGCGCCTCCGATGTTCAATGAGCCTCCCAACAAACCAATGCCCATGGATACGCTTAGCGAGTCGGGTTGTTTGTACCAAGCCGCTAACACCGACGACATTTTATCGCCATACTGCGCTTGGAAACCACCCGCCGAAAATATCAACGAATCGACCATGTGAGGATTGGCAAAACTTAACCCCTCTTGTTGTCCGCTGCGAATCAAAAACGGGCGATACACCTCAAAGCCGTTCACATACACTAAGTTCTCATCATAATTGCCGCCGCGCACACTGTATGAGCTACTTAATTCATTATTACTCGATACAACAGCTTGTGACTTTATCAATCCAGAAATGTCGTCTTGCAAAATAGTTGGGAGTGCATAAGCGTCTTTAACGTTTATTACTATGGTGCTTGGTATATCTCTAGTGTCGCCATACTTAACAGTATCTTTCTTGTAAGCCTCAATTTCGACCATGGGTATATTAATGCCCTGTTTTAGCCAAAAATTTAGTTCAAACGACTCGTTTGGCTCCAGATTTACTTTAACTGAATCGGCATTGAAACCCAGATAGTTGGTGATGATAGTTAGGGTAACTTTGGCTGGTATTTTTAACGTAAACCGCCCCCTTTCATCGGTATTTGTTCCTATTGCACGTCCATTTACTACATAATAAACTTGAGCCGTGTATAGCGGGTCGCCTTGTTGGTCTTTAACCGAACCGTATAACGTTGCAAAACTTATTTGAGCAGCTACTTGGCTAAGGCCTAGCAGCAGCATTATGGAAATTAGGAGTGCGTTTCGAAACATCAAAGCATTAACGTATTTCAGGCGAACTTGGTATTTATTTACACATTTTTTAGTTGGCTTATCATCGCCTTAGGGTTGGGTGCTTTAAACACGGCACTGCCCGCAACTATTACATCGGCACCAGCCCCTACTATAATGGCTGCATTGTTTGCATCTACGCCACCATCAATCTCTATCAGGGCATGCGAGCCGGTTTCCGCTATCAGCTTTTTTAGTTTGCCGATTTTTTGCAACGTAGCTTGTATAAACTTTTGCCCACCAAACCCGGGGTTTACGCTCATTAAGCATACTACATCCAACTCAGGCAAAATTTCTTCTAAAGCACTTACAGGCGTGTGCGGATTAATGGCCACGCCAGCTTTCATACCGGTAGCTTTTATTTGCTGTATGGCGCTATGCAAGTGCAAGCAAGCCTCAATATGTATAGTAAGTTGCTGTGCACCAGCTTGATAAAAATCTTGGATGTACTTTTCGGGCTCCACTATCATTAAGTGCACATCCAAAAACTTGGTAGATAGGGGAGCAATGTCTTTCAGCACACTGATGCCGAAGGAAATATTCGGCACAAAACGACCATCCATTACGTCAACGTGCACCCAATCGGCTTCGCTTTCGTTCAACATTTCGATGTCTCGGCCCAACCAAGCAAAGTTGGCCGAAAGAATAGAAGGGGCTACCAAATGCTTCATGCCTTCAAAATTAAGGAAATATCTTGGTCAATAGCCCATGCTGATGAAGAGAGGTGAAAATTGTAGCGAGGTTATATGATATTGCTATTAAAAGCTACGTTTCGTAAACAAGCAATTATTCTTCTGAGCTTTTAGTTTGCAGGTAATTTTTTATCCATGTGCTTACCAAAAGAGCTTTATCGTGTTCGCCGGCATCGTTCAAATGGCAATCATCTTGCCACGATGCGGCATTGATTATCGTGCTGGTTGTATAGGGTATCCAAATGGCATTGTGCTCGGTTGCTAGCTGCTGCAGCAGTATGTTTATCTCATTCACACGCATTACATAGGCAGGGTTTTCTTTACTAAAGGCGTGCTCTTCGTTAATAACAAATGGCATTAGCATAATTTGGTGCCCATCGCGCTTTATTTCCTCCATCAGCAAATTGATGTTATTATAAAAACCATCAGGGGATATGCGGGTGCTATCAATATCTTCAGCATTAAACCATTTTGCATAGTATTGCTTCTCACGCACTTGCAGCACATGGTCGTGCTCAACTAAATGTTTAAAGTAGAAGTTAATGGATAAGAAGCTGAAGAAGTAAGAACGCATGGTCAACTTCCCAAATCCGGATAGTTCGGGTACGCTGAACTGGATGTTCCTGAAACTGGAATGGTCGGGTTGGTAGTTTGTATCTTTTGGGCCTGTTAGCGCATCGTTGCCGCCTGTGTGCAGCACTACAATATCAGGTTGATAGTATCTAAACTTGAAGTGGTAATAGGCTAGTTCCTCAGCCGAAGTAGCCGATTCGGTTCCCGCATTTATTATCTCAAAGTTTTTGTTCGGAAATTGGTCTCTTAAAAATGCACCCGTTTGGGCAGGGAAGGTACTATCGGGGTGCCAAACACCAGACCCATAAGTGGTTGAGCCGCCCAAAAACAAGATGCGAATGGCATCTGTCTTTTTTATAGGCACACTTGGTCCACGAAAACCAGCATCGCAGTGCTGCACCACACCAGCATATTCATAGCCTGGGGTGGGTATGTAGTTTAGGCTTGGGGTAGGCAAGTAACGGGGCAAACTGGCTGCATCGGCTTCGCCCAATAGGTTCTTGCGTATTTTAAAGTAATCGCCATACGACATGTAAGGGTTGGGGTGAGAGGCTATCTTCATACCTATAAAACCACATACCTCTGCAAATGCCCATAAAAGCAAAAACAGTAGCATCCTAAAAAGCCATTTACGGTTTTTCATGGCTTAATATTAATCAATATCTCGCTTACGTTATTATTTGCCGGGTTGGTAAATGCGCTCTGCATCCTTTTTTATCTGTTCCCAATCCAGGGTCATTACCTTGGTTTGTTGTTTCGAGAACAACGGCAACTGGTCAGTATAATGTGGGCTGTCGGGCATTGCACTGCTGCCATAAGGGCTCAAAGTTTCTATACGCACAGGGCCATTGGGGCCATACTCAACAAGCATGGTATATGAATCGCCAATGTACCCATAGTATTTGCCGTTTTCCTTATTTTGCTTGCTATAATTGGCGGCAATAGCATCTGGGAAACCGGGCATTGGCACATCTACTATGCCGCGTTTTACGCGCTGCACATCCTTCAGCGGCACTTTTGTGCTACCAAAGTGGGTGGTTAGGTTGGTATGGGCATATGCTAAGGCTTCGCTCATGAGTTCTTTACCAATTTCAATGCCTCCGCGAAATTGATTATCGTCGTAGTCTTTTTTCTTAAAGATGTACTCAATAGCTACCAAGAACAGCACTGCATCTTCGTTGTCGGGCGTAGCTGCAAGGTTCCAATTGAGCATTCTGTCGCGCAGGGCGTTTAGCTCAGGCTTGCCAAAATCGGCATTCAATTGGCTCAAAACCGATTTTACAAATTCACTGTTTGCTGGATAGCTATTGTCGAATTTAATCAGTTTCATATCCTCAAAACTAACCTTAGTATATTGCTGCATGAGCGCTTTAAAGCGGTCGGCCCTATTGTTGTTCCCGGTGCGGAAACCCATATTTTTAGAGAAGGTGCCCACCAGTATGTTCTCTTCGGAGCAAGTAGCATCATACGTTGAATTGTTAGTGTTGTATACCCAGCCACAACTGGGGTTGTGCACTTGGGGTAAACTGTCGGTAGGGTACCAAGTTTTCCAAAGGTACAAGCTAGTATCGCCTCGTAGGGGCAATGTCCAATCAAGGCTATTGTCGCGCATCGGTATCATGCCATTGTCAAAAAAGCTTACGTTGCCTGCTTTATCGGCGTATATTATATGAAAGCGGCACAAGGCATTCATTTTTACGGCATTCATAAACTCCTCTTTGTTACTGGCCTTGTTCATTCGGTACCATTGCTCGGCAGCCCTTATATCCATATTCGACGCAAAGCGGATGGAGTAAAAATCACCATTCGGCGATTCAAACGTAGGGCCAAATTTGCTCCAGTATATTTTTTTGCCTACGGGTATTCTCGGCACGAATTTTTTAAGTTTTACCACTAGTTTGGCTTTGGCCAATTCTAATTCTTCCCATTGGCCATTGTACCAATATTGGTTCTTTTTGTTGGGGTTCATTTTTAGGTAGTATACATCGGTAAGGAACAAGCCGTTCCAAGTATGCGCCCATCCGAGGTTTTGATTCGTTCCCAAGAAGATAGAAACACCACCCGGGAAAAGCGCGCCCATTATATCCAATCCTTCATCACTTTTTAAGTGTGCCTCATACCACGAGAAAGCTCCTTCGAATGGAACATGTGGGTTTACGCAAAGCATGGTACTGCCATTAGTGGTTTTGGGTGCTGTCAGTGCAAAGGCATTAGAGCCTTTGGCTTCGGGTATATCAAACTCACCTTTCACTATATCCTTTACCTTGCCATGTGCGTTCGATATCAATATCATGCGCAGTGTATAGCCTTTTATCATATCCTTACCCGTAACTGGGAAGGCCTTTTTAATGCGTATCTGTTTGGGGTGGGCAGCTACAAAGGCGTTTAATCCAGCGGCATAGCCATCCAAGTATCGTTTAAACTCTGGTGTTATATCAGTTTCATATTTGCTATCAACTAACTTATTGATGCCCATAGCGTGCACAAAAAAATCAGTAGTGGCACCGTCTTTACCATTTATTAGGCCATTCATGCCTTTGGTCATCAGCACCGTTTCTTCGATGGTTTTAAAGTCGTCTTCGGCATGCGCCCAAGCTAGGCCGTATGCCACATCGGGGTCGGTTTTGCCATAAATATGCGGCACGCCCCACTTGTCGCGGGCTATGGTTACATTACTGGCGTAGTCTCGGGTGGTGGTTTGGGCAAAAAGATTGAAAGCGGTTGATAGCAGCAAAGCCATCAGCAAAAATGGTTGTAAAAATTTCATGAGGAGGTTGAGGATGTATGATGCACTAGTAACGGCTAATGTCTAAAAATATTGAATTTGGGGCACAAACCAGCAGATTTTGTTTGTTTGGTAATGGAAAATTAAAGTATGCCTATCTTTGCACCCATTATGGCGCGCATATTGGCTATTGATTATGGGGGTAAAAGATGCGGGGTAGCGGTAACCGACCCGATGCAGATTATTGCCACGGGCCTAAAAACAGTGCCTACTCAGGAACTAATGCCGTTCTTAAAAGATTATTTGAGTAAGGAGACCGTGGAGACGTTTGTTATTGGCGAGCCGCTGCGGTTAGATGATACTCCGTCGCAAAGCGCGGAGATGGTGTACAATTTTGTGCGGTTTCTAAAAAAAACGTTTCCCAACATACCCGTTGAGTTGGTAGACGAAACATTTAGCAGCAAACGCGCTTCGGCCAGTATGGTGCAAAGTGGCATGAAAAAGAAAGACCGCCAAAAGAAGGAAAATTTGGATGTAGTGAGTGCTACAATTATTTTGCAGGATTATATGGAAAGCATAGGAAAATGATACTACCAATAGTAGCTTATGGAGACCCGGTGCTGCGGGAAGAAGCAGAAGAAATTGGGGACGACTACCCGAACCTGAAAGAACTTATTGCCAATATGTACGAAACCATGTACAAGGCCCCTGGCGTTGGTTTGGCTGCCCCCCAAATTGGGTTGGCCATCCGTTTGTTTGTGGTGGATACCGTACAGATGTTTGAAGAAGACGAGGACGGAGAAAAGCCGAAAAAGAAACGCAAAAAAAGCACGAAAGAGGAGCAAGAAACGGGCATTATCAAAGCCTTTATCAATCCTATCATTTTGGAAGAGGGTGGCAAGCTTTGGCCTTACGAAGAGGGTTGCTTGAGCATACCTGGCATACACGAAGAGGTAATGCGCCTCGAAAAGGTGACCATTGAGTACCAAAACGAGAACTTTGAACTTATAACCGAAACCTACGATGGCCTCACGGCCCGTGTGATACAACACGAATATGACCATATTGAAGGCGTATTGTTTACTGACAAACTAAAGCCACTAAAAAAGCAGCTACTCAAAAAGCGCTTGGATAGAATAAGCAAAGGCGATGTGGATGTTAGCTACCGCATGAATTTCCCCTTGGCAAAGAAAGGACGCTGATATTTACGATTTCAGATTTACGATTTACGATTGAGGGTAGGGTTACTTATGATTTTAGATCGATGATTTACGATTTGTGGAATGGGTAATTTATTGTTTATGATTGTGGGTTGCATTTCTTTTTTAATCCCTAATTACTTCAATCGTAAATCTAAAATCGTACATCGTACATCGTACATCGTACATTCAAAAGGGTTCCCTTCTAAAAAACACATACCCACCAGCTGCGCCTATTTGTTTTAAGTGCGGGTACTCGCGCGCAATCTTATCGCTTTTATAGCTTCTGGCCACAAACACTACTGGCTTATCAATGCGGCCATATAAATACCAAAACATTTCCGACTCATTAAATTGTTTAGGCGATATATAGTCTGTTTTAAACTCGTCTTTGTATGCCGCAATTACTTTTAGCAATTCAGGGCTGGTTAAGTCTTCGGGCTGCTTTTCTCCATAATAGTATTGGGCAAAGCTCTTAAAGCCAATTGCACAGATGTAAACATCTTGCTTTGCTTGTTCTTGCACAAACGCAATCATAGGACCTTGGCTTAACTGCTCAACATAAGGCAACATTAAAATGAATATCAACTGGATGGTAACGGCAGTAGCAATCAATATTCGGGCAACCCCTGCCATCAATTGGTTTTTCCAAGCAATAACAACACCCGAAAAAGCAACCAACAGGTATAGTAGCCCAATAAAGGCTAAATAGGTAGGCCATGTTTGAGTATTCAGCACATCATTGGTAAGGGTAATGTTTCGCAGCACCCCAGCCATGCCAGTGGCAGTGCTCAAAGCAAATGCCCCAAACATTATGGAAGAGCCTATTAATACTACCCCACAACCTAGGGCAACCACGAGGCTTTTGGGAACCTTAACCTCCATTTCTTGCCAGCGATAAAGCGCACTAGCCGCTATGAATGTAATGGGAAAGTATGCAAACGAAGAGTAGTGGATAATTTTGGTTTGCACTATAGTAAACACCGCCAGCACTATGCCCAAAGACAGCCACATCCAAATATGGAGTTGTTGCATGTTTTTGGTTTGTGTATCCGTGCTTTCGGGTAGCTGTTTGGGCTTATAGAAAATCAAGAGTGAAGCCGGGAAACAGCCCAACAATAACACCACAAAATGGTAAAACAGAAAACCTCCATGGCCGGCATCCTCGGTTTGGGCTAGGCGGAGGTTGTAGGTAATAAATTCGCCCAAAAACCACCAGCCGTTCCGCATGGTTTCAACGCCATACCAAGCAAAGGTGGTAACCAAAAATACCCCTGTAGCAAGTAATAACGGCAATGGGCGCAGGAACCATTTGCGCTTAACTACCATGTATAAAATTGCAGTTAGCCCGGGCAGCAAGAGCCCAACTGGCCCTTTGGTAAGTACCGCCAAACCGATAAACAAACCTGCCAATGCAGCGTGCCGATATTGCCTGTTGCCTTGTGCCGTAGCCCATAAGGCCAAATGAACCATGCCCGATAGCATAAAGAGATTGAAAACCGGATCGATAATACCCGACTTGAAGTATGCGTGCGGTAGCCAAGTGCCCACATATACCAATACCCAAAACCAACCGAATGTAGCATTGCGATACATGCGGCCATAATGGAACAACACCATTAAAGTAGCGATGCCGCATAGGGCATTGGGCAGGCGGGCGGCATATTCGTTTACACCAAACAGTTTCATGCTGATGGCCTGTAACCAAATAAACAGCGGTGGCTTTTCCCAAAAGGGCTGGAAGTTAATGGTTACTCGTCCGTAATCGCGAGTGATGAGCATTTCGCGCGCCGATTCGGCAAAGTTGATTTCGTCCCAATCAAATAAGTGCACCGCACCGAGCATTGGCAGGAACAGGATGGCACCGAGTGCGGCAATGAACCAATAGGGCGATATAGCTTTACCTTTTATCAAGCCTTTAAGCTTTTAAGCAAATTGCGATTGAGTAAATGGTTCGGTCTTTTATCCAAATACAGATGGAACAGGTTGAATATAACGATACCCATGATGGTACCGATGATAGAACCCAAAAAGGTATCCATTAAAAAGTGCTGGGACAAGTATATGCGCGATAACCCCGCAATGATTGCCATAACAATAAAGAACAAGCCCCATCGATGGTTCTTTACGGAAAGTGCTAGTACGGTGCATATGGCAAAAGCAACCGTGGTATGCCCAGAGGGGAAGCTAAAGTCCTCGTTTATTTTTACACCAGGTACCAGGTAGAGTTCTTTAATGCCCTCGAAAAAGCGAGCGGGCCTTGGGTAGTCTGGAAAAACTTGACGCTTTAGAAACTGTGTAATCAATCCTGCTGCAACCCAAGCGAGTGCTCCGGCGATTGCATCGCCATAGCGAGTGAAAATAAACATTGCCCCTGCAGCTACGAGTAAAAAAGTACCCTCCCCAAGTTCATTGGTGAGCATAAAGAAGTTATCCAACACAGCAGTATGGTGGCTATTTACCCAAAGCAAAAAATCGCCCTTGTTATGCGTTGATAGATATAAACCAGCAGCAACAAGCACAAGTAAATAGGGCAAAAAGAACCAAGGATTAAGCCGAAGGTTTCGCATGGTTGGTATTGAGTTCTTTAATTTTCCTGATAATACCAAAGTACCAGTCCATGGTAAACAAAGGCGAATCGTCTCGGGCTTTTATCAGTAAGAAAATGCCTAACGGCAGCAACACAAAGTTGGGCAACCAAATACCCACAAGTGGCTCCAATACACCCTTTTCGGCCATTTTTTCGCCAGTCATTGAGGTTACGTGAAACACCACAAACAATGTAATGGAGAGTAACAAGGGCAGGCCCAATCCTCCCTTACGAATAATGGCGCCCAGCGGCGCACCTATCATAAACATAACCAAGCAGGCAAATGACAAGGCAATTTTTCTGTGCCACTCCACTTTATGCTTGCGAATGTTTTTTAGCCTGTACTCCAAATCGCGGGTGGCAACACCCGAGAAGCTTTTTACGTTTCGCGCTTCTTGTAGGGCTTTTTCGTAGGCGCGAAGCTCCCGGTCTTTATCGTCAAACGCTACTAGCTGCTGGTTCCATTCGTATTTCAAACAGGTATCTACCACCACTGTTTTTATGGTGTCAAGGTATGGGTCGCGTACTTTCAAAAACTGCGATACATTGTTTTGGTACTCACCTAAGCGCTTGTTTTTACTAAACTCCAACGTATCGATAGCTGATTGAAGCTGGGCCATATTGAGCATTCGGTAGTGGTTGCTCCAACTACTCTCGTCTTGTTTCTGAAACTCTAGATCGGACAAATCGAACCATTTCTCGAAAACATTGAAATGGGTACTGTAGTGCTCATACAATTGTTTGCCACCAATGCCCGGTTTGCCCTCGCTATATCGGTGCCCATCGTATAAGCGCAGCACCAAATAGCGGTTATTGCTTTGCGTAAACATTTCGCCCGTTTTGGCCGATAGCACGTTATCATTATTGCCGTCGGTATGGTCGTATATCAGCACGTCGTGTATGGTGCGGTTATCTTCTTCTTTATCGCTCACCCTTATACTAAACCCCTCAATATCGGTATAAAAAATGCCTTCCTTAATGTTTAGAGCCGGTTTTTGATTGCGCACCGTGCTTAGCAGTGTGCCGAATTTAAGGTTGGCTATGGGCAGTATGTTGTTGGCAAAGTAAAAAGCCGTGCCGCTAATCAATATAGCTACTATTATAAGCGGCAATAAAAAACGGTACAACGACATACCCGCAGCTTTCATGGCCACCAGCTCATAATGCTCACCTAAGTTGCCATAGGTCATGATGCTGCTTAACAATACTGCAAGGGGTAGTGCCAATGGTACAAAACTGGCACTGGCTAGGCTTATCAGCTCCAAAACAATGTGCCACTCTAAGCCCTTACCTACCAGGTCGTCAATATACATCCACAGAAACTGCATCACGAAGATGAACAGCGTAATGAGGAAGGTGAGTAAAAACGGCCCTACGAAATTGCGCAGCACCAGCTGATCTATCTTTTTCACGTATATTTATGCTTGTGGACTCAGAGACAAAAATAACGTTTTCGAAGCACGAACTGGTATGTTTGCAGGATACTGATTTTCTGCTTACCAAAAGGGCTATTAACGAAAAGGTACAAACCTTGCTTTTGAAGCTCGCTAGCGAATTGGCCGATGAGCCTCATGCGCTGCCTTTGCCGCCTATCCGCACTAAAGTAAGCAAAGGCGAAAACTACCGAGGCTTGCCTTATTGGGTGCTCGATTATCCTGCTAGTTTTGCTAAAGATGACGTATTTGCCTACCGAACCATTTGCCGTTGGGGGCACGAGTTTAGTTTTACGCTGCACTTGGCCGGTGCTTTTTTGGACGACCATAAAGCGGCCCTCATAGCCAGTTACGATAAGTTGGCTGCTACACCGGGCGTTTACCTTTGCATAAACACCACCCAATGGGAACACCATTTTGAGCAGGACAATTACAGGTTGTTTAATGAGGTTGTTGTCGATGCCAATGAATGGAAAGGGTTTTTGTCAGGCCGAGAGTTTGTTAAACTAGCTATTAAAATGCCATTGGATGAATGGGATGGGGTAGTGGAAAGAGGAGTACAGGTTTGGAGAGGTTTTAGTAAGATAGTTTAACACAATTGCACAAGTATAAATGAGGTGCGTAAAATGAGATCCAGCCAAAAGAAACCTTTTCAATTCCTGAAATCAAGATAATCAAGGTTATCTTTGCCCTATGCCGCACGAATACTATATGCAACGCTGTTTCGAACTGGCCCTTAAAGGGGCGGGTAGAGTAGCGCCCAACCCCATGGTGGGTGCGGTAATAGTGCATGAGGGTCGCATTATTGGCGAGGGCTACCACCAGCGTTTTGGTGGTCCGCATGCCGAGGTAGTGGCCATGCGCTCTGTGAAGTCCGAGGACGAGCATTTGATTCCAGAAGCAACTATGTATGTAAGCTTGGAGCCTTGTAGCCACTTTGGCAAAACGCCACCTTGTGCTGATATGCTTGTGGCCCAAAAGGTGAAAAGGGTAGTGGTTGCCAACACCGACCCTAACCCTTTGGTAGCAGGCAGAGGCATAAAGAAACTACGCGATGCGGGCATTGAGGTGATAGAAGGCGTGTTGGAAGCAGAAGGGCTTTTTCTCAATCGTCGGTTCTTTACGTTTCATCAACAAAAGCGACCTTATATTATCCTGAAATGGGCGCAGAGTGCCGATGGCTTTTTTACAAAAGACAACCACCACAAACATTGGATAACGGGCGAGCTTAGCCGCCGATTGGTGCACCGTTGGCGCGCCGAGGAGCAGGCCATTTTGGTAGGCTACCGAACCGTGTTGGCCGACAACCCTGAACTGACCGTGCGCCACTGGGAGCCACAGAATCACCCACTTAGGATAATATTGGACAGGGATAATACCCTGCCAATGGATAGCAAAGTGTTTAACGATGCAGCGCCCACGCTGTTGCTAAGCGCCAAGCACCGAGTTGATTTGCCAGTGCAACAATTAATTGGCCCTTGGAAGGATGGATTACCTGCACAGTTGTTCCATATCCTGCACGAGCGCAACATACAGTCTATTATTATTGAGGGTGGGGTTGCCACTTTGGAGGCTTTCATTGCATTAGGATGGTGGGATGAGGCAAGAGTGTTTACGGGTGCAGCACACTTTGCAAGTGGCATTGCAGCAACTATTTTACCGGTAGTACCCATTGCCACCGAAACCATTGGCCTTGACCAATTAGATACTTATTATAAGCCCTAACCTATGTTGGATATACTACTGTGTATCATTTTTTCGGCCAGCCTAATTGTTATTTTCAAAATTGCAGGGCAGCGACAAGTTCGCACCATGCCAATGATAGTTATCAACTATTGGGTAGCGGCTTTGTGTGGGTTCTTGCTCTGGGAAGAGATGCCCAGCGCAGCTTATTTGCTGCAAGTGGCTTGGTTGCCTTGGGCCTTGGTGTTAGGCGTTATGTTTATCACGGTGTTTAACATGATTGGCGTTTCTACCTTACGCAGTGGTATAGCGGTTACTGCCATTGCGCAAAAAATGTCGCTGGCCATACCCATTTTAGCAGCGGTTTTCCTCTTTGGCGAGTCGCTGTCGGTGGTGAAAATACTGGGCATTCTCTTGGCTTTGGGTTCTATATTGCTTACCACTTACAAGCCTAAAAAGCTCATTGAGCAAGATGATTTATCGCCTGGCAAAACCTCTATGTCGTTAGCGTTGCTGCTACCTTTGGCAGTGTTTTTCGGTTCCGGTAGTTGCGATACGGTAGTTACTGTTATCAACAAGAAATTTCTGCTACCTAAAGATACCGACTTGCTCAACACTGTTTTGTTTCTCACTGCAGCAGTTGCGGGTACCTTGGCCCTGATGGTGCAAATACTCCGTGGCAAAGAAACCTTGCGCTGGCGTCAGTTGGGTTTTGGTATCGTACTGGGTGTGCCCAATTACTTTTCTTTATATTTTCTCATTAAAGCTTTGCAGCGCTCAGGCATGGAAAGCTCGGTGGTATTCCCGATGGTGAATATTGGCGTGGTAACAACGGCCGCAGTGGTGGCTTATTTTGGTTTTAAAGAGCACCTCACTGGGCTTAATATTTTGGGCATCGTTTTGGCTATTGTGGCTATTTATATTTTGGCAATGGTATAATTGGTCCACGGTCCACCACGGTCGATAGTCCATGGATTGAAATGGTTTGTTGGTTTGCAGTGTAGCTATCTTCCAATTTCCCATTTGTATATTTCTTATCTTCGCTACTATGTCCATCTTCTCAAAGTTGTTTGGTGCTAGGTTGCCCGAGGCGCACGATTTAAGTGCCCTGCATACTGATTTGCACTCGCATCTCATTCCTGGAATTGATGATGGAGTGGCTACCGTTCAAGATTCCATTGCCATGATTAAGGGATTGATGGAGTTTGGTTACCGCAAGTTCATTACCACGCCACACATTTTGCCAGGTATGTACAACAACGGGCCCGATACAATTTTACCAGGGTTGGCATTGGTAAGAAAAGCCATAGCTGACCAGCATTTGGGAGTAACCCTTGATGCAGCTGCCGAATACTATTATGATGAGGCATTTGAGGAAATGGCAAAGGATGCCCCGTTGATGCTGTTTAGTGGAAACCATCTTTTTTTTGAGTTGCCCAATATGCACCAGCCACCGATGTTGAAACATACGGTTTTCGCACTTAACATTAGGGGTATTATACCCGTATTGGCGCACGTTGAGCGTTACCCTTACCTATATGAAAAGAATTTTAGCGAGCTAGAGGAATTAGTAAACATGGGCGTTGAGCTGCAGGTAAACTATGGTACTTTTTTGGGTGTATATGGTCCTAAGCTGCAAAAAGCAGCATACCAAATGGTAGAAGCAGGGCTGATATCATATCTCGGCAGCGATTTGCATGGCGAGAAGCACCTGCAGTATATTCATGGGGCGTTCAAAGACAAAAAATTCCGTCAAATGATTGCCAAGCATGAGTTTAAGAATAAGGATTTGTAACTGCTTTTGTTCTCGTAGTTATCGCCCTTTATCGTTAATTACACTATCCAAGAATAAAAAACGGCCTCCAATATTGGAGGCCGTTTTTTATTCAGTAACTGGGCTTGCCAATTATTTGGCCAAACCAAGTTTTGCTTGTGGGGCAAGAGTAGGAACTTCCAATGGGTTGGTAAGGAAGTTGTTGCTCCTGATACGAATAATGTTTTTGGTAGCATCAAAGCCATAAACCGTTGGGTGCACATAAAAACCAACTTCGTGGGCTGGTTTGTTTCGAACCGCTAGTTTTTCTTGTGGGTTTTGTTGCAAGTATAAGTCGTTACGTTCTGCAGTTAACTGCCACGATACTTTTTGGCCAGGGTTGCCACCAGCGATTTTGAAAGTGCCGTTGTTAAACTCTGAACCTACATACAAACCAGGGGCAGCACCACCAATGGCGGTAAGGTTATAGCCAAAGTTGGTGTTCACATCTGCTACATAGTCGGGCAAGGTTACCGTTGCTTCGCCATTGGCATCCAGTACAATGTTGCCACGGTATATGTTCATTACTTCATCCGATTCGATAGAAAAGTGGTACAGGTATTTGTTGGCTGGGTCAGAAGGCAAATCGATGCGGAAGTTTTTGGTACCGCCAACAGTAAGGTTACCTACGGCCAATAAATCGCCAACGGCGCCAATATCGTCAGCCGATAAAACACCATAACCAACGCCTGGTGCGCGTGTAGTTCCTAACAATCCAACAAAACCTAAACCAGAAACACCTGGGTTGTCGTTTGTGCCGTTGGTTGGTCCACCGTGCAAACCATATACACCAATGCCATTATCGGCTGTTGTTTGGCCTAATGTACCGTAATAACCTTGGCCAGTAATACCAGCCGCTACTAAGCCACCACTTGCATTAAACGGTCCAGTGCTTGAATTTAAACCGAACATGGCATTTCCGTTGTTTCTGCTAGTTTCGCCAACTACACCATTGTAACCGCGGCCCAAAACGCCATGACCACCAGTGGTGCGCAAGTTAGAGCCGTAAACAGCCGACTCGGCTGTGCCAGTGCTTTCCAATTGACCAACAAGGCCATATGCAGCCCCGTTTGAGTTGCCTATTACACCGGCGGTGCCAGTAGGCCCGTTGGTGGTTGCTTGTACTATTGAGAAACTATTGCTCGCATTGGTACCCGAAGCGTTTAAGGCAGTGCCAGTGCCGCTATTGCTTAGCGTTAGCGCAGAAACGCCATTACCAGTTGCATTAATGGTTACGGCGCCTGCATCGGCAGTTATAGTGCGGCCACCACCAGCGCTACCAAAATCGTAGGCTTGGTCAAGGGTTCCGCCACCAACTCCGGTGGCTCCTGTTGCACCAGTGGCTCCTGTAGCGCCCGTTGCTCCTGAAGCACCCGTTGCACCTGCAGCACCGGTAGCTCCTGTTGCACCTGCTACGCCAACACCTGTTGCGCCTGTTGTTCCGGTAGCACCTGTTGCTCCAGTAGCACCTGTGGCACCAGTAGCGCCATCAGCTCCTTGCACGCCAGTTGGTCCGGTAGGTCCCGCAGGACCTCCAGCGGGGCCAGTAGCACCCGTAGCACCTGTTGCACCAGCAGCACCTGCAGGGCCGGTTGGACCTTGTGTTCCACTGCCTACCCCCGAAAGGTCAACAGCATTGCCGCCGCTTATGGTCAAGGTGTTCCCGGTTAAAGTAAGGGTTTGTGAACCGCCCCCGCCACTGCCAGCACTAGCTGCATATAGGGCGTAAGGAACACTCAAAAATTGGTAGGTACCCATATCCAAGTAGCTATTGCCGCCAGCAGGGTCAACTTCAATTTTAAGCCATTTGGTGCCGCTTCCCCAAGTTATATTGGCAAAGGTGCCCACTTGGTTGTTGCCGCGGCCTAGTTGCAAGGTAAATACACCATAATCGGTGGTGGTAGCGGTGTGCTGCTCGGTGTAAACCGAGGTGCCATTGGCAGGACCATCTATAATGGTTACCCTGATGCCAATTGGGCTATTGGTAATCAATGCTCCCGAAGGGTTGCGCGCTACAGCTTGGTATTGTATGGATTGTGGCGCTTGGGCAAATGCCCCCCAACTAAGTAGGTTAAGTGCAACCAAGAAACTCCATGTGGCAAAGGTGCGTTTCATATTGTCTTTATTGATTTTATGATTGTTAAGCAGATGTGAATGTAGTGATTAATAGACTTAAATTATAGATTGCAGGTTGTTTTGCAGTTAAATTATTTATCGGCCCAAAATGAATATAGCAGGGCGTTTGTGGAGGTTTTCTTTGCTCTTTTTCCAATCGCTTAAACTCATCGTTCTTATATACTCGGTTTCCAATGTCAAGTCGCAAGCAATGCAAAGTCGCGTATCGGGGCGGCAGCATTGGATTAAATCGTCTAAAAGCTGCTTGTTCCGGAATGGCGTGTCCATAAATAGCTGCGTCTGGCCACGTTGGGCCAAGCGCTCTAGTTCTTGTAATTTTTGCTTTCTTTCAGGGTGCTTAATGGGCAGATAGCCATTGAATGCAAACTCTTGACCATTGAACCCCGAAGCTACCAAGGCCAGTAGGATAGAGGAAGGCCCAGAAAGCGGCACTACCTGTATTTTGCTTTGATGCGCCATTTCCACAATTGTGGCTCCAGGGTCTGCGATGCAGGGCATACCAGCTTCACTAATTAAACCCATTGAAGTACCTGCCAACATGGGCAAAATGTACTCCATTATCTCATCGTCAGTGGTATGCTTGTTTAGTGGGTAAAGCACCAAGTCATTGAGTGGGTGTGGGTATCCGTATGCTTTTAAATATCGGCGGGCGGTTTTTTCCTGCTCTACCACAAAGTGCGTTAATGAGGCCACTGCGGGCTTTACATATTCGGGTATTGGGTCAAGCGCGTTATCGCCAAGTGGCGCAGGTATCAGGTATAATTTACCGGGTTTGGTTGCCATACTCTGTAGTTTTCGAATTAATCTTAATAGCGGCTAAAGTACCTGCAACGGCACTGTAGATATGCAAAATGGATATAAACACAATGGGAACAACAAACAATACTTTAGCCAAAAAGGCCAATACCAAGGGTAGGGTAGCGGTAAGGATGGTTAACACATACAATACCCCATTAAATAAAGACCCGTTGCCTATCGCTACCCATTTGTTCTCAAACAAAACAACCCGGCTTTCGGCGGCCGTAAAACGTTGGCGCTCAGAGTAGTAGTCCATCATGCTGAAACCATAAAAATAACTTTGCACCACAAAAAGCAGCAGCGGTGCTATCCAACCAATTACAGGTATAAACCCTATCAATAGCAGTAAAATGGTAAGCAATAATTCTGAAATCCCGTTGCGCGCTGCAAGGGTCATGCCGCGTAAAGCATCTTTCAATAATTGGGTAAAGCTAAAGGGGTATGATTTGCCGGTTGCCAGCTCTTCGGTTTTTTCCGAGACGTATGCTAGTATGGGCGCAATCAAGATAAGCATCAGATACCTAAAAGTAGCGAGGTAAACTACCAGCACCATTATATCCAACAGAATTGCTATTGACCAATAAACCAGGTCTTTTAACCAATTAAAGTTATCCCAGTTGGCAGAGTCGATAGCCAGCCATTGGTACAAGGCATCGGCCGTGGTGCTTGCCCAAGTAATTCCTAGCCACATCATAATTGAAAAGAGCAGTATGTTTAGCATTACGGGCAACAAAAACAACTTGAACAGCCCATGGAGCTTGATGAATTGATGGGCCTCAACATAAGTGCCCCATCCAATGGAGAGTTGTTTTGATATGCCCATAGCGCAAATTTACCAACCCTTTTCCATATCCTTGGGGGTATACAGGTGGTTGCGGGTAATGAAAAAGGTTTGGGTAGCCGCCTCTTTTTTGCGGGTAAGGCGGTACAATATCGCAATGGGGGTTAGTACCAATATGTAAATGATGGAGAGAATAATACGGCTATTTACGTAACCCAGCGCATGGCCCAATTTGTGCCAAGCAAAAATCACCCTATCGCTAGCCCAGCCCGATAGCAGGCCAGTAAGCGATATTATGAAAGCTACCCAAAGGAATGGTTCAAAACCAAAACCAAGCCCCAGCAAGGTAAACCCAATGCCAATAATGAGCGTGTTTTGGTATCGTTCGGTTAGGGTGTGGCGTTTCATTTACCGTAAAGGTATCATTACATAGCCAAAAATGGAAGGGCAGTTATTTGGCACGCTCTAAAGTGTAGTTATTGTAGCGCAGAATATAGACATGTTGGTTGTCCCAATAATCTATAGTAACTGCTGTATCAGTTACGCTGGGCTGTAACTGCACTGGGCTCATTTTGTAACCAGTGGCCCAACCTTCAAATGAAAGATTATTTAGTTGTTGCCCAAAACTGGTCCCAAATTTTTTGATAGCGCTTCCCAAAAACATCATTTGGTCGTAGCCATTAAGCGCATACTCCGATGGTTCGGCATTATGCTTTGCAACATAAATTGAGTAAAAGTCACTTTCGTACAGGGCAGGATTGATGTAGTAAGATTGGGTGTAATGCACCTTTAAGGCGTTTAAATAGTTCAGTTGCAAATCTACCTCATTGCCCATGGTTGTGGTGCCAACCAGTGTTAAATCATAGTTGTCTGCAAGTGGGTATAACTCTCTGATAATGTTGAGTATAAAAGGAATTTTCATACTCGGAACCAATACAACATTTTGCTTGCCATCCACCAACAGCGCCTTGATTTCGGTTGCTGATATTTTAGGTAATCCAGACCCATAATTATCAATAAACTTTTCTTTCAGCACAATAGGTTGTGGCTTGGATGTGGCAGTGCTTGCGTTAAGTTTCTGGTTAAATGAGGCAATGTGGGTTTTGTAAATTTCCAGAAACCTTTTTTCTTGATCGGTAAACTGATATAGGGTAACTAAATTGACATTGCTAAATGAATCAGTCGCAAACGCTATCATTTTCTGGGCATGTGTTTCCACACGTGGGTTTGCCATCAAAAAGTAAGGATTTTTACTTGTGATATCGGCCGCTGGCGAAAATGGCGACCAAACTGGTATGCCCACCGCCATAGCATATTTAGCCATCAACTTCATAGATGAGTTGAAAACAGGGCCAATAATCAGGTCCATTCCTTTGAGTTTCCCACCTGTGGTCAGTATCTCGAGGTAAGTATCGGGGTAGCTGTCAAACACATGCAGTTTCACACTCAAGCCAAGCTTTTGCAGAGAGTCAAGCGCCATAAGTGCGCCTTTGTAGTAGTCAATTCCTATTTGTGCCTTCGGGTATAAGCCACCGTCAATTGTCGGAAAAGAATCGAGGTAAAAAGGCAATACAAGGGCTACATTATAAACGGCCTTGTGCATAAATGCAGCAGTGTTATTCGTTGCGCCAGCGTTCACCACTGGTATGATGGTATCGCTTGCGCTGTTGCCCGTTGCCGGTGGGGCAGTTGTATTGTCTTCGATTATATCATAGCCCTTAGGTGCGCCATGCGATTTTCGCTGCGCAAAACAGGCATTGAGGGTAAGTAGGCACAGAAGCATTAGCCACAGCTTACTCCCACTCAATAGTTGCTGGCGGTTTAGAGCTAATATCATACACTACTCGGTTTATTCCTTTTACTTTATTGATAATCTCATTACTGGTTTCGGCCAAAAACTCGTAGGGCAAGTGGCACCAATCGGCCGTCATGCCATCGGTAGAGGCCACGGCGCGCAAAGCAACTACGCTCTCGTAAGTGCGCTCGTCGCCCATTACACCAACGCTTTGCACAGGCAACAACATTACGCCCGCTTGCCAAACATTGTTATATAGGTCATGCTTTTTCAGGTTGTTCATGAAAATGGCATCGGCCTCTTGCAGTATCGCAATTTTCTCGCGGCTAATGGCCCCAATAATACGAATAGCTAAGCCTGGTCCTGGGAACGGATGGCGGTTCAATATATTATCAGGTATGCCTAGTTCGCGGCCCACGCGGCGTACCTCGTCTTTAAACAGGTTACGAAGCGGCTCAATAATTTTCAAATTCAACCTAGCTGGTAAGCCACCCACATTGTGGTGTGATTTGATGGTTACTGATGGCCCGTGCACCGATACCGACTCAATTACATCGGGGTAGATGGTGCCTTGGCCTAACCATTTTACATCTTGTATGCTCTTGGCCTCCTTATCAAATACATCAATAAAGGTTTTACCAATTATTTTGCGCTTTTGTTCAGGGTCGCTTACGCCTTCCAATGCATTTATGAAATCGTTGGAAGCATCAGAGCCTATTACATTAAGCCCCAAACCTTTATATGATTCCAAAACGCTGTCAAACTCACCTTTACGCAACACGCCGTTGTTTACAAAAACACAGTAGAGGTTTTTGCCAATGGCGCGGTGCAATAGTATGGCAGCTACGGTGCTATCTACTCCGCCCGAAAGGCCAAGTACCACTTTGTCGTTGCCAACTGTTGCTTTAATGTTTGCAATGGTATCTTCAGCAAACGATGCTGGGGTCCAATCTCCGCTGCAACCGCAAGTGTCAATTACAAAGTCCTTAAGCAACATGCTACCCTCTAAAGAGTGATATACCTCCGGGTGAAACTGCAACCCAAAAATTGGGTATTGGTAGGCGCCAGGTTTGCTTTGGTAAGCCGCAACATTAATGCTGCGGGTGCTGGCCAAAAGCTCAAACTGCTCTGGTAGGCGGGTTACGGTATCGCCGTGGCTCATCCACACTTGAGTGCCATCGCTTATGCCTTTAAAAATAGTTGCTTTGCTGTGTATGGTATCCAAATTGGCGCGGCCGTATTCGCGGGTGGTGCTTGGGGTTACTTCGCCACCCAGTTTTTTGGCAAGCAATTGCGCACCATAGCATACCGCCAATATAGGGCGGTGGTTTAGTAATAGTTCCGCATCAATATCGGGTGCATTGAGTTGCGTTACGCTACAAGGGCTGCCCGACAGAATTACACCTTTTATGGAGTCATCCAAAACCGGAACCTTAGAGTAGGGAACAATTTCGCTGTAAACATTAAGTTCGCGCACCCTACGGGCTATCAATTGGGTGTATTGCGAACCGAAATCGACGATGAGTATCTTTTCGTGCATAGGTGCTGCAAAAGTAATTAATTAGTCGTAAGTAGTGGATGTTATTGGCAAGATTGTTGCATTCAAAAACTATTCCAAAATGCAATGGTTTTAATTATTGGGTTTTGAAACATTGAAGATGCTTCTAGCAATTATAGTTATTTAAACAGGTCTAACTTGATACCTTAAAGTTTTCAGTTACTTTTGTTCCATACCTAAACAAACTTCTCATGAAAAGTGCTTTTTTAATTTTGTCAGTTGTGTTTGTCAGCACGTTTGCTGGTGCACAAACCAAGTTTAACGGCTCGGTATTCTTTGATGTAGACTACAAGGGCGATATGGTCGATATGCTGCGCAGTATGTTGCCAAATAAACAGGTATACCACTACTCAGAAGGTAATTTCAGAATGGAAACCAAGGGCGGTATGGCTTCTGGCCAAGGCGATATATTGTATATCGACAAAACCCAGAAGACCTATGTGATGAACAGCAGCTCTAAAAAGGCCCAAGAAATGCCCCAAAAAGAAGCAGAAGATAACGAAGCCAACGTTACCGTAACCGAAACTGGCGAAACCGCTACCATACTGGGCTATACTTGCGATAAATATAAAGTAGTGGTGAAAACAGAAGATGCTGAAATGACCCAATATGTATGGGCCACTAAAGCCCTAGAGCCCGTAAAACCTAAAAATGCGAATAGCATGGGTGCTATGGCTTCTATTACCAGCAAAATTAAAGGAATGCCGCTCAAGATTCAAATGGAGATTGAGCAAATGGGCCTAAGTTTCTCTATGATTATGACCGCAACCAGTTTGGACAACAAAAACCCAAGTAAGGATTTGTTCGTAATACCGGCTGATTACACCGTTGAGCCTTTCAACCCAAAGAGTTTAATGGGCAAATAAGTGCCGTTAAGGTCTTGATACTCAGTCTACCACCTTTTTCATCGTTACCGTAAATCCTTTACCATTCGGTTGGCCATCGCTAACAATAGCTTTTAGCTCGTTGTTGCCGGCATTTATGTAAGTTATCTCTTTCGGGAAATCGTGTTCGGGGTTGGTAAACGTAAAGCTGTTATTGCCCATCTGGGTAAGCTTGAAAGTAACGGTTTTACCATCGTTTTGCCCCAGCACGGTAGCATGGTAAAATAAGCTGTGCCCCTGCGAGGTAATTGACAGGTTTTCTAGGATAGTTTCTTTGCCGTCCTTTACCGTGTAGGCTTTGCCATTTAGGGCATCTAGGCCATAATCCCATTTTTCGTAGGTGTTTGGCTCTGCCGTATTTTGCCAAGTGCCAATCATCCAATACAGGTCGGTTTTGGGGTCATGTTTCACATCGTTGGTGTTGAAAGCCACAGTCATAATGGATAGTATGGGAATAACGATAGCTGCCAATACAATATCGGACAAAGGGATTTTTCTACTAGGTTTGTTTGGATGCGAGTTCATGCAGTTGGGTTAAGAAGTGAAAAGTTACCTGCTTTTAAACTAAAAGCCAATTATTTTCTGCCAAGTACCAATATTAATTAATTTTTCGAGTCTAAAATACTGCTGCACATCGTAATTTCGTTCCAAGCACAATTATGGTTCCATTCCCTTTTTATCGCTACAAGCTGCGCCGCTTTGCCTTACGGCATAAGGGTAAGTTGGCGGTAATAGGCGCTTTGCTGGTCTGGTTTTGGTTCGCATTGCCCGCTACCTTGTTCAACGACCCCACCAGCACAGTAATTGAAGATAGGGACGGTAAACTCATCGGTGCCAAAATTGCGGCCGATGGCCAGTGGCGTTTTCCGCAGATAGATACAGTGCCGAGTAAATTTGCCTTGGCCATTACTTGCTTCGAAGACCAATACTTTTATCATCACCCGGGCGTAAACCCACTAGCCATGGGGCGTGCCATGATGCAAAACTACCGCACGGGAAGGGTCGTGAGCGGCGGCAGCACGCTTACCATGCAAGTAATCCGTATGTCGAGGAAAGGGCAGGGGCGCACCATTGCCGAAAAGCTGATTGAGGTAGTGCTTGCTTCTCGCTTGGAATTGAAGTATACCAAAGATGAAATACTGGCTCTCTATGCCAGCCATGCCCCTTTCGGTGGCAATGTGGTAGGCATTGAAGCCGCAGCATGGCGCTATTTTGGCCGCTCGCCCGAAGAACTGTCGTGGGCCGAAGTGGCTACCTTGGCGGTGTTGCCCAACGCGCCAGCACTCATTCACCCAGGCCGCAACCGCAAGCTATTGATTGAAAAGCGCGATAGGCTGCTTACTCGTATGTTGGAGGGTAACATTATTACCAACGAAGAGTATGAACTGGCACTGCTAGAGCCATTGCCCGATAAACCGATAGCTATACCGCAACTTGCCCCGCACTTGCTCACCCGCTTTTATAACGATAGGCCCGGTACACAGGTAAAAACTACCATTAATAGCCAACTGCAAAAGCGCGCCAATTACATCGCATCTAAGCATCTGGATAATTTGCGAGCCAATGAGATATTTAGCTTGGGCCTATTGGTGATGGATGTGGAGACGGGCGATGTGCTGGCCTATATGGGCAACGACCCCGAGCCTAGCGCTGAAGGGCATGGGCTGTATGTGGATGTGATAACGGCCCCACGCAGCACGGGCAGCATTCTCAAGCCATTGTTGTTTGCAGGTATGCTGCACGATGGCGAAATATTGCCTAATACCCTCGTACCCGATATACCCTCTAACTATTTTGGCTACGTGCCCAAAAACTACGATGGCCAATATGACGGTATGGTGCCTGCCCAACGGGCTTTATCGCGCTCGTTGAATGTGCCTGCCGTAAGCATGTTGATGGAGTATAAGGTTGAGCGTTTTTTGGCTTTGTTACAGAAGCTGGGCTTAGGCACGCTTTCTGAGCCGGCACGACACTATGGGTTGTCGTTGATATTGGGCGGTGGCGAAGCAACGCTGTGGGACCTTTGTGGCATGTATGGCAGTTTGGCCCGCAGCCTAACCCACTACACCTCGCACAATAGCCGATACTATAGCAACGACCTTAGGCCGCCCAACCTAGAAATGAAATGGAGTAACGATAGCCTTGGCGAACCGATGGACAACTTTCTGCTTTCGGCGGGGGTGTTGTACCATATGTTCGATGCCATGGTGGAGGTGAATAGGCCTGAGGAAGAATCGTCGTGGCGGTTGTTTGGCTCGGGGCGCATTGCTTGGAAAACGGGCACCAGCTTTGGTGGACGAGATGCATGGGCCATTGGCGTTACCCCACGCTATGTGGTGGGTGTTTGGGTTGGCAATGCTGGTGGCGAGGGCCGCCCCGACCTTACTGGGATTGGCAGCGCCGCCCCAGTGTTGTTCGATATGTTCGACCAATTGCCGGCAGCACCATGGTTTGGTATGCCTTACGACGATTTGGTGCAAGTGCCCATTTGCCGCCGTAGTGGCCATAGGGCTGGCACGTATTGCGAGCCTGTTGATAGTGCTTGGATACCACTTAAAGGTCTAAACTCCGATGCTTGCCCGTACCATCAGCTTATTCATTTAGATGTAACGGGGCAATATCGCGTAACCGATGCCTGCGAGCCCGTAGGTAGTATGCAGCACCGCCCTTGGTTTGTGTTGCCGCCCACCGAAGAGTATTATTATAAGCGAAAAGACCCTACCTATGCAACCTTGCCACAGTGGCGTGGCGGCTGCCAAACAACTGTAGGGGCAGCCCCCATGGAGCTGGTTTATCCCAAGACCTATACCAAAATCTTTATCCCCATTGAGTTGGATGGCAAGCCCGGCAGGGTAGTGTTCGATGCCGCGCACCGCCAAGCCGATGCCGTTATCTATTGGCACTTAGACGAGGAATTTGTAACCGCCACCCGCCAAATACACCAACTCATTTTCAACCCTGCACCGGGCAAACATACCATTACCTTGGTTGACGGTAATGGGTACAGTATTAGCCAGCGGTTTGAGGTGTCGGATAGGGAGAAGTAGATGGGGGGATTTTGTAATATTGTGTTATGCTTGCGCACAAAAAGCAATACCGTATTATCCTCATTATGGGAACGAAGACGGGTTGCTGGTTAAACTATCCAGAGAACCAGATGAACTATGAACAGAAAAGATTTACTTGAAACATTAGCACTTTATCTTGATCCATTGTTTACTGAACACGGATTTAAATGGAAAAAATCGAAGCAGATTTTCGAGAAAAAGACTCCAGAGGGATTTTGGCAAATGGGCTTTTACACTTACAGCGAAGACAATTGTATGTACCTTGAACCGGGATTCGATATCCGGAATAACAGGGTGGAAGAGGTTTTTGTAAAGTATAAATTACAAAACCCAGCAACGGCTAAAGATTCCACCACCCTTTCTGCAACAATCTATTCCATTGCTAAGAGAGACCGATTTTCCTATCAAGTTTGTACTTTTTCGGATATCGAGTTGACTGCAAAGCAAGTCATTGTTTTTATGAAAGATAAAGGCTTTCCTTTTTTTGAAAAATACAATGATATTGAACAAATGGAACAGTTGTATAATCGTAATCCGGATAATTACATTGTGAAAAATTACCTTATTCAGAAAAGAGCTTTTACTTCTGTAATACTGGCTAAGATGCTGAACAAGGGTGATTATAGTGATATTGTAGAGTATTGGGAAAAGAGAATTTCGGCAATGGAATCCACTTGGGGCACGGATGTAATACTACCTCTTTTCTTAGCGATGAAAAAAGATTTGGAAGGGGAGAATTATTTAGTGGATGATGGAATTCGATATGGTGATGATGCATTAATTGCCTTGAGGAGCAAATAAGGATGCGATGAAATCCAAGATTGTTAATTATATTAACCCCCCTTCGACCTCGTTTGAAACGAGGCTCAGGATGGCATTCAGGCTTTCGCGTTAGGAGGAAATTGCAACAAGTGTATTACGAAACGATTACCAATTAAATCGTAACCCGCCATTAATTTGCCTAAAGCCGCCGGGCATAATACCCGACGATACGCGGTGCAGCCGAGAAGCTTCAAAAATTTCGCCACCTAGGTTTTTACCGGCCACAAAAAGGGTAAGGCCTTTTAACAACTTATATTTTACATGCTCAAACGAGTAAGCAATATTGGCATCAACAGTATTGTATGCAGCCAGTTTGCCTATGGCACCTTCGCCGGTTTCGCTGTTGGTGTTTAAATAGTCGGTGTATTGCGCACCCACCATGTTGAAATTAAGGCCTACTTGTATGCCCTTGTAACTGTAATTAACGCTAAAATTGAGGATGGTGTTGGGTATATATGGGGCAGCATTTTTTTCTATTCCGCCCTCACCAAACATTAGCCCAAGTGCTTTAATATCATCAAAATCATCAACAGTAAGGTTGCGGTCAATAAGGCTGTCGCCATCACTTCCTGCTATATACACATCAAACCCACCTCGTTCGTTGTTTATTTTTTCAATCAACTCTGCTTTACTGGCATCAGTGTGTTTTGCTTTCAACAAGTCTGAGTCTGCCAACACACCTCCGGTTATTTTAGAAGTCATGTAGGTTATTGAGGCGCCAATGGTTAAATCGTGACCGCTGGTTATTTTAAACAGCTTGTGTAAGTTAAGGGCAGCGCCAATTTCTAAACCTTGTATGTTTACTTCGCCTAAAGTTTCGAAGGCCTCGTTTCTGCCAGCGGAATAAAAGTTGGTGAAGTTGTTGTTGAAGTATACAATCTGTGTGCTGATGAGTTCTTTTGCAAGATTAGCACGGGTGCCTACTTCAAAGTTTATGCTGCGCTCGGGCGTAATGTTTATAGGGTCGTTGGTGCTGGGGCTGCTCACGTTGCCATCATCTACAGTTAAAAAACCATAGCCAGCGGTAGGTGGTGTATAGCCTTGGTATAGGCTACTATATATGTTTAAGAAGTTGGCACCGCTGTTAATAATGTCATAACCAACAGAGCCGCCAGCCAACACAGCTATAAAGGTGTTTTTCGTTGACCCATAGTTTTTGCTGCCATCGTTATTGGGGTCTTTGGCTATCTTTATCAAATCGAACATACGCATCGTTACCGATTCGAATCGTATGGCCGGCGCCACTGACAAGCCTTTGTAGCGCAAGGTTTTCTTGATGTAAGCAGAACCTGCCAATAAGTTAAACTTGTTCTCCTTTACTAAGCGGCCACTATTTGCAAACCGAGACGAATCGTTTAAAAACTCCACGTCCATAAACTGTTCCATATGCAGTTTGGCGCCTAATTCCAATACACCGTTCCAGTTTCCTTTTGCCCAGTCATACTTTAGGGTTTCCATCCACCCAAAGGTATTATACCCGCGGTTTCGGGCTCGGGTTTGCTCGCGGCCGTTGTTTACCTTGCCCACCCTTATCCAATCATTGTCATTAAAAGTTTGGCCTCTCAAAAAACTGTAGCGGTCATTAAAAATGTCCTCGCCCAAGTATGCTTCTGCATCAGAGGCTAGTATTAAGGTATTCTCTTGGCGCCACCAGTTTCGTTGAAACTGGTTGGCATATATTTTACTAGACAATACTAAGCTCTTAGCCAATTGCTGGTTGTATACCACATCTACTGCATAGCGCCTAGTGGTAAGTTCATCGGCATCAAACGGGTTTATAGTAGGGTCTAAATTGTAAACAAACGGGGTAAGTGCGCTATAGCTAGCAATACTGTTTTCTTGGTGGTAGTTCACCTTCATATATACCGATGCTTTGGGACCCAAGTCGGCATATATTTTTGCGGTAGTATTGAAAATGTGCGACCGGCTATTGTCAATAAACCCACCGAAGTTTTTATTGAGCAACTGAATTTCGGCACCCACGTTTTTCCAAGTGCCACCGTAGGTAACGTATTGCGAGTGGTAGCCGTTGTTTCCTGAAGTAAGGTTAATGCCCAAGGTAGGTTTTAGTGGTGGGCGCTTGGTAATGTAATTGATTACGCCATACATGGTGTTGCTGCCCAAGGTAAGCACATCGGCACCTTTTATTATCTCAATGCCATCAAGGCGGTCGCTCGGTGGGTTGTAGTACATTTCTGGCGACAAATATTGCGCCGGAGCAATAGGGATGCCATCCTCTAGCACGAGTAGTTTCTCTGAGCGTCGGGCATACGAACCGCGAATACCCACATTCAAGCGGTTTGATATACCCATGTCGCCGGCTACATTTATACCCGGTAGGCGCTTCAATGCCTCCTCGGTGCCAATAGGCTGTATGCGTTCCAGTTCTTTTTTGTTCATTACATTGCTGGTGCTCAGCACTTGTTTTTTATACAACGGCGTGCCTGGTGCACTTACCGTTACCTCGTTTATTTGCACCAGTTTTTCGGTTAGCACAATCTCCCCCAATTCTATTACTTGGTTGCTGCTGGTTATCAGTAAGTTATTAAATACTATTTTCTCAAAACCGATAGTGCCTATTTCTATTTGATAGGTACCAGGCGCTAGGTTTGCAATTGAAAATCGGCCATCCTCATCAGTATACACGCCTTTGGTATTGTTGAGCGTGATGCTTGCAAACGGGGCATTAATAGTGTCATTTTTAACTTTAACGATGCCTTTAATTGCAGCATTTTGGGCAAATAGCCCCATAGAGAGCATTATGCTTGCTATAATGATGGTTAGTTTCATTGCAGTTGGTGGCGCGTGTCTTATTTAGACTAAATTTAAATAACGATGCGAAAGTAAGCCCATTTATTTGCGGCTGCAATACCATCATTAGGGTAATAAGGGGTACATCATCAGCCAAATGTTTTAGATATAGGTATAAGAGGTCAAGTAGAGGCTATCTCATTGCAACTTTAGGCGTCGGTTGCCAACCATCAAAACAAATTAACTCCTATTAGACCCTTTTTTCTTTGTTGAATGTTATAACTTTGTTTTTAGCCAGTAACTAACTCCCGAAAGCTAGTTACTATTCACTAGTTACTTAACAAAAGAAATGTACGACGTTATAGTTATCGGATCAGGGCCAGGCGGATATATTGCTGCCGTTCGTAGTGCTCAATTAGGTTTTAAAACTGCTATTATCGAGCGCTACCCTACGTTGGGCGGCACTTGCCTAAACGTGGGTTGTATACCTAGTAAAGCTTTGCTCGATTCATCGGAGCACTACTATAATGCCGCTAATCACTTTAATGAGCACGGCATACAAGTAAGTGGTTTAAAGATTGACTTTGGCCAGATGATAAAGCGCAAAACCGATGTGGTAACGGGCGTAACCAAAGGTGTACAGTTTTTGATGAAAAAGAACAAGGTAGATGTGTTTATCGGCCATGGTTCGTTTGTTACCAAAAACAAAGTTGCCATAGCTAACGACAAAGGCGAGGTTCAGGAAATTGAAGGCAAAAATGTGATTATTGCCACCGGTTCTAAGCCAATGAGCTTGCCTAGTGTTACAATAGATAAGAAACGCATCATTACTTCTACCGAGGCCCTTACCCTTGCCGAGCTGCCAAAAACTATGGTTGTTATTGGTGGCGGTATTATTGGTGTTGAGCTGGGTAGCGTTTATGCTCGCTTGGGTGTGAAGGTACAAGTGGTTGAGTACATGGACCGCATCATTGGCACCATGGACAAAGACCTAGGCAAAGAGCTATTGAAGGTATTGAAGAAAACTGGTGTCGAGTTTTTCTTGAGCCATAAGGTAACGGGTGCAACCGTAAAGGGCAAAACCGTAACTGTTACTGCCGAAGATAGCAAAGGAGCTGCCGTTGAGTTTAAAGGCGATTATTGCTTGGTATGCGTGGGCCGTAAAGCATATACTGATAACTTGGGCTTGGATAAGATTGGCCTAGAAGCCGATAAGCGCGGCAAAGTAGTAGTTGACCCACATACGCTACAAACTAAAGTAGCAGGCGTATATGCTATTGGCGACGTAATTGACGGCCCTATGTTAGCACACAAAGCCGAAGACGAAGGGGTATTAGTTGCTGAAATCATTGCCGGGCAAAAACCACACATTGATTATAACCTGATACCGAATGTAGCTTATACTTGGCCTGAAGTATCATCAGTAGGCCTTACCGAAGACCAATTGACCGAGAAGGGTGTTGGTTTCAAGAAGGGTACCTTTAGTTTTAAGGCTAGCGGCCGTGCTGCTGCCAGTGGCGATACCGATGGCTTTGTAAAAGTATTGGCCGATAAATCAACTGACGAAATTTTGGGCGTACATATCATCGGCCCTCGTGCTGCCGATTTGATAGCTGAGGCTATGGCCGCTATGGAGTTCCGCGCTAGTGCCGAAGATGTAGGCCGTATGTGCCACCCGCACCCAACTTACTCTGAGTCGTTTAAGGAGGCTTGCTTGGCTGCTACGGACAATAGGGCATTGAACGCTTAAGTTTTAAGGACAAGATAAAACGAATACGGGAGGCAAATGGCCTCCCGTATTCGTTTTATATCAACTGGTGTTGAAGGGTTATGGTATTATTTCCCTAACCAAATCCATGATATTTTTTTCGGAGAATTTTGAAGACCCGTCAAATTGGTGAGCCAAGCGCCAAGCTTCGGTCGGTTGCACTTCTAGAGGCAGCAGCTCATTTTCGCGGAAGAAAGCCTGTATCATGGTGTCAAATGCCTTTTTTGATTTGTCATACTCGTCTATCCAGTCATTGGCTTCTTGTATAAGCGTGTTGCTGCCAAGTACAAACGAAAATGCCAAACTAGCAGCTAATGCATCGGGTAGGTATGCCAGCAGGGCATCGTGGTAGCAAAGTACTTTTTTTAACAAACTACGGTCGCTTTCGTGTATGCCAATAAGGCCCATGTTGTACAAGGTTGTATTGGCATGGGGGGCGGGCAAGCTTTTTTGTGCATCCTTGTTATAAGGCTCAATAGCTTTGTACGTAATTGTTTCGGGCAACTTAAAGCCCATATTGGCAAATGGACCAACATCTTCATACATTAAGCTGCTGCCGTTGGCCAGCTCCAAAAAAAGCGGCGAAGGATTGTCCAGGTAAAAGATTTCGTTTTGCATGAGTATCATGTTGCCATGATAGGTGGCAAATGCATCCTTAGCGGCCATAATACGCACTCGTTCATCGGAGCTGTGGTCGCCTTGCCAAAGCGAAATGGTAATGTTATCCATTTCCTCCACCATTATATCCAAGTCGGTAAAATAACTTGGTGAGTCGGTATAAATGATAATGCGATGTTTGTGATCAATTTCTTTGGCAAAATGTTGCAAATTGATAATGCTGAAACGGGCCCGTTTCAAGTCCCGATTGCGTGAATGAGCTACGTATACAATGTTTTGCATGGTTGGCAGCGTTAGGGTGCAGTTGTGAAGACATTTCTAATCTAGCCATTTAACTTCTAATTCTCAATAAGTTCACGAAAAAATAATATTGTAATATAGCCAAACGCTTTGCTCACCTGAATTCCTGAATGATGGCGAAAAATTTTATCTTTAATCAAACCTTTTTTATGTTTCCGCCAAAAGTTCGATTTGCCTTTGTTATCATTTGCGCAGCAGTAGGCATCTACTCCTTTACGCAAGCGCAGGTATTTCCAGGCATAGCCTTGTTTATGGTGGGTGGGTTATTGGTTTATGGGCACATTAGTTACAATCGTATTGCACTTATATACAAGCACGCAATAAGTGGCGACTTTGCGCTGGCCGAGGCACAACTTAAAAAGATAAAAAATGCAGCCAGCCTAAGTAAAGAGCAGCAAGCATACTACCATTTTGCAAAAGGGATGGTGGCCATGAACAAAACAGCCTTTGAAGATGCTGGGCGCGAACTTAGCCTTGCTATTGATTTTGGATTGGAGAAGGAAGATGATATAGCGGTGGCCAATTTTTACTTGGCGAAAATATATTTCAGCCAATCGTCGTTTGTGGTGGCGCGAGAATACCTTGACAAGGCTATGAAGTACAAAACACACCACAATTTAGAAACGCACATTAAACAAATGGATTTGGTGCTGAAGCAAACCAGGCCTGAAGACAACTGATTCTGGATGTACAAAGTACGATTTACGACTTATGATTGAAACAAGAGTTGATTTCTCTTTTCCTATTTCTCATCTCTTATTTACAATTTATTTTGTTGCTACAAAGCGCAACTGCACGTTGCCATACTCTGGTATAAGAAACAGCTCGTTGTGTACAATTTTGTAGCTGATAACTTCTGAAAGTATATTGTGGAAACGCGTTTCGAAGTTTTCTATTTGATCTGAGCCCCTCACTTTGGTTTTTACGGTTTCGCTCACCTGTATTTCTTGCTTTTGTGTGTCGGGCAAATACGAGCCAGAGAAATAGTTTATAAGGGCTGAGCCACGAAACAACACCGGGTATTTATAAGCAGCGCCGCTGGCCGTGTGCGATGAGTCGGTAAATTCTATCCAGCTTTCTATATTGCCGCATAGGGGAGGGTCTATCTCACCGGTTTCGGTGTGGTAAAAACCAACAAACTGCCACTTACCATGCAGGTAGTAGGTGTTTTCAGTATCAATGCTATACGATACCGGGCATTCATCAGAGGTCATGTCATCTTTGCAGCCTACCACTACACCCATCACAATCACTATTAAGGTGAGTAAAATTATCCAGCTTGCTTTCATAATAACCTGTTTGGGTGTTTAGTACCCACTAGTACGACAAAATAGTTATTTGGTTGCGCTTTTGTAGTATGAATGCAATTGTTCATTTATGCGGTTTACCTGTTTCTCGGGTTTGTTTTTAATAGTGGCCCTCAAGTAGTACGGAAACGGGTCGCGCATTTGCATAAAGTTTTGGTCTCTTACTACCAGCGCGCGCTCAAGCACTTCGCCAGGTACGTAATCAGGCAGCGCAACTAGGGTATCGCCGGGTATAACACGTGTTTCGCCCTCTAGTGGGCCAAACTCGGCAACCATAAAAAAGCCCAGGTTCGGTTTAATGCTATCGGTTGCCACTAGCTTGTTGTTTAAAAACACGCCAGTAATGTTGCCGGTTTTTATCTTTTCAGTATCGTCGGAGTAAAAGAAATATACGGGGGCAAAGTTGAAGTATTGGTCAAAAGCAGCCAATATGCTTTTGTTTTCTTGGTACTGTTCGTCTTCTATTTTGTTAGCAATATCATGCTGTCCGTTTTTGCGGTGCAGGTCAATTGCCTTATTGCGCGTTTGCAGGCGCACCAGCATTACCCCACCTTCTTTTAAGGCCTTAATTTGTTGCTGGGCATACTGCTTTTTCCATTTGCCATAGCGCAAGCTGTAGTCGTCTTCTGGGTTCCAGGCAGTTAGCAGCACAATGCCCAATAAAAGGGCGCTTATAGTATATCTTCTCATCGTAAAAAAATTAAGGGTAACCTGTACAAGACGGGTTACCCTTAATAAACAGTTGCAGGCGGAATTAGTATTTCTTACAATTTATCCAAAATTCCATCCACAATACCATAATCAACCGACTCTTGAGCGGTCATCCAATAATCGCGATCGAAGTCTTTCATTACCTTTTCAAAGGTCTGTCCACAATTGTCGGCCAAAATTTGAGCACCAAGTGCTTTGGTACGTTTAATTTCTCGGGCAGTAATGGCCAAGTCGCTAGCGCTACCTTGTGCACCACCAATACTAGGTTGGTGAATCATTACCCGGCCGTTAGGGAAAATAAAGCGGCGGCCTTTTTCGCCTTGGCTCAATAGCAACGAACCCATAGAAGCCGCAAGGCCCATGCAGATGGTTGATACTGGCGAACTAATCATTTGCATTACATCCATCATTACCATACCGCTGGTAACAATGCCACCGGGGCTATTAATGTAGAATTTGATTTCTTTGCCGGGGTCTTGTGCCTCTAGGTATAGCAAGCGGTCAACAACATATTTGCTGGTTTCGTCGGTTACGGCACCCCAAAGGAAAATTTTACGCTCTTCTAGGAATTTTTTATCGAAGCGGCCAAAGTCCTTAAACTGGTTCAATAGAGCTTCTTTCGGGTCTTCTTCTTCGTCTTCAAACTTATACATGATACTGGTGCTTTTTGTATTATTAATCTTTCGAGGGCTAAAGTTAAAAAGAATTAGTATCAAGTAGTGAGTAGCAAGTAGCAAGTATCAAGTAGCAAGTGGTTTTTCTTTACATTTTTTTACAAACTGTCGGATGTTAATTCTAGTTCTATAGCGCACTTATTCAATAATCGTACTTTTGTAACCTCAAGCAGGCACTATGGAAGGTAAATAGTCTTTTCGCCTAAATACTTGCTACTAGATACTCACTACTTGATACTACAAAAGGAATGATTGCAATTACTGGCGCAGCAGGATTTATTGGTAGTTGTGTAGCGGCTCAGCTTTACGCTGGGGGCCAGCACGATTTGTTGTTGGTTGATGATTTTGAACGTGAGGATAAATTGCCCAACCTTGCCAGCCTTAAGCAGCAAAACCTCATGGACCGCCACGAGTTTCTGGATTGGCTTATCGGCAATGCCCACAAACTTGATTTCATTATTCACTTGGGTGCCCGTACCGATACTACGGAGTTTAACACTTCCATATTCGATGAACTAAACCTAAACTACAGCAAAGCCATTTGGGAAGTTTGCACCGAAAAGGGCATACCGCTTATTTATGCTTCTTCTGCCGCTACTTATGGTTTGGGCGAAAATGGTTTTGATGATGATCATGCTACCATATCGCAGTTAAAGCCACTGAACCCTTACGGGCAAAGCAAACAAGATTTTGATGTGTGGGTATTGGAACAAATTACACAGCCACCTTTTTGGGCAGGGCTAAAGTTCTTTAATGTATATGGCCCCAACGAGTACCAC
Source organism: Sphingobacteriales bacterium (assembly GCA_027486795.1). Taxonomy (GTDB): domain Bacteria; phylum Bacteroidota; class Bacteroidia; order Chitinophagales; family CAIOSU01; genus CAIOSU01. The sequence continues at coordinate 20,855 of JAIXOI010000048.1, read as the reverse complement.
AAGGGCCGCATGGCATCGGTGGTGTTGCATGCCTACAAGCAGATAAAGGAAACAGGGCAAATGACTTTGTTCCGCTCGCACAACCCAGCCTATAAAGATGGTGAGCAGCTACGTGATTTTATTTATGTTACTGATTTGGTGGCCGTTATTGTTTGGTTAATGAACAACCAACCCGCCTTGGCTATCTACAACTTGGGCACCGGCCAAGCCCGTACGTTTATCGACCTTACCAAAGCTACCTTTAAAGCAATGGGCATTGAACCGGTTATTAATTTTAGGGACACGCCCGAGGATATCAGAGATAAGTACCAATATTTTACCCAAGCCAACATGGAGAAACTGCGCGCGGCAGGTTACACCGCACCATTCAAATCGTTGGAGGATGGAGTAGGGGAGTATGTTTCTATTTTAGATTCTAGATTTTAGATTTAAAATTTTCTCTCGAAACTTGGTAGTCCCTCTCCCTCTGGGAGAGGCTAGGTGAGGGTATACGGTCGAGCTCTAGCTTTTACAATCGATAAATTTTTTAGCGAAGGGTCTTAGTTAATTGTAATTACTTCATTGCAAAATGTCAATTGTGGTGCTCACCCGAGCGACCCCACCCAACCTCCTCCTTCGACTACAGCTCAGGACAGGCTCCTAAAAAAAGGGGAGGAGCAAAAAAGATACCCCCAAAAAACACAAAAGCCGCTCCTGTTTCCAGAAGCGGCTTTTTATAATTTATCCATGGACTATCGACCGTGGACTGTGGACCAACAAATTAGTGTGTAGCCAAGTATGAAGCCACGCCAGCGTGATCGGCTACCATGCCATCTTTGCCTTCTTCCCAGTTAGCAGGACAAACTTCACCTTTCTCTTCAACAAACTGAAGGGCTTTCAAGGTACGGATGGCCTCGTCAACGTTACGGCCTAGTGGTAGGTCGTTAATGGTTTCGTGGCGTACCACACCTTTTTTGTCGATCAAGAACAAACCACGGTAAGCAACAGGCTCGCCAGTAAACATTGATTGTCCTTCTTCGTTGTAGTCGTACTCACCAGCCAAAACGCCATAGTTCATGGCAATGGTTTTGCTGAAATCGGCAACTATTGGGTAAGTCACACCCTCGATACCGCCTTTATCTTTTGGGGTATTCAACCAAGCCCAGTGGCTAAAGTGTGAATCAACAGAACAAGCAACTACTTCGGTATCCAATTTCTTGAACTCTTCCAATTTTGCTTGGAATGCAAGCAACTCGGTAGGGCAAACGAAAGTAAAATCCATTGGGTAGAAAAAGAACACCACAAATTTTTTGCTGATGAACTGATCCAACGAGTAATTCTCTTCAAACTCACCACCGTTTATTACTGCTGTGGCGCTAAATTTAGGAGCAGATTTACCTACTAATGACATAATTATCTGGTTTTAAGGTTTAGTATTGATTGTTGCAACACCGACAAGAACGCACGGTCGGTGCAAAATGTTCCTGCCGCTGCAAAAATAGGAAAATGTGGGTGGATTGCGATGGATGGTTTGGGATAAATGTAGGGAGTTTACAATTGTTTGACATTGGAGGATGGGTGTGTAAAAAACGGATTGCAAATCCGCGGCTCTGTTGCGACGGATTAAAAATCCATCGCGGCAACTTGGGAACATCCAGTAGGGGCGGGTTTGCAATCCGAATGCAAAGAGCGCAGGATTTGTAATCCGTGGGTAACAAAATGTACCTCGCTTTCCGCCTTAGCGGAAAAACGGGCGAGTGCTGGGTTTTGATGGATGTAGTTAAGTTCCAATTTACTGCATTAACTACTTATCTTAACAACTTTGCCTTTAAAATTCTGTCTATAGACAATCAGCCAAATTAATATTATAAAAATAAATAATTTTGTTTCCCAATAGTTTAAAAACCGAATTTTAGCGTAATATCCTAAAAGACTTGTTAAATCGTTACCTTCTTGGACTAATGGGCCAAATATAAGTCTGACTAACCGTCGATTTACTTGGGGTAAGATTATTGTGTGGAATAAAAGGATAATTGAAAAAGAAACCATTGGCTTATTTAAATTATTTTTCTTAAAAATTAATAATACAATAGAAAGGAAGCCAAAAAAACCAAATACAGCATATAATATTTGAATATCAAATCGAAAATAGGAACCAAGTTCAACTAACGACCCTAAAAGAATAGTAACAAAAACAATTCCTCTGATTGTTAAACTTTCCTCTTTAAAGAATAAAAAAGAAAGTGCAAGCGTAAGAAAATATGGAACTATTATGCCTGTCACGTAATAAGTTTCTTTTAACCTATCTGATAAGAGGTTAACTAAAACAAAAACTATCAAATAAATACAAGAAAATATCGCAATCTGTCTTAAAGTCATAAAGCTATTTTACATAAATTAATGTTTCAATACTTCTGGGCTCGCATCCTTCTGAAAAGTAACCCCCGCCCATTCGGATTTGCAATCCGAATGCCCCGAGCGCAGGATTTGTAATCCGTGCGTAACAAAAGTATCACATAACCAACACAACAGGCAACAAACCTTTGCCGCCAGCATAATCAATTGCAGAGCTGTATAGGTAATGGTGGGGTTCAGCAACGTATTCTGCTCGTACAGGGTTTTGATGGATGTAGTTTAGTTTCTGCATCATGAAAGGATGGCTAAAGACCTCCTTGGGTTCGTTGCCGTCGCGCCAAAACTTGTAGTTTTTTATTTTAGGGTCGTGCTTTCCAGCAAATGCAAACCTATCCAACATCCAATCGCGCCTGCTTTCAGGTACTTCAGTAATAGCCTTGGTTATCTGTTTGGAGGTAAACTTCTTCATGTCGCGTAAGACTGCTGAAATCCAAACATCCTCTTCTCCATTCGCCAACAAATGCAAGTGGTTGCTCATTAGGCACCAAGCGTGCAATATCAATCCTTTTTCGTTGATGCAATGTTTTATAGAGTCGATGAGGATATGACGGTAAATGGGTCTTGAAAACACATCTACCCAATCGGTTACGGTAAGTGTGAGGTAATAGGCTTTGTTGGGTATAATGTGCTTTTTCTGGCCCATGAAATTTTTTGCAATAAAAATATGTGTTATGTGGCGGATTGCAAATCCGCGGCTCTGGAATTCGGATTGCAAATCCGAATTGGCATACGTTACTTTTATCCCTTCGGGATTTATTTTTTTGCCCACAGCGCCCATTCGGATTTGCAATCCGAATGCACCGAGCATAGGATTTGTAATCCGAGCTTTACCCACCCTCAGGCCGTAGGCCAAAATTTCCTATCTTAGCGGCGCTATTGTTTAACCAAATATTACACCATGGCTAATGCTATTTTTCGTGTGCCGAAGGCGGTGAATGAACCCGTAAAAAGCTATGCCCCGGGGTCACCAGAGCGTGCTGAATTGAAAGCGGCTTTGCAGGAATTGAAAGGCCAAGAAGTTGATATACCAATGGTTATTGGCGGCAAAGAAGTGCGCACCGACAATAAAGTTGCCATACACCCGCCACACGAAATTTCGCATACGCTTGGGCATTTCCATCATGGCGATGAACAGCATGTGCGCGATGCCATAAATGCAGCCCTAGCGGCCAAAGACCAATGGGAAAACACCCCATGGGAGCAACGCGCCGCCATATTTTTAAAGGCTGCCGATTTGTTGGCGGGCAAGTATAGGGCCGTTACGAATGCGGCTACCATGCTAGGCCAATCGAAAAACGTATACCAAGCAGAAATAGATGCCGTTTGCGAGTTAGTAGATTTCTATCGATTTAACGTAGAATATGCCACGCAAATGTATAGCGAGCAACCATACTCGCCACCAGGGCAATGGAACCGATTGGAGTTCCGCCCATTGGAAGGGTTTGTGTTTGCTGTTACGCCTTTCAACTTTACCTCTATAGGAGCCAACTTGCCCACTGCCCCTGCTTTAATGGGCAACACCGTAGTTTGGAAACCATCGAATACCCAGATATACTCCGCATGGTTTACCATGAAAGTATTGAAAGAAGCGGGCTTGCCTGATGGGGTAATCAATTTGATATATACCGATGGCCCTGTGGCCGGCAATGTGGTTTTCGCTCATCCCGATTTTGCGGGCATCCACTTTACCGGTTCTACGCGCACCTTCAACTTTATGTGGAAGACCATTGGCGGGAATATGGGTAAGTACAAGAGCTATCCGCGTATTGTGGGCGAGACAGGCGGCAAAGATTTTGTAATAGCCCACCCAAGTGCCGACCCTATTGCAGTGGCGGTAGCTTTGGCAAGGGGCGCTTTTGAATACCAAGGGCAGAAATGCTCAGCGGCATCAAGAGCATACATACCCAAAAGCATTTGGCCTACCGTGAAAGAGAAGCTGGTGGCCGATGTAAAGAGCTTTAAGATAGGCACCGTGGAGCGGTTCGATAATTTCATCAATGCCGTTATCGATGAAATTGCTTTTGATAAACTAGCCAAGTATATTGATAACGCCAAAGCCGATGGGCAAGAGATAATAGTAGGTGGCGGATATGATAAAACGAAGGGTTACTACATTGAGCCAACCGTAATTGTTGCCAACGACCCTAAGTACACCACCATGTGCGAAGAGCTTTTCGGCCCGGTACTTACCCTATATGTTTACGAAGATGATAAGTGGGAAGAAACCTTGGATTTGGTAAATACCACATCGCCGTATGCGCTTACAGGTGCAGTGTTTTCTCAAGATAGATACGCATTGGAAGTAGCCAACCGCAAGCTGAAACATGCTGCTGGCAATTATTACATCAACGATAAACCCACGGGTGCCGTAGTTGGTCAGCAGCCATTTGGCGGAGCCCGCGGTTCGGGTACCAACGATAAAGCCGGTTCAATATTGAACCTGTATCGTTGGGTATCGGCGCGCACTATCAAGGAAACTTTGAGCCCACCGCACGATTATCGCTATCCGTTTTTGGCCGAAGAGTAGTTGCCAAAACAGTAAAATAGGAGCAAATCAATCATTTTTCAATACAATAGGTTATTTTTACCACTATATATTACATACCTAACACACAACCACCACTATGCGTAAAGGAAGTATACTTACCGTAGCCTTTTTGTTGTCTTTGATATTGCTGATTGCACCGCAAGCTTTCAACAATGCCACACAACCACCTACAGGCTATACCAATGCCCCAGGCGAGCTCAACTGCTCGGCATCGGGCTGCCATGTAAGCACGCCGGTTACCAACCGAAATATTTTCAGGATTGACATACTTAGCCGCCCAGCAACTTATGATACCGCCGTTACTTACAACATGTTTGTAAACAACAGCGCCGGCACGCCTGCCTATGGTTTCGAAGTAACCGCTGTCGATGGTAATGGATTCCCTGCGGGTAACTTTATACTCAACAGCACAACTACCACTTCGTTAAACACAGCCAGCAATAGCAGGCAGTATGTTGGCCACAACAATGCCAACTCTACCAATGCTTGGGCATTTAAGTGGAAACCAACGCGCTATGTTGGCCCGGTTACTTTTTATATTTCGGGTTTGGGAGCCAATAACGATGGCGCGGTAACAGGCGACCAAACGTACTTGGATACCTTGCGTTTTGTAGGCCTAGGCCAACCTGCCAGCTTAAGTGCCGATTTTACTATCAACAATACCACCGTTTGCGTTGGCGATGCCATAACCTATACCAATAGTAGCACGGGCACTATAACTACCTATAACTGGAACTTTGGCGCAGGTGCGTCACCAGCAACGGCAGGCTCGGTTGGCCCACATAGTGTAACATACAGCACTACTGGTACCAAGACCATAACCCTTACGGTGGGTGACGGCATACTTTCCGACACGGAAACCAAAAACGTTACCGTGGTTTCTGCCCCAACGGCCAATGCGGGAAACGATACTACTATTTGCGCTGGAGGTTCGGCAAGCTTAAGAGCTACGGGAGGCACCACCTATGCTTGGAGCAACGGAGCCGGCTCAGGTGCCAATGTAACCGTAAGCCCTCTTGCCACTACAACCTATACCGTTACGGCCACTTCTGGGTCGTGCACTGCTACCGATAACGTGGTGGTGTTTGTAAACCCTAGGCCAACCGCCGATGCCGGAGTGAACGATACCGTTTGCTTAGGCCAACCGGCTTCGCTTACTGCCACTGGTGGTGTAAGTTATGTATGGAATACGACCCAAACCACAGCAACTATTACTGCTGTAATACCTGCCGCTGGCACATACACTGCAGTGGTAACCGTAACCGATGGCAACGGCTGCAGAGGTGTTGATTCGGCGCAGGTTATAGTGAGGGCATTGCCGGTGGTAAACGTGCCCGATGTATCAGCTTGTGGCACTGGCTCAGCAACCTTAAATGCAGGTGCAGGCTTTGCGTCGTACTTGTGGAGCAATACCGACGCCACACAAACTACTACCGTTACTACTACGGGCAGCTACACGGTAACCGTTACCGATGCGTTTGGCTGTGCTAATACGGATAATGCAACGGCTACTATATTAAGTAACTTGGTGGTTACCTTAAACGATACCACCATTTGCCCTGGTGGCAGTGTAACCCTAAATGCTGGTTACCCCGGTGCTACTTACCTTTGGAGCAATAACTCAACACAACAAACCATTACCGTTTCGGCTGCCGGAACGTATAGTGTTACCGTAACCAGTGGCGGTTGCAATGGAAATGAAGATGCAGTGGTTAGCTTTACCTCGGTGCCTCCTGTGGGTGCTGGTGCCGATGTGGTAATTTGTGCTGGCGATGTTGCCAATATTGGTGATGCTGACAGTGTGAATTTGGTGCTTGTGCAAGCCCAAAACTTTAACGGATGTGGCTTACCTTCTGGCTGGACCGCAAATGCGCTTTCTGGCTCGGCCAACTGGTTGTTTGGCGTGCCTAGTTACGGCGGAGGTAATGGTTTCAATGGTTCTTGCCTAGCCAGTTTTAATGATGATGATGCCGGAAATGGCCAAGTTAACCGAGTAGAATTGTTGTCGCCTAGCTTTGATGCCACTACTTACGGTGTTTTGCTGGTAAATTTGGATGTTCATTTCCGCGAATATTTGGGCAGCCAATTCAGCATCCAGGTTTGGGATGGAACGGCTTATCAAAACTTGGCCGTGTATACCTCAACCATCAACGGAACGTCATTGACCAATTTCCAGAACGTAACGTTTGACCTTGCGCCATACGCAAACGCTAATATGCGCCTTCGTTTTGTTTACGATGACTTAGGCGGATGGGAGTATTGGGCAGCTATCGACAACTTTGCCATTGGTGGCGTGCCGGCTGGCATTTATTCTTGGTCCCCAACTACCGGACTTGCAGATCCCAACTCGCCAGTAACAACCGCACAGCCATTAACCACTACCAACTATGTGCTTACAGCAAACTTAAACGGTTGTACCAAAACCGATACGGTTAGGGTTACCGTTAACACGTCGCCTACAGTTACGCTTACGGGTATAGCCTCCAGCTATTGTGCCAATGTAAACATTGATTATGCGCTAACAGGCACCCCAGCGGGTGGCACCTTTAGTGGCCCAGGAGTAACCGGTAGCAACTTTAACCCATCCGATGCAGGCGCAGGGACTCACAATGTAGTTTACGAGTATTTTGATGCTGGCCTAGGTTGCGCAGGCAGAGATACCATTGTGGTTACCGTAAACCCAATACCGGCAGTTTTAATTACTACTTCAAATACCTTTGTTTGCTCTGATGAGCCAGCTTTTACCCTTGCGGCTACTCCTGCGGGCGGCACCTTTAGCGGCCCTGGTGTAAGTGGTGGCGTATTTTCTGCTACTACAGCAGGGGTTGGCAGCCATACGGTAACATACAACTACACCAGCTCCGCAGGTTGTGCTAACAGCACGGCTATTACTTACAACGTGGTTAACTTTACACCATCGTTTAGCGGTTTGGGCAGCACTTATTGCGCATCTAGCAATACCCCTATTACCCTAACTGGCAGCCCTTTAGGTGGTACTTATAGTGGCCCGGGTATTACAGGCAATGATTTTGACCCGTCGGCTGCAGGTGCAGGAGTGCATGATATAGCCTACGTTTACGACTCATTGCTAGGCTATGCGGTTGACACCAACTTTACCTACAATATACTACCTACTGGCGCAGGTGCCGTTACCTACAATTATGTCGACAATGACGACGAATTGTCAAACGCCATACCTATTGGCTTCAACTTCAATTTCTTTGGGCAAGATTATACCCAATTGAAAGTAAGCACCAATGGTTTCTTAACCTTTGATGTTTCAAGCACAGGTTCCGCATTTTCGAACCAAACTCTACCAAATAGCAATGTCCCTAATGCGGTGGTTGCTATCATGTGGGATGATTTGGAACTATCCGGTTTTGAATATTTTGTAACGGGTACAGCGCCCAACCGTGCTATGGTTATTAATTTCGATGCCTTTCACTTCTTTAGCCCAAGTGCAGTTCAAGCGCAGATTGTACTGCAAGAAACCACTAACGAAATTGAGATACATTGCATTAATTGTATTGCCGATGACGGAAGCCCTTCGGCTACCCAAGGTATCGAAAACGCCTCAGGTACTCAGGCCTTTGCAGTACCGGGCCGCAACAATACCGACTGGACTTCAATTGGTGCGTCGGTTCGCTTCATACCTTCATCTTGTGCATTCACTACAATTCAACAAGTAACGGTTAGCGGTGTATCGCTTGATATTACCGATACAACCATCTGTTCTGGCGATAGCGTAACTATCACGGCATCTGGCACCAGCAGTTATGTTTGGAGCCATGGCCCCACCACGGCAGCTATTACGGTAGCCCCTGCTGATACTACTGTGTATACCGTAACAGGTAGCGATGGGGCTTGCACCTCTTCGGCATCGGTAACGGTTAACGTTCGTCCTGGGGTAAATGCTAGCCTTAGCGGATTAAATGACACCATTTGTTCTGGCGATGAAGTGATTAACCTAATTGGCAATCCATCGGGTGGAGTGTTTTTTGGTAATGGTGTTTCTGGCTCAACTTTAGATCCTTCTCAAGCAACAGCCAATGCTTTAAACACACTAAGCTATGCGGTAAGTAATGCTTTTGGTTGCGCCGATACTGCGACGTTTGATGTGTTTGTATCCCAATCGCCAACTGCACAATTTACTTTAGCCGATAGTACGTATTGCCTAAGTGCTTTGCCAGTAACGCTTACGGCAACGCCAGCAGGGGGTACCTTTACGGGCCCTGGTATAAGCAATGGTACATTTGTGCCCTACTTTGCTGGAGTGGGTGTTCACAATTTAGCTTACCGGGTAGCTATAACAGGCGGCTGCGATGCCGTAGATACTGTGAGCATTACCGTTTATGATTTGCCAACCGTAACCTTCGACCCGATTGCTACACAATATTGCGTTCAGTCCGATTCAGTTGAGCTGGTTGCAACACCTGCAGGTGGCACATTTGCTGGTGTTGGTGTTTCAGGTACATCTTTCAATCCAACCACTGCTGGTGTTGGTGGCCCTTACATCCTATCGTATACTTTTGTAGATAGCAATGGCTGCAGCAATAATAATGTTCAGCTTACCGAAGTGGTTAACAACCCAATATTGCAATGGGTTGGTTTGCGCAGCACTTATTGCGTAAATGGCGACTCTATAAACCTAGTTGCTTTGCCTGCCGGTGGAACTTTTAGTGGAAACGGGGTAAGCGGAACCTTCTTTAATCCTGCTGCTGCAGGTGCCGGTGCGCAAACCATAAGCTACAACTATACTGATGGTGCTGGTTGTGCTGCAACCTTGGATGCACCAGTAACCGTTAATGACGTATTGCCAATCGGTATCGATAATTTGGATAGCACCTATTGTGTTAATGCACCGTTGGTAGTGCTTTCTGGTTTCCCTGCCGGTGGTGTGTTTAGCGGCAACGGTGTGGTTGGTGGCGTATTTTCGCCAGATACCGCTGGCACAGGTGGCCCTTATGTGGTTACTTACACTTATACCGATGTAAATGGTTGTATAACCAGTACTTCAGCAAGCACCCGTATTAAACCAGCTACCAACTTGTTGCTTAGCGGCCTTAACCCTGAGTATTGCATTGAAGATGACGTTGAAATTACTTTGAACTTAGCGCCATTAGGTGGTACCTTGTATGGCTCAGGTATTTCAGGCACAGGCTTCAATCCTTCAACTGCTGGTTTTGGCGAGTATGTGCTCACTTACGAGTTTACCAATAGCGAAGGCTGCACAAGCTATACTAGCTACACGGTAAGCGTGCGCTCTTGCACAGGTATCGATGAACTAGATGCGCAAGTATCGGTGGGCCTTTACCCTAACCCAACTACAGGCGTACTCAATTTTGGAGTTGAAGGGCTTGAGGGCAAAACCTTAAACCTATCGGTATTCAGTGTTCAAGGTCAGTTGTTGATGAAAGAACAGTACAACCAAGTGAATAGCAATAGCCCATTGCAATTAGATATGGCAACACTAGCCGTTGGCACTTACCTTGTGCAAATACAATCGGATAATTACAGCAGCGTCCACCGCGTTGTAATTAGCAGATAATAACTGAAAGGCAATATATTATGAACAGGCGCAGCTATAAGTTGCGCCTGTTTTTTTTGATTTAATATTGCCCCAAATAGCGAAGTAATCCTTAAATCCACTACTTTAGAGCCATATAATAAGTCACATGATTCAGAGCCTCGTTTTAGCTTTTCTTGGATTTGCAGCAGTATTGGCAGTGGTAATTTATTTGTTGCCCAGCCAAAATGAAGATGAGAATAAGAAATAGGACAACGCCCCATTAGGTTGGTGTTTCAGCCTAAATCATTTGCTTAGCGCAGTGATAGTTCGTTGCCCGCAACTAAAATTCCTTAACTTTGTTTTACTAAACAAACGAAGTTATGGCGACGGATACCGTGGAACACCAAAAGAGAGCCTTTAACGATTTATACCAGCACCACGATTACTATGGTGTAGATGATTTGCTTACCGATGAGCATAAGCTGATACGCGAAACTGTGCGCAGTTTTGTAAAGAAAGAGGTTACCCCTATTATAGATGATTATGCACAACGTGCAGATTTCCCTAACCATTTAATTAAGCGTTTGGGTGAAATCGGTGCTTTTGGTCCGCATATTCCTGCCGAGTATGGTGGTGGTGGATTGGATGAGATTTCATATGGCATCATTATGCAAGAAATTGAGCGTGGCGATTCGGGCATACGCTCTACCGCTTCGGTTCAAGGTTCGTTGGTAATGTATCCAATTTACAAGTTTGCCACCGAAGAACAAAAACATAAGTGGTTACCGAGATTAGCTACTGGTGAGTTAATGGGCTGTTTCGGACTTACCGAACCTAACCACGGTAGCAACCCTAACGGCATGGAAACTCACTTTAAGGATGCCGGCGACCATGTGATTTTGAACGGTGCCAAAATGTGGATAAGCAATGCCCCATTTGCCGACATAGCCGTAGTATGGGCCAAAAATGAACAAGGCCGAATACGTGGTTTGGTGGTAGAGCGTGGCATGGAGGGTTTTAGTACACCAACCACACACAACAAATGGTCACTTAGGGCATCCGCCACTGGCGAATTGGTGTTTGACAATGTGAAAGTACCGAAGGAAAATATTTTCCCTGAAGTTGAAGGTTTACGCGGACCGCTTTCCTGCCTATCATCGGCGCGTTACGGCATATCATGGGGTGCCATAGGTGCAGCTTTGGATTGCTACGACACCGCACTGCGTTATGCTCAGGAGCGTGTGCAGTTTGGTCGCCCTATAGCGGGTTTCCAATTAACGCAGAAGAAATTGGCCGAGATGATTACCGAGATAACCAAAGCACAGCTTTTGGCTTGGCGTTTGGGTGTTTTGAAAAACGAAGGCAAAGCCACGCCTGCGCAGATAAGCATGGCGAAGCGCAACAACGTTGAAATGGCCATTAAAATAGCCCGCGAAGCCCGCCAAATACTCGGCGGGATGGGTATCAGTGGCGATTACAGCATTATGCGCCACAGTATGAACCTAGAATCAGTTATCACCTACGAGGGCACTCACGACATTCACTTGCTCATCACCGGGCAAGATATTACTGGGTTTAATGCTTTTAGTTAATCTGGTTGATTCGTTAATTGGTTATTGGTTAATTGGTATAATATGTAAGCTCCTCCCCTTTTATTAGGAGCTTATTTTGAGTTGTAGCTGAAGTAGGAGGTTGACAGGGGGTAATGGGCGAGCAGTAAAGTGTGATATTCCTCAGTCTTTTCTAAGGATTGATATTACCCAGAAAATATAAAAACGAAGGGTTCGAAGCATTTGCCTCGAACCCTTTGTTTTTATTCTATGCAAAATGTCTTACCTACCTGTTCCAACCAATTTAAAGTCATCTACGCTCAATTTGGTTTTTATTGTTTGGCAAAAAAAGCCAAAGGTAGTGCCCGAAATATCTGGCAAGTTTTGGTTACTGATTAGTTTGGTGCCATTTACATAAACGTTTACATATTTTCCGAATTTCTCTACTTTGATGGTATTCGGTTGTCCTGGTTTAGTATTAATTACACTACTTTTTTCATAATCTACAATAGTTTTCCATTCTCCTTCATTGTATTTCTTTAAAGCCAAATAGCCGCCGTTCTGAACATCAAGTAGTACCCGATAGCTATCGGTGCTGCTCTTGCCCCCAAATACTAAGCCATGCGGGTCTTTAGTGCCAGCAATACTAAAAGTCGCTTCTACGGTATAATCTGCTGAAACACTTAATTGATTAAAATCCTCGGTGTAGCTAGAGCCCACATCCGCGGTTAAATAAAAAATCAGCTTCCCCTTTTTAATGTAAACATCACGGTTACTATCAGAATATTTCTGCTTTTCCGCGAAAAAGTAGCTGGTTTTGTAGCTATCAAATTTGTCGATTATCTCTACCTGACGAGAAGCATTTTCGGTTAACAAATTGTTTTTACCGCCAAAGCTGGTTAAACAATCATTCTCGCAATCAATAGACACATTAGTGCTCAAACAAGCATCTTTATCGTTAACTTTCTCATAAGCAACAGCCATTGGGTTAAACTCACAATCTGCAGATTCATTTGAGAATAGTTGACTTACTATACTTACCTGGGTTATGATTAAGGCGAAGGAAAGCATGTTTTTCATAAACTTAAATTTGCAATAGTGAAGCCGCAATGGGCACATTCTTTTAGATGTTATTTATTTCCTTGCTCCAACCAATTTAAAGTTATCAACCGTCAACTTGGTATCAATGGTTTGGCAAAAGAAGCCAAAGGTGTTGCCATTTAAACGTGGTAAGCTTTGGTTGGTAATAATCTTGGTACCATTTATCGAAATGTCAACCGAGGTGCCTTTTTTCTCAACTTTTATAACGTTGGTAGCACCATTGCGTTGGTTTACAGCACTGGTTTGCTTATAATCAACTATGGTCTTCCAGTCCCCGTTTGCGTATTTTTTCAAGGCCACATATCCGCCATTGGGGTCGATAAGCACCCTGTAACTATCGCCACTGCCTTTACCGCCAAACACAAGGCCATGTGGATCTTGCGTGCCAGTCTGGCTAAATTCGGCCTCAACGGTATAATCTTGCAACGCATCCACATTGTTCAAGTCTTCAGTATAGCTTGAGCCTACATCTTCCTTCAAGAAGAAGATCAATTTACCTCCTGCAATGTACACATCGCGGTTGCTATCGGTATACTTTTCTTGGTCGGGGAAGAACACGCTACTAGAGTAACTGTTAAAATTATCTGTAATAGTGAACTTACCCAATCCGTTTTCCTTAAGTAACGATTTGATGGTTGAGCTTTTGGCAAGCTCATAGGCATCTTTACCATTTTTGGTAGCAATTGTTATATCGGCCTTGTTGTCTACTAGGTACTTAACTACATCGTAGTGGCCATTTTCTGCTGCTTCTAATAGTGGGGTATAGCCTGCTGCGCCTTGTATTACGTTTTTATCGGCACCTTTGCCAACCAAATACTTCACCACATCCAAGTAGCCCGACGAAGCGGCTGCTCCTAAAGGGCTCCAACCATTGTAAGAATTAGTTGGGGCGTTAAATTCCTGATCGTTTACAGGGGCTTTGCAGCTCTCAATCAAATACTTCAATATTTCCATTTTATTGGTGCCAGCGGCCAATATGGCCGGGCTACCATAACTGGTTGAGCTAACTACCAAACTACCGCTCCTATCATTGCACTTTGCGCCAGCAGCTACTAGGTCCTTTACCATTTGCAGGTTGCCTGCTTTTATGGCAATAAACAAAATCGGCGTTTTACCATCATGCGCAGTTGCATCGGCACCAGCGGCTAAGGCGTCTTTTACTTGAGATGGTGAACCACTTTTTACGCCAGCAATCAATTCGGCGTTTACTTTGGCAAGCCTAATTGCTTTTTCTTGCCTGTTTGCCTCATCAAATTTGCCTTGAGCCAACGCATCGTTAGGTTTAGAACCTAAAGCTTTTTCGTAGGCATTTTTAGCATTTAGAAAATCTTTGGCAGCAAGGTAAGCGTCACCTTTTTCCAACTCAATGCTATAATTGGCCAAAGCTACTTTATCGCTAGCCTCTTTATCTTCAGGTTTGAAGGTGAGTGCCAAGTTAAATTTATCAATAGCCTCGGCATACTTTTTAGCTTCGAGTAAGGTATTGCCTGCGCCGAAAGCTTCATCGTATTTAACTTTGATTTGGTCTTCAACTGATTGCAAACCACTTTTGGCTGTTGCATCGTCAGGGTACACTTCCAAGGCGGCTAAAAAAGCAGTTCTGGCATCGGCAAATTTATCGCTGCTCAATGCCGTATTAGCATCGTTAATAGATTGGTCGTATTGGGCTTTAAGGTTTGCGGCTTTTTGCTGCTGCATAAAGAAATATCCGCCAATGCCAACTATTAGCAGCAGTGCAACCACGGCCCCTATAATAAGCGGAGTTTTGCTTTTCTTTTTCTCCTCTGTAGGAGCAAAATCGGCACGGGTGGCCGAGCCAGAAGTAGGTTTTTGGGGTGCAGATTGGCTTATTGGTGCTTCTTTTTGCACGTTACTAGTATTGGGCTTATCAACTGCCGAAATGCTAGGGATGCTATCCAGTCGCTCAGTGCGCCTGCCACTCGATGCAAATGCAGGGGCATCCGCTTCAATATTGTCTTTTATAAAAGATATATCCCATTTACCTGTGCGCAAGTATTGCTTGGCACTGGCTGCCAATTGGGCTGCCGTTGGGCGATCTTGCATACGAAGTGCTAAACAGGATTGAATCAATTTAGCCAGCTCAGCGCTAAATTTGTCGCTGATAATGGGTGGCTTTGAGCCAGAAAGTAACGACACGCCGCCCGAACCCATCCAAGGCACGTCGCCTTCACATAGTTCGTATAGCATTACGCCCATGGAGAATACATCGCCAGCAGCAGTGTTCTGAGGGTTTTGGTCGAACCTTTCAGGTGGTGCATAAGCCACGGTGAGCGCTCCACTGGTAGTGGTAGCCTTGCGCAGGGTGCTTCGCATACGGCTGCTGATACCAAAGTCGGTAAGTAGGTAATCGTTATCGTTGTCAATTAAGATATTGTCGGGTTTAATATCTTGGTGCACTATGTCCTTGCTGTGCAGGTAAGCCAAACCATCGCCCACCTGCGATACTATATCCGCAATTTCTTGCTCGGCAAGCACTTGGTGCTCCATTAGTTTATGCCCTACCGAACCTTTAGAGCAATACGGCATTACCAAGAACGGCGAACCGTCAGCAATGTCAAAATACGATGCTTTGAGCAGGTGCGGGTGGTTAAGTGGCTGCGTAAGCGAATACTCTCTGCGAAACTGTTTAAGACCATATTCATCCAAGCCTTTTTCTGGAGCATATATTTTTACGGCAACTACAGTACCCTCTGTCATCTCGTCTTCTGCCTGCCAAACTTCTGAAAAGCCGCCAATGCCTAGTTTTCGGGTTAGCTTGTAACGACCTCCAAATACATCGTCTTGTGTGAAATTACCCATAGTAAAAGCTGTAGTTTTTTATTAATTCCCTTATCAGTTGGTTTGTAGAAACGCTAATTTAACCAAACCTATACGCAATGTAGCACTTTAGCAGCGTAAAATTACCATTTAAAATATCCAAGCATACCCGTGTTACTAGGTATTTTAATTGGGGTTTCATTAAACTATCAACGCATGGTAATTGGTAAGTTGATAATGGCCTTACTTAAAACTAAAAAGCCAAAGGCTTGCGCCTTTGGCTCAGTATATGATTAGCATTGCACTGTTTTTTAACTCGATATGTTGCTTGGTGTAGGCTAACGACAAAAGCCGTTCCTAAATGGGAAACGGCTTTTGTCGCTCAAAACCAACCTCTGTTTTCTCCTCAAATCCTTTCTTCACATCGTTCTTCCACGATCGTTCTTCACAGTTCTTATCCCCTCATCCATCTACACAATCTGGCAGGGGCTGGTTTACGTATACATTAAGCCGTTTAATGTCCGGCCAGTGTGTTGTTTCCAATTTCAACAGCTGGAATCATTTTCACTGAACCATCTTCACTAGTCAATGTCATGCGGTAAGTTACTTTGCTTGATGCGCTCAAATCGGTATCGCTGTATCGGAAAGCTTTCGATAAATCTTCTATGCTATTGCCTTCAACCGAAGCGATGGTGGTAAAGTTTAAGCCATCTACACTTTTTTCAATTTCGTATTTCTGGAATTTTTTGTTCTCGCTATTCAAAAGGCTCAGTACAACTTGCTCTTTTCGGATGCTTGCGGTAAGATATACCTCGCTGAATATTCGGGCGCCGCAGAAACTTACAAATGTAGAGTCGATGCTGCCACCGTCAACGTTCATAAAGTTAGCAGAGCAAACATCGATATTGCCTTGTATTTGGCCTGACTTGCTGTTTACAAACTTAGCATTGGCAATCAGTTGGCCACCATTTCCAGATATGCTACCTACATTGTCCAGTATGTTACCAACCACCATGCTTTGGTTATTGAAAACCTTGCCAGTATTTATAAAGTCTTTGTGAGTTTCAAGAATGCTTTTGTTATATAGGGTTCCACGGTTGGTTATAGCTTCAACTATGGTCATCCCGTTATTCATAACTAAACCTTCGTCCATTACTACTAGGTTTTTGTTTCCGGTAAAGCGGGCTTGGCTCTTAATAAAAATGGCTCCCTTGACAACCACATCCACGTTCATGGTAATGTTGCCAGAGAGCATAACGGTATCGCCTTCGAAAATGACGTTGCCTTGGTAGCCAGCGCTCCAAAGCTTTGTATCGTTATAATTGCCGTTTCCTGAAATGGTATGGGTAGTGGCCGAAGCTGAAAAGCTAAGGCTGATAAGTGCTGCAACCAATAGGGCAGCTAGTTTAAATCGAGTAATCATATTTTTGCTTGTAGCGTAACCCTTAAAAACGTTTTCGGTAGAAGTCAGTATCATGGGGTTCCAGATTTTGCTGTTAGAAACTTACCCTCTTTTACGGCATCGATACAGGGAAGGTTACACCATCGTTAAAAAAGTTTGGAGCGGCATTCAATAATTCTCTGTTAAGCCTGCCAGGGATGCTTAAGTGGCGAGGAAGATTCTTTAAAAATGCTTAGTTTTATGGTTATTAGTGCCTTGTTTTTTAGTTTACAACTTACACCTAATACCCAATAGCACCTTTTATTTGCCTATGAAACAACGTATAGCTATAGTCATTTTTTGGGCGTTGCTTATTATTGGCACCATATGGGTAGCCTACAATAGGGCCATTTCAAGTTCTTACCGCGAGCTGGGTAGTCAAACTTCGGAGTTGATGCCTCAAAAGCATAAAAAAAAACTTCGCGGCAATGAGCCCCATGTGCCATCAGGTATTGGCACCATCGAAGACCGGTATGCGCGATTGAATTGGGAGAAGAGCCGGTTGGTAAATCCTATTACGGGCACTATACCAAATAATATAAGAGCCAAGGAATTGGCATTTGCCCAATCTATAGCTAGTAAAAATGCATCATCAACAGGTACTATTTGGAACCAACGAGGGCCAGGCAATATTGGCGGCCGCACTCGCGATTTTGCTTTTGATGTAAACAATGAAAATGTAATAATTGCCGGCGGTGTTACAGGCGGTATGTACCGCACCACCAACGCTGGGCAAACATGGAGCAAGACCACCACGCCAGAGCAGTTGCAAAGTGTAACTTCAATTGCCCAAGATACCCGAACGGGTAAAACTAATATTTGGTACCATGGCACGGGCGAGTATTATGCTATTGTTAGCGCATCTACGGTGCAGGCAAGTGGCAATGGTATATATAAGAGTACCGATAGCGGCCAAAGCTGGCAGTTGTTATCCTCAACCGTATCCAATTCACCAACTACCCTTTATGCCAATAACGATTTCGATTTTGTTTGGGATGTGGTTGTAGACCACACTGATTATATAAATGATGTAGTGTTTGCTGCCGTAATAAATGGCATTTATCGCAGCAAAGACGGCGGTGCTACTTGGGAGCCTGTTTTAGGTGGCGACACTACTGTATCGACAGGGCAAATGGCGCGCTATACAAGTGTTACCATTACACCATCCGGTATTTTGTATGCTGCAGTTAGTGGCAACCGCTCGTATAGTGGCATTTGGCGCAGTGCCGACCAAGGCGATACTTGGACCCAAATTAAGCCTGTTAATTTCTTTAATAACTTTGGTAGGGTAGTGATAGCGGTAACCCCTCAAGATGAGAACCGTTTGTATTTTTTGGCATTGCAAAACACCCACCAACTTTGGAAATACAATTATCTTTCGGGCGATGGTAGTTTTTTCGGGGGCAATTGGACCAACCTAACCGCCAACTTGCCTGCCGGGCAATGCCAGTTTTTCTACGACTTCGATTTTGCGCCATATAGTTCTCAAGGTGGCTATGATATGTGCATGGCTATTAGCCCTGCAGATAGCAATTTGGTAATGCTGGGCGGAACAAATGTTTATCGTTCAACCGACGGATTTGCGACAAGCACCAATACCGATTGGATAGGCGGCTACCGTTGCGATTCGATTACACCATCTGATTATGTGTATCCCAACCACCATCCCGACCAGCACCATTTTGCATTTTTGCCATCAAATGCCAATACTTTTTTCACGGGAAGCGATGGTGGCCTGCACAAAACCACTGATGTGCTTAAGGATTCCGTTGACTGGATTTCGTTGAACAATAACTACGTTACCACTCAGTTTTATACTGCCGCCATGGAGCCTGGGCAAACCAATAGCAACTTTATTGTAGGCGGTATGCAAGACAACGGCACGGCATTTACCAATTCGGGCAGTGCCTCTCAACCTTGGGCGAGCGTGTTGTATGGCGATGGTGCCTATTGTGCCATTACCGAAGGACGCGGAAACTATTATCTTTCGTGGCAAACGGGCAAAACCTTTAAGTGTACTATAGCCGATAATGGCACTGTAACAGGCCTTACCCGCATTGACCCACCTGGGGCTACAGGCTTTCAGTTTATCAACCCATTTATACTCGATCCGGTAACGGGCAACCAGATGTATTTATCGGCTGGCTCCTATGTTTGGCGCAATCTCGATTTGGCATCCATCCCTATTGTAGGGGATGAGTACAATAGTACCAGTGTGGGTTGGGTACGCATTGATGCATCCAACACCGGCAATCCTAATTTTGATGGCTCAATTACGGCTTTTGGCATGAGCAAAAGCGATAATTCCGTTCTATACTATGGCTCGAGCACTGGCAAAATGTTCAGGTTGGATAGTTTGCAAGGAGGCGGAACGGTTACCAAAAGCATCATTACGGGTAGCAATTTTCCCGCCGGATACTTGGCCGCTATAAGCGTAAGCGATACTGATGCCGATGATGTGCTGGTGTGCTTGAGCAATTACGAAATTGTAAACATTTTCCATAGCACCGATGGCGGACAAAGCTGGACAGATGTTAGCGGTAACCTTGAAGAGAACCCCGATGGCAGCGGCAATGGCCCTGCCGTTTTGTGGGTTAGTAGAATTGAGTTGGATGATAGTACGGTTTATTTTGCTGGCACTACAATAGGTTTGTACAGTGCTACTGCATTAAACGGAGCTAGCACCAATTGGCGCTTAGAAGGGGAGGAGAACCTTGGTAATTCGGTGATAAATATGATACAAACCCGTGCCTACGATGGTAAAGTTATAGTAGCCACGCATGGGGCGGGTATATACAGTACCCGCTACAAAGACTATGTTTCGGTTGCCGAAGTGCAAAAGCCCGGTTTAAATGTGCGCGTATACCCAAACCCAGTGTTTAACGAAGCAATTTTTAGCTTTGTTACCAATGCAACCAACAAGGTAACCTTGGATGTTTATAATGTGCAAGGCAAGCAAGTGAACCGATTGTTGAACCAACAACTGGCCGCTGGAAATCATACCATTAAATGGGATGGCAAAGATGCACAAGGCAATGACCTAGCTGCGGGTACCTACATTGGGGTGTTGCGTTCAGGTACATACCAACAGACCGTTAAGCTTGTTATTACCCAATAGCCATGACTAAGAAAAAGGCACTTACATTTTTAGTTGCTCCCAACACCATGAAGGGTAGCGTAAGTGCCATAGCCGCTGCAGCAGCTTTGCGCAAAGGTATTGAACGTGGGTTGCCTAATGTAAAAATTATAGAGCAGCCTATAGCTGATGGCGGCGAGCTCACGACCGAGATATTGGTAACTGCCCTCGGTGGTATAATGAAAGAGGTAACCGTAAAAGACCCACTGGGCCGAAACGTGAAGGCTAAATATGGCCTGGTAGATGAGGGCAAAACAGGTGTATTGGAGCTTGCAGCCGCTTCGGGCATGAGCTTATTGAAACCTGATGAACTAAACCCCATGCGTTCTTCAACGTTTGGCACTGGGCAATTGATAACGGCCATTCTTGATCAAGGCTGTAAGCGCATTTTGTTAGGT
>JAIXOI010000038.1 GCA_027486795.1 Sphingobacteriales bacterium | reverse complement strand
TCTTGTGTCTTGTGTCTTGTGTCTTGTGTCTTGTGTCTTGTGTCTTGTGTCTTGTGTCTTGTGTCTTGTGTCTTGTGTCTTGTGTCTTGTGTCTTGTGTCCCTGCCTGCCGGCAGGCAGGTTGTGTCTTGTGTCTAAAATATCGCCCTTATCTGCGCCCTACCAATATGCACCATTCTAGCCTCTCCGGTTTTGCGTCCTTCGTAGCTAAGGTTGAGTTGGATATTTTTGGCCAATGTTCGGTCAAAACCCAATGTCCAAAGGAAATTGTTGCCCGCTTTCAAGCCTTGCAACATGGCAAACTCAATGGCGCTATTCTCGGTGCCGCTATACTGCACCGCAGCATAAGTAAACTTAGCGCTTATGCTGCTTTTGGTAACGATGCTATAACGCGAATCGATGGTAATTTGCTGGTTTTGGGTCTTTTCGCCTGCACCGCCTGCCAGCTCGTTTTGCCCCCGGCCATATACATATTGCAACGAAATACGGAATTTGGCCTTGAACAAGTAAATAAGCTCCGGTTCGGCAGTATAGTAGCGTATATCGTAGTTGCGGTCGGCAAAGTTGCCACTTCGGCCACCCCTGTTGCCAAAGGTAGCCTTGGCGATGGCCGTAAAATCTTTTACAAAATTAGAACGCGCTCGAAATAGATGTTCCCGAAGCGTGCGCACATCAAAGCCCGTGGAAAGGTTAAGTTTATTACGGTTATCTTGTATGGTGTACTCTAAATTATACTTGGTGTCGGTTCGGTTGAAGAAGATGCTATTGCGAACGTTGGCATTGAGCGCCACCAGCGCCGTTTCGTCAATGTCAAACACAAACGGATTGAATGGAGAAATGTTAACACCGCGAAATACCCTACGATCAAGTTGCAACGAGGTAAGGCTATTAAACTTGGCCACAAAGCCTTTAATGCCCTTCTTCCCGCGCCAAACATTGCCTGGCGTTAAGTTTAGCGCTTGGTTGAACACCGTTATATTTACCGGGTCGAATTCATTGGTAGGGTTGGCTACCCGAATATACATGGTATCGTTGGTGAAGGTGGCTATTTCAAACTCGTTTTCTTCTTGTATGCCATTACCGTTGTAGTCGTTCCAGATGTAACTGCCCTCGCCGGCTGGCACAGGCAGATAGGTAAAATCGCGGCGCTGCTCCTGCCCTGCCCCAAGCTCATAAAGCACGTTGGATGTAATAGCGCCTTTAAACACTGTGAGGCCATATTGCACCCTACCTAAATAAAATTCTTCTAGCTCTTGTGCAGTGCTGCGTCTATCTTCAAATCGGCGATAAGTTGCTTGCCATGATAGGTTGTGCATAGGGTTGCTGGTCCAATCGCCCGTCCAATTCCACGTGTTACTAGCCGAATATAGATTCAATGCATCTCCAGTGGTCTCTGGCCGCCACTCTAGTCGCCTAATGTACTCCAATTTGGTATGGTACTTGGCCGTATCGCTTACGCTATTGGCTACATATACGCGCCAATCAGTCCACACAAAACTACTGGCAAGCAAGCTATTGGTGCCAGCGGTGTAGCGCTTATTGTTATCATGTTCATAATAGCCACCAACGCGCCAGCCTTTCAGTTTGTAAAAGGTCTTTTCGGCAGTAAGTAAAGGTCGCATAAAACGGGAGTCCTGAGTACTTCCTTGGGCATTTAACAAGCTCAGCCTAAAATTGAGCTTGTAGCCCTTGTTATCATACCTGCTGGAAATGTTGTGCATATATCCTTCGTAAACACCACCTGTAACTTGGTAATAGCTCAAATCATAGCCTACACTGCCATGCTGGTTCCATACCAGTGTAACACCTCCATTAGCGAGGTGTTGGTCGGTTTTGCTGCTGTCTTGGCCAGTCAGGTTCCAGTTACGGGTAAACTCCACGGGTCGGTAACGGTCTAATGGATTAAAATTGCGGTTAACAAACTCATGGGTTGCACCCGCCAGCATATACCACCTTTGCTGCTTTTCCATCCGCACAAGGCTGCTATCGGCAGCAAAAACACCAACGGTTTTAGGTGCACCAAAGTTTATTTTCCTTTTGTAGCCAGCCAAGGTGGCTACACCAATATTATCGCCTTGGTTCTTTTTCGAGAAGGTATTGAGGTCATCATTATTCATGGCCCCCTCCAAGATAAAGGTATCGGTAGCGGTGGGTGCCCAATCTAGGCCCAAGGTGGTCATTTGGCGGCGCTTGGGGGTAACCAACAGTATCACCGGCTCGTAGCTACCCTGCGCCACGCCATTTACAGGCGGAATCCACTCAAATATGCGCCCATTGGCAGTAGCATTGGCCGGGCGGTAATTGCCGCTATTGGTGCCCACAAAGGCAAATGAAACCGAGTATAACTGCACCTCTTGCGACACCGATACCACAAAAACCGAATCGTACACAATGCCATTAATTACCTTATCGGTTAGCTCATACAAAATTCTGTTAGGCTCAAAAGCCACGGGTTTGTAGCCTGGGTACTGCGCTTGCGACAAATCATCCCCAATGTCTGCCAAAAA
Source organism: Sphingobacteriales bacterium (assembly GCA_027486795.1). GTDB lineage: Bacteria > Bacteroidota > Bacteroidia > Chitinophagales > CAIOSU01 > CAIOSU01. The sequence goes on along the minus strand of JAIXOI010000038.1, from coordinate 85,798 downwards.
CTGCTTTTGCTCCTGGCTCAGGTCGGCCTGCACAGCTTGGTTGCGGTTGTCGGCCTCATTTATAAAATTTAGACGCAGCTTCAATTTATCAGTTACTTCTACCTCATTGTACGTGTGCACAAACGTGCGGAAGTAGTTCTGCTCAGAGTATTCAAACTCCACAATCACGCGCAAATCTTCTGTTATAATGGTATTGGGCGTAAAAGTAATTTCGCCCAGGTTATAATCTATTACGTAATCGTTGCCCGAGCCACGTACCAGTTGTTTACCGTTTACAAACACCCGCTCGGTGCCCGCCATTACAATTATAAACGTTTCGCCATTGGCACCCGTAAGTTTGTAGGGGCCTTGGTTGCCCTCGGTTACGGGTAGTTGGTTTCGGCTAAAACGGCCTTTAGCAAGAGCAAGACTGGTTTGGGTTTTTATACTAATGCTATCCGTTAAACTAAACTGGCCACTATATTGCCCGCCTTGCAAGTTCCTATAAAACTTCATGAAATGCCCAGGCGGATTGCCTACCTCATAGTCGCCTACTATTAGTTTGTGCGGTTTTTTGGTAATTTGAATAAACACCCTATCAAACTCTTGCAAGGTTTGTGTATTGCCTTCAGGCTGCACAGGCACGTTGTTATCGGTTAAGGCCGCTACTACCTCAATATCTTGACCCAAACTGCCCTGCAATTGCAGATTGAAACTAGAGGTAAGCACCACACTCTGGTTGTTGCCCACGCTTAATCCGCGCGAAAAGCTTCCGTTATAATCTAGGTTTCCAAAATCGACCACACCAGTGGTGCCTTTGACATTTGGGTTGTAATTAAATGGATCGAGCAGGAAGTTTTCATTTTGGGCCAAATTGGTAATGTCTTTATTTTGCCGTGTTGCATCCAGCTTTAAGGGTATTACCCTATAAATGGCTTGCACGCTATCCACAGCAGGCTTTTGCTTCCAAGAAAGTTTAGCCGAAACGGGGTCGATGGTATAAGCACTCGTATCGAGGCGCAAATCGCCATTCCAGAGCATCAAAGAGTTGGGCAAAAGCGATAGACTGTCCAGCTGCAAAGTATCGACTTGAACGGGCACCATTTTCATGCGGAACTGCGATAATTGCTGCGCACGCGTTGCCCCGGCAAACGCCAAAGCCAGCAACAGTAGGGAGATAGTGCGCAATACAGGCATACCCACACAAGATAACAAGGGGAATTTGAAAATTAGGGGATTTGGGTATAGGTGAGAGAAACTATGTTCCTTGCTATTGAATGGATGATTGTAATTTCCGTAAATTAGCCCAAACGCATCAAAGCGAACATGGAAGAACGCATTTACTTGAAAAAGGCCCGACTAAAGGGATATAAAAGTATTATCGATACCGAAGCTAGTTTTTTGCCCGGTATCAATATCATTATTGGCGATAATGGAAGCGGGAAAACCAATTTTCTGGAATTCTTGGATTATGCCATTGAATTTATATTACCAGAAAGCGTAGCGGGAGATTTTTTAATAAATATAGGCTTAGACTTTCTAAAAGGAAACGACAAAAATAAATTGCTGGAATGGGAAGTAAAAGGTAAAATAAACTACGTTTCGAGCACTACAAAAGGAGATGCTTTTGCTGACCTTGTTCCAGAAATAACCGGAATATGTTCTATTAATTATAATGGCGAAAAGCATTCACTTATCTCTAATCAAAAATTTAAGAGCGTAGAAGATTTTCTGGAAAATGCAGAAACAGAAATAGATAATTATTCTGCAAATATAGATATACCTATTTTTTCTGTATCGGTGATTTATTATGGAGTACCGGAAGAAATAGATACTTGGTACAGAAAAGGACTAGACTTGCGCGTGCATTTTGGAAAATCGCATTTTAATTTAAGCCCATTAAATAGTAGACTTCCAATAAGGCATTTATTTAAGTTGTCCTCTTTCCCAACAGGCACAATCACCACTGATGGCATAAATGATATGGAGAAGCTACCTCAAAGAATAGCTAATTCTTTTAAGGAAGGGTTCAACAAGACATATCAAGACATAATAAGCAAACACTCACCAGTTAAGGACATTCGCATTAACCCCTATTTTAATACAACTTCAAATAACCAAATTGTTGTTGCAAAGAATCTACATTTCGAGTTTTTGCTCAATGATGAGTGGCTTACTTGGGATTCCTTATCGGATGGAACTCAGAGGCTATTGTATATAATTGTTGAAGTTCTTACTAGTAATTCCGAAATTATTCTCATTGAAGAGCCGGAATTAGGATTATATCCTCAGCAATTAAATTTGCTGTTGGATCTTATCAAAGGACAGTCTGCCACTAAGCAATTCATCATCTCTACCCACTCCCCTCAAATTTTGGACATTCTAACAATCAATCAACTAGACAGAATCAATGTAGTGAAGATGACCAAAGAGGGCACTAAAATTGAACGACTAACTAAAGAACAGAAAGAGTTAGCTGTGTCCTTTTATAACAGCACTGGCATTATGAGCGACTATTGGAGGTTCGATAACTTGGGATTATGAGAATTGGACTTTATGGAGAATCATCTAACGATGTATTGGCAATTGCCAACTTGCTATCTAAAGCTTTCCCCTCTATTACATTTATAGATCTATTAAGGGGCAAGAAAGAAGAATCCATTGCAGATAATGTTCACAAAACTTCCCGTATAATCAACGGTCGTATCAATATAAAACAAGGTTTTGATGCGTTGGTACTGATTCGTGACCTTGATGCCCCTGCAACTATGAACGATAAAATAAAGGATAAGACAATCTGGTTTGACTTTATCAATAAAGCAACGGGCAACATTTCCTTATTCTTGCTCAATATCGAAGAATTGGAAGCATTGATTCTAGCTGATATAGAGACTTTCAATAAAGACTATCATACCAAGATTAAATTCAAAGGCAACCCCATTTCTCAACGAGATCCGAAAGAGTTTTTAATCAATCATACGAAAAGTGTTAGGAAAACCTATAATGAAAACCATGCTCCAGAAATCTTTTCTAAGCTAGATTATAAGAAGGTTCTCAAAGTAGCATATTTTAATGCCTTTCATAACGAGCTCGCCAAAAAAGTATCCCTTGCAAATAAATGAACATAAGTGGCACACCCAGCCGCATTCTTATATTTCGTACGATATTTTTAATATTTTAGCAGCCAAAATATTGCAACTATGGCAAACTCATACGGAATTGGTACACGGGTAGAGCATCCTAAATATGGCGAAGGCATTGTATCGGGTGGCGACTTGGATACCCTAAAGGTATTTTTTAAAGAGCATGGCGATAAGGATATTGCCCGCGATTTTGATGGCATTACCGTATTGGCCCAGCCAGATAAGTTTAAGGAAGCCCTATCGATGGAAGATGTGCAAGAAGCCATGGCTGGAGTGCTTTCTCGCTTTGCCGATTTTACGATGTTGATACCGATGGGCGATAAGTGGAAAGGCGGCACCATGATTTTGCAACCAGAAGATACGAGCCTAAAAGGTAAAGAAATTCCTATCGAGACGTTTTTCCATAAAATAGTGATGGTGCGTGACCGCATTCGTGTAATGGAGCAGCAGATAAATGCCAACACTAAACTAAGCGACGAGGATAAGGTAAACCTGCAACAGTACATTACCCGCATATATGGCAGCCTTACCACTTTCAACGTACTTTTCCATCGCAAAGACGACTACTTTACCGGCGACAGTTCTAAAGACTAAGTGTAAATGACAGATGAAAAGTGTCCAGATAACAGAACGGGTAGCTTTGTAATCTGTTATTTTCTATCTGTCATCTTCTTTTCCGTGTTTTTTGTTTTTCATTACGTTCTCCAGCGTCCATGTTTCGTGGTGTGTAGGTGCGTGCTGACGCACTAGGCAATCGGTTTTGATACAAATAGGGCAACTGGTAGGAATGCAAGGGTCGGGATGTAGAAAAAACTCGGTATCCTCACCAAAATAATCAGTAACGATGTGATCAATGGCCTCCAACTCGTCATGTACTTGTTGCAAATCAAGATAATACGGCAATGTAACGTGCGCATCAATATGAAGGTTTGAGCCATATTTAATGATGCGGAGGTTGTGAATGTCAATCCAGTTGGGGCGGCGATTTTTGTTGAGTATTTCAATAAGCTCTTTAATCAGCACAACGTCTGCTTCATCCATAATGCCTGCCACAGAGCCGCGCACCAATTTCAAGCCCGAGACTACAATTATCAGTCCAAACAGCAAAGCCACTGCATTATCAATCCAATTGATGCCGGTAAGCAAGATAATGCCCAAACCTATAACCAAACCCAAGCTAGACCAACCATCAGACATTAAATGTTTGCCATCGGCTTGAAGCGTCATAGAACGATGTTGTTTACCTTTTTTTACCAAAAACCAACCCAATCCAAAGTTAATAGCACCTGCTAAGGCTATTAAAGCCAATCCCCAATCAATTTGATGGATTTCTTGTGGATGGATGAAGTTATAAATAGACTTGCCAAAAATGATAAACCCAGCAACCATAATCAGCGCTCCCTCAACACCTGCTGAAATAAACTCGACCTTGCCGTGCCCGTAAGGGTGGTTTTCGTCGCGTGGATGGGCAGCCAACCATAAACTGCATAAGGCAAACAAGCCTGCTATTACATTAACTATCGATTCCAGCGCATCAGTTAGGATGGCATTGGAATGCGTAAGGAAGTAGGCTCCAAACTTTACGGCCATAAGTGCTATCCCAATCAGCACGGCCATTAACTGAATTCTCACTTTTACATTTTGGAGCATTGAGTGAAATTAAGCATATGTTTTGACTTATGGTGAGTTAAGGTTACGAGTTGCGGGTTGCGAGTTACGAGTTAGAGTGGTTTAGTCGCATGTCTTAAATGATTAAAAACCGTCCACTTAGCATCACTAACAATTTATAAATCTTACCATATCTATAAACGACTTAAATTAAGCCAACTCGCAACAAGTAACCCGCAACTTTTGTCATACTGAGCGGAGTCGAAGTGCGAAACTCGAAACAATTTTATATGTACCTTTACGAGCCCAAAAAAGGAAAAATCCAATGTCGCACTTACGCTGGAACCCCTTATTAGGTACTTACAACATGGTGGCGCCCAATCGCCAGCACCGTCCGCATTTACCTACAGGGCAGTGTCCGTTTTGTTCTGGTTCGGGCCAAGTGCCCGATGAGTATGGGGTTTTGTTATATCCCAACGATTTTCCAGCACTATCGCCCAACCATGCTACACCGGAAGCCGGACCAACCGATTTTTACCACACCGCTAAAGCAGCCGGGCATTGCGATGTGGTATTGTATTCATCAGACCATAACAAAGGCTTGGCGCAATTGCCGCTAGAGCATGTTGCCCAGCTAATTAACGTTTGGGCAGCTCGGTTTCAAGAGTTAGCTGCAGATGCAGAAGTGAAATACATATTCCCCTTTGAAAGCCGTGGCGAAGAAGTGGGCGTAACCATTCATCACCCGCATGGTCAAATATACTCATACCCTTTTGTGCCTTTAAAGGTAAAAGCCGAACTGGATAATAGTTTAAAACACTATGACATAACTGGCAACTCCCTTTTATTAGATATGGTGGCAACCGAAATGCAGGATGGCCGTAGAATGATTACGAAAAATGAGCATTTCGCGGCCTTTATACCTTGGTTTACCGATTACCCATACGGCGTGTATATAGTGAATAGGCAGGGCAAGAGTTGTATAAGCGATATGAACACAAAAGAGCGGACTGATTTGGCTGATATTTTAAGGCAAGTAGTTGGGGCAATGGATACACTCTTCGGCAAGCCCTTCCCGTATATGATGTGCCTTTACCAGCGGCCAGTAAACAGCCCTGAATATGCCGATGCCAATAAGTATTACCCTTTCCATATCGAGTTTTATACCCCGCTTCGCGCAGCAGACCGTGTAAAATGGTTGGCATCGTCAGAAACGGGTGCTTGGGCCGCAGCAAATACCTTACTGGTAGAAGACACCGCCCCACAACTAAGAGAAGCCCTTTTCCGTTATCAAGAATCACAAAGCTGAAATGGAAATTAAAAGCTTACAAAAACTATTTTACCAACTTTACGGCAGGGAAGACCCCTACCCCGTCGAGTTTTACTTTGCCCCTGGGCGCATATGCCTTATTGGCGAGCATATTGACTATAATGGTGGCTGGGTAATGCCTGCTGCTATATCGCGGGGCATTTATGCTGGTTTCCGTAAAGAGGATAACCAGATAATGTGGATGCGCTCAGGCATGGATGAACGCGATATTGTTTGTTCTTTGGCGGCAGCAATAACTTATGATGAATCCCGTGGTTGGGGAAACTACCCGTTAGGCGTGTTGAGCGAATTGCAGAAAAAGAAAATTGACCTTACCGGTGCTGAATTAATGTTTAATTCTGATTTGCCTATAGGCGCTGGTTTGTCGTCATCGGCTTGTGTAGAAGTGCTTACTGCATATATGTTTGCTGAACAGGCTGGTACAACTTTGGACCGCACCGAGATAGCATTGATTGCCCAGAAAGCCGAGAATAACTTTATTGGGGTAAAATGCGGCATTATGGATCAGTTTGCAGTGGCGCACGGCAAAGCCAATAATGCGATATTACTTAACTGCGATACCCTTGAACATGCTTACGTTCCTTTGAAACTTGGCGATTATAGGTTGGTTGTGCTTAACACGAACAAACAGCGCCAATTGAGTGAAAGCAAATACCATGTGCGATTGGCTGAATGCCAAACGGCACTTGCTCTGCTGCAATCTAAAACAGGTATACAGCGCCTGGTTCAAGCCGATCCAAGAGACATTGATAAATGCATAAATGACCCTGTACTGCGCAAACGGGCGCATCACGTATCGAGCGAACAACGCCGGGTGCAGGAAGCTGCAGCGGCTTTGCGCCGTGGCGATATTGAGGTATTTGGTGCTATACTATTTGCATCGCACCGCTCCTTAAAAGAGGATTATGAGGTTAGCGGCCACGAATTGGATACCATGGTAGCAGGTGCACAAGAAAACCCAAACTGTATAGGCGCTAAAATGTCGGGTGCTGGGTTTGGCGGTTGCGCTTTTGCGTTAGTAAAAAAGGACGCCATAGAATCATTCATTGTGTATATTGAGCAATACTACCACCGCCATACTGGTCGAAAAGGCAGTGCGTTTATGGTTGATGTGGTAGATGGGGTGCACAAACTAATTTGAGAATTTGGAAATGTGCTAATTTGAAAATGATTTGTACCGACATATACATTGTGTCTTGTGTCTTGTGTCTAAGAAAAACAAAAAATGAACTGGCTACTACTCGTTATTGCAGGATTGTTTGAAGTGGGTTTTGCCTTTTGCTTAATGAAAGTGAAGGAAACCTCAGGTACAACTGCCACCCTATGGTGGGTAGGTTTCTTTGTGTCGATAACGATAAGTATGGAGTTGCTCTATAAAGCTACCCAAACCATACCTATCGGCACGGCTTACGCAGTTTGGACAGGGATAGGGGCTGTAGGTACTGTAATTGCCGGAATTATTTTTTTTAAAGAGCCTGCAGCTTTCTGGCGGTTGTTTTTTATTGCCACCTTAATTGGCTCTATTGTTGGGTTAAAGTACGTTTCGAATTAAGGACGAAAAATAAATAAAAAAATAGCCCGTCTGCCTTCACTATCTTTGCACGATAAAGTAACGACATGGTAACAATGAACAAAGATTGGCACAGGGTTCACCCTATGCCGAAAAATCCTACTACCCGCCAGCAAATTGTTTGGCACATTGACCATGCAAAATTTTGTGCCTGTCGCGAAATACCTTCCGATATAGCTGAAGAAATGACCAAAAGAGGTTACGAAATTCCTGTTCGTTTAACAGACTAAAACGCCAGATAGAAGTCTTTGGTTAACGCCTTGTAGTCGTCTGTATAAATCAACGGTGCGGTTTCAATAGCCAAGTGGGTTACTATTGGTTCCTCATTACTGCGCCCAAAAGAAAGCAACACTCGTTTGGTTTCGCCGCCAACTGAGCCTTTTATGTAACAAATATGGACTAAATACAGCCCTTGAATTAAGGCTGCTTTTTTTGCCATTTTTGCCATATCCGTTGGCAGTACCAATGCCAGTTTACCCTGTAATGCAAGCCATTGGGCTGCAAATACCATTAAATCAACCAGCGGCAAAGTATCATTATGCCTTGCAAGGTTGCGGTTGGCTAATGGAGTTTTGTAGGCATTCTCAAAAAAAGGTGGATTACTAACAATGAGGTCGTAAGGGCTATTGGGTCGAAACTGCTGCAATGCCGTATGATGGCCAGTTAACTTTGCTGCCCACTTTGATGCTAAAAAGTTCTCTTGTGCTTGTGCTGCTGCATCCCCATCTAATTCTATGGCTTCAACGGCTGCTATGCCCCGTTGGGCTAGCATCAAAGCTATTACGCCACTTCCGGTACCAATATCTAGGGCACTATTTATCCCAGCCACATTGCACCAAGCCCCTAACAATACCCCATCAGTGTTCACCTTCATGGCGCAGCAATCATGCCGTACCTCGAATTGCTTAAACCTAAAGGGCGTTTGGTGTTTCACTTTCGTTTAGGCGATTTGGTTTTACACGTTTTATAGATTCAGACCCCTTCTTGATTAGTGCTGCAAATTGCACTTTCAGTGTAAAAATAAAAAAGGGCTTCAGTTTCCTGAAACCCTTACCGTTGTTTGCTCCCCCTTCAGGACTTGAACCTGAGACCCTCTGATTAACAGTCAGATGCTCTAACCAGCTGAGCTAAGGAGGAATTTTCCCCTAATGGGACTGCAAATGTATAGCATCCTTGCATAAAAACAAAAAGCTGATGGTTTTTTTGTAAAAAAAATTAACAACTGAAAACCTGCCAAATCAAAGCAACCAGCTATTCTAGCCGAAATTCACCATTAAACATTCCATTCAGCCAATCTTAACCCATTACCTTTCAAGCACCCATTGGCTGTTGTAAGTTTAATATATTAAACAGATATGGTAACATTACCCAACTTCCAATTTTGTCAAAAAAGTAACAGTTTTGCTACGAAAGTAGGCTCAATCAAGCAAAAAAGGCCGTATCTTGCGCCCAGTTAATCCGAGAACAATCTATACAAAATAATAGTTTATGAGTTTATTGGTAGTGGGCACTGTAGCCTTTGATGCACTTGAAACCCCATTTGGCAAAGTTGAACGTATTGTAGGCGGAAGTGCACTGCATTTTAGCTGGTCGGCTAGCAATTTTGTGGAGCCTATTAATCTAGTATCAGTAGTTGGCAGCGACTATGATTTTGACGAAATAAAAGCATTGAATGTTCGCGGTGTTGATACTGCTGGTTTGCAAGTAAAAGAAGGTGAGAAATCGTTTTTTTGGTCGGGCCGCTATCACATGGACATGAATACCCGCGATAGTTTGATTACAGACCTAAACGTATTGGCCAATTTCGACCCCATTCTTCCAGAAGCTTATAAGAATAGTGACTTTTTAATGCTGGGTAACTTAAGTCCTGTGGTTCAAGCAAAGGTTTTGGACCAAATGACCAGCCGCCCGCGTTTGATTGCCATGGACACCATGAACTTTTGGATGGACATACAAATGGCCGAGCTAAAAGAAGTGTTGAAACGAGTTGATGTGCTTTTTGTAAATGACGAAGAAGCCCGCCAGCTATCTGGCCAGCACTCCATAGTAAAAGCTGCCAAGCTTATTCTTGAAATGGGCCCAAAATACTTGATTATTAAAAAGGGCGAACACGGCGCCTTACTTTTTCAAGGCAACGAGGTGTTTTTTGCCCCTGCCTTGCCGCTTGAAGACGTATTTGACCCAACAGGTGCCGGTGATACATTTGCCGGTGGTTTTATGGGCCATTTGGCTGCAACCAAAGACATCTCTTTTGACAATATGAAACGTGCTGTAATATTTGGTACCGCCATGGCATCTTATTGCGTTGAGCAGTTTGGCCCAAACAGAACCAAAACTTTAGAGCATCATGAAATTGATGAGCGCGTGCAAGATTTGATAGACTTAGTGCAGTTTGATATCTCATTGGTCGATTAATGGCCTAGCTCAATAAAAGCTATGGAAAAAAGCTATGAATTTAAATTTGAGATAACCATAGCCGATTATGAAGCCTTTAATATTTTTATAACCGACCAAGCTTTTAAAAAAGCTAAAATTTCTCGCTACATCATTGCAGGCAGTTTACTGCTGTTGGCAGCATTCAACTTTTACAAAGCCAATTTCACCTTATCACCATCGGTAGTGCTTACCTCCTTGCTGGCCATAATATGGGGCATAATCATTCCGGCTTCCGGAAAGTATACCGTTAAAAAACGAGCACGGATGTTAGTTGCAAGTGCGCGCCCGGGCGTAATTACCGGCTACAGGGAAATGTCATTTTCAATGGCGCACATCACAATGTTTTCAGATTTATTCAACGAAACCATACAATGGGGAGCCATTAATAAAGTAGAGCGCAGTAAAGAACACGTATTAGTATTTATCTCTGATATGGCGGCATTTATTATGCCGATCAAAGAAATAGAAAGCCAGTGCTCAATTGAAGAGTTCATAGCCTTTGTGCAATCTCAGATTGACAAATCGCAAAACAAAGAAGAAATAGCCGCACATTTGGTAGGGTAGTAATAATCTTACGCCCTCCTAATAGACACTGCTCGCTCATGAGCAGTTAGTTGCTCGGCTGCTGCCATAGTTTCTACAATTGGCCCTAGGTTTTCAAGTCCTTCGCGCGTTAACTGCTGAAAAGTAACCTTCTTCACAAAACTATCAACCGATACACCACTATAGCTACGGGCATAGCCGTTGGTAGGCAAAGTGTGGTTAGTACCCGAAGCATAATCGCCCACCGACTCTGGCGTATAGTAACCCAAAAAAACCGAACCAGCATGCAGTACTTTATTTGCCAATTCGTGAGGATTGCTTGCTGCTAGTATTAAGTGCTCAGGCGCATAAGCATTACTCAGGTCCATTGCTTCTACCGCATTTCGCACCAAGAAAATTTTACTATGCCTTAACGCTTGCTCGGCTATCTCTTTTCTAGGCAACGCCGCTAACTGGTTTGCCAATTCTGTTTGAACATCGCTGATCAATTGCTCGCTCCACGTAACCAGTATAACTTGGCTATCTGGCCCATGCTCTGCTTGGCTCAATAAGTCGGCAGCTACATAAGCGGCAGGGGCGCCCTCGTCGGCAATTACAAGCACTTCTGACGGCCCTGCTGGCATATCAATGGCAGTGCCATCCATTTGAACAAATTGTTTGGCTGCGGTCACGTATTGATTACCTGGCCCAAAAATTTTATCAACCTTTGGTATCTCTTTGGTTCCGTATGCCATTGCTGCAATAGCCTGAGCGCCTCCTATTTTAAAAACATCTCTTATACCCGCAACTTGGGCAGCAAATAATATTGCAGGGTTTATCTGCCCATCTGTATCAGGTGGAGTGCACAGCACCACTTCTTTGCAACCAGCAATCTTTGCTGGAATACCCAACATCAGCACGGTTGAAAATAACGGAGCACTTCCACCTGGTATATACAACCCTACCCTTTCAATGGGCAGGTTTTTGCGCCAGCAGTTAACGCCGGGCATTGTTTCTACAATAGGCTCTTCGTGCACTTGGCTTTTGTGAAACTTCTCAATATTTATGGCCGCTTTTAATATGGCTACTTTCAACTCTTCATTCACCTGCCATTCTGCATCCAATATTTCACGAGCCTCCACTTTAACATAAGGTAAAGCCACACGATCAAACAATTCTGTAAATCTTTTTACCGCCTCATCACCTTCCAGTTTTACCGCACTCATTATCGGTTTTACCACATCAAGTAAAGCAGCATGGTCCATACTTGGGCGGCGCAGTAATTCTTCAAACTCTTCATTTTTTGGATAACTATAAACAATCATTCCTTGAGTCATTATTATCAGAATAGCAGGTTATTGTACAAAATATTCAATCTTATAGTATCATCTTTTCAATTGGTATCACCAAAATACCTTGTGCCCCATTAGCCTTCAATTGGTGTATTATTTCCCAAAAATCTTCCTCTGCCAAAACCGAGTGCACCGAGCTCCAACCTTCAATAGCTAATGGCATTACAGTGGGGCTTTTCATACCGGGCAGCACACCAATTATTTGCTCCAATTTATTGTTTGGTGCATTTAGTAAAATATACTTATTGTTACCAGCTTTATTTACGGCAGCTATCCTGAACATTAGCTTATCAATAAGCGCTTTTTTTTCACCGGAAAGTTGCGTGTTTGCAACAAGTACTGCTTCCGATTTAATAACCGTTTCAACCTCTATCAACCCATTGCTCATTAGCGTACCGCCAGTACTTACTATATCGCAAATAGCATCTGCCAAACCTATTCCCGGGGCTATTTCAACCGAACCGCTTATTTCATGAATGTCGGCATTAACGCCATGACGCGCTAAAAAATCTTGCACTATACGGCTATACGATGTTGCTATTTTTTTACCTTCCAACCAGTGGACGTTGGTATATTCAACGCCCTTTGGTACGGCTATCGAAAGGCGGCATTTGGCAAACCCAAGTCGCTCAATAACATCCAGCTTCTTTTTCTTTTCTAAGATAACGTTCTCGCCCAAGATACCAAGGTCGGCAACACCGTCTTCAACATACTGCGGTATATCATCATCTCTCAGAAATAATATCTCAGCAGGGAAATTTCTGGCTAGCGCCTTCAACTCACTTTTTCCATTATCAATACCAAGTCCGCACTCATTCAACAAGCTTAAACTCTTTTCCTGTAATCGTCCTGATTTTTGGATTGCAATGCGAAGCATAGTTAGTTTTTTAAGTAACAAAAAAGCCCGCCAAAATTGGCAGGCTTGCAGTTTTTGGTTTTATGTACGTCAACCCAAAAACATTAGCCTGCCAATGACAGCAAATGGTAATGAGTATGAAATTTAGTTGTTTTCATTTCTTACCCCAAAGTAAAGGGGGTTATTTCCAATTTCCAAACAAAGGGCAAAAAAAAACCGGAGACGCTGCCACAACGTCTCCGGGAATACCATTCATGGATTAATAAAAATGCACTATTAATTGTCGGATGTCAAGAAAATCTTTTTATCCGCATAAGTATCTGCACCAGTTACCCTTACAAAATAGTAACCACTAGCAATTTGGGTCATCTTGATTTGGTGGCTACTTTGTGTAGTTTCCAAGCTCAAAGTTTCGATAATCTTACGGCCCGATAGGTCAAAGATATCCACTTGTACGCTAGGATCTTTCAGGTTCAAGAACCCTAAAGTAATCACGTCTTGATAGCTGCTAATGTTCACCATCGGATTTGCATCCGGAGTGTTTGGCAAACCAACGGCAACTTCCAAAACTTCCACTTTAGAAGTATAAGTATCAGAGCAATCATCGCTGTTGGCAACCAATGTCACATCATAAATACCTGGTTGGGTATAAATGTGAGTAGGGTTGCTCAAGTTAGAAGTTGCGCCATCACCAAAGCTCCAAGAATAATCAGTAGCATTTACTGATTGGTTCAAGAACTCAAGGATTGCCTGAGTATATGCTTGGCTAAAGCCAGCAGCATAAACCGCATCAACCGGAGCAGGTGCACCAATGATAATGGTTTCGTTGGTTTGGTATCCTTGGATTTCAAGGTTCAAGCCATAGCTACCTGCAGGTATGTTAACCATGCTGATTGTACCGTTTACATTAGTGTTGCTAGATATAACAGTACCGTTGGCATCAGTTAGTTCATAGCTATCCCAAGTAAGCTGAGTACCACCTACGTTAAACACGCCCAAATCAACATTTATAGTACCATTCAAACCTTCGCAATCGCCATCAGCAGTAGTGATTGCCGCTGGAGGGTAGAAGTGAATAATGAAACGTTCTGGGTCATCAGACAATGTAGATGTGAAGGTATAAGTATCGTTAGCACGCATGTTCTGGATTGCACCAGTTTTGGTGTCTTCCAAGAAGATAAGTGCAGACGCACCGAAGGTGTTCATATCAGCAAACGTGAAGGTATAAGTACCAGCGGTTCCTGCAATCAAGCCCATAGGAACTGATACCACTTTGCTGTCGTCAGTTGGCAATCCATTGATACCTACCAATTTAGGATAGTTGGCTATACGAGTGTACAAAGTAGGTTGGCCTGCGCGGCTTTCTTTCTTCTGTGCATCGTACAAGTTGTCAAACGCATCGCTGCAGTCAGCACCAAAGTATACAGTAGTTCTATCTGCAAAGTTGTTACCAGCCAATTCAACGTTCAAGATATGGTCATACCAGTTTGCTTGACGGTTGAAAGTAGCATCGCCTGTGCGACGAGCGCTATTAGTTAGTACAAAGTTAGTAGGGCCTGCACCAGTGGTCTGGATAAAGAAACCTTGCATAGAAGGAATCAAATAACCAGTACCTGACAATTGTGGCTGATAAGTACCAGTGTACGAACCGCTAGACTGCCAGAAGTGAGCAGCACCAATGAAGCCTGCGCCTGGCACGTTCCACTCAATTGGAGAAGGATAAGGGTTACTTACCAAGTGCCATCCATCACCAATTGCAGTGGTGTTGTCCAAGTTGTTGTAAGCAATAGTACCCGTGTTAGCTGTACCTCTCACATCAAGTGTAAAGTCGGTATTGCGACGAACGACACCAGCATAACCACGACCATTGGTTAGTGTACCAGATGAGCGCACGTGCCAGCCCGATTGGTTACAGCTAAATAGGAAGCTTGCATCTTCTCTCCACTCAAACAATGAACCATAAGGAGATCCAGGTGATACGTTGTTCGGATCGCAAGAAGCGAATGGAACAACTTGACCACCATTTGGACCATATAAGCCAAGCTCAGATAGCTGTGTAGCTACGTTGGCATTGTTTACAGGTGAGCTGATGTAATGGAAAGCAGTTGACTGAGCAGCTGCGGCAAAGAAGCGCTGCATGATGATGTCACCGCTTAAAGTACCAGTCATGCCTGGGCTAAAGTTATCAACCCAACCTGTACCAGTAGCACTTGACTTAATGGTAACCAAATTGTTTGTGGTAAATGTACCCAAATCAAGTTCTAAACCACCACCTACATACATCATACCCGAAGTAACGCTAGCACCATTGCTGTTGTTAATGTTTAACGAGTAGAAGTTAGTAGTACCTTGCAAGGTTTGTGCAGTTGCTCCATCAAATGAAACCTCACCTTGGTTTGGCGTCACAGTACCATTCATCACCCAGTTACCTGCTACAAATAGTTTAGGAGTAACCGCTGCTATAGACGGACCAAATGCCAAGGTACCGCCAGTATTTACATACACATTGCCACCCAAGTTCATGTCAAATCCAGTTTCGATTGTTACCGAAGCACCTGACTCAATCACCAAGTCGTTGGCAACTGGAGCACCAGTATATGAAGATGGATAGTTCGGACGACCAGTTGGAATCAGCACGTTATTAGCAGCTGTAGGTACAGTATTGGTACTCCAGTTTGTGGTTACGTTCCAGTTGTCATTGGTGTTACCAGTCCATATAAATGGAGCAGTACCAATTGTAACAAACCTACTTGCAGCAGTACCGTTACAAGTACCGTTTACAGGAGTTACCGATACGTTACCAGACAATGCAGTTCCAAAGTTAACCACAATGCTGTTTGTACCTTGACCCGATGTGATGGTTGCACCAGCAGGTACGGTCCAAGTATAAGATGCAGCATTAGCTACGGTAGCTATTGAATAACCTACAGAGTTTTGTCCATAATAAACACTAGACAAGCCAGTAATGGCACCTGCAGCAGCTGGTAGCGTAGTTACTGTTATCGTTTTGCTAGCTATGGCAGAACATGAACCACTAGTTACTGTTACTGTATAAGTAGTAGTACTTGCAGGAGAAACTGTAATAGTAGGCGTAGTTGCACCGTTAGACCAAGCATAAGTATAGCTAGGTGCGCCAGTTACTACAGGAGATAGAATCTCAGAAGAACCTGTGCAAATAGCAGTACCGCCTGATATACCAGTTATTACCGGTGTAGGTGCAATAGTTACTGCCCTGGTAGTTGAAGGACCATCGCCACAGCCATTAGATGGAGTAACGATAACGTTGCCGTTATTGGTACCAAATGTAACCGTAATGTTGATGTTGCCACCAGATACGAAACCATTTAGACCGCCAGCACTAGTAGCCGAAGCACCAGCAGGTAGTTGCCACTTATAACCAGTAGTTGTGTTAACGTTTGCACTTGCAAATGTTGAAAGCGGTGCGCTAAAAGTAACACCAGATTGGTTTGCACAAACTGTGCTAGGACCGGTAATAGAAGTCACAGCATCAGGAAGCGGAGTTACCAAAGCAGTAGCATAGGTAGGAATTGACCAACCACAGCATTCTTCGCGAACTTGCAACCTAATAATATAAGTACCAGCATCACCAGTAATCAAATTGGTAATTGAAGGGCCAGTATACACGGCTAATATTACTTCTGGAGAGTCAACATTTGACAATGTCCAGCGATATTGAACACCTACAGTAGAGGTCGTTAGGTTAATTGTTGAACCTTCACAACGACTAGCATAAGGGGCACTGGAAATTACAGGAGCCGCACGTGTGCCAGTAACCTTAATAAATCCAGGGAAACTAGTAGCACCTACTGAAAGAGTTTTATTACCAGTAGTTGTATAGAATACAGCAGCAGTATCAGAGGCTGTAGTATAAGATGATGTAGCCGCTGTTAAATCATTTACAAATGATCCACCAGTAATTGTCCAGCTATTAGGGCTTGTTTTGGTAATAGGGATAATTGAGTTGGTACAAGCCTTAATTGTACTAACGGTAACAGTTCCGTTGGTACCAGCAGCAGTTTGGGTAGGAGCAGCAACACCACCGTAGTAGATGCCTTGAGCTGAACCATTTCCACCATCCTGACCGCGACCACCATTACCGCCGTTACCACCATTGCCACCGTTACCGGCAGGGCTGGTAAGTACAACACCCAATTGTGTATCAGACATTGCTGGACCACCTTGGCCACCAAAGCCGCCAGTACCACCGTTGCCACCAAGGGCACCAGTACCACCAGTACCTGCAGTACCAAGAGAGTTAACAATTACGCTAGTTAAGCTTGCACCAGTACGAGAGTTTGATGATACATACACACCAAACGCTGCACCACCGCCGCCACCGCCGTCGCCGCCAGAACCGCCTTCGCCACCGCCGCCGCCAGCACCACCGCCAGAACCACGAACAATGTTAAGGAATGAAGGAGTACCACTGCGTCCGTCAACGATAACTGCACCAGTACCGCCACCACCAGAACCACCTGAACCACCGTAGCCAACTCCGCCGTCTGCTCCAAGAGCAGGCACAAAGTATTGACCAAATGATGCAGCAGGAGGGCTGCCAGGGCTATAACTCACGGCAGCGTTACCGCCATTTGAACCATCATTACCATCAACACCACTAACTACTGGAGCAGGTTGAGGTTGAGAATAGAAGAACCAAGTAAGACCTGTTGAACTGTTAGTAGCAACTGAAGCACCATTGGCTGAATAAGAACAGCCAGTGATCCTTCCACCACCGCCGCCACGAGCACCGTTCATACCGTTATATACGGTTGTTGTGCCTGTGCTACCGCCATGGCCACCTGAACCGCCAGCACCACCACCTTGCGTGGTTGAGCTACCTACAGGAGAACACTGACTAACGCTACCGTTAGTTCGGGCGCCTGGATCAACTGCACCAACGCCACCGCCTATGCCACTAGCGTTACCACCAGTGCCACCATCTCCACCGCCACAACATGCAGCAAACGGACCAGCACCACCAGTGTTGTCTTGGATAAATTGACCAGCAGCACCATCACCACCGTTTACACCGTTACCACCGGCGCTACCTTGAACACCATTGGCGCCGCTTGAAGCATTACCAACGTTAATCTTAACGTTGCTCAAAGTGTAACTCTGAGAAGCATTATTAATTAGCAATCCATATACAGAACGGCCATTACCATCTTGTGTACCAACAGCACCAGTCAATTGAACATTAACAGTTGCATCACTAATTGACCAGTTTGATTTACCAGTTGAGGTTATACCAGCATAGATACCGATACCTGGGCTTGGAACAATATATGCGTTGTTAAAGTTAATTACGGTAGCCGCAGTAGTGGTTTTTACCCAGTTACCGCTCAAGTCTCTAACATAACCTCCTTCAATATTCACATTATTCACTAGTTCAACTGGCGAAGAATAGAAGTACTGAGAAGTACCACCCAACATGCGAACATAAGTCCTAGTTCCACTTACCAAATTCATTGCTTGGGCTAGAGTTGTAGGACAATCAGGAGTACCAGCATTGTTTACGTCACCACCTTCATTACTTGGAGCTACATAAATAAAGTCGCAAGAGCTAATTGGGCTACCAGCAGTTGGCAAGGTAACAGTATTGTTTACAATAGTAATACAGTTATTGGCATCCCTCACATAGAAGGTATCAACCGAACCGTTAAACAAGTTACTAAAGGTGTTTGAAACTTGGTAGTTACCACCATTGCGTTTGTACTCAAACGGTGATACGCCGCCAGCAGTAATTACTTGTACGGTAGCTGATGAGTAGCCACCACCGCTACACTGATACGAAGTTTGTAGGCTTACGTTCAATACTGGTGGTTGGAACAATGTTGCAGTTTTAACAACTGAACAACCTTGTCCGTCGGCAACAGTAACTCGGAAAGAACCTGCATAAACGTCAATCCTGTTGCCAGATGTACTTCCGTCGTTCCAGTTGTAAGTGTAGTTTCCATCACCACCAGTAGTTAATACGTTAATGGTAGTGCTAGAGTCTTGGAAACACCTAATACCGTAACCATTGGCAATGTTAAAGTCCAATGATGCAGTTACCGGAGCATACTCAACAACCCTGAATGAGCCAATATTGAAACAACCCTGAGCATCGGTTACCACTACGTTGTAAGATGCACCACCTATCGCACTCAAGTCTTGGGTAGTTGCACCATTCGACCAGCTGTAAGTATACGGAGGTGTACCACCTGATGGGGTAATGTTCACCGCACCGTTGCCAGCACCGAAACATGATACATTGGTGATAACACCAGATACCAATACTGGGTTAACCACAGCAATAGTAAAGCTGGTGAAAGCTGTACCTTGACAACCAATAGTTGGATTGTAAGAGGTAGTATAGAAGGTATAGATCCCTGTTGAAAGGTTATTGAACAAGAATGCTGTATTGGTATCAATTGCAACACCACCAGCACCCGGAACACCGTTATACAATACGGCTTGTGTAGCACCTGAACCTTGTGGGGTTACGTTTACTACTAACAGACCGCATGAATTGTAAGTTGAACCTCCAGGAAGCGTAGGTGCGGCCAATGATGCTGGCTGACCAACCACCACTGCTGGCAATTGAACTACGCAACTTGGTACACCATTGTCTTTAATATAAGCATCGTAAGTACCAGCGGCAAGGCCTGTAAAGGTACCTGATGTTTGGTAAGTGCTACCGCCGTTTATTGAATACTGATAAGAACCAGTACCGCCTGAACCAGTGAAGGTTATAGCACCGTTGCTAAAGCCTTGACAAGCAGAAACGTTTGTAATCACCCTTGTGGCAGAAAGCACAGTAGCTTGCGATACGCTTGCAGTTGCAGTCGCAGTACAAGTGTTTGCATCGGTTACTGTTACAGTATAGCTGCCAGCAGCAACACCACTCAAATCCTGGGTTGTTGCACCATTGGTCCAAGCATAACCGTAACTAATTGTGCCACCAGTTACACCTAAATTAACTGAACCGCTAGCAGTACCGAAACAATTAGCACTTGTAGTAGCAGTAATAGAGGCAGTTAAAGCAGCCGCAGGCTGGGTAATGGTTACCGGGGTAGAGTTTTCACATGCGTTTAGATCCCTTACTCGCAACGTGTAGTTGCCAGCCGCTAGGCCAGAGAAAGTGCCCGATGGACCGAAAGCGCCTGCATTGATTGCGTATGTATAACCAGCAGTACCACCTGAACCACTAATAGTAACTGAACCAGTGCTTGCACCGAAACAACCTACGTTAGTAATAGTACCTACGTTTATAGATACGCCAGATGCAGGTTGAGTAATTGTTCTGCTGTTTGTAGTTGTACAACTGTTAGCATCAGTAACAGTTACCGTGTAGCTGCCAGAAGATAGTGTTGAAATATCTTGTGATGTAGCGGTGTTGCTCCATACATAAGTATATGCTGTTGTACCACCAGTTACGGTCAAATCAATGCTACCGTTACTGCCAGAGAAACAACTTACAGGTACAAAAGTACTTGATGCTGACAATGCAGCAGCTGGCTGTGCAATGGTAGCAGAAGTAGAAACCGTACAAGAATTTGCATCAGTTACGGTTACGCTATACGCACCAGCCAAACGACTTGAAATATCTTCTGTGTTGAAGCCGCCAGTCCAAGCATAAGTTTTAGTACCTGTGCCACCGCCAACGTTAATGTTGATAGCGCCAGTGCTTGCGCCGAAACACAATACATTGGTAACCGAACCTACACTAGCGGTTAGCTGTGTTGGTTGGGTAATAGTAGTAGAAGCTGACGAGTTACAGCCGTTAGCATCGGTTACAGTAACCGAAATCAATCCTTGGCTCAACGAAGTTGCACTGTATGCACCTGCACCTACACCAAAGCTCAATGCACCGTTCGACCACTCCAAATCATAAGGAGCAGTACCACCACCGATAGTTACGGTAGCTGCACCGTTGTTTCCGCCGAAACAAGAAACATTGGTTTGGGCAGTAATGCTAGCAGTAGGGCTACCTGCATCAGTAACGTTTACACTGCTACTAGCAGTACAACCGCTACCATCGGTAACTGTTATAGCATAGTTGCCTGATGGAACAGAGCTCTTACAAGCTGATGCACCACCACCTGACCATGAATATGCATAGCCACCGCTACCGCCAGCTGCCAAAATACAAGCTGTACCATTTGAGGCACCACAAGTTGATTGTGTAGTACCACCACCTGTTGAAAGCGTAATTGTGCTTACAATGGTAACTGCAGCACTACCTTGAGTACCTGGGCAACCTTGTGCACTTATTGAACGGAAATAATAAGTACCATTCGCAGTTACGTTGCGTGAAGTAGCCGGAGTAGCAGTGCTAGTTCCGTTAGAAGTAGTATTCTGCCAGTAAACGGTACCACCTGCACCACCTGATGCGTTTAGCGTAGCCGAACCATTACAACCAATACCACCACCTGAAACAGTTACTGCTGCAGGTACAGAGTTGATTGTGATAGCTGAGCTACCTTCAGGACCCCAACATCCAGCAGCACTGCGTGAGCGGAAATAATAAGTACCCGATGCACTTACAGCTTGGCTGCTTGATGCAGTTGCAGTGCTCGTCCCATTAGAAGTAGTATTTTGCCAGTAAATAGTACCGCCGCCACCACCTGATGCGGTTAAGGTTTGTGAGCCATTGGTACAATAAGTACCCCCGCCCGATACAGTTACCGCTGCCGGTACTGAGTTGATGGTAACTGTTGCGCTACCCTCAGGGCCCCAGCAACTACCATTATAGGAACGGAAATAATAAGTACCAGAAGTTGAAACAGTTTGTGGGGTAGAACCTAAAGACGTACTAAAACCTCCGGAAGTAGTACCTTGATAGTAGATGGTACCACCTGCACCACCACTAGCGGTAAGGGTTGCAGTGCCACCACAAAAGGAACCACCACCGGAAACAGTAACCACCGCAGGAACTGCATTGAAAGTAGCTATGGTGTTACCAGCAGGGCCCCAACAGCCTTGCGGGCTTAGGGAACGGAAGTAATATGCACCCGTGACAGATACGGTAGCAGATGCGCCGCCCAATGATGTGCTGGTGCCGCTTGGATCTGTGCCTTGATAGTAAATAGTACCGCCTGAACCGCCGGTAGCAGTTAAGGTAGTTGAGCCGCCACAGAAAGTACCGCCGCCTGCTACGCTGATGCTACCAGGTACTGTATTGATGGTAACAGCAGAACTACCTTGAGGACCCCAACAGCCTTGTGCGCTGCGAGAATTAAAATAATACGTTCCAGAAGAGGATACGCTTTGACTGGTTGATGCCGTAGCGGTGCTAGTGCCACCAGAAGTAGTACCTTGGTAGTAAATGGTACCACCAGCACCACCAGAAGCGGTTAAAGTTACTGAACCACCGCATTGGGTAGTACCACCATTTACGCTTACCGCTGCAGGAACCGAATTGATAGTAACCGCTTGGCTACCTTCAGTGCCCCAACAGCCAGCAGCCGTGCGGGCACGGAAATAATAAGTGCCTGTTGAAGTTATTCCAATACTTGTAGCTGGCGTTGCGGTGCTGGTACCTCCAGATGTAGTACCTTGGTAGTATATAGTACCACCACTACCACCTGATGCATTAAGCGTAACCGTGCCACCGCACTGGGTAGTGCCACCAGTTACGGTAGTAGCACCTGCATCTGGGTTAAGTGTAACAGCTACACCGCTACTCTGATCGCCCCAACATCCATTTGTACTTAGTGGACGAAGATAATAGGTACCTGTAGTAGTTACGTTATAAGTTGCGCCACTACCTAAAGCGGTGCTGGTACCACCAGAGGTATTTTGCCAATAGTAAGTATAACCTGTTGGTGGGCCTGCAGCACGGGTAAGTGTAGCGCTAGCAGCACAAAACGAACCACCACCTGAAGGCGTGCCTGGAGCGGCGCCAAGGTTTTCACGAATTGACAATACTGCCGAAACACCTGTAAAGTCATGGTTTTGACAAGAAAAGCGGTTAACAACAGCAAGATGGTTACCCGTGTACGTTGAGGTAAATGTTGTCGATCCATTGTTACCAGTACAAGCTGGGCCGTTATCATCTTGATAGGCTTTCCTCGTCCATCCTGGGTTTTCGTCATACACTGTTATTTGTGTATCAAACGAAGTACCACATGTACTTACGGTATAGCTTATACCATTGTAAGCATACCAATAGTTGTACGTACCACTACCTACACTTTGGTTTGGCGAGAATGAACCACACGGAACTCGAGTAGGCTGACTCAAAAAATAAGTAGTTCCTTGCCCGGCCCAGTTCGGGTAGGCACATTGCGACATAAGGTTAGTAGGCGCCACAAACAACAATAGCAGGAATGCGATTCCTGCTAAGACCGAAAAGGTTTTTTTCGTTCTTGTTAATTTCTCCGGCCACGATGGCGGGGCTGTGGTTGCAACCGAGAATAAGTTAACGTTTCTCATAAAAAAAATTGTTTTGGGGCTACCTTCTTTCTCAACCATCGTTGTTCCTTTTGTCCGGTTGTTGGCAAACAGAAATTGGGTAAATTCTAAAATACGGCTCAATTTATAAACAATTTAACACTTTGTCAAGACCCAGTGTCTATTAATTAGTAACTAAAATAAAAATGTTCATTATAAAATACAGCACTTGTAAGCAAAAACACCTACTCGCACCTATACGTAACCTACATGGTTTTGTTCCGTTAAATCGTGTTTAATCCATAATTACAAACAGCCAATCTCCCTTTTTTCATTACAACCATAAGACCTCACCACCTTTTCAAAAACCAATCTGTCAATTGGATTTTTTCACGATCAATAAATAACTAGGGTATAGGCTTAATATCGATTTCAAAATACGAAGATAAAATTGTGTTGTCAACTAAATTTTGCACACCCTGTTAATTAGCCAAACAAAACACATGAAGAAATAATTTATTAAGCATGTAAAAACAATCCTTCCAGCACGCCAGATTTGCTCAATTGTGACAAATAATTAGGTGTTAAGCTTGTGTAAATTTATCTATCAGGGGCAGTAAAAAACAAAAACAAAAGGCCGTACCTAGAAGATACGGCCTTTTGCCATTAATGAAACCCGCTATGCTGTTGGGGAAGGATTCGAACCTTCATGAGGTGGTTAGCCCTTGGTTTTGCAAGCAAATCCAGGATTTGTTCCAAGCTCCTCACCCCCGGGACGGGAGGGCACGTCTGCCTGTTTCATCACCCAACAATTTTGTGTATGGTTAACTGGTTATTGGTTATTGAATTGCCAATAAATCAATCAACTAATCAATTAACTGCAACAAATTTAATACCTTATACTTTTCCTTGCAATATTTTGTTTCTTTTTTAAAAAAGTTTAGCATATTTTTATAAAAAAGCACTTTTTAAAGAAAATAAGCTAAATCTGAGTAGTTATGGCCGCCCAAAATTTAGAAATTGACAAACTAGATATGGAAATACTTTCCATATTGATGAGCGATGCGCAAATTCCGTTTACCGAAATAGCCAAAAAAGTGTTCGTTTCGGGGGGTACCGTGCACGTAAGGGTAAAAAAACTTACCGATATGGGTCTCATAAAAGGTAGCCAAGTAAATATTGAGCCCGAAATGTTGGGCTATGGTCTTACTGCTTTTATTGGCATTTTCCTGAACAAAAGCTCTATGTACGACAGCGTGGTTGATGCACTGAAGGCCATACCAGAAGTAGTGGGTTGCAACTATACTACGGGCACTTATAGCATGTTTGTGAAAATATTGTGCCGCGATACCAACCACCTTAAAAAAGTGTTACACGATAAATTGCAGTACATTGAGGGCATTAATCGAACAGAGACCTTAATTTCGCTGGAGGAAAGTATAAATCGCCCGTTGCAACTGCTTACAGAAAATGACTGAAGCCTACCCTACTCTTACACAACCGTTGCTCATTGATTTGCCCTATATTGGCAGCATAGCTTTTCATGCGGTAGTATTGGCCCATACACCTATATATATAGAGGTGTGCGAAAATTTCCAGAAAGCCACTTACCGCAACCGTGCGCATATTGTTGGCCCCAATGGTCTAGAGCGCTTGAGCATACCTATTGAAGAAGGAAGAGGTTTAAGAAGGCAAATAAACAAAGTGCAGATATCATACGCGCACCGTTGGCCCAAGTTGCATTGGGGTGCTTTAGTGGCTGCGTATGGTCGTTCACCCTATTTTGAGTATTACGAGCACGATTTAAAGTCGCTATTTGAGCACCCAGGCGAATTATTGTTTGATTTTAATTGGAAGGTAATGCAAACAACTTGGCGATTGCTAGGCATAAAACCGACTGTTGAATTTACAACCGACTATTACAATCCAGCCCCCGAAACATGGCTAGATGCAAGAAATGCTATACACCCCAACCCTGAAAAAGACCATAGCAATGCAATTGTGAAAATTGCGGAATACTATCAAGTGTTTCAAGATAGGCATGGCTTTTTGGCCAATATGTGTGCCTGGGATTTGCTGTTTAACGAAGGTCCCAATGCAAACAACATATTAAAGCAAATGGCCAAGGTACCCAACCCATAAACCAGCACTACCAAACATCTACCAAAACAAACAAAGGCTATTTTTTTGAGCCGATGTTGAAACACTATGTTGGTAAATACCAATGAAAACACCGTAGGCTTAAAAGGTATGTAATGGGTAGCTTGCAGCATGGGTAATAGTTTGTAGTACTGCAAATGCAGCATACACCGCCTAAGGAAACTGACCAACTATTTTTTATGACAAAATAATGACACGACTGCAATTGTAGGAAACCCAGCGAATAACTTCAGACGCCCCCTTTCTTATTCATACCGAATATGTAATTTCGTGCCCGTAAGAATGGAGTTTGCATGGCGATAAAGAAATTTGAAACTGCGGTTTCTACCATTTCCGGTAGCTCGTTCCCCAATTTCAGGGAAATGACCAGAGATGTGAAAATTGACACGGCATACCGTAGTCGGTACGTAAAGTCAATGCTGGTATCGCTTGTATCTGAGCCGTTTAGGTGGGTAGAGAATTGGAAGTATGGCAAGGTGGTAAAAGAAACACAAATAACACAAGACCCAGTGTTCATACTGGGCCATTGGCGCAGTGGCACTACCTACCTGCACAACCTGCTTAGCCAAGATTTAGAAATGGCTTATGTTACCACCTACCAGAGTGTTTTCCCGAATCAGTTGTTGAGCAGCCGGTGGCTTTTCCGCACCTTAATGAATGCCAAAATGCCTAAAAGGCGCCCTGCGGATAATGTAGAACTCAACGCTGACTACCCGCAAGAAGAAGAATTTGCTTTAGGCGATATTAACCCTTACAGCCTTTATAACTTCTGGTATTTCCCGAGACACACACGCGAGTATTTTGACAAGTTCATTTTGTTAAAAAACTTCAGCAAAGCCGAGCAGCAACGTTGGAAAAACGACTACGAACTGTTTGTGAAAAAGACTTTGGTAAACCAAACCCCATCTTCCCGTTTCTTATCAAAAAACCCACCACACACGGGACGCATACCGGTGTTGCTAGAGCTGTTTCCGAATGCCAAGTTTATCTATATCTATCGCAATCCTATTTCGGTATTTCTCTCTACATTCAACTTTTTCACAAAGACCATTCCGCCACTTCAGTTTCAAGCAATTAGCGACCTTGAAATGGAAGACAACATACTCTATGTATACGAGCAGATGCTGAGAAAGTACGAAAGCGACAAAGCACTAATACCGGCTGGAAACTTGATTGAAATAAAGTACGAGGATTTTGAGCACGAACCACTAGAAAACCTGGAGCACATATACCAGCAGCTCAACCTTCCTAATTTTAACATCACCAAAGAACGGTTCGTAAAATACATTGATTCGCAAAAGAAATTCAAGGTTAATACCCATCAAATTTCTGACGAGAAAATCGAAAAAATATACCGCCACCTTGGGTTTGCTATGGAGCAATACCAGTACATTGTGCCCGAAGACATAGAGATACTCACAACCAAAGGTGTTACATCTTAACTATCTTGCGATAAAGGCGCTGGCTCTCGGTAACCACCTCAACCACATAAGTGCCAGCGGTAAGTTTGGCCAAATCAAGTTTTGCCTGGGTGGTGTTCGTGCTTAGGGTAATAGTGCTCACTACCTCGCCTTTAGGTGTGTATACGTTAACAGTTGCACCCGTCAAGCCCGCCCCAAAACTCAGGTTTACAAAATCTTGTGTCGGGTTCGGATAAATGCTCCATTCAATTTCTTGGCCCATGGCAACGCTCTCGGTGCCAGTTAAGCAATCAACCCGTTTGCTGCGCATGTAGTTCAACGACAAAATAACATAAGGTAAGCCCGCTGCATTATGCGATAACTCGGTAGAGATAACGGTGAGTTGTACATCGGGAGCATTATTATCTTCAAACACTTGCATGACAAACTGAACATTGCTCACCGGATTCTCAATATCGGCAGTACTATGGTAAAAATTAACCGGCATTTGCGGAGTCCAATCGTAAAGGCTGTTGTATGCTAGTAGTTTTCGGAAATAAAAGTTCGGGTCGGTTTGAAACTGCGCACGGAATGTATCGGTAAGCATACGCACTGGTATGGAGTCGAGCCTACCGTTTGGAAATTCATTGGTATTTCTGTCCAATATCAATGCTAACAGCGAGTCATACGGATGTTTGAAAACGGAATCAAATGCAACAGCAGGGTCGTTCGGCAGGTTAAGGTTGAATAGGCTATCTCGGTAAACTTCGGAGTAGGTGCGTACAATCATGCACAGCGCATGAGGTTCAGGCGTTACTCGGGTGTTCGATGCCAGGCTATCGGCGGCTACGCCGGCCAAATCAAAAGTACCACCACCCGGCGCAACAGCCGTTACAGTGAACTCACCAGCATGGTACAATTGTATTTCTCTGGCAGTAGCAAACGATGAATGCCCGCCCTGCGAATATCCTGACAAAAACAACTGATCGGTTAAGTATACACCCTCAATCTGAGCGATGGTTTTGGCAGCCCTAATTAAGTCAACTGTAGCCGTGGCCTCGGTTTTGGCATTCATAAAAGCTTGGTAGCCCGGCGAAGCATCAACGCCCAAATGGATGTAATCGGGTGCAATACCTACAAAACCATTACTAGCAATGCCTTTAGTAATCATACCATATATGCTACCTGGGTTAGAAGGCACCTCACCATCTTTTAAACAGAAACCGTGCCCAAAGGTCATAATACCCGATGCACAAGGATAGCCAATGGGTAAAGTAACCAGCCCGGTTGCAATAGTCAACGAGTCGGGACGATAATCCTCTGTATAATATTGCACTTTGAACACTTTAAAGTCATACTCTAAGCCCAATACGGAGCCCGGAAAACCAGTATACTGCTCTACTTCAACACCAAAACTATCGGCCGTAAGGGTTTCAACCAAAGTATAACTTACAATTTCGCCCCGCTGCTGGGCATATGATAAAAGACTGCATAAACTTGCTACAACAAATATGGCAAAACGCATGGTGGTAATAATTTGACAATGAGGAGATTCTTTAAAAATAATGAATATTCTGGAACGGCTACTATGAAATTTTATTATTGGCAATGAATCGCTAACTTCATGGTACGTTATTTATAATACAAAAGAACCCGAAAAATATACATCAATGGCCAATCCATTTACAGAAGAGCACGACTTGTTGCGCCAATCGTTTAGGAAATTTATTGAAATAGAAATGTTGCCCTATGCCGATGAGTGGGAGAAAAACCACAGTTGCCCCAGGCACATTTTCGAGAAAATGGGCGAGCAAGGATTTTTTGGTGTTAGTTTCCCGACCGAAGTAGGTGGCAGCGGTATGGACTTATGGGCCGCGGTTACTATAGCATCGGAGCTGGCGTATACCAACTTGGGTGGCTTAGCCATGTCGTTGTATGCGCACACCTATTTGCCACTGCCACTAATAAATGCCATAGGCACACCCGAGCAAAAAGAAAAGTACCTTCGCCCAGCGTTGGAAGGCAAAAAGGTAGCTGCACTGGGCATTACCGAGCCAAATGCCGGTAGCGATGTAGGGGGCATTATTACCAAAGCCGAAGATATGGGCGACCACTTTTTGGTGAACGGTGCCAAAATGTGGATTACCAATGGCACCATGGCCGATTTTATTGTATTGGTTACCCGCACTGGCCCCGGCCACAATCTTAGCCTTTTGATTTTCGATACCGATACCCCTGGCTTTTCGGCGGTGAGAGTGGAGAATAAGTTGGGCATGCATACTTCCGATACTGGCCAGCTTTATTTCGAAAACTGTAAAGTGCCTAAAGCCAACCTATTGGGCGAGAAAGATTTTGGGTTTTACTACCTGATGAACAACATACAAGAAGAACGTTTGATAGCCTCGGTAATGGGCACCTATGCCGCCGAGTGGGCACTGGGCAAAGCCATACAATATAGCAAAGAGCGCGAAGCTTTTGGCCGTCAAATTGGCAAGTTCCAAGTATTGCGCCACAAAATGGCCCAAATGGCCATTACCGTTGAGGCGTGCCGTTCGTTCGCCTTCCGCGCTGTTGCAGAGTTTATTGAGGTAGGCCCAGAAGCCATACAAACCATAAGCATGGCCAAAGCTTTTGTGAGCGAAGAAGCCCTAAAAGTGATTCACGATGCCATACAGATACACGGCGGTTGGGGCTACCACGAAGATTACGGCCTGGCCCGTGCTTGGCGCGATACGCGACTGATGACCATTGGTGCCGGCACTACCGAAGTAATGCACGAAATAATTAGCAAAATGATAGTAGACGATAAACAATACAAGCGCCAGTTTTTGAAAGCCCGCGGACAAGCGGTATAATAAAACGGCACTATAATAAGTACAACAGCCCTTTGGTATTTGCCAAGGGGCTGTTTGTTTATCGACCCCTTCGCCTACCCTACTAGTTTTTCCATCGCAGCATGGGCAATGGGTTTAGTGGCGAGTGCAAAAACCGACGGGCTGCAAAACGCACCAACCTGCCCTGAAAGCCCAAGTACGGAAAACGCAATATTGCCTGTTGAATAGCGGCAAAGGGCATTTTACCTCTGGTATAACCAAAAGTAAGATCGGCCAAATCAGCTTTACGGAATGCCTCCACCGTAGGATGATAAACACCTACATACTTTTGCAATTGATGGTGCCGTTCAATTATCAAACCCACCTCAAGATGCCAACTTTCGGGCAAGTGATGCAATTGTAAATACTGCATCGCCAGTTGTTGGCTGGGGCCTAGGTAGTCGAAAGTTTGGTGCGTCCAGATGGCCAAATCGTGATATACAGCAGCAATAGCCAATTTACGCATTTCACTTTCGGCATAATCAAGATACCAGGCCGTATAGTTATACATGCGGTACACATGGTTTTTGTATCGCTCCAAATCTTTACCCAAATGAATCTGATTGAGCAAAATAACCTGTTCAATATCGGCTTGTTCGGTTATCAAAACAAAGCGTTGGTGTTTTTTGCCCATATACATACATTTATCATTTGTAAGATAGCGCTTCCTAATCAGCGATCAATAGTTTATTCAACCCCGGTACCAGCTTGTAAAAGCGTGGTACATGTTTCTAAAAGTAAAAAGGTAACTTAACCTTATCTTTGTTGAACCTAGATAGTTATATTTCGATTAAGTGAGTATGAAACAGAAAGTATTATTGATGATATTGGATGGGTGGGGCATTGCTACCGACCCAAAAGTGTCGGCCATCGACCAAGCCAACACCCCATTTATCGATTCGCTGTATACAAAATATCCTCATGCCACCCTCAGCACTTCTGGGTTAGACGTTGGCCTACCTGATGGGCAAATGGGCAATAGCGAGGTTGGCCATATGAACATTGGCGCTGGCCGAGTAGTATACCAAATGCTGGTGCGCATTAACAAGAGTATTGAAGATGGTGAGATAAACCAAAACCCCGTGCTGCTTGATGCGCTGCAATATGCTAAAACCAACAACAAAAAAGTACACCTGCTGGGTCTAGTAAGCGACGGAGGTGTGCACTCGCATATTGAACACCTGAAAGGCTTATTGAGGGTAACGCAAGCCCACGGCCTAAAAGATGTTTTTGTGCATGCCTTTACCGATGGCCGCGATACCGACCCACACAATGGAGTAAAGTACCTAAATGATTTGCAATCGTTTCTGGAAACCAACGATGCCAAAGTAGCCTCTTTAATTGGCAGGTACTATGCTATGGATAGGGACAAACGATGGGAACGGGTGAAACTCGCTTACGACCTTTTGGTGCACGGCACTGGCGAACATGCCACCGACCCGGTAAAAGCATTGGAACAATCTTACGCAGCGGGGGTTACCGACGAATTTGTTAAACCTGTTGCCATATCCGATAATGCCGGAAAACCATTAGCTACCATACACGAAGGAGATGTAGTGCTATTCTTCAACTTCCGCACCGACAGGGGCCGCGAACTGACCATGGCTTTAACGCAGCAAACTTTCCATGAGCAAAACATGGCACCCCTACCCTTGCGCTACCTTACCATGACCGCCTACGACGAATCGTATAAAAACGTGGAGGTATTGTTCGAAACCGATAACCTAAACCATACCCTTGGCGAAGTGTTGGCGCAACATGGCAAAACACAAATTCGCATTGCCGAAACTGAAAAATACCCACACGTTACCTTCTTTTTCAATGGCGGCAGAGAAGAGCCTTTTGTTGGTGAGGAACGCATTATGTGCCCATCGCCCAAAGTAGCCACCTACGATTTAAAACCCGAAATGAGCGCATACGACCTTAGAGATGCATTGGTGCCAAAGCTTTTAGAAGGTAAGGCCGACTTTGTATGCTTAAACTTTGCCAATGCAGACATGGTAGGGCACACCGGTATTTTTGAGGCTGCCGTGAAAGCCTGCGAAGTGGTTGATGCATGCGCTCACGACGTGGTTGATGCGGCCCAAAAGGGCGGCTATACTACCCTCATAATTGCCGACCATGGCAATAGCGACTGCATGATAAACCCCGATGGTACGCCAAACACAGCCCATACTACTAATTTAGTGCCCCTGATTTTGGTTAATGATACCTATAACCAGCCCCTAACCAGTGGCCGGCTAGGCGATTTGGCACCTACCATTTTAGAGCTTATGGGCATAGACAAGCCCAAGGAAATGACCGGAACCTCCTTATTGCACCCTATTAAGCCTGCAGTACATGCCTAAACGGTGGGTAATAAGCGATATACATGGGTGCAACCGCACTTTTAAGCTATTGCTTGAGCGATTGGCTTTGCAACCCGATGACCAGTTATATTTGCTTGGCGATTATATTAACAAGGGACCCAGGAGCAGGAAAGTTATCAATACCATTTTGAAACTACGCGAAGAAGGGTTCAAGGTGCGCTGCCTTATGGGTAACCATGAAGATTTATTGCTGAAATGCCTGGAAGACCCACTCTTACTGCCAACCTTCAATCAGCAAGGAGGTAAAGAGACGTTGAAGAGCTTTAAGGTAAAAACAGTGAGCGATATACCAACCGAGTATATCAACTTCTTTCATAGCTTAGAGTATTATATTGAGCTGGAAGATTTTGTGCTGGTGCATGCTGGGCTTAATTTCATTGACAAGAACCCCTTTACCGACCGCCACGCCATGCTCTGGAGCCGTAACAACCGCATTATACCAGCCAAAATACAATTTAGGCGGATTATTCATGGCCATACTCCTACTAAGCTTAACACCATTAGGGCAGCCCTTAAGCGGTTGAAAAATTACTCCATTAGCATTGATGCTGGCTGCGTTTATAAAGCCGAAGGTATGGGCAACCTAATTGCGCTAAACCTAGATACCTTTGAATTGGTGGTGCAGAAGAATGAGGAAGGCGTGCAATTACCCAAATAACAACATACCGCCATGGCCGAAAACAAAACCCAACCTAGCCAATTAACAGTAACAAGCTTTTTTGCGGCTATCGAAAACGAGCAAAGCAGAAAAGACTGCAAAACCATTGCGGCCTTAATGGAAGAGATAACCGGTGAGCCACCGGTTATGTGGGGGCCGGCCATAGTGGGCTTTGGCCAATACCACTATAAATATGCAAGTGGCCGCGAAGGCGACTTTTTGATAGTTGGGTTTTCGCCACGAAAACAAAACCTTACCCTGTATATTATGGATGGTTTCAGCAACTATGATGTGCTTTTGTCGAAATTGGGAAAATACAAGACCGGCAAATCATGCTTGTATCTCAAAAGCCTGAGCGATGTGAATATGGAAGTGCTCAGGCAATTAATTGCCGAATCGGTGCATTACATGCGCACCAAAAACCATATTGAGGGATAAACACCTTAAAAAAGAAAGCCATCGGGAAGGAATCCGATGGCTTTCGTTGACCAATTTCTATTTAACTCGGAGGAAGGTTGAGTTAAAATAGCATAACATTCATAGAGGAAGTGCACATTTTTTTGAGGGTGAAAAAATATTAATCTTCATTTGACCAAGGGGAGGAACCCTTATAAAGATTATTGCTTTATAAATCGTTGGCTACTTACGCCATCGGCGCTAACCAATTTTAGTATGTACATTCCGGGGCTTAGGCTGCTTACATCAAGGCTTTCGTTGTTGCCGAAAGTAACTGATGCATGGCTTATGCTTCTGCCGGTTTGGTCGGTTATCTCTACCTCAACCAGTTTCCCTGTTTCGCCACCCGATATTTCTATCTTGCTTTGTGCAGGGTTAGGGTATATAGCCCAAGTAACTGTTGGTGCATCGTTGCCTTTAATCAGCACTGAAACCAACTCGCTGTTTTCAAATGCTCCATCAATATCTACTTGTTTCAAGCGGTAGTATAGCAAACCTTGTTTAGGGTCGGTATCAATGTATTCGTAATGCTTTTCAACACTTGAGTTGCCAGCACCGCTTACCTCACCAATGGTTTCAAAAGTTACGCCATCCAAAGAGCGCTCAACATTGTAGCGGTCGTTGTTTATTTCAATTTGGGTAGTCCAATTCAAGGCCACACCTTCTGGCACCACATGACCAGTAAAAGAAGTCATTTCAACAGGCAATGCACCACCACCAGCAGCCGAGCCAAAGCTAAATGGGCTGAAGCTTGTCACGGCATTCGCCGTTGTTACAGAACCTGCGGCCTCTGTGCCAATAAAGTTTTTGAAACCAAGGTCGTTCCATATTTGGCCAGTGGCATCCCAGTGAGCAACCCTAAGCGCAGTCATGTTAAAGATTTGGCTACTGTGGGCGCCCCAGCTCATAGTTACTTCTACTGCCGAGGTGCCATTGGTGCGGTCAAGGTTCCAGTACTCAGCGCTAGAAACCGATTCAATGGTTGACTCAAGGCTACTAGCATCAAAACCAGCATCATCGGGGTTGCTACGGAAATACTGAGCCGTGAAATGATCGGTAGCACTTAATGGGGCCGATATAGCTATAGGAGCATAGTAAGTTAGGTTGCCAATTGGGAACTCAAATAAATCGTTACCAATTTTTCTTACCGGCCCTGACACGCAACTTGCAATGTTTGCATTTGTTGCCGTTGCATTGTCATTGAAAGTTATAAAATTAGTGGCATCAGTCAATATTCTGCCATTTACAAATTGTGCATTGGTTAAAATGGTTACTGGCGTATTCAAAGTCAAGCTACCTGAAGTGCTCATTAAAAGCCTGCTTATATTTAAAGCCACCGAACCATTACCCAATATGCTTTGTGCTGTGTTGCCATTAATTTGGATAGTACCCGTGCCAGCACCCAAGGTTACTGCAGTGGTGCTTCCTAATATTGATATATTTTCTCTGAAACTGTTAGCACCGTTATAAGCCACCTCAATGGCACCAGTAGAATCTTGAACTATAATAACAGTGCCATTGTGCGTATCGGGGTTGGTATTGGCCAACCGTATGCGTCCGTTTGAGCGGTTGCGAAAAGTTACGTTGCCAAATGTATTGCCACCTACCCAAGTATCATTAGTTGCTCCTCTTTTAGTAAAAACAGTTGAAGCACTGCCTTGGCTAAAAGTACAAGCTGTAACAGTTGAATAAGTATTGGCATAAAATTTATTATTGCCAGTGAAGCTGTTGTTACTTAAACTAACGGTACTGGCATTGCAAGTAAGGCTGCCAGCGATGCTGCTGTTAGTGATGGTAAGGGTAGTAGCACTAAAGCTATCATTTGCAGCCACATCGGTTTGCGTAAATGCATCAATATTGAGTGGTGCACCTGTATAGCCATTGGTTTTGAGCGAGAATCCAGTTGCTATAGCTGCAGTGCCAGTGCCTGCACCCATGGTTATGCCGCCCGTACCGGTGCAATCAAGATAAACGTTGCCAGCAAAAGTGGTGGCCAAATTATAGGCCGCTTGTATTGTAGCTGCATTGCTAACTGCAAAGCGGGTGGTGCCTAGGAAAGCATCGCCGTTGACACCTGCCAACCGGATGTATTGCGATGTACTATTGTTTATCACCGTAGTATTATAAAAAGTATTGTTACCGTTCCATATTTCCGCAGTATTAGCCGTTTTGGTAAAGGTAGTGGTACCGCTGGTAGCGCTAAAGTTGTTGCCGCTCATGGTGGCAAATGTACCTGATGTAAAACTATTGGTACGCTGAAAGATTGAGTTAGTTATGGTGCTGGTGCCACTTACTGTTGCCGTAAAATTACCACGCATAGTAGTATTGGTGGCTACAAAAGTAGTAGGACTAAACGAGCCGTTGGCAGCAGAACCGTTTTGGGTAACCCCTCTCAACGAAAGGGTACCGCTGCTAAAGCCATTGGTAAGCAACGCAGAACCCGAAGCTATGCTAGTAGTACCTGTTGATACCCCAAAATAGATACCATTACTGCTCGTACAATCAACAAATACGTTGCCATTGAAAGTAGCATTACTGGTATAGGCAATCTCAAAATAATTGCTGCCACTAGCTATAAAACGTGTGGTGCCGTTGTAAGTATCGGCAGTAGTGGTGCCCATGCGTATCAATACGTTGGTGCTGCTATTGGTAAATGTACAGTTAGTGTAAGTGTTTCCGCCCGTCCAAGTGTTGGTTGTTCCGGCTGTCTTGGTTATGGTAGTTGCACCCGCAAGGTTACTAAACACACTGGTGCTTATGTTAGATATATTGGTGGCCCTAAAACTATTGGTTCTGCTAAAAGTTGAACCAGTAATGGTAGCGGTGGTAGCCGATGCCAGCGTAAAATTACCCCCAAAAGAACTGTTGGTTGATATAAAAGTGATTGGTGCAAAACTTCCGTTGGCTGCAGTGCCACTTTGCGTAACCCTAAGCAATGAAAGTGTACCCGCAGTATAGCCATTGGTAAGTAAACTAAAACCTGAAGCTATGGTTGTGCTACCGCCAGTGGCACCAAAGTAAATGCCAGCGGTGCTGGTATTATCAATGAATACGTTACCATTGAACGCAGCATTTTGGGTAACTGCTATATTAATGCGGTTAGTACCTGAAGTTACAAACCTGGTGGTACCAAAAAAAGCATCGGCGGCTGTGCTGCCCAAGCTAATAGTTTGGTTAGTACTGTTGTTGAATATGGTAGTATTGTAAAAGCTATTACCACCGTACCAAGTGTTGCCCGCACCAGCGGTCTTTGTAAAAGTAGTAGTGCCCGATACGCTGCTAAAAGTTGATTCGCGCACAATACTAAGGTTGGTAGCCGTAAAACTGTTAGTAGCTCTAAATTGTGAGGTGGTAATACTAGCGGTGGTTGTAGTGCAGGTAAAATTTCCACCGAAAATACAGTTGGTAGGGGTAAAGTTGGTGGGGGTAAAAGTGCCGTTGGCGGCAGTACCGCTTTGGGTAATATTACGGAGCGTTAGCTGGCCCGAGGTATAGCCTGTAGTTAAAAGTGCAAAGCCCGAGGCAATAGTGCTAGCGCCACCGTTTTGCCCAAACCTAATACCGTTGCCACCAGTTGCATTTATGGTAACATTGCCGTTAAAAGTTGCATTGCGTGTATATGCTACATCTATATACTGGTTGGTGGTAGTAAACTGTGTTGAGCCATTAAATACATCGGCCGTGGTACCGGCCATGCGTATCCAGTTGTTATCATTGTTTATGAGGGTAAGATTATTGAAAGTATTACCCCCAGCCCAAGTATTGTCAATACCCGATGTTTTGTTCAAAATAATGCTAGTAGAAAACGTAGTACCAGTAACCGTTGTAAAATCTACCGCATTTATTCGGCCATTATCTACAATTGCATTAGTAAAACGGGCAGCAACTGTAACCGTTAATGTACTGGTATTTAAAAAAAGCCTACCGCCAGTTACCGTAATATTAGCTATGGTAGTATTCCCTGCTAATGTAGGATGGTTGGGCGGCGTCGGATTAGTAATATTTACGGTAGCGCCCGCACCTGGTATACCTACCGGTGTCCAGTTCGACGAAGTGGTCCAACTTGAGTTAGTTGCACCAGTCCAAGTGTAAGTTTGCCCAAATGCTAAAGCAGGCAATAAGATAGTGCACACAAATAGTGCAATTAGTTTTAAGTGTTTCATGGCTTTGAGAATGAGGTTTTTTTGTTAATCGAGCTGCCAATGTGCCGTTGTCAAACCCGATTGTCTCATTCTACGCACTTTTACTTATAATGTTTCAGCACTTAAACCTATTTTTAAAATCATCAACCGAGTATTTCAACGTAACCAAAACAAATACTGCAAATAGCTACTGCTACGTAATATTACGTAGTTAAAAAAGTACAGATAAAATTAGGTGCCTTATTGGTTGTTTAAACGACTTTGCAAATCGGCAAATATGGCCATCGTTATAGGCTTGTTATAGAAAGCCGAAATATTCTGCATACCCAAGGCCCTTTCCTTTTCCGAGTCGCTGCTGGAAGAGGTAAGGAAACATAATGTTGTATTAATGGCTTTGGGCTGCTTAGCTAGTTGGGCATTGTATTCATCAACAAAATCAAAGCCATTCATCACAGGCATATTAATGTCGATAAAAATAATTTGGGGGAAATCTTCCTCGGTTTGATCGTTCAAAAACTCCAGTGCCTCCTCTCCGCTAGTAATGTAAGTAGCATCAAAAGGTAATTGCTCTTCGCGCACCATTAGGCGGTTAAGCATATTATCCATTTCCCTATCATCAATAAAAAGCACCTTATAATTCTTCATAACACATCAATGCGGATATGGCATTAGCCTAACCTTAAACAATGTATACTCATCTATTACACTTTCAACTTCAATACTGCCCCCATTTTTCTCAACTATACTTTTTACCAAACTTAAACCTAAACCAGTACCTGTAATACCTTCGCTAGCGAAACGCTTAAATGGCTTGAACAAGTTGTTTCGATTTTGGTTTAAGTCGATCCCTATCCCGTTGTCAAGAAAGTCCAATCTTACAAATTCACCTTCCGCATGCGAAGTAACCTTAAATTTTAAATTTCGTTTAGGAGAAGCATATTTCAACGCATTGCTCAATAAGTTATAAAACAGACTCTGCAATTTGGGGGCTATATACCAAATACTATTAGCCTTACTAAAATCAAAATCTATCTCGGCCAATTGTATCTGATTACTATATTCAAATACCTTCAAGGCATTCGAAAACACGTCATTGAAATTGAGCAACGAAACTAGCAATTGGTCCTTTTTCTGATACTCAACCATTCTTATCATGCCATCCAAAGTATTGCCAATATCTTGCACCAGCGAAGGCAGCATGGCAATCAGCCCTTCCCTTTCTTGCTTGTTATCAATAGTCTCCAACAAATGAAGGATTGTTTTGAGATTGATAATTGGCGAGCGCAAATCGTGGGCTGCCGCATGTACAAAATCATCAAGGTATTGGTTTATCTCCCTAAGTTCCTGATTAGTACTTTTAAGCTCGGCGGTGCGCGCTAAAACTTCTTCTTCTAATACTTTATTAGCATTGGCCAACAAATGCTCGGTCTTTTTTATGTCCGTAGTATCACTTATTAGCACCATTCCACGAGTTACCTCGCCAGCTAACTCTTTAATAGGTACTATTTGGGTATAATAATAACGGTCTCTGGTTTCGTATTCAAAAGCAATTAACTCTCCTCTCAATGCCGCATCGTACTGTGGTTTTAAAATACTAATTTCCTTTTCATCCATAGCCTCGAGCATAGTTCGCCCTTCATATTGCTCTTTGCTTAGCCCAACCGTTGCCAAGGCAGTACCTTCGCATAATAAAAATCGATAGTCTTTATCAAAAATTACAATACCAAAATTAGGCACTTGGGTTGCCAAAATTCGGTAAAGATCCATTAAACGGAGTAATTCTTCATTGGCTCGCTCCAAGTCGCGTTGAAGGTTAAAGGTATTGGATAAATCCCTCGATCTTACAAAGAACCTATATAGCTCACCGCGTTCGTTATATATAGGGCTTATTTGTGTTTCGCTATACTTCGACATTCCCTCTTGAGGATTATCGTTTACAATTTTGAAAAATTGTGGAGCACCTGCTGTAATAGTTTCAGCTATGTAACGC
The DNA here is from genome assembly GCA_027486795.1 of Sphingobacteriales bacterium. Lineage (GTDB taxonomy): Bacteria > Bacteroidota > Bacteroidia > Chitinophagales > CAIOSU01 > CAIOSU01. The sequence goes on along the minus strand of JAIXOI010000038.1, from coordinate 46,556 downwards.
TTCCAAGTATCGGTAACAGAATTACCTAATACTGGGTTTACTATTGAAGTATATTGGATATCTTCGAGCCCTACTAATTTGCTGAACCGCTCGTAAAAGGCTTTGTTGTAGTCAATTATATTTAAATCGGCATCCAGCGTCCAAACAAACTCATCGGTTTGGTCTAAAATGGCAATAAATTGCTCTCGAAAGAAATCGCTGTAATTTGACTTAACTGTTTTCATTTTTGGGCCAAGTCATTTTAAAACTTTTTATATTTCTTATACCCAAAACTACTGAAAAATTTGAGATAAAAATGGCCGTTATTAAAAATTAAAATCTGTATTATACATAAGTTTAATGGTAATTTATTGGAGCAATAACATAGAATTGTACGTTGGTAATTTTAGGTTGATTTAACTAATTTATTTAGTTTTGCAATTCAACTAAGAAAATGAACGACAGGTTGCTACATCAAGTTGCACTAACTTTTTTACCATCCGTTGGCGATGTTTTAATTAAAGGTCTTGTAAGTTACTGTGGCGGGGTAAAAGAAGTTTTTGATGCTAGCCACGCTAAGTTGAAAAGAGCACCAGGTATTGGCGACATAAGGGCCAAAGAGATACTGGATAGCAAAGCCCTTGACCGGGCAGCCGACGAACTTAAGTTTATTACCAAACACAACATTAAACCGCTATTTTATCTCGATGCGGATTACCCGAAGCGATTGTTGCAGTGCCATGATAGCCCAGTAATGCTATACTACAAAGGTAATGCTGACTTAAATATGCAACGCATAATTAGCATAGTAGGTACCCGAAATGCAACCGATTACGGACGCATGGTGACCGAAATGCTGCTTGAAAAACTAAAAGCCCACAACATACTAGTGCTTAGCGGTATGGCCTTTGGTATTGATATCATAGCCCACAAAGCTGCACTGAAACAAGGCCTGCCAACTATTGGCGTTTTGGCTCATGGGCTTGATAGGTTGTATCCATCGCAACATAAAAGCACTGCCGATAAAATGTACGAACAAGGTGGGCTGCTAACTGAGTTTCCCTCGGGCACTATGCCCGACCGGGAAAACTTCCCGCGCAGAAACCGAATTGTAGCGGGCATGAGCGATGCCACCATTGTAATTGAAACCAAAATAAAGGGTGGCAGCATGATAACGGCCACACTGGCCAATAGCTATGACCGCGACGTGTTTGCAGTGCCAGGTAATATTGGCCAAATATGCTCAGAAGGGTGCAACTACCTTATAAGAACCAACCGAGCGGCAATATTGGATAGCGTTGATGAGTTTTTGGAGGTAATGCGCTGGGCCGACAAGGAAAATACCCCTACCCCAGCCCGCCAACTTCTTTTAATTGCCGACCTAGAACCCGACGAAGAAGCAATTGTGCAATTGCTGCAGCAACACAACCAACTGGCCATTGATGAACTTACTTACCGTGCCCGGATACCGGCTAGCCAAGTAGCTGCTGCACTATTGGGGCTTGAATTGAAAGGTATTGTGCGCACCTTACCTGGTAAGGCATATAAACTGGTTTAAGGAAAAACCCACTTGGCTGGTTCGAGCCCTGAATGCAAGGCCAGCGATAGTTCTTGCAAAAACTGCGCTCTGGGTATTTGCCTAGCACCCAAGCTCTCTAAATGTGGTGTATGCGTTTGGCAATCAATAAAATGGTAGCCTTGTTGTTGCAACCATTGAACCAAAGTAATAAACCCCGCTTTGCTTGCATTACTCTCCAAACTAAACATCGACTCGCCGCAAAAAACCTTACCCAACCCTAAGCCATATAAGCCGCCAACCAATCGGGTGTTTCTCCATACTTCCACAGAGTGGGCATAGCCTATTTGGTGCAGCTTGGTATAGGCCTCTATCATTTCGGGCACAATCCAAGTACCTGGCTGGCCATCGCGGAGTGTGCTGGCGCAGGCGGCTATAACTTGCTCAAAGGCGGTATCAACAGTTATACTAAACTTATTGCCGCGAAGTATTTGGGCCATACTTTTCGAAACCTTGAGCTCGCTTGGATAAAGCACCATGCGTGGGTTTGGCGACCACCAAAGTATCGGGTCCTCCTCATTGTACCAAGGGAAAATTCCGGATTGGTAGGCAAGCAACAACCGCTCGGGCGAGAGGTCTCCATCAACAGCCAAAAGGCCATCGGCTTCGGCATACTCCACGGGCGGAAACCACAACTGCTCATCTAGCTGAAAAATAGGCATAACGCAAAAGTAACACTTGCCTAACAAAGGCCACCTGACCCAACATTAGTTTTGGCTGTTCTGTTTCAACGTTTCCTTTATGGGCTACCTAAAATTTAAGATGCCGAACCGTTAAACCGCCGTTGATGAGCTGCTTTAGCGAGTCGATTGCAATTTTAAGGTGCAAATCAACATACTCTTTGGTAACCCGCGCGTCGCTCTCGGCAGTTTTTACACCATCGGGTGTCATCGGTTGGTCCGATACTAAGAGCAGCGCACCGCAAGGAATTTTATTGGCAAAGCCCGTCATAAAAATCGTGGCCGTTTCCATATCAATGGCCATGGCGCGTATTTTTTTGAGGTATTTCTTAAATCGCTCGTCATGCTCCCAAACGCGTCGGTTGGTAGTATATACGGTTCCGGTCCAATAGTCGCGCTGGTAGTCTCTTATCGTTGTCGAAATGGCTTTCTGCAAAGCAAACGAAGGCAGTGCCGGCACCTCTTTAGGGAAATAATCATCACTTGTTCCTTCTCCTCTTATCGCTGCTATGGGCAAAATCAAATCGCCCAAACTATTTTTATCTTTTAGGCCACCGCACTTGCCAATAAATAAGCAAGCTTTGGGCTTTATGGCGCTTAACAAGTCCATTACTGTTGCAGCATTAGCACTCCCCATACCAAAATTGATGATGGTAATGCCTTCGGCTGTTGCACTTGGCATGGGTTTATCGAGCCCTCTTATAGGCACCCCATGCAATTCGGCAAACATTTGCACGTAATTGGTAAAATTGGTAAGCAATATATAATGGCCAAACTCGGCTAGTTCAAGGCCTGTATATCGGGGCAACCAATTGGTTACAATGTCTTCTTTCGTTTTCATAGGAAATTCAATTACTGTTCAAAGTTAGCCAATTTGCACGATACCCAATTTCGTGCCTAATTACAGGCATACAAAATCCATCATTACATAAAGCGCATTAACCTCTAAAAAAAAGCCGCCACGCAAAATACGTAGCGGCTTAATATTATTAATAGTTAAAACTAAACTATTGCTTAACTACACGACGCATAACTTGGTGGTCACCACTTTGTAAGTAAATAAAGTAAGTACCTTCAGCAGCTTCGGTAAGGTCAACAGTAGTGTTAAAATCGGCCACAGGGCTATAAACCTCTTGGTTCATTATCTCCTGACCTAGCATATTCAACACTTTAATACTAATGTTGCCAGCTTCTGGCAAAGTTGCCTTAACGGTAAACTTACCATTCGAAGGGTTAGGGTAAATGCTTACAAACATGGCACTGGCCACTTCGTTAATACCTACGGTACAAGGGGTGCCATTAACTACAATGTTTGCTGAGCAATTGGTACCACCTGCGCTCAAACCATCATTGCCTACCGTTAGAGTATAAGGGAAGGTAGTATTGCCCGGCACGTTCACGGTGTACTCATCGTTAGTAGCATCGTATGTAGCGACTTCTGAGAACACATAACTTTCTGCAGTAAACACCTCAGGCGCACCGCCAGTTAAACCTTTCACTACCAGTTTAAAGTCGCCAGTAGCAGTATCTAAACAAGTAGCTGTAGCACTTGCGTAGCTTATTGGGCTCAAAATTACTATTTCGGCTGGTGTACCATAATCTTCGCAACGACTATCAATGGTAGGGAAATCGCGAACTGGCGGAGGAATATTAATCAGCACTGAAGCTGAGCCACCGTTGGGTTGAACTGTTCCCGTAACCGAAGCCATTGGAGTAATCTCGTCTTGCGTCAACAACGTACAACTATCCGAATCAACAACGATATTGAATGGAGGTATTGTAAACGTAATGGCTCCTGTGCCAGTGTTGGTTATGCTCACTGTCCAAGTACCGTTAGGGTCGCCAGTATACAAATCGGTAAGATTGATACATGGCAATACACCGCCTGTTGCAGCATCCAACAACGCTTGGTCGATTGGCAAACCGAATGCAATTTCTTGGTTTACGTTATAAGTGCTACCGTCAGGGAAAGTAATAATCATCGGATTCAATACCCAACCAGTTCCTACCAAAGTAGGGCAAATTTCAGCAATTGGGTTACAACCTGCAGCTGGGTTGTAAGTAACCGGAGGAGCTGTTAACGAAGTTGGAGGCAAATCGAAATCGACGTTATTGGTGGCACCAGCGCTTATAGTACCTGCAATGGTAGGCACGCTGTACACTTGGTCGGTAGTAAGCAATGAGCAACTATCGGCTTCAACCACCACATTAAATTGAGGAACAGTAAACGTAATGGCACCGGTACCGGTATTGGTTATACTTACACTCCAAGTTCCATTAGGGTCGCCAGTATACAAATCTGTGATTTTAATACAAGGCAACGACCCACCAGTAGCCGCATCAAGCAGGGCTTGGTCAATAGGCAAACCAAATGCAATTTCTTGGTTTACGTTGTAGGTAGTTCCATCAGGGAAGGTAATAATCATTGGGTTTAGCACCCAACCAGTACCACTAATAGTTGGGCAAATTTCGGCAACAGGGTTACAACCGTTTGCTGGGTCCCAAAGAATTGGCACGTTATCGTTTGGCTTAATGGAAATGAACGGGGTAAGGAAGTAATTACCTGCTGGGTAATCGCTGCAGCCAGCATCAAAACTTAAACTACCATCTGCATTGCTACGGAAAACATCAGTAGCACTCAATGCACTAGCCGAATCAGTAATCGGACCATCGGCCTGAGGAGTTAAGCCCCATGCTACCACACGAGCCACATCCAAAGTAGGCCCAGAGTTGCTAATAAATGCGGTATCGTTGCAGCAGAATACATTGTTGGCAATGGTGCCCGCATCGCCGGCATCGCAAATAATACAAGACTGAGTGCCAGTAATGGTATCGGTACAACCAATGGTATCAGTTATAATAACGGTGTAGCTGGTGCCAGGGGTCAATACATCGCCAGCATTGTTAGGCGATGAGCTGCTAACCGAGTAGCCACCTGCACCACCGGTGGTGCCTGTAAGGCTTACTACCAGCACATTGGCAATACAATCATAGCTCACTCCATTGCTTGCTACCGGAGCAGCAACATCGAAGCTGGTGCTTACTTGCGCCGAACATCCATTTGCGCTTTCAGTAAACACGGCAAAATATTCATCGCCACTTACTGGCACAATAGCCGAAGGGTTGGCAACCACGGTGCCCGTGTCGGGGCTACCCAAGTACCAAGTAAAGGTGCCAGCGGTGGTGGTTATGCCTGCTTGCAATGCCGTAAGGCTAGTGCTAAAACCAGCACACTGCAATCCAAGCGGTGCAATAGCATTCAATACTGGTGTAGCATTAACTGTAAAGTCAAAGCTGGCGGTATCGGTGCAGTTTTGGTTACTGGTATACACCACAAAGTATGTTTCGTTACCAGTGGGCAATTGTGCGCTCACTTGGCTTGGGCTCAATGCCAAACCACCAGTATCAGGATTGCCCAAATAGTAGGTGAATGTGCCGGTAGCACCATTCAACAAATCGCTTTCAAGGCTAGCCAAATCTACTGGAGTGCCTGCACAGGTTACTGGGGTTACTTGGCTTAGCGATGGCTTAGGATTTACGGTAACGGTAAAACTAGTAGTAGCAGCGCAAGTGGTAATAATGTTGGTAAATGTCGCGAAATAAACAGCGCCATTGGTTGGCGTTTGTGCTTGTGCTTGGCCCAAATTTAATTGAACACCACCAGTGTTAGGATTGCCTAGGTACCAAACAAACGTACCAGGGTCGGAAGTAATACCTTGCTCAAGACTGGTAAGGTCAATTGTTTCGCCAGCACACACTGGCGCAACAACAGGCGCAACCAGGGTTGGGAATGGGTTAACAATAAACGAAATGTTACCTGTAGCCGTGCAACCCGAAGCTTGGTCTAAGAACACTACAAAATAAGTATCGCCATCTGCCGGGGTTACGTTTGCAGCTTGCACTGGGGTAATAGCTACACCGCCGTTATTAGGGTCGCCATTGTACCAAGTAAAGGTACCAGGTGCTGAAGTAAAATCTTGCTCGGTAGCGGTTAAGTCATAACTATCGCCTGTGCAAAGTTTCGGATCGGGCACTGCGGCCAACGATGGCAATGGATTTACAGTGTAAGTAACGCTGGTTTTGTTACTACAACCGGTACTATTATCGGTAAACACCACGAAATAGTTGCGGCCATTTACCGGAGCCAAGTTTTGCGCAAATGCATTTGGCAACCTTATACCATTACTATCAGGATCGCCAATGTACCAAGTAAAGGTGCCAGCGGCTGAGGTGACACTGCTGTTCAAAGCGGTTAAATTTACCGATGCACCAAAGCAAATAGGTGCCTGAGCCGGTATGGTATTCAAAACTGGTTTTGGGGTAAGAGTATAAGCTACGCTGGTTGTTTTGCCACAAGTGCTATCAGCAAATGGCAAAAACTGCACAAAAAACGTAGTAGCAGCCGTAAGCGAAACACTTGTTGGATCGGTAATTACGTTACCGCCTGCAGTTGGGTTGCCATCGTACCAGCGGTATGAGCCGGCAACGTTTGCTGTAGGGTTTAGGTTAACCAAGTTTACCGTAGCACCGTTGCAAGCTGTTTGAGCAGGAATAGAACTCAACTGTACATTTGGAAGCAAATTAACAGCAACCGGGGTACCTACATCGTTACACGATGGGCAAATAGTTGGATAAGTAATAGAGCTGCGGTACCTAATGGTAAGGGTATAGTTTATATTGGCACCAAAAGTACTTGAACCGCGTAAGGTAATGGTTTGTCCGCTTGGGTTACCAGTAAAGTTGTTATTGTTAAGGTTTACGTTTGCTGTAGCAGCTCCAGAATAAGTTACCAAGCCCGACACTGCATCTATAGGGTTGCCCACTCCACTGGCGCGGTTGGCCACAAAGTTGATGTCGAATGCAGTTAAACCGCTGCAATATGGGATATTAGGAACCGTAATGGTTGTTGAAACTATCGCACCAAAAATTGGCGCAGCAAGTGTGCCGCTAATTACTACCACAGGGTTAGCCGCGTTAATATTGCGCATGGCCACAAACGGCACAAAATAGTATTGGCCCGGACCATATTGGTTGCCGTTGGTAAAGTTAAAGCTTTGGTTGCCTACGGTATCTTGGCCAAAAAAGCTGTTGCTTGATATGGCCGAGGAAACTGCTTGGTTAAGGTTGCCGTAAGGATTGGTTTGTGTTACGGCCCAACCTAATGCATAACCATTGTCAAGGTTGGCGTTGTTGGTAGCCACGTTGAAGCTTTCGCCAAAACACAATACATCGTCTTGCAATGCAACTCCCTCACCAGCCGAATTGGTGCACGAAGCCGCTGGGCAGTTTACCACGTAAGTGCCCGTTGCCGAGCAACCGCTAGGTGCACCTGGCACCGCAATAGTATAGTTTACCGAAGTAGGTGCAGCACCTGGGGCAGGATTGGTAGTAGGGCTGTAAGAAATACTCAAGCTACCACAAGCATCTATTGGGGCCAAGGTACAGTTTGCTGGATCTTGGGTAAAATCGATACCCGCATCAGGTTTTGGATAAACTACTACTGTTCCGGCAGTTAAAAAGCTGGTAGTTGAAGGGCTACCGGTTGGCAACAAACAGGTTAGGCGAATGGTAAACTCTTGTGCCTCGGCACCACAACCTTGTGTGGTACTAAAGGTATGAATAACGCTCAACGAGTTTGAGTTCGGAATTGGCACTCCATCTTTAAACCATTCAACACGATAGTCAGTGCCCAATGTGCCTCTATCAACAAAAGCTTGAAGAATAGTTTGTGCACCTTCACAACGGTCGCCATTGGTATTGGTGCTGGCGTTGGTTAGGTTCGGGCAAACCACGTTGTTACAATCATCGCTAAAGTTACCTACTGGCAAGTTACAAGCGGCATCGTCGGTGTTGGTTAAATTGATAAAGGTACTTGAACCATTACCAAAAGGTCCTACTGTGTAAGTACCTGCGCTACTAACCGCTTTGGCTCCTCCATCGCTATCCTCAATAAAGTATGTGGCCGCAGAACCTGGGGCAACCGTAACATCAACATAAAAGTTGAAAGGGTCATTGGGGTCGCATTTGCTCACGCCGCTTACTGTTGGCTGGGTACAGTTACCACTGCAACTAACGGTATCTTGTATCAAAACATCGCAAGCGGGCAAACCATTACTTACCAAGAAGTCTTTTACCAACCCATCGTCGGCAAAGCTGGCAATAAAGGTATTAATACCTGGGTTGCCGTTAACGGTAAACGATGCACAACGGGTTGCTACGGTAATTAAGCATTGAACATTGTTAACGGTAATGCTTCCAATTTCAGGATAAACCGTTACACTAATAGTATTGGTAGTGCCTTTGCAACCAGCCACGGCGGTAGTGCCGTTATCAGAAACCACACCTTTGATGTAGTAAGTGCGCGGTTGGCAAGTAGTGTTGGCAGGCAAAGGTATATTTACATTGCTGGTGCCCGATGCGGCATAAGTGCCAGCGCCTTGGTAAGGGTTAAAAGCTAAATTGGTGCTATAAAACCAAGCAATATTCTGTCCGCATGAGCCCGAAGCAGGCAATACGGTGCCAGTAGTACCTACTACCACAGTACCTGCAGAGCATACATTGCCGCCGTTTTGCGCCGAACTTGCAGTACCAACCGTAACCGATGCATCCTGCACGGTTACATTTAGGGTAAAGGTTGGGCGCTCGGTTACACCCGAAACCACGATATAGTATTCGCCAGCAGGTACAGGTGTGCAAGCAGTAGAAGCCGGACCAGTACAACCTGAGCCAACAATAGCGGCACCTGGGTCGAGTGTTTGGTTGGGCGTGCTAACCGCTGCACCTGTAATTGGGTTAGTACCTGCTGTTGCTGGGCAGCTTACACCACTCAGTATAGCAATATTGTATTGGCCAGCGCCTCCCCAGTTACTAAGGCTAGCGGTAATATTGTTGCAACCAAAAGGAACGTTTATTTTATACCAAGCTGCCGAAGAAGATTCGGTGCCGCATGGCGGCGTAAAACCATTGTTTACATTGCCAATGCCACCATATAGGGCCGAGCCGCACAAACACTGTTGTGGTGCAGTACCGCTGCGTGTGCTGCCTGTGCCAGTCAAGGCTACGTTAGTGGCGTCGCCGCAAAGGTAGCCCGACTTGTAAGGCGATACCTCATAGCAGATGGGGCCTTGGGCACCATTGCTGGTTGCTATGTTTATCCAAAAAGAAACGTCGGTGGTGCTTACGTTTACACCAGCTATAGCATCCACAATCGGATCTAGCTGTGCCAACGTTGGGATGGTGCCGGGTGGGGCAAAAAACTGATTGCCTTCCGTATCGGCAGGATCAAGGCAAATAGCGTTTTCGAGAGCAAATCCATCGGTACAATCTATGCTTTGGGCAGTAATGGCCCCCAACTGCGCACGCACTTCGCCGTGTACGGCAAAGTATGGCGGAAACACTCCTTGTGCTTTACCTGGCCAATCGACCCAACGGAACACCAACGAACCATCGTAGCCCGGAATTTGTGCATATGGGTTGTTAGCATATAAATACAAATCGTTCGCCGGCTGTGTGCCACCAACGCAAGACTTGTTGGAAACTTGGTTACTCGGGCCAGTGCCGGTATTGTTTAGGCAAATAGTGCGACATTGAGAAAAATAAGGCACGATGTTACCCGCGCTGGGTGCGGTTTGGCAACGCGATGGCTGAGGTGTCTGTATTACTCTTGATAGCTCTGTACATTGTGCATTTACTTGGCTTACACCTGCAAGCCACGCGGTACAGACTACCACAATTAAGCGGAGAACAAAAGAATTCATAGGGGTTTCTTTTTTTTGTTTTTGGGTGGCAATATTAAATAGCGTGTTTAATAAATTGACCTATTGAGAAAACAAGATAGTAATTTCCTGTGGAAAACAAACGTTCCTAGTAAATTTGAATTTGGGTTTTGATTGAGGGTTAAGTAACGCAACATTCCTTGGTAATTTTTTTGAGAGCCTTAGACTCCTTGAAAAATTGAACCGCACTTATCGCTTAACTTTACTTTTTCTAATAACATTTTTGGCCAAGCTTTATGAGACGCATATTTGCCATTATAATTACCCTATGCGGTGCAGTGCCATGTTTCGCGCAAAACCCTTTCATCACCGACCTGTATACCGCCGACCCATCGGCGCATGTGTTTAATGATACGCTGTACGTTTACCCCTCGCATGATAAGGACGATGCGCGCTGGTTTACGATGGACGATTGGCATGTGTACAGCACCACCGATATGGTTAACTGGACGGACCATGGTGTGGCGCTATCTTTAGATAGCATATCGTGGGCAACTAAGTGGGCTTGGGCTCCCGATTGCCAGTTCCGCAATGGCAAATACTATTTCTACTTCCCTACTGATAAAAATTACATTGGCGTAGCAGTAAGCGATAAGCCTACGGGCCCCTTTACCGATGCGTTGGGCAAACCGCTCATCAGCCGCGAAACGCCCGGAGTAGTTGCCACCAACGGCCTCATTGACCCAACCATTTTTATTGATGATGACGGCACACCCTATTTAGTATTCGGACAAAACCACGTGAACATTGTAAAGCTCAACGACGACATGGTTTCGTTTAATGATACCGTGCGAATTGTTGAAGGAGCCAAAGATTTTTTTGAAGCAGCCTGGATGCACAAGCACAATGGCAAATACTACCTGAGCTACTCTGGCAACCGCAAAATACTATACGCCACCAGCGATAGCCCTTTCGGGCCTTTTGAATACCAAGGCGTGGTGCTGGGAAAGGTGAGCAGCGGCAACAACCACCATAGCATAGTGCAGTACAAGGGACAGTGGTACATATTCTATCACAACTCAGCACTGTTCTTTAAAAAGCACCCTTGGGCCATGCGTATAGGCTTGTTAAAGCGCTGGTACCGCCGCTCCATTTGCGTGGATAAGCTACACTACAACCCCGATGGCAGCATACAGAAAGTGAAGCAAACTAAACGTGGGGTTGGGAAGGTGGAATAACTAAAATAAGTGAATAAAGATAATTACCACTGCCAATTAGTTACTGCAGATGGTGCGTTTCGAGAATTATTATGATATTTGTAATAAGGCAAATCAAGCAGTAGGCACACTTTTTGCGCAAGAAGTACGATTGAAAATATTGAGCTATGGAAATAAGCACCCTTTTGAAAGATATACTACAGCCACTGGCAATTTTTTTTGGCGGTGGCTTTGCCTTGTATCAATATGGAAAACAACAAAAATTTAAAAGGTTACAAAACTTGTCTTCCCTTTGGAAGAACTTTAGTGCAGACCAAGAGCTAATAGCACTTTTTTCAACCATGAATGATATTGAGCTTGGCAAACACGAACTTCAAGCACAATTGTCGAATACCAGCCCTGCCGTAAAGTTGAAGTATTTAGTGCTGCTTGAAGAAGTTTCACTTTATTTAGAAGAGTTTGAGGTAGATAGAAGCTATGCTGCATACCTATTCCAGTGGCATTTTTACTTTGCATATCAATCTAACTTAACCAAAACCTTGTTTTGGGATAACCTTGGTGGGGAAGAAGAAATGAACGCTTCGTATTGGCAAAAATCTCGCAATCAATCTAAGCTTTGCAAGCCAAACTAATAAAAAGAGCACTGTAACCTCCTCAACGAGGGTGCGTTTCGAGAACCCTCTGGCGCGGAAGTTACTTCCGTGCATAGGGAACTTAGTTCCAACGCGTTTTACAGCAACACCAACGGCAAACGTTCGTCCACCATACCTATATAATATACCATCGCACTGCTATACCTGTAATCCTCGGGTTTCCATACCCAGCCCCATCGCCTAAGACGAGGCAAGCGCTCTTACGGGGTTCTCATGTAGGTATTTTAACCGCTGGGCAAGCCGTTCGGCGTCAAACAAATCTATGGGATGATAGCCATCTTGCCAAACTTGGTACTTCTGGTGCTTGGCGCTTGCCTCTGCTTTGTCCACTGTCACGGAAGTAACTTCCGCGCCAGTGTCGTTTTCTATTTCACATTTCTTATTTCAAATTTCAAATCTTCCCCCGCATAATCTCTTCCGCCACGCCTGGGTCAAGCAAAGTACTCGTATCCCCTAGGTTGTCGGTTTCGCCCTCGGCTATTTTGCGAAGGATTCGGCGCATAATTTTGCCGCTGCGGGTTTTCGGCAGGCCGGTTACAAACTGTATCTTATCAGCCTTTGCTATGGGCCCAATGATGGTCGATATGGATTCGTTTATCTCTTTTCGCAGTGCATCGTGGTCCTTACCAGCAGCTTCGGCAAATAGTACCACATAGGCATACACTGCAAAACCCTTCACTGGGTGCGGATAGCCTACCACGGCGGTTTCGTTTACCAATTCGTGCTCATCAATGGCGTTCTCAATTTCGGCAGTGCCTAGGTTGTGGCCCGATACGATGATAATATCATCAACCCTACCTGTAATTCGGTAGTAGCCATCGGCATCCCTTCGGCAGCCATCGCCCGTAAAGTAATAGCCCGGAAAAGCAGCAAAGTAGGTTTCACGGAAACGGTTGTGGTCGCCCCAAATAGTGCGGGCCATACCCGGCCACGGAAACTTGATGCACAGCCTACCTTCAACACCATTGCCTTCAATTTCCTTTGCGTTCTCATCCAACAAAGCCGGCTGCACACCCGGCAATGGCAAGGTAGCAAAGCCCGGTTTGGTAGGTGTAATGCCCGCCAATGGCGAAATCATCATACCGCCTGTTTCGGTTTGCCACCAAGTATCCACTATCGGGCAGTTGCCGCGGCCCACGTGCTCATGGTACCACTCCCATGCCTCTACGTTGATGGGCTCGCCAACCGTGCCCAGTATGCGCAGGCTGTTGAGGTTATGAGTACTCTTGGGACTATGGTCGCCCGCCATAAGCGAGCGTATAGCCGTAGGGGCGGTATAAAAGATGGTTACTTGGTGCTTGTCTATCACATCCCAAAAGCGGCCATTATCGGGCCAAGTAGGTATGCCCTCGAACATCAATACGGTGGCACCGTTCAATAACGGACCATATACAATATAGCTATGCCCCGTAACCCAACCTATATCGGCAGTGCACCAATAAATATCATCATCTTGCTGCTGGAACACGTTTTTGAACGTATAGGCCGTGTAAACCATATACCCACCTGCGGTGTGCAAAATACCCTTCGGCCTGCCGGTAGAGCCGCTGGTGTAGAGTATAAACAAAGGGTCTTCGCTGCCGATGGTTACTGGGTCGCAATGGGTATCCACTTTGGCAATTTCATCGTGCCACCAAAGGTCGCGGCCACCTTGCATGTTTACCGGAGTATTGGTGCGCTTATACACCAGTACACTTTGCACATTAGGGCAATCGAGCAAAGCTTCATCTACAATACCTTTCAAATCAATGGCTTTGGCACCACGGTAAGAGCCATCGGTAGTAAGCACTACCTTAGCATCGGCATCGTTAATCCTATCGCTTAAAGAGCGTGACGAAAAACCCGCAAACACCACCGAATGCACGGCACCAATGCGCGCACAGGCCAGTAAGGCCATGGTGAGTTCAGGTATCATGGGCATGTAGATACATACACGGTCGCCTTTTTGCACACCCAAATTTTTAAGCACATTGGCCAGCTCGCATACTTTGGCGTGCAGTTCTTTATAAGTATAGGTTACACTGGCTTCATTGGGGTCGTTGCTTTCCCAAATGATGGCTGTTTTGTTGGGTTGGGTTTCTAGGTGCCTATCTAAGCAGTTTTCGGTTATGTTCAAACCGCCCCCATCAAACCACTTAATTTCAGGCTTGGTAAAATCCCATTCCAATACCGTATGCCAAGGCCTGCGCCAAATAAACTTCCGGGCCAATTGGTGCCAAAAATGTTCAGGGTTATCAATGCTTTCTTGGTAGGCTTCGTGGTATTCTTGCAGGGTATTTATAGCGTATATCATAGGTATAACGAATTTCAAGTCTTCTAAGCTAATAAATGCCTTCGAAAGGATGTTGGAAAAGCCAAAACTAGTTGCAGCCCATTTGTACTTTTTTAATAACAATTCACTTTTTATCCTACTTCAATTTTGAATTTTAAATTTTAAATTTTCAATTTGCTACCATGTGCACCGTAACCTACCTGCCTGCCCTTGATGGCCAATATATACTTACCAGCAACCGCGATGAATGGCCAGGAAGACCCACTTCAACACCCATTAGGCATGAGGGGCCCAACGGGTATACCCTCCTCTACCCTACTGATGGCATGGCCGGTGGTAGTTGGATAGCGATATCGAGCAATGGCGCAACGGCATGCTTGCTCAATGGTGCCTTTGAGCGCCACACCCGTAAACCGCCCTACCGCCGCAGTCGCGGGCTGGTGCTGGTAGATGCCTTTGCTTATGATAGCTTTAGTGAGTTTGCGGCGGAATATGATTTTACGGACATAGAGCCCTTTACGCTATTGTTTCTGCATAAAAACGAGGTGAACGAATTACGCTGGGACGGCACACAAACCTACTACACCTTCCCCGACCCCGCAAAACCGCACATCTGGGCATCGGCAACCTTATATACACCGGAGTATGTAGCCAAGCGCAAGCAATGGTTTGATGAATGGCTAAAAACACACCCAACCTACGAGCCCAAAACCATTATGGAGTTCCATCACACTGGCGGCGAAGGCAACAAGTACAACGACATAGTGATGAACCGCGAAGGCCTAGTCCAAACCGTGAGCATTACTTGCGTGGTGCATACTCTAAAAGGGGCAGAGATGATTTATGAGGATTTATTGAGTGGGGAGCAGGTTATCTCTGGGTTCGAATAAATTGTTTTTGAACTACATCCCAAAATTGCTAGTTTTATGTTAAACACGCTGCTATGGCTTCGCTAGATAAATTACGTAAGGGTTTACATGGTTTAATTGATACCGTGGATGATGAATCGGCACTCGCCATCTGCAAACAAATATTGGAGCGCGAGCAAAAACGGGAACAAGACTTTTGGGATCAATTAAATGATGAAGAAAAAGCTAGTATTGAGCGAGGTCTGGCCGATGTTGAGGCCGGCAGGGTTCATTCTCATAATGAGGTTATGAATAGCATTAAGGAGAAATACAATTAGCAAATTGCAATATACCTAACCATAGGTAGTACAGTAACACCAACTCCTTGCCTATATTGCAACCATGAAAGGTAAAATTGGCATCACCATTATCATTATCTCATATCTGGTTTCGCTGTACCCGTATATGTTTATTTACATTTGGATGTTGTACCTAGTAGGCGTTGTCTTTATTTGGATGAGCGACTTAAAATTGCTAGCCAAGGTGCTTTGGACCATTCTCCCCATCGCACTCTGGTATCCGGGCATCAGGCTATTTTACTACCTGCTCGCAAATCTCTAGTACCTCAATAAACCTCACCCTTAGCAGCTCTGAGCGTATTCATCAACAGCGAGGTAACCGTAAGCGGGCCCACACCGCCAGGAACGGGGGTTATGTAGCTGCACTTTGGGGCAACGTTATCAAAATCGACATCGCCGCTTAAGCGCCAACCTGCTTTTTTGGTGGCGTCATCAACGCGGGTGGTTCCCACGTCAATAACTACGGCACCGTCCTTTACCATATCAGCGGTTACAAATCCGGGCTTACCTAGGGCGGCTACAATAATATCGGCTTGTAAGGTGAAATCGCGAAGGTTGCTAGTGCGGCTATGGCAAAGCGTTACAGTGCAATTGCCTGGGTAGGCATTGCGCGCTAAAAGCACACTAATAGGCGAACCCACAATATTGCTGCGGCCAATCACCACGCAGTGCTTACCGCTGGTTTCGATATGATAATGCTCCAACAACTGCAAAATGCCATAAGGGGTAGCTGGCAAATAAGCATCTAGCCCCTGCATCATGCGGCCCACGTTTATCGGGTGGAAACCGTCTACATCCTTCTTCGGGTCAACAGCTTGCAGCACCTTCTCGCCATTGATGTGCTTTGGCAACGGAAGCTGCACAATGAAGCCGTCAATATCCGGGTTTTGGTTTAGCTCTTTTACAATATCCAATAACTCCGCTTCGGTGCAGTTATCGTCTCGGCGCACCAAGGTTGAGTTAAAGCCTACATATTCGCAAGCCTTTACCTTATGGCCCACGTATGTTTCGCTACCACCATCATTGCCCACCAGCACAGCAGCCAAATGAGGCACTTTGCCACCAGCAGCTTTTATGGTTTCCACTTCCGCTTTTACGCGTTCTTTAATGATAATTGATAGGGCTTTACCGTCGAGTATATGCATTTGTTAACTAGTTATTGGTTATTGGTTATTAGTTATTGGTTATCATTTTTCTATGGACTATCGACTATGGACTGTGGACCAATCTACTTCCCCGTCCACACCGGAGGGCGTTTTTCTATGAAGGCGGTCAAACCTTCGGCGGCATCTTGGGTGCCCAGAATCTCTTGCAATTGGCTAATTAGATAGGGATGGTGTTCTGCCTCTGGCACCGATTTCAATTCATTCCAAGCTTTCAAACCTAAACGGATGGCCGTTGGGCTTAGGGTTTTCAACTCGGCTACCAGGCCAACTACCGCTTCGTCCAGCTTATCGGCAGCTACCACTTGGGTGGCTAGGCCAAGCTCTAATGCTTCGGCAGCTTCAATGGCGCGGGCACGCATACATAAGTCTAACAACTTGCGGGCGGGCATTATCGGTTTCAAACTAGCCATTACCTGCATGGGCCAAATACCGCGCTTCACTTCTGGCAAACTGAATTGCACGCCTTCGGCTACAATTACGTGGGTGCAGCCACATACCAACAAAAACCCACCAGCATAAACGTTGCCATGCACACGGGCAATGCAAGGCTTGTGCAAACCATTGAACGCATCGCCCAATACGGCACCATGCGATGGCTCGGGTATGGTGCTTACGGGCGCATCAGCACCTTGGCCAGCAAACGATTTTAAATCGGCACCGGCACAAAATACATTACCCTCGGCGCGCAACACCACCGCCCACACATCATTATTGTAATGGGCATAGTTCAAGGTATATACTATCTCGTTCATGAACACCGGGTTCATGGCATTTTTCTTTTCGGGGCGGTTCAAGGTCATGGTAAGCACATGATCGTGCTCCTCCACTTTTAGGTAAGCAAAAGTCTGTTGTTTTAATTGCAATGCTTGCTCGCGGGTGTATAAGGTCATGATGGGTGTTGGTTGTTGCTTTGGCAAAAATACCAAATGATAATTTGGAAATTTGGAAATGTACCAATTTGAAAATGGAAAAATGCTACAATGATTTTTTCGAAGTTGAAATGATTTTGGAGAGTATCAAAGTAATTTCCTTAGCCTTGGCAATTAGGATGTCACAGTTAGCTAATGGATAGGCTTCTTTACACAAGCTGAGCCAATATATTGTTTCGTCACATTCCTTTGCTGCAATTTTCATTTTATGAACAAAATCAGCTCTACTTTCGGCATTCTGCGCTTCACGAACCTGCGCACCTATTGAGGTTCCAGACTTTAATAATTGCTTTGAGATAACAAACTTCCTGTTATTTTCCAGCTCCTCGCAAAACCGAATTATTTCAAGAGCAAAAGTAAAAGTGATACTCACTATTGGGTTTTCTTTATCTCCTCTCATAAAGTCTATTTAACTTAAAATAATTGAATTCCCATTTCCAAATTAACACATTTCCAAATTTCCAAATTAACTCAGCTCCCCCATCTTCTGTTTCAGCCAATCTACATTCGTTATTTCCTTGGTTGAGGTAATAGCTTTTCGGAGGGCTTGCAGCTCTTTTTCAAAGGCATTGTTGGAAATTACGCCCTTCTTGTTTTTGAGCGTGGCTAGTTTTTTGGCAAACTTTAAGAGATTGCTATTTACCTTAAACTGATACTCGCTGATAAGCTTGTTGCGCTTTAGGAAAGTTCGGAACGTATCGATCATATTAAAAAACGCATCCAGTTCGTCCAGTTCGTAGTAGGTTTTCAGTAGCGTGGTTTTTGCACCTAAACCGTAATAAAGGTCGGTAAACTCTACATCGCGAAGCAAGGTCATGGCCTCCTTTAGTTGGTTGCGGCTGTAATGCAACATGGCCAGGTTGTAGGTATAAGCATTGTCGCGTTGGGCAGGGTCAAGCAAGGGGCGGTTGTATTCTATAAACTCGTGGCACCAATCGTACTCCTTTTGGCGCGTGGCAACGGTTACAATGTTCTTGTAATCCCACTCGGTGAGTATGCCATTTTGATAGATGACCTTGTTGTGCAGCAAGGCTTTGTATACCTCAAACAAACGCTGCAAGTACTCGCTTTTGCCGCTGTTTATTTTCTTGATGCAGTAGTTCTTGGCATAATCATACATGCCACGGGCCTCGTTGGCATCAAAAGCCATTACGTTATCGTTTAGGTAATCTATTAAGGCAATGTAATGAGCTTCGTTGTCGGGTTCGATTAAGGCTTTAAGTATGCGGTAGTAGGCCAACAACAGTTTTTCATCGGCATACAGTTCGGGATGCGCATCCAAGTGCTGACAAGCTTCATCCAAAAAAGGCATCTCGTATTTCACCTTAACAATGTTGCTGCGGTTTATCATTTCGCAGCTTACCCTGAGCTTGTTTAGCAAATAATACCTATCCAAATGATTGGAGCGATGCTGGATGCTTTCATGCTGCGCCCTTGCCGATTGAGACATAAAATAGGTATCTGCCTCGCTCTCCAGTTCAAAGCCCCAGCGGTGTCGTTCGCTATCGTCTTTGGTTTTTTCTAGGCTCTGGCGCATTAGGCGTTCGGCTTGCTCAAAGTACTTTCCGGCATTGCGGCTCCTAAGCTCACGCAGCAGATATAATTGCCCCGCAATGGGCTCTTTTTCATAATTTACCAATTGCAGGTATTGCTCTACCAGCTTGGTAAGCAAACTCATTACATCTTTAATCCGTTGTACATCATAAGACTCATTAGGGAACAAATGTGCAAATGCCGCCTCTTTGCTATACAAAACGCTGTCGGCATCGGTATCAATAATTTCCAGCAAGTAGCTTAGGAGTTTTTGGCTGTTTTGGTGCTTGTTATAGTATGGAGAATATACTAACTCCTGCAACCTAAATCGTTCTTTAGGTGTCAGCAATTGAATAATATCAAGCAATTTACTATTCCTCATATCACCTCAATTCCACGATTTTGATAAAATCAACCAAAACCATTTAAACCAAAACTAAGTATTTACGAGCATTTAAAACAATTAACTCACAAACATTAACATAATACCGATTCCACGATTGCCAAAAAATGTCTTTTTTATCTAGCATAGTACCCATTACATTTGTATTGTAAGAAGCCCAAAGAGCAACTTCAACATGAAAAAATTGAACCTCATATTATTCATCCTACTAAGCTTTGCTGGCTTTACGGCCAAAGCATCGCACTTAGTACCTATGGGCGGCGACCTTAGTTACCGCTATCTTGGGGGGAACGACTATGAGGTAACCCTGCGGTTTTATAGGGATTGCCAAAGTTTTTCGGGTACTGGTATTAGCGATTTATTGGTACAATCGAGCTCGTGCGGTATCAGTGGTACCATTTATACCATGAGTTTGGTATCGAGTGGAGAGGTTACTCCACTTTGCCCTGCAAACCAAAACCTATCCGATTGCCAAGGCGGCTCTACTTTTAGTGGTATTTTTGAAGAAGTATATCGAGATACCATTGCGTTGCCCCAGCACTGCACCGATTACATACTATCGGTAAGCGAATGTTGCCGCAGCGGGGCCATTAGCAACTTGTCCATTACCTCATCCAGCTTTGCGCTGCAATCGCAGTTAAATACGGGCACCGTTAACTTTAACAACTCTGCCTCGTTTAATGCACCGCCAAGTTTTTACCTTACTGCTGGGCAAACTTATTATTTAGATTTTAGCGCCACCGATGTTGACGGCGACTCGCTGGTATATGAAGTGGTAGAGCCTTTTAGAACGGCCAGCACCACCAACCCATACAACCCTCCGTTTACAGTCGGCAACCCTATGAACTCTTTACCACCTGCTACCATTGATGCCATAACAGGTATATTGAGTATTACACCCACCACCGTGCAAGATGCTTTGCTGGCCGTAAGGGTTAGGGAATATCGCGGTGGGGTGCTGGTAGGCACTACCTTAAGAGATGTGCATTTATTTGTGCGCAACCTGGTACCCTACAATACCCCGCCAACCTTGAGCGGATTTGATAGTACTAATGTGATAACCCAATACGTTTGTGTTGGAGATACCTTTTCGTTTAGGATATATACCGACGACCAAGACACCGCGCAGTTGCTGGCTTTAGATACCTTGCAAACAATACCAGGTGCTAGCATCACCATTAACGGCGGTGCGCACCCATCTTTAGATTTCTTTTGGATTGTAGATACAAGTAACGTATCGGCGCTGCCATACCTGCTGAGGCTAAAAGTTACGGATAACGGGTGTCCGGTTTATTTTAGCCAAACACGGGTGTTTAAGCTGTACGTTACAAATTGCGGGGCGCCGGTTTGGCCCGGTGATGCCAATAGCGATTTTAATGCCAACATGTACGATTTGTTGCCCGTTGGCCTTGCTTTTGGATATACTGGACCAAATCGGCCGTTCGCAACCACCAATTGGACCGCGCAAGCTGGCAATGATTGGGCCTGGGATTTTATAAATGGTGTAAACTTTAAACACGCCGATTGCGATGGCAACGGTGTGGTAGATATAAATGACACGTTGGCTATAGTGCAAAATTATGGCCAAGTGCATGCGAAACAAGAAGGTCTACGTGGTTCTGTAACGGACCCCGTCCTGCAGTTCATCGCTTTTGATGATACGGTAGTGGCGGGGTCCAATATCACGATTCCGATTAATTTAGGAACCGTGGCACAGCCCGCCGAGGATGTTTACGGTATTGCCTTTAGCGTTTTTTATGACCCAACGCTGGTAGTGCCCGATAGCATAACTGTTGCCTACCCCAACAATTGGCTGAACAGCACAGGCAATGAGGCCATTACGCTGGAGTATAACATACCTATTGCCGGCCAAATTGACATTGGCATTACGCGCACAACGCAAGGCGCTGTAAATGGCAATGGCGAAATTTGCCAAGTAAACATTGTAATGCAAGACGACATTACGGGCAAAGATTTTATAACTGCCCCAATGACTTTTGCTTTCGGAAACACTAGAATGATTAATGCATCGGGTGTAGAGTTGACCGTTGCCACCGAAGACCTAATCATTACCGCCAAACAATTTACGGGTGTAAATGAGATAGGAAACTTGCTGGATGCCAAAGTTTACCCAACTCCTGCAACAAACAGCCTGCATATTTCGGCACCGGGAGGGCAACTGAAATCGATAGCAATTTATAACACGCTTGGCGCTTTAGTGATGCATGAAGAACTAAATGGCACCAACCAAGACCAAATAAACATAAACAACCTTGCTGCCGGTATTTACACCGCGCGAGTTGAAGATATGGCCGGACAGGCTAGAATTTGTCGGATTGTCAGGAACATCAGTCATTAGGACGGGCAAAATCGGTGGCTGATGAACCAAAGGGGGCGCTTACTAGGTAGGCGCCTCTTTTTGTTTTAGGGAGGTGCATTTGCATCGAATTGGTCGGACGAGTATCATGCAAATTGAGCTAAATACAATTTGCGCAAAAGCCTCTGTAAAAGCGCTCGTCTGACCAATAAACAAAACATAGATAAACCAACGCTATTGGGCATTCGATGTTCAATACAATAGTGGTCCGACCAACGCATTGCTACAACCCTAAACCTAAAACTGAGCAATACAACCCAAATGACGGGTATTGGTCAGACCACTTTCAAGGTCATAAAAAAGCGCCCACAGTAAATACCGCAGGCGCTTATAAATTGCAATGAATGAATAAATTACTTTTTAGGGCCAGGGTGAGTTATACTCTCGGCATTGGTATAAATGGTTTGCTTATCGAGGGTCATGGGTTTAAACCCTTTGCTCACAAACAACTCCATCTGGTCGGTGTAATGCGGGCTATCAGGCTTTGCCGAAGCGCCATAACTATGGATGGTCTCTATCTCAACACCCGCTTTGTTATACCGGCACATCATAATGTAGGAGTCGCCAACCAATGTTTTGCGCATACCGTCTTTGTACGGCCCTGTCATTACAGCACCCAACACATCGGGGCCACCACCTACAGGTAGTTCCTTGTCGCCACGCACTAGCTTTTGCACATCGCCCAGCGGCACGCGCAAGCTACCAAAATGCTTCATCATATGCTTTTTGGCAGCACGCATGGCAGCTACATACTCTTCTTCGTAAAATGCATTGCATTCATATTGTACTGCCCGTTCTGTCATACCCTCCGCTATTTCGTAGAAAGCAAAAAACAGCAGCGCGGCTTCTTTATTATCCACATCGGCTACCCGGTTCCAGTCTTTGGCTACCGCAATGGCATCGGCAATATCAGGGTATTTAGTAGGGTCAAGCTCGGTAAGCATTATCAAGTTTTCGCAACCAGAAGTAAAAATTTCTTGGTTGAAAATATTGTCGAACTTAATGCGCTTCACATCTTCATAGCTTACCCTATCGTATTGGGCAATAAGCTCTTGGGCACGTATGCTGCGGTTATTATCCTCTAGGTCGAAATTGAATGTCGGGTTAAAGTCGTATGGATTTAGGTTTTCGCCTGGGCCCGTTGCATCAAAGGGTGTGTTGTTACAATTGAAGAGGTACCCCGACTTAGGGTTTAAGTATTGCGGCAACGA
The DNA here is from genome assembly GCA_027486795.1 of Sphingobacteriales bacterium. Classification (GTDB taxonomy): domain Bacteria; phylum Bacteroidota; class Bacteroidia; order Chitinophagales; family CAIOSU01; genus CAIOSU01. The sequence continues at coordinate 23,638 of JAIXOI010000038.1, read as the reverse complement.
ATCCAAAGGATAGTATTCCGGTTTCCAGAGCGTTTCGGAAGTATTGCCCGGCAATACGTTAAACCAATCGTACTTAGGGTTGCGTTTCGGGAAAAGCCCGTTGCTGATGTAGTAGATATTATCCTCCCTATCGGCATATATAAGGTTGGTGCAAGGGTGCGCCTGCATCCGGTAAGCATCCATAAACTCGCCGTAGTTGCGGGCTTTATTCATTTTGTAGGTTTGCTCCGGGGCGCGAATATCCAATCCGGCAGGGAAACGAAGCGAATAATATCCATCCTTGTTCTTTATGGTTGGTCCATATTTGCTGCGGTAAAAGGTCTTTTTAATCGGTATTTTTACAAAACCCACCTTTACCTTCACTTTGGCTACATAAGGCTCCAAGGTTTCCCAGCCATCATCAAACTTATATTTGAGCTTATCTTTGGGGTGCATTTGCAATTTGTACACATCGCAAAAATCGGGGTGATTGAGGGTGTTGGCCCAACCCAAGTTTTCGTTAGTACCCAAAAAAGGTGCAGCCCCACCTGGGAACGTACCACCCAGAAAATTCCAACCCTCTTTGCTGCACACGTGCACTTCGTACCAAGAGAACAAACCTTCCAATGGTTGGTGGCTATTTACTATCAAATAAGCTTTGCCATCGGTGGTTTTTTTGCTGCTGAACGCAAAAGCATTGGAGCCATCGGGCAAACTGCCTTCGTAATCGGCGATGAACCCCCCGAAAATCTTTTGGATATCAATGTATATATTAGCCAAAAGCGCCGAAGTAAGCGAGTAGCTTTTCACCAAATCTTTGCCGGTAACCGGAAACAAATCTTTGTGCAATACCTCTTTAGGGAAAGCCGCGGCATAGGCGTTCAGTCCATCGGCATAATACCCTAACACCTTTTTGAACTTGGGCGAGAATGCCGTCTCGTATTGTTCTTCCACCACGTGGTCTACATCCAATACGTAATACATAAAATCGAGCACCGCGCCGTCCTTGCCATTCACTTCGCCCAATTTGCCGCGCACGCTAAGTAGCAGTTCTTGTGCGGTTTTAAAATCATCTTCGCCGGTAGCCCAAGCCAGACCATAGGCTACTTCCTCATCGGTGGGGGCAAAAATGTGGGGTACACCCCATTTGTCGCGAACAATATCAATACGCGAAACATCAATTTGGGCCCATGCTGCTACATGGACCAATAATAGCAAAAGCAGCGCTATACGCTTCATAATGGGGGTAAGGTTTAAAGGGAGGTAATTTAAGGGCTAAAGATAAGACTTACCACAATGATATAGCCACCCATCATTATGTTGCATGGGGTTTTATATTTTTATGTAAAATGTGTGTTAAAGAGTGTTAAGGAGTTTACTCGACTCTGATTATCATTCTATTGACGAAAAAATTTCAATTATATCACCTTTCAAAAATAGGGTGTTGAATAAATCCTTTTCAATGTCATTTTGAAATTCAAGAATAAAGGCCATCATACCTTGCCTTAATTTGCTTGAGTCAAGCATTTCTATACTTTTTATCTTTACTTGGTGGTCCTTATGTTTCACCCACATTCCAGATTTTATAGTTCCGAATCCTAGTTCGCCAGCTATTACGAAATAAGGCCTTTGGGTAATAGGGAAGATTTCGTGTATCAAGAAATGCAACGGATCTGAATCCAAACTCATGTTCTTGAGGTTTAGCGGTCGGCTAGAATGATGCACAGTAATGATACCTAAAGTTTCATTGTTAATGATTCGATAGATAATTCTATAAACATTATCCAAAACCAGTTCCCTAAAGATAGGATTATCAACTTCTGGAACCATTCTGCCCGGCATAGGAAATTCTTCCAGCTGTTTGGCTTTAGTAAAAAACTTTTGAACCTGCTGTTTAGCAAATTTGGGAGAACTATGCTCAATATATTGAGCGATGGAATCAATATCATCCAGTGCTTGGGGCGACCAAATTACTTTAACCATTTCTGAAGGTGTTCCCTAGCTTCTTCTGTAGTATATGTCTGGCCATTGTCAATCTGGGCTGAACCGATATCAATTTTGCTTAGTAGGATTATCCTGTCAATAACATCTTCCGTAGTAAAGTTATCTGGAAGTGTCTCTATGGTTTGTATTAATTTCTCCTTAGTGAGCATCTTTCTTGCTTTTGTATAACTAACCTAAGATAGGAAGAGATAGTTTATTAATGAAATAGCGTAAACTATTTTCAATACCCACCCATATACTTCCTTACAAACCACTCCAAGGCAAATAGGGAGATAAGGATGGCGAATATCCACTTCAAGTTGATGAAGGGAAGCGTTTTGAAGGTGCTGTAAAGCACGGGCTTGGCTTGGTTGCCAGCCAGTATGTCTTCGGCAAGTTTATCCAACTGGGTTGGGGCATAAAGCTGGCCGCCAGAGTTGTCGCTGATTTGAAACAACAGTTTGTGGTCAGCAACGGTATTGGATGATTCCAATTCTAATGGGCTGATGGTAAACTTACCGTCTTGGGTGAGTTGCTTGCCATTGTAGTTGGTTATGGCAGCGTATGTATAGTTGCCCTCTGGGAAGGTGCCTGCACGCAAATCGTATGCCTTTGAGGTCTTGTTCATTTGGAACGGGAACTCCTTGCCGCTCTCGTCGGTAATGGTAACCGATACTTCAGGCTCGTTTACCAACTCGTAGCTAGCATTATACAGTTCGCCAGTAAAGTCCACCGATTCTGTTTCGAGGAAGATGTTCTTCAATGGTTTTACCCTAAACTGGCGTTTGTCTTGCTTTACGGCTAGGTATTGTATGGTTTTGCCTACTAACTCGTTAAAGGCTTCGTGCGAGCTGTTCAAACGATAATCGTACAATTTCCAGCGCCATATCCCCTCCCCTAGCAATACGGCGGTTTTGTTGCCCGTGTTTTCCTCAAACACCAATAAGGGGTACTCGGTACTAACCGAACCTATGCGCTGGCGCATCAATACCCGGCTTGATGGCGAAGTTTTAAACTGACCAAACGGCACAAACAACGGCGGCAACTTTGGCAACTGCTGCTTGAATTGCTCAGAGGTAGTAAACAACGAAAAATCGGGGCTTAGCGAGCCCATGGCTTCGTTAAGGCTTCGGCCCTTGCCCGATATCTGCACCGCACCCTGCATGCCATTAAACAGCTCCAATGAGCTTTGCGAGCCCAATATATACCATAAGGCAATGCCGTTTTTCTTGGCTTCATCAATCACGCTTTGCGAGCCAAACTTGGCCGAAGGTAATTGGTGCAGTATGATGAGGTTGTAATCTTTTACGGCAATGCTAGTCGTGTTTTGCACAAACTTAACCTCTACCTCATAGTTCTTATTACTTTCAGCAGCTTCTCTTAAGGCTGCTATATCGGGGTGGGGCGAGTTGGCTAGTATCAAGATGCGCTGGCGGCTATCCAGCACATCCACAAAAATATCCCTATAGTTGTTGGCCTCGGTAAACTCGCCTGCCACAGGCACCAAGCGCACGCGGTAATGCTGCAAACCTGCAGTTTTGGCATCCAGCACAAAATCGGCAGTAACCACCTCGCCCGTATTGGCAAAAGTTACGGCTCTATCTTCCAGCTTGGTTGGGTTGCCACGGTTGCTCATGTTCAGCACCTCTACCTTGGTGTTGGCAGGAGTTAGATTTTGCGATACCATTTCAACGGAAATCTTGAATCGGTCATTGAGATATACCAAATCGTTGTACAACACGCGGTCAATCTTTAAATCGCGCTGCGGGGTAGTGTCACCTAAGGCCACACTATACACCGGTATGGATGGGTAGTTTTGGGCAATGTAAAATGGGTTCGAGCCTTGGTTGTAAATACCATCGGTAGCGAGGATAATACCACCAACGGTTTGGTTACCATAAAGGTTATATACATCGCCCAAGGCGCGGCTAAGGTCGGTTATTTCGCCTTTGAAGTCGGGGTTGAGGTTCTCTAGCAGTTCTTGGCTAAAGCCATAAGATTTTACATCAAACTTATCGCCAAGCTTGGCTTGCAGTTTGGCTAGGTCATCAACATATTTGGCCGAGTCGCCTTCAGCAAAGCCGTATGTTACACTCTGGCTATTGTCTTGCAGCACCACCACCACTGGCTTGCGGGTTTCGGTAAACTCGCTACGAAACAGCGGCGCCAACAACAACAAAGCCAACAAGGTAATGACGGTAAACCGCACCACAGCCAATGCCCTGAAAACCAATTGCTGGCGGCTAGATGGGCTTTTGATGAAACTATTGCGGAAATACAAGATGCCAGCCACACCTGCACCTAGAGCAATACAACCCAATATCCACCATGTGGAAAGCTCGAAAGAAAGGCTGGCAGCTAATAGGGTCATAGTTTGTTTTAGCTTGTTTAGCTCCTCCCCTTTTTAGGGGGCGGTCGGGAGGGGGTTGTGCCGTTGAGTGGTGCGCTTGAAATTCAAGCTTCATGCTCATCTGAACAGCCCAAACGCGCACCCTTCGACAGGCTCAGGATGACACGCTTGCTTCCGCTTAAATTTCTTACTCAATGCTTCCCCTCGTCCTCGCTTACAGCGAGGATGCTATAACTCCGAGCCTGTGGCTCGCACACAACATGTAAAAGCTCCACACGCTGTGCCGAGCTGGAAGCTCGCAGTTATAAAGTCCTCGTTGGAAACGAGGACTAGTAAGGCGGATTTGCAATCCGCTACCTACCTATTCATCCCCCCACAAACACTCAACACTTGGCCGCTTACGTAGCTGCTCAAATCACTAGCCAAAAAAAGAGCCACATTGGCTACCTCCTCGGCAGTGCCAAGGCGCTTCATGGGTATGCTTTTCAAATACTCCGCTTTCAATGTCTCCCCTAGCGCATCGGTCATATCGGTTTGAATAAAGCCAGGCGCAATCACGTTGCAACGTATGCTACGTGTGCCCAGCTCATCGGCCACCGACTTACTGAAACCAATTATACCTGCCTTACTGGCCGCATAATTGCTTTGCCCAGCTTGACCCTTCATGCCCACTATCGAACTCAGGTTGATAATGCTACCACTGCGTTGCTTGAGCATGATGCGGCTTACTTGCTTGGTAAGGTTAAACACCGATTTCAAATTGGTATCTACCACGGTATCCCATTCGTTTTCGCTCATGCGAAGCAACAGATTATCCTTGGTTACACCCGCGTTATTTACAAGAACGTCAATCCTTCCAAAATCTTGCACTACCTGCTCGGTAAGTTGCTCGGCTGCGGCATAATCGGCCGCATCGCTTTGGTATGCCTTTACGGTTACGCCCAAGGCACTTAACTCCGCGGCCAATGCCAGTGCCTTCTCGGCAGAGCGGGCATAGGTAAACGCTACATTGGCTCCCTGCTCGGCAAACTTACGGGCAATACCCTCACCAATACCCCTAGAGGCACCAGTTATCAAAGCGGTTTTGCCGGCTAGTAACTTCAATTATTTACGATTTTAGAGGTACGAAGTACGATTGCAAAACCAATCAAACTCGCAAAATCGTACTTAATACTTTGCACTAGATACTATTTATTTAAAAATCGTACTTCGTACATCGTACTTCGTACATTATACTGCGGCTTTCGCTTCTTTCAAGGCTTTGGCCATGGTTTCGCCAATTACGGCTGGGCTCTCTACCACAAACAAACCACACTCGCGCATGATTTTCATTTTGGCAGCCGCTGTATCGTCAGCACCACCAATGATAGCACCAGCGTGACCCATGCGGCGTCCTGGAGGGGCCGTTTGGCCAGCAATAAAGCCTACAACTGGTTTAGTACCATGGGCTTTAATCCAACGGGCAGCGTCGGCTTCCATGCTTCCGCCAATTTCACCGATCATGATAATGCCTTCGGTAGCAGGGTCTTCCATTAACAACTTCACGGCTTGCAAAGTAGTAGTGCCAATAATAGGGTCGCCACCAATACCGATGCAAGTGCTTTGGCCTAGGCCAGCTTTGGTTACTTGGTCAACCGCTTCGTAGGTCAAGGTGCCTGAGCGAGAAACGATACCAATAGTACCAGGGTTGTGGATGAAGCCCGGCATGATACCTACTTTAGCCTCGCCTGGGGTCATTACACCTGGGCAGTTAGGGCCGATAAGGGTAACGTCTTTGTCGCTTAGGTAGGCTTTTACCTTTACCATATCCTGTGTTGGGATACCTTCGGTAATGCAAATAACCACCTTAATACCTGCTTCGGCAGCTTCCATAATAGCATCAGCGGCAAAAGCCGGTGGTACAAAAATGATAGACACATTGGCCTTGGCTTGCGCCACGGCATCGGCTACGGTATTGAACACCGGGCGGCCCAAGTGCTCGGTACCACCTTTGCCCGGGGTAATGCCACCTACTACATTGGTGCCATATTCAATCATTTGTTCCGCATGGAAAGAACCTTCCTTACCGGTAAAGCCCTGCACAATTACACGGCTGTCTTTGTTCACTAATACGCTCATGGTTTCTATTTAAGTGCGTGGCTCTCGACACGTCATTTTAAAGTTCGCCCAAATTTACAGGAAAGCAGGGTGAATTGGAAATGGGAAGCGTTAATTAAAAGTTGAAAAGTGAAAATCGCAGCCTGAAATTCACGTTTGCCACAATTATGCACATTGGCTTAACATACTTATTAATTAAGGTATCCATAACTCCGTTTTAGAATTCTCAGCCTTTAATAACTAGCTTTACGGCACAAAACAACCTGATATGCACGCTCTACTAGTCGCTTTTGTCTCCATTTTTACCATCCAAACCGGTTGGTTGGAGTTTAACGATACCCAAAACCACATAAAAATGCAATACCCCGACACTTGGACGGCTGGTACCGAACAGGGTATCTTGATTTTCAAAAGCCCTCTTACCGATGCTGCCGATAAGTTTCAGGAAAACGTAAACGTGGTAATACAAGACCTCACCAGCCAGCCCCTAACCTTGGAGCAGTTTACCGAACTGAGCGTGGATCAGTATAAACAGATGAAAGGCACCGTGGATTTTATATCTATTGAAGACATGAAACTAGCTGGGCAACCAACCAAAAAGGCCGTATTGAAAATGAACTACTACGGCACCCAATTAAAGCTTAAGCAAATGTGGTTTGTGAAGAATAAGGCCGCCTACCTAATAACCTACACGGCCGCCGAAGCCGAGTTTGCCAATTACGAGCCCCTGGCTACCACCCTGATGAACAGCTTTATGTTTACCAAATAAAAGGAAGATTGGAGCTGCGTCAGTACAGTTTTGATATATGCTGCAGTTAATGGACCACAAGCCACTGAGTACAAATTTATTGAGTTTTGTCGTTCAAGAAGTGAATATTGATGAAGGTTGTATGAGCGAGGCTCAGCCTGTTACCTCTAGTGCTGCGGAAGTGTAATTTCTGCAGACTGAGGGGGTTGGGAGTGAGTCGATGGGACAGTTGAGAAAGCATGCGATTACTAATAGAGAATACAAACAGCTTGATTGTTTCCCTGTGAGTTATGTCGTCAACGATGTGAGCAAAAGTAAGGGATGTGGATTTAAATAATGTTATAATAAAATATATAAAAATATAATTGTATTTAAATTATTGCGTTAAAGTTGTTTATGAATGCTTTGGCGTCGCAATAGTTATAACTTTTTCCAAATGATAGTGGATATTTGTATATCTTCAGTAAATCTTACTTGAATGCTACCTCCACAGTTAAATAAGTATAAGAACAAAGATCACTTCTTTTTTCAACCCGACGATGGTTTGTCCAAAGTTTGTAATGCCCCAACCGATAAAAGCGGTGTTTATTTAGTTTATGCTTTGAAGAACGGCAAGATAGAACTAATTTATATAGGTCGCTCCGGCAAAAGGTTAGCAGATGGAACAATTCAGAATCGCAAAGCCGGTTTAGGCGGTATGAAAGACAGACTAGTAAATGGGCATCATTTTGGGAAAATAGCACGTAAATATGCTTGGCCTATCCAAATGATGGCAGAGGGTATTGAAGCGTTGGATATTTATTGGTGGGTTACTTATGATGAAAACCACAAGGATTGTCCATGCGATGTAGAATTGGAATTGTTGGATTATTACAACGCAGTTAATGGTAGTCTGCCCAAATGGAATAAATCGTTAAGAAGTAAATAAAATAGCAACCTCCCAAATAAATCTTTCAATAAAATTTGAAACTTACAAAACAAATCCTTAGCTTTAATATAGCAAAACACATCAGCTATGGACACCAGAGCTACCGATAACAAAGTCATTATTTATGATGATAGTTGCCCGATGTGCGCTTGGTACACGGGCATTTTTGTGAATAACCAAATGCTGCCGCCCGATGGCCGAATGGGCTTTACGGAAGTGGCTCACAGCAACCTTCTCCCACAACTCGACCTTAACCGCGCCCGCCACGAAATACCGCTCGTGGATACCAACGGCGGCGAAACGCTTTATGGCTTAGATGCTATGTCGCATATCATCGGTAGCCGCTTTCCGTTGGTGAAGTGGATGTTGGGTATTAAGCCTGTTAATGCCTTTTTCAAGCAGTTTTACCATTTCATTTCTTACAACCGTAGAGTGATTGCAGGCACGGCCAAATCTAAAGTAGGCATTGATTGCACCCCTGATGTGAACCTTACTTATCGCACCGCTTACTTCGTATTTGCGTTTATGGTGTCGCTGGTTATCGGGTTTGGTTTTGCGGGTAGCTTGTTGGCATATTTGACAGTGGCCATTAGTACTTTGCAAGTATGGGTGCTGGTGGGCAGTAGCTGGGCACTAGCATTGTTGCCTGGTATCATGTGGATGCCTACCCAAAAACTGGACTACATGGGCAACCAGGCAACCGTGGTATTAATAGGCTCATTGGCATTGTTGCCGGGTATATTGGTGCAGGCTGTGATAGGGCCTGTGGGTATAGCCATACCCATTATCAGCATGGCCTTTAGCCTAGGCTTAATGCTTTGGGAGCATCTGCGTAGAATGCGAAACATGCAGTTAGGCCACGGCTTATAACCATTCTTTCAGAGGGCGTTTTTTTAGTTCGCAGGGTAAGCATATCTTAGCTTTACTGCCCAAAACTTATCGCACCATGAAGTCGCTCCTACTTGCAAGTTTTCTACTATTGTCAACTCAGTTATTATCTGTATCGCCTACAAAAGATAAAGTGAGCGATGTGCTGGTGAGCAATTTAAATAAGTATGCCTATAAAGGAACTACAGTACTGGTAAAGGATTGCCCTGACGAAAAGATGACTATCACCCGCGACCAATCGCTTATCTTCTCTTATGATACAGTAAAGCATTTGCTGCAAGTGGATGTAAAGCTTAACTCTAAGTTTGAGACCCTTAATAGGCAAAAGGGAAAAAGTAAGGTGAGCGAGAGCAGCGAAGCGTATAAGGCCATAATCCCTATGAAATACATTATGGGATTAGGAATGACAACTGAATTCTTTGATGGTTGTGAATGGAACGGCCCAACTGAAGCTTTATTTTCCACCGATTGCGATTGCATAGAGATTGTTGATGCTGATGGCACTGTGAGAAAAGACAAGCGCCTCGTATTGTATATTGATATAGCAGGTAAGGAAGGGCTTTATCAATCGATAAATGAGGATATTGGAATTTTAAGGGACTTGGCTAATAATAAGTAGTGCCCACCTATTGGCATAAAGGCAACAGCGCAATAGCAGCAGGCCAACTAATATGCTTTTACCTTTACGATATTGCCAAAATGTTATTTCTGTTTGCTCGCATCGGCGGTATTCAAGCAGCTTGCTTATCTTTGCCCCCATCCTAAATCAACCACATGAACCCAGTTCGCTTTGCCCTATTGGCAATAATATTTACCATTGCCAGTTGCGCCCAACCGGCCCCAGCCCCTGTAGCTGAAGTGGCACCTGCCAACACTTACAAAGATGCCGAGTACAATGTGCAAGCTATATTGTATCATCAGTTTGGCTCAGAGTACAGAGCACTTTGTTACCAAGCGTACAACCTAGCCACCGAAAGATTATTGGCCAAGGTAAAAGCCAACCCAAAAAGCAAACTTGCCATTATTACCGACCTTGATGAAACCGTGGTAGACAATAGCTATTACAATGCTTGGTTGGTAAGCCAAGGCAGCGGCTACAACCCCGAAACTTGGAAAGAATGGACAGCACAGCGCAAAGCCACCATAGTACCGGGCAGCAAAGCGTTCTTTGACCTTGCCGACTCATTAGGCGTAACCATATTTTATGTGAGTAACCGTGGCGTTGATGAATACGATGCTACCTTAGCCAACTTGCAGGCGCTTGGACTACCACAATTGGACAGCAGCCACTTTTACCTTAAAACCACCACCAGCGGCAAAGAAGAACGCCGGCAAGCCATTTATGCACAAGGCTACGAGGTAGCATTGTACTTAGGCGATAACTTGAACGATTTTGCTAAAGACTTTGAGAAACAAAACAACGAGCGCAGGCATGAGCTTACCGATAGCTTGAAAGGTAAATTTGGTGCTGAATATATTGTGCTACCCAATGCTATTTATGGTGAGTGGGAAGTGGCCTTGTACAACTATAACCATGAACTTTCGCCAGCGCAAAAAGACTCTATCCGTAAATCGGTGTTGAAGGCATATTGATAGTAGGTCTAGTGCTCTTTTCTGATACCTGTATGAGTACCATTTAGGCACTATGTTGGTACCTTTGCCTGTTTTCTGATAGATATTCATCGAACTCGTACACCAACTCATGCAGGTCTTGTGCATCGGCAATGTTGCGCATTTCTTCAGCTAACGAAAACTGCTCCTGCCTGCAATACGTATAAAACCTGTTGCGAATCAGGTGCACCATGATATCTTCTTGTCCGTAGCTCATCTCCTGTTTCCTTATTTTGTATAAATATCGGTACACCATTTTTCAATGCCAACGCAATCTTTGTCATTTTTAGGAAGTCTAAGTATATAAAAAGCTACTGCAATAAGCCAAAAACCTCAATCAATGAACATCAAAACCAACTGAAATACAAGTAAATAGGGAATATTGTACTTTTAACGAAAAACGCCCATTTTCAAGTATCAGCCTTATGCGCAACGGCCTATTTTTAACAATTGTTATCACATTTTTGGCTACATCGTGCCGCTTTTTTGATGACGGCCAACCCATCGAAGGTTTTATTACCCTCAAACCGGGCCACTTCTGCCAACTTGGGGCAATAGCCATAAATGGCGATACGGTGTTTATTGCAGGCTCATATCTGGCAGATGAAGACCCTAATGCCCAAATACAGTTGGTGCACTCCTACTATGCCGCCGTTGATACTAATGGCAATCTATTGTGGGAAAAATTTACCCGCGAACCCGACTATACCCGTTGGTTGGCGATAGACAACAACCAAGGTGTACTTTATATGTATGGCAAGATAAGCTCGCCGCTCACGAATTATGTAGCTGAGTATTACAATGCCGAATCGAGCAACGGAAAGCTATTGTACAATTACAGAGAAGATGATACCATCCCACAGTTGCTTTTTGATTGCCAATTGAATGCTCAAGAACAGTTTACCGTTATCATATCAAGGGCGCTTAAAGGTCCATCTGGCACGTGCATAAGCAAGCGTAACAACGATGCTGTAAACGGCTACACACTAAACCCAAATTACTGTATTGAAGGCGATATTAGTTGCGCCCGAATATTAAACGATAGCATGTATATATCCTTTTGGGGACCCATTGGCATTACCGAAGTGGTAAACATAATAAAAGACTCTGACTCTATATTAAACCTTGCCGTGCCAGGCTTATGTTACAAATACATGGTGAACGATGTACTTGAAACTGTTCCACTTAAGTACCAATTGATTACCACCTCAAAAAACGAACAAGGACCCTGTATGTATAATCTGTCGATACCTGATTCATTGTTTGGCGAAGTAACCTGCTTGGCTTATTGGCCAATGCATGGTAGCACCAAAGCGTTGCGGTATGGCGATTGCTCGTTATTAGCATTCAATGCCGCTGATAGTATCAATAGTACCTCTGCCAACTTAGTGTTGCTTAACCCCGATAACCAAGTGGAATGGGAATACAACCATACTGGCCAAGCAAACTTCCTCATTAGCGATATGAAACGAGCGCAAAATAAAATATATCTTGCAGGCACTTACGAATCCGAGGACGAGGGTTCGTTTATGGCTGTTAAAATAATAACCATACCTAACATTCCTGGCTGCGCAGTGGGCAATTAACTATTGCTTAACAAAAGCCTTAGTAAAGCTTCTACCTGTGCGGTCTTGCAATACCAAAAGGTAAGTTCCTTGCTCCAAATCCTGAAGCGAAACCTCGATGAGCGATGCATCAACCAACTGCCAAAGCAGTGGTATTTGTCTGCCCAAAATATCTACCGCAAACAATTGCTCAACACCCTCTAAGCTATTGGCCTTAATGTGCAAAGTATGCGCACTTGGCTGCGGATATAGGCTAACATTGGCCAACCATGCGTTCGGATCAAGTATAGCCGTGTTTGTATCTATTGGCGATGCATAGGCATTGCCTGCAAAGGTAAGTAGCACGCTATCGGTTGGGTCGTTGGCGGGATATAGCTTAAGCACCACTGTTGACCTGCCAACGGTATTGTGCGGGTGGAAACTCACAATCATGTACTGCGCCTGCTGATTGACGGCTGGCAGGTAAAAGGTAGTGGTATCGGGCACATAGGTGTAGGCACTGTCCAAATCTTCCAACCAAGTTTCCCAAGCAGCGGGTTTTTGGTCGAGTACTTTTACGCAGCGCATTTCGAGCAATTGGCCCGTATTGTTGGTCAGTTCTATCCAAGGATAAAAAACCATAGAGTTAGATGGATAACTGGCCGAAACCCGAAAACTATCGGGCGTAAAGCTGGTTTGTGCAAACAGGTTAACTGACCAACACAAACACACAAACAATGATAGAAACTTAACCATAACGTAAATATAAGGCATTAGTATCTAAACCGTTGAAACGGTTGTTATTATTCGGCGGTACTTTCAACTTCCCACGTTTAAAAACGTGGGCTATTCATAAACAGCCCATTATCTTAAAATAGCCCATGGTTTCAACCATGGGAAATATAAACACGCCTATATTAACCGTTTTAACGGTTTGCATGGTCGATAATGCTTTTGGTGTTGAGCATTGTTAACACTACAAGGCATCAAACTCCTTAGGGTACACCACTACTCCACGAGCATTAGCCAGACCGTTGGGTTTAAGTTCAAGCGCCATCCAGTTTTCATCTTCCACATCATCATAAGGGCAGCGGATACCCCAATTAACAGCTGGCAAAAACCCAAACATTGGGAAATACTCCGCATGGCCCAAAACCACAACCCCCGGGTACGACATCAAAGCGGCACGTTTCAATCCTTCCTCCACCATCATACTGCCAATGCCTTCTTGCTGAAATGATGGTATTACGGCCATAGGTGCTAAAGCCAAGACCTTAAAGCTGCTTCCATCCTTTTTTTTGATGGTAGCAATAGTAAACAAGATATGGCCTACCACAGCGTTGCCTTGCACGGCTACAATGCTCAGTTCGGGGATAAAGGCAGGGCTGTCCCTCAACAACTCTACTAAATTAGCTTCGTTAGGCTGGCCAAAAGCTAGGGTATGCACTGCTATAATAGCCTCATACTCGTGGGGCTTTTCGGTGCGGATGATAATATTGTCCATTATTTATCGGTTTGGGCAGGCATAAAAGGCTGCAAAAGTGCAGCAATAAACATTACCGCCATACAACCGATAACATTGAACCACAGGAAGCTGATTTCCTCGTGGAACAGGTAAAGGTACACTACTAACGACTCTGCAATGATGGCCGCTAAAAATACAGCATTACCTTTTATCCATTTCATTAAAAATGCAACCAAAAATATACCTAAGATAGTGCCATAGAAGATGGAGCCAACAATGTTTACTAACTGAATCAAGTTTTCGAATAGCGGTGCAATTGAGGCAAAAACAATGGCCAACAAGCCCCACAGCAGAGTGAACCACTTAGATGCCGTAACATAATGCTGTTCGGTGCCATCGGTATTAACTGACCGTTTATAAAAATCGACACAGGTGGTAGAGGCCAGCGCATTCAACTCTGATGACGTAGACGACATGGCCGCGCAAAACACACTAGCGAAAATCAACCCCACTACGCCCACGGGCAAGTGATCCATCACGAAAGTGATAAACACATAGTCCGTATCTTTTACCTTGGCCGTGGCATCGGTTTTGGTTACCAAAGCCTTTACCGAATCTCTTACTGACTGTTGTTGTTTTTGATTAGCAAGTATTATGTCTTTAGCGCTGCTGATATCCTCTTGTGCGTCATTTTCGATACCGCTCAGCATTAGCTGCATCTGCTGTTCATTTTCTTTAAACAAGGTTTCGTACTCGGCGGTAAGCGTTGTTAGGCGAGGGGCGTTTACACTCTGTTCCACTTTGCGCAGCTCCGCTCCATTAAAGAATACAGGGGGTTGGTTGAATTGATAAAACAGAAACACCAATATGCCCGTGAGCAATATAAAAAACTGCATGGGTATCTTGAAAATGCCATTGGACAACAACCCCAACCGCATTTCGGCAATGGATTTGCCACCTAAATAACGGGCCACTTGGCTCTGGTCGGTACCGAAGTAGGAAAGTGCCAAGAAGCCTCCACCTATAATGCCTGCATAGATGTTGTAGCGGTCTGATAGGTCGAAATCAGTTTTAACTATATCCATTTTGCCGAGCTGGCCGGCGGCCTCCATCAAGGTACCAAAACTGGCATCGGGCAACTTATTAAGCAACACAAAAAACGCCACCGCCATGCCGCCAATCATAATGGCCATCTGTTGGTTTTGGGTAACGCTCACCGCTTTACTGCCCCCCGATACGGTGTAGATAATAACCGTAGCCCCTAATAGTATATTGATAGGCAATAACGGCCATCCAAAGATGCTAGACAAGATAATGGCTGGGGCGTAAATAGTAATACCCGCCGCCAAGCCGCGCTGTATCAAAAAGAGAAAAGCCGTAAGCCAACGGGTCTTTAAATCGAAACGCTTCTCTAGAAACTCGTATGCGGTATATACCTTGAGCTTAAAGTAAAGCGGAATGAAGAACAAACAGATGATAACCATGGCTATGGGCAGCCCAAAGTAGAACTGCACAAAGCCCATACCCGACTCATAAGCTTGCCCAGGTGTGGATAGGAAAGTAATAGCGCTGGCTTGTGTAGCCATTACCGAGAGGCCAATGCTCCACCATTTAAGATTACTGTCGCCACGCAGGTAGCCTTCAATATTGGTACTGCCTCGGGTTTTCCAAGCACCATATACTGCAATAAAAAGCAAGGTACCCAGCAGAACCAGCCAGTCGATTATGCTCATGTCCACCTCATTGTAAGCCAATAGAATACTCCTATCTGTGCCAGCAAAAACAGCAGCACTAAGGTATATAGCCAAGGCCAGTTATAGGATGGTTTGTTTTGGTTTTCCATTATCAAATCTTTTAACCACAGAGAACACCAAGAAATTTACCCAGGGAGCACTAAGTATTAATTTGTGTGCTTAGTGCTTTTTGTATTCTTAGCGGTTCAATCGCACAGTATCTGCCATTTTCAAATCTTCAAATTAACAAATTCTCTAATTGGGTATCACTCCTTCCCTACCGATATTAAGTTGGCGAACAAACGATAAGCCCCAGGCACACCGGCTGGCAACTCTCTAAAAAACGACAGACCCGTATACACAAACCAGCCATTGCCATACCGGGCTACCAATAGGCTACCGTCGTTGGGCTTCTCTCCTGTATCGTTGCAACTTAGGATGGCCTTGTATTCGGCTGCCCATTCGCTCGGGAAATATAGGCCACGCTCTTGTACCCAATTGGCAAAGTCCTTTTCGGTTATTTTGTTGGGGCTGTTCAATATCGGGTGCTTCGGGTCGAGGATGCGCACTTCTGCATCTTCTTCGGTTACACGCAATCGCGATAGGGTCAGTTTATACGGCGCAAAGTCTTCGGTTACCAGGCGGTGGTTGGTGTTGTATTGCATTACCACCGTGCCGCCAGCTTTGGCATACCCCAGTATAATCGGCATCTGAAATTTAAGCTCATCAATGGTATTCAATGCCCGCACGCCCAATATCACGGCATCAAACTGTTTAAGGTTTTCTGGGGCAATTTCTTGGCCTTGCAATAGGGTTACTTGATAGCCAATTTGGGTTAAGCTGCTCGGCACATCGTCGCCAGCACCGGCTAGGTAGCCTATCTTTTGGCCTTTCATTTTCAAATCCAGCCGCACCAATTTGGCCGTAGCCTTAGGGAAAACCACTAAACGCGGTATATGCGGATAATCGATAACAATGGAACTATGGTTGAAAAAGCCCGCAGGGGTTTGCACCACCACTTCCAGCTCGCCATTGCTTTCGCCAGGGGGCGGTAGTACCTCAAACTCCACCATCGTCTCCGAGCCTTTGGCACCCAGCTTCACGGTTTGCACTTCAGGTACCGAAGTCCAGCCCTTCGGCAATTTTAGCCTTACTTCACCCTCCACGTTATCGGTCCAGCCTTTTACCGATACGGTTACTTTCTTTGCTTTGTTATCGGCAAATACCAGCACTTGGTCTTTCAAATTGGCCGTAACGGGCGGTGTAATGGCAATATTACGGTATATCTCACCTGCTGATGGCTCAGTAAACTTGTAAAGCACCGGTACCACATACGTAAGCAATTGCCCAGCCACCTCAATATGCAGCATTACCTGCAGCGGCGCTTCAGCCATAGGCTGGTTGCGCAGCGCCTGTTCATCAACCCTGAACATGCCCACTGTGCCATCGTTGCGCAAATAGTGCGGTTGCGTGGTGGCCATATTGAGCGGCACGGCAACCGTATTGCTAAAACTGTAGCCTTTGTTGGCAACAAGCGCAAGGTTTAGCACCGTGTCTTTAGCTACAAACGGGAAACTCACTTTGGTCAATTTAAGCGGCACGCCCGAGCGGTTGATGGCCTCTAGTTTTACGTTGAAAAATTGCCCTACCGTCAAAAACTCCTCTGGTGAAATAGCCTCCAGATACAAGCCTAAGCACGATTTGATAACCGCATCAAGATCAGCCAGCTTTACATTGCGCCAATAATCTTTGGGCAATGCCTCTACCAGCCTGCGCGCCTCTAACAACTGCACCACCGATGCGGATGGGTTGGTAGGGTTGTAGCTGGCATACACGTCGTTCAGCAGCTTACCAATAGCCTTGCCGCCTGGCAACCTATCCCAAGTAGTATTCACGCCCTCAAACATGCTATTTTGGGCCATATCGCCCGCCACGTACTCTAGGTATTCCATTTCATCGCCACGCACCTCGGCCGTACCGAAACCCTGGCTGGCATGCTTGCTGCGGCTTTGCGCAGCCAACTCGGTATACGAGCAGCCTAGTAACGGATTGTAGGCGCCTACGTTCAGTTTCAATTTGCCAGCCGTATCCAATTCTACGCCTTGGCTTTTATAAAACCAAGTGGAGGTATTCCAATACAGGCGCTTGGGCTGCCAAACGGTAACGTCCTTCAGTTGCTCCGGGAAACGGGTTGCATCGCCCGCGGCCTTAAACGCCTCTTCGGCCAATATAGCCGAGGCCGAGTGGTGCCCGTGGGTATCGTAGTTGTATTTGGCAGGAGGAAAGCGGGTAATCAGCACATCGGGCTTAAACTGGCGGATGGTGAACACCAAATCGGCCAATACCTGATCCCTATCCCATATCCTAAAGGTTTCCGCCGGGGTTTTAGAAAAGCCGAAATCGTTGGCGCGGCTAAAAAACTGCATGCCACCATCCACCTTCCTTGCCTCCAACAACTCGTGGGTGCGTATGAGACCCAGCAGCTCGCGTATCTCGGGGCCAATGAGGTTTTGCCCGCCATCGCCGCGTGTAAGCGATATGTACGCCGTGCGCATCAGTTCTTGGTTGGCCAAGTAGGTTATCAGCCGGGTATTTTCATCGTCGGGGTGGGCCGCAATATACAGGGCGCTGCCCAATACGGTCAGCTTTTTTAGCTGGTGTTGTATTTCGGCAGCATTGGGCTGCGGGGCTTTCTGTGCCTTGACTGGCGCAAAAAGAGAAACTATTAGTAAGGCTAAAAAGGTAAATCTTATCATGGAGCGTTGAAAAACGATGTAATTACGTAAAGGCATTAAAGCCCATGAAACTAAGGAAAATGATGGTATAAAGCATCTTTCAACGCTCAGGAATTAAGAAGTTTTAACAGATATTGGTTTGGTTGATTCGTTATTGCTTGCCTCGCCTCGGGCGAGGGTTTATTTGTTGACTGGTATACCAAATTAGAGCTGGAAGCTCTACGTTACATTATCCGCGCTGGAAGCGCGGACAAGTGGTATGCCACTAATCCTTGCTTTTAGCGAGGATTGACTAACTGCGAGCATACTGCTCGCCACATAACACGAGCATAGTACAAGTGGGTTCGCCAAACTAAATTACAGCATAGGTATG
The DNA here is from genome assembly GCA_027486795.1 of Sphingobacteriales bacterium. Lineage (GTDB taxonomy): Bacteria > Bacteroidota > Bacteroidia > Chitinophagales > CAIOSU01 > CAIOSU01. The sequence goes on along the minus strand of JAIXOI010000038.1, from coordinate 5,204 downwards.
CAAAGTTGTACTTGCCCCATGCGACACCTCCCCTACCCCCTCCTTTCTAGGAGGGAATCATTATGGCTAAATCACATAATCCAGCTGTGGACTGTGGACCGTGGACTGTCAACTAACTGCCCATTTTCACAATAAAGTCATACTCCGCCTTTGTTATTGGCATTACCGATAAGCGGCTTTGGCGGATGAGGCCGATTTCGGCTAATGCAGGTACTTGCTTCATATCGGCCAGGGTAACCATGGTCTTAAACTCGCTATCGTAGGTAAGGTCTACCATTACCCAGCGCTCTTCGTCGCTGGTGTGGTCATGGTAGGCTTCTTTGGCAACCTTTACGGTGCCCATTATGGCCTTGTCGGTGTTGCTGTGGTAAAACAGCACGGTATCGCTCTTTTTCATGCCCAGCAAATTGAGGCGGGCAGCGTGGTTGCGCACCCCGTTCCAAAAAGTGGTTTTATCCTTTTTCATTTCCGGCCAACCGTAGGTCTCCGGGTCCGATTTCACAAGCCAGTAATTCATTTCAGTATCAAGTATTGAGTATCAAGTATCAAGTACTATGCTAAAATAGGGAATTGGGCGGGGAATGCGAAAAGGCGGGCAGCTCATTTGCACCAATGCTTGCATGTACTAGCATGCCGCAACCTGCCACCCCTATCTGGCGCAAGTATATTTCCTACTTGTGCCTTTTCATGTTGTAAGCATTTGCTTACTTTACGCCTTAGCGGAAACATGGGTGAACACGAAGTTACAAATTGCCCATAATTTACTTGTAATCAAAACGCTTGCTATCCATCTTTCAATCGTACCTCGTAAATCTAAAATCGTAAATAACCCCTACTCCACCAACAACTTGCCATTAACGGCCTTGCCGCCGCTGCTTATGCGGTAGAGGTATAGGCCGGGGGGTAGGTTTAATGTTAGGGTGGTTTGCCCGCCCGCAAGGGTGGCTTGGTACACGCTTTGCCCCAAGAGGTTATACAGCGCCATGCTGCCGCCTTGCCCGCCGGGCAGCTCAATGGTGAGTGTGCCCGTGGTGGGGTTGGGGTAGAGTTTGGCTTGTAGGTTGGTGGTTTCGGTGATGCCTACCGTATCACAAGGTGGTGGGCAGGTGGTATCGAACGGGTCATACCAGTTGCCCAGGCTGTCAAGTTTAAGGAGCCAGATATCTTGATTAGTATTAAAATTTGGCCCCGGGTCAATATCATTATAACCGTATCCAGTTATGATTATTCCTCCATCTTGTGTCAAGTTGAAATCGTTCGCTACATTTGGGCCTATGATAATTGTAGAGTCTTGGGTAGATGCATGTATTTTGTCCCATATGACACTTCCTCCACTTTCCATTTTAGCAACCCATCCCCCAGAGGCTAACATGGGATCTATATCATCCCTTTCTCCTGTAACGATTACTTTTCCATCTGGTAGTTCCTTAGCTTGATAAATCATGATAAGTTTTCCATTGGCATTGTTAAAAAAATTCGTCCATACCTTATTACCAGCACTATCGAGCTTAGACAAAACGGCAACTAGAAAAAAATCTGTTGGATTGATAACGGTGTCCGAACAACCCCATATGTAATATCCGCCATCTGAAGCAACTCCTGCCGACCAATAACAACCTTGTTGGTTCCCTGCAAAATGGTTCCTTGACCATTCAATGTTTCCCATATTATCAGTCTTTACTATTCGTGCACTTGACAAAGCAGCACCTCCGGCTCCACCAATTAAATATCCTCCATCTTGGGTGATCTCAATGGTAGTGGCATAGCCGATCCCCAATGTTGTATCCCAGACCGCTATTCCCATACTGTCTGTTTTCATTAGCCAATAGTGCCGCGTACCTGATATGTTTTGGTTGCCAATTATGATATAGCCTTTATCCAACGTTTGCCGTACACTATGGAAATAAGAAAACCCAGGTTTATCATAAACTCTGGTCCATAAGGTATCCCCATACTCATCGAAAAGATACAATACTCCCTTGCCGTCAACATTGCCCGAGTCAAGTATCCCTGCCGCAAGGCAATATCCCCCCTCAACTTTTATCATTCCCCCATACCAGCTATTCCTAAAACCATACTTTTCTTGGCCATAGACTTTTCGCCAGAGTTCATTGCCGTTCAAGTCAGTACGCAAAAGCTTTAATGACCACCAACCGTTATACTCCGTGGCATAACCAGAGGCACATACAAGATAACCGTCATCAAGTGATACAACTGTTGATCCAGATTCATACCCGTAATTAAAATCATATGTCCCATTGAAAGTGACGGTATCCTGTGCCGCGCAAGCATGTGGCAGCAGGAATACCATAAACAAGACGCATATCAGCGTACAATAACCAGCTTTTCTTGCCATAATTTTTTACCTTTTGTACTTAGATTACATAAGTATATTCCGTTGGAAAGATTGCTTATATCCATAAGGATTTCCCCTTGTGCATTATCCAAATTATATGCTTTAACAGTCCCCCCCCTCGTCCTCGTCTTCTTTTGACGAGGATGAAACGGACCCCGCGTCTTCAGACGCAAGTATATTTCCTACTTGTGCCTTTTCATGTTGTAAGCATTTGCTTACTTTACGCCTTAGTGGAAACATGGGTAAATACGAAGTTACAAATTACCCATAATTTACTTGTAATCAAAACGCTTGCTATCCTTTTTCCAATCGTACCTCGTAAATCTAAAATCGTAAATAACCCCTACTCTACCAGCAGCTTGCCATTAACGGCCTTGCCGCCGCTGCCAATGCGGTAGAGGTATAGGCCAGGGGGTAGGCCTGCTAAATCGATGGCCCATTCACCGAAGCCGTAGGGGTTGAGTGAGTGCTTTTGAGTGATGATTGCTTGGCCGGATAGGCCAAATAGTGTAAAGTCTATCTCAGCATTGGGCGTGCCGTGGTTGAGCAGTACCGTTGCTTTGTATGTGGCGGGGTTGGGGTAAACGGTTACTTGCGCACCTGTGGTTTCAATGGGCTGTATGCCCACCTCGGTAATAGTATCGCAGCCCGGTACAAGGCAGCCCATGTTGTCGAGTTTTAAGAGCCAGAAGTCGCTTCCCGTTGAATCGCCAATGGCTGGGTTGCGAAGGGTGTTTCCAAAACACAATATATTGCCATTTTGCTCCTCCACTTCAAAATCATATAAATAACAAATACTGTATACACTGGAAATATCGGGGTCGTTAAAGTAATATTTCCTGCTCCACAATACATTTCCCAAACTATCCAGTTTAATAATGCTACCATTAACTGGATTGCCTTTGCTTGTACCAACAACAATCAAACTATTGTCGCTTAAAAACTTTGCTTGATAAACAAAACCAAACCAGTTTAGTACCTTTCGCCAGATAACTTCCCCTGTTAAGTCCAGTTGTGATATAAATACCGCTTTTTGCAAAGTGTCCAACCTGCCCCACATCACTAATCGGTCATTTGTAGCGTTTGTGTTTAACCCTGCATAGCTATCTTGGCCATTTGTGCCATAAAACCTCAAATCGGCAACATTGCCAGCCGTATCAAGTTTCATTAAGAACGGTTCGGTTTCCTTACCATAGCTGCTAGTATAACCAGATACATATAGGGTATCTTCAATTTTAACGATCGACCTACCATAATCATAATCACCACCCCCATAAAACCTGGTGCTAATAGTATTACCCATAGTATCCAAAACCCATACTGCAACATTTGTCAAGCCTGGTCCGAAAGACGCTGATCCACCCGTAACATATAGATGCTGTTCTGTGGAATCGTAGTAAATAGAATAGCCTACTTCCTGTCCTGGGCCACCAAAGCTCCTCGTCCATAAAGTATCACCTTCATCATTAATCTTTGTTACCAATAAGTCTTGTTGTCCAACAGTATCACCAAATACACCCGACGCATAATAGTTTCCACTATTGTCGATGGTCAATCCCGACGCTAGGTAATTGATTGAAAAAGAAACGGCTTCTGCTCCATACTTTTTGGTCCAGAGCAGGTTGCCTGCCGTGTCCAATTTGGCAACTTTAAGGATGTAGGTAAAATCATTTATAGATGCAGATCCCGTACCGAACAGCAAATAGCCGTCGTCCAAAATACTAATGGCTGCGCCAAGCTCAAGGCCGCTATCTATGTCATACGCCCTATTAAACGTACCCTGAGCCTTTGTCGTTATGGACCCAAGATATAGAATTGCGTATATTAGTAACTGAAATGCTTTCATTTTTATTACTTGATTATTGACAGCTTTCCGTTATTTGTATGTGCTCCGTTTTCTGAAACGACAAACAGATACATACCATTGGATAGCATAGACACATCAATGTGCGTAGTCGCTTTTGATAATGTTATTTCGTATTGTTTGGCACCCATCAAATTAAAGATAGTGAAAACGGTGGTCGGGTTGTTTTCGTTTAACGATTTGTATTCCAGTATCAATTCATTTTGGGCAGGATTAGGATAGATACGGATATTAGATGATAACACTTGCGCTGTTTTCGGCTGTTCATTTTCAATATTGCCGTCCCATTTGCTACTGCCAGATTTTTCTTCGTACACGCGCACTATGGTATCTGCCCCAACCAATTCCATTATCACCTGTGCTTGGAAGGCAGCTATCGAACTATCCGAGCTAGCAATAGCAGAGATGCTGTCCATATATTCTGTGGCTTGTCCTTCACCTACAAGATCAAACCAAGTCCAACCATTTTGTGCAAAAGTAAGGGCATGTTTCTTAAGTTGCACCAGTTTTATCAAATCCTGATTATAAACGGATAGGTTGTTATGAATGTTCGCAGCATTGCTATACATGGAGTCTGCAACATAATAATCCGCTAGCAATAACTGTAATTGCACATCGGTTTCTCTTGCTAGGCTATCAATAATTCTCTCTAACATCAAGGTTGTGTCACGCCCTTGCCAATAGAAAAGCTCCCCATAGTTAATAGCAATTCTATGGCTATAGCTATATATTTCATCAACAATCGGTTTTCTTGCCGATGTGCTGTCTTGAAATTGTTCCAATAATGTCAGGCTATCAGAATCAAATTCATTCGCTATACGCTTTACTTCTTTCCATATGATATTACTGTGTGGGGCATTTAATCCCCCCCTCGTCCTCGTCTTCTTTTGACGAGGATGAAACGGACACCGCGTCTTCAGACGCAAGTATATTTCCTACTTGTGCCTTTTCATGTTGTAAGCATTTGCTTACTTTCCGCCTTAG
>JAIXOI010000020.1 GCA_027486795.1 Sphingobacteriales bacterium | reverse complement strand
GCTTTCAAATCGAAAACACTAGGGAAAAAGAAGGTGAAAGACTCGTCGTAAGGGGCGCCAGCGGTAGCTGGAGGTAACTGAGAACAAACGGTAGGGATAGCACCTGCACAACCAACGGTGTCAAGGGTACACTCGGTGCATATACCAAGGCCACAAGTATTGTCGATAGCAATATCAACAGTCGCGGTTTCGGTACAGAAGCCATTTGAAGTAGTTACGGTAAACGTAACATCAGAAGTAAGGCCACGCAAAATAAGTGGATCGCTTATGTTAGCATCACTCAGGTTAGCCGATGGGCTCCAGCTGTATGAATCGCCGCCTTCGGCGGTCAATTCAAAGAAAGTATTAGCACAAATAGTGGTATTGGCAGTTGCTGAAGCAGTTAGATTAGCCAGCTCAATAGAATCTTCTACCACACAACCAGTGCTGTGTGTAGCCGATACAGTATAAACACCCGCAGAACCTACAGTAATAATTGAGTCCGATGCGCTGTTGCTCCATTGGTAAGTATCAAAACCACCAGATGCTTCTAAATCGATAGTGCTACCAGTGCCAGTTGGGCATAAAAGCAAGGTGTTTGATACGCTTACAATGTCCAAAGTTGGCAAAGTACCAACCAAAGGTAAAGTTGCAGGAAAAGGAAGGGCGGCTGGTGAAATACCCGAAACAGGGCCAATAATGGGAACGTTTACAGTTCCGGCTAGGGTAAAGCTGAAGTTGAACTGAAAAGTATCGGCAACTTCGCAAGGAACGCCGTAAATAACTGCGCAACCATGACGGTTAAGTGCATCAACTGGAAACCAGCAATTGCCGTTGCTACCACAGTAAAAGCTAAGACCAGCAGGTAGGTTGGTAATTTCTACTAGCACAGAATCTACCTCTGCATCAACTGTTCCGCCAATAACGGGTACTGCAAATGAAGCAGTATCAGGAAAATAGAAAGTTACCGTTGTTGAATAGAACGTGCCAGATGTAGCTGTTGGAAGCGTAGTAGGACAAACTGCACCAAAATTGCCTGTGCATGACAGGTCTGGGCTGCAGCTAATACCGCGCTGAGCTTGCGCCGTGTTTATGCCCAAGAAGCAAAACAGCACAAAACATAAGAGTTGAATTTTTTTCATAATCCGTAATTAAGGTTTTCGGGTTTTATTAATTAATGTATCAGTAGTTTTTGAGTAAGTATTTTGCTTCCGGTAATAACCTTCACAAGATACAGCCCTTTTGCCGCATCCAAAGTTATAGTATTATTAAGTGAATACAATGATTCGTGGTACACCCTCTTTCCGGTAATATCCAATACTTCAATAACTGCACCATCGGCAAAGGGCGAAGCTACGTTTACCGTAAAGGTAGCTTTGCTTGGGTTTGGATATACGCTCAACAATTGACTGTTGTATGATACCGAACCAATACCGGTGGTGTCATTGGGTATGGAATCTTCCACGGCCAATACTTGCACTTCTATCGAATCGGTTTGGGTGCAACCCACAAGATCAGTGGCCGTTACCGTATAAACGGTAGTATCGGTAGGCGATAAATTAACCGTTTCGCTTGTTTCGCCCGACGACCAGCTGTAGCTATCAAAACCTGGGGTAGCATTTAGGGTAATAATCTCACCTGAGTCTATTACCGTGGAAGGACCAGCCGTGCTTACATTCAATATCAAATTGGTGCTAGGGTCGATGGTAAAGGTTACCGGTACATCATAATCGTTCAACGACGAATCGGGCAAAGCAAAACCAGGAATGGGCAATGTTGGTAGGCCCGATAGGTTTTGGCGCGATAGGGTAGTAAAGTTCATTACCGCCGTAAAAGTGCCCGATTGGCCGCACTCTAGCGTACCACAAAATTTCAAACAGCCTTTATTCACAGCAAAAGGAACATAGTTGTTACCGTTTGCCGATGAGTCGGTTTCCCAAGAAAGTCCGGCAGGTAGCCCAGTAATGCTGTTTAAAGTACCACGTTCCACAAACACGGTAATATCAAACGGAGCTGGAAACCCACCAGGAATAGGGATTGGAAACGCAACACCTAGAGCGGCAAACAAGTCATCGCCCTGCCTAATCACAAAACCGGTGTTGAAGAGAAATGTAAGGTTGCCTTCAAATGGGGTTCCGGCTGTATCGGCAAAGGTTGATGGGCCACATATAACCACATCGGTACCTGTGCCTGAGAGTGGGCATAATGAATCTTGCACAATACAACCAGGGCACTGGGCTTGGGCCAACAGACTGGTTGAACTAATGCCTATAACTAATAGTACCTTCCAAATAAAATCCATAGTAAGCAGTTGGTTCGTTGGTAAAAGGATGGCTTATTGTACCACCAATTTATGTGTGCTGGTTTGGCTACCGCTCAATACCTTAACGATATATATGCCGTTTCCGTTGCCAGATAGGTCGATTACCGCATTCATAGTTGCACCGTTGCGCACTAGGCTGGTAGTATTTACTTTGCGGCCTTGTAGGTCATACACCATTACTTGCGTTTGGTTGGCATTAGTTCCGTTTAGCGACACGTTAAACGAGCCTTTGGTTGGGTTAGGGAAAACCGAAACGCTCAATTCCTCGCCTAGTATATCGGTAATACTGGTAACAGTTACTGTTTTTACCACGGTATCGCTGCCACAGTTGTTTGATACAATAAGGGTCACATCAAAATCGTTTAGGCTAGTGTATGACTGGGTGGGGTTTGCAACCGAGCTAGTAGTGCCGTCGCCAAAATTCCAGCTTACATCGGTTCCGTTGGCAGATAGGTTGGTAAAGGCTACAGAGTTTCCACCTGTGATTACATAGTTAAAATCGGCAACCGGTGCAGGCGAATTGTCAATATCAACGGTGGTGCTGGTGGTAAACTCGTACCCGTTAGCATCGGTTACGGTTACGGTAAAGGTAGTAGAGGCCGTTACGCTAGCAATCGGATTGGCAATGTTTGCATCGTTAAGGCCAGCTGATGGACTCCAAGCGTAGGTAAATGGAGCTACTGCGCCACCAGTATCAATACCCAAAAGTATGGTAGCACCTTGACCTGGGCATGCAAACAAAGGTTCGTTTACCACACTAACAAGAGGGGCTGGGCACGGGGCACCAGAATCGATAACATTTAAAAACACCGGAAAACCTAGGTCATCAGAAGTACCTGCTTGCTCAATACCATTGCCAAAGCCTGGTACATCCACATTTACGGTAGCGTAAATGGTAAGGTCATATTTGCCAGCTGCATCGGTAGTGGTTCCGGTAAAATTTATGCAACCGTTGCTACCACCTGGAAACTGGCAGTTTGATGGACTGCAAGAGTATGATAGACCAGTTGGCAAACCACCAATACTATCTACCCTAACCCAATTTACCGTAATGGTAACTGGAAAAGGAATACCAAAATCGGCAGCATCAATGGTAGTGAAGTTTTTGAATTGGAGCACAGTATCGAAAAGCACACCACGTTCTAGGCAAGGCAATGAATCGGGGCCAGGGTAAAAGCCGGGGGTAGTAATGCTTTGGTCAGGGGTACATTGTGCATTGGCACCAAATGTAAAGGCAACCAATATTAGTGCTAGGGCGGCAAATTGTTTCATTTCCGTAGGTTTCTTGCTAGTTAGTAGATAATAAGTTTATGAAAAGCGCTCGAATGTAAAGTTTTTATCTGAAAAATGTAAATACCTGACTGTAAAGCTTCTACAGCAATATTTACACGGGTATTGTTTATGTATTGATATGTGCGAGGCTCAACCACGGCTTTACCCGACATATCAAGTATGGCAATGCTGTATTCTTCTTGCGCACTTAGGCCACTTACACTCAGCTCAACCGACCCTTGTGTTGGGTTTGGATATAGGTTGTACTGCAGTTTGCTCGAAGCAACGTTGGCTATGCCTACATTGCCTATGTATAGCGTATCAAAGTATGTATCGGTGCCACAATTGTTGGTTACAGTAAGCGATATGGGATACACACCCTCGGTTGCGTAGCTATGTAATATTATGCTTCCAGTTCCAGTCGTTTGGTCGCCAAAACTCCAAAGATAAGTACCTCCGTTTAATGAGCGAGAGGTTAGTTTAATGTTTAGGCCGTTAATAATGGCCGTATCGGCCAAGGCAACTGGAGCCGCTGTATCAACGGTTACCCAAACCCTATCAAAGTAGGTAGCACCTGTATTAGCGGTATCGGTAACACTAACGGTTACATAACCCGATTGGTTAAGAGCAACGGTTGTTGGATAGGTATTAGCATTAGTAACCGCAGAACCGGGCAACCATTCAATAGCTGGGTTGGTTATATTGCTTAGCAATAAATCAAGTTCGCCACCATTGCTGCGGCAAAACGCAGTATCACCATCAACTTTCACGGTTATCTCTCCAGCAATAGCGCAGTTACGCTTAGCAGTGCGAGCCGATGGAGCATTTGCGCTTCGGTCTATGTTAGGGCAAGCCCCACCGTTGGTAACCCTAATAAAGTATTCAAAATCGATGCCCAAGTTGCCTGTAATGGCTTGCAAATCACTAATAATTTGATTGATTTCGCCCTGGAGTGTACCAATAAGGCTGGTTTTAAGGGTAACATATACTTTTAGCTCATATTGGCCCACAGTGTCTTCGGTCATTCCGAAAATTCGGATACAACCAGTTTCGGCGCGATAATAGGTATTATCTCCCCTATCCGTTATCCATTGCAGGTTGCAGGGCGCATTTACTATACTATCAATAATCAAAGTATCAACGGTAAGTGTGCCAAAACCTTGAAAGGCGAAGCTGTCAACATTCTCTAGAAAAAAGGTCTGGTCGTAATAAACTCCGCGCTCCACACAAGGCAAATTGTCGGTAGGAGGAAAAAAGCCAATGTTTCCCGTTGGGTTGTTGGGAGCACACTGCGAGCGCCCTACTTGGGCGCTCGCTAGTATGCTCAAAGCAATCAATAAAAAGTATTTCATGGGTAAGGTATAAGCCCTTAATAGGGCCCTGGGTTAATTGAGGATTCTTACTTGATAATCAGTTTTTTGGTGATCAAGGCATCTTTGGCTTTTATCTGAATGATATAAATGCCGCTTGCCGCTTCATTCATCTGTATTGTTTGCAAGCTCGCTTGGCCAGCTACAGTGCTAAACAGGGTAGCATAAACTTCTTGGCCTTGTAAGTTGAATACCTTAACGCTAACAGGGTTAGTTTCGTTAGCTACCAATTTCAAGTTAAAATTACCATTGCTTGGGTTTGGTGCAATTTGTACAGAGCTAAATATACCACCCAACTCATTAATGCCAATAACATTAATGGTAACATCTTGTGTTGAGGTATCGCTTCCGCAATCGCTATTTACAATTTGGGTAATAGTATATACACCGTTAGAGTCAAACACAAAACTACCATCTGGGGTGGTTATACTGCCTTGTCCGCCAAAATCGTAACTACCAGATGTAATGTTGCCAGTGCTATTGTCGGATACTACAACTGAGTCGCCAATAACAGTTACCGTAAAATCAGAAACAGGCAACGCAATGCTTGTAACGGTAACCGAAGCAGTGGCGGTATCGCCATTAGAATCTACTGCAGTTACGCCATAGGTACCCGCACCCAACGAAACCGAAGCACTAGTATTGCCGCTCGACCATAGGATATCATAAGGAGGAACACCGTTTGAGAAAGTGAGATCCAACGCAGTTTGTTGCCCTTGACAAACTTCAGTATTTCCTGTAACAGTAGCTGTAAACGAAGTAGGAGCGCAAGATGCGCTAGCTGTACGGTTAATGTTTGGTGTAGTACGATCAATTGCTGGGCAAACACCCGCAGCAGGTATCACGCGTAGAAAGTAATTAAAATCAACGCCCAATGATTGGTTAGTAGCTTGCTCAATTTGAGCTACAACTGAAGCCGCTTCACCATTGTAAGGCAACGTTGTGCTGCCAAAAGGTGTAGTTAAAAGCACTTGAACATCAACATAAATGTTGAGGCGATATTGGCCCACAACTTCATTACTTGTTCCAGTTACAACAATGCAACCTGTTTGACCTGGACCAAAAGTAGCATTGGCCGGGTTGGTTGCATAGCTCAAACCACATGGTATATTGGTAATACTATCAACGCGCAGCGATTGCACAGAAGCAGTGCCCACAGGTAGCGTAAATGAATTGAAGTTCTCAATTTGAATAACCTGTGAATATGGCAAGCCAACTTTTATACAAGCTAGGCTATCGGTTGGTGGTGTTATACCTGGGTTTCCAGAAGCTGCATCGGGTGTGCATTGTGCCCATGCGTTAGCAGTAAACAATACAACTGCTGCCGCTAGTGTAAAAAATTGTTTCATGATAAAATACGTTTTGGTTGAAGATTAGTTAGTTCTTTGAAAAAGTTGCCTAAATATATGAATTTAGTTTCCATTTTTTAATTTCTACCCAGCATATCTTCTGGCACAACCCACTCATCAAACTGCTCACTAGTCAATAGCTCTAACTTTAAGGCTGCTTCTTTAAGGGTAATATCTTCGGCATGCGCCAGTTTGGCTATTTTGGCGGCATTGTCATACCCTATATGGGTGTTTAATGCAGTCACCAACATAAGGGAGCCATAAAGGTTCTTAGTTATCACCTTATGGTTAGGTTCAATACCTATGGCGCAATTTTCATTGAAAGAGTTGCATGCGTCGCCAATCAACCTTGCCGATTGCAAGAAGTTAGTGATAATTAACGGTTTGAAAACATTAAGCTCGAAATGGCCATTACTTCCGCCAATATTAATAGCCACATCATTGCCCATTACTTGCGCCGCAACCATAGTAATGGCCTCACTTTGGGTAGGGTTTACCTTGCCTGGCATAATGGATGAGCCTGGCTCATTGGCAGGTATCAATATCTCGCCAATACCACAACGTGGGCCTGAAGATAACATACGTACATCGTTGCCAATTTTCATTAAACTAACGGCTACTGTTTTCAAGGCGCCGTGTGCCTCAACAATAGCATCGTTAGCTGCCAGCGCTTCAAACTTGTTCTCAGCAGTTACAAATGGCAAGCCTGTTAGCTGTGCAATGTGTTTAGCCACATTCTCGGAGTATCCCGGAGGGGTATTG
>JAIXOI010000001.1 GCA_027486795.1 Sphingobacteriales bacterium | reverse complement strand
TGAGAGTGCTTCACTGATGGAAAATCACTAAAGAATGCATCAAGGGTTTTTCCACTTTCCAAATAATCAAACAAAGCCTTGATAGGCACACGAGTGCCTTTAAACACTGGTGTACCACTCATTATTTCAGGATCGATATTGACTATGTCTTTCAGCATTGATACAAATATATGGTATCGAAAGCATAAGAGCAATGAGATAGTACTATGGCATTCAAGCATCGTTTAAAATAGAAGCCACCGAGGGTATAAATTAGCCCAAAGTTTCAACCGAGGATAACCTATACCAATTACACTATTCATCCATAATGCCGTTTTACCACCCACTCAGCAAAATATACTCAGCCCTTGTTCGACATATAGAAACACATAAGCCCCAATTAAGTAACTTTGCCCAATGGCCAGTATCAATATCCAAGAAGCAGAACCCGCAAAGAAAAGAGTAAAATGGGATGACCTGAAAAAAGCCTTGGGGGTGTTCCGTTACATTGGCCCTTATAGGTACGTGTATTTGGTGGGTATTGTGTTCCTTGTTTTCTCAACCATTGCATCGTTGTTGTTACCGTTCCTCATTAGCGAATTGGTGGCTGCAGCCGAAGACAAAAGCACCTATTTTAGCAGCGTTGATGAAGTGGTGATAGCACTTGTGGGTATTTTAATAGTGCAGGCCATTTTCTCTTACGGACGAGTATATGCCTTCTACTACGTAACCACCAAAACCACTGCCGATGTGCGTACGGATATTTATGACCGCATTATTAGCCTGCCAGTTGGTTTTTTCGAGAACAAACGTGTGGGTGAATTGATTAGCCGCATAACCAGCGACGTAAGCAAACTTGAAGAAACCTTATCGCTATCATTAGCAGAGTTTTTTAGGCAAATAGCCACGTTAGTTATCGGGCCAGTATTTTTGTTAATGTACTCGGTTAAGCTCACTTTGTTGATGCTAGCTACGTTTCCGTTTATCGTTATTATACTGGTGGTCTTCGGTAAGTTCATACGCAAGTTATCCAAAATAACCCAAGACACACTGGCCGAAACCAACACGGTAGTTGATGAAACCTTCCATGCGGTAAACACCGTAAAGGCTTTTACTAATGAAGCTTACGAAAGCCAACGCTATAGCAACTCTATGCAAGGGGTTATTGAGGTATCGCTTAAGTTGGCCAAATACCGTGGGGCGTTTATCTCATCGTTGGTACTGGGTTTGTTTGGTGGTATAATTCTGGTAATGTGGTATGGCGCTACCTTGGTACAAGCCGGCACTATGGAAGTGAGCCAACTAATGGGCTTTGTGCTATACACCATATTTGTGGGCGGAGCCTTGGCAGGCATGGGCGAGTTGTATGCCAAAATACAATCGACGGTTGGCGGAACGGAGCGCTTGCTAGAGATAATTAACGAGCCTGCCGAATTGGATTTTAAATCAGGAGCGCAGCATTTGCAAAAGTTTACCTCCGGCAATATCGTGTTCGATAAGGTGCAGTTCCGCTATCCATCAAGGCCCGATGTGACCGTTTTAAAGGGTATTAGTTTTGAGATTAAAAATGGCGAAAAAATAGCTTTAGTGGGGCCAAGTGGTGCGGGTAAGAGCACCATTACGCAATTATTGTTGGGCTATTACCACATTTCTGATGGCCGCATAAGCGTCAACAACAAAGACCTTGACGATTATGCACTGCTGCACCTGCGCTACAATATTGGTATTGTGCCGCAAGATATTACCTTATTTGGCGGTACCATTGGCGAAAACATAGCCTACGGCAAGCCTGGGGCTAGCCAAGAGGCCATAATTGATGCCGCCAAAAAAGCCAATGCTTGGCAGTTTATCAGCTCGTTTCCAGATGGGCTGGATACTGTAGTGGGCGAACGTGGTGTGAAACTGAGCGGCGGACAAAAACAACGTGTAGCCATTGCCAGAACCATCCTTAAAGACCCGGCCATATTGATATTGGACGAAGCCACTAGCTCGTTGGATGCCGAATCGGAATTGCTAGTGCAGCAAGCTTTAGAAACATTGATGAAAGACCGCACTTCTATCGTAATTGCCCACCGCCTAAGCACTATACGCAAAGTGGATAAGATATTGGTGATAAACGAAGGTCGGATACAAGAAAGCGGCACCCACGCCGAGCTAGCAGCCAACCAAGAAGGGTTGTACAACCATTTGCTTAAATTGCAATTTGCAGAAGAATAACACCGCACAACTAACCACGGGCGCAGCGCCTTTTAAAATCACACTATGCCCACTTACGACCTTCAAGACCCAACTGATATTGATATAATGCGTGGCACCTTTGATAGCTACAGCAGCAGCGATTGGGACCAATATATACAACAAGCTACCGACAAAGGAATGGGCTACAAAAACCTGAACGCCCTAAACACAGCACAAAAGAAGACGGGCCTTTCCAAATTCCTCAGCCCCAAAATGATACAATGGGTGCTCAATTTGGTAGAAGAACTAGACGCAGAAGAAGAAGAGAAATAGTTAACAAACGTATTGGGTTATGGCAGTCGCAAATGACTAAATCGCTAAATCCACCATCGTACATCGTCAATTTAAAATCATAAACAAACTACCCTTTCAACCACATACCCATATCCTTTAGGGTAATCTTTTTGCCTTGCAAGAGTATACCAGTGCGGTATATGCGGCCAGCCACCCAAGTAGTAAAGGTGAAACCAAGCACCAAGCAAACCATACTTAGCGGCAATTGCCAATAAAGCTCTGGCAAACTATCAAACCCAAACCCTAACCTAGCTGGCATTACTACTGGCGAGGTAAGCGGGAAAATGGAAGAAAAGGTTGCCATAGTGCTCGATGGGTCGCGCACTACCGCTGTCATAATGGTTATAGAAAGAATAATAGGGATGGTAACGATAAAACTCAAAGAGTTATTGCTATCCACATCGTCGCCAGCAGCAGAGCCAATAGCAGCATACAACGAGCCGTAAAGCAAGTACCCACCAAAGAAATAGAATAGGAATATGAAGAACAACTGCACCAAATTGATTTGCTGGAATGCCGCTACATAACCTGCAATTTTAGCTTGGTCGGGTGCATTGCCAGCTAGGGCGGGGTCGTTGGCAAGGGCTTGCAGCTCGGCTAACTGATCGGCAAAAGCAAACACCAATACTAACTGCAATACCACAATCATCACTCCCCAAATAAGAAACTGGGTAAGCCCTACCATGCCCACACCAATAATTTTGCCCATCATTAGCTGGAAAGGTTTTACCGAGGAGATGATAATCTCAACCACCTTGCTGGTCTTTTCCTCGGCCACCCCTTTCATAACCATGGTGCCATATACTAGCAGTATAATGTAAATGGCGAAGCCCAGTATATAGCCCATAACCATTCCTACTTCGGCACTGGCTTCTTTTTCATCTTCCTGACCGATTATTTTCTCAGCCAACGATACATCTATATTGTTGATTTTCTCAAGTGAGGTTTTGTCAACGTTTTCCTTTTCAATCAAGATATTACGGGTTACCTTCTCCAGTTGGCGCGCAATATGCTCTTTGGCATTGCTACCCAATGGCCCATCGCTGCGGTACTCAGGGCGTATTGTTTGCCAGTTTTTAGGAGCCGGAATGTAAAGAATGCCATCGTAACCCTGGTTTTTATAAACCTCGTTCATATACGCCAAGGTGGTATCGGCATATTTAAAGTATAGGTTGTTTTTGTCCTCCAGCTTGTTGGTATATAGGCCCGAATCGTCAATTACCACAATCTTCCGGTCGGTTTGTCCACTCACGGCTACCAAAATTGAAACCGCAAAAAACAACACCATGCCCAATGGCGCCAAAATGGTAGTAAGCAAAAACGATTTTTTGCGCACCCGGGTCCAATATTCGCGTTGTATTATCAGCCAAATCTTGTTCATGACGCTTGTACTTGACGGATGAAAATTTCGTTTATACTCGGCAATATTTCGTTAAAGTGGTGTATCTCCAATCCTTGATCGAGCAGCGCACGCAACAGTTGGTTGGGGCTTTGCCCTTGGGTGGCTTTGAGAATCAACTTACCATTACCTTGTTCCTCAACATCGTATCCATTCAATGCCGAAAGCGAGGCATCGCCGTTATACAGCACTTGGTATTTATTTTCCTTAAACCGCTGCCGAATCTCTTTAACGTGCCCTTGCAATATATTTTGGCCGTTATTAATCAGCACTATTTCCTCGCATATTTCCTCCACTTGCTCCATTCGGTGCGTTGAGAAAATAATAGTGGTACCTTTTCGCTGCAGCTCAAATATTTCGTCTTTTATAAGATTACTGTTCACCGGGTCGAGTCCGCTAAATGGCTCATCCAATATTAATAGCATAGGGTCGTGCAAGGTTGTGGCTATAAACTGTACCTTTTGCTGCATACCCTTGCTTAGGTCTTCAATTTTTTTGCTCCACCAGTCGGCAATGTGCAGCTTTTCCAACCAATCCTTTACTTTCTTGGTGGCCTCGGCTTTGCTCAACCCTTTCAAACGGCCCAGGTAAACCAACTGTTCGCCCACCATCATTTTTTTGTACAGGCCGCGCTCTTCTGGCATGTAGCCAATAAGCTGGTGGTGCTGCTCTTTAAACACCTCGCCATTAAACCTTACAACACCGCTATCGGCGGCAATAATGTTGGTAATAATGCGAATCATGGTTGATTTGCCGGCACCATTTGGGCCTAACATACCATAAATGGAGCCTTTGGGCACAACAAAACTAATGTCGCGGTTAGCCTGGTGCTTACCGTACGTTTTATTAATGTGTTCAAGTTCAAGAATGTTCATATCTAACTGCAGCTGGAGTACAAATATAGGTTTATTGCTGTGGTAAGTATCAAAATAAGTGCATCAAGTGGCAATGCCATGCAGGTTTTAGATGTATGGCAGTGTAATTTGGATGAACAAAAGGCAAGCGGATATAAGCATTATAGCGGATGCTTTTTTTGATTGCCCAGAAACAAACTAGTCCTCGTAAGCATCCGTGCCTGTATAGACCCTTTCGCAAGAGGTAAGTAACGTATACTGTGCATTTGAATTGGAGGTCTTTAATAAAGCTAAAACGCTCAAAAAGTATAGCCTTCATTTCAAGTAGCTATCTATTGCTACTTTGCAATAGTTATTGGCTTTTATAATTTATTGTCGCAAAACACTTTATCAGTAATTAGGTGAAAACTATTAGCCAGTAAGTTGTAAATTCATACTGTTTAATCCCTGTTATGGTGCGCTTGAGGTGTCATTGGTTGGTATTAATGTTAATGTTTTTCAGTTATTCAGTATCTGCCCAAGTTACTGCAGGATTTACTATTGCACCCCCGTCTAACAACTGTAATCCTGCTATTTATAGTTTTGCCAACACCTCTACAGGCACAGGTCTTACCTATTCATGGAATTTTGGCGTTTACCCTGGCGTCAATTCTGTGTTCACAAACCCAAGCACCACCTATCTCGATTGCGGTACGTTTACCATAAAGCTATTGGTAACCGATACCACCGGCGCCAAAGACTCTACCACACAAACCGTAAATATCCGTTGTTCGCCAATAGCTAGCTTTTCGCCTACGGTTACTACCGGTTGCCAGCCTCTTGCTAGTGCATTCAACAATACCTCAACGCCTGGCAGTGGAACCATAACAAGCTCGGTTTGGGATTTTGGCGATGGCAGTATCGGCTCGGGGGCAAACCCCAGCCATATATACAACTCAGCAGGCTGCAAAAACGTAACGCTTATTGTTACCAACTCTTTCAATTGCACAAGCGATACCACCCTTAACAATGTGGTGTGCGTGAACCCATTACCCATTATTAACTTCAGTGCTAATAGCACCACAAGTTGCACTGCTCCATTAAGTACCAATTACCAATCGATAGTAAACAGTGGCAATGGGCCATACACTTACCAATGGACATTTCAGGGTGGACAACCCAGCACTGCTAACATACCCAACCCAACCGTGGTGTACAATAGCCCAGGTAGTTTTGCTACCACCTTAATAGTTACCGATGCAAACGGCTGTGCCGATACCATGGTAAAGAACAACTACATTGTTATCAGTAATTATGTTGCCGGTTTTACTATAGCTAATTCACAAAGGTGCGCCAATGTCCCAACAAGGGTAACTGCCACCAACACCAACAACCCAATAGGTTGGCAATGGGCCGTAACCCCAGCAATTAGTATACTAGGTGCTACCTCATCAAGTGCCAATCTAACTTTTCCGATAGGTGGCACCTACAACATTTGTCTTACTACTGCTTATGCTGGTGGGTGTTCGGCGCAACAATGCACCACATTAGTAATAAACAATGCCCCTACAGCGGGCTTTGGCACCCAAGGATTGCTCAATACTTGCCTGCTGCCAAACCCAGTAACTTTCATTGATTCGTCGGTGGGCCAAGGGCTACTTTATGCTTGGTCTTTCCCAGGTGGGAGCCCAAGTACAGCCAACACCGCAACACCGCCAGTTATAACGTATGATAGTTGTGGCAGTTATGCAGTAACCTTAACGGTTGAAAATAGTTTAGGTTGCCGCAGTACTCTCTCGAAACCAAATTTAGTAACGATTACCTGCCCACAAACATCATATACGGTGGTTCCCAGCACTGGATGCCTGCCCCTAACGGCATCATTCAGCGGCACAGCTACAGGCACCCCAGTAGCATGGCTTTGGAATTTTGACGATTTGAATAGCGGAGCGAATAATACCAGTACACTACAAAACCCTACCCACGTTTTTAATACCGCAGGGTGCTACGAAGTAAGGCTTACCACTACCGATATTCAAGGTTGCACATCTACCTATAGCCTACCGGCCGCAGTATGCACAGGCGCTAGACCACTCGGCAATTTTAGCGCCAACCCGCCAACGAACTGCGCCAACCAACCCATTTATTTTGCCGACTCGTCAACAGGTACGTTTGTATACACCCAATATGTTTGGGGCTATACCGATACTACTGGTTTTGTAAACTTTAGCGTGTTGCAAAACCCTAACCATACCTTCTACGATGCAGGTATTTGGGATATTACCCTTATTGTATCGAATTACGGTTGCGCCGACACTATTACCAAAGATGATTTAGTGAGAACGCTGGTACCCGTGTCGAGCCCTCGTGTTCGGTCTAATTGCAGCAACCCATTATCGGTAACCTTGGATGGCAGTGCATCAGAAGGCGCCGACCACTACTCTTGGATAATATTGGGAGGCAGCCCTGCTAACGACACCTCGGCAACACTAGTAGCAACCTTTCCGGGGCCAGGCAGCTACACCGCATCGTTATTAGTAAGTAATGACTCAACTGGTTGCACCGATTTTCAAACGGTGGTGGTAAATATATCCAACTACGGTGCAGCATTTACTGGCACCCCACTAACAGGTTGCGTACCGTTGGTCAGTTGCTTTAGTAGTTTTTCTACCACCGCCATCAGTTATGACTGGCAAGCAATTGACGCTAACGGAACTATCATAGCTACTGATAGCACTACTAGTCCTTGCTTTACCTTTACCGAGCCCGGCGCATACGATGTACAACTGATAGTGGCCGATAGCCTTGGTTGCATTGATACTGTGTACAAACCTCAATATATTACCGCAACTGGCCCAGCCGTAAACTTTAGTGGTACACCAATAATTGGTTGTGCTCCACTCAATGTTTCTTTCTTTGATTCAACTATGGGTATAGGGTTGGCGCAATGGAACTGGAATTTTGGCGATTCCTTGTCAGCGGCCAACAATACATCCGCCCAACAAAACCCTACCCACCTATACAACCGCGGAGGTAAATATTCTGTTTTGCTGAGCGTAACGGACAGTAACAGTTGCACAGCGGATACCTTGCTGGTAGACTATATACAAGTAAACGAACCCAATATCCAATTTGCTGATACCACTACGCTAAGCTGCCAAGGCTCCCTAACATGCTATACCATTAGCCCAATTGATACTAGCTTAGATTACTTCTGGGATTTTGGCGATGGTACGCTTGATACCTCGGTAAGCCCTTGCCACCTGTATACCCAAGCAGGCATTTACAATACCATAATAACCGTTATAGATAATATTGGTTGTACCGATACGGTTTTAAGGCCAGATACCTCCCGCATTGTTAATCCTCAACTCGATTTTGTGGCGGATACCACCTTTTCGGTGTGCCCACCGCTGGCTGTTTCGTTTACCAATCTTTCTACAGGTATTGATTCAACCGTAAGCTGGAATTGGAGCTTTGGCAATGGGCAATTTTCGACGTTCAAAGACCCCTTCCATATATACACCTCCGCAGGCTTATTTACCGTTACACTTATCAGCACCACCCAAAGCGGATGCTCAGATACATTGATTTTCCCGGACTATATAGACATTAGCGGGCCCTCAGCATTCATAGCCACAGCACCCACTTCGGGCTGCGTGCCGCATACTACTTGCATGTCGGCTACTACGGTTTCGGCTACCAACATCACTTGGAATTTTGGCGATGGAACGGTACTTACCGGTGCAAGCGATTCGGTTTGCTATACCTACACACGCACCGGTAGCTTCTACCCTGAGCTTATTTTGGGCGATGCCGGTTGTATTTTTTCGTTGCCCATGGGCCGCGTGGATGTTGTTGGCACCGCCGCCGGGTTCAGCACTGATACTACCGGGCTTTGTGGGCAAGGTACGGTAAGCTTCACCGACACTAGCAGTGGCACTTCGGCAGCGGCAGCTTGGCTTTGGACCTTTGGTGACTCCGTTAATGGCCAACCCAGCTCCTCAACTTTACAAGACCCAACGCACACTTACGCCTCTCCAGGTACTTACCGTGTAACGCAAAATGTAGTTTCCACCAACGGTTGTCTCGATTCGGCATTTACGATTGTTACCGTTTACCCTCTTCCTACCCCATTGGTTTCAGTAAACGATTCAACACCTTGTTCGCCCGAAACGGTCTTTTTTACCTCCACCACTGGCCCAGCCAGTAGCATCAATGGCCTTTTATGGAATTTTGGCGATACGCTAAGTGGTGCGGCAAACACTTCAACGTTGCAAAACCCAACGCACAACTATACTACTTCAGGCACTTATACCATAAGCTTTACCCTAGTGGATACTAATGGATGCAATGCCACCACCAACACCGTTGTTTTTGCCAAAGACAATCCTGTGGCCATTTTTACAGCGCAAGATACCTGTCTCGATACCCAGCCTATTGTTTTTACCAACGCCACCCTTAACGCCAACACATATGCTTGGAGCTTTGGCGATGGCAATAGCAGCACCCAACAAAACCCCAC
>JAIXOI010000009.1 GCA_027486795.1 Sphingobacteriales bacterium | reverse complement strand
GTGTTCTTCCACCACATGGCGCTTGAAGGCTTCGGTGTAAAATGTAGGGCGTTTTACCGTGCTCTTGTTCTTGGTCATATAAGTTTACTTTGGTGCAAACTTATTTTAGGACGGGTCAGAGACCTATTCATTTGTCCTCTCCTCTTAGCTTACCCATATCCCTGCGCTCTTTTTTGGTGGGGCGGCCTGCGCCGCGCTCGCGGGTTGGGAAACGGAACACCGAAGGCATGGCTGCAGTCTCGCGTTCATCAGGTGGAGTTAGGTCTTCGTAGCAGAGTTGCGCTTCGGGTGCCCCTACCCTTTTATCTATTAGCTTAATTATTTTGTAAGTAAGGCGCTGCTGCTCTTTGGTGATGATAAGGGTATCGCCCACTTTCAGGTCTTTGGCTGGCTTTATGCTGTCGCCACTAAGTTTCACCTTTCCAGCATTGCAAGCATCGCTTGCTAGGCCCCGTGTTTTAAACAGCCTTATTGCCCACAACCACTTATCAGCACGTACTTTTTCCATTCCATTAAATTGTCTCACCCTAAGCGGAATCGAATAGGTGCGGGTTACGAGTTGCGAGTTGTGAGTTAAACAAACAATTCAGAAACTAAAAAGTAAAACACCCTCTATACTATTCGCCAATTGGCTCCCAAAGTTCAATAGCGTTTCCTTCTGGGTCGAGGATGTGCACAAACTTGCCATACTCGTATGTCGCAATCTCATCAATTATCGTAACGCCTTCTTTCTTTAGCTCACCAACCAGCCATTCTAGGTTCTCTACTCGGTAGTTTACCATAAACTCTTTGGTGCTAGGCTCAAAATATTTGGAATCGGCAGCAAAAGGGCTCCACTGGCTTGAGCCTTTCTTAGTATGGTCATCCAAATGCCTCCATTCGAACGTAGTGCCCCACTCGTTAGTATCAAAACCTAAGTGCTCTTTATACCACTCTTTAATTTTTTCAGGGTCGTGGCTTTTAAAAAAAATGCCCCCAATGGCGGTTACACGTTTCATAGTTGGTTATAGGTTAGTTGGTTGATTTGTTGATTAGTGAATTTAGGAGAAAACAGTTATTTCAAGTAAACCAAACCAGTTAACCATTTAACCAGTAACCAACAACGCTACATTTTGCTAACCCAAACCAATAAAACCTGTATAACGCCAATAAGGAAACCTAGCACAGCGCCGATAAGCTCAATAAACTGGAACTCCTTTTTAAGGATTTCCATTATTAGATTTTCTAAGGTGATTGGGGAAAGCAAAGAAACCTTTTGACGTACAATTTTCTCTACATCGAAAGATTCTTCAAGATTCTCCATGTATTTATCTATTACTACTGGAGTTACAGATTGAACTTCTTTCAAAAAATCGCCTTTCATTTTCAAACGAGCCTTTTTTCCTAAAAACATTGACATCATAGGATATTTGGCGGGAAAAGTCTCGTCTAGATATTGGTCTACCTTAGTCTCAATATTTTGGTTAATCGATTCAAGGTTCTTGGGGTCGTTTATACGGTCTTTAAGGTCGCTTACGTTCAATAACTCAGCAGCGACCATTTTACCAATTTTCTCGGCCATGGCATACTGGCGCTTTGGGAATACCCCTTGGATATCAAAAAATAGAATGCGGATTTTTTTGCGCGGATGGAAGAGCATCTTTATGGCTACCCAGTTGGTAAACCAACCTATGGCACCGGCAATTATTGGTAATAAGATATAAGATAACCACTCCATTATTTCGCGCTGATGCTATGATATAAACTACCAATAGATAATAGTGCGGTAAATATACTAATTCAGAGGATATTGCCTAAATCCGTAAGTGTTAAGTTATGCACCCTTGCGTGTGCCCCATGCGAATAAGTATTGCGATGATAAGTATGTGCTCATAATAACCAATGGAGCCATACTAAACGGTGTATGAAATTTATTGATGGCGATGTTGCTATCAGAGAACATAAACAACAGGGCACCAGCCAATACCGCACCATAGCTCGCCGCTGATACTTTACCTTGACGGTTGATGGCAAAAATTACCATGGCTGTAATAACAGAAGCATAAACTATTACCGGTATCAACATATCGGGTTCCGCTGAATTGATGGCTGGCAACAAAAACGCCAATAAACCGACATAACCTACTAAAACAGGCAATGCCAGCCAAGGCTTGGTTTTTAATAACGAAGTGTTGGTATTGTTAGCGAGGTCTTTTCTGAAAGCTAGCATGTATAATACATGGGTTATAAGGAACGAAACCAAGCCTGCTAAAAAGAACAATTCTTCGTAAGCTTTAAAATGCTCTAAACGGGGCATCATTAAATTCACATCGCCCGACCAGGAAAAGATAAAACCAACCAATACAAGTTTTTGCACCGAACCCAATGAGCCGCCAGAAGCTTTGTAATAATACCAAATTAATGCAGGCATCAATAGTGCTTTGGTTACCATTGCTGGCAACAATGCTTGCTGCATACCAGCTATCAGCATACCCTCGAATACCAAATGCGTGATGGTAAATACCCAGTACAAAATTGAAAGCGATTTGGTGTTGTTCATGGAATTATATCAGCTTAAATGATTTCACCATCTCTTCGATATCCTTGCTATACTTTTCTTTACGGCGGGTAAGGGTCCAACCTAATATTTGGTAGTAGTGATCTTTCCCTTCAACTACTGCTAGGTAGTACCATACCCCCTCATCAGTAATAACACCTTCAATTTTATAACCTAAAGTAGGGGCGCCACTTATTGATATACTGTCTATTACGTCAATAGTCGAATCTTTTAGTACAGAAGCAATCCTGTTAGAGGCCAGTTGGCCATATTCAGCAAGCGAATGCCCTGTTTTGGTGGTATCCAGCACCAAGAGATAAACGGTACGGTATGGGCTTGAATACTGAAAAACCGCTTTGGGATGCAAGTTATCTGCCTCGCCCATGTAGTCGGTTACGCTAATCTTAAATCGGCCCGACAACTCTTTCTCTTCCAACCCTTCTGAGTATTTACAACCGGCAATAGTAGCTGCCAGCAATAACACCATCCAATATTTTACGCTCATGCTGCTTTAGTTTCCGATTTTTGCAATGCCAGCTTTTCGGCGTCTTTGTGCGATGGCTTAATGAGGCCCGTGCGTTGCTCCTCCAAATGTAACTGTTTTTGTAGGAATTTTGCCGTTTGGTTTGGTCCGTTAGGGCTCCAACCTGGAGGATTAACCAACAGTTTTAGTTTGTCTTTAAAGGTTGGCATCCGTTTCAAATCTTCCCAAATAGAGGCATACTCGTGCGTGGCAATTTTTACGGGGTTGTACGTATCAATATTATTAGTGATGCCGTAAATAGGCTCATCTTGGTCTAACTCTTCTTGGTAAGTGCCAAACATGCGATCCCAGATAATGAGCATACCTGCATGGTTTTTGTCCATATAGCGCACATTGCTAGCATGGTGCACTCGGTGTGCCGATGGGGTGTTAAAAATCCACTCCAAGGGGCCCAATTTGCCTACCAGCTCGGTGTGCTGCAAAAATTGGAAAATGAGGCTGAAACTCATCATCGTTAATATCATCCACGGCTGAAAACCAACAATGGGCAACCATAGCCAAAAAAAGTATTTGTGAAACAACTCGGTCCAACTTTGGCGCAATGCAGTAGAGTAGTTAAGATTGGTACTACTATGGTGGTTTACATGGGCTGCCCAAAGGATGCGCACTTCGTGACTAAGGCGGTGGTGCCAATAAAAACTTAAATCGTCGGCAAATATCAATAATACCCAAACCCACCAAACACTGCCCAATTCGAAAATATGGAAATGGGTGAATAAAAACGTGTAGGCAAAAAACGCGGCGGCTTTCATTACCAAATTAACAAACAACGAACCGATGCCCATGGTTACAGAGGCAACACTATCCTTACCATTATATAACTCCCTCGATTGCAAAAAATTGACAACCAACTCTAGTACTATGGCCGTAATAAATACCGGAAAGGCATAGAAAATAACCTTATCGGCAGGCTGAAACGAATCGAATATTGAATTTAGTGAACTAAGCATTGGCTACTGCAGACTCCTCTTCTGCGCGCTTTAAAACATTATGGTAAGGTATTAACCAAGCAAACGAGATTAGTGCAATAATGGGCACAACAATGGTTACCGCTAGCGGATTAACTGCGGATTGCAAAGCCAAAATAGCCGCAGGCACCGTAATTATTAACCGAAATATCTCCATAAAAAATGCCCAACGCTTATTTTCCAGCAAACCTCCTAAGGTAACCAGTGTTACAACTATTAACAATGCAAACGCCAATTTGGTTAACCACTCAAGATTTTCGGCCACTAACAAATAACCTGTAGCTCCAGCCAATAGCAACACAAACTGAAAAAAGATGTAATAAGCCAAACCAATGGCAATACTCGTATCGTACTTACGGAAACTTTGGGGGGTTACCTCTTTAAAGGGCTGCACGCCACCTAAATAATCTGGTTTCCAACCTGGTTTCAACACCAGCATTTTAACCGCATCCTTCAAGTTGCGCGCTTTGGCAACGTCTTTAAAAAGTCCGCCCCAATATTCAAAATTCAACCACAATGGGTTCCAGCTCTTGGGTTGGCCTGTGATACCAAACACCACTTCCTCCTCTTCTACTTGAAAAGTACCGAACATACGGTCGAAAACAATAAAAGTTCCACCATGGTTGCGGTCAATATATTTAGGGTTTACGCCATGGTGCACCCTGTGGTGGCTAGGCGTATTCAATACGTATTCGAACCATGCGGGCATTCGGCCAATGGCTTTGGTATGAATCCAAAACTGGTAAAGCGTTTGAAAAGAACCAACGGTAAGAAACATTACAGGCTCAAAACCCATGATGGCTAAAGGCAGATAAAACACCCACGAGAAAGCACCCTGCAACCAAGCCTGGCGCAATGCAACTGTAAGGTTATACTCTTCGCTCTGATGGTGCACTACATGGCTGCCCCAAAGCACACTTATCTCGTGTGCTAAGCGGTGAAACCAATAATAGAAGAAATCGACACCAATAAACAGTACTATAAAAGTAACCACCACAGCCCATGTGGGCGCATCGCCGTTCATGCCAGGCATGGTAGTAAGGCGAAAGTTGTTGTAAAGGTAATTGTAACCCAAAAACACAAACAATTTCAAAAACACCCCACTCACTTGTGAGCCAACGCCCAAGCTAAGGTTGGCTATCGCATCATTGAAACGGTAATAATTAGTTTTGCGCAATCTGTCCAATAAAAGTTCTATCCCTATTAGTAGGAAAAATACTGGAATTGCTAATACTATGTAATTAACCGCCTTATCCATAAAGGGATACCTAAAATGCTGATTGCCTACAAATTAAAACAAAATTATGCTATTGTAGTTTTAAAATGAGCCGCAATTAAGTTGAAAGACGAATAATGTTAAAATAGTTGAAGAATCACTTAAAACTTGTAGGCATAGGTAATGAGCAAAAGATAATCGGCAAAAGCCGCATCGCCATGCCTAGGATTACCCGTTAATGCCTGTGTTTCTTTATCGGTAAGGCTTTGCAACCTATTTCTGTACAATGCTGCTGGTACACTTACGTTTACCTCATGCTTTTGTTTGATTTTATAGGTAACACCCGGCTCAATAGAAACAATAAACCCTGGCCTCCTGAAACCATCGCTTTTACCAAATGCATCTTTTACGGGCACACCCTCAACCCGGGCACCCAAGGTAACGTTCAATTTGTTATTGTTCATAGGGTAAAAGCTTAAACCACCACGAACCATAAATTGATCGGTGATTGACATTATGGCTTCATTGGCCAATATAGGGTTCAATGAATCGCGATAGGTGCGCACGCCGTTGGTATTCATCGGGTTGAACAAATAAAACCCATTGGCATAAGCATATAAGCGATGTACAATGTGGGTGTATGCTTGAAACTCGACATTAACGCCCCAACCGCCATCGCCTGGCTGAATTGACTGGTCTACTGGGCGCTCTTGTGGGCCATTTACGGTGTAAAACACATCGGTAGTGCTCTCGTTGCCAGTTGGCAATTTAAGACCACCGCCAATGGAAACATTGCGCCTCATGCTTTTCATCGGATCCAGAATCCAATAAGTTGCGGTTAAGCGCAAATCGCCAATACCGTATGCTTTGGTATTAAATCTGTTTTTACGGTCATGCTCATAAAGCGATGACCTATCGGAGTATACTAAGGGCATGGTGGCATTCAAAACCAACTTTCTATTTACCGCATAGCTCAGTGTAATGTCTATTGATGAAGTGCGGTTTATCACTTCGGTATGCTGTTCCACTCGCTCTTCTTGCTCATCGGCACCTTTAAAATGCTTGTACGAATGCAAATATCGGTAGCCTAAAGTGAGCTGAAACTGACCCTTGTTTAAAAAACCACTACTATCGGTAGCGGTGCACATACCCATATGGCGCACTGCAATACAACCTTGACCATTGGTACTGATAGCATAGAAGAAGCCCAAAAAGGCAGCCAAATACAAGGTTATCAAATAGAAACTAGGAGAAAATTTCTTCATCGTTAGGCTTTTTAGTTGCTATCAAATTTAGCAAAACAAAGTGTATGGGCAACAAAAAATATTTTACCCGCAGGCAGAAACTAACAAGCGTAAAATGTTGAGCAATCGCTTGTACAGATTATTTGCATATATTGTTGCAAAATTTCCCCGTCGGCATGAAAAATATTTTCTATACCGCATTGCTATTAGTAACAACTATCGTTGTAGTGGCAAGCTGTAAATCAACAGCAGCGCTATTTAATAAACTCTCCGACTATAAAGGACAGCGATTGGAGTACGGAAGCCAAGGAGGCATTACTGGTGGGGGCACTACCATTTCGATTATTGAAAACGGGCAAATATTTTCGACCACAACAAACCCCGAAGTAGAATATTACCACGGCCAAGCCAATGCCAAAGAAGCTGCTGCGTTGATTGCAGAAGCGATGACGCTAATAGATAAGCATGGAGAAATGACCAGCTCGGGCAATATGACCTACTACCTGATATATAATGACGGTATCACCGCGAGGAGGATTACTTGGGCTTCAGAAGCTTTTCCGCCGGAGGATGTGAAAGCATTTACTGCTAAAGTGGAGCAGTATTTGCGCAGTGCTAAATAAACCGCTCGGTTATTGCTCTTTTGCTGGTTCTTGCACTTTTGCCTTCGGAGCTTTTGCAACCTCAACCCTAAGACCAAACGCCAATATGTCGGCCAAATCATCGGTACGCATTATTTGCTCGAAAGCGAGTTTGTAGGTTCCAACTTGGTTAAAGAAAACCCGCTGCTGAATATATTGCTGCACGGTACAAATATCGCCAGTACAATCGCCAAACCATTGGCCTTTTTCGTCGGCCAAAGTTAGTTGCAAACGTTGTTGTTGCACCGTGTCGTTAGGATAGGTGGTATATACCATTACCCATAAGTTACTGTTCGGGTAAAAGGTAGTATGTCGTAGATTGACCAATATATCGTAAAACTGCGTTGTATCGCTAATATCGAAGCTAAACTCGACCATGTGGTCTTTGTTCCATACCTGGTTCGGAATATCGTGGTTCTCTTCAAACACCTTTGTTGGGTCATCGCACCCAACCAACATGCTAGCAGCCACTATCATCAAAAACGCTAAGTATCTCATGCTGCGTCTCCTCCTCCTTGGTTGTTACCACCTTCGCCACCACCACGGTTGCGGTTGCCACGGTTACGGTTGCGCCCACCTCGGTTGCGGTTTGCACCGCCTTCTCTAGGCTTACCATCGCCAGCAGGGCCGTTAGTTGGGCCTTGTGATTTTGGTGTTTCGCCACCCTCGGTTGCAGGTTTCTGCTCACCAGTTGGCCTAGGCCTATCGCGTTGTTGGTTTCGGTTATTCGGTTGTCCTTCGCCTCGGTTGCGCTGCTGTGCTCCTCCGCCTTGTGGCTGTGCACCACCTTCACGTGGAGCGGCTTGTTGTGGTCTTCCCTCCCGTGGCTCGCCACCGCCGCCTTTTTTCTTTTTCTTACGCTTCTTGCCTGTTTTTTCAAGGGTGCTGAGGGTTATTTGGCCAACAGTATCGGCATAATCCTGTTCAACTTCTTCCTCTTCCACTTCCTCTACTATTACTATTTGCCCTAGTGGCTGACCTTTCTTGCCATTCTCGTTCAACTCAATAATATCGGCAACTTGCTCAACCGTAAGTGGATAAAACGTTGGGTCGCCAGCGTAAGTATACCACATTAGGCGTTTAAGTATATCGGTTTTCATCAAGAAAACCACACCAGTATCGGTTTCAAGCTTTTCTGCCTTTTTAGGGAAATCTTGAAGGGCCTCCATGTACATATCCAACTCATAGTTCAGGCAGCATTTCAAACGACCACATTGGCCTGACAGCTTCGCTAGATTGATGGACAGGTTTTGGTAGCGGGCTGCGTTGGTTGATACCGATTTGAAATCGGTTAACCATGTTGAGCAGCATAGCTCCCTTCCGCACGAGCCAATGCCCCCTATTTTGGCAGCTTCTTGTCGGGCACCAATCTGGCGCATCTCAATTTTCACCTTAAACTCACGGGCATACTCCTTAATCAACTCCCTAAAATCCACACGGTCTTCGGCAGTATAGTAAAACGTTGCTTTCTTTTTATCGGCTTGAAACTCCACTTGGCCTATTTTCATATCTAGTTTCAAAGCACGAGTAATAGCGCGGGCGCGCACCATAGTTTCTTGCTCAAGGGCTTTAGCCTCCTTCATCAAATCAAACTCAGTATCGTTGGCCAAGCGCAATATATTCTTAAAATCAGCATTGCGCTCCTTAACTTTCTTTTTGCGCATTTGCAGCTTTACCAACTCACCCGACAACGATATCTGACCGATATCGTAGCCCATTGAGGTATCAACCACCACCCAATCGCTGGTATGCACGGGTACTTTTTGGTCGTTTTTGAAAAACTCTTTGCGACTACCTCCATTGAAGGTTATCTCGTAATACTCCGGGCCTTCTTGGCTTCCGAATGCTATGGGCATCTCGGCCAACCAATCGAAAGTGTTCATCATATTGCAAGAGCCGCTTGCACAACTGCCATGCGACTTACAACCCTTCGGCAATCCATTATCTGTGGCACAACTGGTGCATCCCATAATTTATATTTTATGTACGATTTGAAAATTTGAAAATGTGCTAATTTGAAAATGGTATTACCATTCAGATTATCTTAAAGTCAAAATTTCAAATCATAATCCTTCTAAAAACAATAAAACCTATTCTTTCAATGGCAAATTCATTTTCAAATTTTCAAATTGCCCTATTTTCAAATTCACAACATCATTTCCAAATTTTCAAATTATCTCATTTTCAAATTAAACTGCGGCATTCTGAGGTTTCACCAGCTTACTTACCCTAATACTCAAATCGAGCATGAGCATTTTGCCGCTAGCGTTGCGCTCTATATGATAATATGCTTCGTTGAGCCAATCGGCCAAACGAGCCATTTTTTCTTGATTGAATTTACTAGCCATCTCCCCTACTACACTCTTTTCGCTACTGGTAAGCACCTCCGATGGTTTGCCATATACCTGCAAGTGCAATACCTCGCGCAGTATGTGCAACGCATATACCATAAACGACTTTTGCGCCTCGCGGCCCAAAGCACCAAATATATCAGCCCAACGCACGTGCGCCATTGGGTCGGTATTGCGGCTCAATATGGCTTCCATCCACTGCTCAAACAGCTCGGCATGCTCGCCTGCCGAATGGTTTATCAAATCTAAGGCCTCAATATAGTCACCATTGGCCAAACCAGCAATTCGGTAAGCCTCATCCGGTTGCAATTGTTGCAAATTGACCAAGGCATCGGCCAACTGTTGCTGCTCAATGGGTGCAATTTTAATAATTTGCGTGCGCGAAATGATGGTACTTAATACGGTCTCCAAATTTTCGGCCACTAGCAAAAAAACCGTTTGCGCCGGTGGTTCTTCCAATATTTTAAGTAGTGTATTGCCCTCTTTGCCTAAATACTCAGGTAGCCAAATGAGCATTATTTTATAGCCCTGCTCATATGCCTTGAAACTCAGCCTACGCATTACATCGTGGCATTCGGTTATCGGTATGTTGGGCTGTTTGTTTTCGGCATTGAATTTAACCATCCAACAGTGCAGGCTCAAATACGGGCTTTGGTTCAGTACCTCGCGCCACTCGGTAATGCTTTCAGTACTTATTTTGCGCTTCTCAACACTCGGGAAAGGGAAGCTAAAGTGCAAATCGGGGTGCGCCAGTTTTTGCATTTTAAGGCAGCTTGGGCACTCGCCACAACTATCTGCTGGTTGAGGGTTTACGCAGTTTAGGTATTGGGCATAGGCCAATGCAATAGGCAAACCACCAAAACCCAATGGCCCCAAAAACATTTGGGCATGGGGCACATGGCCTTCGCGCACCGATGAGGTGAGTTGCTGCTTTAAGTGGCCCTGGCCTATGATGTCTTTAAACTGCATGGGTTTTCTGTTGCTTTTAAGGTGTTATGTTTAGTGGTCGGACGAGCTTGCCGTGCGGGTTGCTCATTCAGTCATTCAACATTCACACTTCGGCTAGGATAGTCGTCAGACCACTTCTAACCTACAACAAGAACTTACGCGGGCATGTATTGTAGCATGGCTTCGATGGGGTCGGCAGTAGAAGGAAACGAGGCAATAAGGTGCCCTTCTTCGTCCAACAAAAATTTATGGAAGTTCCATTTTACCTCGTCGTCCTGCAATCCGTTCAACTCTTTGGTAGTGAGAAACTGGAATATAGGAGCTTGATTTGGAGCCTTCGTGCTCAGTTTTTCGGTAAGCGGAAAGGTAACGCCATAGTTGCGCTCGCAAAACGCGGCAATGGTATCGGCAGTGCCGGGTTCTTGTCCGCCAAAATCGTTGCAAGGTATGCCCACCACCACTAAACTATCTTTGTACTCCTCCTGCAACTCTTGCAACTGCTTATATTGAGGCGTTAAGCCGCACTCGCTGGCCGTGTTGGCCACCAATATCTTCTTGCCACGGAACGCACTAAAATCGACTGTTCCGCCCGATAATCCCAATAAACTGAACGTATGTATACTATTGTTTGAAGCCATGCCGGTAGCCTTTAGTTAGTTCCGGTTGATAGCGTAAAGTTGGTGAAAATTTGTGAATAGTCGATGGTCGACTATCCGCGGCCGACGGATAAAAATGATAGGATTAAAAATCTCTTTCAGGAACGTAAAAGAAATTATCTTTTCTAATAGCCATATTGAGCTAATTTTAGTTTTACCCAGCTATCGCTTACTTTTGCCAGCAATACAAAAAGGGACATGAGAAACACTTACCTAGCCTGCCTATTGGCACTTTTGCTTTTACCTATTTCAAGCGCATTTTCGCAAAGCCATTTAGGATTGGGCGTTGAACTCTTAGCGCCAATTACCCTATACTCCAAAGGCTACGGTTTAGGTTACGGTGCAAGTTTTATGTACCGAAGGTTCGAAATGACTCGTCCGCTAATATTGGATGTTTCAGTGGGCTTTACTCGTACCTCGGCAAAAAAAGATGCAAACTTTGCCTACGGCAGTGGTTTTAACTCGTACATTTATAAGCCCTATACGCTTAGGTCATATTATGCCAAATTTGGCTTGGGATGGGCATTCCTACCTAATGCATCGCCTTACACACAGCCCTATGCGGGTTTCGAATTAGGTTATTCATTAAATAGCGAAGGAAGCAATATTACCCACAACCAGTACCTCGCAGGCTTTCGCCTTGGGTGGATGACTTACCTAGCGGAACGTTTGCTGTTTGGGCTGGAAATGAAGTATAAGGCCATGATATCTCTAGATGGACGGTCCGATAAAGAATATACTTCTATTGGCGAAATCATGGACCATCAAATGTCTTTTCAATTTACTACTAATGTAAGGTTGGGTAGGTAATTGTTACTGCTTTGCTTGAGGCATTGACAGCTCAATCATGAATTTATCATCTAGCACGTTTAGGTACCGTGCTGCGCCGCCTGAGACTTTTACAATAAAGCTTTCGTTGCTTTTGTTGTTTGGCAACTTGCCAATTACCTTGGCATATATCACTCGGTCGTTCATGAGGTTGCGCACCTTTACCACCGAGCCAATTGGGGCGGTTTTGTGCAAGGCATAAAAGCGGTACTGGTTTTCGTGCGAAGGGTCGTTAAGCCAGCCAGCGGTGCCTTTAACTACCTGCTCGTTTCCGCTTGCAACCGATGCGTTGTACTTCACCTTTAAATCAGATAGCATACCCAAATCGAACGACGCTACGGTTGATCCTCCATCATCGCTCACTGTTGCATCGTTGGCATTAATAGCAGGTGCTGCGCTGCCAGATGGTTTGCTTGGGGTAAATATGGCATTGCTATCAATTGGCGGCTGGCCAGCTGGCGGTGCACTGTACTTTGGTGCGGTAGGTTTAGTTGTTGCAGTCTTGCTGCCTGGTATCAAAAGTACTTGGCCAATACTTAAACCTTCCACTTCCAGCTTGTTCAGATCCTTTATGGCTGCAACCGTGGTATGCGGGTATAGCCTTGCTACGGAATAAAGCGTTTCTCCGGTTTTTACAATATGTTGTGTTTGCTCTTTATTGCTAGCGGTAGTTGCAATTGGGGTATTGTTTGTTGGCTTTGTTGGGGCTGTTGGCGTATTTGGGGCTGCATCATCAAGTTTAGCTGCATACAACGGTACCACTAGCATATCGCCGGGGCGGAGCGCCGCGGCAGGATCTACTAGCCGGTTTACGCTGCGCAAGCTATCCACCTGTACTTTATAGGTTTGGGCTATTGAGTAAAACGTTTCGCCCACGCGCACTTGGTGCAACGTGTATGCCTTACCATCAATATTTACTTTGGTTTGAGATAGCAAAGTACCAGCAAACAACAAGCAAAAGGAGAGTAAAACTGCTTCAAGGTAGGTGCGAAACATGTTAAACAAAATGGCTAAATTTGATTGGGTTGGGAAAACCACCCATAATAAACCGAAAATTAGGGCAAATTATTATCTGCACGCATTATGAGAGCTAGCTTTTACAAACCGATACTGCAATGGGTGTTCATGATTTTAGGCACACTGCCTTTGGCGCTCATGGCCCAAGATACACTTATTAACGCCATCGACACAGGCTACCAAGCACCCATTGTAAAAGACACCACCCAAACGGTGCACAGCTATAACGGCAAACAAAAAGTGTACTACTTAAAGCTGCACGATGAGATAATGCCACCGGCGGGCCGCTTGGTAACCAAAGCCCTTAACGAAGCCGAAGCTTGGGGTGCCACCTTAGTAATAATGGAACTTAACACTTTTGGCGGCCGGCTTGATGTAGCGGATGAGATACGCAATAAAATATTGAACACCAAAATGCCCATAGCCGTATGGGTAAACGATAACGCCGCCTCGGCTGGTGCGCTTATTTCCATAGCATGCGACAGTATATACATGGCTTCGGGCAGTAGTATTGGGGCGGCTACCGTGGTAAGTGGCGAAGACGGCACCCAAATGCCCGACAAATACCAAAGCTATATGCGCAGCACCATGCGCAGTACTGCCGAGGCCACGGGCCGCGACCCGCTTATAGCCGAAGCTATGGTTGATAACCGTATAGTCATACCTGGTATTATCGATTCGGGCTTTACGCTTACGTTTACCGCTGCAGAAGCCCTAAAACATGGCTACTCGGAAGGTACTGCCGAAAACCGAGAAGAGGTATTGAAGTTAATAGGCGTTTCCGATTATGAGTTGAAAGAATACGAACCTGACAGTATTGATGCCATCATTTCGTTTTTACTGAACCCCGTAGTCAACTCGCTTTTGCTATTAGCAATTATTGGGGGCATTTACTTCGAGCTGCAGGCTCCGGGTATTGGTTTCCCATTGGCTTTGGCAGTTACCGCTGCAGTATTGTTTTTTGCGCCACTGTATCTTGAGGGGCTTGCCGCTAATTGGGAGATTTTACTATTTATAGTAGGTGTAATTCTCTTGATTATAGAGTTATTCGTGATTCCTGGCTTTGGTATAGCGGGCATCAGCGGTATTATTCTTATTGTGGGCTCCCTAATTCTTTCATTAGTAGCCAATATTGATGGCTTTGATTTTACATTTGCTAGTGGCGAACAGCTAACTAGAGCGGTGCTGCAGGTTACCGTTATACTTACCCTGTCCATTATTGGCTTTTTAGTGTTTAATGAGCGCATAACCAATAGTGCCGCCTTCAAAAAACTGACCTTGCAAGATTCATTGAGCGGTGAAGGCTATACTGCTGGGCTGGCAGAGCTTGATAACCTAGCTGGCCAGCATGGCACTGCTGTTACTGATTTACGCCCATCAGGTAAAATATCTATAGGCGAAAATCGCTACGAAGCATCAACCGATGGTGAGTTAATAGAAAAAGGAACGGATATAGTTGTAGTAAAATCGAGAGGCAATTACTTGCAAGTACGGAAGGCCTAATTAAGCATGCAAGCGAGCACCTAACCACAAACCACCAAAAGCCAACAATACGCCTAACACATTGCTGAGTAGCACATAAAGCAGTGCCGCTTTAATGTCGCCAGCTTGAAAACGCTGCATCATTTCGAGCGCAAAAGCAGAGAAGGTAGTAAAGCCTCCTAAGAAACCTACGAAAAGGAAATTCTTCAGCGTATCGGGCATTTGAGGCACATCTAACCAGCCCCAAAGGAAACCGATAAGCAACGAGCCAACCATGTTAACGGTAAAAGTACTCGCCGGAAAGCCCAACCAGTGCTGGTTACCCATCCAATGTACCACCCCATAACGGCCTAATACGCCCAATGAGCCACCTACAATAAGTGATAGTATATTGTACCACATATGGCAAAGGTAGCGGTTTTAGTCGATGGTCGATAGTCCATGGTCCATAGTCCAAAAACCTGAAAAGAAAATATTAACAAAAAATAGGCTAAACCTGTCCGTGCTGCCCCTGATAACTCTATTTATACTAAAAAAATCCATGGACTATCGACCGTCGACCATCGACTATTCAAATATTTCCATCGAAATGTATCAACAACACTTGGGCATGACAGCCAAAGCACCTATTTTTACTGCCCAATAAGAATCACAAACATTTACTACATAACTAGTCATGAAAAATTCTACCAATAAAGCGTTGTTTGAGAAGGCAGTAAAAATTGCCCAAGAAGGAAAGGACTTAACAAGTGCTATACCGGTGTTGATGCAATTGCGTGAACAAGCCAAAGCTGCCGAAGACCCTCTAGTAACTAAAGTATTGCGCCTTGCTAGCCAACACATTGAAAACAACGAAAGCTTTGAGGTTGGTCAATATTTTGAAGAAGAGCCACTACCAGATGACATGAGTAACTTGGAATATTTCCTTCAGTTGGTTGCAGATAGTGACAATAAGTTTAACCGCGAGGAATTGGCCCAGTTCCGCGACATTTTCAACCAGCTGGCCCAATAAGCAATAGTAATATCCTACACTAAAAGCCCCGTTTTGCTTAAGCAAAACGGGGCTTTTTTGTGGACTAATGCGCATCAGCAACCTTTATTCAAGTAATATTTTACCCGCCGCAACCTTGCCCGAATGGGTAATAATTTGATACAAATACAGGCCTACTGATACCTTTGGAAGATTAACAGCATTACCATCGGTGGTTAAGTTGGTTTCGAAAAGTAAAACACCCGAGACGCTGGTTACCTTCATTACGCCTGTTTCGCCGATGGGTAAGGTTACTTGTATACTACCCGTTGATGGATTGGGAAATAGGCTTGGGTTAAAAGTAATGGTTTGGTCTATTCCGGTTGTGTCGGTAACATAAATCTGGCAAGTGCTAGGCAATGGGTTTAGCTCAATCGGCCCTTGTGGGGTTAGGTTTTTACCTGCGAACGCTGGAAAATCAACCCCATATCGCAGCGCTTGAAAGGTATTATTAGAAATTGGCTGCAAACCTTGCGAAACAGGCCCAAGTGCATTCACCGGCACTATGTATTGCCATACAATCGAGTCATTTGGAGCAATTTCGAACAAGCGACCCTCTGTGCCTTCACAAACCAAAATGTTACCGTTTGGCAATGCTTGTGCACCACTTATATTCCGAGAGTAGAAACCTAACGGAGGATTGGCTGTGTAATTATAAAATGCCGTATCGGGGCCAAATGGCTGCCCAGGTTGCAAAGTATAGTTGCCATCGGTTAACAGCGGTGGCACTATCATTTCAACGGTTGAGTAATCGCCTGCTGGCCTTCCTTGTCCATTGTTGAATATGGTAATATTGCCTGAATTAGGATAGCCTGATTTTACCCATTGCGCATCATGTTGTTTGTATAAAATTTGGTCAGAAAGGGTACCACGTTTATAAGCAGCTGGGTTGCCCCAACGGTACAACAAATCGCCACCCTTACCTGCATTTCCACCGATTGAGCTAGCAGCCTCAGCAGTAGTGGTACTATGGTCAATAATCCATATTTCATTGAAACGATGTACGCTCAATAGTATTTGGTCGAGCGATTCATCATAGTCAATCCCATTCAAGTGCAGCCAGTCCGCATCCAAATTGTTTGGATAGTTAATGTTTATCTTATGCGGGTTGGCAGCTACCACACCATAATTGGCCTTAGTGCTATCATAGTCTTGAACGGAATGGTCGCTGGCGCGCCACTCCCAAACAATGTTGCCAGTGCCCATGCCCGTTGGCTGCACTTCAATAATGCGCCCATCCCAAAAATTTCCATCTACCGTTGCTGGGTTTCGGCCAAGGGCAAGGGCCGTATCTTCGGTAATGTCATAAAATGCTAACATCAGCACGTTTCCATTAGGCAGCACTTGTATGTCGTGGTTGCTTACTTTGTTGCTATCGTTATAGTCGTAATACCAAAGAATGTTTCCGTCCCAATCAAACAACTCTACCCTTCCGGCAACCCCGCCTGCCGTAAAGTTGATATTAGTATTAAGTTTGGCCGACCGAATTAAATTGCCATTAGGCAGCAAATAGCCAGTAAGCCCCGGTTGAAAGGCCGATTGCCAAGTATGCACCACTTCGCCGCAATTATCTATTAAGAAAATAGTTTCATTTGCTGAGGGGCAAAACAAAGTATAACCGTTGTAGGACGCGCTATCGTTGCGAAACAAGCCAATAGTTTGCTGTGCAATTGACTGCAAACCTACTAGAACCAAAAAACAAAGTAAAAAGTAGCGCATATTGTGTTTCTATGCCTATAAAGATAGGAGATAAAAGACAAAGCAAATACGCCTTAATGGCAACTGTGCCCAACGGCTGGGCTTACAAAAGGAATGCCCAAACCCATGCCACGAAGAATAAAAAGACAACCGATAATACACACAAATGTTGGTATTATGTATGGCGACACCTTGGCTAACCGCTTGCCCAACCAACCGCCGCCCAAACTTACGCCAACCAAGGCACCTGTGGTGCCCAAGCCAAACATAGCCATAAAACCTGCCGACTGCCAAAGGCTGGTGCCGGCCAAAGAGCCAGCTACGGCAACATAAACCATACCACATGGTAACAGGCCATTGAGCATACCAGTAAAACCGCTGCTTAACAAGGTGCGTTTCTGTATTTGCTGCGAAATACGACTGGTAACTGGCTGAAAGTTGATTGTTGTACCTTTAAACCAACCGGTGCGCGGCAAGAAATAAATGGCCAATATCAGGATACCCGAAGTAATGGATAACCATTGTTGCCAACCACCAATGCGCACGCCCAAACCTAGTAAGCCAGCCAAAAGACCTAAAACTATATAAGTACTCACCCTGCCACCGTGATATAGTAATAAGCGCTCCCAGCCTTTGCCATTTAAACCGTTTGCACGGTTCATAGCTATTACAATGGGGCCACACATACCCACACAATGCAGGCTAGAGGCCAATCCTAATAAAAAACCACTGAGCACAAACATAACTAGTAGGTTATTACTTGCTCGGTAAGGTAATCTTTGCCCGCGGCTCTAAAATTGATTTTGATGCGCCATAAGCCAAGCGGTTTGCCTTTCATGGGCAATATCAACGGTTCGCCAACGGCCAAACTAAAAGTTTCATGCACATCTTGCTCACTATCTGAAGGGCGATAAAGCCAAACTTTACCCGTAATAGTCTCCTGAACCGGAAAGGTAACCGTTATTTGTTCCGCCTCTCTCATCGGCTCCACTAGTGGCTTTCGGCCGCTTTCGAAGGTTAGTTCTCGCTGGTTTATTTCGTCTTGGTAGGTCAAAGTTTGAGTATAATAATCAGGCGTAACCAAGCTTACATCCTCTTGCATAGCTTTGTATACCATAAACATGATTAAGCAGGCAAAAGCACCGTAAAGTATTGCTATTTTATGTCCCCAGTTCATAGTAAATTGTTTTTGATAAGCTCACTATTATTTTAAGTTAGTGTTTGCCAGCAGGCCCGAGAAAACCAGTTTTTACGCTTCCTACTTTTTTGTTGCCATTCATCAAATTGATTCGAATGTTGGTTTTAATGCCATCTAACTCTTTAGGGTCCATATCCAAAAAGAAACTTGACTCAGCCATACCACCAGACGGTACTGTTAGGATACTGTCTTTGCCAATCAACCTCACTGTTGCATGTTCACTAGGCGACAAAGCAATGCGCATCGTATCAAAGGTTTTATTGATGATTTTCACTTGATAAAGATTGCTCACCCGGCCATCATCCAACTTTTGAAACAAGGTACCTGGTGTGCGCAACACTGTGGCCTCCACGTCGCTCCTTAAAAACAACAAAGTGACCATTACCCCAACTAATAGCAGCAATACGCCAGTGTACGCCTTCATGCGGGTAGTAAAGTTAAATCCACGTTTCTCGGTAATGCTATTCTCCGATGCATAACGGATAAGATCCAAAGGCTTGTGTACCTTTTCCATTACCTCATTACAAGCATCAATGCAAGCGGTGCAATTCACGCACTCCATTTGTGTACCGTTTCTAATATCGATACCCGTAGGGCATACCCGCACACAAAGACCGCAATCAACACAGTCGCCAAGGTCGCTATTATCGGTGTCTTTTTTGATTTTACCTCTAGGCTCGCCGCGCACATGGTCGTATGCCACAATCATGCTATCGTTATCCAACAACACCCCTTGCAAACGGCCATAAGGGCAAAAAGTAGTGCACATTTGCTCTCTAAAACGCGCGTATACCCCGTAAAAAACAAATGTACCAGCAATCATAGCTATAAAGCCACCTTGCTGTTTCAATGGCGAGGTGCTTACCAAATTCCACAAACTATCAACACCAATAAGCCAAGCGATAACGGTATGCGAAATAATAAAGGCTATTACTAGAAATAAGCTATGCTTGCCAATACGTTTTATGGTTTTCTCCTTGTTCCAAGGGGCGGCATTAAGCTTGCGCTGAGCGCTTGCATCACCTTCTATCCAATACTCTATTTTCCTAAACACCAGCTCCATAAATATGGTC
Source organism: Sphingobacteriales bacterium (assembly GCA_027486795.1). GTDB lineage: Bacteria > Bacteroidota > Bacteroidia > Chitinophagales > CAIOSU01 > CAIOSU01. Next base: position 168,728 of record JAIXOI010000009.1, on the reverse strand, counting down.
TGGGGGCAAACCCAACCACAAAATACGCGCCCATATACTACCGTAAACAATATGATAAATACAAAGAACGTAATCATGGCCAACCCGAAGAGGTAAAAATCTTGAGGCCAAAACACCGCACCGAACAAGATAAACTTCCTATCGAACACATCGAGCAAAAACAATGGATGGTCGTGTATTTTTATCCATGGGACAAAAATAAGGAAGGCCAAAAGACCAAAGCTTACCCAAGTGCGGTAGTTGTAATACTTACCCGAAGGTTTGGTAGGATATAACCATATTCTATCTCCCGCTTCATCAACAGTTGCTAATGAGTCCCTAAATTCCTCGTGATTATCCATAACTCGTTAATATTGTACTGTGGTATCCACTGCAATTGCAGTAATACTATCTACTGGCGCAACAGCAGTTGTATCACTTACCCCAGTTTCTTCCCAAAGTGTGCCTTGTGCCTCTTTCTGGTTAGGTGGGTTGGTGCCTTGCATGGTCAAAATATAGCTCGCTACATCTTGCATATCCTTAGCACCCATTTGGTCCTTCCACGATATCATGCCTTTTGCAGGCACACCATACTTAATGGTGGTAAACAAGTTTTTGATACTACCGCCATGTATCCAAAATTTGTCGGTAAAGTTAGGTCCTACCCCACCCTCGCCTGATTGTCCATGACAGGCTGCACAATAAGAAATGAATATTTGCTTACCATTGGTTAAACTGCTACCATCACTCAATAGCGTAACGTTGTTCTCGTTTACCAAGTTAGCCATCTTAGCTAGGTAGGTATCTTTTTGCTCTTGTGCTATGGCCATGTCTTGCTCGTACTCGGCAAACTGGCTGCGATCGGTGCCAGATAGTTGGAAGTAGAAGAAATATACAAAACCGAACACTATAGTCATGTAAAACATGGCGGTCCACCAAGGTGGTAAGTGGTTATCAAGCTCCTTTATACCATCATAGTCATGGTCGAGCATTATATCCTCTTCTTGCTCAATTGGCACAGCATCTGTAAGCGTTTTTGAAATATTACCCCAATCAAAAAATTTCGAAAATGGAATAAACTCTACATCCCTTAAATGCTCTTGTTGCTCTTGAGACATTGTTGCTTTGGTCATCGATACCAGCATGCTGGATAAGTAGAACACCGCAAACAGCATAATGAACATAACCGTAGCAAAAAGCCCGATAAGTATTTCAGTTTGGTGCGTATCCATAAAGCTGGGTAGCGGCTGCGCGGGAGCGGTAGTTTGGGCAAAGGCAGGTATAGTCATTGCCATAATAAATATTACCGCAGCTATGTGTTTTAACATCTTACTTTTCATTGCTGATGTTTTGAAGGGGTGTTAGTCAATGTTGCTTCTTCTTCAAGGGGCATAGTGCTCATGTGAGCTACGTGGGCCTTATTGGCCGTTAACACATAAATCAATAAACCCAAAAAGAACAGAAAAAATATGGTGAAGGAGATGGTCGGGAATATGCCGATATTGTCCACACCGCGTAATATCTCTTTATACATGGCTTATTTATTAGTGCTTACAGGTTGTTGAATATCTTTTACCTTAATATCGGTACCTAGGCGCTGTAGGTAAGCTATTATGGCTATTATTTCACGGTCGGCCATAACTTCTATGCCTTCTTTGTTAAGGCCAGCGGCTATGCTATCGGCTTGCGCGGTGAGGTTTACGTTTGCAATGTCAGCAAAACCTGCTTCGTAAGGCACACCAAGCGTTTGCATACCTTCAATTTTGGCTTTGGTTGTGCTGGTGTCAAGCTTATCTTCCAACAACCATGGATAGGCTGGCATCAAAGAGCCAGGCGACATTAACGGCGGACTCATCATATGGTAATAGTGCCAGCTATCAGGGTATTTTTTGCCCTCACGAGCCAAATCTGGTCCAGTACGTTTTGAGCCCCAAAGGAATGGATGATCGTAAACAAACTCTCCTGCTTTTGAGTATTCTCCAAATCTTTCGGTTTCGCTACGGAACGGACGAATCATTTGGCTATGGCAACCTACACAACCTTCGCGGATGTATATGTCGCGACCCTGTAGCTCAAGCGGCGTATATGGTTTCACAGATGAGATGGTAGGGATGTTCGATTTGATAAGGTAGGTGGGAATAATCTCTATCATACCACCAATCAATATGGCTACCAACGACAAGCCAGTGAATATTACAGGGCGGCGCTCCAACCAACGGTGCCAGTGGCCACCGCTAATATGGGCTTTTGCCTCAAGGGCAGGTGCTTCAGCAGCTTCGTTAGGAACAAACACACCTTGTTTAGCTGTTTTAAACAGGTTGTAAACCATTATCAAAACACCACTTAGGTATAGCAAACCACCAAAAGCACGCATGGCATATAGTGGTTTTAGCTGGGTAACAGTTTCCAAAAAGTTAGGGTATTTTAAGAAACCTTCAGCGGTAAACTCTTTCCACATTAAGCTTTGGGTAAAACCAGCCCAATACATTGGTAAGGCGTAGAAAAGAATACCCAAGGTACCCACCCAGAAGTGAATATTGGCCAATTTGCGAGAGAACAATGAAGTGCCCCACATACGAGGTATTAGCCAATACAACACGCCAAAGGTTAAGAAACCGTTCCACCCAAGGCCACCAACGTGCACGTGAGCTACAATCCAGTCAGTAAAGTGGCCGATAGCATTGACGTTTTTAAGCGATAGCATCGGGCCTTCGAAAGTAGCCATACCGTAGGCGGTAACGGCTACTACCATGAATTTCAAAACAGGGTCGACCCTTACTTTATCCCAGGCACCGCGCAAGGTAAGCAGGCCGTTGAGCATACCGCCCCAACTAGGCGCAATTAGCATTATCGAAAAAACAACACCCAACGACTGCGCCCAACTTGGCAAGGCAGTGTACAATAAATGGTGAGGGCCTGCCCAGATGTAAATAAATATAAGAGCCCAGAAGTGAATGATGGATAAGCGATAAGAATAAACAGGGCGATTGGCCGCTTTAGGCAAGAAATAGTACATTAAACCCAAGTAAGGGGTAGTAAGGAAAAATGCTACCGCATTGTGACCATACCACCATTGTACCAAAGCATCTTGAACGCCGGCATATACCGAGTAGCTTTTGAAAAGCGATACCGGCAGCTCAAACGAATTGACAATGTGCAGCACCGCAACCGTAACAAATGTGGCTATGTAAAACCAAATGGCCACGTACATGTGCCGCTCTCTGCGTTTTATAATGGTACCAATCATGTTTACGCCGAACACTACCCATATAAGCGCAATGGCTATATCAATTGGCCACTCCAACTCGGCATATTCTTTTGATGTGGTTAAGCCTAAGGGCAGGGTTATGGCTGCCGAAACTATAATAAGCTGCCAGCCCCAAAAATGTATCCAGCTGAGTGCATCGCTAAACATACGCGCCTTAAGCAAGCGCTGCAATGAGTAGTAAACACCCATAAAAATACCGTTGCCCACAAAGGCAAAAATAACCGCATTGGTATGCAGCGGCCTTAAACGCCCGAAGGTAGTATAAGGCAAATCAAAGTTGAGGGCGGGAATAAAGAGCTGGCATGCTATAAGCAGCCCCACCAACATGCCAACAACGCCCCAAATGGCTGTGGCAATAGCGAAGTACTTCACTATTTTGTTGTCGTAAGAAAAACGTTCAATTGCCATAAGAAAATGCTAGGAGTTAATAATAGTTACAAAGTTAATTTGGGGGTATTTCGTTAAACATGACTGAAATCAGGTGAGGAGTAGACTTTTGTTTGCTGTAGGCTATACTTGGCGCTTTTGAGAGGCTGCTAACGCCACGGACGAAACCCACTGAGCTTTTCAGCGCCCGTAACATCCTCCTGTTGTTTTACAGCTCCTTCTCTTCCGAGGCTTTTGAGCCTTTGCCTTTAGCTGGAGCATTGTTATCAAACAACATTCGTAGCTGCGGGGTACTGGTATCGTCAAACTGTCCGTTGCGCATACTGAGCATAAAAGCACCCAAAAAGGCCAATGCCAACAACATGCTAAAAGCGATGAGAACTATAATAACTGACATAGCTTAAGATTTAATGGTGATGCCACGTTTACGGGCCATAACGTTGGTTGCCAAGGTTACTGCTAGCACTACGCTAATACTACTAAGCGGCATAAGTATGGCGGCAATCAAGGGTGTTAGCAACCCCGCAACTGCTATACTAATACCGGTAACATTGTATGCCAATGATATGACCAAACAAGACCTTATAATGGTAATATTATCTTTACTGAACTGTAAAAACTGGGGTAGCTTGTTAATGTGCTGTGCATGAAGCATGCCATCGCTGGCCGGAAAAAACTGGTTTATGTTATCGGCTACCGCTATGCCCACCTCGCTTTGTTTCAGTGCTCCGGCATCGTTTAAGCCATCGCCCAGCATCAGCACATGATGCCCTTGCTGCTGTATAACAGCCAAGTTGGCCATCTTATCGGCTGGCGATTGATTGAACAATAAAGTGCTGGTATTGCCCAATAAAGGCTTAAGCTTCTGCTCCTCTGCATCACTATCGCCGCTTAGCAAGGTAAGCTGGTATTGGCTGCTTAGTTGTTGCAATGTATGCTCAATACCTTCCCTATATCGGTTGCTGAATAAAAATGAACCAAAAAACTGCCCATTGATGGCTAAATATGACTTGGTACTGCCATTGGTTACTGGGTGCAGCACTGTAACCTGATAACGATGCAACAGATTGCGAGAACCAATAATTAATTCAACACTATTGGCTATTCCATAAACGCCTTCACCAGGGTATTCTTTAAATTCTTCTACCAGTGTATCAGGTTTTGCAACATACGCCTTGGCTATTGAACGGCTCAAGGGGTGTGCCGAATTTTTAACAACTGCTGCTAGCGCGGCTGCATCAGCGTTTTCAATGGTTATGCCGTAATAAGAAACCTCGCTATCATCATTTACGGTAAGCGTGCCTGTTTTGTCGAGCACTATATTATCTACAGCGGCCATTTTTTCTATTACCGTACCGTTTTTGAGATAGAGGCCTGCTTTGGCCAAAAGGCGTAAGCTATTGCCGTAGGTAAAAGGTGCAGTTAGTGCCAAGGCACAGGGGCAAGCTACTATAAGTATGGTGGCAAATACGTAAAGGGCGGTGTGCAAACCAGCCGCTACCCACCAACCTACTAAAGAGAGCGTGGCGATACCCAAGACTACAAAGGTGAAATTGCGGCTAATGCGATCAATAAGTACACTAAAGCGCTCTTCGTCTTTTTTACGGAAAATGTCGCGGTTCCAAAGGCTAGTAAGGTGGCTATTGCTTACTGCTTTTTGCACTTGTACGGTTATCTCGCCACCAGTTTGTTTACCACCAGCATACAACAAATCGCCAATGCTGGCGCGCACGGGCATGGCCTCGCCCGTAACAAAGCTATAATCTACCATGGCATTACCCATCAATAGCAAACTATCGGCAGGTATCAAATCTTGGTTTCTAATAAACAGAATGTCGCCTGGTACAACTTGCTCAATAGGCACATTTTCTTCACCCGTTTCGGTTTTACGCTTCACAGCCAACGGAAAGAAAGAGCGGTAATCCCTATCAAATGAAAGAAAATCGTAAGTGCGCTGTTGAAACCATTTGCCGATAAGCAAGAAAAATATCAAACCTGCCATCGAATCTAAATAGCCACTGCCTAGTTGGCTCACTATTTCCCAAATGCTCCAACTAAACAACGCTATGATGCCAATGGCTATAGGCACATCAATATTTACTTGTCGGTTTACAATTGCTTTCCAACCGGCTTTCAAATAATCGAATCCGCCAAAAAACAATACCGGTAAGGAAAGAATAATATTGAGCAACGAAAACAGCCTGGTAGCAGATTCTTCAGGTGCATCCCACAGCGACAGATACTCTGGAAAACTGAATAGCATGATGTTGCCAAAGCAAAATCCAGTAATGCCAATCTGCATTACCAAGCGCCTATTTACATTGTTGGCAGCTTTATTCCCCAATTGGTCGGCCTCGGTGCGGATATCGGGCGGATAACCCAACTTGTCGAGCAATTCTGCAATTTGCCTTAAGCTTACCTCTTGCGATTTATAAAGTAACGTGATTTTCTTAGCACCAAAATCGACTTGGCTAACAGTAATGGCCGGATTGATTTTGTACAATTGCTCCAATAACCAAATGCACGAACTGCAATGCATCTCCGGCAAATGGAAACTTACCCGAGCCTTTTCGGCATCTTGGTATTCTAATATTTGATGGGAAATTTCGGGCAAATCGAGGTGACTGTAGTCGCCAGTACGGGCATTTATGCGAGTTGCCCCTGGCTTTTGGTCGATGCTGTAAAACTCGCAAAGCTCGTTCGACGACAGTATTTGATAAACCGTTTCGCAACCCTGGCAGCAGAAGTACTTTTCTTGATATGCGAAGTTATGGTCGGGGCAATCATTGCCGCAATGAGCACAAACAGTAAGACCACTGGCCAAAACCTTTTTTTCAACTTCTATAACAACCTGTATACCCATCCCAGTTTTTATGATGGTACAAAGGTGCTAACCCATTTAAAGGCAAAATATGACCATAGTTGCAGGTTATTATGACTTTCATCAGAAACGTTACATTGCCAAGTAGCTTACAATTAAAATTTATATTGCACATTGCCTTTTACGTTAAAAATATAACTAATTGATTTAGAGGGGCTTAATAGTATATTTCAAAAGTTTCAGAAAATTATTTTGATACCCTCGTATTAGCCCATTGACTAATGCAAAAAACTGTCGTAAACTTGTATATTGGATAACTTTATGTTAACCCATACGTAATAGTAAATTAAGGTGACAATCTGGTTATAAATGGGATTCTAAGGGATCCTTTCTCCATTTTCGGTACCTGATACTAAACTTGTTTGCTATATGAGCGCATCGGACAATGCGCTTTACTTTTTTTGTCCGACACTTATTGCTCATCCTGCAACTATGAAGCACAAATATACTTCTGCCATTAGTATCAGCCTGTTACTTTTACACGGTAAGAAAATTAACTTTATTACAAAAACATTGGCCTTGTTGGTGATGCTAATAGTAGTATCATGGCAAAGTGCTTTAGGGCAGGTAAGTGGTTACACATTTAGCCAAGCCACGGGCACCTACTCGGCCATAGCGGGCACTTCGGTGCATGCTAGCGGTTGGGATGACCCAACCCCTGCTACGGTTACCATTCCGTTTACTTTTAATTTTAACGGTACTGGCTATACTACCTGCTCGGTAAACGGTAACGGGTATATTACTTTTGGGTCAACTGCATCCACCGCTGCTACATATGCTCCAATTTCACAAACAACGGGCTATGCAGGGGCCGTTTCTGCTTTGGGGAGGGATTTAGTAAGCAATAGCTCTACCATAGTGCAAGGTACAACGGGTGTTTCGCCAAATAGGGCGCTTATCGTTCAATGGAACAATGCGAGAAGGTACTCTGGAGCTTCGGTAGCTGCGGATTTCAATTTTCAGATAAGGCTCTATGAAGGCACCAACGTGATAGAGATAATGTATGGTGCTTGTAATACTGCCGTAACAACAGACATACCTGTTCAAGTAGGATTAAGGGGCGCTGCCAATACCGATTACAATAATAGGTCGCTAGCTTCTGGTACGCTTCAATGGTCTGCCACATCCGCTGGCGCTAGTAATGCCGCTACATGTAACACCCGCAGCACTAACACCCAAGTTCCAACAAGTGGATTAACTTTTCGTTGGACCCCCCCAACCTGCTCGGGCACGCCAACGGCGCCAACAGCGGCCATTAGCGTTGCTAGCGGTGCGGCAGGCACAGCTTTCAACCTTACGTATTCGGGCGGTTCCACGGGGAGTCCTTTTTCAAACCTGTGGCAATTCTCGTATGATAACGTGAACTGGACCGACTGGGGCACCAATAGCGGCACCCCATTTGCAGCCAGTGCACAAAGCACTTTGTATGCAAGGGTAAAAAGAACTTGTAACACATCAGGCCTACAGGCATTTTCCAATGTGGTAACATACACCGTTACTTCTTGGAACATGACTGCCAGCAACAGTGCTTATGCTTGTAGCGGTATTTTTTATGATTCGGGCGGCTCTGGAGGCTCTTATGGCAATAGCCAAGATTTTACTTATACCTTCTATCCAGCGGTAGGCACTACCGGCCAAAAAGTGAGGCTCACGTTTACGGCTTTTGCTACCGAAAATCTTTTCGATGGTATGATGATTTACAATGGCAACTCTATTGCAGCACCATTAATCTCATCAGGCTTGGGCGTAGGTTCGGATGCCACCACCTGCCCGGCAGGCTCATGGCGCGGCAGTGGCAGCCCAGGTACGATAACTTCTACCGCAGCTGATGGCTCTTTAACCATTCGCTTTAGATCGGACAACCTAACTATAGGCAATGGCTGGGCAGCTACGGTATCATGTTTCAACCCTTGTACAGTACCTACCTCTTTTAGCGTTACAGGCGGCGGCACACGTTGTGCCTCAGGTGCAGGTTTGGCGGTAGGGCTTAGCGGGTCGCAGAGTGGGCTTAGCTACCAATTGTTTGATGATGGCGTGGCTGCGGGTTCGCCAGTTGCAGGCACGGGTTCGGCCATTAGTTTTGGCACGCAAACGGCGGCAGGGGTATATACTGTACAAGCCAGTGCATCAGGTTTTTGCACTACCACCATGACGGGCAGCGTTACTATTACGGTAGACCCAGTGCCCGTGTTGGGAACTTTAAACAACACTGGCCCAGTAAGCACCTGCGACCACTTGGGCAATATTGCACAAGTAACACTTTCAGGTTTTACAGGTACCCCGCAATGGGAGTATGGCGATGCCGCTGGCAACTGGTATCCTTGGGTATCGGGTGCCAATGCAGGTACTTGCTGCTTTTACCCCAACCCCGGTGCCGATAGGATGCGGGTAAGGGTGCAAAGCGGGGTATGCGCCGCAACAGCATATACATCGACAATATTGGTACAAAACCGCAATGCGCCGGCGCCCACCAGCCTAACCTCAACTGTTACTAGTTATTGCTTGGCCGCTAGGCCCGCCAATATTACGCTCACGGCTACCTTCCCCGCCAGCGGCGATATGCTACCCACAGTATCGGGCTACACCTCGGTGGAGTTTTTTAGCACCAGTTGCGGCACGGGCTCATTAGGCACGGGCACCATTAGCGGCAATACAGCAACCCTCACCATTGCGGCCCCAACTACTACCACTACTTATTTTGCTAGGGCAACCTCTAGCTGCGAAACCAGCACTTGCGCGCAGGTAACCGTAACCGTAAACGATGTACCAGCTCAACCAAGCACGGTTACTGGTCTTGCTGCTCCTTGCTCCGGTTCATCTCAGGCTTATAGCGTAACCAATGCAGCAGGTGTAACTTATACTTGGGCTTTCCCTGGTAGCGGTTGGAGTATCACTGGCGGCACGGGCACAAGTGCTATCACCGTTACTGTAGGCTCAGGCACTGGCAATATAACCGTTACCCCGAGCAATATCTGTGGCAACGGCACAGCGCGCACATTTGCAATAGCAACTAGTGCAGGGCCAACGGTTACCGTAAGTCCATCAGCAGCTTCGGCATGTGGTGGTGTTGGCGTATCGCTTACCGCATCGGGTGCATCAACTTATACCTGGTCTCCAGCAACTGGCCTATCCGCCACTTCGGGTGCTATTGTTACTGCCAATCCATCATCAAATACAACTTACACCGTTACTGAAACCAGCAGTGGTTGTAATAACACAGCTACCGTTGTGGTAAAAGCAGGCCCAACCGTAAATGCAACTGCTGCAGTAAATACTACTGCAGTGTGCCCTGGCGGTGCGGTGAACCTTACTTCAAGCGGCGCTGAAGGCACCGTTACACTAATTGACCCCGCAGGCGATGGCGGGTTTGAACTGGGCACCACCTTTGCTGCCAATGGCTGGACGGTTGTAAACTCTAGCACTAACAACTGGGTGGTGGGTACTGCCACCATTGGTGGTGGGGCAAGGTCTGCTTATATCTCCAATAATGGCACAGCTAATAGCTACACTACTACTACTTCGCAAACCGTACACTTAGTTAAGAGCATAACAGTACCGGCTGGTGTTACCAACATCAACCTTAGCTTTTTATTGAAAAGCAGGGGAGAAGGCAGCAACTGGGATCAATTGTTGGTTTACCGTGGTACTGGTGCATTAACGGCTGGCACACCATCGGGCCAAACAACAACCTTGAGCGGCTATACCAATATTTTTACCCAGCCCGACAATAGCACCTATACCAACTATCAAACCGTGAACATTAACAACCTGCCAGTGGCAGGTACCACCTTTAACCTTGTGTTTACCTGGAAAAACGATAACGCAACCGGCACACAGCCCCCGGCTTCGGTTGACAATATATCGCTTACCTATACGCCACCAGCAGCCACCTACAGCTATGCTTGGAGTTCATCGCCAGCAGGCTTTACCTCATCGGCTCAAAACCCAACAGCCAACCCGTCGGTTGCCACCACTTATACCGTTACCGTTACCAATACGACATCGGGATGTTCGGATGTGGCTTCTACTAGCCAAGTAAATATGAACGCTGTACCACAGGGTAGTCTTACAGCTGGTGGTACAGTTTGTGCTGGAGAATTTGCGCCACTTACATTCACTGCAACATCAGGTACTGGGCCGTTTTTTATTACCTACAACCCAAGTAGCCAAAATACTACAGGTGTTGTCAGCGGCACACCGTTCAATTCACAAAACGGAACCTCAACCGGTACTAATACCTATGCTTTGGTAAGTGTAACATCGGCCAACGGTTGTACCCGAAGCTCTGGCTTTACAGGGTCTTCTGCATCGGTTACAGGCACTGCTGCACCAACATCGCCAACGGCACCAACCAGCAGTTATAACTGCTCAACAGGAGCCGTAACCATGACCACTACTGGTGCCGGTGCCGGCGAGGGATACAGGTGGTATAATTCGATTACCAGTACTACGGTACAATCAACTAGCGCTTCGTATACAGTAACCCCTACCAACTCAACCAACTATTATGTTACTAAATACTATACTTCGGGTGGAGCATGCGAAAGCCCGCGTATGGGTGTCACTGCCTTTGCAGATGGTATTGATGCCTATGCAGTAACCCGAAACACTGGTGTTGGTATTACTGATATATCTAGCGGTGGTTCTGTTCCTACGTGGCGCAATGGCACTTCAGATGACAACTTGAGCCAAAACCTCAATATCGGATTCAGCTTTCCATTTGATGGAGCAGTTTACACCCAGTTCCGCATGTCGTCAGAGGGCTTTATTACCTTCAATACCGTAACCCCAGCCACAGGTGCAGATATACGCTCATGTGGCGATGCTGAGAACTATTCTTATTACAACAATACGTTCTCGTTATTTGACAAACTGGGAACCGTGCAATCCTTGGCACCGTTTTACGATGATTTGCAGCCAAATGGCCAATCGTTTGCCAACAGTTTCCACTACCGCACTGATGCATCACCGAACCGCTTGACGGTGCAGTGGAGAGGTATGTCGAAGTATGTGGATACCGACAATTGCACTTCTTGTAGCTATGGTAACTATAACTTCCAAGTTATTATTTACGAAACAGGAAACATAGAATTTGCTTACGGTACTATGTCGAGTGGTGCGGATGAGGACAGCAAGAACTATACTTGTGGTATCAACTCATCTACTATTTCATCTACTCTGAATACGGCTAAGTTGTTTACCCAACAAACTGCCAACAGCATTACGTTTAGCAGTAATCCGGTGAATAACCTATCAACGGTGCCAACGACTAACTCGAAATTGACCTTTACACGCAGTACCCCAATTGCCCCAACAGCGGCACCTACATGTATAGTGTACAATTTCCCTGAAAATGGAGCTACCAACCAATGTACCAACAGTATCCTTTCTTGGAGCCCTGTAGATGGATTGCCTACTGGATATGATGTATATTTTGGCACTAACAACCCGCCAACCAACATCATTAACGGTACTAACCAAGCAAATACTTATTTGGCACCATCGCTAGCTTCAAACACCACCTATTACTGGCGCATTGTACCACGCAATGCGCTTGGCGCACCTAGTGCAGCCAGTATGCCTATATGGTCGTTTAGCACTGGCGTGCCAAACGTAGTAAATAGCATTACATCTTCGGCAGGTACCAATCTTTGTGTTGGAGCTACTACCACCCTTACTGTAAATGGTAGCTTGGCCGAAGGAAGCGTTTACAATTGGACGACCCCAGTTACATTCCTCGGATTTGAAATTGCCAGTTGTCAAGAAGGTATTCCTTATCCATTATTCGATTTGATTTTCGACCCGTATGCTTGTGAGGCCAATTCTCGCACACTTACCTTTACCTCAGCAGGTACCTATAAGTTTGATGTATATGCTATTGGTTGTAATGGTGCAACATCGTGCAAACGTATAACCATTGCTGTTAGCGACAATGCCAACACAGCGCCTACTACCATAACCTCAAGTGCCGGAAATACCCTTTGCAATGGCACCAGTACTACGCTTACAGCCACTGGCGGCTCGCAAGGCAGTGGTGCTAGCTATCAATGGTACACCGGCAGTTGTGGCGGCACTTTGTTTGCCACTACAAGTAGCAATACCGTTACCGTGGCACCTACCGTAGGTACTACTTATTTTGTTCGCCTTATAGGTGGCAGCACTTGCCCAAATACCACTACTTGTGCTACTTTGGCCGTTTCAGTTCAAAATGCAATTGCAAACAATACCATAAGTGGTAATCAAAGTATTTGTTCCGGTGCTTCGCCAGCAACGCTTACAGGCAGTACCCCTACGGGTGGCAGCGGCAGCTATACCTACTCATGGGAAGTTAGCACAACATCAGGAACTGCTGGTTTCAATGCTATTGGAAGTACTAACACAATTGACTATTCACCTGGTGCATTAAGCCAAGGTACTTGGTACCGCAGAACGGTCACCTCAGGCAGCTGTACCACACCAAATGTGAGTAACGCAATCCAGATAACCATCAATCCAGACATTACTACACCTACATTTACAGCAGGGGCTACTACTTTATGCGCTGGGGCTACAAGCACCTATACGGCAACCGTAAGCAACGGAACAGTAAGTTATAGTGTAACGGGCGGTGCGAGTATTAATGCCTCAAGTGGTGCTGTAACAAGCGTTACCAGTGATTTCGTGGTAACGGCCACTGGTACGGGTTGCAATGGCCCAACTACCGCAACACGTTCAGTAACGGTTACGCCAAATGTGGGCACACCAACATTTACCGCTGGTAATACCACCTTATGTACTGGTGGTACCGATAACTACACTGCTACTGTAAGCAATGGTACTATTACCTATAGTGTAACTGGTGGTGCAAGTATTGATGCCAATACGGGTACAGTAAGTAGTGTAACAAGTGACTTTGTGGTAACCGCAACGGCCGCAGGCTGTGGTGGCACAACTACCGCTACGCGCAACGTAACCGTTACAGGTGGCACAACGCCTTCAGTTGCTATATCTAACAATATTGGTAGCAACACCGTTTGCGTGGGCCTTGCCGTCAATTTTACAGCAACACCTACCAATGGAGGTACTACACCTACTTATCAATGGACATTGAACGGCAATAACATAGCTACAGGTAGCTCCTATAACAATAGTGCTTTGTTAACTGGCGATGTGGTAGCAGTGGAAATGACAAGCAACGCCTCTTGCCTATCGACGCCTACTGCCACCGACAGCGAAACGATGACCGTTACGCAACCAAACCTTGCAGCCATAAATGGCAGTGTAAGCACTCCTATGGCCACTAGCGACTACCTATGGGCTGGCAATACTACCAATAATTGGACCACTGCAGCCAATTGGTATGTTTTGAATAGCAATGGTACCTTTAGTTTAGCCAGCGCTGTACCTACAACCGCAACAAACGTATTTGTAGTATCAAATACCTTGGCACAACAGTGTGTTAGCAATTCCAATAATGCCACTATCAATGCTACTTCTAACGCCAATAATGTAACCATAGGAACAGCAGCAACGGTAACCGTAGTAAGCAGCAACAATCTAAACGTAGCGGGCAACTGGGTAAGCCAAGGTACTTTTACCCCAGCTACAGGCTCGGTTACCTTTACCGGTAGTGGCAATCGTACTATTCTGTCATACGGCAATAAATTCTACAACCTAGTGGTTGATAAAACCTCTGGAAAAGTAACCATATCCGATGTATTTGAAGCAACTCAAGATGTAACCGTAACAACGGGCACGTTTGAGTTGGCTACTGGTATTATTGGTAAAGCCAAAAATGTAATAAACAATGGCGGCGATGTTCGAATAAAGAACAATGGACAGCTAAGGGTTAACAATTAAATTTTGATCCAGTTAATAAAAATGCCCTCAGGACAAGTTCTTGAGGGCTTTTTTATACTACTAAGTATTGCATTAAAACGCACTATCAAACACGTTTTTCTTTCTGCTTAGCTTTAGCTCTTGCAACACTTGCGATTTTACGTTGAGCTGTATGGCATACGTTTGGCGCTCGAGCGGAAACGGTACCCAGTTGAAACTCAAAACCCAACAATGCATATCGCGTATTACGTTCATGCTGGCATATACCAAGCTGTTTTTCGAAAAATCGTAAGCCGCGGCAACATCCACTTTCCACTTTCCGGTAATGGTTACATCGGCACCAAGGGTAATGCTGTTGCTGCTTATAACCAATGTATCGGGGTTGTTGGTTGAGCCCCTGCGCATACCAAAGTTGTAATTGAAATTGAAACTCCAAGGCACATTAAAATCATAATAATTGGTATAGTTAGCCATTACAATATCGCGCTCTTGCTCCCTACCTTCTTTTACACTGGGTGTGTCGCTGCTACCTTGTTTAGAGCGGAAACTGCTACCTATTGTAAAATTGAAGCTGCGCAATTGCACCAACCGGCGGTCTTCCTGCCACAAAAAGCGGTCAACCTTAACGTTTCGCTCATCATAAACATACGGGTCGAGAACGGTGTTGAAATTGATATTGAGCTTACCAAACAAGGTAGTATTCATGTTCATTGATAGCGGAGCCAATTTCAATGAGTCGGCTGCAAAGTTGTAGTTTGTATTTAAAGAGAAGTTATCAATTAGCTTTACTTTCTTCTCATTTTTGATGGTATCGTCTTTCGAGAAAATTTTCATTTCCAAGTTATTCGTCACGTTTATACCCAAGCTCATTTGCTCTCCTGCCGATGGCGCCCCAAACAATGACTGCACTGGTTCATAAATGGAGTAGCGCTGCTTTTTCCCCTCGGCATTTATCTGCACGTCCTTGTAATAGCCCCAGCGAGGCTTACTGAAATCGGGTCGGTAGGTAAATGTCAAAGTCGGCGTCATCACGTGCCTTATTGCCTTTAACTTACTGCGCTTAAACTGCAGCATGCCAAATATTTTGGTAGTAATTGAGGTTTGAAAGTTGAAATCGCGGGCAGGCTTAAACTTATAAAAAGTATCGGCCACCACTTGGCCATACACCGTATCAATAGTAGTAATGGTGCTGTCGCCAATCAACTGTGTAGAGGTTATATACCGCGTGGTTGGGTCCCAGTTTTTCTCTACATTTTTAATGTACCAGGTTTCGTTGTAATTGAAACGCGGGTTTACAGTAAAATACTTCAATACCCTGAAATTGCTGCCCACAGGTATAGTATGCTTCATACCCGATTTCATATTCTCAAATGTACTTACCGTTAAGAAATTAGAGTCTATGGCCTCAATTCGGTTGGCAATATTGGCGGTATAGCCAATAGTAATGGTTTCGTACCAAGCCTTTTTAGCAGCCGGTATTTTACGCTGAAATGGGGCAATGGTGGTGAGGGCAAAGTTTATGTCGGGCAGGGTAAGATTTACGGTACGGTTCACTAAGTTTTGGTCGTGGCGAATATTGACACCAAAATTGTATGGCTTACCTGCCCACGATTTGCTGTACGAAATGTTCGAGTTGAGCGTATTTCGCACCACTTGGCTTTGGTTGGTGTTATTGGTGTTCTTATCGTAAGTTGCCGTACCAAAATTGGCATTTGCCGAGAAACGACTGCCAGGGCGCGCCTTACTATCTTGGTTGTGCGACCAAGTAACCCTAAAATCGTTGAGCACATTAAACGTTGGCGCCTCTACATCGCCGGTGCGGTTTCTATTATAGGCCAACAGCAAATTGCCATTGTATTTATAACGCCTAGTGTAGCGCATGGTATTGCCCAAACCCCAACTGCCATTGGTATAAATAGAGCCCGTGAGGGCCATATCAAAGTACTCGCTTACGTGAAAGTAGTAGCCGCCATCCCTAAAAAAGAAACCACGGTTTTGCTCGGCGCCATATTGCGGCAGAATGATGCCCGAGCGACGCGTTTTTTGGATGGGAAATATGCCAAAAGGCGCAAAAAGCGGCGTGGGAATATCGTGTATAACCAAATTGGCCGGGCCCGAAACAATAACCTTATCAGGTACTAGTTTCAGTTTTTTGGCACTGATGTAAAAATGCGGATGGTCTAAGTCACAGGTGGTATACTTGCCGTTTCGGGCGTACCACTCCTCATGTTCATTGCGTTTTATGGTATCGGCATGTATGTAGCCTTCCCCTTCTTGTGTGCGGGCCTCAATTACTTTTCCCTTCTTGGTTTTGAAATTATACATTATTGTTTTGGCAAAGTACTCGCTCTCTGCATCCTTAAACTTGGCCTTCTCCACCGAATTGCCCAACGAATCTTTCAATGACTCGGCAATCACCATATTGTTGGCCCAATCAAGCTGAATATAGTTTGCCTCTAGGGTTAAGTCCTTATATACCACAATAGCGTTGCCATATAGGTGTACCTTTTCATCCAGTATATCATAAATCAATGAGTCGCTTGCATTATATTGCACAGCGGCATCAAACGAATCGGCCGAAACTTGATACATCATTTCATCAGGCGTTAGGGGCCTTATGTCATCCACTAAATTTTTAGTGGTATCTTTCAATATGGTATCATTTGGCAATAATAGTATTACGCTGTCCGTTGCTATTACAACGGTACTGTCGGTAGTAATTAGCTTGTTACCCTTTCTGGTAACGTTGCTATTTTTGGGAACTGTATCGGAAGGCGTTACTAATACGAAGTCGGTGTTGTATGTAAAATAGGACAAAACAGGGTTTGCATGGGCATGAAAAGCTACCGCAAATACGAGCAATATCAACAAACCCAGCAATCTCGCCAAAATTTTGCGTTATTTTTGTAGTATAGTTAAGTAATAATGGGCGCTAAAATACAAAAGCTAAACGATACCCTATTGAACGCTAAACGTATCATCATATTATTGTTGATTGCAGCAATGGTATCATTACCTACCGTCAACTTTTCGGTGCCAAAGGTTAACGAAGACTTTACCATTGAAACTGTTGTTATTGATGCGGGTCATGGTGGCCACGACCCTGGCACTATAGGCTACTCAAAAACCCATGAAAAGAATATTGCGCTGGAAGTTTCCTTAAAAGTTGGCGCATACATAAAAGAGAATTTTCCTAAGGTAAAGGTACTTTACACCCGCGACAAAGACGTGTTTATTGAATTGCACGAACGCTCTAACATAGCCAACAAAAACAAAGCCGACCTTTTCATCTCCATCCACTGCAATGCCTTCACATCAACATCGGCATATGGCACTGAAGTGTTTGTGTTGGGGTTGCATAAAGAGAAAGAAAACCTGGATGTAGCCATACGCGAAAACTCGGTGATATTGCAAGAAGACAATCACGAAAATAATTATGATGGCTTCGACCCCAAGTCGCCGGAAGCATTGATATTAATGTCGATTCAAACCAGCGCCTTCCTTGATCAGAGCATTAGTTTAGCCCAAAAAATAGATAGCCAGTTTAAAAACAAAGTGAACCGCAGCAGCCGTGGTATTAAACAAGCTGGGTTTGTGGTGCTATACAAAAGCGCCATGCCTAGCGTATTGGTTGAGTTGGGCTTTATTAGCAACAAAAACGAAGAAACCTTTTTAACCACCGAAGAGGGCCAATCATACATGGCATCGGCTATTTATCGCGCGTTCAAAGATTACAAAATAGAATACGAAAAAAATGGCCCATCTGGACTTACCAATACGCAAATGCCTTTGCCCGACAAAACGCCAGAGCCACCTAAAACCATTGATAAGCCTACTCCTACCCCACCTAAAACCGACCCAAAACCAACGGATAAACCAGTTGCGGACACCCCAGTAGCGAACCAACCAACAGACAAACCTGTAACTGCCCCTCCAGCAACGAACAAAGTAATTTTTAAAATACAGTTTTTAGCTTCAGACAAAGAATTGCCTATAACCGCATCCGAGCTAAAAAAAGTAAAAGACTGGGAAATGATAAAAGTGGATAAGCTGTATAAGTACCTAACTGGCTCAGCGGATAGCTACGATGCAGCCCTCAAGCTTCAAAAAGAAGTAAGGGCAAGCTTTCCAGAAGCCTTTATGGTGGCCTATAAAAATGGCATAAGAATAACCATTAGCGAAGCCTTAGGAAAATAAAGACGACCCAAATTAACGACGTGCAAAAACAATAAATAGATAATCAAACAGTATATTCGGTTCGCAACCGTATATGCATTATGCACTACTAAATACTTTTAGCTATTTTTACCCTTTGACTAAAACCGCTCCCGTTGAAAATATCTGATGAAACCAAGGTCGGCATAATGGCAGCTTTTGGCATTGCCATTATGATTATTGGCTATAGCTTCCTAAAGGGCAACAACATTTTCGACAAATCCATAAAGTTGTATGCGGTTTACGATCGTGTTGATGGGCTTACCAAATCAAGCGCAGTAGTAGTAAACGGCTACGGAGTTGGAAGGGTTGGACAAATTAGTATGCGCCCAGACGGCAAATTGGTAGCCGAAATAAAAATTACAGACGAAACCGTAAGGATTCCTAAAAACTCAACTGCAAAACTGGTGAGCCTTGATTTTTTGGGCACCAGAGCCGTACAAATAATTTTTGCAGATGAAGTAAATGGCTATGTAGTAACTGGCGATACCCTAAAGAGCGCTCTAGAGCCCAAGCTGGCCGACATGGTTAACGAACAGATTGCCCCTTTGAAAACGAAAGCTGAAGGCTTGATCTCTTCTATAGATACGGTAATGAGCGTGGTGGAAGGTATTTTAGGAAACAACTCCATCAATAATAGTTTAACCAATGTTGAATCGGCAACTGCTAGGTTCTCTATTTTGGCCAAACACGTTGATTCGCTTTTGCTAAGCGAAATGCAGTCGATACAAGGTATTATACGAAACCTAGAAGGTGTGCTGGCTATCGTAAAGCGCAATGGCGATAACCTAGATTCGACATTTGTAAACTTGAACCATCTTACCGGCTCCCTTGCCGAATCGGATATAAAGGGTATGATAACCACCCTGGATAGTACCCTAAACCAAGCCAAGTTATTGCTCAAGCAAATAAACGAAGGCGAAGGAACGGTAGGGTTGCTGATTCATGACCGAACGGTTTATGACAACCTTGAAAGAGCAACTGCCGATTTGGATAGTTTATTGGTCGACTTTAAAGAATCGCCAGGCAGATATATTCACTTCTCCGTTTTTGGACGCTCCGACAAACCCAAAACTCCTAAAAAGTAATTCTCGTTGTATTGGCTTGCTTTTTGAGTACGCTAGCTCAAATTCCCAATATCATCAAATGACTATACGGTTTGTATTTGCCCTTTTGTTTCTAACCTATTCTGTTTCCTCGCTAATTGCGCAGGAAAAGAAAAAGATTGAAATACTAGGTGCCGATATACTTACCAAAGGTAACGTACGTGGTGAAAATGTACGGAAGCTAATAGGTAGCGTAAAAATGAAGCAAGGCGATGTGTACATGGACTGCGACAGCGCTTACTTTTATGCCGACCGAAATGCCGTTGATGCATTTGGCCATGTATACATACACCAAGGCGATTTGCAAATCTACTCCGACTCGTTGAAGTACAACGGCGATGAACGTATTGCCGACTTATATGGTAATGTGCGTCTTTTAGAGCCACGAATGGAATTGACCACAAAAAAATTAACGTATAACCTTAATACCAAAACCGCCAAATATAGTAATGGTGGCCACGTAATAAGCAAAGGCACCGATTTGGTGAGCCGCATTGGTTACTACTATTCGGAAAGTAAGATGGCTTATTTTAGATATGGTGTAAAGCTAGTAAACCCCAACTACACCCTAAAATGCGACACGTTGGGCTATAATATGGAGCGCGAAATAAGCTACTTTTTTGGCCCAACTAAGATTACTACCAACGAGAGTAAAATATATTGCGAAAGCGGCTGGTACAACAGCAAAACTGAAATATCAAATTTCGGAAAAAACACTGTGCTAGACAATCCTCCGCAAATACTATATGCCGATAGTTTGTATTATGAAAAGAAGAAAGGTTATGGAGAGGCCTATTATCACTTCGATTGGATAGATACGAGCCAGAACATCATACTCAGTGGCGGCAAGGCTATTTTTTATGAACTGACCGACTCTATAACAGCTACCGAAAAGCCGCTACTTACGTACATACTAGATGGCGACTCGTTGCACATTGCCGCCGATACGCTCATAAGCCGAAAAGATACCGTTGGGGAGCGCGAACTGTTTGCCTTTCATAAAGTACGCCTTTTTAAAAGCGACATGCAAGGCAAATGCGACTCGCTGGTATATGCTTTTCGCGATTCAACAATTCGCATGTATCGAGAGCCGGTGCTATGGGGCGATAAAAGCCAAATGACCGGCGACACTATTTACCTATACATGAAAGATAGCAAGATGGATCGGGTGGAGCTTTTTCCGAACGGGTTTATCATTAACGAATCGTTCCCAAAATTATACGACCAGATAAAAGGCCGACATATTTGGGGTTATTTTGTAGATGGCGACCTAAACAACATGCACGTTGCTGGCAACGGAGAAAGCGTTTACTATGGCAAAGACTCGCGAAGCGCTTACCTAGGCATAAACAAGGCGCAGTGCAGCGAAATGTGGATATACATTAACGAAAACAAAGTAAACAGGATAAAATTTTATACCAAACCTACAGCAACATTTCACCCAATACAGTTGGTTGACCCTGAAACATTTAAGCTCGAAAACTTTAACTGGCGCTACGACCAACGCCCCCAAAGCAAAGAAGACTTGCTAACCGAACCTGAGCCCGCACCCCTGCCTGCCACCGATGCAAATGCAAATGGCGCGCGCAAAGGGACAAAGCCAGCTGCAAATACTACTGTTGATAAGCCCACTGGCGAAGCGCCAATGCCGCCCCCCAGCCCACAACCCATAACCAACGATACGAGCGCGACACCCATTAAACCCTAAGGTTTGTTTTGGTTTATATCGCCATGCACATTAGTAGATGGTTGAGGCAGCGGCGGGTTGCCCCTATCAATAGTAAGCAGATATACATTAGATATGTACTTCCACTTTCCGTCTTTCCATTCAAAAGCGTCGTAACTGCCATCGGGTATCAACGAAACCGGTATATCTTTTCCAAAATCTGAGATAGACTTAATGTGGTCGAACACCACGATATTGTCATCGGGGTTATAATTGAGCGTAAGCTTGGCATCAAACTTATAATAAACCAGAAACCTAGTCTGCGGCTTGGTTACCGGGTACGGAAACGTCTCGGTAATGGTATCGGGTATATCGAATATTGGGGCACCAAATACAGGCTTACCTTCATCAAAATGCAGCACATCCATCACCTTTACACGGCTATACAAATCGTTACCATCAAAGCCAAACAGCGTGTAATAAGTTTTGCCTTTAGCTTTGGTTTCAATAAGGTTATAATAAAATGCGCCATACCAGCAACTAGGCGATAGTAGCGTATCTTGAGGACTTGCAATGGAATCAGTTCGGTCAATAAGCGGGTAGAGCTTCAAGTCTTTGCCATTGTTCATTTGTATGGTACCAAAGTAGCGATATGCCCCACCCTCTAAAGATACCTGCCATGTTATTACCCTAAAACTACTATCGGTTGGGTACAAAATGGATAGAATAGGTACCGAATCGAACGGATAAGCAAAAGAACCAGGCACTTTTAATGCTTCTACAAACTTGGGAATAAAAGCATAGCAGGCCTTCATCCGGTTTAGATTGTTTGTATCGCCAAACATGATATAAGACAGCGGATTCAAGGTTTCTTCTACTTGAAGCAGTTTTGCCCTGTTTTCTGGGGTGAGTTCAACCTTACCTTTAGTTGGGCTCTTTTTACCGCCCTTGCCTTGCCCAAAGGCAAAAAGTGGCAACCACACCATCAACAAACAAATGTATTTCATAGGGCAAAGTTAGTTATTACCGAAGACTCAAGACACAAGACATAAGACATGAGACAAAAGAAGCATTATCCCTGATGATATTTAGAATAACCTACAGACCCTAAACTTTACAAAAACGAATGTTTTCCCAATTTCATTGCCCCTACCATTTAAACAGCTGGTCATTTTCAAATTAGCACACCAGCCTTTCGGCAGGCAGGTTTCCAAATTTTCAAATTTCAATCAGGTATTTTCTAAACAATTCTAGTGCCATAAGTGCCGTAAGCTGTATGTTTTGTTTACGGTTGCCTTTAAAAGTTAGCTTCTTGGTGCGCATATCGGTTGGCGAACCATAGGCCAACCATACTGTGCCCACTGGTTTATCAGGAGTGCCACCTGCAGGTCCGGCAATGCCCGAAGTAGCTATGGCATAATCGGTGCCAAACTTGGTACACACCCCAAGCAACATTTCTCTTACGGTTTCTTCGCTTACAGCACCAAAGCTATCCAGTGTTTCTTGTTTTACACCCAACAATGCTTGCTTCGATTCGTAAGTATAGCTCACTACGCTTCCATTGTAGTATGCCGAGCTACCTGCAACCATGGTTATTTGGCTGGCAATATAGCCTCCAGTGCAACTCTCTGCGGTGGCTAAGGTTTTGTCTTTTGCAGTTAGAAGCTTTCCGATTATTTCTTCTAATTGGTCGTCGTCATAACCGTAAATGTGCTTATCAATTTGGGCTACCAACTTGGCCACTTCGGTATCTAGGGCTTCTTGCACCACTTCCCTATTTGTGCCATTTGCGGTTAAACGTAGTTTCACTGAACCAATTCCCGGCAAGTAAGCTAGCTTAATATTGGTGGGGAGGTTATCCTCAAAATCGGCAATCTGCTCTGCTAAAAACGACTCTCCAATGCCAGCGGTTAGAATGTGCTTATGTATGATTACTGGCAGTTTAAAATAGGTCTTCACTTTTGGCAACACCTCTTGTTGCATCAAAGCCTCCATCTCAAAAGGCACTCCTGGCATCGATACAAATACTTTTCCGTTTTTTTCGAACCACATACCCCAAGCCGTTCCCCTATCGTTGCGCAATGGTGTGCAACTTGCTGGCATTAAAGCTTGGTCGGCATTCGATTGCAACATTGGCCTATTTCGGCTGGCAAAAAAGGCTTCCAGCTGTGCCAATATCTCCTGATTGCGCACCAAAGTAGTATTAAAATATTGAGCTAGAGTAACTTTGGTAATATCATCTTTTGTTGGGCCAAGGCCACCAGTTATTAAAACCAAGCTTGAAGCCTGTTCAGCGCGAGCAAGTGCCTCCAGTATAGCCGACTTATCATCACTTATAGATAGTATTTCTCTTACACGAATACCTAACAACGCCAGCTCGCGGCCCATATACGCCGAGTTGGTATCAATAGTTTGGCCATAAAGCAATTCGTCGCCAATGGTAATAATGGTGGCTTGCATAATATTGATGATTGGTAAGTAAATATAACGCCTCAGCGGTGCGAATGGCAAAAACTATTTCAAACCCTTGTACATGGCAAAGTTAGCCAAGCCTATGCGCTGCAAAAAGTGTTTAGCACTTACCCCTAAAACCCCAAAACCATAGATAGTGCTGCGGCGAAGGTTAATGGAACTAGCCTCGGCAAAATATTTGGTTGGGCAGGTTACTTCACCGATACCAAAACCTGCATAAATAATCTGGGATAGCATTTGATTATCGAACACAAAATCGTCGGAATTTATTTCCAAATCCAATTTGGTCAGCACTTCTTTGCTAAACGCTCGGTAACCCGTGTGGTATTCTGAAAGTTTTTGGCCTGTAAGCACGTTCTCGGTAAAGGTAAGCAAGCGGTTGGCAATGTATTTATAAACGGGCATACCGCCTTTCAAGGCACCATTACCCAATATACGCGAACCTAAAACCACTGGATACAAATCGTTGGCAATAATACTGGCCATGGCCGGTATCAACAATGGGGTATATTGGTAGTCGGGGTGCACCATAATCACAATGTCGGCACCCAGTTCAAGGGCGGTTTTGTAGCAAGTTTTTTGGTTGCCACCGTATCCTCGGTTTTTCTCGTGACGCACCACATGCTTTATACCTAATTTGCGGGCAAGCTGCGAAGTAGCGTCGGTGCTATGGTCATCCACCAACACTACGTCGTCTACAATATCAAAAGGAATTTCGCGGTATGTTTTTTCCAGTGTAAGCTCCGCATTATAGGCAGGCAATACTACCACTACTTTTTTACCGTTCATCATAGCAGGGCAAAAATAAGTAATTGTATTAATAGTCCATGGTCTATAGTCGATAGACCATGGTAAAAAATAAAAACTATGGACCACGGACTATGGACCGTCGACCAATAAGCATAACTTTACAGCACCTTAACTCTATTTTCATGCCTATTAATGTATTTGTTACTGGCGGTACGTTTGATAAAGAATACGACATCATCAACGGCCGCTTGTTTTTTAAGGATACGCACCTACCCGAAATTTTTAAACTTGGGCGCTGCACGCTGGATGTAAACATTCGCACCTTGATGATGATTGATAGTCTGGAAATGACAGAAGAGGATCGCGAGTTGATAGTAAAGCACTGCAAACGTTGTGTTGATGAGCAAATAGTTATTACACATGGCACCGACACCATGGTAGACACCGCCAAAACCCTTGCCGCGGCACAATTACCTAAAACCATTGTGCTTACCGGAGCTATGATGCCCTATAAGTTCGGTAGCAGCGATGGGCTCTTTAATCTAGGTAGCACATTAGCCTTCGTGCAAATATTGCCCCACGGCGTGTACATAGCAATGAACGGAAAGTTTTATACGGCCGATAACGTTCGCAAAAACAAACGTACTGGCTATTTCGAGGAACTAAATGACCCTGCAAAGGTTTCACAATAACGGATGGAAGACTTTAGTAAATATTTGGATGCTACCGCGTTTGTGGATAGCGACAACCCCAACATTGTAGCTTTTGCCTACAAAGCGGTGGGTACGATTACTAATCCTGTTGAACAGGCCGTGAAGTTGTATTATGCCGTGCGCGATAAGTTCCCTTACAACCCTTACGAAGTAGACTTAAGCGAGCATGGCTTAAAAGCGAGTACTGCGCTGGCCCGAGGATATGGCTACTGTGTAGAAAAAGCCAACATTATGGCAGCTTGTGCTCGCGTATTGGGCATACCTAGCCGTTTTGGTTTTGCCGATGTAAAAAACCATGTAGGCACGGGCAAACTGATGCAAGTATTGCAATCAGATGTTATGGCTCTGCATGGTTATGTAGAGTTGTACTTGAATGGCAAATGGGTGAAAGCCACACCAGCATTCAACAAAGAGCTTTGCGAGAAGTTAAATGTAGCACCTTTAGAGTTTAATGGCATTGATGATTCTATTTTTCAAGAGAACGACGGCGAGGGAGGCAAATTTATGGAGTATGTATATTACCACGGCACATACCCTGACCTACCTCGCGAATACATGATACAAGTATTGCGCAACCACTACCCACACCTGTTTCCTGAAGATGCTGAGGCCGCAGCTAATATGGGTACGGCAGTGTTCAAAATGTAACACCCGCTGTTGCAAATCAGATTTTAGAATTTATAGCACCCATCCTTTACTGAGATGGCGTAAAGAAACGTCCAACTACCTATTTTTTTACACAAACAGTTTGTCGATTGTTTAAAACCACTGCCCTGATGTTAGCGGAATTCTACCTAATTTCACGACTTGATTTTTAAGTGTAGAATTAATAGGATATGACTATACGTTTTTGGGCTTTATTGCTCCTAATTTTCGGCATTACCACAGCAGCAGTAGCGCAAGAAGATGGCACCGTACGCGGTACTGTTTACGACAAGGGCAATGGCGAGCCTATGATATTTACGAACGTGTATATTAAGGGTACTACCCGTGGTACCACTACCGATATCAACGGTTTCTATGCTATACCCAATGTGCCGCTGGGCACTTACACCTTGGTAAGCACCACCCTCGGCTACGATACCATGGAGGTAGAATTCACACTTACAAAAAAAGGGCAAATAGTAAGCCAAAACCTATACCTAGCGTTGAACGACATTATGCTAGATGTGGTAAACGTCTCTGCCGAAAAAGAGAAAAAACAAACTGAGGTTGATGTTTCGCATGTGCGCATCACTACAAAAGAAATATCTCAAATACCATCGGTTGGCGGCGAGCCCGATGTTGCACAATACCTGCAAGTAATGCCTGGAGTAGTGTTTACCGGCGACCAAGGAGGGCAATTATACATTCGCGGGGGTTCGCCAATACAAACACGGGTGCTGTTAGATGGCTTATTGATATACAACCCGTTTCACTCCATTGGTTTGTTTTCGGTTTTCGAAACCGACTTAGTACGGAACATTGACATTAGTACGGGTGGTTTCGGCGCTCAGTATGGCGGAAGGCTGTCAGCGGTAATGGATGTGCGTATGCAGGATGGCAATAAAAAACGTACTGCCGGCAAAATAGGTGTAAGTCCGTTTCTGGCAAAGGTAATTTTAGAGGGCCCATTAGTAAAACAAAAAGACAATGGAAGCAGCCTAACTTATGTGCTCTCCGGACGATACTCATACCTTGATAAAAGCTCAAAGGCGCTATATAAATATGTAGAAGGCGATAATGGTATACCCTTCTCATTTGCCGATTTTTATGGCAAATTGGCTTACACTGGTGGCAACGGTTCTAAAATAACGTTGTTTGGTTTCAACTTCAACGATTTGGCCAACTACCAAGGTATCGCTAAATACAAGTGGAACTCCTTTGGCATAGGTACCAATTTTGTATTGGTGCCCGGCGGTTCAAACCTATTAATGAACGGTACAGTTGGCTACACTAACTACAAAATAGCCCTTCAAGAGGCTGACGATAAGCCTCGTGAAAGCTCGGTAGGCGGCTTAAACGTAAACATGAACTTTACTTATTTTGTAACAGCAGGTCAATTTGATTACGGTATAAACGTAAATGCTTTTAAAACCGATTACCGCTTTTACAATAGTACTGGCACCATTAGCAGTGAAACACAAAACACTACCGAGTTAGGCCTTTACTTCAAATTCAGGAAGGTTATTGCCAAAAAACTAGTGCTTGACCCAAGTATTCGTTTCGACTATTATGCCTCACTGGCCAATATATCCGTTGAGCCACGGTTGGGTATTAAATACAACGTACACAATAGCTTCCGCTTGAAGGCCGCTGGTGGCTTGTACTCTCAAAATTTAATAAGCAGCCGAGCGGACAGAGATGTGGTTGATTTGTTCAACGGTTTCCTATCGGGTACCGAAGAAGAGCTTACTCGCCCTGACGGAAGCCAGGCCAACCACAAGCTGCAAAAAGCCTGGCATGCTATAGCGGGTTTTGAAGCCGATATAACCAACAACCTAACCCTAAACGTTGAAGGATATTACAAATGGTTTACCCAGTTGATAAGCCTTAATCGCGACAAGCTATTTGCTACCGAATCGGACTATATGCTCGAAACCGGCAAAGCCTATGGCATAGATTTTATGATGAAGTACCAAAACAAGAACTGGATGCTCTATGGTGCCTATTCATTGGCTTGGGTAAATAGATTTGATGGTAAACAAACCTACTATCCGTTTTACGACCGCAGGCACAACGCCAACTTTGTAGCCGCATATACTTTTGGCAAATCGCTTACGTGGCAGGCCAGTGTGCGCTATAACATTGGCTCGGGCTTTCCGTTTACCCGCACCCAATCGTTTTACGAGCAAGTTAACTTTAACGGCGGCGTAAACACCAATTACACCAATGCCAATGGCAGCTTGGGGGTAATATACGAGGAAGAGTTAAATGCAGGCCGATTGCCAGCATACCACCGGTTAGACTTAGCTATACAAAAGGAAATAGCCTTAGGAAAATATATGTCGATGAAGATTTCGGCAAGCGTAACAAATGCCTACAACCGCGACAATATTTTCTACTTTGACAGAGTTAGATACACCAGAGTAAATCAACTGCCTATACTACCTAGCCTATCTTTATCGTTATCATTCTGACCTAACTAAATTGGAGGCTGCCGTGAAGAGAGTCCTATTACTACTATTCGTGTTGGGCACACTATCTGCACCAACCGCAACCAAAGCCCAGCAGTCAACCGTATATAAAGACCCTTGGGCTATTTATAACGAGGCTATTCAATTTTTCGATCAGCAAAACTATGAAACAGCGCAACGTTTGTTTCGCGATTATGGCAATTTTAAGCTAACCGCTTACGACGTTGCAAACGGTACTGCCCGCAGCCATGCTCAGTTTATGGTGGCTGTATGCGCTGTTGAGCTTTTTCAGCCCGATGCCGAAAAGCTTTTACTCGATTTTATATACAGCACCCCTTACGAAAACCCAGATAAGCGCATGGCTTATTACTTTTTGGGTCGTTACCACTTTAGGGAGCACAACTACAAGGATGCTATTGAGTACTTCAAGAAAATAGAAACCAACGATTTAAGTAGGGGCGAACTAGAGGAGTATCGTTTTATGATGGCCTACTCTTACTTTTTTAATAAAGACTTCGATAAAGCCTATCCGCTATTTAAGCAAACCAAGAACGTAAACAACAAGTACTACTATGCCAGCAACTATTACTATGGCTATATTGCTTTTACCAAAGGTGATGTAGACCAAGCGCTGGAGAGTTTTGAGAAAATAAAGGAAAGCAAAACCTACGAAAAAATTATCCCATTCTATATTGCCCAAATTCGCTTCAAAAAAGGCCAATACAAGGAAGTAATTTCTTACCTGCAGCCAATAATAAGCGATACCAAGCTATCTAATTTTGCCGAACTGAACCTTACCTTGGGCCAGAGCTACTTTGAGCTTGAGCAATACTCAAGCGCAGTAAAATACATCGGAATATATGCCGAAAAAAACCGTAGCCTTAAAAAAAGCGAATTGTATCAATTGGGTTATGCTTACTATCAAATTGAAGACTGCAAAAATGCGATAGCTAATTTCACGCAGCTTGCCGACCTAAAAGATACCGTGGGCCAAAATGCCCTATACTTATTAGGCGATTGCTACTTGAAGAGCGGCAATAAGTTAAATGCCCGCAGCGCGTTTCAAAAAGCTGCATCGTTCGATTTTGACCCTGCCATAACCGAAAGCGCAAGATTCAACTACGGAAAACTAAGTTATGAAGCAGGATTGGACAACGAGGCGGTAGTTGCCTTGGAAAGTTTTATCAAAGATTATCCAAAATCGAAATACGGCAACGAAGCCAAATCATTGCTATCGCAATTATTGGTATCGTCAAGCGATTATGTAAAGGCATTAACCATTATCGAAGGTATTACTGACCAATCGCCACAGGTAAAAAAGGCCTACCAAGTGGTTGCATTTAATCGTGGAGTGCAATTATACAACAACCAGCAATACAACGAAGCCATTCAAATGCTCGATGTATCGCTCAAAAACCCAATTATACCTAAGTACAAGGCCATGGCCTACTACTGGAAAGGAGAAGCTTTCTTTGCTCAAGGCGAATACCAAAAAGCAGGATGGCAATATTCAAATTTCAACGGAATTGCAAGTGTATCAGAAATAGAAAATGCTGAGTGGTACCTGATAAATGGCAACTACGGGCTTGGTTATTCTTTCTTGAAACAAGAACGTTATAGAGATGCGACCCTTTACTTTGAGAAAGCGATAACCGATGCGCGTAAGAGCAAAAACAACGAAATTCAAAAACGGGTATTGCCCGATGCCATTTTACGAAACGGCGACTGCTATTACTTGCTGAAAGAATATACCAAAGCACTTACCAGCTACGATGAAATATACAGCCGCAGCGCTAATGGTAAAGATTATGCTATGTTTCAAAAAGGTATGATTGAAGGCCTGCTTGGTAAGTTAGATGGAAAAATTAGTTCTATGCTCGAGCTACAGAAGCAATTCCCAAACTCGCTGTATGCCGATGATGCGCTGTTTGAAGCAGCCAATACCAGTTTTGAACAGGGCAAAAACGCAACCGCGGTAGTTTATTACCAAAAATTGCAAAAAGAATATTCGAGCACTCAATATAAAGTAGAAAGCTATCTAAAACTTGGCCTTATTTTCTTTAACGATAAGGATTACAAAAAAGCAGTTGATAACTACGAGAAAGTGCTGCAATTAGCTCCCAATACCTCAAAGGCAAAAGAGGCTTTTGCGGGCATACAAGAAGTTGCCATTGCTACTGGCGATAAGAGCATTGTGCTGAATATAATGAAGAAATACAATGTGGAAATAGATGAGGCCGACGAGCTGAATTACCGCATTGCAGAAAATCAATTCGCTAAAAAGAACTTTGCACAAGCCATTAAGCTCTTTAACGAATATCTGATTGGGTTCTCGAAAGGGGCTTATGCGCTAAACGCATACTACTATCGTGCTGATAGCTACTTAGAATTGAACAAGTATAACGATGCCTTGCCCGATTATGAGACAGTTATTGACATGGCACCCAATCACTTCTTAGAGCCAGCCTTGGCAAAAGCCTCATGGATAGCCTTTTATAAAGTGAAAGATTACGAAAAGTCTTACACGCTGTTCAAGCTTTTACTTGATAACACCCAAGATAAAGAGAGCATATTTGCTGCAAACCTTGGCTTAATGCGCAGTACTTTTATCCTCAAAAAATTTAACGAAACGGAAAAATATGGCACTGCACTTATAAGCTCAGGACAAGCTAGCCCAAAAGAGGTGTTCGAAGCCGATTACTATATTGGCAAAGTAGCCTTTAACAACAAAGACTTTGCTAAGGCCGAAACCCAATTCAAGAAAATAGAAACTACCGATAACTTGGAAGGTACCGATGCCAAATACCTATTGGCAAAAATTTTATACCTCAATGCCAGCTACGACAAATCAATTGAAAAGGCTTACGAGGTGATAAACAAACGTGGTAGCTACGAGGAATCAGTTTTACAAAGCTACTTGCTGCTTGCCGACAATTACTTTAAGAAAGGTAACAACTTCCAAGCAAAGGCTACCCTTCAAAGCATACTAGACAATTACGCCCCCGAAGACGAATATAAGGAAGAAGCGCGCACCAAAATGCAAATGATTATTGATGCTGAGGCTGACACCAACAAGTTGGCGCCTGAAGATGAAGATGATGGCGGTACCTTGGTGCCCGATCCATCTGGAACCATTGATTTGAATCAACCTTAAGCACCAAAACTATGAGAACCCTATATAAGAGCATAATAGTTGCTGTTGCCGGATTGATGTTAAATACAGCGGTGGCACAAACAGGTGGCGCACCAAAAGATTCAATTGGTGCACAAACCGTTACAGTTTTTTCTGACCAAACACCAGTGGTACAAGATGCCGTAAAAGTGAACTACCCCGCCGAAATACCCGTTTATGTGCGCGAAACAACTGTTCCTAAATACGATATACCCAATAGGCAGGCCGAAGTAACCTACGAACCTGTAACCATTAGGCCGCTGGGTATAGCCAAGGAAAAACCTATTGATTTTCCGAGCAGTTTTGTGAAAATAGGGTTTGGTACCCAGTTGAGTCCTCTTTTTGAAGCCATGCACAACGGTAGAAAATTAGTAAAAGATCAAGAAAAGTTTAGCTATGGCCTATACCTTAAGCACCACTCCGCTTATGGCCAAAAAATTGATTTCCAAGATTTTAGCGAGAACCGTGCCGCCGTCAATGGCAGTATATTTCTCAACAATGTGCGTATCAACACTAAATTAGAGTACCGCAGGGATGCACGGTTCTACTATGGTATTGATGTACCCGATTCGGTCGATGTGAAAAAGAAAGATGTTAGGCAAGCATTTAATCAATTCAACGCCACTGTTGAGTTGCTTAACACCAAAATCAATAAATCGCATTTCGATCACAGCACAATCCTCAACTTTTACAACTTCAGTGACAAATTCGGGCAAAAAGAATTCGGCATTTCGGCCTCGGCCAAATTGCAAAAGAGCTTCAAGGAAAAGCACTTTGTGGCCTTGCGCATTGATGAGGACTATGTCAGCTTTAAAAGTAACACCATAACCAGCAGCCGAAACTTGTTTATGCTGCGTCCTTTTTATGAGTACAACGATCTTACTTGGAAAATTACCGGTGGGGTAGGTTTTGCCTACGAGGACAAAACTTTCCACTTATTGCCTCAATTGGGCTTCGAAAGACCTTTGTTTAAGGAGTATTTGGTAATGTACAATGGCTGGAAAATGGAGTTGCGACGTTTGGGCTATCGTGAATTAGCTGGCGCTAACCCTTGGATAATGCCCGAAAGTTTTGAGTTGAAACACACGCGCTATGAAGAACGATTGATTGCTGGTTTTAAAGGAACCGCGGGTAAGTTTAGCTATGACGGAAGTGTTCGACAAATAGTGCTACGCCGCGCCCCGCTATATGTAAACAACCCAGACGACCCCAGTAAATTTAATGTACTGTATGCACGCGGAAGGCTGAACATTCTAAAGCCGATGGCAGAGTTTTCTTATCGCGTAAACAGTAACTTAGATTTTACCTTGTTTGGCGAGTACAATATGTACGAAGTTGAAGTTGAACAATATGCTTGGCATATGCCCCGCTGGTATGCAAGTTTCACCACCCGCTTAAAAATAGGCGACAAGTTGTTTATAAACGCTAAAATATACACCATTGATGGTGTATATACCAAACTAGCTGATGGCACTGCACTGAAGCTTAAAGGTACTGTAGATGTAAACTTAGGCGCCACCTACAAGTTCAGCAAATCGTTCTCGTTTTTTGCCAACTTAAACAATGTCGCCAATTTCAAATACCAACAGTACTACCTTTACCCTACTTACGGTTTTAACTGTATGGCAGGCGTTATATTTACGTACAATTAAGGAATTTGAAAATTGGCCAATTTGAAAATTTGAAAATTGATTGGACACCATCTTTATGTTGCAGTGTTCACGTTTAGCGAATAATGATAATTTGGATAACCACATCGTTACCTGATTATTTTCAAATTTTCAAATTACCAAACTACCCAATTAACATCCTTGCTGCTTTTCTCTTTTTATTGTAAATTGCACAAACCTGTTGCATTGGTGGCCGGAAAACTTTTACTTTACCTCCTGTGGAAATCAATCGTTATATTAAGGACCTTTTGCTGGAACATGACTGTGTAGTAATACCAGGCTTGGGTGGTTTTATAGGCACTGCCATGCGCGCTGAGGTACAAACCATAACCAAAACTATCAACCCACCAGGAAAACGCATTAGCTTTAATGGCCAATTGCAACGAAACGATGGGCTGCTGATTCACCACATATCATTAGTTGAGCGAATAACCTATGATGAGGCCGAAGAAGGGGTACTAAACTTTGTGAAAGCCTGCAAGAGGCGCTTAGAGCAAAGCGGTTTGATTATTTTCCCAGAAGTAGGTAAGTTGATAGCCGACTCAGAAGGTACCATTAGTTTCCAACCGACACCCGGTCGTAACTTGCTGCAAGAGTCGTTTGGACTTAAACCCGTTCATTACCGTCAAATATTCGACACGGTGACCGAACAGGCAATTGAAACACTTGAGATTGCTCCTTTGCAACCCGCACGTGGAAGCGGTAAAACCAAAAGCTTGCTTGGCACTTATGGTTTATCGTTGGCGGCTATGATGGTTTTGGCAGTTTTTATAGCAAAAGACATTTACTTGCAACCTATTGCGCTCGAAAACTTTGGCTTTTTTAAGCCTGAACTGTTCTTGGGGGCAAGCAATGAAACGCCCAGCACCACACAAATCAAAATTACCGCCGACCCTGTAGCAGCGGGCACCCTTGTATTGAGCGGTACGCTAAATGCGGCAGCAACAGCTCCTGTAACCGAAGAGGTAACTGCTACTGAAACCGTAACACCCACAACGACCACTACTCTACCTGCTGAAGTGGTAAAAGAACCAATCAGCGTTGTGGTGCCGCACATCACCGAAATGCAAACCAACGATATTGATGCTGGCTATTACATTGTGTTAGGTGCGTATTCAAGTAAGCGCAATGCCAACAACTATATAAAGGAGCATAAATCCCTTTTAGGGTTAATTACCATACCCGCTAATGGACTTTACCGTGTTGCACTGCCTGCCGGAAATGTTGCTACCACTGCTTACCAGTTGTTGGAAACCAAAAGGCAGCAAGAAAATCCTGCTGCCTGGCTAATATTTAATAACAAATAATTTTTCTATTTCTCCGGAGACTTTAAATTGATTTAAAGCACGGGGCAATAATCAGTGCGGTTTTTCTTGTTCTTGAAATTGCCAGCATAAATCAGTGAAATCTCTGGTCCACCGTTCAATTTGGTAGCTTTCGTAAGTTTCGATACGTTAAGGTCATAGCTAAAGCCCAAATTGAATCCTGCTATATCAAATCGGGTAGCCAATATAAGCGCATCCTTTACCCTATAGTATCCGCCAACATAAAATGCTGTATTGTTGGTAGGGATTGAAGACATGCGGAACTTAACCAAAGAACCTAGATTAAATTGATTGTGCGGGCCTTGGTTGAGATACATAAAACTAGGTAGCAAATGCACCATGCGTGTAAGCTTAAAATAACCACCACCATGCAAGGTTATTTTCATGTACAACTTCTCCGTTCTATCGTCCATAAACGATAGATTGGGCTGGTTTACATGGGTTACCGCTACACCAGCATAATAGTTGTTGTTTTTGTTTGCAGTGTAGCTCCACAACATACCTGCACCTACATCAGCATACAGTTTCCTGCTGTTTGTAAAGTTCTCACCTGTTGGGTTGTTGGGGTCAAAGCCTTGGTCGCCAAATTGACTATCAGTTGTGATTTTCGAAAAGTCGATTGAACGTTGTCCAAAACCACCTACCAGACCTGTAGTGAGGGTTTGTGAACCTTTGTTGTTAAGCAGCACAGTATACGTTAGGTGTATATTTACCTGGGTTGTACTAAAACTCAAATCACCTGCACGGTCGTTGAAAAACGAAATACCTACGCCTCCGTAATTAGACTTTTTGGTTCTTTTAAGCACAGCCATGTCTGCCGAAGCGGCAATGGTATTAAACTTGCCCAAGCCCGCCCACTGGGAGCGATAAGTAGCCGCAACTCTATAATCACCACCGTTTACACCTGCAAAGGCGGGGTTTAGAAACAAAGGTTGCTGGTTATACTGCGAAAAATGAATGTCCTGTGCCTGTACCTCAAAAAAGGTAAGACAGAACATGACTAACACCACGGGTCTCCACACACATCTCATCATAGTCGGTCAATTTATTATCGTCACATTGCCCGTTTTAGTAAGTTTCGAACCACTAAAACATTCGGCCTCGACAACATATACGTAAACGCCTGAATTAAGTTGCTCCCCTTTAGAATTTTCACCATTCCAACCAGTATAAGGGTCATTGGTTTCGAAAACTAAATTCCCCCATCTATCGAATATACGGAAAATGATTAAACGCTTCAAGCCCTGCAAACGAGCGTAGGCCACATCATTTACTCCATCGCCATTGGGCGTAAAGCCATTACCCACAAAAATTTGGTCCTCGCTGCACTTTTCTACCACCGCTACCGTCACCAATTTGGTATTGGTACAACCCAAACTATCAATAATCGTAACCAAATAGGTGGTAGTGGTATCCGGTTTTGCCAATGGCGATGCACAATCAACACAACTTAACCCGGTTGCTGGCTGCCAGAAAATGGTATCGTACAGCAAGGTTTCATTTGCCAATATAACCGAATCGCCTTTCAATATCTCAAATGCCGAGGCTACTCCCAATAATGGAGTCGGATTCACCTCAACTACTACATTTGCGGTATCAAACGGACAAACACCGTAAGTAATATGGGCTACATAAGTAGTGGTTACCTGCGGAGATACAATAGGCGTAAAGCTATTATCGTCATCAATATCAACGTTTGGTGTCCAATAAATGGTATCGCCGCCTACAGCCGTAAGCTGTATGGCATCGCCAAAGCAAATAATGGTATCTGGCCCAGCTTCCGGTTCGGCCGGATGGTCAACGCGGGCAATTTGTTGCAGCGTATCCATACAACCCAACACATCCGTCAATATCAATGTTACGGTATAATTTCCCGAATCGGGATAAGTATAGTTAGGGCTTCGCACAGTCGAGCCGTTACCTAGATAACCAAAATCCCAGTCCCAGGTTACAATTGGCAAATCACTGGTGCTGCTCAAATCAACAATATCGGTCCTACTGCCTAAACATACCCGCTCTACCAAATAATTGGTAAAGAAGCGATTGACTACTATTTTAACCGAATCGGTTCTGTTACATCCATTGCCATCAACAGTATATGCCAGGTATGTAGTGGTTTGGGCCGGTGTAGCAATTGGAGTTGATGAATTTGGATTATCGAGCCCATCAGGTGGCGACCATAAATAAGCTATGCCGTTGCTTATGGCAGTGAGCTGCACGGTATCGCCCTCGCAAATAGCAGTGTCGGGATAGGGACTAACGGTTAGTGTAGGCAATGGATTTACGATTACATGTATTGAGTCAACTGTAAAACACCCGTATATATCGGTAGTTATCAGCTCGTAATCAATAGTATCAAGAGGCACGGAGTATGGCCGCGCTATGGTAGAGTCGCTCAGCCAAATACCAGGGCTCCAATCATATGAGGCATATGTAGTATCGCCTAGCAGCTGCAGTGTATCAAAAATGCACACTGCTACCGTATCGGGATTTGCCAAACCAATAGGGTTTGGATAAACGTTTATGGTTTGATAGGCAGTATCAAAGCAACCATTGCCGTCTGTTACTAGCAGCGAGGCAATATACTGGCCTGTATCAGCATAAAAGTAAGCACCCGGGTTCTGTACAATACTCGTATCGTTGGTTGAATCTACCACACCGAAATTCCAAAACCAGGCATTTATGGGCGCATCACCAGCTACCGACTGGTCGGTAAACAATACCGTCAATTGCTCACATCCGATAGTATCCGAAGCATTGAGAGCAGCCGTTGGCCTGCTCCATACCAACTGTTGGCGTGTGACTGAACCCACGCACCCAAAACTACTATAAGCAGTGAGCGTTATATTTATTAAACCGGAAACTTGAAAACGATGTATTGGGTTTTGATTAGTATCAATAGGTGTGCCATCTCCAAAATCCCACTCCCAAGCCACAATTGGGTTATTGGCTATAGTAAATGATGTATCGGTAAATTGGACTGGTTCGTTTTGGCAAACGGTATCTAAATCACTATAAAATCCGGCAATAACGGTATCCACTACTATAGTATCGTCGTATGTAAGTATATACTGGCAAGCAGGTACCTGTGTATCAATAAGCAATACTGCCGGCTGATACAGCCCCGCTTCGGTGTAAAGGTGACAAATAGTATCATCGCCCGACTCCCAAGGGCTGTTATCGCCATAAAACCAAATATGGTTTGCCGCCGAGCTATCGGTATTGGCATTAAAACATACATTCAGCGGCGAACAACCCGAATCGGGCACGGCGGTAATATTACCAACCACACCGCCTATGTTAATGTAATTGGGATAGCAAATGCTATCTTCACAACCATTAACAAACTTTACTTTTAAGCAAACCGTAAAGCTTCCGGCTCTATTGTATATATATGAGGGTTGAAGCAAACTTGAAAAACTGCCATCGCCAAAATCCCACAGCACACTTTCTACCTGCACCGTATCAAAGCTGGCAAAATTGGTAAAATTCACTAGGTGCGGTGGGCAATATCTAAATGTATCGTTAGCTACAAAGCTAAGCCTTGGAACATCTATATTTATCAATTGCGGTTTCACCATAGTGTCCTTACAACCGAGCAAGCCATCAGTCATTATCAATGTTACCGTGTATGAACCAGTATCATTGTATGTATAATTAGGGTTTCTCAAATTCGAGGTATCAGCAATTGGGTTGTTTGGGTCACCAAAATCCCAAGAATACGTAGTTCCAGTATTTTGACCTGATGACAGATTTGTGAAATCAATTGCTTGCCCGATACAAAAAAGATTATAGGTTGATGTAAAGTCGGCAATAGGCTGCCTAAAAGTTACAAAACTGGGTCTAGTAATGGTAGAACTACAACCTAACGAATTGGTTACAGTAAGTGATACATCATAAGAGCCTGGCGCTGTATATTGCTTAATCGGATTTTGCAAAGTGGAATTTGAAACAGGTGTTGTACCAAAGTTCCAGTTCCAGCTAGTTATTGTTGACGTTCCGTAAGTGGTAGATAAATCGGTAAAATTGATGTTGGGGTAAGATGAAAAGTTGGATGGTATACAACCAGAACGTGGATTGGCATCGAATTGTGCCGTTACATTCGAAATAGAAATAACGTTTGTCATCAACATGGTATCGCTGCAGCCATATACGTCGGTTACAATCAAACTTACCGTATAAACGCCAGGGTTGTTGTAAAAATGCACAGGACTTCGTATAGCGCTACTGTTGTTCGGCCCAGGATCGCCGAAATTCCATAAATACGTTAGCCCTGAACCTGTTGAACTGTTTACGAATGTAACACTTTGCGGTGCACAACCAGTTACCCGGTTAGGGGCAAAATTGGCGTTAAGAACCGACACGTCTATCTCTTTTTCGAACTCATGAACACAGCCGGTAGTAATATTGGTTACGGTAAGCGTAACGGTATACAGGCCCGACATAAGATAAGTGTGCGAGGGGTTTTGAAGGTTCGATGTTCCACCATCGCCAAACTGCCACGCCCATGTATCGGCACCGATAGATTGATCAATAAAAGTAACATTGCCAGGAGTGGTACAACTAATCGTTTGGTCAAAATCAGCCTGGGCTGGCAATACGGTAATAGTAATTGAGCTGTCATCTTGACAACCATTTTGACCAACAGAAAGATTAATGACAAATGTACCTGGCTCATCGAAAGCAAATGGTGCAGGACTATTTGCTACACTACTTTGCCCACCAGGGAAACCAAAAGTCCAAGTTACTTGGTTAATTATACCTGTTGATGAATTTATGAAGCTTATCGGCTCATCAACACAAACTACCAAACTACTCACACTAAATGCAGCCGTGGGCGAATTGCCAACAGAAATATCAATACACCGTGTACCCACGCAACCTGATTGGGTTACAATGGTAAGGCAAGCGTTATAAACCCCAACACTGCTATATAAATGCGACGGGTTGCGCAAATTTGATGTGTTGGGACCTGTACCACCCGGGTCGCCAAAATCCCAACTCCAACCAATAATCGGATTACTTGCAGGCGATGTACTTGCGTCGGTAAAATTTACAGTCAAAGGCGCGCAACCACTCGGCGTATCAACTGAAAAATCAACTGTTGTAGGTGCTATATCAATAATATTATTAAAAGTTATGGAGCTTTGGCAGCCAAACTGGTTTTGGGCAGTTAAGTTTACGGAGTAAACGCCCGGTGTGTTGTATGTGTAAGTAGGGTTTTGCTGACCCGTTGTAAATAAAGGTGATGGCGCTTGAAAAAGCCAAGTGTAGTTAGTAGCCCCAACCGTTAGGTTGGTAAAACTAACCGGAAATGGAGCCTGACAGCTGGTAGCTGGATCGGGGCTATAGCTAAAATTGGCCGTTGGTAGCGGAAAAACTGTTACCAGCCCAACATAAGTGGTGTCGTGCTCACATCCATTTGCAGAGAACACACGTAAAGTT
Source organism: Sphingobacteriales bacterium (assembly GCA_027486795.1). GTDB lineage: Bacteria > Bacteroidota > Bacteroidia > Chitinophagales > CAIOSU01 > CAIOSU01. The sequence continues at coordinate 128,745 of JAIXOI010000009.1, read as the reverse complement.
ACATCCCAGGTTCCGGCCTGCGTGTAAGTGTAAGTGGGGCTTAACTGTGTACTTGTTTGGTTTGCTGGCCCAAACTCCCAGACAACATTGGTGTAGGCACCCGTTATAACTGGTGTAAAACTTACTGATTGACCCAAACAAAAAGAATCCCTGTTGGCAGTAAAACTTATCTTAACATCGCTTACGCTGATGTATCCAGTTTTGGTTATGGTATCGAGAGTATTACATGCGGTATCCCTAACAATTAATGATACGTTATAGGCATTGGTGCCAGCGGGATAAGTATGGCTAGGGTTTTGAAGGGTAGAACTAGGGTTATTGTTCGGGAAATTGAAACGCCAGAAATATGCCAAGCCACTCGTACTTTGAGAGGTATCAGTAAATTGGACTGTAAATGGCGAATCGCACACTGCCTGAAAATCTGATGTAAACCCTGCGTTGGGCCTAGGGTTGATGCAAATGTAATTGCTCTTAGTAAGCGACTTTTGGCACCCAAACTGGTTTGTAGCAATGAGCGTTACCGAAAAACAATTGGCATTTACACCTGGGGTTTGAGTAAAAGTGTGGGTTACGCTACATACATTGGTATAAACAGTACCATCACCCATCGACCATGTACAATTGGTGCTACCAGTAGATGTATCGGTAAAGGTAACGGTAAGCGGGCTACATCCACTCACTTGGCTTGCCGTGAACCCAACAATAGGTTCTGGAAAAACGGTTAACTGCTTGGTAACCGTATCAAAGTTTACACCGTTGTTGCTTACAATAAAGGTTATGGTATATGTTCCGGGAGTGCTATAAACAAAACTAGGCGACCTTTGGGTTGAAGTATTGTTCAATGCGTTTCCAAAAAACCATTTATGCGAATCATAACTCCCACCACTTGAAATGGATGAGTAGGTAACGGGATTGCCATTAAACTTAGAACTATCTACGAAAAGCACTACCAGGGGCTGACATCCTGAAGTAATTGAATCGCCAGCAAAATTATCCATCCTAAACGAAGCACTTAACTGGGCCTTTGCGCCAATGGAAACCATTAGCAAAAATGCTACCAGAAACATCATTTTTAAGCTATTCCAACCCATATATCGCCTACGGCAAATTGACACAAACTGAAGTTACAAAAAAGGCTTGAAATAAGTAAAAACTAGTAGACAAACTTAGTAACAATGTTACACCAATATGGTTCAGATTACTATATAGACATTTAAAATAATCCAAATAGAGAATCTACACCACTTAATAACTTCGTTCTTCAATCACTAAGTTCACTAATCATCACAAATTTATGCGCCTGTTAAGTTGTCTGTTGTCGGACTATCAGAACCATCAGGGTTTGAATTTGGTAATGCAGGGCTTTTCAAGTTAACGGTATCACTATTGTTCCTTAAAATTTTAACAATGCAAGAACCTTCATGATCACTGAAAAAGAATCGCTCTTCAATTTAAATATAGGTTATTGTCTTGAAAATTCCTAAACTTAAGCGCGCCACACCTAAAAATAGCTCCTGTAAAAAGAATTATCTGGCACTGCCTAAGACTATTTTAAGCCACAGCATTAAAACTAGAAGTTGGAAGAAAGGCTAAAAACAAATTTTCGTCTGGCCTGAAGATCTCCTAAAACCTTGGGCAAAACAACAATGATTTGTTGTCGACAACACGCGGCAAGCCCATAATAATAAGGGACATCTCAAATGCTCCTGTTGGTTTAGGCGTTTTTTTCAAAGACGATACAGTTGCATCGTAGCTAAAGCCTAAACGCACAACTTTGTACTCAAATGCTGCATAAAAAATACCAGCATCAGATGCTCCAAACTTACCATCAAGCTTGTCAACTACACGGTAATATGCACCAGTGTGCAAATAGACATCTTTGGTCATATCAAAACCAACTGAGAAGCCGAGATTCAAAGAGTTCTCTTTGGCCTGGTTCAAGTATATTACCGATGGCATTAAACGAACCACTTTACCTATTGCAATTTCGGCTCCGGCATGACCCACATACCGACGCTTAAGCTCATATTCGCCTGCGCCAATTAGCTGCTCCTTAGGTTGCAGCACATGGAACATGGAGCCACCATAATAAATAGAAACTTTTTTGCTCAATTGGTTAAAACCCAATAAGCCAATTTGCAAATCAAAATTACCGTCTTGGGTAGCAATATTGGTCTCGTTGCTAGGCAAATTTGAGTTAAACACTCCACCGTCAAATTGATTGTAGAATCGTAAATCGTTGCGGTCAAGTCGGCGCTGGTAGTACCCAGCCTGCACGCCTAGGCTCAATGAATGCTTGCCTTTTTTATCAAGCGCCTTATGATAGGCAGCTGAGCCCATAATAACCGTATTGTTGTACAGGCCATTATTGGTTTGGTCATTTACGATAACCACACCCAAACCTAGGGCATCTTTTTTGAACATAATAGGCGCATCAAATGAGCCTGAATAAGTTATAAAAGGTTTCTCTGCAGGGTTAAACCATTGGTTTCGATAATTCAAAGCAGCCCTAAAGCTACCATTCACCTTACCAGTAAGGGCAGGGTTAAGCGTTAGGGGAGAATTGAAAAATTGAGTGAACTGATAATCTTGGGCATTAACCCCTATTGAAAGGGTTGATAGCACAAGCAAAAAAGCCAGGGCCTTAAGTTTCATAGCGGTTGGTTATTCGGTCAGTTAGTATTATCACCCAATGAAAGGGGCATAGCAAAAATAAGCAAAAACCTTTGCTATGCAAGCCTATCAAAAATGAGAAAAAAATGATGATTATACTAATATCGGTCACTATTAATTGCACAAAAGGACGATAATGATAAATTCTTTGCAGTCAAATCTATATTTGAAGCGAACTATCCTGAGTAGTGATGATTAAAGTGCCACCACTTATTGAGCCACTTTTATCTACAACGGTAGATACCTTAATGCCATTTAATGCACCAGCAACAAATAAACTAGATAAATCTTCGGCTACAACCAAAGTGCCGCGGGTTTGGCTATTGAAAGTTATCCGCTTTATAATCTCTTCATGCAATGCAAATGCCGCTAACAAATTATGCCCCATGCACAAATCTTTGCTCAACCCAATCAATCGTTCTACTGCAGGGTTCCAGTCAGTTATAGTTAGTTCCGAATTGAAAACCAAAATTCCATATGGGCTTCCATCGCTTACAGTATTCGCAAACGGGTAGTTATTAATCTCTTTTTTCATAATAGATACTGCCTTGGGCAGAAGAGTTTTACTAGTGCGAGATACTAATCACGTTGCGAAAATACAGCGATTATCATACGCCAAGTAAAATATTCGTTAAGCGAAGTACTAATGACGATAAAGGGAATACTTTATGGGTTCGATACATTAAATCACCTGCTTCCCATCGGTCTTTCGGTTATTCTAAACCGCATATCCAAACCGGTGCGCCTCCATATACGGTCTTCAATGGCACAAAAAACAGGTAGCTTGCCTTGTTGGTAGCTATATACTTGCGGTGGTGCTGTTGTTATTGATATAATTGGTAAACTTTGAGGTATTGAAACTACGCCATAGGTTCTATTTACATCAAACTGGGCTGCTTTTGATTTCACTAACCTACCTTGCACTAGATAAAAAGTTTGGTTGGCCACCATTACCGAATCTTGGGCAATTGCGGTGTATACTAAAAGCAACAATACTATGGTAAGTTTTACCGAGCGCATGCTTAATGAACTATAAAACCATCAAAAAGGTTTTGTATAACTTTGCCCCATGCCCGAAAAGATAAATATACCTGCCGAAAAACTAAGTTTCCGCGTATCTCGCAGTTCCGGACCTGGGGGCCAGCATGTAAACAAAACCGATACTAAAGTTGAGGCTGTGCTGCATATAGCAAGTGCCGATTTTTTAACTGAAGAGCAACGTGCCAAAATACAGGATAAGTTAAAAAACCGGATTAATAAGGAGGGGCAATTGTGCGTGGTTTGCCAACAAACCCGATCGCAGATAACCAATAAAGAAAAGGCTATAAATAAACTTAAAGCTTTGCTTTACAAAGCGCTTGAAGAAGAAAAGCCCCGAAAACCAACCAAAGTACCCACGGCGGTTAAAGAAGAGCGCATAAAAGTTAAACGCATCCGGGCAGAGAAACTAAAAGGTAAAACCGAGTGGAGAAAATTATTATAAAACAAGAACGGGGAACTAGCAATAGTTCCCCGTTCTTGTTTTGTATGTTCTGCTTTCTTCGCTCCTAGTTAAGGGAAGCTAACAAAAGTTTCGTCGCTAAGTTTTGGATTAACTACAACGTTATGAAATTCGTAACGTTCGAATTGGCCTACCTCGTCGTGCATTATTTGCACTATAGGTAACAAGGTTAGCTGATCGATATACAGGGTTGTCTTTTTGGCGTAAGTAGTAGGAATCTTAATTACCTGTCCTGCGCTCAAATCGCTAAAATCGCTAACACCTGGGTTTTTCTCCACAATCAAAAAACCGCAAATATTTTTGTTTTTGGCAATTATGTCGGCATTTTCGCCAGCCTTTACGGTATAGTTTTCATACTTAAAGGTTGGGTCATTAATTACTATTTTGTAGCACTTTCTATTACTCCATACCACATCGCCTTCATAAACAAAATGTTTTTCAAACTCGCCAGCAGCTTCTTTATCTGCTTTCAATATGGCAGCCCTAATAATCTTTGACAAAAAGGCGAATCCAGAATTCAAGATGGTATGATGCTGCCCTTTGCGCATTTTTGAGCCGTACGGATCAAGACTAACATTTGGTAACCAAGAACCAGGGTTTACAAATGCTTTTTTGCCGTGGCTAGCTTCGTTGTATATTATCTGTATACCATCATTGGGCGCCGCCTTACTGTATAGATGTACTTTAAAAGGGCTTACGTTCAATTTAGTGTCAACTTCGCTGTAGTTGTCTTTGTTACCTACACGCTCCCATCCTTTCAAAGTATATTGTAAGGTTTTTAACTTGTCAATACTAGCCAGCATGTTATTGATTATATCTCGTGAGCTGGCTGTTGTTGTATTTTCAGATGCTATTGGCGCATAACGGAATGCGACGAAACTAACCGTAGCTAGCAATAAAACAAAAAGTGATTTTTTCATTTGAGATTAGGGCAATTTGGGAGTTTATAAATAAAATATGGCTCTTTTACGGCAAAAATAATGCCAGAAGTAGTTGAAATGTTCAATTGAATCAAAAAATTATTTGTACGGCAAACCCACTTTTTTTAGCGCAAAGTGAAGCAACCATGCCGGACCAATCAACAAAAATTGAAGATCTTTGAAGAATGACGGTTTCTTGCCCTCAATATTGTGCCCAATGAACTGGCCTACCCATGCCAATATAAAAATTAATAGGCTAACCAACACTTGAAGGCCCGGATTGCCGCCGACCAAATTAAATAATACATTGTTGCCCAGCACTATACCCAACGAAATGAGCACAAAGCCAAGGAACAATGGGATTGATAAGCGGATATAAAAAATTAACGCCAACCCTAAAATAATACTACTCCAGTTCAATAATGGGCTTATTTTAACAAACTGCGAAGGCACAGGTATAGCCCAGAGCATGCCAAACAGGCTAAACATGATTAACGGGATACAAATCCAATGGATAAGCTTATTGGTTGCATTTTTGTGGCTATCGCCATATTCATCTAGCCATTGATCAACGGTTTTCATAGGCAGCAGAATTTTATGATTGAGTGAGTTTTGAGTAGTATAGTTATAAAGTTATGAATTACCCACCATAATTACAAAAGGCCCCATGCAAGTGCGTGCATAGGGCCTTTTTAGTATTATTCTATGGATTCGGCAGTTTATTCTGCAACCATCATACGGTTGTTGACGCTGGCAGTGCCATTGCTTATGCTGTATACATAAACACCTGCAGGTAAGCTGTTACGCTCAAAACGGATATTGTTTATGCCCGGCTCGGCCAAAATTTGCTCTGTGTAAACCACGGCACCAAGCATATTTACTACTTTCAAAGTATATGCAGCGCTCTTTTGAGCAGTAAACTCAATGCTAGTATATGCATTGAAAGGATTTGGCTGATTGCGGAAAGCGCCTAAATTGGCAGCTACTTCGTTAATACCAACGGTGCAACCAGTAACGGTATCGGTTACTGCAGAGCAAACACTACCTGCATTGATAGATTTCATATTTAGGTAAATACCAATGGCGCTTGCAGGCTGTTGAATGCCTGCTGGCGGGCCACCTACTATCCAAGCGGTAATAATCATATCTGTTTTAAACACACCTTCATCGCCCGATGAGGTACCGTAAATTAAGAAACAACCTACTTCGTTTTTAGCAAATACGTTGTTTTGGGCTGCTTTATTGGTTGTCCAGTTTAGGCCGCAAGGTAAACCCGCTATTGAGTCCAAACGGATAGAATCGATGTCGGCAGTAATTGGGCCAACAACCACTTGTTCGAAATTTTTGAAATACACTAATGCGCTATCGGCCACGCCACGAACAAAACAATGTGAAGTATCGCCAGCAGGGAATGCGCCTGGGTCAGTTAGCGCTACTGAAGTGCATTGTGCTGAAGCAACAACACCAACCAACGCTAGAGCAAGAGTAAAAATTATTGATTTCATAGTTGAATTTTAGTTTAACAATTAATAGATGCAAAACTAACATTTTTCACCACTTAGAGACAAGGCAAGAAATCAACAAGTGGTGCGAATAAAAACCAAAGCCATGATTACCAGTAAGTTAAACCTGCACTCCTACTCTATCACAAACCGCTGGCTAGTAACGTTTTTACCATCGGTAATGGTAAAGAAATACACCCCTGCTGGCAATGCTGATACATCAATCGGATTGGTATTGGCACCCTGTTGCACCTGCAACTGCCAGCGGCTAACTTCTTGACCGTAGATGTTAACGATACGGGTAGTGTAAGAGGCTGCTTTGTCGGCAGTGAAGCTTACAGTAGTTGAAGTTTTAACTGGATTGGGATAGAGCCTAAATAGAGCGATTGAATTGATAGTGGTTATACCAGTATTGCAAGCATTTAATAAAACTGCATTGGCAGTAGTATCAATATCTGGACAAACAGCATTAACATCCTCTTTAATGCGCACATCAACGCGAAAGCCCAATGATTCAGCGTCATATGGCACTTCGTTAGGCAACAAGCTAACTTTAGCTTTTACTTTTATTTTCAGTTTGTATTGCCCAGCAATATCAGAAGTTACGCCCCAAAAGCGGATACAGCCTTTCTCTTGGTTTTCGAAACGGTGCTTGGTAGCCGCATCGTAATTACTAGTAGTCCACCTTATACCACATGGCAAATTCAATATACTATCAATAATAAGGTAATCAACCCTTACACGGATACCCGAAACGGTGGTTGAATCGAAGTTTACGAATTGAACCGTAATGTCGTTATAAAACCCATTTCCCAGAAAGCATGGTAAACTATCAGGCGAGGGATAAAGGCCAGGCGACGTGTATTGCGGGTCGATAATACATTGGGCAGTTAAATTTGTGTTGGTACCTAGTACCAAAGCAAACAATAGTAAGTATAGCTGTTTCATCCGTTTTTATTTTACTCCAATATAGCAAAGTTTTTTGCATAAAATAAAAAGCCCCACCTGCGGTGCAGGTAGGGCTTTCGGTATGTATTAGCAGTAGCTTATTTCTCTACTACGAAACGTTGGGTTTGTACATTCTTGCCATCAGTGATGGTGAAGATGTAAACACCAGTAGCCAAGGTAGAAACGTCAATTTTGTTTACGTTCAAACCAGTAGTTACGTTCAATACTTCGCGGCTAACTTCTTGACCGTAGATGTTAACGATACGGGTAGTGTAAGAAGCTGCTTTGTCGGCAGTGAAGCTTACAGTAGCGTTGTTAGCAGTTGGGTTAGGGTAAAAGCTGAAAGAGTTGATAGAAGCAATCTCGTTGATACCTGTGATAAAGAAAGTATCTTTATCAACTGAAGTGCAAGAAGCAGTCAACAAAGTAGCACCAGAAGTGGTATCATTGGCTGGGCAAACTGCAGCAGCAGTAGCTTTCAAACGTACGTCAACACGGAAACCAAGAGCTTCAGCTTCGTATGGTACTTCGTTTGGCAACAAGCTAACTTTAGCTTTTACTTTGATTTTCAATTTGTATTGGCCAGCTGCATCAGCAGTTACACCCCAAAAGCGGATACAACCTTTCTCTTGGTTTTCGAAACGGTGCTTAGTAGCTGCATCTTGAGCGCTAGTAGACCACAAAATGCCACAAGGCAAGTTCAAAATACTGTCAATGATAATGTAATCAACACGAACACGGATACCAGAAACGGTAGTTGAGTCAAAGTTGATGAATTGAACAGTGATGTCGTTAAACACACCGTCGCCAACCAAGCATGGTAGGTCTTCAGGTAGTGGGTACAAACCTGGCTCAGTGTACTGAGGGTCAAGGTCGCAAAGAGTTCCTTGTGCAGAAGCTGAGAAAGTACCAATAAACAAGGTACATACAGCTACCAAAATTAGGTTAAGCTTTTTCATGGTGTAAATTTTTGTTATTTGTTAGGTTTTAATGGGTTACTTAAGATTAGGCTAAGTTATAGATTTTATAATTAGGTGTATGTGCTACTAACAGTATTTTTTCAACAATTAACTGTTATTATCGACAAAACGCCTATAATTTACTTATTGATTACCAAGCGCTGTATGCCCTTATCGCTGCCAGAGAGCAGTTCTACCATATACATACCGTTGGATAAATCGCTAAGATTTATATCTAATTGAGTACTGCCAGCACTAATGGTGGTAGTATATACCAGCTTACCCACTACGCTATATACATTACATGTAACTGGACTGTTTACAGTGCCTACCTGCAAACTTACCAAGCCCTTGGTTGGGTTAGGGTAAAGATTAAAGTCCAAGGTATTGTCGCCTAGGTTGGCAACGCTGGTAAATGTAAACGGCGCCGATAGGCTCTTGCAACCCGCCGAATTGGTAAACTCTAATGTATATACTCCAGCAACTGGGTCGCTGTAGAAGCCATCGGTGGCGCCTGGTATTGGTTGCCCATTGTAATACCATTGGCGGCTATTGCTGCCACTGTTGTTGGTGGTAAGCCTGTTCAACGATGCCGTGTAAGATACATTAGGAATACCAGGATTAGCATTTACCGTAATAGTATCCAACACGTCGGCTTCGGCAATACAGCCACCTGCGCCAACTGTAATTTTCACGCCGTATGCGCCACTGGCATTCACTACCAGCAACGAATCGGTAGCGCCGGCTATTTCAATGCCGTCTTTAATCCACTGGTATGTATCGGCAGCACTCGAAACTAGTGTTACGCTATCGCCTTGGCAAAAGGTATTGATGCCCTCAATATTGGTAAGCACGGGTGCCGCTGGGGTAGCAAACACCTCTACATTTACGGTATCGGTATAAGTTACAGTAGGCACAAAGGCAAAGGTATAACTGCCGCTGGTAAGGTTGCCACTAAAATTGTTGGTACCAACTGTTAGATTATTAAGCGAGAAGGTGCCAATAAAATCTTCACCGATAAGATCAATATCATAAATCTGGATGGTGTAAGGGCCGTTGGTTATATCAACAGCAATACCGCTCCAACTTACCGTTGGGTTTTGGTCTGTTTTTTCCGATGTGGTATATACTAGGTTCGAGCTACCGTCGTACACCCTTATCAGCAGGTCGGGCTTGGTGTTGGCAGCGCACTGGGGTAAGTTTACAATGGGTATCACATCATTACATTCAAGGGCCGCATCTTCCCAGTTCTCATTTACGGAGGTAAGCGATAGGGCAGTAAGCCTTAAGTTACCAATGTTGGTTTCTAGCACAACTGGGTAAGTACCAGGAGCAGTGTATGTTTGGGTAGGTGGTATTTTGCTAGTGCTGGTGTTTCCGTTACCAAAATCCCAGGCATAGGTGGTTGGGTTCGGGGTGCCATCAATTATGGCTTCAAATGAGGCCGTTACACTATCGCAACCAGAAGTATTGTTAGCCGTAAAACTGCCTGTATTTACAGCACCTTGCACTACATCAACTTCCAAATTGAAAGTGATGGGTTGTTGCACGCCCAACGCCGTGCCAATTACAGTAATGGTAATGGCATATGTACCCGGAGGCGCAAAGCTGGTGCCGCAAATGCGCACACAGCCATACTGGTTCTGCTGCGGGAAAAAAGTACAGCTGGGCACATTACAAGTCCAAGTTAATCCACTCGGCAAGCCCGACACACTGCTTATCTTTACTTGATCCACATTTACTACTCCTACACCTGGTATACCAGTATCATAGCTTTTAGGCATTACATAGGTAATACTGGTATCGTATGCCACGCCTTGGGTTATGGTAGGAAACGGATCGGGGTATAGGGCTCCATCAGGGTAATTACTGGCTGGCGATAGCGCCAACGAATCGATATTGCAAGTAGCACAAGATTGAGCAATTGCGTTGCCAAAACTAACCAATACCACAAGGAGGAGTAAAATTACTTTATACATAAATTTATGTTTGAAATGTGCGAGCGGTAAAAATAGCATTTTTTCAAAAAAACTATTGCATTAATTACGTTACAGCAAGTGGCCTTAACCGCATACACCCGCAGATGCTGCTGAGGGCGAACATGCAAGTGTAACATTTTGAGTCTAAATTGTTACCGAGGTGTGTTTTTTGGAAAAGAAAATTATCTTTGTCAACTTCAAAACAAGATGAACTTAACATTAAGCTGGTTTTTGCAGTCTAGAAGATAAAAAAAGATTTAACCCCTATAAAAAATTAACCCTCTTACTTAACTAACCGCACAATTATGAGCACTTTTAGATCAAGTCTGCTTATTTCTGTTTTAATGCTGTGTTTCGGCACTGCTTGGGCACAAAATGGCACGCTTACGGGTAAATTTACCGACGCCGTTACTGGTGAGCCGGTTCCGTTCGCCGCAGTAGCTGGACCCAATGGCACTGGTACCACCACCGATTTTGATGGAGTATACACACTATCGTTGCCCGCCGGCACACACGAAATCAAGTTTTCTAACGTGGGGTATACCGCTGCCTCTTACACCGTAACTATCACCTCGGGGCAAGAAACAGTTCAGAACCACAAAGGAGCTACCCAAACCCAAGTATTGGGCATCACTACCGTTGTAGGTGGTAAATTTGCAAAAGCATTGGGAGAAGAGATTGTTACAGTTGAAGTATTGAACCGTAACATTATTGATAACTCTAGCGCTTTTGATATGGATGAGGCCATGGAAAAAGTGCCAGGTGTAACTATAGTGGATGGCCAAGCCAACATTCGTGGTGGTAGTGGTTGGAGCTATGGTGCTGGTAGCCGCGTATTGGTGCTAGTTGACGACATTCCGCTACTTACTGCCGATGCTGCCGACGTAAAATGGAGCTTTATACCTACCGAAAACGTAGAGCAAGTAGAAGTAGTAAAAGGTGCCGCATCGGCACTATATGGTTCTTCGGCATTGAACGGTGTAATAAACGTGGTAACTGCTTGGCCTAAAAACGAGCCTTTTACCAAAGTAATTATGTACACTGGTTTTACCGAAAACCCTAAGCAAGGCCAATATATTTGGTGGGGCCGTAACCAACCACTGTTTGGTGGTGGCAATATTGTGCACCGCCACAAATTTGGCCAGTGGGATTTTGTAATGAGTGCCAGCTTTAATGCAACCAAAAGCCATTTGGAAGGTGGAAGCAACCAAGAAGTGCGCACCAGTATCAAATTGCGCCACAGGCCTAAAAAAGTAGCTGGCCTATCTTACGGTGTTAACTTAAACGCCTACAATAGTACTGGTAGCACCTTCTTCCTTTGGAATGATGCTGATAGCTCAGCATACCGACCGCTTCCTGGTTCCGTATCAGATTACTCAACCCTGCGTTTCACTGCCGACCCATTCTTAACCTATTTTGACAAAAGAGATAACCGCTACAAATTTACTGCTCGTTATTTCAACGCTTTGAATACCAATAACACGGGTCAAGGTTCATTGCCGCAGTTGTTCTATGGCGAATTCCAATACCAACGCCGTTTTGTACCTATTGAAATGAACGTAGTGGCAGGTGTAGCAGGTTACTATGCTGATGTGCGCCCTCCAGGCGGCGCTGATGATACTGCATCTTTAGTAGGCAAGCACAATGGTAGCAATTTTGCCGTGTACGCTCAGATAGAGAAAAAATTCTTTGAAAAACTAACAGTAGGTTTTGGCGTTCGTTACGAATATTTCCGTATCGATACCTTTACCAGTGATGCACTACCCGTGTTCCGCGCTGGTTTGAACTACCAAGCAGCCGAAGCTACCTTCATCCGAGCATCTTGGGGCCAAGGTTACCGTTTTCCTACCATTGCCGAGAAATTTGTAAACACCAACGTAGGCGGTATTGGTATATTTCCGAACCCAGAACTTCAGCCTGAGACAGGATGGAGCGCCGAAATCGGTGTTAAACAAGGTGTTAAGTTAGGTAAATGGTTAGGTTATGTCGATCTTGCCGGTTTTATTAACCAATACAAAAACATGATGGAGTTCACCTTCGGCCAATTTGGACCATCACTTCCACCTTTGTTTGGTTTAGGCTTTAGCTCACAAAACATAGGCGATACTCGCATCATGGGTGCCGAATTGACACTTATAGGACAAGGTGAGATTGCGAACAAATTCCCCCTTCAAATCCTAGCTGGTTATACCTACATCGATCCTAAATCGTTGAACTGGAACGATACATTGGTGCTGTTTAATGATCAAGGCGATAATGCTGTCTCAACTGGGTTTGCTAGGGATGGTATGCCAACATATGCAGGCACTTCTTCATCAGAAAAAAACATTTTGAAATATCGTAACCGCCATACGATAAAATTTGATGCCCAAATTGGTGTAAAGAAATTTGAATTTGGTGCCAGTGTTCAATACACTAGCTTTATGGAAAGTATTGATTTCCTGTTTGTAAGTGATGCAATTATAACATTCGAGCAGAGTCTTGGAACGAAAGCTTTTTCTGGCTTGAAAGAATTCCGTGAGAAAAATGAGCGCGGAAATACCTTGCTTGATTTGCGCATGGCCTACAACGTTTCTCCGAAAATCAAAATTTCGCTAATTTGTAAAAACGTGTTGAACCAAGTAATGATGGAGCGTCCGGCTTATTTGAGCCAGCCCCGCAACTACACCGTTCAAATGTCACTAGAATTTTAATTGAATCGCTAGTTGACTTATCATTTAACATTGAGTGTGAAATGCACTTGTAATTTCAACTAGAATAATTAAGTTATCAACCGGCTAACGTTTTGGAAACACCACCATCGTTAGCCGGTTTTTAATTTTCCACAAATATAGGAGTACGACTAAACCTGTCCGAACGCCAAAATTTGCCGGATTGATTAGTTTTGACACTGATAACACTCGCTTAACAAACTTTTATACTCACCAAATGGTGCTTATGAAAAAGAACTACACTTATTCTATTCTACTTTTTTTGTTGCTTTGCTTGCCTGCATCCATGCAAGGCCAAGTGAGTGATTCGTTGGGCCTAGGTACTATAAACGGAATTGTAAAAGAAGAAAAATCTGGTGAACTACTGCCGTTTGCCACTGTAACCTACGGACCTGGTTTAGGAACCGTTACCGACTTAGATGGCAAGTTTTCGATGCAGCTAAAAGCTGGCAATTACGATTTGCAGGTTAGTTCGTTGGGCATGAAAACCACGTATAAAAAAGTACGTTTGGATGCTGGACAAACTGTGAACCTCAGCTTCACTATGCTCGATTCTATCAATCAAATAGAAATAACCGTAGTAACGGGTGGAAAATACAAGCAGGGCATTGGCGAACAAACCGTATCGATGGAGATACTATCGCCAACCTTTATTTCCAACTCAAACGCCACCTCTATTGACCAAGCGTTAAACAAGGTTCCAGGGGTAAATTTGGTTGGTGAGCAAGTAAACATTCGCGGCGGTGCCGGGTACAGTGCAGGTGCTGGTAGCAGGGTTATGATGTTGTTGGATGGTATACCATTGTTAAAACCCGATAATGGCATAATCGATTTTGCATCGTTGCCAATGGAAAACATCCAACAGATTGAAGTGATCAAAGGTGCATCATCGGCTGCCTATGGTTCTTCGGCACTTAATGGCATTATTAACTTGATTACTAGCAACGCTACTGAAGAGTCGTACACTAAACTGACCGTGTTTTATGGTTTTTACGAGAACCCTTTCAGCGGCAACAAGAAAGACCTTATTTGGTGGGATCAGCGCCCTATGTTTGGTGGAGCCAACTTTGCGCACCGCAAACGTTTCAAAAACCTTGACCTAGTAATTAGTGGAACCGCGTTTCAAGATGCCAACTACCTTTATGCCAACAACCAGCGCAGATTGAACACTTTTGTTAAATTGAGGTACCGAAGCAAAAAGAACGATAGGTTGAGTATGGGTGTAAATACCAATATTTCGGCGCAGGGCGGCGGCTACTTTTTTCTTTGGAAAGGCTGGGCAAATACACCAGAGGGTAGCATTACCGATTCGAGCGGATTATATTTACAACAATACCTAAACGCACTGGAAAATGGCGTAAATGAGGCTGACATACCTAGCTATGTTAAAAGCAACATACCAAGAGATGCTTATGCATACTTACCTGCCGAAATTGGCACTTTCTCATCTACACCCGTTAGCATTGACCCATGGCTGACCTACTTCGATAAGAGGCAAAACCAACATAGTTTTAAAGGTAGGTTTTATCGCACCCGATATAGCAACAGTTCAGGAGAAAGCTCTGTGGCCAACCAAGGCTATGGCGAATATAATTTCCATAGCGAGTTGAAACGCCTAGGCTTGAACTTTGTAACTGGTGTAGCTGGCTTTTTTACTAGCGTTACCAGCGAAACTTTTGGTGAACGAAATGCCACAAACGCTGCTTTGTTTTTGCAAGTGGATAAGAAATTCTTTCAACGTCTTACCTTTAACTTAGGTTTCAGGGCTGAGTTTAACCAAATGGATACGCTAAAACCTGTTTTATACCCTATTGTTCGTTCTGGTGTAAACTTCCAAGCTACAGAAGCCACCTACATCAGGGCATCGTTCGGACAAGGATACCGCTACCCTACTATTGCCGAAAAGTATGTGGCCACCAAACGCTCAGGTGTAAGTGTAATACCGAACCCCGAATTGCAACCCGAACATGGCTGGAACGCAGAAATTGGTGTAAAACAGCTACTTAAAATAACTGACGACTGGAAAGGATATGTTGACATGGCCGGATTTGTAACCCAATATACCGACATGATTGAGTTTTTATTGGTTGAAGGTGTATTGACCACGCAAGCCCAAAACTATACCGATGCTCGAATTTCTGGGTTTGATATGTCATTAGTAGGCCAAGGCAAAGTATTTAGAATACCAGTAAACATTATGTTGGGTTATACTTACATTTCGCCTATCGATTTAAACTACGAAGATGACCCTGCTAACCCAGATGGTAAATACCTCACCTTCCGGTTTAAGCACTCTGCAAAGGCTGATGCTGAGGCTACTTACAAAAAGATAACCCTTGGTATTACCGGTACATACTTCAGTTTTATGAAAAACATCGGGCAGTTTGGTATCAACAACGTATCGGGTTATCGGAAAGAAAACGATAAAGGCGAATCAGTTTTGGATGCCCGCATAGCATACAATATTACCGACGATGCAAAGATTTCTTTTATTGTAAAGAACCTTACCAACAACCAATATACTTTACGCCCAGCCTTTATGGAAGCCCCACGTAACTATACCTTCCAGGTTGCATACCAGTTTTAGGAATTAGTTGCCCTTATTACTTGTTGATTGTTTTAGTAGAACAAAAGCCTTAAATTAGTTCGATAACTATGTTATTGTTGGCGGCAGGCAACTTTTTGCCATCTGCCACGCTCATAGCTATTATAGTTATCACTAGAAAATGGGGCCGAGTTTTCGAAAAACAATAACGAGTTAAGCGCGCAACTATGTACGAAGTAGGCACTGGCAAAGCAGATATTACCGCATTCAAAAAAGATGTAGGCATGATGGGTTATGGTATGTTCCATAACCGCATTAAGGGTGTAGAAACCCCACTTTACGCGCGGGCCTTCGTTGTCAGGGATTTAACCACCAAACGCAAGATTGCTTTCGTAAATGCCGAAATTGCCTTTATTACTATTTCCATTAAGCGTGGCGTAATGAAAAAACTCAAACGCCACCACGCTGAACTTGAGTTTGAACCCGAAAATGTTTTACTTACCGCACAACATACCCATAGTGGCCCAGGTGGATACTCGCACTACGGGCTATACAATATTGCCGTGCCAGGCTTTGTGCCAGAAGTGTACCAAAACATAGTTGATGGCATAGTAAACGCCATTGTGGAGGCCGAGAGTAAAATGAGGCCAGCCAAAATTAGTTTTAACAAAGGTAGCTTTGCACCCGATATTGACGTGGCCATTAACCGCTCAGTTAAAGCGTATAACCAGAATCCTGAAGTAGCCAAAGTAAGCGAGAAAGATGCCCACTTAGCCGTTGACCGAGAGATGCATTTGTTTAGGGTAGATGGCATTGATGGTAAGCCAATAGGTAGTTTCAACTTTTTTGGCGTGCACACCACTAGCATACACAATGACAATACTAAAATAAATGCCGACAACAAGGGATATGCTTCTACATTTCTGGAGGCAGAAATGCACAATCAAAACCCTGACTATATTAGCGTGTTTGCACAAAAAGCCACGGGAGATGTAACACCTAACTATATATGGGACAAAAAGAAAAAATGGACCCGAGGTAAGTTTGAAGATGATATAGAGTCGGCGAAATACAATGGCAAACTACAATTTGAAAAAGCTAAAGAACTAAACGAACTGGCTCAGGAAAAAGGAGAATCAGTAGCCTTAGGTATAGATTATGCGCTATCGCATGCCAACTTTGCCAATATTACCCCCGACCTAGAATTTACTAACAACCCCCAAGCAAAAACATTTCTATCATGCCACGGGGTGGCCTTTTTTAAAGGCACTACCGAAGGACCCGGCATGGCACCAATACTAGTGGCTGTAGCCAACTTTGCAACAGCAGCGGTAAAAGTATATGATTACACTCGCGCCATGTTTGTAAGTAAAGCCGAACGGACCAAAATACATGAAAAGTATCGCATACAAGGCCCTAAAAAGATATTGATTGAAACGGGCGATCGGAGATTATTGGGTACTCGAAATGTAACCGGTTTTATTGTGCCTGCTTTTATTGATCCTACGATTAAATATTTCAAGGTGTTTCACAAGTCGGGCGGTTTAGACCATAAGCCTTGGACCCCACAAACATTGCCTCTACAAATTGTAACATTGGGCCAAGTAGCTTTTGTGGCAATTCCTGGAGAAATAACTACTATTGCTGCCAAAAGACTTCGGCAAACGGTATTGGATAACTTGGCCCAACGAGGAGTAAGTGAGGTAATTATTTGCAGCTATTCAAATGCCTACTGCGGCTATATTACTACCTTTGAAGAGTACCAAGTGCAGTGCTACGAGGGAGGGCATACCCCCTATGGGCAGTGGACATTGGCAGCTTTCCAAACCAAGTTTAAGGAACTTGCACAGCAACTACTTAAAAACCCTGAAGAAAGGCAAATTGATACTAGCGTAGCGCCAGTAGAGTTTACCGAAGAAGAATTGAACAAACGTACCTTTGCATATAGCAGCAAGAAATGAGTGGATTTGAGCGCACTTACGGTTATTACCGTAATATTTTTAATGGGGTTCAATTTCCCTATGCCTTTGTTGACCTCGATTTGTTTGACGAAAACATAAAACAAATAGCGAAACGGGCTGGTAACAAAACCATTCGAATCGCATCCAAATCCGTTCGCTGCAAAGAGTTGTTGAGACGCACATTGGCTGCCGACCCGATTTATCAAGGCATAATGTGCTACACCACGCTCGAGGCTGTGTGGCTTAGCCAAGAAGGCTTTGATGACCTTTTGATTGGTTACCCATCGTGGCATGCCGAACAAGTAGCACAGGCTTGTAAAGAGATAGCAAAAGGTAAAACCATCATTTTCATGGTGGACTTGCCCGAACATGTCACCCATCTCGATAAAATTGGCAAAGCCAATGGTGTAACCATACCAATTTGTATTGACTTGGATATGAGCAGCGATTACCCTGGTTTGCACTTTGGTGTATGGCGCAGCAGTGTGAGAGGCAAAGAAGATGCTCTAACATTATGGGGAGTAATAAAAAGTTGCTCGAACTTAAATTTAATGGGTGTAATGGGCTACGAAGCCCAAATAGCGGGAGTAGGCGACAACTGGCCCGGTAAGAATGCCATGAACCATGTTATCCGTTTTCTAAAAAACCGCTCGGTAAAGGAAATTGCCAAACGTCGCGGAGACACGGTACAGGCTTTGCGAGATGCAGGTGCTACACTTCCGTTAGTAAACGGCGGCGGTACAGGCAGTCTTGAATGGACCATACAGGAACCCTGGGTAACCGAGGTAACTGTTGGCTCGGGGCTCTATAACTCTGGCTTGTTCGATCATTATACCAACTTTCGACACTACCCAAGCGCGGCTTATGCTGTAGAAATAGTGCGCCAGCCAAAACCAAACTTATACACCTGCCACAGTGGCGGATATACCGCTTCGGGTGCTGCAGGCAAAGACAAACTTCCGGTGCCATATTTGCCTACTGGAGCCTCACTGCTTGACCAAGAAGGTGCTGGCGAAGTGCAGACACCTATATTATACAATGGGCCTGAAAAACTACATCTAGGCGATCCAGTATATTTGCGGCACAGCAAGGCTGGTGAGCTTTGCGAACGATTTAAAGATTTGTATTTGGTAAGCAATGGCAAAATAACTGGCACCGCACCCACATATAGGGGCGAAGGCCAGTGCTTTGTGTAGCGAACTGTTACTTTATAGCACTTATAGCTAGTGGTTGCCTATTAATTACTGCTTACTAAGCTATATTTGCACAAACCCTGTGTGCTTGTTATACCTTTTCGTAAAGATTGGTTTTCTGGAAATTGGTTTTGCCGACCTGCTGGATATATTTCTGGTAGGCTTGCTCATTTATCAGATATACCGATTACTGAAAGGCAGTTTGGCCCTAAATATATTTTTGGGCTTGGTATTGGTATACTTTGTTTGGTTTTTGGTGGGCTTGCTAGAAATGCGACTACTAGCAAGCATATTGGGGCAGTTTATTGAAGTGGGTGTTATAGCACTTTTGATAGTTTTTCAACCCGAAGTTAGAAAGTTTCTCATTTATCTTGGCCGTGGAAGCATATTACGCAAAGGGTTCTCACTAAGACGTATTTTTTCGAAAAGCAACAGAAAGGAAGCCGAATACTATCCAATTATTAAGAGCATTGTGGCGGCGGCGGAGCACATGCGCGAGCAAGGAACCGGCGCTATATTGGTCTTAAGCGAATCTTCCCGGCTGCAGTTTTATGCAAACACTGGCGTGTTAATGGATAGCTTAGTAAGCAGTAAACTTTTGGAAAGTATTTTCGAAAAAAACTCGCCCATGCACGATGGAGCAGTTATTATTTCAGACTTAAGAATTATTGCCGCTGGTTGCGTACTTCCCGTTTCTGATAACAATGAGCTTCCTTCAAGAATTGGTATGCGCCATAAAGCAACTGTAGGTATAACCGAGCTAAGCGATTCATTGGCCATAGTAATTTCAGAAGAGAAAACCACTATTTCGTATGCTCGCAACGGGCGGCTGACACAGAATATAACCATTGATGAGTTACATTCGATACTTGTTAAATTCTACGAGGCATACTATTAAGGCAGGTATTACAATCCTCCACCAACTTTTTCACCTTTATCCCCTTCATTCTCAGAGTTGGTATAGCGAGGCGAACTGTCAGGCATATTATTTAGCTGTTCAATTATTTGCCAACAAAGCTGATACGGAAGCATATTCTCTCTGTTATTGAGGGCAATAACCGTTTGGCGGGTATCAAGTTTACGTATAAACATGGTTCGAAAACCTTTCCACCAACCGCTGTGGTATACGATATTTGGCCTAAGCTTATCAATGCGCCAACCTAAACCATAATCATCGTGAAAGT
This sequence comes from Sphingobacteriales bacterium, assembly GCA_027486795.1. GTDB lineage: Bacteria > Bacteroidota > Bacteroidia > Chitinophagales > CAIOSU01 > CAIOSU01. The sequence goes on along the minus strand of JAIXOI010000009.1, from coordinate 108,669 downwards.
TGTTTGGAATGTTGCCATATGGTGTAAAAGCCGCAGCCAAAGTTGATTGCTTTAGCAAGGTCTCATCGTATAGCGCTTGATCCAATTTGAACAAGTCTTCTACTGTTGAATAAACGCCTTTGTCCCCGGTAACCCCGTTTAAGTAATCGTTATCTACCTGTCCAAACCTACCGCTCCCGCCATGAACATAACCCAATACCTTTTGTGGTACTTTTTTTTTTTTTTTTTTGCTGTAAATAAATGAATTGTTCATTCCAAGCGGCACAAAAATGGCTTGGTGCACATAATCGCCAAAATCCTGTCCGCTCAATTTTTCGACCACGGCAGCCAATATTGCATAATTTGAGTTGCTGTAGATAAATCGAGAGCCGGGCGTAAACTCAAGAGCTGGTTTGTATTTTATAAACAACTGCAACATATCGCAATTGCTTAATGCCATGCTTTTATTATCCCAATATGAATGGCCTAAAGACATGTACCGCGATAAACCAGAGCGGTGTGTAAGCAAATGTCTGATTGTAACAGTGTTGTATGGTAGCTCGGGCAAGTAAGCGGTCACAGGGGCATCTAAATCTAAAACTCCCTTTTCGAATAAAGTAAGAACCGCCAGTGCCGTAATAGGCTTAGAGGCCGAAGCCAATTGAAAAGGCGAGCTTAAAGTAAGTGTATCTCGTGTATCAAGGTTTCCGTAACCAAATGCTCCCCTAAAAAGTACCTCGCCTTTTTCGGCAACTAAAATGGTACCATTAAATCTATCAGAAGTATACCATTGGTTCAACAAGCTATCAATCCATTGGGTTTTTAATAACTTGGCCTGTTTTTGTTCATTTATTGCTAATTCTTGTTGCTCATACTCAGATTGACAAAAGTCAGGTTTGCGATTGGCCAAAGGGCCATTCTCGCAAGCGTTAAAAACCGCCAAGAAAAAAGCGAATACAATAAATAGCAATAGTGCGTGGCGCATTAGGCGTGTTGTTTTGAACGTCTATGTCTGTTGCTAAGCTATAAGTAAATAGTTCGATAAGGAAACATTCCACGCACTTATTAATAACATAAATGCGTGGAAATGACCTTAAATCTTAATAAACAACCAGTTTTTTGTTCACTATTTGGGCACCATGCATTGCTTGCACGAAATAAATGCCCGGCACAAGGGTTTCAATTTCGATAACTGCCGAAATTTGACCCTGCTGAACTGGCGCTTGCACAATCACCTTACCGGCCATATCGGTTATAGTAAGCTGCAAGCCAGTAGGGGCTCCCGAAGCAAAATTGATACGCACTTGGCCACTGGCAGGGTTAGGATAAACTAAAAATTCAAGTGCAAATGTTTCCTTGATCCCTACTGTATTTAGCTCCCGGCAAGCATAAGGCAGCATAAAATCGCGTGTGGTCCGCACTACGGTATCCATATAAGCTTCGTTAATGGCACCATTAGATGTATTAATAAATGGTGTGTGGCCAACGCCTTGCCAAGTATATAGCAAATTATCTATACCTACATTATCTGCACGAACGTGCAACGAACCACTGCCATCCACAAAAAAGCCGATTGGTGTACCGGTAACTTCAATTTCTTGGCTGCCGTAAGGCACTGTGCCGTCAGAGGTGCCATGCAAGCTCACAATAGGTACATCGTTCGGCGTAATCCAGTTTGTATCGCCTACAGCACCACAAAGGTTGATGATAAGATTGGGGTTTGACGGATAACCAGGATTGCCACTTACGCCTTCAATACCACCAAATGCTGCTGAATCGGCAACTATGGCAGCAGGTATTTCCTCAGTTAGATTTAAGTAACCCACTTGCACTGCCGTAATACCACCTGCAGATACGCCACCTACAAAAATTCTATCGGGATCGATGTTGTATACGTTTGCAGTAAGTGCATCTTTCCTGAAGAACCGCACGGCAGCTTTCATATCGTGCACGGCTCGCACTACCGCTTTCAAAGTTTGCTCTTGGTTGATGGGGTAAAAAAACAAACGATAATCGATAGCGGCACAGGTATAGCCCCTCGATGCAAACTCATTGCTTAGCCTTACAATATCTGGCGAGAGTTTGTCGCCAAACAAAAAGCTACCACCAAATGCCCAAATTATGAGGGGTCTTTTTTCAAGCGTATCGCCTTGTGGTTCGTAAAAGTTGAAACGTAGCTTCTGGTTTTGCCCCGAGAAGTTGGTATTTTGGCCATATTCAACGTTGGTGGTTACATCCACTTGGTATAGCTCGTCATAAAATCGGCCCCCATCGCAGGTGCTCGTAGTTTGGCCAAAGGCCGACAGGGCATATAGCATGCCTAACATTAGTGTAAAATGTTTCATTTATAGCGGGTTTGAGTATTAAATTAAGGTAAACTCTGCAAACCACAAAGCGATTTATTAAATATGTTACCATGTTTGGAAAAGGCAAAAAGGGATATGATAGGAAAACCTAGCTTTCTTAACTTTGCAACTATGGCAGAAAGTTGGGAAAGCCGCAAAATGCGCTGGATGTTCAAGTTGTTTCCGGTATATATGGGCACCGGAGCAAGCATTACCTATATAGCTGGCGACTATAAAGAGCTTCGGGTAAAAATACCGCTTAGCTGGCGCACGCGTAACTATGTGGGAACTATATATGGTGGCAGTATTTATTCGGCCATCGACCCTATGTATATGCTCATGCTGATGCGTATATTAGGTAAAGAATTTGTGGTTTGGGATAAGGCCGCCAATATAAAATTCAAGAAACCGGGTACGGATACGCTGTATGCAAACTTCATTATTACCGAAGAAGAACTTGCAAGCATAAAACAACAAGTAGCCGACAAAGGCGAAGTAAACTATAACTTCAACCTTGATATTGTAGATAAAAACGGGATTGTGCACGCTTCAGTTGAGAAGCTCATTTATGTGGCCACCACAGAGTTTTACAAAGCAAAACTAAAAAAGCGGCAAACTAAGTAGTTACTCTTCAATAAAAACTTGTAGCTCCCTGTACAATCTATTCATAGGAAGACCCATTACATTAAAGTAGTCGCCATCCATGCCGGTTATACCTATCAAACCTATACCTTCTTGTACGGCATAAGCGCCAGCCTTGTCCATCACTTCAAAATTATCAACGTACCATTCAATTTCATCATCGTTCAAAACGTCAAAATACACTTTGGTCGTTTCACTAAAGGTAAGGGAGCGCTCGCCTTGCACTAGGCACACGCCTGTAATTACTTCATGCATATTGCCTGATAGTGTTTGCAAAATACGGATAGCATCTGCTTTACCAGCAGGCTTACCATATATTACGCCATCTAGCAGCACTATAGTATCCGATGTTATTACCACAGCATCCTTCGGGGTATCCTTGGCAATAACTTCGGCCTTAAGTTTGGCAAGGTATTCTGGCACATCGCGCACAGGTGTTTCGGGCGGATAAACTTCCTCCACGTCTTTGGTCAATACCTCAAACTGAAACCCTGCTTGCTCTAGTATGTATTTCCTTCGTGGCGATTTAGAACCTAGTATTAGCTTTACCTCGGGCAGTAAGTGTTTCATAGTGCGATGTTATATAAAATCATAGAACCTACGCCCGCGGTGGCAATTAACTTCAAAAGCACACTTACACGAGCATATTGCCTGTTATCCTTTGCCAGAAAAAGCATAACCATAGCAACTAACAATGGCAATTGCACAGCTGATGCAAGGTAAGTAGGCAGTGTCAGCTCCCCATCTTCAAGATAAGCCTGTTGGGCAGTAAGTACCACCCTTACCAAAGCTAGACATAGGATAATGGCAATAAATTTGGTTTGGCGCTCGCCAATAAGCAATGGCAGCGTATTGCTGCCAATGTGGTCATCGCCTTGCATATCTTCAATATCCTTTACCACCTCCCTAATAAGGTTGATGCCAAAAGCCAACACCCCGTATGCAACTGACCCCTTGGCAATGTACCCAAAAAGTGCAGCACCCATTACATCACTTTGATTGAGCAGTGCCATCTCATGTATTCCCGGTAACATGGGTACTAAGCCCACCAGCAGCGACACTACAATATTGCCGATAACTGGCAAATGCTTCAACTTAGCATTGTAAAACCAAAGTAAAATTGCAGGCACAGTGTAAAAGAAACCCAGCCGGTAAGCGCCAAGCCAAATAGCCAAACCATTGCCCAACATTACGCCTAACAAGGTAAGCCACAAGGCACCTTTCATCACTTTTTGGCTATTCAGCATTGTGCCAACTAGGTTTTTGCCTGGCTTATTAATGCGATCGGCCTCAACATCTTGCTGGTCGTTGAGCCAATAGCCCGCTGCTGCAATCATAATGGTAGCCAATGCCATAAGCGCAAATTGCAACCAACTGAGTCCATTGTCCTGGCGATACAAATCGAACACTGGTTGCACCACAAACAACTTGGCCAACACCATAGTAGCTACCATGATAAGCAAATTGACTGGACGCGAAGTTTTAAGGTATGATAACCACATAATATTAGCTGAAACGGATGGCTTTAATAGGCGAAATGCGACTGACCAGCAACGAAGGTATAAACAATAAAGCCTCGCAGAAAACAAACACCAACAAGTTGATGACAAAAATGGTCGTGTAATTTAAATCAACTGGAGCCGAAGTAACGTAGTAAGACTCTGGCGGCAAGGTAATAAAACCAAAATGTTGCTGTGCCAAACAAAGTCCTATGCCTAGGATATTGCCAATTAATATTCCCAAACCCATAATAATGGCACCATTTACTAAAAACATGCGGCTTATAACTGCATTGGTAGCACCAAGGGCTTTCAATATACCTATCATATTAGTGCGCTCCAATATCAATATCAGTATACAGGTGGTCATATTAATGAGTGCCACAATGCCCATCAAAATCAATATGATGTACTTGTTTAAGTTTTGGAGCGATAACCAATCGAAAATATTGGGTTCTATCTCTTTCAGCGTTTGCGACATTAGTTCAGGGTATGCCCCAAGTATGTCGTAATATACTTCATCGTTGGTGGCGGTAAGCGGGTCAAGGGTTGCAACATCAAAAAGCTCCTCCCCAAAATATTTTTCCCATTTTCCGTTTACCGAAACCAGTATGTCGTTGGTTTGGTATTTGTTTACAAAAACTTCTATACCTCCCACTTGGCCTGCAGTCCAACCGTTTAGGTTTTGAATGATTCTCATATCCACCATCGCAAACTTCTCATCAAACTCCTCTAATCCGGTATTATAAATGCCTACCACCTTAAATTTTCGCACTAACGGCACTTTCCTTATAAAATGAACCTCCAAATTATCGCCAACGGAAAGCCCCAGCCGCCTGCTGGTAATTTGCGACAAAAACAAACCTCGCGAACCCATGCTATCCTCTTCGCCAATTGTAAGTGTATCCCCCTCTATCAAGTACTTTTTAAAATAAGTCCAATCAAAATCGGTACTTACGCCTTTAAGCACTATCCCTTCAATCGCATCATTAGCTTTTATTATACCCGGCTTATAACCCGTAACTTGCACGTGTTTAATGTTGGCGATATTCTTTAATTCGGTAGCCTCAATCATGGCCAAGTTTATAGGCTGGGCCTCCTCGAAGCGTTGACCAAACCCATACTTACTGATAACAATGTGCCCCCAGAAACCGTAAATCTTATCGCTTACTTCTTGCTGAAAGCCATTAACCAAAGATACGGCCACAATCATTACTGTAATGCTAAGCGCCACTGCAGCGGTAGCTATACCGATGATGAAGCGAGAAAAGGTACGCTTTTTGCTGAAAGCTAATCGCCGGGTCAAAAATTGTTCGATGTTCAAATCCGCAAATGGGTTCGGGCAGTTAAAAAGGATTTGGCTAATTTCGTCATTAATTACGCTCAAAAATATGAAAATTGTAACCGCCATTGTATCATTATTATTCTTTAGCCTTACGCTATTTGCGCAGAGTGGCAAACCACTGCTTGTAGGTGCCGAAAGAATGCGCGAGTATGTGCCGTCATTGGCAGGTAAAACTGTAGGATTGGTAGTAAACCATACCAGTATTGTGGGTTCATCTCAAACCCATTTGGTTGATACACTTTTGGCACAAAAAATAAAAGTTACCAAAGTATTTGCCCCTGAACATGGTTTCAGAGGTATGGGGGATGCCGGGCAAGAGATTAACTCCGAAACCGACCCAAAGACAGGATTGCCTGTAATTTCGCTATATGGCAACATCAAAAAACCTACGGCTGAGCACCTAGAAGGCTTAGACGTGGTGATATTTGATATACAAGATGTAGGAGCTCGGTTTTATACCTACATAAGCACTATGCACTACGTTATGGAGGCCTGTGCCGAAGCGGGAATACCTGTTATAATACTTGACCGCCCCAACCCTAATGGCTTTTATGTTGACGGTCCTATTTTGGAGGAAAGCTACAAGAGTTTTGTGGGCATGCACCCCATACCAGTAGTTCATGGCCTTACCGTTGGCGAATTGGCACAAATGATTAACGGGCAAAAGTGGCTTGCCAACGGTATACAATGCAACATAACAGTTGTACCATGCTTTGGCTACAAGCACCAAACCATGTACCAATTGCCCGTGAAACCATCGCCCAACCTGCCCAATATGGAGGCTATTTACTTGTATCCATCATTATGCTTTTTTGAAGGCACCATTATGAGTGTGGGCAGGGGCACTGACAGGCCCTTCCAGATATTTGGCCACCCCGAATATGCCATAGGCGACTATGAGTTTACACCCATGAGCATACCAGGTGCCCAAAGCCCGCCTTACAAAGACCTGCAATGCCGCGGCACAGAATTGCAAGAGTTTGGCCAAGACTACTTTGAGCGTAGTCGAAAACTCGATTTTCAATGGCTTTTGCAATCATATCAATACTTTAATAATGCAGGCAAAGGCCAAGAGTTCTTCAATGCATTTTTTGAGAAATTAGCTGGCACAGCAAAACTGCGCGAAGTTATTACTAGTGGTTACAACACAGCAGAGGCTGGCTCATTTTGGAAACCTGAATTGGATGCATATATGGCAATGCGCAAACAATACCTTCTTTACCCCGATTTTACAAAATAACCGCTATGCGTATTGTTTTTATGGGCACGCCCGATTTTGCAGTTGCCTCTTTAGATATATTGGTACAAAACGGTTATAACATTGTTGGTGTAATAACTGCACCCGACAAACCTGCTGGCCGTGGTAACCAAATACAGCAAAGTGCTGTAAAAAAATATGCCATAGAGCACCACTTACCTGTTTTGCAGCCAGAGAAATTAAAAGCCCCAAGTTTTTTAGAGGAACTAAAAGGCTTAAATGCCGACCTGCAGATAGTGGTGGCTTTCAGGATGCTGCCCGAAGTGGTATGGAATATGCCGCCCCGCGGCACGTTCAACTTACATGGCTCATTGTTGCCTGCTTATCGTGGGGCAGCACCTATTAACTGGGCAGTTATGAATGGCGAAACCCAAACTGGCGTAACTACTTTTTTCCTCCAACACGAAATTGATACTGGGAGTATAATACATCAAGCCACTATGCCGATTGGTCCTGATGAAAACACTGGTGACGTGCACGACCGTATGATGGCCCTAGGGGCTAAAACGGTGCTACAAACAGTTAAAGAAATAGCGCAAGGCACGGTAAAAGCCACTCCGCAAGATATGACAGGCGATTACCCACATGCCCCAAAAATTTTCAGGGATGATTGTAAGATTGATTGGCATCAACCGCTTGATAAAGTTTACAACCACATTCGAGGCCTTAGCCCCTACCCTGCTGCTTGGACCGAGTTGGATGGCAAGACCCTAAAAATCTATCAAACTAAAAAGGAAGCAGCCAATCATGATTTACTTATTGGTAGTATTGACACCGACGGCAAAACATACCTAAAGTTTGCTGTAAAGGGCGGCTACATCTACGCCGAAGAATTACAACTAGAAGGTAAAAAACGACTAGCGGTGAAAGACTTTTTATTAGGCTGGAGAAGCAATAGTTAATCAGTTTATTGGTTATCTGTTAATTAGGGTTAACCAATCGCTAAAATAAATTTAAGATAACACACAGAGAAACTAAAAGGCACTAATAACCAATAACGGGTAAACCAATAACCAAATCAGAACCACTTTTTCCTGCGGAAAAACATTACTAACAGAAAGGAAAGCATTAGTGAAATACCTATGGCTATAACATAGGCACTTGGCTGATGTTGAAAAGGAAGCTCTACGTTCATACCATAAAAACTAGCTACCAATGTTGGCACCATCAATACTATGGTTACTGAGGTAAGGCGCTGCATTACGGTATTCAAGTTGTTGGAGATAATGCTAGCGAAAGCATCCATAGTGCCATTCAAGATGTTGGTATAAACGTTTGCCATCTCCAAAGCCTGGCTATTATCTACTATTACATCCTCTAAGTAATCCGATAGGTCTTCGTCGCTCTTAATTTTTAAAAAATCGGTACGGGCAAGCTTTGCCATGGTAAGCTCGTTACCACGAAGCGTATTTACAAAATACACTAAGGCCTTTTGAAGATTCATCAATTGCGCCAGCTCAGTATTCCTAGACGAATTATATAACTCATCTTCAATGAGATTACGCTTATTGTTTATCTGGCGCAAGTAATGCAAAAAGTAAAATACATTCCTATCAAACAACTGCAATACAAACTTCTTGGTGTCGGCTGGGTCAAAGCGCTTTACCCTTTGATTGATGAAGCTATCAATTACCGGATTGGGGTGCTGACTAAGGGTCAGTATCATATCGGGCAACAGAATAATACCAATAGGTAAGGTAACATAAACCGACCTATCATCATCCACAATTTCGCCTTCATTATCAACAGGGGTATTCAATACGATTAACTTCACATCGTCTTCAAACTCGTAGCGAGACCGTTCGTTAATATCCAGCGAGTCAATAAGGAAATCGAGAGGAATGTTGTAAGTATTGCTTATGTCCTCAAGATTATCATGGTTAAAAGGAGGGTAAATATTTATCCAGCAGCCCGGTTCGGCCTGTTCGATGCGTATTAGTTCATCGCCAGTTTTTTTGAAAATATCTACCACTACTGTCCATGGGGGTTAAGATGGTTATTACCTCTTTACCGAGCAAAGGTACAAATCCAAACGCTAGAAACCTATTAGCACTCAAAGATTGAAGGCCGCTTTGGTGCATAAAAAACAATGTTATTTAGTAGTCTTTTTTAGCACCTCGAGATTGCTTTTGGCCAACGAAAATTCTGGGGCTATTTTTAGCGCCTCCTCAAAGCTTGCTTTAGCTATGATGGTATTGTTCACCTCTACTGCTATAGCACCTTTAATATTGTAGGCAGCTGCTTTTACCGGTATATCCTGCGTTTTGCCATCGGCACCATTTATTGCCACCTTGGTCAAGTTTCCGTCGGCTTTTAGTATGCGCTCTACAGTCAAGCCACAATCGGTATAGTTTTTCATACTAAACTCGGTGGTGGCAATATTGTACAAGTAAATAATGTTCGAGGTACGACTATATAAATCGTTGTAATGCACTATTGCCTCGCCGTTCATGCCCAATCCTACTAAACTATTGGCCACCAGTTCTCTTACAGTTGTGTTTTGCGGTGCGGCGTCTAAAATGGTATTACCTACATTTACAGCAGCAACCAAATTGCCATTGGCACTATACAAACTCACCAGCGAGTCTAAATAATGGTAATCGTTGGGAGAGTTGGCCAAAATGGTGTGCGCCGCCACTATAGCCGTATTAAAGTCGCCAAACTCAACAGCCTTAGCATATATAGTTTTGTTGGTGGTTACAATATTATTGCCAGCACTAGTGTTCTTTTGGGCTTCGGCAGCTAAAGGCATAAAACCAAAGGCAGCAGCAGCGAAAAGGAGTATGTGATTTTTCATGGAGTTTAATTGATGATTAAGAATTTGTAAACCATTGCACAAAGAATATGCCACAATGGTTTATATTACTTTTATCCTTGGTAAAATTAAAAAGGTTGGAGCACTTGCTCCAACCTTTTTAATTTTTTAACCCTTAAATGTATTATTGACGGGCAATAACCAATTTCTTGTTGTATTCTTCGCCATCCACTTTAATTACACCGTAGTATGTGCCAGAGGCCACTTCGGTCATGTCAAAGTTTATCGGGGTTGTACCTACGTTGGTATCCACTTCTTGGTTGCTAATAATCTGACCCAAGGTATTGTAGATAACTACACTAACATGTTTCACATCGCTGCTCACGATCTCGATACGAGTGCTATTAGTGGTTGGGTTAGGAATAAAATCGCTGATAGTAAATACTGAAGAACCAGTAATCATTGCGTTTACAATGTGGGTTAGTTCGGCATTGTTATCATTATCAACTTGGCGCAAACGGTAGTAGTACAATTGGTTTGGCACTACATTTTTGTCAAGGAAACTATAGTTGTGTTGCACGGTGCTATTTCCATTACCATCAACCCAACCTTGGGTGGTAAAGTTATCACCATCGGTGCTACGCAATACTTCAAAACCTTTATTGTTGATCTCAATAGAAGTAGCCCAATTAACGGCGATGTATTGATTGTCAACAGGCACCGCCTCAAGGCTTATCAATTCAATTGGCAAGCTAGCACCACCTTCGTTGCCTGCACCGCCAAAGCGAGAGAACAGATTCAATCGGGTGGCAGTAATACCAGTAGCTTGGCTGTAAGCTGCAATTTCTACTATTCCATCGCAATAAGTACCAGATTGAGTTGCAGAAGCGGTCCAGTCGGTTGAGCTACCAGGAGCATTCAATAGGGTGTTGCCACTGTGAGATGCGATACGCAACAATTTGTAGTATTCAGAGCCGTATGTGCTGGTCAAGTTGTTCAATGCTGCTGCCGTAGGATACAAAGTCAAATCATACTCCCAGCCTGCAGTGTTGTCAAGGTTGTTGTTGCTTGCATCTTCTGCATCAATGCGCCATACACCAAAGTTCTCCACCATCCTGTTCAACATAATGTTCTGGTTTCCGCCAGGACCAATGTTAGAGCAGCCACCAACATGGAAAATGTTACCCAAATTGCTGTTCTCTTCAAACTTCACGCGAATCTCATCAGCTTGCACCGGCGCGGTATTCAAGCGAAGAGTAGCTGGCAGGTATGTGCCGCCATTAAAATCGCGCTTGTAGTAAGGAAACTGGTGTACAGTTGATGATTGGCCTGTAGCTACTTTTTTCACAAACGAACCAGAAGTAAAGTGTGCGCTATAAAACCCACTGTAACCGCTTGAAGTAGCATTCAAACCCAAAATAAGGTCGTTGCTTTCCATCATCAGTGCGCCACTGTTAAAAGTAACTTCACTGTTAATTACAATATTGGTTGTAGCTTGAACACCTGCAGCTGGCGCACCTGCAATGTAAGTTGCAGGGTTCTGTGTCTCAAGTTCATAAAAACTTATTGAAGAGGCATTCGGGGACGAAATGGTTTGCAGGTTACCAGCGCCTGTAAATTTAACGATGCGCTCACCAGAAGCGCCATTAGAAATGGCACCATCCGTACGCGCATTGGTGTAATTACCTTTAATCTCCATTATACCATCGTTGGTAACAGAGCCCGTGCTCGCAATTTCCACATCTCCATCTACATACAGTAGGCCTGTTCCCTCAATAGTTACCGTTCCGGCATTATAAAATGCTTGGCCGTTGGCCGCTAAAACAGTCACCAATAAAAGGGAAAAGATCATGTACAATTTTCTCATATCCGGGTATTTAGTTTATTCTTTAAAAACTATGGTCGAAACAAGTGGTCTGGTCGTTTATTATCCCAGTAAAACTAACAATAAGATATTAAATTGTCAAACATCACATGATCAATCACAGGTTCAATGTAGTATCGGAAACCAACAAAATCAATAGTTTGTTTGATAATTATTGCAATCAGCGCCTAATGCCTACCATAAACAATTGATAAACAAGCAATTAGTTTGTTTATTAAAAATTTATTAACAAACAACGAAACTTCCGCAACGAGGTCCCGTAACAAGAAATAGAAACAAGTTTACCGGCATCATTTACAACTCATATCCGGGTTTTTTAGTGCCAATTACCGATAAATGCTACTTTGGTCGGTGGAAATTTATCTAAAACAGGGATTACCCTAACTTGCTAGTGCTGCTCCAAAACAGCATTGTGAAGATTGAATAATGTGGTTGGTTGATAGCAAGGAGGCGGCACATTGTGCCCCTCTTTTGCATTTTAGGCCAAATTAAAATCTATCTTCCCGTCAAAAACCCTTTTAGCAGGCCCAGTTAGCCACACTTTGCTGGCTTTTCCATCTTTAAAATTATAAGAAACCCCAAGTTGCCCACCTAAGGTTTCAATGCTATAAGCATAATCTCCTTCAGGCAGACCCTGCATTAGCGAGGCCACGATAGCGCTAGCTGTTACCCCAGTGCCGCAAGCATAAGTTTCGTCTTCTACACCACGTTCATAGGTACGCACCTTCAATTGCCCATCCCCAACAACTTCCACAAAATTTACATTAATGCCTTCTGCAGCATAATTGGTTGAATTTCGAATTGCCTTCCCATTACGATAAACATCAACTCCCTTTGCATCATTTACCTGCTGCACATAATGTGGAGAGCCTGTATTAAGCACGTAAGCATCGTTATCTCGCCCAATGCTTGAAACATCCCCCATTTGTAAGCTTACGTTTCCATCCTCCAAAACTATCGCTTGGTGCGGACCATCAATCGCTAAAAAACTAGCGCTTGCCTCAATAATCCCCAATTGCTTGGCAAACATCACTACGCACCTACCACCGTTGCCGCACATGGTACTTTCACGTCCATCGGCATTGTAGTATTTCATTTCAAAATCAAATCCTTCCTTTTCTTGTAACAATATCAAGCCGTCGGCACCAATACCAAACCTCCTGTGGCATAGTTGCTCAAACAATTCTCGCTCAATGCCATTAAAAACCCTGGCGCGATTGTCAATCATCAAGAAGTCATTTCCAGCACCTTGGTATTTAAAAAATGTCAGTTCCATGTTCAAATTGTCACTTCCTTGCCCTTGTTTATCAAGGTTTTGGTTAATAAGTGTTAAGTAATGCAAAGATATGTGAATACCGCCTTAGTATGTGAAATAAAAATGGGTTTCATTCGGTTTATCCGATATCCGCGTCAACCAGACGGTACCATATTTGTTGAGTAAGTTAAGACATTACCAATTAACACAAAATTAGTTGCTTTATGAACTCCAAGACACTTTTGACCTTAGTTACCGTATCCTTTTTGAGTGCCGCTGCAGCTATTGGCGGATACAAAGCTTTTGAAGGCAATAATACAACCCAGACATTGGCGATACAAACAGAGCAACCTGTGCGCTATGCTAATTTTTCGGATGCCTCGGCTACTAATATACCCGTAAATGGGAATCTTGATTTCACTTATGCCGCAGCTATAAGCACACCAGGGGTAGTTCACGTTACTTCAACCAGTAAGGCTTCAAATCAAGGCATGCCGCAGTTTATTAATCCATTTGATTTTTTTGGCGGTGGCCATAGTTTTGAGCCACAACCTCGAGTAGCCTCTGGTTCAGGCGTAATTATTTCGCCTGACGGGTACATAGTAACCAATAACCACGTAATTAGTGGTGCTAGCGAAGTAGAAGTAGTGTTAAATGACAAACAAAAGTACGTGGCCCAAGTTATTGGTGCCGACCCATCCACGGATATTGCTTTGCTGAAAATAGATGCTACCAATTTAATATTCCTGCCGTTCGCCAATTCCGATTCGGTGCGCGTGGGTGAATGGGTATTGGCAGTGGGCAACCCATTTAACCTAGAATCGACCGTAACAGCAGGTATTGTTAGCGCCAAAGGAAGGTCGATTAACATTCTGGAAGACAATGCAGCCATCGAATCGTTTATACAAACCGATGCTGCCGTAAACCCAGGTAATAGTGGCGGTGCATTAGTTGATTTGCGCGGACAATTGATTGGCGTAAACACAGCCATTGCGTCGCCTACCGGTACATTTGCTGGGTACTCGTTTGCTGTGCCATCTAACCTAGTGCGCAAAGTTGTGGGCGACCTGAAAGAATTTGGACTAGTACAACGTGGCTTCCTGGGCGTAACTATCAGGAATGTGGATGTGGACCAAATGAAGACCTTGAAATTGCCTGACCCGAACGGTGTTTACGTAAACGAAGTATTAGGTGGCAGCGCAGCAGATGACGCGGGCTTGAAACCCGGCGATGTGATAAGAAGCATAAATGGTAACAAGATAAACAGCACCTCGCAATTGCAAGAGACGGTTGCCCAATTCCGCCCGAGCGATAAGCTGAACATGGAATACTACAGGGATGGCAAATTGAACAGCACGGTAGTAACCTTAAGGAATAAAAACCAAGGGCTTGACCTGCTTAGTAAAGAAAATATGAAAGTAGATGACCTTTTGGGGGTATCGTTTGAAGAATTGAGTGCCGACGAAAAACGAGAATTGGGTATAAAAGCAGGCGTAAAAGTAAAAAGCATAGGTAACGGTGCCATTAAACGCTATACCGATATGCATGAAGGGTTTGTGATTACCCATATTGATAGACAACCCATTACCTCAAAAGAAAAGCTAGCAGAAATATTGAACAACAAAAAGGGTGGTGTGATGGTAGAGGGTGTGTACCCTGACCAGAAAGGTACCTTTTACTATGCGTTCGGATTGTAAAAAAATTCCGTTAGTTGGGGACTTTTTTCTCAGCACGAGCGTTATGTATATAGTTGGTTAGTTAGTTGTGTGTTTGCGTAGTGGCCTAAGACCCCCTCTTAGGCCACTATGTTTTTAGGGCTTTGGTCGACTGGAAACAGCACTCATACAAAACAACAGCAATAATGGAAATACCCACTAATAAAAGGGTTTTAAGCCAATCATTCCGATGCTGTCTTATATCTCGATAGTTAAAAGCTATTGTTTCTTAGGCAGCGCCTCCATTGCCATCGCCGCCAGCAGTTGGAGGCAACGGCCTACCTACTCCGCCGCCGCCATCTCTGCGGGGGCCACCTTCTTTACGAGGACCACGGTCACGGTTGCCACCACCTTTATTGTTGCCACTGCCACTAGGCCTATCACCTCTTGGGGCGCCACCCGGCTTTCCTCCTGAACGGCCGCCGCCGCCACCAGAGCGACCTTTTCCACCGCCTGGCTTACCAACTCGCTTTTTAGGGTCGTAAACTGGGCCTTCGCCTAAATCTTCTGGCAATGGCGATTTGGTTATTACGCGCTCAATAAGCGTTTCTATATCGCCAAAGCCACGCATGTCATATTCATTGATAAGCGTAATGGCAACACCGGTAGTAGATGCACGGGCCGTGCGGCCTACACGGTGCACATAGTCTTCCGCATCACCAGGTACATCGTAATTTATAACTAGGTTAATGTCTTTTATATCGATACCACGCGACAATACATCGGTAGCTACCAAAATCTGCAACTTACGGTTGCGGAAAGCCAGTAGCACTTCTTCACGCTCGTTTTGTTCCAAATCAGAACTGATGGCTCGCGACTTAAATCCACCTTTTTGCAATTCTCGGTTTATCTCACGCACCGTATTCTTGCGTGAGCAAAATATGATGATGCTTGGCAAGTCTTTATCCTTGAGCAAATGCTTAATGAGCGGCAATTTCTGGTTATCATACACCAAATAGGCACTTTGCAATACGCCTTCTGCTGGTTTACTCAGTGCAAGGTTTACTTGGTCGGGGTTGTTCAATATCTTATTGGCCAATTCCCTTATTTTTGGCGGCATGGTTGCCGAGAACATTAGGTTTTGGCGCTTGGCTGGCAGCTTGGTAATAATGGACATTAAATCATCATAGAAACCCATATCCAACATGCGGTCGGCTTCATCCAAAATCAAAAACTCCACCTCATCTAAGTTTACATAACCCATTTGCAAATGGGCAATCAATCGGCCTGGGGTAGCAATAATCAAATCGGCACCCTGCTCAAGCGCGCGGCGCTGTTGCTCCCATCCCATGGAGTCGCCACCGCCATACACAGGCAATGAACTTAAACCTACGAAATAAGAGAAGCCCTCCATTTGTTGGTCAATTTGGGTGGCCAACTCACGGGTAGGTACTATTACCATAGCACGAATGCCATTGCGGCCTTTGCTCGGATTTTTTACTAAATAATCGATAACTGGCAAAAGAAAGGCTGCCGTTTTTCCGGTTCCAGTTTGGGCACAACCTATTAAGTCTTTACCCTCTATAATCTTAGGTATTGCTAGTTCTTGTATGGGTGTTGCCTTGCTAAAGCCCATTGCATCCAGGCTCTCCATTAGGCTCTCGTGAAATCCGAGATCTTTAAACTCTATGGGCATCTATAATATTGATTTGTAAGGTTAATTACCGTAAAGATAAGTTTAAGTAACCGTACAAGCCGCTATGGTGCCACTTTTTTCGTAACACCCTGTTTTTTCATCCAAATCGCATCATTTAAAACCCACCTGCTAACTGGTTTGAATAAGCAATTTGACCAATAGCTGCTACTACTATTTACATCCCTTACACACTTATCAAGTAAAACAACACACCTATCAAGCCACAGTATTTAATTCAAATTTCAAAACCTAGCTTAGCTTTCAGTAAGGGCAATTGCACCAACCAGTATGATACAAGGGGCAAAGTTGCGGCTACTATAAGTCGCCTTACTTGGAAGGTTTTCAACAGGCATTACTCACGCGCTGCGAGTAGTGCCTGTTTTAATTTACCGGCTTTCGGAAAGTAGCACTTCCACATCTAAACCGCCTTTGCCTTGCAAAACTGTTACGAGTTGATTCGCAAAAAAAGGGCTCAATGAATAACCTTTGGTGCCCAAACCATTAAATAACCATAGCTGGCTGTGCTGCGGGTGCGGCCCAATTAGCGGCCTGCGGTTTTTAACGGCTGGCCTAACTGCCGCTATATGCTTCAATACCTTGTAGGGCAAGTTCAGAGCTTTTTGCAGTTTACGCTCTAACTCCTCACGCTTGTGATCCGATGGATAGTCATCGGTAAACACCCACTCATTAGTACTTCCAATATAATACAGACCGTTGCCCAAAGGAACCAGAAAAACGCCTTTGAGATATACTTCATCGGGCTGTAGTCCTTCAATTTTTACTACTAGAGCCTCTCCCTTTGCCGCATTAAATGGCAAATCTTTAAACCACGGATTGTGTTGCACGCCCCAACCCTCGCAAAAAATCACTTTGTGTGCCTCAATATCTTTATACCGAATGCTATTAGGTAATACTTCTAGCTGTGTATGTTCAAATGAGTCTTGGATAAAACACCCTTTTTGCTTTAAGAAGTCGCGCCAGCCATCCATCAAATCGGCGCCATAGATTTTAAGCGCTGGGCTAATAGTAAAGCCGCCTAAGGTATTGTTTATAGCAGGTTCGTTTACTTGCAGCGGGAGTATATAATCATCAAACCAATCTTGGGTTTCAGCTTGCTCCTCAAACTTCGTTGCATCCTCAGGGTTGCTATGGTATCGGTGCACGCGAGTTTGCAGCACCAACTCTTTACCAAGCAGGCCCCCAATTTCTTGATAGCTTTTTAACGCAAAGGGCTGTAACTCGTCAATTCGCCAGCTTTTAGCTAGCTTTTTTCCAGTTACAGGATTGATAATGCCACCCGCTACCCTACTGGCATTGCTGGGCAATGCTGGGTCGATAACAATAAAGTCAAGCCCTGCTTTATGGAGAAAATAACTCACCATAGTGCCACCTATGCCTTGGCCCACTATAATATACTGGGTTGATTGGTTCATTGGTTCACTGGTTGATTGGTAAAAAATTATGTATTGATAAGCATTGCTAGCCTACAAGTTGCTAGGGTATTTGCCCTTTACCTCTTCAACTTGCTTAAGTACTTTAGCTTTTAGTTGTTCTTTAAAGCTAGCTAGCCTATCAGCTACACTGTTATCGAAGGTGCTAACTATACTTGCCGCTAAAATACCCGCATTTCTACCACCATTAAGTGCTACGGTAGCTACGGGTATACCCGCAGGCATTTGCAGAATAGATAAGATAGAATCCCAACCATCGATGCTATTGGAAGATTTAACGGGAACCCCAACAACCGGTAAAGTAGTAAGTGAGGCTACCATACCTGGTAAATGTGCAGCACCGCCAGCTCCGGCAACTATGGTTTTTATACCACGACTGCGGGCACTTTGTGCATACTCAATCATGCGCTCGGGGGTGCGGTGCGCCGAAATGATAGTAAGCTCAAACGCTACGCCCAGTTCGGTTAACACATCAGCTGCCTCTTGCATTATTGGCAAGTCGCTTTGGCTACCCATAATTATACCTACTAGTGGCTGGCTCATGATACTACTTTTAAGGTTTCTTTAACTTTCTTAGCCCGGGCACGGGCTGTTTGCAAATCAGGGTCGGTAATGGTTACGTGGCCCATTTTACGGAACGGTCGGGTAAACTGTTTACCGTATAAGTGAATGCTAACGCCATCTAACGCCAACACTTCCTCCAAACCTTTGTATTGGGCAGTACCATCATAGCCATCTTCTCCCAACAAGTTTACCATTACGGCTGGTTGTTTTACATGGGTATTACCTAGTGGCAAACCCATAATGGCGCGCAAGTGTTGCTCAAACTGGCTAGTTACATTGCCTTCAATGGTTTGGTGGCCGCTATTATGCACCCTCGGTGCCACTTCGTTTACCAATATTTTCCCATCCTTTGTTAAAAACATTTCAACTGCCAAGGTGCCTACAATCCCCAAGGCTTCTGCCACTTGCACTGCCACATCGCTTGCCATTTTCGATATTTGCCAATTGATGTTAGCCGGGCAAAACAGAAACTCAACCAAATTGTGTTCTGGGTGGAAATCCATCTCTACTACCGGAAAGGTGCGTACTTCACCATTGATACTGCGGTGCACAATTACCGCCAGTTCTTTTTCAAAAGGAATAAGCTCTTCAACAATCGAAGGTTTGTCAAAAGCTTTATTTATGTCAGCAATGCTATTCAGTTTCATTACACCGCGGCCATCATAGCCTTCACGTCGTAGCTTCAATATGGCCGGAAACTGACTCCATTTCTCCCCTATTTCACTTGGACTGTTTATAAACACAAACGGTGCAGTGGGTATATTATGATCCAGATAAAACTGCTTTTGCAGCCCCTTGTCTTGAATGAGTTCAATAATGTGTGGCTGAGGATATACGGGTATGCCTTCTTCCTCAAGCTTTTTAAGGGCTTCGCAGTTTACGTTCTCAATTTCAATAGTAACCACATCGCATTGCTTACCGAAATGGTAAACCGTATCGAAATCGGTGAGCTTGCCTTGCGTAAACTCATCAGCAATATTTTTGCACGGTGCGTTTGCGTCCGGGTCGAGGATGCAGTTAGTAAGATTATAGTTTATGGCGCTCTGTATCAGCATCCGGCCCAATTGGCCACCGCCCAATATACCTACTCTAAGTCCGTTACGATAAAGCATGGTGCAAAACTACGCAAAAGGGCTGATGCTGACTAGTTGGCACGATAGCCAAATATATTCAATTGCAAATCCATGTGCAGCATAGGCTTAATACCCAAAAACGGCTGCTGGTTTACATAGGCTTCTTGAATGTGATATCTAAAGCCGGCTTTGGTAATTATTTCTAAGATATCTTGGAGCTGCTGTGGCTCGTTAATATCCGAGTGGTACTCAACAAACAATAATTTCACTTGCCCCAAGCTATCAGCGCAATCTTTCATTACCGAATGCTCAGCTCCTTCAATATCAATCTTCAGTAAATCTATTGGTTGGTTCAATATTTCTTTCAATCGCTGTGCTTCAACGGTAATTACTCTCTCGCCTGAGGCCCCTTCTTCGAGCCTACCCGATAGGCCTCCATCCGACACAAACTTCAATGGCTCATTGCTAATCCAAATAGCTTTTTTCACAATCTCCACATGGCTGTATCCTGCTGCCTCAACATTACTTTTTAACATTTCAAAAATAACGTTGTCGGGCTCAAAAGCTATAACCCTTGCATTAGGATAAACACGTTTATAAGAAGCAATTCCTAACCCAATATTAGCGCCGCAATCAATTATAAGGGGGGCTTTTTTGTCTGAATTGAAAGCATAAATGTTTTTGATAAATAGCTCTTCATACATAGCCACAAAGGAGGCAGCATCTGATAGTAACAATTTGCTACCGAATAATTTCACGCTCATCGGCGTGTACCGCCCCTTAAGCTTTAGCCTAAGTTTATCAATCAGCCCAAGACCTTTTCCTCGTAAAACGAAAATTAAGTTTCGAGCTATAATTCTAATAAATTTCTCCATTCAACCTAAATATTGCTAATTTTTGATGCCCTATTGCCCTCGTAATTTCTCACATTCTTCCTTACGTAGCTATTCACCGAAAGTCTACGTACCTAAAGTGTCGAATTCAATGTCCATTTCAAAAGCAAATTAAGCCCATTTGAACAGGTATTGAACCCTTTACTAGTAACAAAAAAGCATAAGTGTTACTATTACCTTGATATTCGCCTCCGTAACTTATCCATGTATGAATAAAGCTACCATCCAATACTAGGTAGCCTGAACAATCTTAATATTTTATTTACTGCAAACAATATACCACGCTTACCTTTGTTTTTATACAGTTCCAGTTTAGTTGGATTGTTTTCTTTCCAAAAGTTTGGTCCTTCTAAATTAAAACTGGCTGAACCTGTTCTCCGGTCGTAGGGCTTTTCCCGAGGCTGCTTCTCAATTACCAAAATACTATCGTAATAATGCATTGATGCAGCACTGCGAGTAAAATCATCCACCTTCAAACTGCTCTCTTCTGAGTGCCAAGCGTTAATTTTATCAATGTAGTTTTTGCTAAACTCAATAAACGAACCCATTCTTTTATGGCCACCGCCAAATCGTAACCAATACGAAGTATGCAAATCTTCGCATAGATAGACGCCATCATCTTTAATATGCGAAAACAGCTCTTCGAAACTAACTATCTGCTGCCTCATGGTATGCCCTCCATCGTCTAAAAGGATATCAACCTTAGGAACTTGGCGCTTCAATTCTCTCAAAAACGCTCTGTCGGATTGAGAGCCGATAAAAATTTGAATATTCTCTTCCTCAAGCTGCTTGCAGTCTGGGTTTATATCAACCCCAATAATTTTTGCTTTAGGCCCAAAGTAATTCTTCCACATTTGTAAGCTACCGCCTTGGAAAACACCAATTTCCATAATAACAATCTCCCTATCTCTAAATCGACTGAAATGACGGTCATAAATTTCAAAAAAGTGCATCCATTTGTGAATCAAACGGCCATTATTATTTTCAAAATAACGTTCTAAATCATTCATTTAACCACCTATTAAAATATACAAACAACACTAAACGAAAATTACACTTTACGCTCCCCATCATACTGCCTGCGTATTTGCTCGCATTCTGCTTGGGTTAGCCATTCATCAATGGCGTGGGCACCCAAGGTGCCCAACCTAAACTCCGTTTCGCAGGCAAATTTAGCATTTACTTCCCTTGGAGCTACATTTTTTACGAAACGGCTAAAAAACACATCTTCGTTTAGTTTTACTTTCCAAAACAAGAATTTCATAACTACCCATTTTTGTGTTTGCCCCTATTCATTATCCTATACCATTTCATGCGTGCCATGAGCCAAATCATGTCGGGCGTGTACCAATGTTTTTTGTGCGTATCCAATGCCTCAATCATTGCGGCCGGGTTTCGGATACTCAGTCCGCCGTTGCCCCCCCTGAAATTGAGTTTCCAAGGTGCCCCCACATAGTCATACTGCAAAAACGCTTCAATACCGTGGCGTAAAATTTCACTATCGGCTTGGAATATCAATACCCTGGTATATGGTAGCAACCCTTCCCAAAAACTGCGGCTTAAAAAAAGATTATTATAATCCATTACCGTTTTTATAACGATACCGGAATGCAAGTTATATGATAAGCCTTGAAGCTCCTTTTCAATAAAGGGTTTGTTCTCTTCTGCGCAATATACCTCCAAATGCCAGTGTGTTGGCAGATATTTCAAGTGGTTGCGCACTATTTGCCCAAAACCCTGCACCTCGCGGGTTTCAACAATTACTGCTGCATACTTACCGGTTACCATAGCCATTAGGCATTAAAAGTATCACCTTTTTTTACCTTCAAATAGATAAATACACCAAGTGCGATAAATATCAAAAGGGATGAGACCAACGAAACGGAGCTACCTATCTTATAGAAAGCTGGCTCAAACTTAAACTCAATAGTATGCTCACCTGCCGGAACTACCAATGCCCGCAATACATAATCGGCACGCAAGTGTTGCACCGGTTGCCCATCAATAAAAGCTTTCCAGCTAGTACCGTCGGGGTAGTATATTTCAGAAAACACCACCAATTCTTTGTTGCTACTCTTAAACGCATACTTCAATTGGTCCGGTTTATACTCCGTAAGCGTTATACTACCATTAGGGTCAGGCGATGGGTTGAATCCGGTAAGCTGGTCGTTAAAGGTGCTACGCACCAAGGCTGTTTTGCGTGTATCGATATTAGACAAACCAAACAGCTCCTCATCGGCGGTGTTTACGGTAAGTATATTGGAAACAAACCAAGCATTGCCCGCTGCATAAGGATTGCGCACTACCTCGCCTCCCTTTTTTCCCAAAAGGAAATATCGGGTATTGAGCATATTGAGTATGGGCAAATTCTCGGGCACCGCGCCATTTTTAAGGCCCTGTTGCAATGTACCCATATCCTTTGATATTTGGTTCTCTATCAACTCTTGATAGATGCGCAATTTAGCGGCATGGTATCCCCCTATAGATTTATGGAAATAAGAAGTAGATGCATTGGTAAACGGCGCTCCGCCTGCAAAATCGAGCACCCTGTAACTCAAGTCGGTATCTCGCAGCACCAATTGGTCAGCCTCGCTCGGCACAAACATTCTATCATATTCAGATTTAGAAACGAAATCATCATCGTTCAGGTATCGCTTGCTCACGCTCCATAAATCGCCTAAAATAAGCACACCCAACAAAGCCACAACGTATTGTTTTTTGAGCTTTTCGGTAATGAGCACCCAAACGAGCCCACCAGCTGCCAAAACCAAAAACAATGAACGGAAAGCATCGCCACTTAAAAGGCTTTTTCGGTCGGCTATTTTGGTAGCTGCATCTATATATTCCTGTCCTTTGGGCGCTCCCGTAAAATCGAAGAAAATACCCGCGCCTAGGCCAAACAAAACTAACACACCACCAACAATGCCCACCGCTATTTTCAATTGCTTTAAAGCCATTTGCTTATCCTTGGTTTCCCAAATTTCCTTTAAGCCCAAAAACCCGACCAATACAAACACCAAATTGGTGATGGTAAGTATCATGGTTGGTGTACGAAACTTATTATACATCGGGACATGGTCGAAAACAAAGTAGTTGAATGCAGGAAAGTTTTTACCCCAAGCCAACATTATTGCAAGTATTGCTACACCCAGCATTGCCCACTTGTAAGGATGCTTAATAACAAAAATGCCCAACACAAACAAAAAGCACACAATAGCACCAAAATAAATTGGCCCCGAGGTAAACGGCTGGTCGCCCCAATATAGTTCGCTTCCGGCTACTTGATTGGCAACCTTATCGGCTTCTTTTGCAGGGTAACCATTTTGCTTAAGCAAGGCTACCATTTTTTTATGCGACTCAGTGCCCTCGTAATTGCCCGAACTACCGCCACCCATAAAGTTGGGTATAAGTATGGTCATGGTCTCGTCAATACCTTGGCTCCAGTTGAAGGCATAATCCTTGGTCAAACCGCCTTGCTTATCCTCAGGCTTTACGTTCGACAACTCCGATTTACCGCCCCTTATAGTAGCGTGACTATACTCGTAAGTGCCCCATATTTGTGCGGTGTTGCTCCCTACTGCCAATACCGTAGCAAAAGCGAGCGCTGCCGTAGCTTTCAAAAACATAGGCATAGCCTTTTTTACAATGGCATGTTCAACAAAAAATAAGGCCAATATTGCACCTGCAATTACGGTATAGTAGGTTATTTGTATGTGCCCAGCCCTTAGCTGTATAGCCAGGAAAAAGCCAGTTAACAAAGCTCCTGCCAGCCACTTGCCCTGGTAGGCTATAATTATGCCTGCCAACATTGGTGCCATAAAAGCCATAGCCAGCACCTTGTTCAAGTGGCCAGCTTCAATGCTTATCATGTTAAAAGAAGCAAAGGCAAAAGCCGCAGCACCGGCTGTACTTATCCAAACGTTTTTGGTGAGAGGATATAAGGCTAAATAAACCCCTGCCATCAAAAAGAAGAGGATGTTGGTTTCGTTTACAAACAAGGCGCTGATAAAAACATACAACTGCCCAACCAAATTGCTAGGGTAGCCAAGCCAAATTTGCACGCTTGGCATACCACTAAACATGGAGTTGGTCCACAGTGTCTGGTCACCAGTTTTATCTACATACTCGGTTATCTCGTGTTGCTGACCCATTGCTTGGGTATAATCGTGCTGAGCCAATACAGAGCCTTGCAGCAGCGGCATCAAATAAACATAAGATAGCATTACAAAAATAAGCAGCGCTGCCAGATGGGGTAAAATATTGGCTTTTAAATCGTTCGTTTTCATTAGGGCCTCTTTAAGCGAAAATAAAAGTAGTAAAATATGTACGAAGTACACGAGGTAACCTGTACAATTGAGGTTAAATAAATGAAATACAAAGCTACGGAACGTATTGTTACTAGTAAGATGTGAAGCCAAATTGATTTTTGATTTGATAAGACAATCGAACATCGTACCTCGTAAATCATAAATCGTACTTACCTTTGCCCCCGAAACCGCCCTTTGTATGGAACCCCGTGAAATGATATTGGTGCTTGGTGCCAATGGACAGATTGGTACTGAGTTGGTAATGGCTTTGCGTGCAAAATATGGAGCCGACAACGTTATCGCTTCGGACATACGCCAAGCCAAAAACAGCAGTAACGGACCGTTTGAGCTTTTGGATATAATGGATGCTAAGGCGGTAAATGAGGCATTTGCGAAACATAAAGTAACCCAAGTTTACCATCTCGCTGCCATTCTATCGGCAACTGGCGAACAAAACCCTAGGTTAGCTTGGCAAGTAAATATGGAAGGCTTGCTAAACGTGCTAGAAGCAAGTGCAACATTGGGCGTAAAAAAAGTATTCTGGCCAAGCTCCATTGCCGTGTTTGGCAACCATAGTAAAAAACGCCTGACACCGCAATACGCCGTTACGGACCCTGATACCATTTACGGCATTAGTAAATTGGCCGGTGAGCGCTGGTGCAACTATTACTATCGCAATCGTGGGCTCGATGTGCGCAGCTTACGTTACCCAGGGCTTATAAGTTATGGTAGCAAACCTGGCGGCGGCACTACCGACTATGCTGTGGAGATATTTTATGAGGCTAAGGCGCGTGGACAATATACCTGTTTCTTGAAAGAAGACCAGCGCTTGCCGATGATGTATATGCCTGATGCCATTAAAGCAACCTTAGCACTCATGGAAGCCGATGCTGATGATTTGCGCATTCGGTCAAGCTATAATGTATCAAGCTTATCTTTTACCCCTGCCGAGCTTGCCAATGCTATTAAAGTACAATTGCCAAATTTCAGTATCGGCTATGCCCCTGACTTTAGGCAACATATAGCCGAAACTTGGCCAGTAAGTATTGATGACAATTATGCACGACTTGATTGGGGCTGGGAACCAGATTATGACTTGCAAACTATGGTAGCAGATATGCTAGTGCATATACCGAACTAACATGGCGTATTAAGCTTTAAGCAGACGCTGGCGCAACGCTTCGTACAATACCATACCAGCTGCAACCGACACGTTTAGAGACTCTGTGATGCCTACCATAGGTATTTTGAAACTATCATCGGCCATACTGGCCAAACGGCCACTTACGCCCTCCCCTTCTGAGCCCATGATAACGGCTAACGGAATACTAAAGTCAATTTCGTGCAGGTTTTTACTGGCTTCCATTTCGGTTACTAATATTTGGAGGCCATTCAATTTTAATAATTCAACAGCATCTTCCAAACGATTGACTTTACAAACGGGCAAAGTAGTAAGTGCACCTGCCGAAGCTTTGATGGCATCGGCATGTATAAGCGCACCGCCAGTGGCCGGCACAATAATGGCCGAAGCCCCGAAGCATTCTGCGGTGCGGGCTATGGCGCCAAAGTTGCGCACATCGGTTACCCTATCGAGCAAAACAAACAACGGCACATTGTTCTCATCGTAGCAATGGTCAAGAATATCCTGCACATCGTAATACTGTATCAACGAGCCAAAACCTATCATACCTTGATGGTTTTTGCGCGTAACACTGTTTAACTTTTGATGTGGCACATATTGCACGGGTATACTTGCTTGCCGGGCAAGCGCAGCCACCTCCTTCAACTCTGCATTTGAAGTGCCATTTTGCAGCAAAATTTTCTCAAACTCCTTACCTGCCCTCAAAGCTTCCAACAATGGATGCTTACCGTATATTAGGTTCTCCTCTCTCATACGCTATTGTGGTAAAAAAAGCCCTCCGCTATGGGAGGGCTTTTCATTTATTTAAAATGCACCCATTCCTTGTAGCTGCATTAATTTTTGACTTATCTCCTCTACTAGCTCACTATCTTGGTTGTTGGTGGCTATACGCCTCAACTCAGATAATATGGCTATTGATTGATCAGAATCACGCTTGTAGCCTGGTTCAAAATCTTTCACATCCTGCAGGTAAGCATATTCTTCCAAGGTATGGTCAAGCACTTTGCGCATTAATAATTGCGCTTGTTCTTTAGCTCCTGCCTTATAGTAAATGTCAGGGTAGCGAAGCATAAACACATTATACGGCAATGTTTCTTCTGGCATTACCTTGAGGCTTTCGTCTAGCACTTTAACAGCTTCAGCCTTTTTATTAGATGCAATTAAGTCTTCCGCCAACCTGCCAAAGTTACTGCGCAGGTTCATAGTCATCCGGTTAATGTTCTCATCCAGATAAATCCATTGTGGCACTTCAATTTTGAGCTTAGTACCAACAGCCACTTCATCTGTGGCAAGCTTGTTATAGGCTTTCAATTGGGCTACCGTTTGGTTGTGCTTATAGGCAACAGTTGCCAAAGTTTCGCCGCTAGCTACAGTGTAATCAATTACTTTTTTGCGCTCAATACCTCCCCAACGGAATTTGGTCATGGCATTTTCGTACATCATGTTTTGAGCTATGTAGCCGTTGCCGCCGTTTGCGCTCTCAACAGGCACTATACGGTACGCCAATCCTTCCAATTGGAAGTATTTATCTAAACCAAGATAAGCATCTGGGCTTACTGATACCGCAAAGTAAATTGGGCGCTCCCAAAGATTTGACGCTACAATATCCAAGGTAACCAAGTCATTTTTTAGCAAATTGCTCTTGTCACCCAACGACCACCTGAGCTGGTCAGCTATTCGGTCATAGTACTCTGCTGGAACAATGCCGTTGGCAATTACCTTTTCTTTATCAACAGGCAAGTAAAAGTTCTTTACTGGAAACACTTCTACCATTTCGCCGCCTTGGGTGCGCAGCTTATTGCCATCATTGGCAATATATCCTATTACATCGGCCAGTGGGTAATAGCTCTTCTGGTCAAATTTGCCTGTATCATAAAAACGAACCACATCGCGAGTGTTGCCTCTGTATTTCTCCGGCGTCAAGGATAGTTTTACCGCTGGTGCCTCGTTCATTTTGTACTCCAATTGCTGCACATACCAGTCAACACCTAGCAGGCTAAGGTTCACTACCCTAATATCTGGTCGAATGTTTTCTACCTCCTGTGCATACCACAATGGGTATGTATCGTTATCGCCTTGGGTAAAAATGATGGCATTAGGAGCACATGATTCAAGATAGTTGATGGCAAAATCCCTCGCCGTGTAGCGTCCTGAACGATCGTGATCATCCCAATTTTGAGAAACCAACACCAATGGCACCGATAAACTTACCGCAAAAGACAATGACAGTGCCAATTTACTATTTAACTTGCTGTTCTCTAGGGCCTTATAAATGGCCAACATACCAAAACCAATCCATAAACAGAAGGTAACAAAGGAGCCTACAAGGGTATAATCCCTTTCCCTAGGCTCAAAAGGTGGTGAGTTTAGGTAAATTACCTGAAGTACTCCAGTAAACAAGAACAGCACTAAAATAATAGAAAAGCCTTTCCAATCGCGCTTCGCATGATAATACATGCCAATCAATCCTAGCAAGAAAGGCAAAATGAAATATTTATTCATGCCAGCATTATCTTTCCTCCATTCGGGCAAATTCTCAGATGGCCCAACAATGTTGTTGTCAATAAAACCAATGCCAGTAATGGCTTTGCCTTCATTGTTATCAAAACGGCCTTGAATATCGTTCTGCCTGCCGGTAAAATTCCAGAAGAAATAGCGCAGATACATAACCCCTACTTGGTATCTGAAAAAGAACGACATGTTGTCGCGTTGCGAAATCAAATCCTTCACTACCAGCGAACCAGTAGATGAAGATTGAGCAAAGTTTTGGGCTTGCTGGTAGGCCGACTGCCAACCTTGTTTCTCACTTGAAAACTCTTTCACAGTCTGTCCCGATTGGCGGTCAACAACTGCAAAATCAGGGTTAAGCATTGCCCTGTATGCCATTACGTGCCTATCATCGTTCCATGAGCCCATGCGAGGCATAAACATCATGTCCTTCTTGTCAAATTTATAGTCAACTTTCTTACCTATAATCTCATAAGTTACTTTACCCGTTTTTTTGTCTTCAATAGGGAAATAGCGGTTTCCTTTATCTTCTATCTCAGTTGGATATGCCGTATAATTAGGGCCATATACCAACGCACGGCTGCCGTATTGCTCCCTATTTAGGTAGCTTTCTAGCATAAACACGTTATCGGGGTTGTTCATGTTAATAGGCGTATCGGCACCGGCACGAATAACCACAATTGTGTAAGTTGAGAAGCCAATCATGGTCATAAGAAAGCAAAGCATGGCAACATGCAATTTTGTCCTTGACATACCACCTATCAAACGGCTGGCAGCATTACCTTCTTTGGTTGCATATAGGCCTCCAACAATCAAAGCGGCCAAAATCAGCACAAAAATGCCGAAACCAATACCTACACCAAAGCCCAAGCTATTAACTGCAAAGAGTTCAAAAGACGCAATAATGCTTATCAAGCCACTAACGATACCTTTGAAGAAAAAGCCAAGGATAACAAAGCCGATTACCAGCGAAACCAAAATACCAAGTGGTTTAGGGTTCTTGTACTCCTTAAAGTAATATATCAAAGCCATTGGCGGTATGGCCAAGAAGCTCAATAAGTGAACACCGCTCGATACGCCTAACAAGAAAAAGGTAAGCACCAACCACTTATCACGATATTGGTCGTCTTCGCAGCTTTCCCATTTCAACATCGTCCAGAAAACGAGCATCATAAAGAACAAAGACATGGCATATACCTCGCCCTCAACAGCCGAGAACCAAATGGTATCGGTAAAGGTACAAGCTAAGCCAGCAATAGCACCAGTAGCTATAATGGCTATGGTTTGCATGGTAGTAGGTATTTGAGTACCTGCTACAATTTTGCGAGCAAAATGGGTGGTTATCCAGAACAGGAACAATACCGAAAAGGCACTCGTCAAGCCCGAAAGAAAGTTAACGGTCCAAGCAATCCAATTGGGGTCATCGAAAGCAAACATGGTAGCCAAACGGCCCAGCAACAAGAACATAGGTGCGCCCGGTGGGTGAACCACTTGCAGTTTGTAGGCTCCTGATATAAACTCCCCGCAATCCCAAAAACTGGTGGTTGCTTCTAGGGTGAGTGTGTAGGTTATAAGGGCGACTAGGAAGACCAACCATCCGGCTATGTCGTTCGCCAGTTTATACTGTTTCATGAATGCGGTTTTATCAAGCCACCAAAAATAAGAAAATCATGTTAAAGGCAACTTGCATTAACATGTATTACACAATTATTAATAACAATTAACGGAATCCACCTTGGTTTGCCTTGTTAATTTGGTCGAGCAATTGCCTTACTTGCGTGGCTCCCGGATTGATAGTCAATGCTTTGTTCAAATAATTTGCTGCCATAGTTAGGTTTGGCTTACTGCTTTGGGCATAAGCCACGCCTATATAATAGTTCGACCCAAAATCGTCAGGATTAAGGCTCACTGAGTTATTAAGCGAATTAATTGCATTAGGCAAATCGCCTAGATTAAGGTAGCAGAAGCCCAAATCGCGGTATAGGTCTGCCTCACGGTTGCGAGTTTGCAGCGCTTTAACGAACAGCGGCGCGGCTTCAGCAAAAGCTTGTTTTCCCATCGCTTCATAGGCTGCCAGATCAAAAGTATCTTGGCGCTTTAAAACTGCACAAAGGGGCGCACCACCCGCTTTGGTGGTTATGATGGTTGATGAAGGTGGAAATAAATCGTTCTGCAACTCGTATGGGTTAATATAACCATTGTAGAAAATGCCATAATCCCACGGCTTTTGCCATTTTTCGTAGTAGCGGATGTAGCGTACCTCAATATTCTCCTTATCTAAAATACCAAAGTAGGTTTGAGCCGGGAAGAAGCAGTTGGTACCTATCACTATCTTCTTAGGGCTCTGGGCCAATTTCTCTTTTTCGTACAATTCTAAGGAGGCTTCGCGCACCCCTAGCATCCAATAGTCGGTTTCGTAGTTTTTCCAGGCACTGCCAGTACCTCCGGCAAGCTCATTAAAATAAGCATAGTGGTACGGGTGGTTGCCCACCATCCACACAGCGGGCAGCAGCATCAATATGCCAATAGCACCGCCAACAACATAGGGCGCCCATGCGGCTTTAAGGGTTCGCAGTAATAACTCCCAGCCGCTGGCCGCAAACATTATAAGCAAAGGATAA
Source organism: Sphingobacteriales bacterium (assembly GCA_027486795.1). Classification (GTDB taxonomy): domain Bacteria; phylum Bacteroidota; class Bacteroidia; order Chitinophagales; family CAIOSU01; genus CAIOSU01. Next base: position 77,797 of record JAIXOI010000009.1, on the reverse strand, counting down.
ATAAACAGCACATGCCTCCAACCATTATAAACATTGGAGTTTTTGTAGAGAATATAGAATACTGGGAATAGTGTAACGAACAACAAAAAGGCCAAAAGCTGCCAATCTAGCTGTTTCAAATACTTCCAAACTAAAACAATAAACAATAATAGCCCAAGATGTAAAAAATAAGGATTGGTGATAACAATGTACTTAGGCAAGTAATACCAAGGTAACTCGGTTGACATTATTTGCCCTCCATCAAACAATTGAACAATGTTTACCTCATAATTGGTGAGCAACGTCAATGCATCGAACGGAGCGGTAAGTGGGTTACTTAAACCAAATGGCCAAAAGATTACTCCTAGAAAATAACCCGCAACACTTATCAATGCCAGAGCACCGACAACTTTCACGAGCTTCTTCATATCGAACCGTGGGTCCTTTGTGATAAAAGCATGGAAAAAATAATAAGCACCCGAAAAAAACAGGGTATAAACTATTAACAGCAAACCGCCTGCCCTAATATTAAGGGTGATAGCAATGGCGGCAGTTAAACCCGAAACTACACCCCAGTTTACCTCAGGCAGGCCTTTAATAAAGCGCACTAAAAAATACACTGTCATTAAATAACCGAAAGCAAAAGGTATATCCTTGGGATTCATTAAAGAGTGCCCAAAAAAGTTGGGCGAAAACGCTAACAGCACAGCAGTAAGCACCGCAGCCCGCCAAGCACCTGTAAGCTGAAAAGCCAACAAACCTGCAAACATAATGCACAACACCCCCAGTAGCGCATTAAATATGTGCCTTACGTTTATATAGCTCCAAGAAAACTCGTCTTTATTGCCAATAAGGTCATTTATTACTCCAGTGGTAAGCTCAAAAAAGCCACCATAGTAGCGCAGCTTGTCAGGGTCGGGCACCCACTTATCAAAACCCATCTCTTTACCTTTTACCTCGCCATACTGGGCCATCAAAGCCAATGACTCTTCGTAGGTTCGGTAAATGGAAGTATCCTCGCCCATAGTGTAGTAGTAGGCAACTATTGCCTTGCTCTTGGCTATTTGCCATCTATCGTCGGCGTTTATGCCGGTTGTGGTGCTCAATATGGGCATCAACAAGCCCAGCACAGCTATCAATATCCAAAACAGCCTTCTGAAAATCGGCTTTTCAGTTAATGGCTCAAGTGTTGCATTCGATGTTGGTTTCTTAGCGGTTGCCATACATTTCTTTTTTCCATTTAAACCTCACATATAATGATATGTTGAGTATTTGAAAGAACATCTTTACCGAATCGCGCACCACCGATACTTTGCTATTATCTCTTACATCCCAAACTACGGGCATTTCCGTAATTTTATAACCGAGCAGTTGCGCTTTATATAGGATCTCTACATCGTGCGCCCATCCCATTACCTTCATGCTATCAAATAACTTCTTGGCAATATCGGCTGGGTAAAGTTTAAAGCCACACTGGCTATCCTTTACGGTAAGCTCGCTAAACAGGCGAACATAAAAATTGAATATGATACCGATAAACTTGCGACTTGGCTTTTCCTGTAGCTTTGACTGAGGGTGCGGACGAGAGCCGATATAAATTTCTTTGTTGTTAAAATGGCCGCCCAAGCTATCGCGCCATTTCTCCAATTGCAGCGGATGGGTGCTCATATCAGCATCCAAGGTAAGTATATAATGGCCATTTGCAGCCAAAACGCCTTGCCTTAACGCAGCACCTTTGCCACCATTGGCGGCCGAAACAATTAACCGGAACTTGCCTTTGGCTTCTAGCTCCTTTAAAAATTTATCCTGCTGTATTTGGGCTACCGTGCTATCAGTACTGCCATCATCAACTACCAATACTTCGAAATTGAAAGTGTGGTGCTGCTCAAGTTCTTTTAATGCGGCGGTAAGTATATGTATGCGCTTTTCTTCATTATAGCAAGGTATTACCAAACTTACGTCTGGTCTTACATCCTTGTTTAATGTTGCGCTTCTCGACATGGATTAATGCTCTTTGTTTCCGATGAATACCCAATCGCCCCAAACCTTTTCGCAAACGGAGTTTTTCATTTGCATCATATTGGTAACGAGTGCCTTGTATGGGAAGAAACGCACGTGCTCGTCAAGGGTATAATAAAAATACCTTTGGCAAGGCACTACTACTACCACTTGGTTTTTGGCTACTCGTTTCAATTCGCTTACCGATACTTCCAGATTGATAACGTGCTCAAGCGTGTGGTGACAGGTTACAATATCAAAATAATTGTCTGGGAAAGGAAGTTTCTCTAGGTTGCCCTGGTGGTAGGTGCCCCCTTCAATTTTCACCTCTTGCAACACATCGCATCCATGTATGTCGTATCCGGCTTTGCGAGCCTTCTGTAAAAAATAGCCATTGCCGCAACCCACGTCTAACAGCGTTTTAGAACCTTTATCCAACCGCTCGAGCATATAATCAATACTCTGCTCACTCAAATCGGTTACGCGGTCGGTTGCTAGCGAGTCGCGCTCTTGGTAAAAGCGAGCAAACTCTTCTTCGGTCCAATCGTACACCAGCGATTTGAACTCCATATGCTTTTGTATATTATTGCCCTTGAACCAGATGTAAAACAACGGGTACATAAAGTACTTGTTATCTCTAATCAGGGGCGGCATGCATTCGTCCATCAAAAAACGAATGGCATTTGTTACTTGTCTGTTCATAGGCTTCAACTGACGAAAATAACCCTAAATTCCCAGCCCCAAAAACTTATAAGAATAAAGTAACCCTTTATTGGCATCTTTTGGGCCAACAAAATTGGCCGTATGTTCAGTTTTACAACCTTTACATCCAATTTTAGCTTGCAATACAACTAATGAAGTGAACTTAAAAGCCTGTGAATTAATTATTTGATTAAAAACCTAAAAATATTTCCTCACAAACTGTTTCTAATTTTTGAGGAAATACTTACCTTCGTACCCACTACCAAGCATTGGTCTATGGTGTAATTGGTAACACGTCTGTTTTTGGTACAGAAGAGTCTAGGTTCGAGACCTAGTGGACCAACAAGAAGCCTTCCAGCAATGGGAGGCTTTTTTGTTTTCAGCGCTTGGCCCTTCGGCAAACATTTTTAGATACAGCAACCTAGTTTTGCGTTATCTTAGCCCAATAAGAACTCCATTTTATGCGCAAGATTGAACACTTAGGTATAGCCGTTAAAGATTTAGCAGCTAGCAATGAGCTTTTTAGCAAGCTACTTAATGTGCCGCCATACAAAACCGAATCGGTGGAGAGCGAGGGCGTTAACACCGCTTTTTTCCAAATGGGAGAAACCAAGATAGAGTTGTTAGAGGCTACCAACCCTGATAGCCCAATTGCCAAATTTATCGAGAAGCGAGGCGAAGGCATTCACCACATAGCCTTTGATGTAACTGACATATATGCTGAAGTAGCCCGCTTAAAAGCGGAAGGCTTTACGATACTAAACGAAACTCCAAAACCTGGTGCCGATGATAAGCTAGTCGTTTTCCTCCACCCCAAAACTACCAACGGGGTATTAATTGAGCTTTGCCAAGAAAAATAAAAAAGGCCGCACCAAATGGCACGGCCTTTTAATTATCTATTTTCTAGAGAATTATCTAACCAATAAGCGCTTGCTTACTTGCTCTCCAGTTTCGAAGCTAATAGTTACTATGTAACTTCCACTTTCCAAGTTAGACAATGAAATGCGGTGATATTGTGGGTTGGTAATAGTGTTACTAGTTAATACCAAACGGCCAGTAATATCATAAACATTCACACCACTCATATTGTAATTACCATTAGCCAAGCTCAAGTTCAACTCGGTAGCTGCAGGGTTTGGATAAAGCGTAAGCGCAGCATTGATAGCAGCAATATCGGCAATACCAATAATCACAACTGTATCAGCAGGGTCAGCAGTTTCCGCAGCTACAGAATCAACATTAGCAAACGCTTCCAAAGCACGTGGAATGAAATAATTCATTACGGTATCAATGTAAAGCAAAGCCTTAGTTTTGGTGGCAAACGGATTGGCACGTGAGCCAAAACCAGATGCACCTGCAGTAGCATTGTCAATATTCGGGTCAGCAGCATCATACCATGACCATGGCTCATAGCCATTAGTTGCGCCAGGGAAAGGGAACAAACCTTCATTGCTGCTGCGGCTCTCAGCTACAGTAGTATAAGCATCGCTAAAAGGTACAGTAGGTATAATCTTGTCTTGAATTCCTAAAGCGTCGGCTTGTTTTGAAATATCAAAGCTACCACTTACTTCTACTACCGATTGGCCAGTAGAAGAAACAATTACCACAGCTGTGCGGTATGGAGTCAGTGGGTCAGCCTCACCATGGAAGGACACGATAGGAGCTTCATCATCGTTAATCCAAGTTGTATCGCCAACTGCACCGCCCATGTTCAAAACAACTGCAGGAGCTGAAGAGTATCCAGGGTTATTTAATACATTAAAACCTGACAAGCCACCTTCGCCATAAAAACCACCAGTTACAGTTTGGTCGATAAATGAATTACCATCACCATCCAAGAACTTCAACAAAGAAATTTCAGAAGTTCTGTTCAATGAGTTCACAGCCAAAGCCACATAACCACCAGAGTTGGTACCACCAACTACTACCCGATATGGATCGATGTTGTAGGTATTGCCAGTATCAGCATCTTTACGAAAGAAACGGATAGCAGCGTGTGCATCTTGGTTAGCACGGTAAACGGCATTGATAATTGATTTTGCACGCTCAACATCGCTAGCACCAAATGGGTTCCAACCAATACGGTAGCTAATAGCCGCTGCTACAAAACCACGTTTAGCTAATTGAGTACAAATTTCAACTACTGAACTATCGCGGTTATTACCAAACGGCAATGTGTTCAAGCCTTTTGGCAAAAAGCTACCAGGGTGCATAAAAATGACAACAGGCCTAGCATTATCGTAAAAAGTACCGCCTACAGTATCGTCAGCTGGTTCGTATACGTCCATTGTCAAATCGGCCAATGCTGGTGAACCAGACAAGAAGGAATAGTTCTCGGCGTATTTCACATTAGATGAAATAATCACATCCGAAAACACTTCATCAAGGTATCGGGTTTGAGCCGACATGCTGCCTATAGTTAACAGCGTAATAAACAGGGTAAAAATGTTGCGTTTCATAATTGAGGTTTTTGGGGTTCTTTTTTTATAGCAGTATAAATATAAGCTACTTTAGGCGGTAATAATAATATTATGCATTATAAAATATCACATTAAATTTTGTCAAACTCGAACACAATTGAAACATATCCTAACCTTCCAATTTCAGGTCCACCATATGTTTGCGCTCTTTTGTTATTAAACAAGTTGGTAGCACCCACCTTAAAGGTTGTATACCATTTAGGAATACGATAATTTATTTGTGCATCTACCATATCGTAAGTTGGTATAAAACCTGTAAACTGCGGTGAGCCTTCGAACAAGAAACCTTGTACCCACTTATAGTTTATGTTAAAGCCCCAGTTTTTGATAGTCTTATTACCAATTTTCAATACAATGTCTCTGCCTGAAATACCTACATTAAACTTATGTTCTGGTGTATTAAAGGCAGGAATAATTGGATCATCAGACCCTCTTCTATCCAACTTATTCCAGCTATAGTTGCCTGTAAGAGCGTAAAACTTAGCAAAGCCATAGGTTACCCCAATTGAGAAACCTTGCGTAGTAACTACGTCATTAGAATTAGCGGATACGCGGTATGTTTGAAAGCTTTGTAAAAGACCAGATGCTTCATCAAAGCTAGTGGTTGCGCCAATTTGATATCCTAAGAAGTCTCTATACCAGCTATAATAATAGCTACCATCAACATATACACGCTTACCTATTGTACCTCTATATCCAAACTCAATAGACTTTACTTTCTCTGGGCGAACGGCACCAACATTGTTAAAAACTAGCGTATCACGATTGAGTGTTTCATAATAATTAATAAGAGATTCAATTGTTGCCAACGAATCAAAGCCATTTAAGTTTCCAACCAACAAAGCACGACCTACGTTATAATATAGGTATTGATCTTGCAAGGTTGGGTTTCTAATGGCCGACGAGAAAGATAACCTGAGGGCATTATCGCCTTTTACTTTATATACTACCGAAGCAGCTGGCGACACCAATACTTTAAAATTTTGGTTTTTATCAACCCTAGCAGTACCCGTTATCAATAACTTATCTTCCAATAATCGCTTTTCTAAACCAATGTAACTTCCCACTTCCCAGTTAGTAATAACACGCCCCGCAGTATCACTAAAAATGGTACCATCCGATTCTGGTTGATAGTAGCGAAAGCTTCCGCCTAAGGTAATATCCAACCACCATGGCGTAAACTTATATTCACCCTGCACATGGGTAAGTGCAGATTTATCGTAAAACCTTGACCCACCTTCCGAAAAAGCAGTTCTCGATACTATTTGGTTAAACATAGAGTCAAAACGCTCTGTACCGGGTTCAAAATAAGGAACGTTATTGCCTTGTGTAGGCGCACCAATACTATCGGCAAAATTTCGAGCCAAGTTGTGCCAAGCTATCATAGAATCGCTATACTGCTGCATGATTGCATTAGAGAGCGCAACGGCAGAGTCTCTGGTCTCGCCAAACCATAGCTGGGTAAACTGAGGATCATTAGGATCAGGATATCCAGGCAAACCTTGCACGCGACGAACTATATTCTGGCGATAATAGGTTTCATAATTTTGGTACCAACTATTGTTGGTGCGAGCAGCATCTTGCAATAGCAAAGCAGTAAAAACAGCATCATAAGATTGGCCTGCATTCTCCCTAGTGTGGTAAGCTCTAAAAAACCACTTGTCTTCTTCCCTAATTTCGGCCTTCATTTGATGAAATTGAAAGCCCTTTAAACTATATCTATTATCACCTTGATAAACAGTAGTTCCTGTTCCAAAATTATAAGTAAGAATAGTCTCAATTTTTGGCGTAACCTTTAAGTGCAATGCGGCACCAGCCTTTATATTCTTACTTCCATAATCAACTAAATCAATTTCGTTGTATCCAGTTCGGTGAACAATACCTAAACCAGGCGTTTGCCTTTCTTGCAAAATAAAGTTATCCGGATCACTAGAGCCTCTTGAAGTTCGCTCATCGCCATAAATATTTACCGCATCATATCCACTCCAGTTGCTAGCATCGGTTTGAGATTGTTCGGTAGGATTATAGTTGTCTGCTTCCCAATCATCGGCGCGCAGGTAAGAAAAATTCACTTTGAATGCAAAAAGGTCATTCCCTTCCTTGTTTTTGAATGCCTTGGCATATCGAATGGCACCTTCAAACATATTGCGTTCGCCGCCTTTAAGCAAAACACTCAAACCACGGTGGAAAAACGGGTTTTTAGTTTGCATATTTATGACCCCGTTAAATGCATTTGGGCCATATAGTGCCGAGCTGGCACCTACAATCAAATCAACCTTTTGTATATCAAGCTCTGAAGAGCCTACAAAATTGCCCAACGAAAAATTCAAACCCGGTGCTTGGTTATCGGCTCCATCCATTAGTTGCAATGAGCGCACTGGGCGGGTGCTATTAAAACCACGAGTATTAATAACTACAAAGCCAAATGACGCAGTAGTTACATCAACCCCTTTTAAGCTACCCAAACCATTGTAAAAACTAGAAGCTGGTGTTTCTTTAATAGCTGCAAGATTCAACGATTCTACGGTTAAAGGTTCCTCCAGTTGCTTTTCCGATATTCTGCTGGCAGTTATTTCTACCCCCTGCACTTTAACGGCATCAGTAACCAATAGAACTTTTATGCTCTTACCCACATTATCTTGAGTAACTGTTATGTCTTGGGTAGTATAGCCCAGATAAGATACCTCTAGCGTAACAGGAAGCTGCCTTCCGCCAAGATCAAGTTCAAAATTGCCATCAAAATCGGTAGTGGTGCCCACCGTGGTGCCCTTAACTACCACGGCCACCCCTATTATCAATTCTTTGCTCTCAGTATCTGCTACCGAACCCTTAATTACCTGCGCATGTGATACAGTATTGAAAAACAAGGGTAAGCAAAAAACGAAGAAAACGAAATAATCAGTGTAATAGCGAGTTAACTTTTCTTTCATACAAGCCTCATTAATATTTTTAATCAAACTACAGTCAGTAAAGAACGAAAGTTTTCTGTTAATAAAAAAATGAACTTCTGTTAACATTCGAAGAACCCATCGGCTACCCATACTGTTTGCGATAAACCCAAATGCGTAACCGAGTTGCAAAATTGCTCAGAATATGTAATACTAAAATGAAATACAATTTCAAGGGTTTGTAGTATATTTACCCCCACCTAAAATTGAACCAGAGTGAGGATTATTTCCAGTTTTATAATGATTTGTGCAATAGCGGTGCAGGCCATATCAGCCCAAACAGAAGATGTATATTTAGAGAGCAAACTTACTACCCTGCATGAAAAATTGGATGGGTACGTAAAAAATAGTCCTATTGACCAAAAAATTCAGCGAACAGAAGTTTCGCAATTTTGGCTTCATGCGCTATCTGCTTATAGTAATCTCGGTACTTTGAGTATTTTCGACAAAATAAGCAACCTAGATGAGGTAGAATTAGCTGCATACAACAACCTTGAAACGCAAATAAACAATTTAACCGCTGCAACACAGCCAAGCATCAGCAGCAAAGACTCGGCACTTGCTTTTGTAGCGAACCTGATTGTACTAAAAAACCAGTTTAAGCTAAAGGCATCCAAACCAGTATATTTTTTCCAGGCAGACAGCAACTTTATTACCGTTACTTTTTTGGGGGAGTTCCCAGTACTATTGCGCGATACTTTGGCGACCTACCTATACAACGGCAATAAAAAAGTAGGGTATGCAGATGCAACCGATACAACGATAACATTTAAGTTTAGGCCACAGCAATTAGATTTAGATAAGGCCGAACTGCTTACCGCAACCAACCTTAAACTACACTTGGTAGGCCAAATTGGGCGAAAAATAAACCCTAAGAAACAGTTTACGGCCATTTATAATTTTTATGCTATGGCCATACCCTCTTCGCCAGGAAAGCTTACCATAACCAAAAACAGCACTGCCAAAAACACAGAAAAACAAACCAAACGCACCCGCACCTTTTTGTTAAACGGTAGCAAAGGAAATTTGGTTGAAAAGCAGTGTGTGCCTAACCATGAGGGATGGACACTTATGCCAGAATCGGTTGAGTTGGTTGTTGAAATATCGAAAGGACAAAAAAACCGCGACTGGAGTTTCCGGAAAACCAACTCGGGCGGGAAGATTTGTTACACCGCCGAGGTATTTTTCAATAGCACGGGCACCAGCGGCAAACTGGAGTACCACTTGAAATATGATATAATACGCGACAAAACCGAAGCTACCGCAAACACTAGCGAATTGGCCTTAACATGGGGCCAAGTGCAACAGCTGAATTTCGATTTTCCGATAACCGAGGTACTGTTTACTGACTTTATGGGTACGCAAACGAAAATTGTGAATGGCAACTTCGATTCTTACTGGCTACAACTAAAACAAGAAGGTAACTCAATCGGCATTAAAACCACTGATTTATCAATGTTAAACAACCAACACTAATAACAACCAAGCTACATGATAAAATCAATAAAGCTATACGCACTGGTGCTTGCTTTGATATTGCCATGCATGGTTGCGCTTGGCCAAAACGACAAAGAAATAGCTTACCCCATAATGCGGGTATATGCCGACAAAGAGTATAAAAGCAGCAAGCGCAACTATGCCATAGCCGGCGACAATAGAGGACTGATATATATAGGCAACGAGAACGGCATACTGGAGTTTGATGGCACCCGTTGGCGCAATATTTCGGTGCCTACCAGTGCGGTGGTTAGGGCATTGCAAGCCGATAAGAACGGTAGAATTTATGTTGGTCTTGATGGTGGGTTTGGTTACCTTGCGCCCGACTCGATTGGCCAATTGCGTTACCAATCGCTATCCGATAGTTTGGCCAGCGAAACCTTGGGCAGTTTCTTGAACGTATTTACAAGTGCTGATGCCATTTACTTTGTTTCGTTGAATAGGGTGCTGATATATAAAAACGGTAAGCTCGACGAGCCAGTGCTGCCCAACTTACTGCTGCGCAACCCTGCCTTTTTTGTAAACAACAAGCTTTACCTCACTTTGGCTGAAAAAGGGCTATCGACGTTAGATGGCAATAGTTTTAAAAAAGTGTTTGGCGAAACCAGCAATGCTTTGATAAACGAGGGTATTATTGCGGTTTTGCCGTTGGAAGGCAATAAATTGCTAATCGCCAGAAAATTTGATGGCCTAATGCTTTGGGATGGCAAAGAACTGCGCCAGTTTACTACCCAAGTAGACAATTACCTAAAAGAAAACCTTATTTCGGGCGGATTAATATTGCCTGACGGTAAAATTGGTATTACCACACTGCGCGGTGGTTTGGTTATTATAGAACCCAATGGCGCACTTTTTAAACTATTTAATAAAGAAAGCGGCCTGCCCGATAATACCATTAATGCAGTGCATGTTGACCACCAACAAGGACTTTGGTTAGCTACCGATAATGGCTTGGTGCGCGTATCCATATTTTCTCCTGTATATCTATTCTCCGATCGCTCGGGGCTGCAAGGCAACGTAAATAGCATAGTAAGGCATAATGGGGTACTATATGTATCAACTACTCAGGGTATTTATTACTTAAAAGATGTGAGCAATGCGGAATTGTCGAAAAGCTATTTCAAATACCACTCAACGTTTACCGATATACCCGGGTTTTACACTGAGTTTCACGACATGATATCGAATCCACAAGGATTGTTGTTGGGTACTGCCGATGGTATATATAACCTTAAAAACAACGTGCCGCAGCGAGTAATTAGAGCAAACACCAATTTCTTGGTATCAAACCCTTTCGACCCGACTGTAATTTTTGCAGGCCTAAACGACAGCCTCATAGCATTGAAATACAACAATGGCAATTGGGGCTATCACCCAAGCTTTCAATCAATTGCAGGTAACTTTACCTCACTAGTAATTGAGAAAGATGGTATTTGGGCCGCAACACAAAGCAATGGTGTAATGCACATGTTGCTTAGCAGCACAAATTTATCGACCAAACAAGTTGACTATTATACCACCGCTAATGGCTTGCCCAGTAATGGCGACAACAAGCTGTTTTTGATGGATGGGAAACTCTTGGTATCGGGCACAAAAGGAGTGTACCAATTTGATAGCGGGCAAGGAACATTTTACCAATCGGCGGTTTTTGGAAGCGAGTTTAAGAACAAAGGAAAACGCTTAATAGCAATGCTTGCCTTAACCGACTCGGCATACTTTATCATTACCAACATGGATAAAGGAATAGCCAAAACAAGCAGCAGCGGCAATTATGAGATAAGCACAAGAGCCTTTAACAACCTAGCCGACCGCTCATACAACACTATTTTTAGAGACAAGGATGGGCAAATTTGGCTGGGTGGCAACCAAGGATTAATGCGCATAGCCAGCGACAATATGGCCGAAGGCGATAAAGATTTCCAATGCTTGATAAGGCATGTGCAGCTAGGCGAGGGTACCATTTTGTTTGATGGTGCTTATTTTGATGAAAAAGGGTATCCGTCAATAAAGCAACCTATGGCAATGATACCAAGGCTTCCTTTCAGGGATAATGCCCTCCGTTTCGATTTTGGCGCTACAAGCTACGAATTCCCAGAGTTTACAGAGTTTCAATACCAGCTCCTAGGTTTCGACAACGACTGGTCGGAATGGACGAGCGACACACGAAAAGATTATACTAACTTACCCGAAGGGCAGTATACCTTCAAAGTGCGCGCCCGAAATGCTTTTGATTACATTAGCTTCGAGAATGAATACAGCTTTAACATTTCGCCACCCTGGTTTCGCACTTGGTGGGCCTATTTAGGCGGCTTGGTAATAACAAGTGCGCTTATTTACTTGATTATTTCCATGCGCTCGAGGCAACTGCGTGTTGAAAAGCGAAAATTAGAGGATTTGGTAAACGAACGCACCGCCGAATTGAAGCAATCTCAAGACATGTTGGTGGAGCAGCAAAAACTGGCGTCGCTTGGCCAACTTACCGCAGGCATAGCCCATGAGATTAAAAACCCGCTGAATTTCGTGAACAATTTTGCCGAGCTATCAGAAGAGTTGGTTGATGAGTTGGAAGAGGAAATAGTGAAACAAAAAATAGAATCGGCTGACTTAGAGAATATACAAGACTTGCTGGGCGACCTACGCCATAACGTGCAAAAGATAAACGAACACGGAAAACGTGCCGATGGTATTGTTAAGGGTATGCTAATGCACTCAAGAAACCAAAGCGGCGAAAAAGAGAGCGTGAACCTCAACAAAATGGTAGAGGAAAACGTGAACCTAGCCTACCATGGTTTAAGAAGCAAACAGCAAAGCCTAACGGTGCAATTTGATAAGCACTACGACGAAAACCTGCCTATGGTGTCGCTGGTTACGCAAGATTTATCGAGGGTGATATTGAATATAGCCAATAATGCCATTTATGCAGCCTATAAGAAAAAACAGCAGGCCGGCGATGCGTTTGTGCCAAAAGTAACCATCACAACAAAAGTTGAAGGCAAATTTGCCATCGTAAGCATTAGGGACAACGGAACGGGCATTTCGAAAGAAAACTTATCTAAAATTTTTAACCCATTTTTCACCACCAAACCTACTGGCGAAGGCACTGGTCTCGGTTTATCAATTAGTTACGACATTGTTGTTAAAGGGCACTACGGAAAACTAAACGCCAACAGCGAAGAAGGCAATTTTACAGAGTTTGTAATAAGCCTTCCGTTATAGATAAAAACGGTGGTTTGGGTAGCAAACCAATAGGATTGAATTGACACAAACATCAAAACAAACAACAGGATGAAAATACTGGTAGTAGATGACGAAAGAGACGTAGAGGCATTATTTCGCCAACGTTTCCGCAAAGAGCTAAAAGCCGGGGAGCTGGATTTCAAATTCGTTTTCTCAGCTGAAGAGGCTTTGGAATATTTACGCCAGTTGAGCCCATTTGATTTGGTGCTTGTATTGTCAGACATTAACATGCCTGGCATGACTGGTCTTGAACTGCTCAAAATTGTTAAAAACCAATTCCCGCACCTTCAGGTATTCATGATTTCGGCCTACGGCGATGACGATAACCACAATACCGCTAAAACATACGGTGCCGATGACTTTGTGACCAAGCCTGTTGATTTTACTAACTTAAGGGACAAAATCCTTTCTCTCCGAAAATGATTACAGCCATACCAAAAATACTGCTAGTAGACGACGAACCAGATGCCGAAGACCTGTTCAGGCAGCGTTTTAGACGTAGGATTAAACAAGGTGAACTGGAGTTTTTTTATGCTCCCAATGGTTTGGTTGCCTTAGAGTTATTGGGCAACAACCCCGAAATTGACGTAGTGATTACCGACATTAACATGCCCGAAATGGACGGCCTTACCTTGCTACGCAAGGTAAAAGAGCAAAACTTTCCCGCGCGTATCATTGTAATGTCGGCCTACGGCGATATGGGCAATATACGGGCTGCCATGAACAGCGGAGCCTTCGACTTTATTACCAAGCCCGTTGATTTTAATGACCTTGACCTTACCCTGAACAAAACCTTGGAAGAGGTAAAGTTGATTAAGGAAGGCATGTTGGCAAAAACGCAACTCGTAGGTGCCGAGGAGGCCCGAGAAAGAGCGGAGCAAAGCCGGAAATTCAAAGAGCAGTTTTTGGCCAACATGAGCCACGAAATACGCACTCCTATGAACGCCGTGGTGGGCATGACCAACCTATTGCTCAAAACCGAGCCAACGGCCCTGCAAATGAAATACCTGAAAGCCATTAAGCAATCAGCTGATAACCTGATAGTAATTATCAACGATATTTTGGACATCAGTAAAATTGAAGCGGGCAGGCTGGAGTTTGAAGCCGTTGATTTCTCCCTTGCCGAGACTATTGACGGGGTGGCCAACACAGTCATGTTTAAATCAGACGAAAAAGGCCTTTACCTAAACATAAACATTGCGGATGGTATACCACCGATGCTTGTTGGCGACCCTGTGCGCCTAAACCAGATTTTGCTGAACTTGGCCAGCAATGCGGTTAAGTTTACCGAAAGCGGTGGCATAACCATAAACGTAACCCAAGGTGCAACCCAAAATGGCAAAGTAAACATCAAATTCAGTGTAGTAGATACCGGAATAGGCATACCTGAAGACCGGCTCGATGCCATATTTGAAAGCTTTTCGCAAGCGGATAGCACCACCACCCGTAAATTTGGTGGCACCGGACTAGGCCTTACTATTTGCAAGCAATTGGTAGAGCTACAAGGTGGGCATATTGGTGTAAGCAGTATTGTAGGCCAAGGCACCACCTTTTACTTTGACCTCGATTTTGCCCCTGGCAACGCTCAAAGTGCAACTATAGAGCACCAAAAGCATGAACGGTTTTCGGGAAAAGGACTGAGAATTTTGTTGGCCGAAGATAACGCCTTCAACCAAATAGTAGCGCAAGACACCCTGGAGAGTATGTTTGAGGGCATCGTGATTGATATTGCGGAAAATGGCAAACTAGCCGTGGAACGGGTAGCAAAAGAACACTACGACCTAGTACTTATGGACCTGAACATGCCGATTTTGAACGGCTTGGATGCTACTCGGGCCATCAGGAAGCTTGATACTGACAAGAAAAACACCTTGGTGATGGCCATGACCGCCAGTGCTACCCAAGAGGCCATACAAGAATGCATAGATTCAGGTATGAACGACTATATCTCAAAACCATTTGTGCCCGAGGAGCTAGAAGAAAAAATTACTGCTCTTTTAATTTCGGCAACCAATAAAAGTAAGCCCGAAGCCGCGCTAAAATCAGGCGAACCTAAAGACCTGCACATATTGGTAGTTGATGATAACGATTTTAACCAAATGGTAGCACAAGACACTTTGAGCACCCTTTTCCCTAGTGCCAAAATTGATGAGGCGCTGAATGGTAAAATTGCCTGCGAAAAGATAGCCACAGGCAATTATAGTTTAGTGCTTATGGACATTAATATGCCTGTAATGGGTGGACATGAGGCTACTCAATTTATACGCAACCAGATACCTTCGCCCAAAAACAACATCCCTATAATGGCCATGACCGCCAATGTAGAGAAATTTGAAGTTGATAAATGTTTAGAATCGGGCATGAATGATTATATTAGCAAGCCTTTCGACCCCGATGTGTTGAAGGAAAAAATTCATAGACTGACGAATACCACACAGCCTGCTTAAAACCAAATTATGAGCGACAAGGTTACAGATTTAACTTTCTTGGGCAGTTTTACCGGAAACGATACCCAAAAAATAAAACGTTACGTGCAAATGTTTCTTGACCGTGCGCCAGAGCAAGTGGAAGAAATACGCACTAGCCTAGGCACTGGCGACTATAACCAACTTAAAGGATCTGCGCACTCACTAAAACCGCAGCTTACTTATATGGGTATAAAAAGCCTAGAGCAAGATATTAGGGCTATTGAAGAGTACAGCAGTTCTGTTACCAATCTAGATGCTTTGCCGCCCTTGATAGAAAAACTAGAAGCTACTATGAAACAGGCTTTTGCTGAGCTTCAAGACTATGTAAACGCGCACTAAAACTAAAAACTAAACCAAACCATAACAACCGAGCCATGGCCAATTCTGATTTACGCAAAGTATTTTTGGTGGATGACGATCCGATGCACCTACAAATGCTCAAAGACCACCTTTCCAGCAAGCTTAAAGTTGATATTACCACTTTCTCAACGGGCGAAGATTGCTTGGCAAACCTTGATAAAAACCCAGATGTAATTGTGCTTGATTACTACCTAAATAGCGTAGAAAAAAGTGCTGCCAATGGCATCGAGATTCTTAAGAAAATAAAAGCGCGCAACGCCGATACCGAAGTAGTGATGCTATCGGGCCAAGAGAAAATTGAAATCGCGGTAGAAACCATGGCCAGCGGTGCGTTTGACTACGTAATTAAAAACGAAAGCTCGTTTTTGCGCACTGAGAACAAGCTGGTAAATGTTTTTAAGCACAAAAAGCTTGAAGACAACGTGAAGCTTTACAAAAAAGGCTTGATAGTGATGGGTGTAGTAGTGGTGTTGGTTGTTATTACCTCCATCATATTGGTATCAACCGGTATTGCTACCGAAAACCCAGGCTGGTAAGCATTAGTCTGCTTTTTGCTTGGCAAGGTGTTTTTGGTGCATAGCTTCTCCAAATAATATTCCTTTCGCTTTGCCTTCCATCCAAGTTAAAAAATCGAAATAGATAAGCGGAGTTCGTGCAGACGGCTCCGCTTCTATTTTTGCTTTTATCTTGGCTGCATAGCTAGTGCAAATTGCCTTAACGCTATCGTCATTGTTAGCTTTCAAGAATTTTTTCAGCATCTCAAGCAGCAGCTTGTCTACCACGTATAAATTCTCTTTGCCTCGTATAAACTGCTCCGTTGCTTTTATTGCCGAAGGTAGCATTTTGAGGTGGCCCAGCTCGTACAATATTATGAGGTTAAGCATGCGTATGTAGGGACCAAAATCGGGCCCATATTTCAGTACCTTACCATCCAGTATTATATTGATGGTTTGAAGCGCCATGGTATAGTTGCCCAAGCCAAAATACAGCACCAATTTGCGGTATAGCCACGAAAAATGAAACTCAGCGTAGGCAATGTTCTCGTGTTTATCCAAAATTTTCTGGGCGGGCTCTAAACACCTATTGCCCTCTTCAAAGTTGCCGCTCAATAGAGCCAACGAAACCTCAAAACTATAAGCCCCAAATAACAATGCCGATTGAAAATACTCGCCATGCCCAACAAAGTATTTGCTGGGGTCAGCTTTTATTTCGCTGGTTAGTTTCTTAAAATCATCCCATTTTTCTTGGTAAAGCAAATGATAGAGCTGGTTGGTAAAGGCGTACAATATTTGCTCATCGTTGCAGCCTATCTCAATAGGCCGTTCGCGCAACAAATCAACTAACCGAGAATTTGTTTCCAGAGCCTCGCTATACCTATTTGTTTGGGCATAGCATATATTATACACACCATGCAGGTGTGCCTTTCCGTAGTATGGCAAATCTGCGTTATCAAAAACTTTGGCATTAGCCAGCAATTGTTCTATGGCACTTAGCTTCTCCGGATCAATTGTTTTGATGTGTTCTTTTTCCAACAAAATAGCCACCACTTCCAATCGATGGCAGTCGTTTACCAGCTGCAACTTTGCCACTATGCCATCTTGAAGATCCAATACCGCATCAGTATTCTTTCTGAACTTATTTCCATCCATCTCAACCATCTCATCAATAGCCAAATGCCTATTTATCTCCCACAGGTATGCAAAGCGCTCATACTGCTTGGCCAGTTTCACGGCTCTTGCTATTGCTTTGCTTGCTTGCTTATCAAGCTTCCTATCGCGTAATATGCGGTAATCCCGATATGCCTCAATAATCTTAAACTCTGGATAATGATCCAGATGATACTCCCTAAGGGTTTTCATAATCAACTGCTGCAAATAGTTCTTTAACCGACTAAGCGATACCGTAACTTGATTTGAAGCGAGGTATTTCTCCAACTCTGTATCCTCAATTTCCTTCTTGTCTATAGCATCAAACAACAACAAATAGTGGCTATCCTCCTTAAATGTTGCAGCTTGTAACTTAAAATAACGCTTCTCAGAAGGGCTCATACAACGTATAAGCTCCGACAATTCATCACTCGGTTTCATAACTTCTCTATCTTGTCCCATAGCACAAGCAGTGTCGGAATGCGCGTGCTACCATTGGGAATGTAATTAACTCTTTCACAATTTGAACATAAAGATATGTCCTAAGCCTATATATTGACCTAAGAAATGTAAAATTGCTTGGAAGAAAAAAAAGGCAAATTTACATTTCCAATAGGATGATTTGTATCATGCACCCAAACATCCACTATCACCTTTTCTGCTAGCTAATGCAAAAGATATTGCCAATATTTACATTACAACTTAAGTAACGATGCAAATAGGATTTTATGGTGCCGCGGGCACGGTTACAGGTAGCAAACACCTGCTTACACTTGCTAATGGCAAAAACATATTGTTGGATTGTGGCCTATTTCAAGGGCGAGGGCAAGATACAGAAGAGTTGAACCGTCATTGGGGCTTTGAACCAACGGCAGTAGATATTTTAGTGCTTTCGCATGCACATATCGACCATTCAGGATTGATACCCAAACTCGTAAAAGATGGCTTTTCGGGCCAAATATATTGCACACCAGCCACAGCGGACCTATGCGAAATTATGCTGGCCGATAGTGCTGGCATACAAGAAAGCGAAGTGGCCTACGTAAACAAAAAGTTAGCAGCTAAGGGTAAGAAACTTATAAAGCCACTATACGATAGCCAAGATGCGCAACGGTGCTTGAAACAGTTTAACACCATAAATTACAATGAGCCTGCTGAAATAATGGAGGGTGTAGAACTAACCTTTACCGATGCAGGGCATATAATAGGTAGCGCCATTGTAAACCTAAAGATAAATGAAGGTGACAAAACTACACGATTGACCTTTACTGGCGATATTGGCAAATACGGCAACCGCATTTTAAAAGATCCGCAACCGTTTCCGCAAGCAGATTATATACTTTGCGAATCGACGTACGGTGATAGGTTGCATGATAAATTTGGCGATGTAGAAGAACAACTACGACGAGTTGTGGAAGAAACTTGCGTAGCTAAAAAGGGTAAAATTATCATTCCGGCCTTTAGCGTTGGGCGAACTCAAGAGATTGTGAATGTGCTTAACAACCTTGCGTTTGAGCATCAACTACCCTCAATACCCGTGTATGTAGATAGCCCACTAGCTGTAGATGCCACCGAAATAATGCATAATCACCCCGAATGCTTCAACGAGGAACTGACCGAATACATGGAAAACGACCCATCGCCATTCGGATTCAATAAACTGCATTATACACAAAGTGTTCAGGAGTCTATACAATTAAACACCTTAAAAGGCCCGGCCATCATTATATCGGCATCGGGCATGGCTGAGGCAGGCCGCATAAAACACCACCTTAAAAACCATATTGAGGACCCCCGCAATACCATATTAATAGTAGGCTGGGCTACACCAAGCAGCCTAGCGGGTCGCTTGCGAAATGGCGAAAAAAGCGTGAGCATATACGGCGACTACTATGATGTAAATGCCGATGTGGTAGTAATAGACCCATTCAGTGCCCATGGTGATTATAAAGAGATGTTACAGTTTTTGACCTGCCAAAACCCCGATTTAGTAAAAAGGATGTTCTTGGTTCATGGCGATCCAGATGTAATGCCCACCTGGACCAATCACTTAGCCGATGCAGGCTTTAAAAATATCACCGTGGCTCAATATGAGCATGTATATGAGTTGCTGTAAAACGGCTTGAGCCCATCATCTAAATAGTATTCGTTCACTATTTCAGCCTCAGCGCGAATTAGACTTGGTAAAAAAATCTTTTTCAAGCATAAAACTCCAACACCTTGCCAACAACGCAGTCTACCTGCTCATCGGTAAGTTCAAAGTAGAGTGGCAGCCTAACTAGGCAATATGCATAATGCTGGGCAAAGGGCAATTTGGCGGGTACATGCTGCTGCAAATAATACGGGCTTTGATGCAACGATAGATAATGGAAAACGGCTTGTATGCCGTTGCTCTTTAGATGGTCAATCAAGGCGATACGCTCATCGGCATTGGCACAAACCAGGTAAAACACATGCGCACTGTGTGTCTCATAATCGTGCACCAGGGGCAGTTGCGCTTGCTTGCCCAATTCAAGCATACGAAGGCCCGCGTAATATCGGTTCCAAAGGTGCAACCTACGTTTTTGAATGGTATCTAGTTGTTCAAGCTGCGCAAACAGAAAAGCCGCATTTAGCTCCGATGGCGAAAAAGAAGAACCTGTATCAACCCACTCATATTTATCTATTTCGCCCCTTAAAAAAGCTGCACGATTAGTTCCCTTCTCGCGAAGCACCTCTGCCCTAGCCGCAAACTGCTCATCGTTTATTACCAGCATACCACCTTCGCCGGCAATCACATTTTTAGTAGCATGAAACGAGAAAGCTGCCATAGTGCCCAACGCCCCGGCAGGTGTGCCTTTGTAAAAGGCATCCAAAGCGTGAGCAGCATCCTCTACCACATAAATGCCATATTCTTGGGCAATGGCGTTAATGGCATCCATGTCGCAGGGTATGCCCGCATAATGCACCACCACTATTATTTTGGTATTGGGAGTAATGAGGCTGCGAATGCTCTCTGGGTCAATATTGGGGCTTTCGGCCGATGAGTCGGCAAAAAGTACGGTTGCTCCGCGAAGTATAAAAGCATTGGCACTAGAAACAAATGTATATGACGGAACAATAACCTCATCGCCAGGGCCAACATCCAACAAAAGGGCCGCAAGCTCCAAGGCATCGGTGCAGCTGGTGGTCAGTAAACATTTCTTAAAGCCATAGCGCTGTTGCAGTAACTGCTGGCACTTGTGTGTAAAGCTGCCATCGCCAGATATGGTGC
This sequence comes from Sphingobacteriales bacterium, assembly GCA_027486795.1. Classification (GTDB taxonomy): domain Bacteria; phylum Bacteroidota; class Bacteroidia; order Chitinophagales; family CAIOSU01; genus CAIOSU01. The sequence continues at coordinate 57,229 of JAIXOI010000009.1, read as the reverse complement.
CCTCCTTAATAGCTGCCTCAATGTAAGCCAGTTCGTTACCAGAAATATATGGTTTATTGTAAGGTATATTCATACCAATGCAGGCAGCGGTTAAGATGTTATAAGGATAAAAATAGTAAAACTATTAAGATGTAGTAGCCACTAGCGTATAACAGTAAGCGGGCCAGTAAGCACTTCGCCAATATTATTGAGCTTGATGAGGTAATAATACGTGCCCGCTGGTGAATCGGTGCCATTGTAGGTGCCGTTCCAATTACGGGTATAAGGTCCTTGACGATACATCTCGCTACCCCAACGATTGAGGATAATAATTTCGTTGTCGGGGTATAAGCTCAAGTTCCGGATGTTCCAGCTATCGTTTACGCCATCGCCATTGGGGGTAATGGCGTTAGGTATGTTCAATACCTCACGTGGATCAATTTCGGCACTGGTATATATCCAAACCGTGTCAACCGCCTTACAACCGTATTCGTTGCCAACAGTAAGGAAGAATTCGGTATCCTCAAATACATTGGCCAGTGTGTTTTGGCAGTATACGCAAGCCACTACCGAATCGGGGTACCACTCATAATCCAACCCACCGTTACCCAACAAAGTTACATCGGCACCAAAATAAACTGTAGTGTCGCGGCCAGCATCAGGTACCGGCACTGGGAAGGCCGTGAGCACTGGACCACTGCCATATGCTATACAAGTAGAATCAATGCCAATAGCCCAAATGGAATCTCCCGAAACCAAGTTGTTAATGGTGTAGGTGTTTAGGATACTATCCTGCAATAACTGGTTGCCGTTGTAAAACTGGTAACCATTAAAACTTTCTAAAATGGTAAAGGTAATAGTATCGCCTAAGCAAAATTCATCCAAACCCAATACTTCAAACGGCTTGCTTACATTGCCCAAGGCGAAGGCTGGCGTACTAAAATCGGCCCAATTAGCTGCTTCCAAGGTACTGAATGGCGAACCGATGGTATTGCTTACAGTGCCTACATCTTCCCACTGAGGTAAATTTTGCCAATGAAGGACATTCTCAAACGGCCCGTCGGCTACATTGTCATAATAAAATCGCAACGATGCAGGGTTGCCGCTGCCAGTACCGTTGCTAAATATACGATGGTAATAGTTCTCGTTAACTACACAGATAGTAGGTTGGCGCACTTCAGTATCAAAGCCTTCAAGAGTAGGGTCCACATTGGCCATGCGCACCTTATATACCCAACCACTTGCTAATGATGGCGTAATCATAACCGGCCGATAACGGAAAGTACCTACATTAGAACCTACCGGAAACCAATATTCACCCACACTATTGGTGTTACGCGCAAGGCCGCCATTATTCAGGCTACTTACATACCCATCGCCAATATTGGTAACGGCAGTAAGCGCAGGGTTGGTTACGGTAACAGTATTAGTATCGAGGCTAAACTCATGGTCATTCAACAACAACTCCTCGTCAACCACTACATCTAGGTCGCCATACTTCACATCGGTGCCTCTAAGGTCTAAGCGTCCGAAATGGGTAACATCGGAACCAGTGATGCGTTGCGCATCATCGTTCAGTATTACGGTGCCGCCGGCATTTGGGTTAAAGCCCGTGTTGCCGGCATTGTTTATCCAATCGCCATAAAGGAAGATACTATCGGTATTATCAACCAAGCCGTTTAGGGTACTTTCGTAATCGCCATGAACGGAGATAAAGCCGCCTTGCTTGATAGATATAAGTCCTCCCCTGTTGCTCACAGATAACTGAGCAAACAGATTGGTGTAAACCAACACTAATATGATGAATAAAGGAAACCGTCTCACTACTTAGCTAAGTTACGCAATACCGCAAAAAATATCTAGTTATAGAGCAAAAACCACCTAAAATAGTTGCGTACAGGCGTTGATAATTATCCATTTTACCTATCGGTTTGAACAAATTGGGCTAACATGGAATTATTTGCAACCTTGTTGCATTATAAACTAGAAAACTGCAACTTTGTAGCAATTATGAACGACCATTTACACCAGACTGAAAACTTAAGACCATACCACCGCATTACCAACCGTTTGGGCATTGCATTGAGCATGCTGTGTGCCATCCATTGTTTGGCTACGCCGTTTTTGGCCGTTTCGCTGCCGTTTCTGGGTAGTTATTTCGAGACTAACCCCTGGCTTGAGTATATACTTTTAGGCAGCGGCTTGTTATTTGGCGGCGGCATTACGTTGCATAATTATATCAACCACCACCATAACCTACCCGTGCTGTTGGTGGTTATCTCGGGTTTTAGTTTTCTGTTTATTGCCCATTTTTTCCATGGCCATTGGTTCGAGACCCCAGTTATTATTTTGGGTGCCGTAATGGTGGCTTTTGGTTTATACTTCAACCATAAGTATGCAAACTCGGTTTGCAAAACGTGTAAAGTGCCACACACACATTAATATTTTTACTGCCTATAGTTGAGCACAAACCGTTTCCGTTTTTAGTTCAAAAAACAACTACTTTTTTCTACCACGTTAAGTTGTGTATAACGTCATTTTAGGTCAACAGAATGTTTACACAACAACCGAAAGGTTTACCTAACACCTGTACGTAAAATTGTTCGGGCAAAATATGCGCTATACCGCATAAATAGTATCTTTGAGCCCATGGTAAGTGAATTGAAAGCACCAAATTTATTTTCCAAAAAAAGAGATTTCCACAGCCCTAAGCCTTGTGAAATAAGGCTTTTAATTCTTATCCAGCAGGGGTGTTGAAAAAGATTTTTCAACCACCATTTTTCATTCCTTAATATTGTATTAACAGTTACCGAGCCGGGAAGTCTACCCGGTTTTTTTAACCATATCAACTGATGGCCTTGTGCCATAACTGACCGGTTCAATTTTTTTTGAACAGAACCGGCAGGGGGCTATTACTGTCTCCGGTTGGTAGGGTTAGGTGCTCGAAATTGATTTTTATTACCCATTGAATATTAGCATACCATGAGCAAAGTTGACGTTATCCTCGAACCGAACGAAAGCCGTTTTGTGTTATTCCCTATCAAGTATGACGAGATATGGAAGATGTATAAACAGGCAGAAGCTAGCTTTTGGACTACCGAGGAAATTGACCTGAGCCACGATTTGATTGATTGGGACAAACTGAATAACAACGAGCGGCACTTTATTTCGCACGTGTTGGCCTTTTTTGCCGCCAGCGATGGGATTGTGAACGAGAACCTGGTGCTAAACTTTATGAAAGACGTGCAAATACCAGAGGCACGTTGTTTCTACGGTTTCCAGATTGCGATTGAGAACATACACGCTGAGACTTACAGCTTGTTGATTGATACCTACATTAAAAATCCGGTAGAGAAGGATAAGATGTTCAATGCTCTCCAAACTTTGCCTTGTGTGAAAAAGAAGGCCGATTGGGCAATGAAGTGGATTGACGAGGCGCCATCGTTTGCACACCGCTTGGTGGCATTTGCGGCCGTTGAGGGTATTTTCTTCTCGGGTAGCTTTTGCTCGGTGTTTTGGCTGAAGAAGCGTGGCTTAATGCCGGGCCTTTGTTTCAGCAACGAGTTGATAAGCCGCGACGAAGGCTTGCATTGCGATTTTGCCTGCCTATTGTTTGGTATGATGCAAAACCGCCCCAGCAACGAAGAAGTTACCAGCATCATTACCGATGCGGTAATGTTCGAGAAAGAGTTTGTTACCGACGCACTACCGGTGTCGTTAATTGGCATGAACGCCGAATTGATGGGCCAGTATATTGAGTTTGTAGCCGACCGCTTACTGCAATCGTTGGGCTGCAACAAATTTTACAATGCCACCAACCCGTTCCCTTGGATGGAGATGATTAGCCTGCAAGGCAAAACCAACTTCTTTGAGAAGCGCGTGGGCGAATACCAGAAATCGGGCGTAATGGCCGAGAAGGATAGCCAAGTATTTAGCTTGGATGAAGACTTTTAAAAAATGTACGATGTACGATGTACGAAGTACGATTGAAAAATAAATAGCATTAAAAACATAAAGAGTAAATAGCGTTCAATAGGTTGACTCCTCCATCGGTATATTGGTACATCAGCACATTGGTACATTAAATACTCGCAACTAAGAACCCCACCGACGCCCATGTTCGTAATTAAAAGAAGCGGAAAAAAAGAGCCTGTTTACTTCGACAAGATAACAGCACGTATTAACAAACTGAGCTACGGCCTTAACCAACACCATGTGGATGCCGTGGAGATTGCCAAAGTGGTGATTCAGGGTATTTACAACGATATTACCACTACCGAACTGGACAACTTGGCTGCAGAAACCGCTGCTAGTATGACTAGCCGCCACCCCGATTATGCCATACTAGCGGCACGTATTGCGGTGAGCAACCTACACAAAAACACCAAAAAGAACTTCAGTGAAACCATTGAAGACCTCTATAACTATACCGACCCGAAAACGGGCGAACATGCTTCGTTGATTGCCGAGGACGTGTACCAAATCATCCGCGAGAACGCGGACGAGCTAGATGGTGCCATCATTTACGATCGCGACTACCAATACGACTACTTCGGTTTCAAGACCCTAGAGCGCGCCTACTTGCTTAAAACCAATGGCAGTATAGCCGAGCGCCCACAACAAATGTTGATGCGCGTGGCCGTGGGCATACACAAAAACGACATTGCCGAAGCCATTGAGACCTACAACCTTATGGCCGAGAAGTGGTTTACGCACGCTACCCCTACCCTTTTTAATGCGGGTACACCGAAGCCACAATTGAGCAGCTGTTTCCTTTTGAGCATGCAAGAGGATAGCATACCGGGCATATTTGATACCCTGCGCCAATGTGCCGAAATAAGCCAAAGTGCCGGTGGCATTGGCTTGAGCATACACAACATTCGCGCCACGGGTAGCTACATTAAAGGCACTAATGGCCAGAGCAACGGCATTGTGCCTATGTTGCGCGTGTTTAACGACACCGCCCGTTACGTTGACCAAGGTGGTGGCCGCCGCAAAGGCTCTTTCGCTATCTATATTGAGCCGTGGCACTCCGATATCAACGACTTCTTGGAACTGAAAAAGAACCATGGTAAAGAAGAAGCCCGCGCCCGCGACTTGTTCTACGCCCTATGGATTCCCGATTTGTTTATGAAGCGCGTAAAGGAAAACGGTGTATGGAGCCTCATGTGCCCTAACGAGTGCCCAGGCCTATTTGATGCCTACGGTGCTAAGTTTGAGGCGCTATATGAAGGCTACGAAGCGGCAGGCAAATTCCGCAAGCAGATACGTGCGCAAGAGCTTTGGTTTGCCATTTTAGAGAGCCAAATTGAAACTGGTACGCCGTACATTTTGTACAAAGATGCCGCCAACGAAAAATCGAACCAAAAGAACCTCGGCACCATACGCAGCAGCAACTTGTGCACCGAGATCATGGAGTTTACCAGCAAAGACGAAGTGGCGGTTTGTAACCTAGCTTCGATAGCGCTGAACAAGTTTGTGAACGAGGCCGACCAAAGCTTCGATTTCCAGAAACTATACGACATTACCTATAAGGTTACCAAAAACCTGAACCAGGTAATTGACGTAAACTTTTACCCAGTGCCTGAGGCACGCAACAGCAACTTCCGCCACCGCCCTATCGGTATAGGCGTGCAGGGCCTGGCCGATGCCTTTATCCTATTGCGCTTGCCCTTTGAGAGCAACGAGGCACAGATATTGAACAAGAACATTTTTGAGACCATTTACTTTGCTGCCCTCAATGCCAGTAAAGATTTGGCTGCCAAAGATGGCCACTACCAAAGCTACCCGGGTTCGCCTATCAGCCAAGGCATCTTCCAGTTCGATATGTGGGGCGTAGAGCCTAGCGACCGTTGGGATTGGAACGCCCTGCGTGCCGAAATACAAAAAGTAGGCGTGCGCAACAGCTTGCTCTTGGCCCCAATGCCAACGGCTAGCACCAGCCAAATATTGGGCAACAACGAGTGCTTTGAGCCATACACCAGCAACATATACAGCCGCCGTACCCTTAGTGGCGACTTTGCAGTGGTGAACAAGCACCTATTGAAAGACCTGATACAATTGGGCATTTGGAACGACGGACTGAAGAATGAACTGATACGCAACAACGGCAGTGTGCAGAACATTGACGCCATACCGGCCGACATTAAGGAGCTATACAAAACCGTTTGGGAAATTAAGCAGAAAACCATTATTGATATGGCTGCCGACCGTGGCGCATTTATTTGCCAGAGCCAGAGCATGAACCTGTTTGTAGAGAGCCCGAACTTCGGCAAGCTCAGCAGCATGCACTTTTACGCTTGGGAAAAAGGCCTGAAAACGGGCATGTACTACCTGCGCACCAAGGCCGCTGCCGACCCAATTAAATTTACCGTTAGCAACGAGGCCAAAAAAGCCGTTGCGCCAACCGCCACCGTGGTAAATACCATGACTGTAGCCCAGAACACCATACTGGACAAGACCAGTAACGCCACGCCAGTAAGCGAAACCTTTTTGGTAAACGAACCAGCCCCTAAATACTACACCCCCGAAGAACAAATCTCTTGCAGCCTGGATAACCCGGATGCTTGCGAGGCGTGCGGGAGTTGAGTTGCGGGTTGCGGGTTGCGGGTTGCGAGTTGAAAGAGATAGTTAATGACGATTAACGCGGGGTTGAGAGACTCCGCGTTTTTTTTTTTTTTTTTAAGAACAAATTGCTTGCATAAGAGCTATTACCTTTAACTATAGAATATACAGGATGTTGTGCCATTTTGGCAGCCTGCATGATTTGGCATAGAATGTGTTTTTGGTCCAGTATTGAATAACTTGTAAATCAAGAAGATGAATAACTACTACCAAATCCTAAACATTTCACGAACCGCTAGCTGCGATGAAATTAAAAAATTGATGCGACAATTTTGGAAAGAAAATCATCCAGACAAATATCCAAAGAAAGAAGACCTTTTTAAGGAGCGAGGTAGTATGTATGAAACATTGTCAGACTATGCCAAAAGAGCGGCATATGACAATGAACTAAACGCATACCAAGAAGAAATTGAAAGGCAACGTAAAGAAGCTGAAGAGCAGAAACGTATGCAAGAGAATCTCTTAAGGATGCAAAAGCAAAGACTAATTATGCAAAGAGAAACAGATAAGAGAAGAATAGAGAATAATAGACAAGTTAAAAATGCATTTATTGGCTTAGGTGTTGTGGCTGGTGCTTTTGTGATTGCTGGAATTCTTGAAGAAATATTTTCAAAAAAGTAACTTATTTATTTGGAATAATTAAACTGTTTTAACCCTTATTCGTTCACGTATTTTTGACGAGGAAGATACAAACGTTGCCCCCACTCATCCCCGTCTTATTTTGACGAGGATGAAACGGACCCAGCGTCTACAGACGCCAGTGCCATTGTCTGAACCAGAATTTCCAGAATTAAAGAATTTTAGAATTGTGTTTCAAGTATTGATTCGGTAATTCTAAAATTCTAGTAATTCTGATTCTGACAAGCACGCTATACGTAACCCTAATCGTGCTCGTCTTATTTTGACGAGGACGAAACGGACGCAGCGCCTTCAGCCTGTCCCGCCTTACGCAGGCAAGCCTGTAACACGTTAACTTGCTTCTAACAAGCTATGGTAACGTTGCGCTTTAAGCACAGCACGCATTACCAGTCAACCAATAACCAATAACTAATCAACCAATTACCAATCAACCCATAACCAATCAACCAATCCCCAATTGCCGCCAAAACTCCCAGATAACGATGCCGGCACTAACCGATATATTCAAAGAGTGTTTGGTGCCGAATTGGGGTATTTCTATTACACCATCTACCATAGCCATTACTTCATCATCAACGCCATTGACCTCATTGCCAAATACAACGGCATGCTTGCCCCCGGTGGATAGATTCAATTCATTGAGCATCGTTCTACCATCAGCTTGCTCAATGGCCCATATATGGTAGCCTTCGGCTTTAAGCGCCGCCAAAGCTAGGGCTGTTGTTTCAAAATATTGCCAATCAACGCTCTCGGTGGCGCCAAGGGCGGTTTTATGTATGTCGCGGTGGGGTGGTTTGTCGGTATAGCCACAAAGGTAAATAGCCTGTGCCCTAAAGGCATCGGCAGTGCGAAACACCGAGCCCACATTGTTGTGGCTGCGTATATTATCAAGCACAATTACCAGCGGGGTTTTGGACGCGGATTTGTATGCGGCTACATCCATGCGCCCAAGGGCATCGTTGGTTATTTTCGGGAATTTCATGGTGCAAAGGTAAGGCCTTACGTTAAATTGCACCTACGCTGAATAAACTACGGTAAGCTCCTCCCCATTTCAGGGGGAGGTTGGGTGGGGGTAATGGTCGGGTAGTGAGTAAAATAGTTATTCAAACACCATTTCCCGAAGCGATAAAAGTATCAATTAGCCCCAATCTGAAGTGCCTTCCAAAGGCAGGCGTTGAGAAGACTCCACTTTCTTTTGCAGAATCATGCGGGCACGGGCCAGTTGAGATTTCGAAGTACCTTCGCTAATGTTCAATAACTTCGCAATCTCTTTATGGCTATAACCTTCAACCACGTATAGATTGAAAACGGTACGGTAGCCTGGCGAAAGGCTCTGTACCATGTTAAGCAAATCTTGGTAATCCAATGCATCAAAGGCGCTCTCGTCCAATATATCCATTGGCTTGTCCTCATCATCCACAATGGAATAAAGACTTACTGCTTTGCGCAAATGCTCAATGGCTGTATTAACAAAAATGCGGCGCATCCAACCCTCGAAAGAACCCTCGCGACGGAAGTTTGAAATGTACCTAAAAACCTTGATGAAGCCCTCCTGCAAAATGTCTTCGGCGCTGTGGTAATCTTTAGCATAACGAAGGCAAATGGCAAACATTTTCGGTGAATAGCGGCTATACAGCGTTTGCTGCGCTGTACGATCTCCAACAACGCATCCGTTGATGATTTGATCTTCAGAATAGGAGCCGATGAACCCGAATTTCATGAGAAGGAATGATTATGCTTTAATATTACAAAGAAACTTTGTCTTTCGCAATAGTTTCCTTTGAAAATACTAAAAAAATTTCAGAAATTTTAATAACTGCGAAACCGCCTTCCCACGATGGCTAATTGGGGCCTTCTCTGCTAAGCTCATTTCAGCAAAAGAACGGTCATAACCGGTGGGTTCAAAAATGGGGTCGTAACCGAAGCCAGCCGTACCTTTCCGGGCTTCTAAAATCTGCCCTTCCACTATCCCTTCGAAGCGGAATTCTTTAGCATCAATGATCAAAGAAATTACGGTACGGAAGCGTGCTTTTCGGTTGGTCTGGCCTTTTAGCTTTTCTAAAAGCAAGGCCATATTGTCTTCGGCGCCTTTATCTGGTCCGGCATATCGGGCCGAATATACCCCTGGCTCACCGTTTAACGCATCTACTTCTAAACCAGTATCCTCACTAAAGCAATTCTCACCGAATTTCTCAAAAATAAACTGTGCCTTTTCTAGTGCATTGCCCTCAAGGGTATCGTGCGTTTCGCTCAACTCCTCAAAGTAGCCAAGGTCGTGCAGGCTCTTAACCGCCACATCATCGCCCACCAGCGCTTGCACTTCTTTTACTTTATTGGCATTTCCGGTTGCAAAAACGAGGGTTCCGTGGTACATTTTGGTTAATGGTTATTGGTTATTGGTTATTGGTTAACTATTTCTTTATTTTTCATCTGTCCTCTTATATTTCAACTGTGTTTGGTAAAATTATCTAACCTAATCACCGTTACCTAATCACTTTTTGAACTTATGTGGACAAGCAAGAAAATCATAGAAATCTATTAAAAAAATGCAAATGTTTTCAATTACCCTATTAGGCTTATAGACTTTTAGTACTTTTGTTTCAACAAACAGTATTATGGCACTTACCAAAATAGCAATAATAGGCAGCGGATTGAGCGGCACCCTAACGACCATCAACTTATTAAGGCAGCAACATACTCCTGTTAGGATTGATTTATACGAGCAAGAACCTGCACAACTAAACCGAGGAGCAGCTTACCGCGAAAACAATGTGCACCAGCCATTGAATGTGCCGATAAGCCGAATGAGCCTTTTTAGTCAAGAGCCCAACCATTTTTACCAGTGGCTACACGAAAATGAAACCCGCCTCAAAGCCTGCATTTATGGCGCAGAAATGGAAGATTATGTGCCAAGAAAAATTTTTGGGGACTATCTAACCGACATTTTTCAAAAAACAGTTGCTACATGTGGTGGCGATCATGAACTGGAAGTTATTGCGGACAAGGTATTGTCAATTACCCCAAGCAATGAAGGGTATATTTTGGCAACTAACGATTTAAAAACAACATACCACCAAGTAATACTGGCATCAGGTAACGTGCCGCCGCAAAAAGCCATCTTTTTGCCACCAAATTCTCGCAACTTGGAACTGCCCATAATACATTCTTGGGAAGGATTGCCAAAGATTGATTCGAGCAAACAAGTACTCATTGTTGGTAGCGGTTTGAGTATGGTTGATTCCATAATTGAACTAGATAAACAAGGTTACCATGGTCCTATACGGGTACTATCGCGCCACGGGTTAGTACCGCTTCCAGAAATACCTGAACCGCACAACCACCTTACTTTAGGTCCTAAAGAGTCTACATACGAATTGTTAAAAGCTTTCCGTGAATTAGCGAAAGAAGCGGAAGCACAAGGCAGCGGTTGGCGCACTATTTTCCATAACATTCGACCCGAGATACCAACTTTGTGGCAAACATTGTCTGATGACGAAAAGCAATGCTTTATGCGCCATTTGCAGCCATTTTGGGAAATACATCGACACCGAGTGCCTGCGTTTTCGCACCAGTTAGTGCAAAACCTTATCCAGAGTGGTAATTTGCAATTATTGAAGGGCCGCATTACAAATATCATCAACGGTAATGATGAGAAAACCATTATTACCTATCGCCCAAGGCATACGCAAGCTAGTGTGACCTTTGAAACCGACCTAATTATTAACTGTACTGGCCCTGTAACTGACCTGACCCGCAGTGGCGACCCGCTGCTTGAGCAACTTTTACAAAGTGGCTATGCAACTACCGGTGCACTGCAAATGGGATTGAATACTAATGTAAATGGTGAGTTGATTAATAGCAATGGAAATACCCAAATGGGATTATTTGCTATTGGCTCGTTAAGGAAGGGCAACTTATGGGAAACGACCGCCTTACGCGAGATTAGGCAGCAGGCCGAGGCTTTACCTATGGCTTTGTTGCCAGTGGGCATTGGGGCATAATTGTCAATCCTATGCTCTTTGCCTATTTTTATAAAAAAATACCAATGCTAAGAGTTGCCCTTTTCTTTGGATTGATGCTGCCGTTTATTTTGATAATGGCACAAAACAACGATAAAAACCCTGCTACTACCGATATACCAAAGGCATTTGAGAACGTAAAAGTTGAACGCACCAAAGTGCCTTTTAAGAACCCCGATTTTACCATTCGCAACGAGGGCGGCCATTTGCAAGGGGTGCAGTACTACACCAATGGCACCACCGAGTACATGATTGTAACAGGCAGCAGCGATAGCAGCGCCTATTATGCCATGATTGACATTAACGATACCGTGCAAAAAGTGGTGCGCTACAATGTGCTGCTCAACACCCCGCTCGACCATGCAGGCGGGTGCCAGGTTATCGGCGATTTTTTAGTGGTGGGCGTTGAGGATAATTTGGATAAAAACAGTTCTAAAATATTGTTTTACAATATTAGCAACCCAGGCACAAGCGATGTAACTCCAGCTATTACCATCGATCGCAACGGGGAGTTTAAAACGAAAACCGCTGGAGCAGTGGGCATTACATTTTTTGACACACAGCACCTACTTGCAGTGGCTACTTGGGATGCCAATACCATCGATTTTTACTGGAGCAACGCCAAGCCACTCAGCGACCCCAAATGCAAATTTGAACTGATACAAACCTACACACCCACTAAAGGCGAAAAGGATGAATGGATAAACAAGTTATGGCCAAGCTACCAAGGTATAAACCTATTTACGGGTGCCGATGGCAAGATATATATGATGGCATTTTTCCGTAGCAAGGATGGCAACTTTGTTGATTTGTTTGAAGTATCGTTCAGCAACGAAACCAAAAAGTTTACGCTCAAAAAGACCGTGAGCAAACAATTTTACGTAGCCGATGGAAACAACTTTCGCAATGGCGGTGGCGTGCGCTTAGTTGGACCCAATGAACTAAATGTTTATACCATCCCGCGAAACATTGGCAAGAAAAAGACGGTTATTGATTGGTTCGACAAAAAGTAAGCTGAATCCTTGCCAATTGACCTCAGCCTATATGTATTCGAATACTACATCCTGATAAATATCTGGATGCAGGCTTTTGGCAACTGGGCACGTGAGCGCAACGTTTTCAAGTTTTTTGCGTTCTATATCCGTAAGCGATCCTGCAGGTATCAGCATGCGCACCTGCACTTCGCTAATGCGGCGTGGGTCGGTGGCCATTACTTTTTGTATGGTTACGCGTGTGCCCTCAATGGCTAGGTTGTGGTTGTTGGCGTAAATGCCCATAAGAGTAAGCATGCAACTACCTAGGGCAGTAGCCACCAAATCGGTTGGCGAAAAAGCCGCACCTTGGCCATGATTATCGGTAGGGGCGTCGGTCACTATTTCGTAGCCTGATTGGGTATGAACGGCACGAGTGCGCAGGCCACCTTCGTAAATTATTTCGGCTGTCATGGTCAGTGTGTTAAATTTTTGATAAATTTAAGAACTATTTTGGGTTGCTACATGTATAAATCTTTGATGCGGATTTTCACTTTCTTCTTGCTGTTGGTGCTTTTAAGCACCACAACCACCTATGCGCAGCAGCGTAAGGTGAAGAAGGAGATTGAGAAAAAAGGCATCATTTACAACAAGGAGATGACTTTCGGCGGCAAAATAGCCAGCAACGGTTGGGGCTTTTATATGAATACCGGTAAAATCATCAACATTCACAAAACCCGGTTGTGGATGATTGAGTTCTCCGACATTCGCCACCCGAAGGAGAAAAAACAAAGCGCCGATTTCAACCTTGCCATTTCAGGGTTCGATTCGCCTCGAGATTTTTATTACGGCAAGCAAAATGAATTTTTTACCCTCCGTGCGGCCTTTGGATACAAAAAGAACATAGCAGAGAAAGCCAAAAAGAACGGTGTAAACCTGGCTTTGGTGTATATGGGCGGCATATCGTTGGGTTTCTTGAAACCGTATTACCTCGATTTGGCATACATTACCCAAGTAAACGATTCAACCTTTATTGTTGAGGCCAAAAGCGAACGCTATAATGATGACCCGGAAAACGGCAATGCCCAGAAATTTTTGAACTGGTACGAAATTATCGGTGCATCAAGATATAGTAAAGGTTTTAAGCAACTGCAACCAGTACCTGGCGCATTTATTAAGTTGGGTCTAAATTTTGAATGGGGCTCTAGAGATGCGTTTATTACTGCCATGGAAGTTGGGGTAGCTGCCGATATTTACTACAAGAACATCCCCATCATGATCAATCAGCCGCAAAGGCCGTTTTTCATGAATGCTTACCTAAGCTTCGAGCTCGGCAGGCGACGATAGTTTGGTCGATGGTCCATGGTCGATGGTCCATAGCGAAAAGCCTCCCTCTCAAACACTTTCACTTTTATAGGATTACATCTTGCATCTAAAGGCATAACTTTGTGCCTGAAACTTAGACACAAGACACAAGACACAAGACACAAGACACAAGACACAAGACACAAGACACAAGACGCAAGACAAATATCAGATATCAGATGTTAGATAAACGAAAAGATACTTGATACTTGATACTTGATACTTGATACTTGATACTTGATACTTGATACTTGATACTCACTACCTGATACCAACACAACAATGACCAATAACATTGAACAACAGATACGCACAGCTTGTGCAGCGGCCGTAAAGGAATTATATAATGCCGATATGGAGGCTGCCAGCATTGCTGTGGAGCGCACCAACAAAGACCAAATTGGCGACTACACCGTTGTGGTGTTTCCGCTGCTGCGCGTATCGAAAAAGAAACCCGAAGAGACCGCCAACGACCTTGGAGCATACTTGCAGGCTAATGTGCCTCAGGTTTCGGGCTTCAGTGTTATCAAAGGCTTTTTGAACCTAAGCCTAACCGATAGCTTCTGGATAGAAACCCTTGGCAGCGCCTTGCACAACCATGAATATGGTAAAGGTACCCCCACCGGTCAGAAAATAACTGTAGAGTACTGCGGCCCTAACACCAATAAGCCCTTGCACCTGGGGCACATACGTAATATGCTGTTGGGCTATTCTGTGGCCTCTATATTAGAGTTTGCAGGTAATGAGGTAAGTAAGGTGAATATCTACAACGACCGGGGAATTGCCATTTGTAAATCGATGCTAGCTTGGCAGCAGTTTGGCAACGGCGAAACACCTGAAAGCAGCGGCATAAAAGGTGACCACCTGGTAGGCAAGTACTATGTGGTTTTCGATAAGAAATATAAAGAGCAGGTTGAGCAACTAAAAGCCGAAGGCCTAACAGAAGATGAAGCCAAAAAGAAAGCACCCATCCAACTTGAGGTGCAAGCCATGCTCTTGAAATGGGAAGCTGGAGATGCTGAAACCATTGCACTTTGGAAACAGATGAACGACTGGGTATATGCTGGTTTCCAAGTTACTTTTGATAAAATGGGCGTCGATTTTGACCGTGATTATTTTGAGTCGGAAACCTACCTATTGGGTCGCGATTTGGTGTTAGAAGGTTTAGCTAGTGGCGTTTTCTTTAAAAAAGAGGATGGTTCTATTTGGGTTGATCTAACTGATAAAGGACTAGACCAAAAAGTGCTTTTGCGCAGCGATGGCACATCAGTATACCTTACGCAAGACCTAGGCACTGCCGATTTGCGCTACGACCATTACCACATGGACCGAAACGTATATGTAGTAGCCGATGAGCAAAACTATCACTTTAAAGTACTGCAACTTACCTTAGAGAAGCTGGGCAAACCCTATGCAGCAGGCATATACCACTTGTCGTATGGGTTGGTAGAGCTCCCGCACGGCCGTATGAAATCGAGGGAAGGTAATGTAGTAGATGCCGACGACCTGATACGAGAAATGGTAGCTGCTGCTAAAGCACAAACCTTGGAACTAGGTAAACTGGAGAACCCAGAAAGCGAAGAGGCTGAAGAGCTGTTCCGAACCATTGGTATGGGTGCCTTGAAATACTTTATGCTGCGCGTTGACCCTAAAAAGAAAATGCTGTTCAATCCTGAGGAATCAATTGACCTACAAGGCCAAACGGGGCCATTTGTACAATACAGTTATGCCCGAATCCAATCCATCAAAACCAAGGTGGGAGATATAAAAATTGAGCTGCCTGCTAACTATACCTTGTCAGCATTAGAGAAGGAAGTGTTGATTGAGCTATACCAATACCCAGCTATAATTCAGGAATCGGCGCGAAATTTCGACCCATCGGTGGTAGCAAGCTACACATACAACTTGGCGAAAACCTTCAATAAGTTCTATGTTGATCATAGCATAGCAAATGCCGAAACCCCGGAAGCTAAGCACCTACGCTTAGGCCTTGCCGACCTTACTGCCAAAGTGTTGGCAGGTGCCTTTAAACTGCTGGGAATTGATGTACCAGAGCGTATGTAAAGTTTTGCAAAAACGTTAATGCTCGTTAAAAAGGTGTTAAAAATCTTTCTTCGCAAAACATATGCCTAAGCTATTCGTTTTATCGGTGTAACAGTTGAAATGCTTGGGTAAATTACCACCAAATCAACTAAGTGTTAGGGAGTATTAAACGGGCGAGGAAAGTGCTCAATGAATTTGGGCGTCTCGCAAGTTTTTAGTTACTTTAAAGTACTTGATTGTTTCACCACTAAAAATTATCAAGCTATGGCCACTTCAATGCTTGAATACAGTAAGACAATACTGGAAAAGGTTAGTTTCGACAGCAAGTTGTTTGAGAAAGAATTGTTAAAGGCCTTAAAAATGTTGATGCCCAACGATAGGCAAGAACTACAAACATGGGTTATTCGCACATTCGGCCTTCAGTATCAAAGCCTTTTTACTAACTATAAGCTAGCCTAGGTTATACTTTATAACGTTAACTTTCAACCCTCTTGCCAAGGTAAGAGGGTTTTTTATTGCAATTATGTGGGGTGCCTGATTAAATAACGGCGATTTTCGATAATTTTGCAGTCCCGATTATACCCACTATGAAGCTGAAAGAACAAGTATTACAAGCAAGCTTACTGCAACAGCAAGAGAGCATAAAGAGACTTAAAGAAACCGTGCAACAGGTTCAAGAAAGCGCCAACGAAGACACTTCGGGTAGCAGCACCGACGACTCAGAGTCGATGCGCGAGCAATTGCACGCCGATTTAGCCATGTACTCTCGCCAGCTAGACCAAGCCAACGCAGCATATGCCATGCTAAAACTTATTGATCCAAACCAAGTGAATAGCACTGTAAAACACGGTGCTTTGGTAATGACCGACAAAACAAACGTGTTGATAGGGGTAAGTGTAGGTAAGGTAATAGTTGAAGGCAAAACATTCTTCACCATTTCAACAGAATCGCCTTTATACCAAGCCATGGATGGAAAAAAGAAAGGCGAGACTTTCGATTTTAGAGATCAAAAGCAAACGGTACAAGAGATTATGTAAACAACCAGTTTGGATGTTTACTTCCAATATTTGCTTATCGTAAAGGTAACGATGAAACTCTCGTCGCCGTTATCGTACAAGGCAGCAATGGCCTTATTTTCCAAATTCACTACATAGGTATATTTGTTACCAGCATCGCTGGTTACATACCATAAGTTCATTTTCATGTCCTCGTTATACTCTTTGCTATCAATCTGGTACAAAGAGTTTACGTCATCGGTAAAATGTTGAAAACTGGTTTCACGATCATTTATCACAAACAAGCTATGATCTTCCCAGCTCTCGCACTTATCAAACTCCTCAGTTGCAGGATTATAGGCACAATATTCACGCTCACTAGCATAAACATAAGTTTGGGCATCGCACATTGTCACAGTTGCCAATATCAGGCTAAGGGTGATAAATACTGCTCGCATACTTGTTCTTTCTGCTAATCTATTCTATTTGAAAATAATTAGCAAATATTATGGTTATACCAAATGGACCCGAATTGGTTACCAACTGCAATAATATTGTTAAATTTGAAACAACTTGACGCAGCAATATGGCGTTGTTCCATAAAGGCAGTTGAGCCCATAGCCACGATAGGATAAATGATAGCACGTTCAATGTATCTATACTTACTAGCCGTTTCAATAATGGTTTTACTAGCCTCGTGCGGTGGCAGCGGCAAGGTCAAAAACGGCATGACCTTGTTCGATGAAAAAAACTATACCCTAGCCATACCACAGCTTAAAAACGAATACAAAGAGCAGCAAGTGCCACTACTTAGGGGCGAAAAAGCCTTCTACGTAGCCGAAAGCTACCGATTAAGCGGCAACACTAAGGATGCCGAAGGCTGGTATGCCGAAGCCATTAAGCAAGGCTATGATGCCATTGCTACCTACAATTATGCCATTACCCTTAAAGCCAACGAAAAGTACAAATTAGCCATTGAGCAATTTACCAATTTTGCCCGCTTGGAGCCTTTTAGCAAAGAAAAAGCATTTGAACAGATAAAATCGTGCAACCTCGCATTGAAATGGATTAAAGAACGGGTCAGCCTCGATTTACAAAACCTCACCGCCATCAATAGTAACGGTAGCGAGTATGCACCAGTTGTATTGCCCAGTGGCGATTTGGTGTTCACCTCTGACCGGATTGATGCAACTGGTAATGACACGTATGGCTGGACTGGCGAAAAATACAGTGATTTGTACCTTTCCAAAAAGCAAACCAATGGTAGCTTTAGCGGCGTGGTAAATTATTCGCCAGAGCTAAATAGTGGGGTTAACGAAGGCACTATAACCTTTAGCCGCGATGGCAACGAAGTTTATTTTACACGCTGTGGCTCTCAGGGTAAAGACAAAGACGACTATTGTGCCATTTTCGTTAGCCGCCTGCAATCATTGGGCGGATGGAGTTCGCCGGAAAAGATTAAACTATTTGATGCCGATACCTTTAATGTAGGGCACCCGTTTTTGAGCAAAGATGGTAAATACTTGCTTTTTGCTGCAGAGGCACCAGGTGGTTATGGCGGTAAAGACCTCTATATAACCTTTTTGCAAGCTGGTACTTGGACCAGCCCTAAAAACCTAGGTGTAGATATCAATACTCCGGGCAACGAGGTATTTCCATATATTGACGAAACAGGAACGCTATATTTTAGCAGCGATGGCCACGATGGCCTTGGTGGGTTGGATATATTCTCGGCACCTGCGAGTGGCGGAGTTTGGAGCAAACCCGAGAACCTGAAAATTCCTATTAACTCGGGTGCCGACGATTATGGCCTATGGCTTACTAAAGCTAAACCAAAAGACGCCAACGACCCGGTGCGTATGAGCGGTTTTTTTAGTAGCAACCGCCCCGGTGGTGCCGGCAAAGATGATATATACATGTTCCAACTTAGCAACGAGAACCTGTTTGTGCTTGAGGGGGTGATACTAGAGAAAATATTTGCTGACCCGAGCGACCCTAACAGCAAGGTTATCGATTTTCAGCCCGTAAACGAAGCCAACATAACCGTTAAAAAATATGGCCCTGGTTTTCCTGTAGTGGCAAACATAAATTCTGATAAGTTTGGACGCTTTGGTTGCGACTTGGTTAAAGAAAGCGACTACTACGTTAGCGGCGAAAAAGAGGGTTTCTTGAAACAATCCGCCAACTTTAGTACCAAAGGCCTACGCGACCTGAAGAACATAACCATACCAGTTAAGGTGAGGTTGATTGTAGAACGTATATACCAAGACAGGGAAATAGTGATACCAAACATTTACTACGATTACGACAAAACCACTCTTAGGCCCGAGTCGTTTCCGGTGTTGGATACCCTATATTCGCTATTTGCCGAAAACCCAACTATAGTTGTAGAAATTGGCGCCCATACCGACTCAAGAGGTAGCACCGAATACAATATTATTCTTTCGCAAGGGCGCGCCGCCTCAGTAGTAAAGTACCTTGTAAGTAAGGGCATCCCGGCACAACGCTTAAAAGCGGTGGGATATGGTGAAAGTAAACCTATTAACAAGTGCGTTGACGGTGTAGAATGTACTGAAGAAGAGTATCAACTTAACCGACGTACCACATTTAAAATCCTCTCCGAAACGTTCAATTTGGAGTCGATTACCCCAGAGGATATACGCATCGACCCTAAGAAACCTTAAGTAAAGGACTTATCAATATTTCGCTGCGAAAACCAAGGTTGCATGGTTTTTTGGGTCATTACCTTTAAAGTGTGTTAAGTAATGTACATTAACCGCTCTATTTGGCTGCGAGATATTCAAAGTTGTTACCTTTACACCTAAATTTTTCACTTAAAACCCATTGCCCAAGGCCTGATGAAGAACCGCTACATTGACCTTATTGAACAAACCTTTTACTTTCCGCAAGAAGGATTTGATGTAAAAGAGGGACAGCTAGATTTCAACGGCGTTCCATTAATGGATTTAGTGAAGGAATACGGCACCCCGCTTAGGATTAGCTACCTACCCAAGATAAGTTCGCAAATACAAAAGGCCAAGCGCATATTCAACGAAGCCATAAAGGAAAACAATTACGATGGGCAGTATTTCTACTCCTATTGCACCAAGGCATCGCACTTTTCGTTTGTAGTTGAGGAGGCTTTGAAAAACGACATTCACTTAGAAACCTCATCGGCATTTGATATAAACCTGGTAGAAAACCTAGTAGCCAAAGGCAAAGTAAATACTAGCCAGTTTATCATTTGCAACGGCTTCAAAACCGATCAATACAAGGCCAATATATTGCGTCTGCGCCAAAACGGCTTTAACAATATCATTCCTGTTTTGGACAACAAACCGGAGATAAACTACTACCAGCAGCACTTGGATGGCCAAATGAAAATTGGTATCCGAATAGCTGCCGATGAAGAGCCTAAATATGAGTTCTATACCTCGCGCCTTGGTATACGGTACAGCGATATAATTGAGTTCTATAAACAGAACATAGAGAATAACCCGAAGTTCGAGCTTAAGATGCTCCACTTCTTTATCAATACCGGTATAAAAGATACCACTTACTACTGGAGCGAGTTGAATAAGGCCATTAAAGTATATATCGCCTTAAAGAAAATTTGCCCTAGCCTTGAATACATCAATATTGGCGGCGGTTTGCCTATTCGCCACGGGCTGCACTCTGACTACGACTATGAGTATATGCTGCGCGAGGTAGTAAAGGCCATTAAAACACAATGCGATAGCAGCGAGGTGCAAGTACCTCACATATTTACTGAGTTTGGCTCGTTTACCGTTGGCGAAAGTGGCGCAACCATTTTTAGCGTGCTCAACGAAAAACGTCAGAACGACATTGAAGATTGGTATATGATTGACGGTAGCCTTATGACTACCCTACCCGACATTTGGGGTATGAGCCAACGCTTTATACTACTACCGCTTAACAAATGGGAGCAGGACTACCAAAAGGTGAATATTGGCGGCCTTAGCTGCGACATTGGCGATTACTATAACAGCGAAACCCACCAACACCAAGTATTTTTGCCAGAGCTCGACGAAAAAGAACCCTTATACATTGGTTTCTTCCACACGGGCGCATACCAAGAAAGTATTAGCGGGTATGGTGGCACCAAGCACTGCTTGATACCCGCACCAAAAGTATTGCTCATTAATAGAGACGAAGACGGTAACCTAACCAAAGAAGTTTTCTCGCAAGAGCAAAACCCTGAGGCGATGCTGAAAATATTGGGGTATTGATTAGCGCATTTGATTAATACTGCTAGGCATATTCAAAAACAACCTTTAAAAGCCATAGCTACCCAGTAGTTATGGCTTTTTTGTGTGCTATTTCTCTTAGAGGTAATAGCCTATGCAACAAGTATTAAAATTCTTGTGTCTAGCGGTTTAGGTCTTGTGTCTAAATACCCTAACTTTGCAGTCCATGTTATCATCTTTAATAAAATATAGCGCAATTGTTGCCTTGCTCTGCTGCTTGCTGCTTGCGAGTTGCGAAGGCGATAAACCTGTGCCTCCTGCCCCTGCCGAAACGGTACCCGAAATAGTGGAAAACCCGGCACTGGCAGCAGCAACCCTGCGTATACAGCAAAACCCCGATAGTGCCCAAGCATACATCGATAGGGCATTGATACACTATAAATTGGTGAATAACGATGCCGCTTTGGCCGACTTGGATACGGCTTTGTTGCTGGATAAAACCGTTGCTAAGATATACCTACTACAAGCCGATTTGTACTTTGCAAAACGCGACATTATCCGAGCCATTAAATCGCTGGAGACCGGTGCCGAGGTATTGCCCCAAAACAAAGAAATATTGTTGGTGCTTAGCCGTTATTATTTTTACAACAGCGAGCGCGACAAAAGTATAAAAAGCGCTGATGCTGCCTTAAAATTAGACCCTGGTTATGCTGGTGCCTACTTCCAAAAAGCTTTAATTTTTCTAGAGATAAAAGATACCGCCAAGGCCATAAGCAACCTGCAAACCACCGTGGAGCAAGACCCAGAGTTTTTGGAAGCCTATGAAGAACTAGGATATATTTACAAACAGAAAAAGAACCCATTAGCGATACAATATTTCCGCAATGCTGTTAAATTGTCGCCACGAGACAATGATTTGCGCTATGCTCTAGCCCTTGCCTTGCAAGAACAAAAAAAATATAACGAGGCGCTAGAAGAATATAGGCTAATGATTAAAGAATCGCCGCAATACGAAAACGCGCATTATGGCATGGGTTGGGTTTACTTTCAAATGGACAGCTTAGACAAAGCTGACGGAAGCTTTAAAATAGCCATCAGCATAAAGCCCGATTACACCGATGCCTACTACATGCGCGGTTTGATAGCAGAAAGTATTGGCGATATCAAAAATGCGGAGTATTATTACGACCAAACTTTGCGCATTGATGCCCTGCACACCAATGCCCTGAATGGTTTTGACCGACTAAAGAAACTGAAGAAATGATAAAAGTAACCTTACCTGACGGCAGCGTTAGGGATTACGATAACGGGGCTACTGCACTCGATGTAGCTAAAAGTATAAGCGAAGGTCTAGCCCGCAACGTTTTGGCTGCAGAAGTAAATGGAGAAGTTTGGGATGCCACCCGTGCATTGCCAGAAGCCACCAAGTTGCGCCTATTGACCTGGAACGACAAAGAAGGTAAAAACACGCTATGGCACTCGTCGGCACACTTAATGGCCGAAGCGCTGGAAGCATTATACCCAGGTACTAAATTTGGTATTGGTCCGCCAATCGAAAACGGTTTCTATTACGATATCGATTTAGGCGACCGCGCCCCGCTATCAGAAACCGAGTTTAAGGAAATAGAGAACAAAATGACAGAGCTTGCCCGCCAAAAAAGTGCTTTTGTGCGCAAAGAGGTAAGCAAGGCCGATGCCGTTGAATACTTTACCGAAAAGGACGACCAGTACAAACTAGAGTTGATACGCGACTTGGAAGATGGAAAAATTACTTTTTACACCCAAGGAAACTTTACCGACCTATGCCGCGGCCCACATATACCCGATACGGGCTTTATTAAGGCCGTAAAGCTACTTAGCGTAGCAGGGGCATACTGGCGTGGCAATGAGAAAAATAAACAGCTTACACGCATCTATGCCATCACTTTTCCGAAGGCACAAGAGCTTAGCGACTATTTGATATTATTAGAGGAAGCTAAAAAGCGCGACCACCGTAAATTGGGCAAAGAGCTTGAGCTATTCGCCATCAGCCAAAAGGTGGGCTTGGGCTTGCCTTTGTGGTTGCCTAAGGGCACCGAGTTGCGCGAGCGCTTAGTCGATTTCCTTAAGGTAGTGCAAAAAAAAGGTGGCTATAGCCAAGTTATTACCCCGCACATTGGCCACAAAGAACTTTACGTAACCAGCGGTCACTACGAGAAATACGGCAAAGATTCTTTCCAGCCCATCAAAACCCCACAAGAGGGCGAAGAGTATTTCTTGAAACCGATGAACTGCCCGCACCACTGCGAAATATACAAAACCAAGCCTCGCTCTTACCGCGACCTACCGTTGCGTTTAGCTGAGTTTGGTACTGTTTATCGCTACGAACAGAGCGGTGAATTACACGGCCTTACCCGTGTGCGTGGCTTTACTCAGGATGATGCGCATATTTTCTGCCGTCCCGACCAGGTGAAGGAAGAATTTATTAAAGTAATCGACATTGTGCTTTATGTTTTCAAAGCCCTAGGTTTTGATAACTACACCGCCCAAGTGTCGCTTCGCGATAAAGAAGACCGCAGCAAATACATTGGTAGCGACGAAAACTGGGAGAAAGCCGAGAACGCCATTATTGAAGCTTGTGCCGAGAAAGGACTAGAAACCGTGGTAGAATATGGCGAAGCCGCTTTCTATGGCCCTAAGCTCGATTTTATGGTTCGCGATGCCATTGGCCGCCGTTGGCAGCTAGGTACTATACAAGTAGATTACAACCTTCCGGAACGATTTGAGCTAGAATATGTTGGTAGTGATAACATGAAACATCGTCCGGTGATGATTCACCGTGCGCCGTTCGGTTCTTTGGAGCGTTTTGTAGCCGTGCTAATTGAGCACTGTGCTGGTAATTTCCCACTTTGGCTTACCCCAGAGCAAGGTATTGTATTGCCAATTAGTGATAAGTATAACGAGTACGCAGAAAAAGTTTCAGATTATCTAAAAAATAGCGATATTCGCACCTCCGTTGATGTTCGTAACGAGAAAATCGGCAGGAAGATACGTGACGCTGAAGTTGGTAAAGTTCCTTATATGTTAATCATTGGGGAGCAAGAGGCAGAAAACGCAACCGTATCGGTAAGGAAGCATGGAGAAGGTGATTTAGGTGCGATGAGTGCCGAAGCATTTGCCAAGCTAGTGCAGGATGAAGTGAACAAACAATTGAACCGTTAAACAAAAACAACAATACTAATTTGTTAAAGCCAAGAAAACCTTTTGATCGCCGCCCACAGCAGCAAGAATCAGCACACCGCTTGAACCGCGATATCCGTGCTTTGAATGTGCGTTTGGTTGGCGAAAATGTGGAACCCGGTATTTTTGATACCCGCAAAGCCCTTAACCTAGCTGAAGAGTTAGGACTGGACTTAGTGGAAATATCGCCAAAAGCCGATCCACCAGTTTGCCGTATAGTAGACTATAACAAGTTTCTGTACGAGAAGAAGAAGAAAGAAAAGGAAATAAAGGCTAAGGCAACTAAAACCGTGATTAAGGAAGTGCGTTTTACGCCGAATACCGATGACCACGATTTCGAGTTCAAAACCAAGCATGCTGAAAATTTCTTGAAAGAAGGTGCCAAGGTTAAAGCCTACGTGCAGTTTAAAGGAAGGGGTATTTTGTTTCAAGAGCGCGGAGAGTTGATGTTGTTGAAATTTGCCGAGAGATTGGCAGAATTGGGTGTGCTAGAGCAAATGCCGAAGCTGGAAGGACGGAGAATGATAGCGTTTTTGGCGCCGAAGCCAAAAAAATAATAGACAGAAAGAATTATTATCCATATCTTTGCCAAAATTTTTACGTCGATGCCTAAAATGAAAACCAACTCGAGTGCCAAAAAACGTTTCAAGTTAACGGGCTCTGGTAAAGTAAAGCGTGCACACGCATTCACAAACCACATTCTTACCAAAAAGAGCCACAAGCGCAAGAAAGCTTTGGGTCAATTTGCCATTGTGGATCCAACTGATGAGCAACGTGTGAAGCGCATGTTGGCTATGGCTTAAGCCTAGCACAACAGCTAAATAGAGAATTGTAGATTTAAGAAAAGAGTAAAACAATAAAAAATGCCTAGGTCAGTAAATCACGTTGCTTCCCGAGCTCGCCGTAAGAGGATGTTGAAGTTGGCGAAAGGTTATTTCGGTCGCCGGAAGAACGTTTGGACAGTAGCCAAGAATGCCATTGAAAAAGGTTTGGTATATGCATACCGTGACCGTAAAGCCAAGAAACGCGAGTTCCGCTCTTTGTGGATCGCTCGTATCAACGCTGCCGTTCGCACCGAAGGTTTGAGCTATAGCCAATTCATCCACAAGTTGGATGTGGCAAACCTTAACCTTAACCGCAAGGTTTTAGCCGATTTGGCTATGAACCACCCAGAGGCTTTCAAAGCCGTGGTTGCTAAGGTAAAGTAAGCTACTTATAACTATACACCTATAGGCCGCTCCCCCAAGGAGTGGCCTTTGTGTCTTTGGGGTTGGTTGATTAGTTAATTGGTTATTGGTTGATTGGTTATTAGAAATTAAAACGTCGCTGCTGCGAGATTGCATCTTGTAGCCAAACTAAACCTAGTTTGCGCTTGGAACATAATAAACCAAACATTAATGCGTTATTAAACCAAAAAAGGAAAATGCGCTATTTCCTGCTATCCTTATTGCTAATTCTTTCTTTTACCTCCAAGGGTAGTATTCCTGAAAGCCTTTCCTTATTTGCCAAGGCATATGGGCCAGTGCGGTACTTTTATCCTAGTCCCGATTTACAAAAAGTAGATTGGGATAAATTTTTGCTGGAAAGCGTAGATACCTTGCAAAAATTGGGTTACCAAGGCCAAACCTCAGCCGTTGAAAAACAGTTTAGAAATTGGGGGTTCAATATACATATATATGACTCGCCCACAGTAGCCACCAGCAGCAAAGCCAATCTACCCAAAAACAATAAATTTTGGTACTACCGAGGCTACGGCCAAGAATACATCCCAAAAGGAGGGATTATGGTGATGCTATACCGAAAATTCGGCCCGTATGGTACCCATTACCTCAAACCTAAAAAACTGGAGTATAGCGACACCTGCGATGTTGCATTTGGCGAACGCTTTTGGGAAGTGCAACTTAGCGACACGGTTTGGATGTCAATACCCTACCAACCTAAAAAAATTGGTAAGCGCTTTCACAAAGGCAAAACAGCCATCACCTCTCCCGACGAAAAACGCAGCTACATTGATGTTATCGAACTATGGAACATCTTCCATTTCTTTTACCCTTACCAGTTGCCCATAACTTGGGATGAAATGCTGGCAAAGGGCTTCGCCATAGCAGATGGCACCGAAACGAGGGATTATAAAATCAGGCACTTCCTATCCTATTTGCCAGATGGACATTGCAGGGTATATAGTGAGGCGGTAATTGCTAACGGTGCTGTTTACCGAGCACCAATTCAGTGGGATTTTGTAGGCGGCGAGCTAATTGTTACCAACTTCGATACTTCCTTGGTGGAGGTAAATTGTATTGGCATGAAGGTAATTGAAATTGACAATTACCTTACAGAATACCAGTACCAGTTAGCAGATAAAATAGTAACGGGTTCCACGCCAGCATATAGAAAACGTGAGGTATTAAATGAACTGCGAGTGGGCAACCCAGGCGATAGCATCAAGTTGAAAATGGTATCGCCGAATGGTCAAACTACCTTTACCCTTACTTTACCATACACCGCCAAAGCTTTTGAGGGATTTGGAGTACTGCAACGCTCTAAAATATCATTGCCAGATAGTATTTGCTATATTGATTTAACTCGCATAACAAATAAAGAACTAGAAGAGCGCTTGAAAGACACCACTTGCAGGTCCGTGATATTTGAAATGCGAGGATACCCTAAAATAGGCTTTAGGGGCTTAATCAGTTGGCTCGCCAAATCCCCGGTCAAGTACCCGCTTTTCGGTGTAAGACATTTGAATACACCATCGCGCGACTGCTCCAAAATCTTTTCCGATAATGTTAGCATCAATCCAGCTGAGCATCCAATTAAAAGCAAGCGCGTGGTTTTCCTTATCAACGAAATAGCCATTAGTGCCGCCGAAACCTTGCTTATGACCGTAAAGTATAACAAGCTAGCTACCATTATCGGTAGCCAAACGGCAGGTAGCAATGGAAATATGATTTCCGTTTTGTTACCTGGTTACAATATCAGTTTTACAGGTATGGAAACCCTTAACCAAGACGGAAGCCAATTTCATGGAAAAGGTGTAATGCCTGATATCGAGGTAAAACCAAATCTCCAAGGCCTGAAAGATGGTAGGGATGAAGTACTAGAATATGCCATTTCATATATTTCAAAGCCAATTGGAGAATAAAACCGCCGCTGCTAGACTGTTCTTGTAGCAATACTATCCCCATTCAGCAACCAACACATAACACCTTACACAATAAAAAACAGCACTAAAAGGATAATTTGGCACTAACATAATGCCAACAGAACACAGGCCCCGTTATAATGAACGGGAATAGGTAAATGGTAATGGGTATTGGGTTGATTGGTGGGTTACTAAGGCATTCCCAACTTGCCTAGTAGCCTACTCTATCATTTGGTCGATGGCTGTTATCAGTCCATAAGAGCCACAGGGGGTAATAAATGTTCTCCGACGTTTCTCAAGCGTCAACTACATTTATCATTTCTCATCTGTAATCTAATTTAAAATCCGATTTTACATTTTCCAAACACTAGATTGAGGAAAAGGGGTTTTGTCGTGTATAACCCATTGTTTTACAACTGGTTGCATTTTTATAAATATTTTCAAGGCCCAATTGCCTGCAGCAAGTCCATATAGATTGACCAGGTAGCTAGGGCTAAGTTAAAAGGAGCTAAATCAACGAGCCTAAAACACCCAAACCCGCTCCACCATTAACTAAAAGTACACGACAAAACCCCAAGCAAAGTAAAAGAGCGGGGCTATGGAATCAATACCGGTCCAATTGTGTTATTTTGCCTGTAGTAAGATAAACCGCCATGCCCAACCCTAACCTTTTTACCCAACTGCCCGCAGCAAGCCGAGTATGGGTGTACCAAAGTAATAAAGCATTTACACCCGAGCAAGCAGCAAGCGTGCAGCGCGATATTGCGGCATTTGTAAGCGGCTGGACCGCGCACAAGCTGAAAGTGGCTGCTGGTGGAGAGTTGGTACACAACCGCTTCGTTATCCTCGCTGCTGATGAGCGCGAGGTGGGCGTGAGTGGCTGCTCCATTGATAGCTCAGTGCATTTTATAAAAGAGCTTGGTGCAAAGTACGGTGTGGACTTCTTTGACCGGTTTAATGTAGCTTATAAAATTGGCAATGAAGTGAACTCGGCAAATAGGGAAGGGTTTGAAGCTTTGTTGGCCCAAGGCACCATTACCCCCGACACACTAGTATATAACAACCTAATAGAAACCCTCAGCGACCTGCATACTAAGTGGGAAGTGCCCTTCAAGGATAGCTGGCACAGCCGGTTTTTTGAGCTAGCATAAGCTTCAAAATTTTGGTGGTTTCAAGAAGTTTTTCAGTTTACTTCAAAATTAAACAACTGAAAATCAATCATTTGACATTTTGTTTGAAAAATCTTTCAATCCACCCGTAACCTTTTCAACTGCCCCACGTAAAAAAAGGTAACAAAAACACGGAGATATGAACAAGATGATGAGAATTGGAGCCGCAGTGTGTGTTTTAGCATTTTTCACCAGCTTTACCATGCCACAAGAACAATCGCAAGTTCAAGTAGAAAAATCTACTAGCGAAGTTGTTGCTTGCTTATAAGATAAACATACTTGCGCAGTATAGGCCCTAGGTAGCTTATACCCATGAACAGCACTTTATTAGTAGCTTAAGCTACGTAACATATATAGGTCCACTCCGGTGGACTTTTTAATTGCCCCTAACTTAAAAGGTAAGAAATGAGAAATCTCCTAATTTATGTTGCTGTTTTTCAACTGATTGCAATGTTTTAAAAAAATCTTTCAACTACCTGTAACCTTTTCAAATACCCTTCGTAAAAGAAGGTAATAAAAGCACAGAGATATGAACAAGATGATGAGAATAGGAGCCGCAGTATGTGTTTTAGCGTTTTTCACCAGCTTTACCATGCCACAAGAACAATCGCAAGTTCAAGTAGAGAAATCTACTACCGAAGTTGTTGCTTGCTTGTAAAGTAAGCATAACTGCCCGGTATAACCTATTAGGTTCATACCCATAAACAGCACTTTATTAGTAGCCAAGGCTAAGTAACATACATAGGGTCCACTTCGGTGGACTTTTTAATTACCCCTACCTTCGCATTGCTTATAAACCAAAAACAAAATGCCCGAACAATAGCATGGTGCCAGTAATAAGCACTGCACCTGCCAAATCCAACAAGAAGCCAGCACGAGCCATTTCTCTGGCAGTTATCATTTCCGAACCGAAAACAATGGTGTTGGGCGCGGTAGCCACCGGAAGCATAAAGCCTAACGATGCGGCGAACGTAGCAGGCAACATTAAATATAATGGATTAATGCCCGACCCAATGGCGATAGCCGCCAAAATGGGCAGCACCAGCGTAACCGTAGCCACATTGCTGGCAAACTCACTCAACAAGGTTACCAATACACAAATCAAAAATATCATTGCCCAAGCAGGTAATACAGTGAGGAAGGAGATTTCGCCAGCCAACCAATCGGCCAAGCCCGATACTCCGAACCCTTCAGCCAAGGCAAACCCGCCACCAAACAATAGTATTACACTTAGCGGCATTTTTTGCACCGTTTTCCAATCCATCAATGTGGATTTTTTGTCTTTTTTGGAAGGTATTAAAAACAATATGCTCGACATGGCAATAGCCACCGTACCATCCAGAAAATAGCCTTTGTTATCACCAAACAAACTGGCCCAGCCAGGAAAATCAAAACTGCCAATATTGGCTTCGGCACGGGTAAACCACAACAGTGCTGTACTGCCAAAAATCAAGCTCACCATTTTTTCTTCGTAGGTCATTTTGCCTAACGAGGCATATTCGCTTTTAAAAATGTGCAGCGTTTCTGCTGGATTTTCCAACTTAGGTATTTTGTGCTGCCAGCGCAAGATGCCATAGCAAGCAAAAAGCATCATGAGCGACGTTGGAACTCCATACATAAACCACTGTAAAAACGTAACCTGTGGCTGATTAGGGAAAATGGCTTGAAACTGCGATACGAATATCATATTGGTAGGTGTGCCTATCATAGTAGCCATACCGCCAATACTGGCCGCATAGGCAATACCCAACAAAAACGACTTCGCCACGGGCATGGCCCTGTCGCCCAGCAAATCCTTCATTTTGGCTATTACAGCAAGGGTGGTAGGCACCATCATCATAGTTGTGGCTGTGTTGCTTATCCACATGGAGATAAAGTAGGTGGCCGCCATCATACCCAACAAAACCAGCTTTAAGTCGGTACCGATGATAAGAATCGTTTTGAGAGCTATACGCCTGTGTAGGTCCCATTTCTCCATTGCAAAGGCTAATATAAACCCACCAATAAAGAGCATCAGCACATCGTTCATATACAGTGGCGCCACAGCCTTGGCACCCATAATACCTAATAACGGAAATAGAAACACCGGCAAGAAAGACGTAACCGCCAGTGGCACAGCCTCGGTAATCCACCACATCGCCATCCAAATGGTTACCAATCCCATGGCGGATACCATTGGCTCAGGCTGTACGGCCTCAAACATAGCCCAAGTGGCAATACCCAAAGCTGGACCCAATATTATTTTTAGCCACTGGTTCATTAAAGGAGGTTATGGTGCTAAGATAATATTAATGAGGAATTTGAAAGTAACCATCTAAAGTTAACTCGGCCTGGTGCGCCACCAAAAAGCCAGGGCAAAGCCCGAGATAATATGCCAAATACCCCACCAAGCGGCAATAAGCGCCATGCCGCCCGAGCCACCAAAAAAATTGAAAACCAGCACCAACCCGAGGCCAGAGTTCTGTATGCCCGACTCTATCGCCACTGAACGCCTATCGGGTTCTGGTAGCCGGAATAAATATGCCAAGCCGTAGCCGCTGGCCAATGCTAGGGCATTGTGTACAAATACCAGTAGCATCACCACATCGAGATAAGCGACAAATACATGGGCGTTTTTAGTAAACGCCATAGCTACAAAGGCTACAAACACCAGCATAGAAAGGTTGCTTACAGGTTTGCGTATTCTATCCGTTAGGGTCGGGAACTTATAATTGAAGGCCATACCTAGCAGAAGCGGCAATAATAGGATTACTAATATAGATTGGAACATAGCCCAAGCATCCATAACTATTTCTTGCTCGTTTTCCGTGCCAGGCAGTAGGCTGCTCCAAAAAGCAAAATTGATGGGCGTGGCAAAAATGGCTACTATAGTGGAAATAGCACTAATGGACACCGAAAGTGCCGCATTGCCCCGAGCATATTGGCAAAGGAAGTTAGAGATATTGCCGCCCGGGCATGCCGCCACCAGTATCATACCCAGTGCCATGGCAGGGTCAGGTTTCCAAACCAGTATCAACAAATAAGTAAGGGCTGGCATGGTAACAAACTGCGCCAGCAAACCCACCAACGACGACTTTGGGGTGTCCATTACCCTAAGGAAGTCGGCCCATTTCAAATCAAGCGCCACGCCAAACACAATAAACCCTATACATATGTTAAGGGCTATCAGATTATTTTCGTTAAAATTAAGTTGGATGGTTTCCAAGAAGGTTACGAGTTGCGAGTTACGGGTTACGAGTTAAATTATGAATTATAAGGGAAAACAATATTAGTTTCTAGACGATTGGCGATAAAACTTGGCTTGGTTCTATTTTTTAAAACTCGAAACCCGTAACTCGAAACCCGTAACTAACTAGTTGTCCGCTGCCCAACATACTTGTATTTCCCTTGGGCAGTTATATGGCAAGCGACCATGGGAAGTGCTGAAATTATCAATAGCCAATACATCGCCCTTGCGCCAAGAGAAAATCACCATGTTTTTCCAAATCACCTCCTCCACATGTTTAACGTACGACACTGGTATTGGCGTGCCGTCACGAAAAGTGCAATTCATGGCCTGGTCGCCTTCTTTAGTGGTTAACTTTTTAATGCTGCTCATTAAAGAGGTAAAAACATTGAAACTTGCAGCCCTTAGGTTTTTTTGGCGCTTGGCTATATAGCCATACTCAATGGCAGCAGCAGCCTCGTGAAATACTTGTAGATGATTAAACCAAACTTTCTCACCCGTAACGGGGTGCTTAGCTATTGCATCCTGGTCATTTATAAGTACCAGCTTATCATCATCTTTCCAATAAAACTCCAGTCCGTTCTTTTTGCACGATTCTTCAACCACTTTTTTATCGGTGGTCAGAAACATCTCATCCCAACGTTTTAGCTTCCAAAGATCGAACTTTGCTTTAGCAGCCGGGCCATTATAGTTTCGGATATTTTTGATGCCTTTGCGCTCAAACTCTTCACGAATTTTAGGGTCCAAATCTTTATAAACCTTTCGGAAATCAACTATTGGGGTCTCTCCTCCTTCCGTTGGCTCAATGTGGCAATAAAAAAATAATTTGCGCGGCGGATTGGGCAAAAAGCTCATTTCACAGTGCTGCATAATTGGGTAGTAAGGTGGCAATTCGCTGGCAGAGAATACATACTTACTCACGGCATTTCGAGGCGAAGTACCGAGGTAATTGTTTTTCAAATCGGGGTCAACACCTTGGGCTACGTTTTCAAACTGCTCTGGCCCATTCACATCAAAACCACGAAACAAAATGGCTCCATACTCAATAATTTTTTGGTTAATAAATGCTTTGTTTTCTTCAAGCCAATGCTTCAAGGTACTGGCATCATTTGGCGCACCCTCTGCAGGCTCAATCAACAGCGGAAGTTGTTGCCCTGATTTTAAAGATGATATTTTTACGATACTAGCAAGCTGGGTTTCCATTTCTTATAATTTAGCATCGAAAAAATACAAAAAAAAAGGTGGATGGGGAAATCTCTGCAGTGTTTATTGCTTAGTAACCGCAGTAACCAAGCCCACTGTAAGTGTTTAATATCCTCAGCAGAAATAAACTAAATCAATTTAGCTTATTTTCTATCTACAATAGCAACCCGCTGTTTAACCCATCCATCGACATCAGTAGAATCAAATGGTGGCTGCATATATGGTTCTTCCGGCTTAGGGTGTACTTTGTAACCAGTTGGGTCTAACAATTGCTGGTGGCAACCAATGCCACTGCTGTTTACCATAAAAAACTGGCTATAGTTCTGGTCCTCCTCGGGCACAAAAATCATCATCGGGGTATCGAACATTTCCTTTGGCAGGGCAGCCTCATCGGTTGGGTAAGTAGCCCAGCCAATAGCTATAGGTTCGGCTGCTATGTTTATTGGATATACTATGTAATTCAGCAACTCACAAAACACCTCATAAGAAACATCGTAAGGAAAAACTACCGCCAACCTAAGGTCATTGGCAATTACCATTTCAGGCCAAACCGTTATAATCTCGTCATTCCGTGCTTCACAGAAAGCAATTAAAACATGCTGCAACTGCTCTTGGGTAATGTTACTTACTACTATCAATTTATCATTTGCCACTTTTTCAGCAGTATCCAATGGCTCCAACTTCATCGAAGACAATTCTCTGGCATGATGGTTGCGTATTTGGTTGCGCCTATAACGGTAAAGAAACGCTACCGTAAAAATTACCAATAGCCCACCATAAATCATATTTACATCAAAGGTCATAAAGCACGATAAACTGAAATGCTAAGATAGCCAAAACAAGCACAAAGGCATCCAAAATCACTTCACGTAATCAACTTCAACGGTTTTGGTTTTAGCTAAGCCATTAGGCAATATGGCTTGGGTAGGCAGTTTCAGCAATTGATAGAATATCTTGTTCAATAGCTTGGCTTCGCCTTCGTTTCGGGTGCCAATAAGCTTACGCTCCTTACCTGTAGCAAGTATTAAACAAAGTACATAACCGTTTCTAGCAGTGGTTATGCGAGCGCGAGCGTCATAGTAGCGTAAGCCTTGCAGGTCGTTAAAAGCCAAAGTTGTTTTGTTAAGCTGTACGGTTTTTAGCTTGCCATTAACTACAATTACAGGGCTTAATATCATAGGCATATATGCTAAAAAAGCCCCCATAAATAGCGTAACCAAGCCCAACAACATAACCTGCAATGGCTCTGATGGTAAATATGGAACCTTAAATGATACCCCAGCTATAACCATTAATACCCCAGGCACCCAAATAGCATATGCCAGCGCCCACTGCCTTTTGGCGCTTCGGGTTATGGTTACTATATCGCCTTGCTGAACCAAGTCATGCTCTACTGGCTTTAGTTTGGCAATAATACTATAACAGATAAAAAAAACAGCAAATAGTAAAACTATCACGGGTGCAATGCTTGAGGTTGAATAGTGTACTTACTACCAGGCTTAGGTAGTATAACGCACATAGAGTCGGCAAATGTACTAACCAAATATTGGTAATTGGCTTCTACTTTGGCCTTGGGTACGGTTTTTAGAGGTTGTCCAGTACCTCTAAAAAAATTCTCCCAATGGGTACAAAACACTATGGGAGCATGGCAATGGTTTATTACCAACTCAGAGTAATCCGTCTCTTTGCCATGAACTGCCTGAGACAGCAAAACGACATCTACTGCCTTTTCTTGCAACATGGCTTTAGGAAAAAGCCCTTTATTACCATCGGCCGATGACGACTGAGAAAAAATACGGTACACCGGCACTCCATCTTCCATAAAATCGATGAGGTAAGATAGTGGCAAACCACGTTTATAATCACTGCCTTTTACGGGTATCTCTTTCAAATCTTCGGTATAAGGGCCAGGAAACAATGTTATGCCCATAAAATGCGGCGGGTGGCTACTTACAAATGCCATAGTTCTAACGGCACTATCAACACTATAAATCCATTGCCCTTGGGTACTATCGGTTCCAGCAACATCGTTCAACGTTAGCAGTGTTTGCCTTGGCTTGGCTGCTGCTAGAATATGTTTGGTGGTATTGCTTCCGGCTATAATGGCTTCTGTGGGTAAGCGGGGCAACAAAGGGGGCAAATCCATTAAGTGGTCATAGTGCGCATGACTAATAAGCACTAGCTTGGTATCAATAAGGTCAGTATCGTTAAAAACCGCGTTCACCAAAGCCGTATCGGGGTATATCTTGCCGAACAAAACTTTCTTACTTGGGGGATTGCTCACAAACGGATCTGTGAGTACCACACTGTTGCCATACCTAACAATAAAGCTAGTAACGCCGTTAAAAGCAATATTAAGTGGCTGTGATGCGCTACTGGCAACAGGCAAGTTGCAGCCTGTGTTAATAATGTTTTGATTGTGAATGTATGAACTACATCCACCAAAAATACACAATGCCCATAACCATAAGTATGGGCTTAGGTACATTAGTTTTGTTTCATTGAGTTTTGCAATGCGGCACCACCGTCTTGGTAGCCTTCGTAGCTAAATTCAGACTCGGAAACAGTACCAGGCTTGATATCGGTAACGGTTTGAGAGAAGGTAACTTTACCATCTTCACCACGGCTGATAATGCTTAATGGCAAACCATTAATGTTGTTGGCTGCCAAAGTAGCAAAAACACCATTGGTTTTAAGCATCTGAGGTAAGTCGGCTAAGTTCAAGCTTAGCGTGCTGCTTACAAATACTGTTGTCGAACCTTGAGCCGATTCAATACTATATTTTTTACAGCTTTGCCCTGCAATAGTTGTAGTACCGTCGCCAGTAGTAACAATAGCTGAGCCAAGTGTAGGGTTAACTGGTTTTACATCACCAATTGGGGTTACAAACATCGCTTTGGCACCATTAATTTCGGTAAGTATTCGCACGTTGGGGTCATTTTTCAACAACAACAAGGTCAAGTTATAGGCTTTGCCATTGGCAGTGCCGTTCATAACCAATTTATGATTGCCATTAGAGGTAATCCACTTAACTACCGATTCTTCTCCTATGGCAGGATTGTTAGTAGTAAGGCTTATTTCGCCTTGAAAGCTTTGTGCACTAGTGCCCAACGAAAGCAAGACCATACAAGCTACTGGAAGAAAATGGGCTATATATTTTAAGAAGTTGTTCATGTTTTTTATCGATGTTCCATGGCTGATAATCCATGGGGTTGTTATAAATCTTTAGACGTTTGTAATCCGGATTTCAAAATTTCACACCAACAATTAATTACCAACAGCGCCCTTCAAGAACGAAGTATTGTAGTTGTTGTCGGGTATGTTTACGCTATTACCATTGCGCTTAATAGCGTTACCCGCTTGGCCACCAGGCGGAATAGGCACTGGTATAGGAACATTGAAGTTGGTTAACACCGGAATGGTAACCGGGCCAATAAACGGGATGCTTACCACCAATGAAATAGACAAAGTAACTTGGAAAGCACCAGTGGTGCCTGGATAACCGTAGCCACCACCATCGCCACCAAATGCATTTGGATTGATACTGATTGAAACCACACTTTGGTTAATAGTAATAGGTAGAATAAGCAAACCCCCATCGCCAGGAGTAGCAAACTGGCCAGTAGGTGTTGCGTTAGTACCAGGGCTATAAAACTGCAAGCCAAACAAAGATGGAATGTTGCCACCTAAGCCGCTTCCGGCACCGCCGCCGCCGCCAGCACCAATTAAAATACCAATAGCCGGCAAACCCAAAGGTAACTGAAATGAAAGCCCAAAGGCCATGGCATTGCCACCTCCACCGCCGCCATATATGTTAAAGTTGTTTTGCACTACAGCATCAACGGTTAGATTAACCGCATGACCACCATTAAAGCCTGCTCCTGTTGCTCCACTTACTGGATCAGTAGCAGTGCCGCCATTGCCGCCGCGACCAAGTATATTGCCGTTGTTCACCAACGCAAAAATAGAACCGGCTGGCAAAGTACCAGTAGTAAACGCTGGCTGGGCTGATGTTGTGCTGCTAATGTCTACGCCAGGAAACACCGTAGCTACCACACAAACTGGTTGGTTAGTTGGAGCGGTTGGATATTGAGCATACAAGGCCGTTGAAACACTGTAGTTGTTTTGGCTGTTGGTCACATCTATTAGGTAACAAGGGGTGAGCGTTACCGAGTAAATGAAGTTAACCGTATTGCTACCGCACAATGCTTGTATAATAATTGGGTACGTACCTGCCGGAACGTAAGGTGTAGCGGTAACCACCACGTTTACAGTACCACTTGATAGTATCGGGTTGGGCGAAAAAGTAACCGTTATGCCCTGTGGCAAGGTACCTACTACAGCCAAGGCTATATTTTGCGGGTTTCCGTTTGTTTGGCTAAACGTAAGGGAAAAGTTCGTAGAATCTGATACTACCCTGTCAATAGTGTCAGCTTGGCTGCTACTAGTCATGGTAAAATAACAATCGTTACAATTGGCCTGGTAACTGCTCAACCAACAAACACCATTGAAGTACTGCACTGCACTATCAGTAGCGTTATAAATTATAAGGCCAGTAGCTGGGTTGGCAATAGCATCGCGGTCTAAGGTAGTCATTACTGGAGGTAAAAAACCCAAACTATCCGATTCAAGATGCAAAATGGCACTAGTATCCGGAATTAAGATGTTGATACCTACGCGCTGCGCAAAGGCTGAGGGGCCGAATGCAAAAAAAACAACCGCAAATGCAAACGCTCGAAGCATATTTTTCATAACAATATTGAATTAATTCCTTTCAGGCTACTAATATAGCGAACCAAATCGGTTTTATCGACAATTTTTGTCTTGATTGTCGATTTAGCCTAGATACTCACTTCTATTAGATGGTTGCAATCAATTTATAATGAATAATAAAAATGTATGCTATAATCAATAAAATGCTAGCTATGCTGATACAAGTTATTTAAAGGTATAACCGAGGGCTTTCTATTCAGGCCAATCACTATTCCTTTATAACCTTGTATACCTGCCCGTTCACTTGCAACAAATACATACCTGGGTTAAGTTGAGCCAACGGTACAAGGACAACTTGCTTGTCGGCGTTTTCTTGTAAAATAACCCTACCTAGCAAGTCAATAAGTACATAGCTGATTCCCGCAGTTTGTGATTGCGTGCTAATGGTAATTACATCTGTTGCAGGATTAGGATAGATGCTCACCAGATCCGGTTCAATTTCTGCTACGCCCACCGTGTTTACCTCAATTAAGTTGGACAACGATGAAGAATAGTCGTTGGCTTTGGAAGGGCTGCAACCATTGGGGTTGGTGATGCCTACTTGGTAATATACCAAGCCAGCAGGTGGGTTTGTATCGGTAAAGGAGGTTGATGCGGCTGATATGGTAGTAAGCAACTGTAGACCGCCTGCGCCACTGGAGCGATAAATGTTGTATGAAGGGTAGGTAAAGCCGCTGTACGCATTCCATATAAGGTTGATAACCCCTCCCAAACCCAAGTTAGACGTAAGGTGTATGGTTTGCTGTGGCGTACTTTGCAACGATACATTGCCGCACGTATCTAGTACGGCTATGGTATATCGGTCAGCTTGTTGCGCAGGGTTTGAGCTTTGATCGATAAAAGTGCTAAAGTCATTTACGCCAACTGCCCCAATTTTATTGAACACGTTAAGCTGGTTGGTTTCTTTGTAGAGATAAAAGCTATCGATACCTGCAGTATTTTGTTTTTCCCATACGATCACATTTTTATTGGTCGCACTGTCCACCGATACGATACAAATATCGTATTGTGGCACTATGGAAAGATTGACCGATACTGGAGCGGCCAACGCCTTACAACCGTTGACATTACTTACCTCTAGACCGTAGGTACCTGATTGGGTCAACGCCAAAGTAGGGCTGTTAGCACCGGTGCTCCATAAATAAGTATTGTAAGTATTACTTACTGATAAGATAGGAAGCGCACCGCTGCAGTTGCCCGTTTGTCCGTTTACAATAATGGTCGGGGTGGCGGGTACTGGCTGAAAGGTTAAGGAGGTTGCATTGCTTAGTGCGGTGCAACCCGCCGAGTCAAGCCTTACCTGGTACTGGCCGCTGGTGGTAACTACCAGCGAATCGTTAGTGGATAGCTGCGTACCGTTGTTGTACCATTGCAAACTCACGCCTGCACTAGCCTGCACTGTCAGTAACACGGTATCACCACTACAGAGCGGGTTGGCAGCAGTGCTTTGGGTTACGCTGTAACTTACAGTACACGCATTGTTTCCGCCAACGATGGTAAGATTGCTGGTGGAAGAACAACCAATTACATTGGCCTGGGTAAGTACAATGCCATATGGGCCAGAAGCGTTCCAGGTGATGTTAACCGCGTTGGTACCCTGGCCGTTGGCTATACTGCCGCCGGTAGCTACCCAGTTGTAAGTGATGCCTGCTATATTGCCAACGGTATAAAAATAGGTTTGCAAAGGGGTAATGGTGGTATTACCACTAATGGCTTGAGAAGCCGGATTGGCTATTACTGTAATATTCACGGTATCCAAGCCCACGCAGCCATTTGCCGCGGTACCTGATACAATGTAGAAGCCAGGGTTGTTTACGGTAAAAGGTACGCCCGAGCTTACGCCGTTTGTCCATACATAGCTATTGGCACCCGATGCCGCAAGGCTGATTTGGTTGCCTTGGCAAACCGAATCGTTGGGCGAGACGGTAGCTACCACCGTAGGCGATGGGTTTACTGTAACTTGAATGCCCACAGAGGTGTCGCCCTGTGTGGCCGTGTAAACTCTTGCCGTAAAAAGGCCAGTTTGCTTTGCGAAATATACATCGTTTGTTGCCCCAGGAAGGAGAACGCCATTGCGGTACCATTGGTAGCTGTAGCTGGTATCAACATTGGCATTGAGCTGAACGCTATCGCCTTGGCAAAAATTAGTGCTGCCAATAGCATTTATTGTCGCTGTTATCGGCGGGTCGCAAAGGCCCATGGCGCACAGCCAGCTCTTACCGTCCAAGTCCCAAGCAGCGTTGTTTTCCGGCACTATGCCGCTATCATATATCAAGTGGTGCAGTGCGGTGGTACCAATATCAACCAGTACCGGCGATTGACGTTGGGTAACCAAGTTTACCGAAGCCGACAAGTCATAAGTGCCTGGGTCGACTGGGTTAGTAAACGAGCCATTTTGTGGACCGGAGGCTCTTTGTGGTGTGCCCCTATCAGAAAATCCGATCCAGAACACACGGCGCTCTTCATAAGTGCTGCCGCCGTGGCTAGTGCCGTCACCTGCATACGGAGATACTACTAATACCAGCCAATCTTCCTGGGCATAATTGGGGCGGTTGCGCATGGCGTTAATAATATTACCTATCTGCTGGTCAACACCTTCAATCACATCTAAGTAAGCTTGGTTATTTGGGTCAAAACCAGAGGTGTGACCCTCTAAGTCGATAGCATCAAATTGCAATGCTAATACATCGGTATTCGCGTCTTGAATAAGCGTAATGCCATCGCCCCCTGCATTATTGCCTTTTAGCTTTTGGTCCCAACCGTCGTTACTTACATTGTCGCTAGCGGGCCAAAATTCAACATATTGCACACACTTGAAACTGTTATTCACCTGTTTGGCCAGAGTGTTAAAATACGGATACGTATTGAAATCACTTCCCACATAACTATTATTAGTTACGCCGTGTTTAGGACTGTAAACACCCGTAAAGATGCTCGATATTGCTGGACCATCTACCGTACGTTCTTGACTCCAAGAGTCATAGGTATAAAAGCCGCCAGATATCAGCGCGTCAATGTTGGGGGTATTAGCAGCAACTAGCGCATCAGGCCGGGTTCCCGACAAGGTAATTATCAGCACTTTACGCGTATTGCCACCAGTACCAGCCAATGCACAAAACTGAATCAATAAAATTGCAATGAGAAAACTTACCTTTTTCATACCATTTTTTTACGATGGATAAAGATAACCAACAATTGAAAAATCTGGGTTAACCAGAATGCTTTTACTTGTTAAAATTACATTAAGGTTAAGTTTATTTTATCAGGGCGTTATCCACTCCAGGATTGTTTTATCTCCATCAAGAGCATAGTTAACCGAATTCGCGTTTTGTCAAAATTTTGAGGATGGCTATTTAGCTGGAAAGTTGACCCTGAATTATAGCCATTTACTAGCAACTAATTCCTATTTTTAGAATCACTATGAAACTTACTAGCAGCTACAAGCAATCGCCTGTTGAAGGTAAATATGACGTAATAATTGTCGGCTCGGGTATTAGTGGTCTTGCAGCAGGGGCCTTGTTGGCTAAAGAAGGTCGCAAAGTATTAATACTGGAAAGACACTACACACCAGGCGGGTTTACGCACATGTTTAAGCGTAAAGATTACGAATGGGACGTGGGCATACACTACATAGGCGAAGTACACAAGCCTTCTTCGGTGCTGGCGCAAGTATTTAAGTACCTCAGCAATGGTCAATTGGAATGGGCCGATATGGGGGAAGTATACGATAAGATTATCTTTGGCGACGAAGTATTCGATTTTCGCAGTGGTATCGAGGAGTTTAAAAACCAACTAAAAAAGTACTTTCCCGATAGGGCCGACCAACAGGCCATTGACGATTATGTGCAATTGACTTTTGATGTGGCAAAAGCATCGGGCGGCTTTTTTGCAGAGCGCGCGGTGCCTAAGCCGATAAGCTTCTTGTTTGGCCGGTTTATGCGCCGTAGCATGAATAAAATAGCCAGCCAAACTACCCGCCAAGTGCTGGAAGGCATTACCAAAAACGAAAAGCTTATAGGTGTGCTCACTGGCCAATATGGCGACTATGGCCTACCACCAGCGCAGAGCAGTTTTGCGATGCACGCTATGGTAGCTAAGCATTACTTCCGCGGGGGTAGTTACCCCGTGGGCGGCTCTTCCCGCATATTCGATACTATTGCACCTATTATACTCAACGCTGGCGGAGCTATCTATACCAATGCTGATGTGAAGGAAATTTTGGTAACCGATGGCAAGGCCACAGGCGTGCGCATGGCCGACGATGTGGTTATAGAGGCCCCGATGGTAATAAGCAGTGCGGGTATTATGAATACGTACAACCACCTGCTATCTACAGCCGCCAGCCAAAAGGCTGGATTGAAGCAGGTTTCCGGCGATTTTATCCCCAGCTCGGCCCACTTAAGCTTGTATATTGGTTTAAAGCATACTGCGGAGGAACTAGGCATACAAAAACCCAACCTTTGGATTTACCCGGCCAACTACAATCACGATGAGAACATAGCCCGCTTTCTAGCTGATGAAAACGAGCCATTCCCTGTGGTTTACATCTCGTTCCCTGGGGCTAAAGACCCTGACTTCACCAATCGTTTCCCAGGGCGCACTACCATCGAGATTATTACTATTGCCCCTTACGAGCGATTTAAGGAGTGGGATGGTACCCGCTGGAAACACCGTGGCGAGGAATATGAGGCGTATAAAGAAAAACTCTCGCAGCGCTTGTTGGAATACCTGTATAAGTACGTGCCGCAAACCCAAGGCAAGGTTGACTATTACGAGCTTTCGACGCCGCTTACCACGAAGCACTTCATCAACTACCAAAACGGCGAGATTTATGGCATTGACCATACACCGGCCCGCTTTGCCAACCGTGCGCTACGCCCGCAAACCCCAATTAAAGGCTTGTACCTTACTGGGCAAGATATTGTGACGGCAGGTATCGGTGGGGCATTGTTCGGTGGTGTTATCACCGCTTCGGCAATATTGAACAAGAACATGGTGAAACAAATGTTAAGTCAAAAGTTATAGCAGTTATAGCTTGCCAGCAACAATTACTTAACATTGAGTAATGCTAATTTAAACAAAGGAATATTTAGCTTTCGCACTACTAACCAAGTTTGTATGAAAACTATACTCATTTCGCTGTGCTACTGCCTGCTTGCAGCTAGCACACTAACTGCCCAAAACATTAGCCGTATCGCTTTTGGCTCATGCATTAGCCAAAATAATCCCCAAGAGGTTTGGTATACCGTCGATTCTTTTAAGCCCGATGTTTTCGTTTTCTTGGGCGATAACCTTTACGGCGATACCGAGGATATGACCTTGCTGCGCCAAAAGTATGAAATGCTTTTTGGTAAAGAGCCGTTGCAAAAGTTTTTGGCCCATACCAAAACCTTAGCCGTATGGGACGACCATGACTATGGCATAAACGATGGTGGCAAAGAGTACCCTAAGAAAGTAGAATCGAAAAACCTTTTTTTGGAATTTTTTAAAGAGCCGAAAGATAGCGACCGCTGGAAACATGAGGGCATATACCATAGCGTAATCATGGGAGAGACTGGTAAGCGGGTACAGTTTATCTTGTTGGACAACCGCACCTTCCGCGACCCGCTTTGCCGCACAACTACCGATGAAGATTGCTACGGAGAGTATGGCCCTTGCGAAGATAAAAGCAAAACCATGCTGGGTGCTGAGCAATGGAAATGGCTGGAGAAAACCCTAATGGAACCTGCCGAGATACGCTTGGTATGCACCAGCACCCAGTTTTTGGTTGATTTTAACGGCTGGGAAGCCTGGGCCAACCTACCACACGAGCGCCAAAGGTTTATAGACTTGATAAAAAAGACCAAAGCCGAGGGTGTGTTTTTTATTAGTGGCGACTTGCACTATGCCGAGCTATCTAAAATGGTTATCCCTGGTCAATATAACCTATATGACCTTACCAGTAGTGGTATGACCCACGGCCACTCATGCGCTGGCGAAAACAAATACCGCATTAAAGGTGCTTACATGAAACCTAATTTTGGATTAATTGATATTAACTGGAAAGGTAAAGACACCGAAGTGCAACTGCGCATAGTGGACGATAAGGGCAAGTTAAAAATTGAGCACTTGATACCCCTGAAGGAGTTGAAGTTTTAACAAAAACAACGCCCTCCTGGCGGGGAGGGCGTTGCAATTCAAAACTCAGTTATTGACTATTCAGTTTTTATCAGCCGCACTTGCTATGTCCGCAGCTTTTGCAGTTTAGGCAGCCTTCTTCATATACCAAGCTG
The DNA here is from genome assembly GCA_027486795.1 of Sphingobacteriales bacterium. GTDB lineage: Bacteria > Bacteroidota > Bacteroidia > Chitinophagales > CAIOSU01 > CAIOSU01. The sequence goes on along the minus strand of JAIXOI010000009.1, from coordinate 13,382 downwards.
TTCTCGCTGCAGTTAGGGCATTGGCGCTCGGTGGGCAAGGTACCGTTAGGTATAAATTTCTTTAGCGCTCGGGCTACACCAGCTTTCCAAGTGTTCAAGTCGTTACCTTCCAAATGCAGGTTTTCCACAATATCTACGGCATATTGTATTGGCATACCGTGGCGCAACACACCTGATATCAGCTTGGCATAGTTCCAATACTCTTTGGTAAACGAGCGGCTTAGGCCTTCAATGGTTACTTTGTAGCCATCGCGGTCTTGAAACTGGAAATCGTAGCGAGACTTTCCGTCTTCATCCTTGTTGCGCAGCACCCACCCTTTGTTTACATAGCTTGGTGTAAGGAAAGAATCCTCGGCACGACCAGTAAAGATTTCGTACGGGCGGCCTTTGTACAAGCCCACTACCGCAATCCATTTCTCGTTGTTGTTGTTAAAGCGAATAAACTCAGCTTCCAAGGCATGCGGGCGCACTGGGGCAACGGTTTCAACAAACTCATTGTTTCCCTTTTCCGATACTTCCTTTTTCTCCTTCTTTTCCTTGCTATCGTCGGCTATCAATACGCCGCTTCGTGAGCCATCGCGGTAAACGGTAATGCCCTTGCAGCCACTTTCCCATCCGGTCATGTATATTTGGCTTACCATCTCTTCAGGCGTTTCGTTAGGAATATTAACGGTAACACTTATTGAGTGATCGACCCATTTTTGGATTGCACCTTGCAATTTCACTTTCATTACCCAATCTACGTCGTTGGCCGTAGCGTTATGGTATGGTGAGGTAGCAATAATTTCATTCAGCTTTTCGGTATCCCAAGTAGCTACTTCCTCAGGCTGGTAGCCTTGGGTTTCTAGCCAAGTGGTAAACTTATGGTGGAACACATGGTACTCTTCCCAGCTATCACCTACGCCATCAACAAAATCCACTCGGCTTTTTTGGTCGTTAGGGTTTACTTTGCGGCGGCGCTTGTAGCTTACCATAAAGGCAGGCTCAACACCACTGGTAGTTTGGGTCATTAAGCTGGTAGTGCCAGTTGGGGCAATAGTAAGCAAGGCAATGTTTCTACGGCCATACTGCACCATATCGTTATACAAAGCTGGGTCGGCCTCTTTTATGCGGGCAATAAACGGGTTGTTTTTTTCGCGCTCGCTATCAAAAATCGGGAATTTGCCGCGATCGCGAGCCATTTCCACGCTGCTGCGATATGCCTCTAAGGCTAAAGTCTTTTGTACCTCGGTAGCAAATACTACACTCTCTTCAGAACCATAACGGATGCCTAAAGCAGCCATCATATCGCCTTCAGCAGTAATACCAACACCAGTGCGGCGGCCTTCGATACACTTCTTGCGTATTTTGTGCCAAAGCTCAAACTCGGTACGCTTTAACTCAAACGGCTCAGGATCGTTTTCTATTTTTTTGATGATGGCATCCACTTTCTCCAACTCCAAATCCACAATATCATCCATAATACGTTGGCCCATTTGAGTGTGCTTTTTAAAGGCCTCAAAATCAAACGTGGCTTCAGGTGTAAATGGATTCTGAACGTAATTATATAAGTTGATGGCCAACAAGCGGCAGCTATCGTAAGGACAAAGCGGAATTTCGCCACAAGGGTTAGTGCTCACTGTCCGGAAACCCAAATCGGCATAGCAATCAGGAATAGACTCATTAATTATGGTATCCCAAAACAAAATTCCTGGCTCGGCAGCTTTCCAAGCATTATGGATAATTTTATTCCAAAGAGCTTTAGCATCAATTTCGGTTTTTATGCGAGGTTGCTCGCTAATAACCGGGAACTGTTGTGTATAAGCATTGCCTGTTTTCACGGCACGCATAAATTCGTCGTCAATTTTCACCGATACATTGGCACCCGTTACTTTCGTACCGTCTAGTTTTGCATCAATAAATTTCTCAGCATCGGGGTGCTTAACAGAAATGGACAACATAAGAGCACCACGACGACCATCTTGTGCCACTTCTCGGGTACTGTTACTAAACCGCTCCATAAACGGTACTACGCCGGTGCTGGTAAGGGCACTATTCATTACAGGGCTGCCAGATGGGCGGATGTGCGAAAGGTCGTGGCCTACCCCACCGCGGCGTTTCATCAATTGCACTTGCTCTTCGTCAGTTTTCATTACGTTGCCGTAGCTGTCGGCATTATCGTAATTACCAATTACAAAGCAGTTGCTCAATGAAGCCACTTGAAAGTTGTTGCCGATACCAGTCATAGGGCCACCTTGTGGCACTATATATTTAAAGTCCTTAAACACCTCATAAATTTCATCGGCGGTGTAAGGATTTGGATAGCGGGCCTCCATGCGAGCTACCTCACGAGCCATACGCCAGTGCATATCATCTGGCGTTTTTTCGTAAATGTTGCCGAAAGAGTCCTTGAGTGCGTACTTATTAATCCAAACACTAGCAGCCAGTTCATCGCCTTTGAAGTACTTAATACTGGCTATAAGAGCCTCTTCGTAAGTATAAGTCTTCAATCCCTTGGTATTAGTTTTCATGGGTGATGTTGTTTCTGTGGTAGAACCCACTATTGTGTCGGCTTCTTTGAACATGGCTAACTAATTTTCAACAGTTAAAAAGGATTAATGATTCCGGTATTATGCTTGGAAATTGAAATCAAATTACACTTCATAAACACACTCACCAAAAAAAAGCAGCTATACTTCCTAACATAAAAAATGTGCATTGTGTGCAAAAAAATGTAGGCCTTCCCTTGCTAGTTTCAATCCGTCACCTAAACAGGTGAATACTAAATTGGAACTCAAAGTTATTTGGATTGTGTCTAAACAAGAGTTATTTTAGCTTCCGATTTACACACATTTTTTCCACATGAACAAAACTTTGCAGCGCACCCGTTTAATAGATGGCGTTCCTGAACCCAAGCAGGTGCAGGCGGCTCATTGCCTATTTGTTTGCGAGAAGAAAAACTGCTGTGAGAAGTACAAAAAGAAAGGCAAAGAGCCTTGCAAAAAGTGCCCTAAGCGGTAAATGGTGATTGGTGTATTGGTTATTGGTTAACTGTGTACCGTCGACTATCGACCATGGACTAATTACTCATTCTGCACCTGCCCGTTTACAAACACAGTATCTATCAAATCGCTTCCATAATAGTAAGGCAGCATGGCGATCGATGATAAGGGTTTGGTAAGGAAGAAGTTCGCCTTTTTGCCGCGGGCAATGGTACCATAGTTGGCAAGTAGCTCCATGGCAACAGCTCCGTTTATAGTAACTGCGTTAATTGCTTCTTCGGGCAACATGCCCATTTTAAGGCAAGCCAACGTAAGCACAAAAGCCATCCGCCCCGATGGGGTACTACCAGGATTGAAATCGCTGGCCAAGCACAAAGGCAGGCCTGCATTAATCATTTGCCTAGCAGGCGCATAATCAATACCCAAAAAGAATGAAGTGCCTGGCAATGCTGTAGGCATGGTATTGCTGCCGAGCAATGTAATTATCTCGTCAGTGCCAATTTGCTCCAGATGGTCCACACTTACGGCATTGTTCTTAACTCCAACTTGCACGCCACCACTAATGGCCAATTCATTGGCGTGTATTTTTGGTTTTAGGCCATATTTCGCACCTGCTTTTAAGATTGTATCGGTTTCTTCAACGGTGAAAAAACCTTGGTCGCAAAACACGTCAATATAATCGGCCAGCTTCTCTTCGGCAATTGCAGGTAACATCCTACCAGTAATCAAATCAATATATCCTTGTCTATTCTCTTTATACTCTCTGGGTATAGCGTGGGCACCTAAAAAAGTAGCCTTAACTGCCATGGGTGTCATTCGCTTCAGTTTTTTTATCACCCGAAGCATTTTCAATTCGCCCTCAAGGCTCAGTCCATATCCACTTTTTATCTCAACAGCACCTGTTCCCTGCATCATTATTTCTTTCAATCGTGGCAACGATTGCTTAATCAACTCCTCCTCACTAGTATCATTCAATCGCATTGCTGAGTTAAGGATACCCCCACCCTCGGCTGCGATTTCTTCATAACTTTTACCTTGGCTTCGCGCTATAAAATCTTTCTCTCGGCTACCAGCATATACCAAATGCGTATGCGAATCGCACCAACTCGGGAACAACCATTTCCCTTCGGCACTGATAACAATATTACCGTTGTCAGGATAAGTGCTCATAGGGCCAAAATCCTCAATAATATCATCGTTCACCAACAACCAAGCCTTTTCCAAGCGGGGCAGATACTTCATATCGCTACCCTTTACGGCAGTTGTACGAAGCACATCTTCCTCTACTTGAACAATGGTATGGATGTCTTTTATTAGGATTCTCATTGTTTGGTTATTGGTTGATTGGTATACTGGTTAATTGGTTTATTTGTTGATTGGATAACCTTTTTACCAATCAACAAATAACAAATCAACTAACAAACCATCATTCAGTTTTAAAATCTTGACTTAGGGTAATCCACCCTGGGTATGCAAACGACATGCCACCCACCATAATAGTGGGCTTCACCTTCATCCCAACACGAGTAGGTTTTCCATCCTTATCAGCTAGGCCAAAGGCGTAAGTAGGCAACTTATCTTTCGATTCGCCTTTAAAAGTTTGCACCAAATCAGCTACTACCGTCAATGGCAGATTGGTGGTTTGCCCTGCGCCTATTTCTACGCGCTGGTTAAGCACACCACTTACCAATTGTTTATTATCAATAAAGGCAATCCAATCAAGCTTATTCAATGCTGCTAACTCGGTATGCGGGTTGGTTACTTGCAGGTTGATGGTAAAATTGAGGGGCAGCTTACCCTGTACTACATTAGCCGCTACCTTGGCTGCATCAGTAAAATTTAGGTCTTTGTAATTCATTACTTTGGTTACATCAACCCCTGCCAGTTGGGTTTTGGTAATGCTGGTATACCGGAACTTGCACTTCGCAAAGTTTGCCAATTCTTTAAAAGTAGCGCAGCCACCCAAAACCAGCAATCCAGCTAATAAAGCGAATACAAAAGCGCGCATCAACATAAGGTAGTATTTGAGCGTTAAGTTACAAAAGACTTTAGACACAAGACGTAAGACACAAGACGCAAGACCTCCTTATTGCTACCGGCAAATATGATGCCTTCTTCATTTTCAAATCTTCAAATTATCCAATTTCCAAATTTTCATTGGTACATTAGCACTGAAGATAATTTTCGAAGCGCGATTTACGAACGACAATTTTAAATCTTGAATTTTCAATTTTAAATTACACGAATGGCTGGCAACTCATTTGGCAATATATTCCGCATCACAACCTTCGGCGAATCGCATGGCGAAGCGGTAGGCGTGGTAATTGATGGATGTCCTTCGGGTTTAACAATTGACATAGAGCTAGTGCAGCAGGAGATGGACCGTCGTAGGCCGGGCCAAAGCAACATCACCACCCAGCGACAGGAGGCAGACCGAATTGAGGTCCTTTCAGGTATATTCGAGGGTAAAACCGTAGGCACTCCTATTACCTTGCTGGTGCGCAACGAAGATGCCCGCAGCAAAGATTACAGCCACATTAAAGATAAGTTTCGCCCCTCACATGCAGACTTTACATACCAAGAAAAGTATGGTCTACGCGACTACCGCGGCGGTGGCCGAAGCAGCGCCCGCGAAACCGCTGCACGCGTTGCATCGGGTGCCATTGCCAAGCAGTTTTTAGCAACCTTAGGCATAACGGTTCAAGGGTATGTATCAACGGTTGGACCTATCGACCTTACCATACCTTATCAAGATCTTGACCTCTCCGTTGCCGAGACTAACATTGTGCGTTGCCCGCATCCCAATACCGCACTTTTGATGATAGATGCCATTGAAGATGTGCGTAAAGCAGGCGATACCTTAGGCGGTGTAGTCAGTTGCGTGATAAGCGGCACACCAGTGGGTTTGGGCGAACCAGTTTTCGACAAACTACATGCCGACTTAGCTAAAGCTATGATGAGCATAAATGCCACCAAGGGCTTTGAGTATGGCTCTGGATTTGATGGCGTGAGGCTAAAAGGCTCAGAGCATAACGATAAATTTGAAAACCAAGATGGCCATATACGCACCACTACCAACCACTCAGGTGGTATACAAGGCGGCATAAGTAATGGTATGGATATTTACTTCCGCGTGGCATTTAAACCCGTGGCTACCATAATGCGAACCCAAGAAACAGTTGACGAGCAAGGAGATACAGCCACGATACAAGGTAAAGGCCGCCACGACCCATGCGTAGTGCCCCGCGCCGTGCCAATAGTGGAGGCAATGGCTGCACTAGTATTAGCTGACCATGTGCTGAGGGATAGAACCGCGAGATTATAATTAAGGGTTTCCTCTCCACCAGGCTAAAACAATGCTAGCCGCAATGGCGGCGTTCAATGATTCGGCATCACCAAAACGAGGAATGGTTATCGGTTGGCTAAGCGATAACAATATTGGGCTTACCCCATGCGACTCACTTCCGATTAATAAGATACCATTGTCAGGCATCTTCGTTTCATACAGGCTTTTGCCCTGCATATCGGCAGCAAAAACTGGTACTCTAGGATGGGCACCAAACAGCTCTTCCAAGTTGGTATAAACCACTTCAACCCTTGCTATAGAACCCATAGTACTTTGAACGGTTTTGGGATTATAGAGATCAACACAATCAGTTGAGCAATACACACGTTTTACACCGAACCAGTCGGCAGTGCGCACTAAGGTCCCAAGGTTGCCCGGGTCGCGAATGGCATCGAGTGCTATGCTTAAACCTTCGGGAGCAATGTTGGTCTCATATTGGGGTATGGCTATAACAGCTAGCACTTGGTTGGGCGCGGCCAAAGCCGAAATTTTAGCCAGTTCGTTTGTATTAATTGTTTCGGCAACTAAATGGTGCTGCTTCAATAACAATGAATTTTGGGTTATCCATTCGGGCAGGGCATAAAGTTGTGCTATCTTAGCACCTGCCTGTATTAGTTCTGGTACTATTTTAGCACCTTCGGCTATATACTGTTGATATTCAGAGCGGAATTTATTTCGCTGTAAAGATTGTATAAACTTAATTTGCGCTTTCGACAGCATTATGGCCGTTTTGCGGACAATATCCTACATCTTTTTGGTTTGTGCAAGCATGGTATATTTATCGGGCTGCGCCAATACTCGCTTTTTGCGCGAAGGTGATGATTTGTTCAAGGGCAACAAAATTATGTACACCGACGAAGTTCCGGAATCGAGCCCAAAGGCACTGGCATCAGAGCTTAAAGAAATTAGCCAACTACAACCCAACCAAAAATTCCTAGGACTTGCACAAACCAAACTCTGGTTTTACAATGTAGCTGGCAGACACAAGCAAAATAAGTTCCGCTTTTGGATGAAGGAGAAAATTGGGGAAGCTCCAGTAATTTACGACTCTACGTACGCTACCAAATCGGCAATATTGATGCAAAACTACCTTGTAAACAATGGGTATTTTTATGCTAAAGTAGATTTCCGAACTGCCATTAAGCGCAGAAAAGCTACGGTTGTATATTTGGTTGATTTGGGCGATGTGTTCCGAATAAACAATGTTAAATTTCCTGCACCCAACAACCCGATAGATAAACTATTGCAAGATAAGAGAAAAGAAACCGTGCTTGCACCTTGCCAGCCTTTCCAGGTTTCAGTGCTTAAAGATGAACGCGAAAGGATAGCGAAGGATTTACAAGACGAGGGGTATTTCTATCTGAACAGAGAATATGTATCGTTTGACCTTGATAGCAACAATAGCACTAAACTGGTAAATGTTGCCATAAAGATAAACCCGCCGAGTGATAGCACACAGCACGAAGTATACTACATTAACAATGTTTTTGTGCACACCGACTACTCCATTGAGCAATTCAAAAGTGAAGTTGAACTGGATACTTTTAATGTAGCTGAATACCATTTTGTATACGAAGAACTTAAGTACAGAACTAACATTTTGATTGGAGCCATCCACTTTGAGCGGGGCGAAAAATATAGCAGAGTGAATTATAATGCCACCCTAAACCATTTGGCCGACTTAGGTACCTTCCGTTTCATCAATATCAAATTTGTCCCTTCACTTGCTACCGATTCAACAGGTAAGAAATACCTCGACTGCATTATAACTCTTACCCCTTCAAAAAAACAAGAATGGGGTGTTGAAGCCAGTGCAAACAACAACACAACGTTTCTTTTAGGTATATCAGGTACTTTTTCATACCGAAACAAAAACATATTTAAAGGGGCTGAGTTACTGGAAATAAGTGTAACAACAGGTTTTGAAACTAACTTTGATCGGGGTAGAAATTTCTTTAATACTGTTGACATACGCACCAGCGTTGATTTATATTTTAACAAGTTTATGATACCGTTCCAATTGGTAAAGTTGGATAAAAGTACGCGGCCCAAAACAATAATAACGTTGCGCAACAGCTTTTTACGACGCATCAACTACTATACGGTCACTACCACAAATGTTTCGTTAGGATACGATTGGCGACAATCAGACCGCATAAGGCACCGATTTGATCCCATATCAATTAGCTTAGTAAGAGTATTGAATAGAAGCGTAGAATTCAGCGAAATATTAAACCGAAGTCAAACGCTTCGCACCAGCTTCTCTGAGCAGTTAATTATAGGCATGAACTATAATTTCAACTGGAGCAGTAAATTCAATAAATACAAAGCCACTCAATGGTTTTTCTTGGGTAAGGCCGAAATGGCAGGCAACTTTGTACACGGCATATATTCATTAGCCAATATTAATAAAGACAAGCCCAAGCCATATACACTTTTCAATATTCCCTACGCCCAGTTTTTTCAAGTAGATGGGGATATGCGCAACTATACCAACCTAGGGCGTAAAGCTCAATTGGTATCGCGTTTTTTTGGAGGTATTGGGGTGCCTTTCGGCAACTCGGCAGCATTGCCTTATATTAAACAATACTTCTCAGGTGGTAGTACCGGTATCAGGGCATGGCGGGTAAGGTCGCTGGGGCCTGGTTCGTTTGTATTGGAAGGCTCCGATTTAGAAATAACCAACCCCAACATTTTCTTCGACCAAACAGGTGATATTAAATTTGAAGCCAACCTTGAGCTAAGATTCGATGTTTACCGTTTTATAAAAGGTGCCGTGTTTTTAGATGGCGGAAATATATGGACCCTAAAAGGCGATACGCTTAGGCCTGGCGCCAACTTCGAAATCAACAGGTTTTATAAAGAATTTGCCTTGGGTACTGGTTTTGGCTTGCGTTTCGATTTTTCATACTTCGTATTGCGCTTCGATGTTGGCTTGCCGCTTCACGACCCTGGTTCTCCGTTAAAAAACAATTGGGTTATCCGCAACTTCGATATCAGCGATAGGCAATGGCGAAAAGACAATTTAACCTTCAATTTGGCTATCGGTTACCCATTCTAAAATGGCAATGGTAGTTTTTATCATTTATTTATTAGCATTACTTACCTCCTACTCTATTTATCAAAACCTTACCTTTGCAATTGCAATAAATCAAAAAAAACTGATACTATGTTACGGAATCTTGTGATACTGATGTTGCCATTCGTGTTTTTCACCTCGTGTGTTTCTTCAAAAAAATTCAAGCAATTGGATGCTTTAAAGAACGATATGAAAATGGAAAACCAAGCCTTGTTGCAAAAACTTGACGAACAAGTAAAAGAAAACGCTGGACTTGAGGCCACCAATAAGAACCTAAGGGACGAAGTATATGCGCTAAAGCAAGACACCACTGATTGTTATAACGATGTGCGCAGCCTTAGCCAAAAGTATAACGACCTGAACAAAATGTATGAAGAGCTTGGCTCACAAAGCAAAAAAGAGCTAACCGCACTAATACAGCAAAACCAAACTTTACTGAAACAACTCGACGAAAAACAACGATTGCTTACTGACAAGGAAGCTGAGCTAAAAAAACGCGAACAGCGATTACAGGAGCTTGAAGGTATGTTGGCTGCCAAAGATGCTGCCATTAATAATTTAAAAAAGAGTATCGAAGCTGCACTTTTGAATTTTAATAAAGATGACTTAACGGTTGAAATCAGGAATGGTAAAATTTATGTGTCCGTTGCCGAGCAACTATTGTTTAAATCGGGTAGCACTGTAGTTGATCCCAAAGGTAAAGATGCCTTGACCAAACTAGCAGGTGCCCTAAAAAACCAACCCGATATTGACATTATGGTTGAAGGTCATACAGATTCGATACCGATGAATAGCGGTGCCATTAAAGACAACTGGGATTTGAGCGTTTTGAGGGCAACTTCTATCACCCGCATTTTGATAAGCGCCGGTATAAGCCCTACTGCTGTAATACCAGCAGGGCATGGAGAGTATATGCCTGTGGCTAGCAATAAAGATAAAGATGGCCGTGCCAAAAATCGCCGTACGGAAATAGTGCTTTCTCCTAAATTGGATGAGGTATTCAAAATTTTAGAAGGCAAATAACAAACCTATAAGCAATGCCCCTCGACCAAGTGGATGTAGACGCAATGGAAGACCGCGAAAGCGCGGAGATGAGCTTTATTGACCATCTGGATGCCCTGCGTAAACACTTGGTGCGCTCGGTTGTGGTATTTTTAATATGCGCGATAGCTGCTTTTACAGCCAAAGACTTTATTTTCAACGACATTATTTTTGCCCCCACCCAAAACGATTTTCCGACCTATTCCGGCTTATGCTGGCTATCGCATAACCTTGGGTTAGGCGAAAGCATGTGCTTAAAATTCGAAGCACCTTTCAAGATTATCAATACCGATATGTCGGGCCAGTTTACCATGCACATGCAAGTAGCCGGGGTGTTAGGTTTCATTTTATCGTTTCCGTATATTTTTTGGGAAATTTGGAGTTTTATTAAACCAGGGCTGCATCGCAAGGAAGTGAAGTATACCCAAGGTATAATCTTCTTCATTTCTATGCTTTTTACCCTAGGCGTGCTTTTTGGTTATTATATTATGACCCCTTTTTCGGTCAACTTTTTTGCAACTTATCAAGTAAGTAGCCAAGTAGAAAACTTCTTCAGCCTCGAAAGTTATATCTCTTTCCTAACCATGTTCACGTTGTTATCGGGTATTATTTTCGAGTTACCCATAGCCGTTTACTTCCTTACCAAACTTGGCCTAGTTACTCCTGATTTAATGCGAAACTATCGAAGGCATGCCATTGTAATATTGCTTATCATATCGGCTATAATTACCCCTGCCGACGTTGGTTCACAGGTAATGGTGTTTATACCCGTGTTTATCCTATACGAGTTAAGTATCTTTATTTCGGCACGAGTAGTGCGTAATATGGAGGCAGATGAAGAAAGCTAATTCGGAAATGTGCTAATGTGCAAATTTGAAAATGGTTAACTTGAATTGTTGACCAACTATAATGACATTCGTAAATCGTACTTCGTAAATCATAAATCGATATGGAACTTTCACTACGTTTAGGAATTGGCTCTGACCATGCAGGTTTTGAACTTAAAGAATCCATCCTGGCTATGTTAAAGGGAAAGGGATTTAGTGTGAAGAATTTTGGCACCTACACAGCCGATTCAGTGGACTATCCCGACTTTGTACACCCTTTAGCTGCAGAGGTGCAGGAAAACAAGCTCGATTTCGGCATAGTGATATGCGGTAGCGGTCAAGGCGTGTGTATGACAGCCAACAAATATCCAGGGGTGCGTGCAGCACTATCATGGAACAACGAAATAGCAAGCTTAACCCGCCAGCACAACGATGCCAACGTTATTTGCTTACCAGCAAGGTTTGTAAGCAATGAGCTGGCGCAAGAAATGACGCTTACCTTTTTAGACACCCCCTTTGAAGGCGGGCGCCACCAACGTAGGGTTGAAAAAATCTCACATCTGGGCTAAGCTATATGATAGCTAATGAGTGTAATATTGAGGGTGGGGCATTGCGTTTCGAAAGGTATAGCTTGGTACTAGCCTTCACAAACGCTTTGCTCTTTTCAGCGCTATTTCCGATCGATACATTATCGGCCTATTTGGTTAGGGCCGTTTTTAACGGCTCGGGCATTATTATGGTTACAGGGTTGGTTAGCTTAATATTCGGCAACATGTATGCCTTCGCAAGCCAACCATCACAAAAATCGGCTAAAGGGGCCTATTTTACCTCAAAAGTGCTATTTCTTATTCAAGGAGTCTTGTTAATGGTATTGGTAGTTTTAAAAGTAATAAAGGTAATTTACTAATGGCCTAATCACCGTTTAACTTTACAAAGTAGGTATAAAAATGAAAGGTGGAGACTTAAATGCCACCACCTTATCATCGCCTTTTCCCAGAGGCCAAAAATCTTCTTAATATACTTTTACTCAGTTTGCCATTTAAAGTTGCAACTTCTACAGGCAGCAATACCATAATTTAAATTTGGATTCAAAAATACGCGCTTTATCTCAGGTTCGTTAGTTGCTATTGACTTTACAGGTAACGCATTCGCCATGTTAAACCACTCTTCTCAAACAAATGAGGCGATGTAACTGCTACATCGCCTCTTTGTTTGCAGATAAGCCAAACGGTTTACGGCACTTATCGCACACGCAATAATTTCTGATTGTAAGACTGTTCGCCTTTGCGAAGTTCTATTACATAGAAACCCTCGGCCAAGGTGCGCTCCGTATCAATAGTATAAGTATTTAAACCATAAGTTACGCTCAGTTCGGCTTCATAAATCTGTTGTCCTAGCAAATCGTACATACGAATAGAAACGGGGTCGTTGCTAGTTGAAACAAACTCAATAGTTACTGCATCGTGGAACGGGTTTGGATAAACACTTCCTATTTCGATACCAGCAACATTACCAATTCCGTTAGGGTAACAACCGGGGGCACCATCAACATATACTTGTGTGCTTGCACTGTTGCTGCAACCATTACCATCAGTATAATCATAATCAATGGTATAGGTACCAACACCTACCAAAGTTGCGTTAAATATACCTGTAGTAACACCAGGGCCACTAAATGTACCCCCTGCTGGGGTGGCTACCAAGGTTACATTCGATTCTCTTACGCAGAAAGTATCAGTAATGCCCAAAGTGATGACTGGTAGGTCATTAACCAACACTGTAACCGTATCTTCGCCAACACAACCAAATTGGTCGGTAGTAGACAAAGTATAGTCAGTTGTAGCAATTGGACTAACATTTATTGCAGCCGTATTATCCGTGGTGCTCCATACATAACCCACACCGCCAGTAGCTACCAATTGAGCAGAGCCACCAACACAAATTTCATCATCGGCACCAGCATTGCCAGTTGGCAAGGCAGGCACGAATAGTTCAACCGTATCCGTATTTACACAACCATTGGCATCGGTGCCAGTTACAGAGTATATACCAGCTGCAGTAACATTCGTAGTCGCGGTAGTTGCAGTGTTGCTCCAAACATAATCCGT
>JAIXOI010000032.1 GCA_027486795.1 Sphingobacteriales bacterium | reverse complement strand
GTGCGGTTTTGCGTAGTGATACCTCCACCCCAGTTATAGGTGTATAGAGAGGTTCCACCGTTTACGGTTAGGGTTGCGGTACCTGTGCTGGCGCCAAAGCAACCCACATTGGTAGAGGCCAATGTTCCGCTCAATGCCGCTGCCGGTTGCGTAATGGTTACTGATGCGGTTGCAGTGCAAGCACGGCTATCGGTTATAGTTACGGTATAAGTACCAGCGGCCAAACCGGTACGGTTTTGCGTGGTGATACCTCCGCCCCAGTTGTACGTGTATGGCGAGGTGCCACCAGTTACCGTTAGGGTAGCAGTACCTGTGCTAGCGCTGTTGCATAGGACATTGGTGGATGCCAAAGAGCCACTCAAAGCTGCCGTGGGCTGTGTAATAGTTGCCGAAGCAGTTGCAGTGCAAGCACTTGCATCTGTAATAGTTACCGTATATGTTCCTGGTGCTAATGACGTACGGTTTTGGGTAACAACACCGCCGCCCCAGTTGTAAGAATACGCGGTAGTGCCGCCGCTCACACTCAAGGCTATGGAGCCGTTGGCTGCCCCGAAACAGCTTACGCTGGTTGGGGTCGCACTGCCAGCCAAAACCGCTGGTTGCGTAATAGTTGCAGAAACTGTACTGGTACATGCATTGGCATCGGTAATGGTTACAGAGTATGCACCAGCTACCAAGCCTGTACGGTCTTTGGTAACAATGCCTCCGCCCCAATTGTAAGTATATGGCGAAGTGCCACCGCTTACAGTTAGTGTGAGGGTGCCCGTACTAGCCCCATTGCATAATACATTGTTTTGTGCCAAAGAACGACTGATGGCCGCGGTGGGCTGAGTAATATTGACTGAACCAGTACCTGTGCATCCATTGGCATCGGTAACGGTCACATTGTAAGTTCCAGCGGCAAGGCCGGTTCGGTTTTGTGCAGTGATGCCGCCGCCCCAATTGTAAGTGTATGGACTCGCACCACCCGTAACGGTTACCGTAGCTGCACCGGTAGTTGCCCCGTGGCACAACACATTAGTGCCCGATATGGATACGCTAGGGTTAGTATTCACCGTTACTACTGCATTATCGGTTGCAGCGCAGCCAGCGCTGTTGGTTACAGTTACAGTATAAGTAGTAGTAGCAATAGGCGATACACTAGCAGTAACAGTTGATGCACCGCTCGACCAAGCGTAGCTTCCGCCACCACCTGCGCCAGTTGCGGTAAGCGTAGTGCCGCTACCCACACATATGCTCCTGTCCACCCCTGCACTAGCTGTGGGGGTTGGATTTACGGTAATGGTAACACCACCTTGGCTTACATTGCACACCGTAGTAAAAGATATATCATCTAGGCCATAATCATTACCGCCAGCAGCAGCATTCTCATTTACGATAGAGATAACTGCCGTTGTCGCGCTGCCTGAATTCCAAGTGGTGTTGAATGATACCCAGTTACCCACAGTACTTGGGGCTGCAATCACTGGCCCCATTAGGGTACCATTTACCTCAAAGCGCAATTGGGCAGGCGAGGCAGCGTTAACGGATGTTATCCAAGTGGAGAAGTTGTAGGTCGTATTAGGCGTTATGGTTACGGTTTGAGACCAAATAGTTTGGCCAGCCAGCGTGGCACCATTTATGATCATGAATCTCCCCGATCCTCCACGGCCTAAACCAATGAAATCGCCATGATAGTTGTTCGCATTGTTATCCACGCCATATAATCCTTCAGGATAAAGTTTGGTACCATTGCCCGGTGGGGAAACGTATCCATAATCGCTCGTAAAGCCGGTATTGCCCGAGTTAAAGTTACCATTGGTTACCAACTCACCGCTCACTGCTCCAACATTCAAGAAGTAAGTAGTGGTTGCAGTAGGGGTAGCTATTGGATTCGCAATACCCGCATTGCTCAACCCGGTTGATGGGGTCCAAGTATATACATCGGCGCCACTTGCCGTCAACTGAACGGATTGGCCCAGACAAATGCTGGCACTGGCGGGGCTCATGGAGGCCACGATATTGGTATTAGAAATCACTACCGATTGGGTCGCAGTGGCACCCGAAGCATCGGTAGCAGTTACAAAGTAGGTACCCGATGACAAGCTACTGATAGTGGCTGTTGTGGCCCCGTTGCTCCAAACAAAGCTAAACGGTGCGTTACCGCCTATGCCCGAAGCAGTTGCACTGCCCGAACCTGCACTACAAGCACTAGCTCCGGCAATGTTTACTTGCAGCGGTAAGTCAACAGTGGCGGTTGCAGTGGCGGTGCAACCCCTACTATCGGTAACCGTAACGGTATATGTTGCAGGCCCACGGCCAGTGATACCAGCGGTTGTTGCGCCGGTACTCCAAGCATAAGTGTAAGGCGACGCGCCGCCACTTGCTGTTACGCTTGCCGTGCCATCGGTACAAAAGTTACAGGTCACGTTAGTTTTGGTGGTAGTGCCCACTAGTAAAGTGGGTTGTGTAAGGGTAACTGAAGCTGTGGCTGTGCAAGCGCGGCTATCAGTAATGGTAACCGTATGGGTGCCCGCAGCCAAACTTGTGCGGTTTTGGGTAGTAATGCCACTACCCCAGTTATAAGTGTATGGAGATGTACCGCCGGATACTGTAAGGGTTGCCGTACCGGTGCTGGCACCAAAGCAGTTTATATTGGTACCTGTCAATGAGCTACTTAATGCGGCCGCAGGTTGTGTAATAACAACTGAAGAGCTTGCAGTACAGCTATTGGCGGTAGTTACCGTTACGGAATAGGTTCCTGGTACTAAACTAGTGCGGTTTTGGGTGGTAACGCCGCCGCTCCAATTGTAAGTGTATGGAGCAGAGCCGCCTGTAACTGTTAATGTAGCAGCACCAGTGGCTGTACCGAAACACGCTACATTAGTACCAGTGATAGTTGGGCTTGGCAAGGCATTTACGGTAAGGGTACTATTTGCAGTAGCGGTACATCCATTAGCGTTGGTTACTGTTACTGTGTAGGTGGCGGCTGTACTTACTGTAATGGCAGCAGCAGTGGCACCTGTACTCCAAGCGTAGGTGCCGCCGCCAGTAGCGGTAAAGGTAGACGAGGTTCCGATACAGATACTGTTGGTACCTGATATAAAAGCTGTTGGTAATGCATTATGGGTAAGTGTGCGGCTGGCGGATGCGGTACAACCGTTGGCATTGGTTACGGTTACGGTATAGGTGCCCGCAGTACTCACAGTAATGGAGGCCGTGGTGGCACCAGTACTCCAAGCATAACCTGTGCCACCAGTGGCGGAAAAGGTGCTGCTATTGCCAGCACATATAAGATTGGTACCAGAAATGGAAGCGGTTGGCAAAGCATTAACGGTAAGCACTCGGCTGGTGGATGCGGAACAACCGTTTGCATCGGTTACCGTTACAGTATAGGTACCGACAGTGCTTACAGTTATGGCGGCAGTAGTTGCACCCGTGCTCCAAGCATAAGTTGAGCCGCCACTGGCTGTAAAAGTAGAAGAGCTGCCAGCACAGATAACATTGGTGCCCGAAATAGAAGCCGTTGGCAATGCATTTACGGTAAGCGCTCGGCTAGCAGTCGCGGTACAACCGCTAGCATTAGTTACAGTAACAGTGTAAGTAGCTGCGCTAGATACTGAAATCGCAGCACTAGTAGCTCCAGTGCTCCATAAATAAGTGCCACCGCCAGTTCCGGTAAACGTTGAAGAACCACCGGCACAAATAGTCTGGGTACCTGATACCGAAGCTGATGGCACTGAATTTACAGTCAATGCGCGGTTTGCAGTAGCAGTGCAACCTGAGGCTGACGTTACCGTTACCGTGTAAGTGCCAGCAGTGCTTACTGATATGGCAGCGGTTGTAGCACCAGTGCTCCATAGGTATGTACTTCCGCCAGTTGCGGTAAACGTTGAAGAAACTCCAGCACATATAGTCTGTGTGCCAGATACTGAAGCTGTTGGCGCTGAGTTTACAGTCAATGCATAGCTTGCTGAAGCGGTACAGCCTGAGGCGTTAGTTACTGTTACAGTATAAGTGGCAGCAGCACTTACGGAAATTGCAGCGCTGGTAGCTCCAGTGCTCCATAGGTATGTACCTCCACCAGAGGCGGTAAAAGTTGAAGAGCCACCGGCACAAATAGTCTGGTTGCCTGATATTGATGCTGAAGGCGCTGAATTTACTGTTAAGGCTCGGCTTGCTGTAGCGGTGCAGCCTGAAGCGTTAGTTACTGTTACAGTATAAGTTGCAGCAGCACTTACGGTAATGGCTGCGGTAGTAGCTCCAGTGCTCCATAGGTATGTACCTCCGCCAGTGGCGGTAAAAGTTGAAGAGCCACCTGCACATATAGTCTGATTGCCTGATATTGATGCAGAAGGCGCTGAATTTACAGTCAATGCACGGTTTGCAGTTGCAGTGCAACCTGAGGCTGACGTTACCGTTACCGTGTAAGTGCCAGCTGCACTTACTGATATGGCAGCGGTTGTAGCACCAGTGCTCCATAGGTAAGTAATTCCGCCAGTTGCAGTAAATGTTGAAGAACCTCCTGCACAAATAGTCTGTGTGCCAGATACTGAAGCTGTTGGCGCCGAGTTTACAGTCAATGCATAGCTTGCTGAAGCGGTACAGCCTGAGGCGTTAGTTACTGTTACAGTATAAGTGGCAGCAGCGCTTACGGAAATTGCAGCAGTTGTAGCGCCTGTGCTCCACAAATAGGTGCCACCACCGGAGGCGGTAAAAGTTGAAGAGCCACCGGCACAAATAGTCTGGTTGCCTGATATTGATGCTGATGGCGCTGAATTTACAGTCAAAGCGCGGTTTGCGGTAGCAGTGCAACCTGAGGCTGACGTCACCGTTACCGTATAAGTGCCAGCTGCACTTACTGAAATAGCAGCAGTTGTAGCACCAGTGCTCCACAAATAGGTGCCACCACCAGTTGCGGTAAATGTTGAAGAACCACCTGCACATATAGTCTGGGTGCCAGAAACTGAAGCAGAAGGTGCTGAATTAATGGTTGCCATTACAGCAGTTCTCGCAGTACTTATAGCGCCAGAGCTTGTGTGACGAGCCTGTGCAAAATAGGTTGTAGTTGAGCCAATGCTTGGCGTGACAAAGCTATTGGTTCCGGTTCCACCGCTAAGCACACTACCACCTGAAGCGGCTGCGTACCAATCGATTACGGCGCCCGATGAAGCCGTGGCTTGTAAGGTTACGGTACCTGTGCCACAGCGGCTAGCGGCAGTAGTACTTGTTACCGTTGGACTTGCTTGAGCTACTAATTCAATGCTACCATGCGACCCTCCCCAACCTTCAGAAATACGAAGCTCTAATTGAGATGCGGCACCCAAAGAGCCGGTCCAAATATTTGATCGCAAAGCGCAACATCCGCTTAGGTCATAAACTTTTACGCCATCTACATAAAGTTGCACTCGGTCGTCATGGTTGGGCAAATTAATGGTATAAGTACCTACCGGAAAACCTTGACGCTTAAAAGCATATGAATGGGTGTCGTTTCCTACGCTGCAACCCACGTACCCCGAAGCACTAGATGGGCTTAAGTTATCAGACCAACTTTGTGCAGTTGAATAAGTTTCGCCAGTGCGAGTATCAAAATTTAAACTGCTTATAGTGTAATAGCCACTGTAGTTATCTGCCCATGCACCATTGTCGCCAGAGGCATCGCCTGCGTTCCAAGCGTACACGTTCCAAACATTGGTGCCAAACACTGCAGGGTTACCAGAAGCGCCCGAACCTGTAATAGTGGCCGATGTGGTTGCTGTAGTGCCATTTGGTCCTGTAACCGTAACAGTATAAGTTCCAGCAGCTAAACCCGATAAGTCTTGGGTTGTGGCGCCATTGCTCCACAAATAGGTATAACCACCGCCCGAACAGTTACAATTAAGTGCAGCTCCGCCACTGTAGCTTGAGCTGAGGTTTAAATCTACGCCATTGGCATCGCATAACTGCACATTGCCGCTCATGCTG
Source organism: Sphingobacteriales bacterium (assembly GCA_027486795.1). Taxonomy (GTDB): domain Bacteria; phylum Bacteroidota; class Bacteroidia; order Chitinophagales; family CAIOSU01; genus CAIOSU01. The sequence continues at coordinate 40,032 of JAIXOI010000032.1, read as the reverse complement.
CCGCTGCTATTCACTCTGGTATAATCGCCAACTGCAATATTGGCACAAGCGGAACCAGTGTTGGTAATACTTCCATTTAATGTTATACTGTTTGTGCTCAACGAAGCTCCCGAATTCATAATAAGGCTGCCACTAGAATTGATAGTGGTGTAAGTATTTACCGATATTGAACCATGGTTATCCAAACTAGCATTTTGGGTAAGTGTGTTGCCGGTTATAGTGCCATTATTAATTAAGCTTGAACCAGAGTTATTGGTAATATTGCCACTGGTGGCTATGCTGCCGTTGTTCATTACACTGGCATTATTTACAAAATCGCCACTTACTTGTGTGTTGTTATTGTTTATAAATCGGCCCCCGGTGTTTACTGTTAAGCTACCAGCTGTAATTGAGCCAAAGTTGTAAAAGGCATCGCCTATGGTTAAAGCACCAGAAACGGCCATGGTGCCATAGTTATATACTACTCGTCCGCTGCTGGTTGTAAAGTTTGAAATGGATAGTGTACCATTGTTGATAAAAGTACCACTATTGAAGTTTAACGACGAAATGCTAGCACTGCCAGCGTTAATCATAGTGCCACCGTTAAGTGTTACACTCCCACTAAAGCTGCCCGTAACGCAACCCACTTGGCCCGAATTGAGTGTATAGCTCGACGAACCGCTCATGGTTACGGTGCAAGAGCCTGTGCTGTAAGGTGAAGTAGTAGATGAAGCACTCGCACCTGGTGTTACCACCAAATCAATGGCACCAGAAGCTGAGCAGCTTACATTAGTGGTATTTGCCGATAGTGAAAAATTATCTTTAGCATCCCCTTCAATTAAAAGGTTATCTATTCGGTAATACTCGCTACTAGAGTTATTCTCGGTAATTATTTTAATCACAAGCGTTTTGCCCGTTAAGTTTGTCTGGCTGGCCGTGGCACTCGTAAAGTCATCTGCTCTGTCACCATTTGTGGCAAAATATTGAAATGCGCCGCCATCTATTGAATACATGGTTTGTATCCTATCGCTGTTGTTCAAATTGCCACTCTCGGTCAATTCTACCGAAAGAGAAACACTACGGTGCTGCGATATGTCAATCGGGTAGGTGTAAAAAGTTGCTTCGCAATCAGTATCGCGCGCTTCAAGCTTGTTAGAGTTTACTCTTAAATAACTTGAACCAGATACAGAACAGCCGGTCAAATCCAAATACCAATTGGCACCACTGGTGGCACCATTGCTTGCCGTAAAGGTTTCAGAAAAGATAGTGCTTGCCGCCACCGAGTTGGATAATAACAACGCAAGCACCAAGGCACCCAATGTATTCATGCTATTGTTACCAAATACTTTCTTCCAATTCGCATTAAGGCCGCAGCCTACACAAAATGTATAAATAGAGCGCATAGAAAAATGGGTTTTGAGACTCCAAAATAATAGGCCAGGCTCTTCCACGCCCAAAACAGCTATTACTTTGCCATTTCTACGCAATCTTACCTACTATTGTTACAATCAATCTATGCGCTTCACGAAAAACAACTTGCAACAATTGCACTTGTTGTTTTGTAATTATGTATTTTGTGCAAATTAATCAACAATTAGATACTAATGGTTAATAACACTAGGAGAACAATTGCAAGGTTTCTAAATATTTATTTGAAAATGCGGTGAATACCTTTTAACTTTCAGTAACTGAAATTATAAAGGGACAAAGTAGTAGAGGGGGAAATGGTAATGTTGGGGAAAATAACTACCAAAACTGTGAAAAGCATGGAAAGCGTTAAAATCTTAATAGTAGACGATCATCCAATGATTAGGTTGGGCATTCGTTCTATATTAAACAATGTAGAGCACCTGAATGTAGCAGATGAAGCGAATAATGGCAGAGAGGCTCTAGATAAACTAGCCAAAGACAACTTTGACTTGGTTATAATGGATATAAAAATGCCTGAAATGAATGGCATTGAAGCTACCGAAGAAATTATAAAGCTGCACCCCAATACTAAGGTTTTGGCCATATCCATGTTCGATGAGCAGCGCTATATCGTAAAAATGCTGCAAGCAGGTGCGCTAGGTTATGTGCTAAAAAACACTGGCAAAAATGAAATGGTAAATGCCATTAACTCGATAATGGCAGGTGAAAGCTATTTTAGCCAAGAGGTGAGCAACATCATGATGTCGCAGTTTATGACCCGTGGCGGCCTTAACCAAACATTAGAACCCAAAAACGATATTGCCCTTACCAAACGTGAAACCGAAATTATCCGGATGATTTCGGAGGAGCTTACTAATTCGGAAATTGCCGACCGCTTAGGCATCAGCTCTCGCACCGTTGACACGCACCGCAGAAACCTACTACAAAAGCTGGACGTAAAAAATACCGCTGGATTGGTTAAGTATGCCATGGTAAACCACCTGCTTGAATAACTGCTCCGCTATCTTAAATAGCTAATTTTGCCAAGACATTTTTTGGCACACAACTTGTTTATTAGGTTAGTTGAAACCTAGTTTATGAAACACACTGCAACAATTATGCTGGTTTGGCTTGCTGTCCAAGGCCTTTGGGCTCAAGATACCACTGGCTATGTGCGCACGCATGTAACTGCTGAAGGCGACACCATTTATGTAGCCTCAATTGACCCCGTGACCGTAATAGATAAGCGGGTTTTTACAAGCGTAAAAGATCAGTCGGATTTTAGAAAACTGCAACGGAACATCAAAATCGTTTACCCTTATGCCAAAATGGCGAGACAAATTTATGCCGACATGCAGCAAGAAATGGCCGACATAAACAAGCACCGCCAGCAAAAAAAATATAAAAGGGCAAAAGAAGAACAACTAAAAGCTGAGTTTGAGGAAAAACTAAAGAGCCTTACCACTACCCAAGGTAAGCTTTTGGTAATGATGATAAACCGATATACCGGCAACGATTGTTATGGCCTCATTAAAGAATTGAAAAACGGTTTTGCAGCATTTACCTGGAACTTGGTAGGCAAGCGCTATGGCTACGACCTAAAAGCACCTTATGTGCCTGCTGATAATGCCGACATGGAAATGATAATTCGTGCTCTAGAAGAAACCGATGCGGAGAACAAAAAGTAATTACCAAAGATGTTCTATGTGCCCAGCCACCTCGCTGGGCAAAATATCCATCATACACTTAAAATGCCGTTTGGGGCACTTATCAAACCCAATTTTTGAACAAGGCCTGCATGATAGACCTTTGTTTTGAACTATCACCGCCTTCATAGCACTGTTTTTGCCATAATACGGGTACATACCAAACTCGGGGATGGTATTGCCCCAAATTGATACAATTGGCTTTTGGAAGGCCGCTGCAATATGCATTAAGCCAGTATCATTGCTCACTACTACCCTAGCCTGGCTAACCAATGAAGCCGAGCCGTGTAGGTTAAACAATCCACAAGCGTTCCATACTTGAGTATTTCCGCTTAGTTCGGCTATTTCTTGGCCATTTGCCCTATCCTCAGGCCCACCTAATAGTATTATTGGCTGCTTCAGTATCTGGCACAACGCTATTAAGTGTTTCAACGCATAGCGCTTTGTATAGTGGGCCGCCCCTATAACTATGGCTACATAGCCGTTTCTATGGGTCTCCGGTATTTGCTCGGGTTGTATCTGCTGCACGGCAGGTATGTAATAATCTAAACCTGCACCATCGTCAACCACACCAAGCTTGGCCACTGATGCCAAATATCTATCAACAATATGCACGTTTGGCAGCCTATTGATTTTAAAATTCACCATCATCCATTTCTGGATGTTTAACTTATCAAACGAGCACGATTTTACCCTCATCAACCTTCTAATGGCAAATGTTCGTTGGTTTTTGTGCAGGTCAACAATAAAGTCAAAACGAATCATCTTGAGTTTCGATACCGTAGCCTCAATGCTATTTCTAAGAAAATGCAACTGAAAAATATGCGGGTTGCCCTGCAGAATGCTTGAAAACGACTCCTTGGTTAAAAAATGAATCTCCGCATTAGGCAATTGTTGCTTAATACACCTAACAACTGGTGTGGTAAGCACAATGTCGCCAATAGAACTGAAGCGGATGATGAGTATTTTCAATTGTTTGTTTTTCGCCGCCCCCGAGAGAACGGTTGGGTTACGGAAATTCGGGTTACTTCAGATATTTACCAGCCTCCTCGGCATAAACCTGTGCGCTAAGTTGCAACATACTCATGGTTTCTTCGCCCAATTGGCGAATAACCTTGCCAGGAGAACCTACAACCAACGAAAAATCAGGAATTACATCATGCTCCTTTATCAAAGCATTGGCGCCAATTACACAACCTTTGCCTATTACAGCGCCATTGAGCACAACTGCTTTTATACCGATGAGGGTGTTATCGCCAACAGTGCAACCATGCAATACGGCACCATGGCCAACAGTAACACTTTTACCCACGGTAAGCGGGGTGCCGTGGTCAACGTGCATAATTACCCCTTCCTGCACATTGCTGTCATCGCCAATAACTATTTTATCGAAATCGGCTCGGAGCGTTGCTCCATACCAAACAGATACCCTATTGCCCAGGGTAACATTACCCAATACGTAAGCATTTGGGGCAATAAATACATCGTTGCCTTTTTTTACTTGATTTTGAAGTTGCTCTAGGTAAGTCATTAGGTTACTTATCGATTATTTGGGCTAATTGTAGCCATAAATCTAATCAACAAATAACGGGAAACCAATTAACCTAAATTAAAGACTCAATAAACCATCCGGTATAACCACTTTAATGGTGCGGGCTTTGTGGTCAACGGTGAGCACCAATTCATCGGCTAGGGGTATTAATACCTCTTTTCCGCGGTGGCTTACTTTAGCCAAGTCTTGTGCAGGCATGGCTTCAATATCTTCAATGGTACCAATAAACTCGCCCGTTTCCGAAAGTAGCATATAGCCCATTGCAAAATCGTAGGCGCTTTCTTCTTGGTCAGTCACAAAAAACTCCTGCTCGCGGCCAAGCTGCATAAACAACTCTTTGCCAGTAAGCATTACAGCCTCTTCAGGCGAATCGACTCCTTCAAACTTGATGAGGAAATATTGTTCGTCGCTGGTAGCGCTAAGTTCTTCTGGAAAATACGGGAGATTTTTGGCCTCGGTACCAAGTAACAGGGGCGGCAATTCATCCACCCATAAAGCAGTAAGAGGATAGCTGAAACTAATTTTCAACCATCCTCTTATACCATGTACTTTATGTACTTTGCCAACCTGAATGACTTCCATTCAACGGTCTTTAAAGTGGCAAGAAATTATTCAGCTTTTGGCTCTTCGCTTTCTTCGGCAGCGGCCTCAACAGCAGGTGCTTCTTCAGCAGCAGGTACCTCTTCAGCAGCAGCTTCAGCAACCGGTGCTTCTTCAGTAGCAACTTCTTCAGCTGGAGCTTCTTCGGTTACAGCTTCAGCGTTAGCAGCAGCTTCTTCGGCGGCAGCTTCGGCAATGGCAGCAGCTTCGGCTTCAGCAGCAGCAGAAAGGGCTTTCGCACGTTTCGCAGCTTCATCAGCATTACGTTTCAAACGAGCTTCTTCTTTTGCTTTTGCCACGCTTTCCACGTGTCCTTCAACTTTGCCTTCGTGGCTTTTCAAGTACTCAGCGTGCAGTTGCTCAACTTGCTCCTCAGATAGTGCGCCTTTTTTCAAGCCGCGTACCAAGTGTTTTTTGTACAACACACCTTTGTAAGAAAGGATAGCGCGAACGGTATCAGTAGGTTCTGCACCATTGTGCAACCAGCTAAGGGCCTTGTCGCCATCCAAAATGATAGTAGCAGGAACAGTTGTAGGGTCATAAGAACCTAAACGCTCGATGAAACGACCATCACGTGGCGATTTGCTATCAGCAGCTACGATGAAGTAAAACGGTCTTTTCTTGCGACCGTGACGTTGTAATCTAATTTTAACCGGCATTGGTTACTTGTTTTTAATTGAATTAAAAGATGTATAGTATGCCTTCCCAGTATAAATATTGGGAGTGCAAAGATAGCGCATTAAATGAGAAAAGACAAAAGAAAGAAGAGATAAGAAATGAGAAATGTGAAATGAAAGATTTGAGATGGCAAATGGGAGATAAAAAACAAATGAACAGTACAAAAGAACATAAAGAATAGCATCATATGCAATATTTATTCCAGCGCAATATCTTGTGTCCCTGCCGGCAGGCAGGTTGTGTCTTGTGTCTTACGTCTTGTGTCTCATGTCTTGTGTCTTGTGTCTAATTCTACTTTTTTCGGCAATTACCTTGATTTCATAGACGGAAGGGGCTATGCCGATAGCAGTGCCTACGACACTTCTATTTAACTTTGGCTCCGTGTTTGATCAATGGCAAGAAATATTAACCATAATGGCGCGCAGCCCGCTTAGGGTTGCGCTTACTGCCTTTAGCATAGCTTGGGGCATATTTATGCTCGTGGTGCTTATGGGTACAGTAAAGGCATTGCAAAATGGCACCGAAGCCGACTTTGCAGGCGATGCCATCAATAGTTTGTGGGTAAACACTGGTACTACTAGCCTGGCCTACAAAGGCTTTAGGCCAGGCCGCGAAATAACCCTTGAGAACAAGGACCTAAATATGCTTACTGGCGAAATTGAATCGGTAGAAAGTGGCTCGAGCAGAAACAACTACTGGAGCCTCTCCCCTACTGTTACCTATGGCAAACGGTCCACTTCGTTTGAGCTCATAGGGGTAACTCCTAGTTATCGTTACCTCGAAAACCTTACGATGACCAGTGGGCGGTTTATAAACGAAACAGACCTTATTGAAAGCAAAAAAGTAACTGCTATTGGTAAGTTAGCCTTCGAACAGCTATTTGAGCCCGGTGAAGATGCACTGGGAAAATACATATCCGTTAACGGCATCAATTATAAAGTTATTGGCGTATTTACCGACCCAGGTGGCGAACGCGATATGCAGCGCATGTATGTGCCACTGTCTACGTCGCAAAAGCTTTACGAAAAACCCAATAAAGTAGACCAGATAATTTTAATGATTCCGGGAGATGATGTGGCTGGCAGCAAACTGATTGAAGAAGATGTAACTAAACTGATACAAGACAAGTACTCCATTAGCCCAGACGATAAAAAGGCGGTAAGTTTTTACAACAATGTAAAAAATGTAGCACAAATAAGGCAAGTTTTTACGGCACTCAATATTACGATGTGGGTGGTTGGCCTTATGACTATATTGATTGGTATTGTGGGCATAGGCAATATTATGGTAATAACTGTAAAAGAACGAACCCGCGAAATAGGCATTCGCAAAGCCCTAGGCGCGACCCCTGCCTCTATAGTATTTATGATACTGCAAGAAGCACTGCTTATGACCGTATTTGCCGGCTACTTGGGTTTGCTTGCTGGCATAGGCCTTATTGAACTTATCGGTAGTCTCATGAGCGATGCCGGTGTTGACCAACATGGCCGAACCAACAGCTACTTGGGTAAGCCCGAAGTGGATTTGGAAGTAGCCATTGCGGCTACTGTGATATTGATAATTGCTGGGGTAATTGCAGGTTTGATTCCGGCACTAAGGGCTGCTAGGGTTAACCCAATAACTGCTATAAGAGACGTTTGAAGAATGTACGATTTGCGAGGTACGAAGTACGATGTACGAGGTACGAGGTACTAGGTATGAGTGAAAATGACTTTTTAGTTTAAAAACATTGATAAAATAAAATCGTACCTCGTACATCGTACTTCGTACATTAAAAAGATGGATAAATTTCTCGAAATATTAAGCACCATGGCACGCAACCCTTTGCGAACCTTCCTCACGTCGATGGGGGTGTTTTGGGGTATATTAATGCTGGTATTGTTGCTTGGTGCGGGCAATGGGCTGCAAAACGGCATCAGAGCCATGTTCGAAGGTTTAGACATGAACAGTATGTTCGTTTGGGGCCAAAAAACAACCATGCCGTATAAAGGTTTTAAGCCTGGCCGAACCTACGATTTCAAAAATGGGGACGTAACCGCCCTAAAAGAGCAAGTACCAGAGCTTAAGTACGTGTGCCCCCGCGGCCAACTGGGCGGATATGGCAACGATAACAATGTAGGCCGCAATACCAAAACTGGCAACTATACGGTTTGTGGCGACTACCCTGAAATCATCCACATACAACAAATGAAAATGACCAGCGGTCGTTTCCTCAATTATAACGATATAAACGACAAGCGGAAAATTTGCGTTATCGGTCAAAAAATAGTGGACGAACTATACGACCCAGGCGAAGAGGTATTAGGCTCGTACATTAAAATACAAGGGGTGTTTTTTCAGGTAGTTGGGGTATTTACTATCAATAAATCAGGCCAAGAGGCTATTAGAGACCTCAACACCATTTATGTGCCGTTCTCTACGTTTCAGCGCGTTTTCAACTGGGGCGAAACCGTTGGTTGGTTTGCCCTTTCGGTAAAACCCGGCATCGACCCATATGAAGCCGAACAAAAAGTAAAGAAAATCCTACTCAGCAGGCACCACATCAGCCCTGAAGATACAAGAGCGGTTGGCTCGTTCAACGCAGCCACCGAATCGGCCAAGTTTAATACCCTGTTCGCGGGTCTCAATCTCATTATCCTTATAGTAGGTATGGGTACCCTTTTTTCTGGCGGCATAGGCGTAATGAACATCATGCTCATATCCGTTGCCGAGCGCACCAAAGAAATAGGTATACGCAAAGCCATGGGTGCCACGCCAGGCAATATATTAGTGATGATTATCAGCGAAGCCATTATAGTTACGTTTCTATCGGGCTTTATTGGTTTGGCGCTGGGTATAGGCATTATTGACTTATTGGATTATGTCATTGGCGTGCCTGTTCAAAGTGCCGAGGGAGAAGGCAGTATGTTCCGCAGGCCAGAAATTGATGCTTGGGTGGCCATTATGTCGGTGGTGGTGCTTATCGTTATTGGGGTGTTTGCAGGCTGGTACCCAGCTAGTAGGGCCGTAAAAATAGACCCAATAAAAGCGTTGAGAACAGAATAAGTGCAGATGAGAGATAAGAGATAAGAAATGAGAGATAAGAAATTAGAGCTAAAAACCATGGACTACTAACTGTCGACCGTGGACTTTTAAAATTGACACTAAAGAGAGAAAATGAAAAAAGTACTTGTTACGTTGTTTTTGGTTATTCTATTGGGCATGCTAGGGTATGTGGGTTACTACCTTTTCGAAAAAAGCCAAAAAGCCCCGGTTATTTATGAAACCTCCGCACCATTCAAAACCGATATAGTGGTAAAGACCGTTGCCAACGGAGCCGTTGAACCACGCAAAGAAGTTACCCTTAAACCACAGATTAGTGGCATTATTGACGAGTTATTTGTAGTGGCTGGCCAAAAGGTAAAGAAGGGCCAAAAGATAGCCCGCATCAAAATAATACCCGATGATGTGAATTTGGGCAATGCCGAATCGTCGGTAAACAAAGCCAAATTGGCCATGGAACAAGCACAAATAGAATTTGAGCGACGGAAAAAGCTTTACGAAGCCAAGGCCATATCAGAGGTTGAGTATCGCCAATTTTTGTTCGACTACGAGCAAAGCAAAGAGGATTACGCTAATGCACTCAATACCGTTCAGTTGATAAAAGAAGGTATTAGCAGCCGCAGCAAACAAACTACTACCATAGTATTGGCCACAATTGACGGGATGGTATTGGATGTACCCGTAAAGGTAGGCACGCAAGTAATACAGAGTAACACTTTCAATGAGGGTACCACAGTAGCCATTATTGCCGATATGAACGATTTGATTTTCAAGGGCTCTATTGACGAAAGTGAAGTAGGCAAAATAAAAGTAGGCATGCCACTGCGCATTACCATTGGCGCCATTGAGGGTAGAACGTTTGAGGCCAAACTGGAGTATATAAGCCCTAAAGGAGTTACCGACCAAGGCACCATCAAGTTTGAGATAAAAGCAGCCCTTACCCAGCCCGAAGACCTGTTTATAAGGGCGGGCTTAAGCGCCAACGCCGACATAATACTTGACCAACGCGACTCAGTGTTAGCTGTTAAAGAGCGTGACCTGCTTTTTGCCAACGACTCAGTGTTTGTTGAGGTGGAAACCACCCCGCAAGTGTTTGAGAAAAAGCCCGTTAAAACTGGCCTATCAGACGGCATCAATGCCGAGCTACTAGAGGGTGTAGATGGCACCGTGGCCATTAAAACACAGCAATAATTATATAGCCAATATAGGGCAAGTAATGATTCTCAATAATCAAAAGTCGCTATAGCGAATTTGAAGAGGGAAATATCCACTCGCAACAATTGCCAATATGTTTTTGGCTGCTTTAATACCTATTTACAGCAGTTCATTGCCCATTACATACCTGTCATCCTTTAACTTGGGTAATTAAGCCTAATGTGCACGCAATATATGCCAGCATAGCCCTTTTGTTTATTATAAAAATTGTAGTTTTACGCTGAAAATCTCAAACAGAAAAACAACCATCATGAAGAAAGGTATCCTATTTGCCGGCGGTGTTGCCCTTACATTGGCATTTGCTGGTTGCGACGATGGCTCAGCCAAAATTGCAGAAATACAAGCACAACTTGATGCGGCAAAACAAGAGCGCGATGCTTTGGTATTGACCCAACAAGAAGAAGTAACCAACTTGACCACTACTTTCCAGGTTCAAGTTGACTCATTGCAATACATCATCGATTCATTGACTGCTCCTAAAGGTACTGTAGCGGTTAAGCCTAAGCCTAAGCCAGCTCCTGCGCCAGTAAAGGAAGAGCCTAAGAAGGTAGAAGGTAATACTAATACAAATCGTGGCGGAACTACCAACCCAACTGATGGTGGTAATACAAACACCAAACGCGGCGGAACCAAAAATCCATGATTATTCGCTTTGCATAAACTAAGAGAGGCAACCTTAATTGGGTTGCCTCTTTTTTTTGCCTGCAATACTATCTACCCGACTGCTTATATTACTTAAAACTTAGACAGCAATATCTAATTAAAAAAAATGGGCTACCCCATAAGATGAGATAGCCCAAAGAAATATCTTTAGGTGTTAACCTAATAATTTTACCTTAAATTCCAAGTTCCACTGCAGCTAATAGTACCATTAGCATCGGTAGAACTGTAAGTTACAGTAATAACAGTTCCAGCAGCGTTAATTCGACCAGAAATATTAGTAACAGTTACACCACCGAAGTCAAAAGTTGATAAATCAAACCTGTCTCCGTCAACTGGAACGGTAAAAGTGTATTGTGTTCCAAATCCACCAAAATTATTTACCAAAACGCTGATTTCACTTGATCCAGAAGGCTGAATTTTTGCATCAAAAGCAAACGTATCAATAACACCTCCACCAAGAGGACAAATGTCTATGGCATCCCAAGTAGTTTCAGCTCCAGAAGCAGACAAAAACTTAGTGCGGCTAAGTGTTGCACAATCAGTTCCTTCATAACCATCACCGCAAACACAAGTGCAAGTAGTGCCATTATCGGTAAGTGTACCGCCAGTAGCGCAAGTTACATCTTTACAAAGATCCTCTTCGCAAGAAGTGAAGCTGAACACAAAGCCCAGTGCCAAAACTGCTGTAGCAAAGTTTTTAATTGAGAATAGATTTTTCATGTTGTTGTTTTTTTGTTGGTTTATCAATGGTTAATGTGGCACAATATTAACAAAAAAACTTGATGCAAAAGTATATACCCTATAAAGCAATTAACAACATGCCTATGTGGATAGCAAGTCATTCTAGCCTGCCAACTATTCAATTACTGCTTGCAACAATTCAACTGCCAAATCAATCAATTTGCCGATTGCCAAACAATAATTAAAAATGTAAAAGAAACCGTAAAACTTAGTGATGGGCAAAGTATTGCAAGCAAACGCACCATAAAGTGATACATTATATTATGTGAACCAAAATGGCGGATACTAACAAACTTTTGTTAACTTTGTAGGCTTACACTTCATTGTGTTACGAATGGATTTAATGATTCAAAAAAACTTAGGATGAGCTTGAAGAATTTTTTACTCACTTTCCTGACAACGACAGCCCTTTTATTTGCATTTGCCCCAAAATCCCATGCATCGCATGCCATGGGAGCCGATATTTTTTATGAATGTGTAGGCCAAGATTCATTTCGCATTACTATTAATTTTTACCGCGATTGCGATGGTATAACCGCCCCAGCCACCGCAAGCATCGGTATCACTAACACTTGTACCGGCACTACCACCACCGTTACAGCACCCCGCACTACCCTGATACAGCCCGAAGGTATACCCAACGGCAGTGAGGTATCGGCACTTTGTAATGCCCAAATACAAAACAGTACTTGTAATGGTGGAAGCTTGCCCGGCGTAGAACAATACCAGTACAGCTTTTTGTGGGTAGCCAACGCGCAATGTAACGCATGGCGCATAGCGTTTGATTTGAACGCACGCAACGCAATCATCCAAACTTTACAAAACCCTGGTGCGGTTGATTTGTATGTTGAAGCTTTCATCAACAACACCACTTTGCCCAACGGCGACCGCATTTGCAACAACTCGCCTAGGTTTACCAACCGCCCGGTACCGTACTTTTGTTTCCTCGATTCTATCCTATACAACCAAGGAACCGTTGACGTAGATGGCGACTCATTGGTATACACCCTCATTCAGCCATTGCAAGGCCCCGGCCAAACTATTCCTTACGCGGCAGGATTTACTGTAAACAACCCACTAACTACCAATAACACTTTCAACTTCAATAACAATACTGGCCAAATGTTTTTTGTGCCACAACAAGCACAAGTTGGTGTTATTGCCGTAAGAGTTGATGAATATAGAAATGGAGTATTGATAGGCTCAACCATGCGCGACATTCAAGTAATAGTGCTTGGGCCGCCGCTTTGTAACCCTCCGTATGGCGTTATCAATGAAGATGGTATCGATTCGGCTTCCGTAACGGGTGGTGTATTTACAGGCCCTTACGAAATTGAGGCTTGCCCAGGCGATACGATTCGTTTCAGCATCAGCCTCGGCGGTCAAAACATTACCCTTAGCTCAAACGCTACCCAAGCATTCCCCGGTGCAACCTTTACGACCACCAACATAGGCACCGATTCAGTAGTTGGCCAGTTCAATTGGATAACAACTGCCGCCGATACAGGTCTAAAGAACTTTTCTATCAGTTACGGCATTAACTCTTGCCCTATTGACCGCACAGCTTTCCAAACCATATCTATTAATGTATTGGACGGAACCGATGCAGGACCTGACCAAGTGTATTGCTCAGAAGGAGCCCCAATACAACTTTTTGCTACCGGTGGTAACATTTTTAACTGGACGCCAATTGCTGGATTGAATGACCCAGCTATACGCAACCCGCTAGCTACCCCAACAGTTACTACCGACTATATTGTACTAAGTGATTTAAGTGCACGATGCAAAAACCGCGATACCGTAAGGGTTACCGTGGTACCAAACTTTTTGGTGAATATTTTGCCAGTCGACGATACTTTAAGCATCTGCCGCAACTCGCTGGCTTTCTTGGATGTAGTGACCGACTCAACGTTTGGCCCTTATACTTACTCATGGAGCCCTGGTGTTGGCCTTACCGATTCAACAATACGTAATCCGGTTTCTTCGCCCATATTGCCGACCACCTATTTTGTGTCAGTAACTTCAGATACTGGTTGCGTACTTACCGACACTGTTAGGGTTAATGTAATTGGCGTCGGTCCACAAGTAACAATAACCCCTGAAAGTGCACTGGTTTGCCCAGGCACTACTGTGCAACTAAACTCAAGTGTATTGGTAGTAACTTGCGGCCCATCTATCTCTACAGGTAGCTGTGGCGCAGGTAACTTACCATCGCCTCGTACTTTTGGTACCAGCACAACCACCTCTTCGGTTACCCCGTTTTCTGGTGGTAGCAGCGATGGTAAATATCAAGTACTTTATCGTGCCGCCGATTTAACCGCAGCAGGTTTTACTGCAGGTACCATAACCCGAATGCAGTTAAATGTAGGTGCCAAAGCAAGTAATGCCGTATTTAAAAGCATGCGAATCCGAATGGGCTGCACCACGGCTACCCAACTTACCCGTGCCAACTGGATACCAACCACCACTGAAGTGTATTCTTCGGCTAACTTCCTTACTAATTCTGGCTTGAATACCTTTGCTTTTAGTCAGTTTTACGATTGGGACGGTGTGTCGAATTTGGTAATCGAGTTTTGTTTTGGCGATGCCACTTCAACCAACGCAGGCGGCAACGATTTGCTACTAGCAACCAATGTACCATATGCAGCATCAATGAGTGCTGTAAGCACATCATCTAATGACGGTTGCAGTTTGCTTGCTAGCGCTATACCTACCAACCAACCAGTAACCCAAGTACCGAACATTACCCTTTTTGTATGCTCGGCCAACAACCCTACCTATACTTACCAATGGAGTCCTGCTACAGGCGTATCAAATACCTCAATAGCCAACCCTACGGTTACTCCTACTGTTCCAACCATTTACACCCTTACGGTAAGTGATAGCATTTGCGACGGCCAAGATTTTACCACCATTAATATTGATACTTCCTTTATCAATATTACGCCTGACACCTCATTATGCAATGCCGATAGCATTCCGTTGTTTATAGATATTACAGGGGTAATAACTAACCCTTGCGGCAACAATGGTAATGGCTGCGATGGCAACCAAGATACCACTGTAGTAGGCACTGGTAATTTGAGCAATACCTCAACCGGATACCCTGCACCTTACGGCAACAACTACGAAAGTGTTCGCCAACAATATCTTTACCGCGCGTCTGATTTATTGGCAGCGGGTGTTACACCAGGTAGGTTAACAGGATTAGGTTTTAATATTTTGAACAGACTTGGTTCTCCAAATTATCGCAACTTTAGTATCAAAATAAAATGTACTGGCACTGCTGCCCTTACCCAAGGGGTACCCGAAGGTGGAACCTTTGTGCAAGTGTTTAACCCTAAAAACATTTCGTTGCCAGCCAATGGATGGACTTTCCATGATTTTGATAACGATTTTGACTGGGATGGAACAACCAACCTGTTGATTGAAGTTTGTTTTAATAACGATACTGACCCTACCCAAACTACCAACATTACCGCCAACTCATTGATAACCAGCACCAATTCAGGTTATGTAGCTTCTACTTGGTATCCTATCGATAACCAAGATGCATGCTCGGGTGCTATTGGCTTGCCCAACACCTTGGGTGCTAGCAACAATAGGCCTAACATACGCCTATATACTTGCGATGCGGCACCACCGTTTACTGTAAGCTGGAACCCGGCAAACACCCTTACCGATGCCAGCAGCCTCAACCCTGTTGCTTTCCCTAGTGTAACTACTACATATACCGCAACGGTAACCACCTCAAACGGGTGCGTAAAAACTGGCTCAGTGACCGTAACCGTTGGCACCTTGCCATATACTACTACGCCTGATACTACTATCTGTAATGGTGGCTCGGCGCAGTTAAGAGTGTTTGGTAGCAATGGATATACCTACAACTGGACAACTGGCACACAATCACTTAGCTGCACTACTTGCGCCAATCCAGTGGCTACGCCAGATACTACTACTACGTATTTTGTATCTATAAGCGATGGTAACTGTACCTTAACCGATAGCATAGTAGTTACAGTATTTAACCTTGATGGCAATGTAATACTTGATCCAGGCAGCTTGTGCGTGTTCGACTCAACACTACTTTTGGCCGCTGGAGGTTATGATGGCTATTTGTGGAGCAACAATGATACTACTGCCACCACTTGGATTTTTGCTGCGGGTACTTACACCCTTACCATAACCGATGCGAGCGGTTGTACTGCAG
The DNA here is from genome assembly GCA_027486795.1 of Sphingobacteriales bacterium. Classification (GTDB taxonomy): domain Bacteria; phylum Bacteroidota; class Bacteroidia; order Chitinophagales; family CAIOSU01; genus CAIOSU01. The sequence goes on along the minus strand of JAIXOI010000032.1, from coordinate 24,236 downwards.
TAGATACTATTGATGTAAACGTAGCTGCCGAGCCATATGTAAACCTTGGCAATGATACCAGCATTTGTGTTGGAGACAGCGTGGTATTGAGCGTTAGCAGCAACTACACTACCTATACCTGGAACATACAAACCCAAGTAGATACAGGATATACGGTGCTTACCACAGGCAGCTACCAAGTAACGGTAGTTGATGCCAACGGTTGTGTAAGCAACGATAGCATCAGTGTATTTGTCAATACCGTTCCGATAGTTAATCTAGGAAATGACACCGCTATTTGCGAAAACGAACCACTTATTCTATCTGTGAGCTTGCAACCCGGCTACAGTTATATTTGGCAAGATGGCACTACAGGCCCAGTATATTCAGTAGATAGCACAGGTACTTATTATGTAACCGTTTCGGGTGGATTGAACTGCTTTGCTAGCGACACTATAAACGTAGTAGTAAACCCTGCCCCAGATGTAGATTTGGGACCAGATGTACAAAGCTGTGTAGGCCAAGTTGAAATACTTCGTGCCGGTCAAGGTTTTGCTACTTACTTGTGGAACACCAACTCAACTATTGATAGCTTGGTGGTAACCCAAACAGGTGTATATAGCGTAACGGTAGCTGATGCGATTGGCTGCAGGGATATAGATAGTATTGAAGTTACCTTCTTTAATCCTATAGTAACGCTAAACGACACTACCTTGTGCGAAGGTTCGACCGTAACGCTGGATGCAGGCCAATTTGCAGAATACAACTGGAACAATGGCGATACAACGCGTACCATTACCGTTGATACTAGCGGCACGTATACTGTAACCGTTACCAATACGTTTGGTTGCACTGCAACTGGTTCGTCAGATGTAACTATTGTGCCTGCGCCAACTCCAAGCATTACTGCTAGTGCCGATACTATTTGCCCTGGTGGTGCAAGTGCTACACTTGATGCCGGAGCAGGATATTCAAGCTACGCATGGTCTACTACCGAAACAACCCAAACCATTAGTGTTGCTGCTGAAGGAACATACACTGTTACAGTAACCAATACACTAGGTTGTTCGGCTACCGCTTCATATGTAATATACAGCTTCGCATTTGCTACCCTGACGCTCGATGATTTGGTACTTTGCCCGGGCGACACCTTGAGCTATAGCACCTCTACCGCGTATACCGACTATCAGTGGAGCAATGGTTCAACCACTGCAAACACCACCTTTACCGAAACGGGTGTTTACTACCTAACCGTTACCAACGCACAAGGTTGCGTAGCAACGGATAGCTTAATAGTTAGCGACGGTGGTTTTACAGCCTCGGCGTTTGTTGATCCTACTCAAGTAGATGCGGGTGAATCGGCCACACTTAGCGTGGATGTACTAGGCGGAACTGGCAATTACAGCTACAACTGGAGCCCATCAACATATCTTGATGGAAGTACTTTGGCCAACCCGGTATCAACCCCAGATTCAACCCTTACTTACTTGGTATTGGTAACCGACGACTCAACCGGCTGTACCGCGAGCGATACCGTAACCATAACCGTATTTGACGGAGCACGTTTTGCGTTTACGGATGCATTCTCTCCCAATGGAGACGGGGCTAACGATACCTATTTCCCGCTTACATACGGAAATGCGGCAGTTACTACCTTCCGTATTTACAACCGTTGGGGCGAGTTGGTATTTGACGAACTAACTCCTTGGAATGGCCAATTGGATGGCGTAAACCAACCAATGGGCACCTACGTGTACTATGCGGTAATTGAAATAACCGCTGCTGATGGTGTTACAACCGAAACAGTTCAAGGCTCATTTACCCTATTAAGATAATCAATACAGTAAACTGAAACTACAACAGATGAATTGCTTGACTCGTATGAAAGTAATCAGTGCAATATTGATCGTGTTTGCCATTGTGTTATTGCCAACCATAGCATCAGCTCAAGACATACACTTTTCTCAATTTTATGCTTCGCCACTTACCCTTAACCCTGCACTAACAGGCAAGGTAAACGGTAACTATCGGGTGGCCGGAATTTTCCGCAGCCAGTGGGGTGGCATACCCAATGGCAGCGGGCCAACTTTTGGTACCCCTTCAGCCTCCTTCGATATGCCGTTTTTTGTAGGCAAAAAGAAGAAAGACGCCGTAGGTGTAGGTGTTGCGTTTGTAAACGATTACAGCAACGGTAGACTATACAAACTTACTCGTGGCATGTTATCGGTATCCTACATTAAGAGTTTGGGCAGCAACGGCAAACACCAGTTGTCATTAGGCTTTCAAGGCGGCATACAACAAAACAAAGGCGGTATGTTCCGTTTCTCTGATCAGTTTACAGATGCGGTATACCAAAACGGTTCAAGTAGTGTTGATGCATCACTAAACGACCAGTCGAAAATAATTCCTGATTTTAATGCGGGGTTGTTTTATAATGGTGCCCTTACCAAAAAACTGACCTACTATGCAGGTTTCAGTATGTTCCACTTGTTTGAGCCCAAAGAGCAGTTTGGCACAGGCAATACCAGCGTTTTACCACGCAGGTATGTGGTGCACACGGGTTTAGAGTGGGACATTTCAAATAAATTTACCTTATACCCAGGTTTGATTTATATGAACCAAGCCAAAAACCAAGAGCTTAACTTTGGAACCAATATCGGGTTCCATCTTAAAAACACCCCCGATAAACGCACCACATTGTACGCTGGCGCCTGGTATCGCAACAAAGATGCGTTTATTGCCATGCTAGGTATGGAAATGTACCGAATCCGCGTGGGACTAAGCTATGACGTTACTACATCAACCTTAAAAAACCCGAATACGAGAGGTTCCTTCGAAATTTCATTAATTTATGTCGGTCGCTTTTCAAGTATAGGTGATAAAAATGTATTTTTGTTCTGTCCAAGATTCTAACTAACACAATTACCTCATAATCCGAAAACCACTTAAATGAAGAATACTGTTATTTTGGCTATCGCAGCGCTACTTATGCTACCCCTATTTTCGATAGCGCAGGCACAGGATACCAGTAGCAATAGCTACATGGATGATTACCGTTCTGACAAGCTCAAAAACCTCGGTTACAAGAAAAAAGTAAAGATTGCCAACAATCTTTACGCCCAAGGAAGCTACATCAATGCATTGATGTACTACGAGGAAGCTTATGCAGTAAAACCAGACAATGCTTGTTTGGCTTCTCGCTTGGCAAAACTGAACTACTTGGTACGTGATTACGGCAAAGCTGAAACTTACTACCAAAAGTTTTACGACCTTGACCCGGTAAAATATGCAAAGGCTAAGTACATGATGGCCTTGATGCAAAAGTATAATGGAAAGTATGCTGATGCTAAAACCAATTTTGATGGTTTTATCGCGGAATACAACGACGCTGATGGCGACAAAGCTGAGTTTCAAAAAATAGTGAAACGCCAAGTAGAAGGTTGCGACCTAGGTATTAAAACCACCAGCGACCCAGAGCGTGTTATAGTAGATTTGCTTGATGAGAAAGTAAACAACCCGTTTAGCGACTTCGCCCCAATTGCTATTACTAAAGATGAGTTGGTATATTCTTCGTTGCGCTCTGAAAAGGCAATTTTCTTGCCATTGGAAGGTGAAGAGCAACCCGACAGTGTGCAATTGCCCTATTCAAAAGTATTTACCACCAAACGTGATGGTGATACTTGGTTGGATTCTAAACTTTTTCCTGGCCCTATCAACAGCGACCAATACCACGTTGGAAACGGTGCTTTCTCTAAAGACGGAAAACGTTTTTACTTTACACAATGTGTAGTAGGCGAAGCGTTGAAAATGGAGTGTACTATTTACGTAAGTGAGAAAAACGGCGATAGCTGGAAAGAACCTGTAAAACTTGATGTGAATGCAGAAGGTTCTACCAATACCCACCCTAGTGTTGGTGTTATGAAAGACGGCAAAGAGTATCTATTCTTTACCTCAACTCGCGTTGAAGGTGGAGAGCAAGACAAAAAATCGAATAAAGACAAATTAGATGCGCCAACTTACAGCGATTTGTACTATGCCGAAATTACTGGTCCTGCAAAAACTGGCCCGGTGAAAAATCTTGGTAACAAAATCAACACGGCATTTAACGAGGCGACTCCTTTCTACGACAACAACACCCACACCTTGTACTTTAGCTCTGAAGGCTATGTTAACATTGGCGGATACGATATTTACAGCGTTACACATAATGGCACAGATTGGGATACTGTAACTAACTTATTGGCCCCTATCAACTCAAGCGTTGATGACTTGTATTTCAACCTATCATCTGACGGCAGAAACGGCTTTTTGGTATCTAACCGCCCCGGTGGATACGGATTGAAAAGCGCTACCTGCTGCGACGATATCTATGGTTTCCGTATTGTGAAAGAAGTTAACATCCGTATTTTGGTTGCTGAAAGGAGAACTCCTGAAACACCACTTGCAGGTGCTGACGTAAGCGTTGTAAAAGGTAAGGATGGCAACAACACCCCTGTAGGTAACTTTACCACTACCGAAGGTGAGGCTGTATTGTTTGCTTTGCAACCTGATGAAGTTTACACTTTAAACGCTACTAAAACCGGCTACTGGGGCAACGACACCATTTTGGATGCCAATGCACTAGCCGAACTATACGGTGGCAAGGACACTCTAGATTTGGTTATCCTGATTGATGAAATTGCTCGTCAAAAAATCAAGCTAAAACGCGTTTACTACGATTTCGACAAGTACAACTTGACCAAGCAGTACAAAGTTGCATTGGATTCTATCCAGAAACTTATGGTTGACAATCCTACATGGACCATCGAAATCTATGGTCACACCGATAGCATTGGTTCTGATGCCTACAACATGGTACTAGCGAAACGTCGTGCACAAACTTGCGCCGACTACCTAGCATCTAAAGGCATCGACATAGCCCGTATCAGCTTAATGGCCATGGGTCGCCAGTACCCACAAGCACCTAACAAAACCGAAACTGGTGCCGATAACCCTAAAGGTCGTGCTAAAAACCGTCGTGCTGAATTCAAAGTAAATACCAACGACAACTTGAAACAAGTTGAGATTGAATACACCGATAATGGCCCTTACGTGAAGTACATTGACAACACTGAGCAAAAATAATTCGGTAATACAAAGCATTGAATTAAAGAAAGAAGGTTGGTTTCAACCTTCTTTCTTATTTTACACCCTACCGAAACTGTGGTACAGTTTTGGATTGTGAAGGTACTGATATGGACAACGCTATGAAATACATCACCACCCTGCTCTTGCTAGTCACAATAGTTGCAACAGGCAAATACACCAGTGCGCAATGTTTGAGTGCTTTTCAAGACCAGCGCAATTTCTTTTTTATAGTAGATGATGGCAACATTATACAGCAAGAGCACAACCTGATATACAATTACAAGGCGGGCCGAAACCACTTAGCATACCTTAGTTTCAACAATGATTTTAAGATATACCACAATGGCTTAACCCAAACCTTGCAAACGTTTCCTCCGGTAAATTACTACTGCACCGACTATATCATGTTTGTAGAAAACCCAGGTAGCCAATACTATGTGCTATACGGCGAGAAAATGGACTTGATAAACAAAGGTGCTGGCCAAGTGTATGGAGTGGGCGATAGCTTGGTGGCTTTCCAAGATTATATGGGTCAATTTCAGCTCTTTAAAGACGGTAGGGTATATGAAATAGACCAGCGAGAACCCTATATGGTAAAGGTGGAGGACAACATGATGGTGTACCTCGACCGAAATAACGAGCTGCGTACTTTTTGGCAAGGAGACCTCATAACTCTCGAATATGGAAACCCACCCCAATCGGTACAAGTAGAACGCAACATTGCCGCTTATGTTGATTATATAGGCAATTTCAAGGTATTTTGGGCAGGCGACATTTACAATGTACTCAACTTTCAACCGGGTAGTTACAAAGCAGGCCAAAACCTGGTAGCTTACATCGATAACCGAAAGCAGTTTAAAATATTTTACAAAGGCGAGAGTTTTGATATTATGAGCATTGAACCCAAATGGTACGATGTGCAGCAAAACTTTGTGGTTTGGGTGGATAACAACAATTACTTTAATGTATTTTACGAGGGAAAATACGAGCGACTGGAAGGTTTTGTGCCCGCCAGCTACCAAATAAGCAACAACCTGCTAGTGTACCCTAACCTTGACAACTACTTATTTGGCTACATCAACGGCAAAAAAGTAAAAGTATCGGATGAGGTAACTACTTGGTACGAGGTGCAAAACGATGCCGTGAACTACTACAAAATCAAAAACTTCTTTAAGATTTATTGCGACGGCAAAATCACGAATGCCATTAATCGGTAGTTGGTTATTGGTTAATCAGTTATTGGTTAATCGGTTATTGGTTTATTAGTTGATTAGTATTTCCAATAACCAATTAACCAATAACCATTCATCCAAATTGCCTTATCTTTGTTGAAAGTGAAAATGCCGTAGATGTTGATTACCAAAGAACAAGTTATTGAGGCCCTGAGCCATGTAAACGACCCCGACCTAAAGAAGGACTTGGTAACGTTGAACATGATTGAGAACGTTGCCATTGAGGGCAACAAAGTTAGCTTTACGGTAGTACTTACTACCCCTGCCTGCCCCTTGAAAGATGCCATTGAGCAAGATTGCCGCCAGGCTATTGCCCAATACGTATCGGCAGATGTTGAGGTTGACCTTACCTTCGACTCGAAGGTAACTTCCCGGCGTGTAGATAAAAAAGACGTATTGCCAGGCGTAAAAAACATCATTGCCGTTTCATCGGGCAAGGGTGGCGTAGGCAAATCGACCGTAGCGGTAAACCTGGCACTGGCTTTGCTTAAAAATGGCTCTACAGTAGGTATTGTTGATGCCGATATACATGGCCCATCAATACCCCTAATGCTGGGAATAAAAGGCAAGCGCCCCACCGTGCAGCAAATTGATGGCAAACACTACATAGTGCCACTAGAGGCTTATGGCCTAAAAGTGCTCTCAATAGGACTGTTGATTGATGAGCGCCAAGCCGTAGTATGGCGCGGCCCGATGGTATCATCGGCATTGCGGCAGTTTTTTACCGAGTGCATTTGGGGCGATTTGGATTACCTTATACTTGACCTACCACCGGGCACCGGCGATGTGCACCTTACCTTGGCACAACAAATACCCATAACAGGCGCTGTGGTGGTTACCACCCCACAAAAAGTAGCCCTGGCCGATGCCCGCAAAGGCATTAGCATGTTTAAGATGGAAGGCATGAACATCCCGATTATTGGGGTGGTAGAGAATATGTCGTGGTTTACGCCTGCCGAATTACCCGATAGCAAATACTACCTGTTTGGTAAAGGGGGCGGTGCTGCGCTGGCCGATGAGTTTGAAGTGCCTTTGTTGGGGCAAATACCACTGGTGCAGAGCATACGCGAAGGGGGCGACCAAGGCAACCCGGCCGTATTGCAAAACGATGCCGCAACTACCGAAGCGTTTATGAACTTTGCCACCACCATGGAAAGGCAAGTAGCCATAATAAACAGTAAAGTAAACCAAACGGCAGAAGCCCCAACCGCATGAGCACTACCGACACACAAATGGAAGAACTGATAGCGCGTGTGGAAGCGTCGTTGGATACCATGCGCCCTTATTTGCGAAAAGACGGCGGAGATGTAGAAGTAGTGGAAATTGACGACCAGCAAACCCTTTGGGTGCGCTTGGTAGGTGCTTGCGAAACCTGCCCACAAAGCTTCATGACCATGAAGGCCGGCATTGAAGAAGCCATGAAAAATGCCGTACCCGAGATAGTAGCAGTAAAATCGATTGCGGCGAAGTAGTGGCAAATACGTAGTTCCAAGATTAATTATCAAGACTTTGTGGCTGCTTCAAGACAATGATATTTTGCCAGTATTAAAGTAGTCCTGAAGAATATAGCAAATTCTCAACGGCAATTCTAAATTTTTTCTTTTCCGTATCAATTTCTGACCTAGTGCAACTATAATGAATTTGATGTGCTGAAAAATTACCTAGTTCTCTAAAATCGTGTAAACATTCTAAGGTTATTTTTGAAAGACTAAAATACTGTGTTGTCTTTGTCAAATTTATTATAGCTGTCAAACTCTTAAAACCATCACCATCTTTAATTTCATTAATTCGTTGCTCTTTTTCAAAACAGTGTATCAACAATAGTTCTATCAATCTCCTCATCAATACTGCGCATCCGTCAAAAATGTTATACTCATAAGAGGCATTTATTTGCTCACACAACTTTACTATATATCGTCTTTTAACAGGAGCAAAAAGTATTTTGGGTAATATTGAATCTCCAAAAATGATTACCTCACTCTTATCAATATCTGGAAACTCAACATTGAGTTCCTGGATATACTTATTGTGAAGTTTAAAATAACTTGGATTCTTTCCCTTTAGAAAATAACTCGACTTTCTAATATTTTCTTTTAATCTTGAAATATTGGGCTGTGGTAAATGATGCTCCCCTAAAATAGAGTTAATATCACTAACGGTAAATTCCTTTTGTCCTTGGATGGATAACAAATAAAACGCAATAAGTTTAACCTTACCTATTTCCGTCTTACTGTTTATATCCGCGATAACTGAAAACTCACTAAATGTCATAACTCTAGCTATTCGATTTCGGTAATTTACTCTCCACAAAAATTTGCCCTGTTCTCGTTACCGTCCAGACCTTTTTGCCATCAACCTCGCTTCTATCAAACCAATCTGCACTATTCTTTTGATTTGTAATTGTTTGGGCCAAATGAGCAGGCCTGTCTTTAATATGCAGTACTCGGTATGCATAATCAATATTACCCTCGGTAAAATATTTCTGTCCAGCAATGATTTGCACATAATATGCAAAAACTAAAATCCTGGTAGTGGAGCTTTTACCTGGGTTCTTTTCTTCATAAAATTTCTCGAGTGAGGGTATTATATCATTACCATGGGCGTCAAACTTTTCTGTATCTATTTCCTTCGCATGAGTTTTTTTGCCTTCTTTTCCTTTTGCAACTGTTCTGTTTGTCGGCTTAGACTTAACATCTTCACCATTAAGAATTTTTTTAATTTTGCTATTTCCGGCACTTTCAAACTTAAATGTATTTTCCTTTACGGTTGAGATATAACGATTTGAAAATAGTTTTTTCCAGTTAGTCGAAAAATTTTTTGACCTATCAGGAGTATATCTATTTTCTTTATATAATATATCTACTTGATCTTTCGAAAATGTACCATAACCATACTCACTAGAATAAAAAGCAAAGAGTAATATCCAATCTGCCTCTGTACCATTAACTACATTGACAAGGTCATTAATATGAGGATACTGTTCATTATTCTCACCATTCGATTTCCCTTTAATCTCTTCAATGTAATCTTCACTTTGTTTTACATCAAGACTAATTAACCGTTCCGTTGATTCCGAAAATTGACTATTACCTGAAGATAGCCTTGTTTGCAACATCCCTTTCAATAAATCCGTTACCTCTTTCCCTACTTCATCCGTAAATGCAACTTCATAACTCCTTTCAGAGCTAGTCTCATTAAATTTAATTTTATTAACTGCTCCAACTGAAGATTTTGGTTGAATGCTCGCACCACATCCAGTGCAAAAATTTTCATTCTTACCTAGAATATTTTTACATTCTTTGCAAGATACTTGAAAACCACAATTGCCACAGTAAAGTGAATTTTCAGCAAGTACTTTCTCACAATTAACACATTTCATAGTCTATCTTTTGAACAAATGAATCTATAAAAATTCATTTGTTCAACAACTATTAAATTATCCACAAATGTGGATAGTTTGCTGCCCCCATTCTGCTCTTAGCCTATTTCAGGCCTGCGTGCAATTATTGTTGGCAGGTTGCGCCTGCTTGGCTCCAACAGAGCCAGTCCTCGTAACAGGTACACAAAACACAAAGCCCCTTGTCTGTTTCGCAATTACTGGCGTCCCCGCCTAAGGCTGGGTCCGTTTTATCCTCGTCTTGAAGACAAGGACGAGTGAGGAGAAGGTTGGGGCGATGGGGAGGTAAAGTCAAGGAATTTGTGGTACAAGCGAAGTAACTTGGAATATAGATTAACCACAATTTGTTTATTTTTACGCGTACACATCCATACCTAATATGACCAAAATATTATTCTTCTCAACACTAGCCTTTTTGTATGGCTGCTCCTCTACCCCAGAAACTTCTTTCCAAAGAAAGACGGAGCAAATTCAAGATATGGAAGCCTTTGCAAAACACGTTTTCACCATAATACAAACCGATAATTACGACAAACTGGTGGCGCTTCAGCCAGATTTTGAAGAGTTGAAGGAAATTATTTCAAATTCCGCCCTTAGTGAAGACGAAAAACAACGTGAGCTAACGCGAAGCGAAAACCAGCTGAAACAAAATATTGCATCCTTTAAGAAATCATTTGAAGAGTTTAAGGCTGCAATAGAAGAACAGAGCATCAACATCAAAGAATCCAGTTTCGACTATATCGACTTTAAGCATCTCAAGGAAAACAAGATGGAAAAAGCTGAAATTGCCATCCACTTCAAATTCAAGGGGGCTGATTACTCCTTCAAAATAAAAGACTGCGTAAGGCATTCCAACGCATGGCTACTGGGCTCTTCCATTGATATGTACAACCCCAATAGTTATTACAATCGTTGGGATTACTAGGCTGCGGAAGCCGGTTGTCCCACTATCTGGCGCAAGTATGTCCCCCATTCTGCTCGTAGGGTATTTCAGGCCTACGTGCAGTTATTGTTGGTAGGCTGCGCCTACTTGGCTCCAACAGAGCCAGACCATGTAACAGGTGCACAAAACACAAAGCCCCTCCTACTCCGCCGCCAACGCCCCCACTATTTTATGCAGCGTTGCTTTAAACGCCACAACCTCCTCGTGGGTAAGGGTGCCGCCGGCCCGGAAATTGGCAATAACCTGCATGGGCACACACAGGGCTTTCTCTTTCAACTGCTGCCCCGCCGGGCTAAGGCTTACCAGCACGCTACGCGCGTCTTCTTTTGAGCGCGACCTTACCAGCAGGCCCTTTTCTTCCATGCGCTTTAGCAATGGGGTAAGCGTGTTTGTATCGAGCAAGAGTAGCCCGCCAATCTCGGTTACCGACAAAGCCCCCCGCTGCCACAGCACCAACAGCACCAAGTATTGCGGATAGGTTATATCCAGCTCCTGCAGCAGCGGGCCGTACATTTGGGTAGTAAGTCGCGATGCGGCGTATAGCGGAAAACACAGTTGGTTTTCCAAGTATAGCAACTCCTCATGCTTCATTTCCCCAATAATTTTTTAATCATGGGTTCAATGGCCTCGGGTTTGGTAATTGGCGAAAAACGCTCAATCGGCTTACCGTTTTTGTCTATTATAAACTTGGTAAAGTTCCATTTAATGCCACTGCCCAAAAAGCCACCCAGTTTCGATTTGAGGTATTTAAACACCGGGTGCGTGTTGGTGCCATTTACGTCAATCTTCTCCATGATAGGGAAACTCACACCATAGTTAACTTGGCAAAACTCCTGTATATCGTTGGCACCACCAGGCTCTTGCGCGCCAAACTGGTTGCACGGGAAACCAAGCACCACTAACCCATCGTCTTTGTACTTGGTGTATAGTTTTTCCAGGCCTTCGTATTGGGGCGTAAGGCCGCACTTGCTAGCAGTGTTTACCACCAATACCACTTTGCCTTTGTAGTTGTCCATTTTTACCGGCTTGCCTTGCAAGCTCTTGGCCTCCAAATCATAAAATGCTGTATCCATTGTTATTGCTTTTTTATCTTGTTGATTAAATGCGCCAAAGAACCTGTTGACCACAACGCCCAAACAATAAGCACGGGTTGAAAAAATAGGCGTATCAATCGCTTTTGGTCGGTATCGAGGCCGAATGCATCAATACCATTGGTATATTGGGCAACGTTGCCCGGAAAAACCAGCACCAAAAACACTGCCAACAGAACACCAATGGTAGCCTTTTGTTTGGTCCAAAGTATCATACCTAGCCCAAACAATATTTCGACCACACCCGAAAGCACCACTACCAAATCTTTGCCCAACGGCACCCAATTGGGTACCTGTGCCTGAAACTCCTCTCGTTGAAAAGTAAGATGCCCGATACCTGCCAAAAGCATAAAAGCCCCCAACGCGATGCGCAATATATTTTGTAAAGTGCTTGTCTTTTGCATAGCTGTAAATTTGTATCGTTTACAATTATATCGTGCACGATACAAATTTAAGAAATAGGTTTGACAATGCCTAACAAAACCAAAAAAGAAGAAGAAAATAACAAAAACCAAGCCTACAAGCCCCACCAATACTCACTTCCTGGACGACAAAACCCCAGTTTAAATGAGAATTGTGAAAGGTGAAATTTGAAAAGGTAAAATAGTATGTGGGAAAGTTACAAGCCTCATTAAACCTCACTTCCTGGACGACAAAACCCTAGATAGAGCAAATTGGAAAGTTGGGACTTTACAACCCAACCGAAGAGCCCTCACCTAACCTCTCCCAAAGGGAGAGGGACTAAAAGCTCAACCCACAACCCGCAACCAAATTAGCACATTTGCACATCAGCACATTGGTACATTTTCTTTAAATTTGCCCTCCGCATAAACACTACCGCGCCTTGAAACTGACCAGTCTAGAAATTAAGGGTTTCAAAAGTTTTGCCGATAAAACGGTTATAAACTTCAATGAGAACATCACGGGCGTGGTGGGCCCCAACGGCAGTGGTAAAAGCAACGTGGTAGATGCCATCCGCTGGGTAATTGGCGAGCAGCGCACCAGCAACTTGCGTTCAGAGAAAATGAGCAACCTGATTTTCAATGGGTCGCGCAACCGCAAGCCGAGCGGTATGGCCGAGGTATCGTTGAGTTTTGAGAACAACCGCGGGCTGCTATCCACGGAGTTTACGCACGTAACCATTACCCGTATACTGCACCGCAGCGGCGACAGTGAGTATCGCATCAATGGCGTGCCGTGCCGCTTGAAGGACATCAGCAACCTCTTTCTCGATACCGGCATCAGTAGCGATAGCTACGCCATTATTGAGCTAAAGATGATTGACGAGATACTGAACGACCGCGATAATAGCCGCCGTAGGCTGTTTGAGCAAGCGGCAGGGGTATCAAAATTCAAGGCCCGCAAAAAAGAAACCCTAAGCAAGCTGCAAAGCACCGATGCCGATTTGGCACGCGTGGAGGACTTACTTTTTGAGATTAACAACAACCTTAAAACCCTCGAAAACCAAGCCAAAAAAACCAAGCGCTTTTACAAAATGCGCGAAGAGTATAAAGAGCTGAGTGTGGAACTGGCCAAGTACCATGTAGCGGCTTACCGCAAGGGGTTTGACGAACTAGAAACGAAGCGTAAAGAGGACAACAATACCAAGCTAGAGATTGAGGTGCGCCTGCGCCAGCTAGAGGCAGAATTGGAGAAGGAGAAGCTGGATATACTGGAAAAGGAAAAACACCTAAACAGCCGCCAAAAGGAGCTAAACGAGCTGATAAACAACATCAATAAGAAGGAAAGCGACAAGAACGGCGCCATACAGCAAAAGAGCTTCCTGAACGACAAAATAGCAAGTTTGGCGCGCCAAGAAAGCGAAAGCAGTCAAGTACAGGGCGATTTACGCAAAAAACTGACTGAACTGATCGAGCGGAAAACCGCCCAAGAATCAGCTATAAAAGGGCTGGAAGCAGAAATAAAGCTACTGAGCGAGGCCCAAACAACTACCAAAGAAGCACAACTAGCAGCCAAAACCGAGCTTGATAGCGTGAGCAACCAGCGGCAAGAACTGGAAAAGAAGATATACCAAGCCGAAAAAGACGCAGCCATACAATTGAGCCAAAAGGAACAGTTTTATAAATCGATTGAGCAGAACATAAACGACGTAAAGGACCGTGAGAACAGCCTCGGCATATTGAAGCGAGACCTAGAGATCTTGCAAAAGGAACGCACCGAGCAGCAGCAATTGGTGGAGACCTTGGTAAAAGAGGAAGAAGGCATACAGCGCGAGTTGGTAGACAATACTCAAGCGCTCGAAAAAACTCGCCAACTAGCAGCCAAAGAGCAACGCCTATTGGACAGCAAGCAAAACGAATACAACCTGAACAAAAGCCTGATTGAGAATTTAGAGGGCTTTCCGGATAGCATTAAGTTCCTAAAAAAGCAGAATCACAAACTGGCCAATGCGCCCGTGTTATCCGATATCATCTATTGCAAAGAAGACTACAGGGTAACCATTGAGAGCTATTTAGAGCCTTTCTTAAATTACCTAGTAGCTGGGGATGCCGAAAGCGCACAAGACGCCATCGGGTTGCTGAACCAAGCCAGCAAAGGCCGCATTAATTGCTTTTTGCTATCTGACTTTGCGACATATCAGCCCGATTCGCCGCTGATGTTGCCGAATGCTATACCCGCCACGGAAGTAATTGAAGCCGACCCGCAATACCGCAAGCTGGCCGCCTTTTTGCTAGAGCACGTGTACATTGTAAACGAGAACGACATACCTGAGCTGCGCACCAACGCGACAGCACAAAACAAGGCCATCTTCCTATCGCAAAACGGCAAGGTAATACGCACCCCGCACAGTGTTTCGGGTGGCTCGGTGGGCTTGTTTGAAGGCATGAGAATAGGCCGAAGCAAGACACTGGAAAAGCTGAAGGTAGAGATTGAGGAATTACAAGAAAAGCGCCGCAACACCGACCGCAACATTAAGCAACTAGACCAGACCATACAGAAGCTAAAACTGGCCACCAAGCAGCCTGCCATACAAACGGCCCGCCAAACAGTAAACCAAGCCGACAATAAGTTGGCCAGCATGCAAACCCGAATAGAGAATTACCAAACGTTTCTGGACGAATTCCATAAAAAGAACACGAGCATACAGGAGAAGATTGATGGCATTGAAGCTTTGCTTACCAGCCACCTGCAACTGGCAGAGACCCTGAAGGGCGAGAAAGCGACCATTGACCAACAATATGCTACGCTCCAAGAGCGGTTTGGGCAAACTTCGCAAACGGCTGCCGATGCCTCGGCCAAATTCAATGAGCAGAACATCAAGTTCCATCAGCAAAACAACTTGGTGGCTCAGCTGGCGCAGGAGGAAACTTTTACGCAAAACCGCCTGAATGAGATTCAGCTGCGCGAATTGCAAAATAAGGAGGAATACAAAATTGCCACCGAAAAGATTGCTACCCTTGACGCAACGGCAGCCAAACTGGAAATGGAGCTGAGCGAGCTGTATAACCAGCGCAGCACCAGCCATACCGGATTGACGGAGTTTGAAGCTAACTTTTTCAAAGCCCGCGAGCAGATACAAAACATTGAAGAGCGCATACGCAATTGGCACAAGCAGCAAACCGAAATACTGGGCCGCTTGGACCAAACCAAAGACAAAACCAATGAGCTTAAACTTGAACTAAATGGCCTGAAAGAGCGCCTATCGGTAGAGTTTAACTTGGATATAAACGACCTGCTGGACGCGCAGCCCAGTGAAGAACGCACCCTACATGAAGTGCAAGAAGAAGTGGGACGCATGCGCCACCGAATTGAAACCTTTGGTGAGATAAACCCCATGGCGGTAGAGGCTTTCGATGAAATGCAACAGCGCCACGTTTTTATAACGGCACAACGCGAAGATTTGGTAAAGGCCAAAGAATCATTAATGGCAACTATGGACGAGATTGAGACCTTGGCTAAAGGTAAGTTTATGGATGCTTTTACCTCGGTGCGCAACAATTTCCAGATGGTATTCCGAAGCTTGTTTACCGAAGACGATACCTGCGACCTTACCCTCACCCAACCCGACAATCCGCTGGAATCGCCGATTGAGATTATTGCCCGCCCCAAAGGCAAGCGCCCATTGGTAATAGACCAGCTATCTGGTGGCGAGAAAACCCTCACAGCACTGGCCATACTGTTTGCCCTATACCTACTAAAGCCTGCCCCCTTCTGCGTGCTCGATGAGGTGGATGCCCCACTAGACGATACCAACATCGGCAAGTTCAATGGAGCCATCAGGCAGTTCAGCCAAGAGTCGCAGTTTATTATGGTTACCCACAACAAGGCCACCATGGCATCCGTGGACGTTATCTATGGTGTTACGATGCAAGAGCCTGGCGTAAGTAAAGTAGTGCCGGTGGACTTTAGGAGTTTGAGCTAATGGTGATTTGTTGATTGGTTATTGGTTAATAAGTTAATACTTTTATCCCGCCTCTCAATTGCTTTCTGCCAGTCAAATCTTAGCGCTCCTTTCCATTATTATTTACCTAAAAATTCCATCTATGGAACAAACTGGTATTTTTTTGGTTTGTTTGGGAGTAAGCTTTTATAAAATACAATTTTAAAATGAGTAGCGGAACCACTACCATCACCGATAACAACCTTAAAACCTTTGCCAACGATGTAAAAAGCGGTTTGGAAGGAACCCCAAAAACCCTTTCATCCAGATACTTTTACAACGATAAGGGCGATAAGTTGTTCCAACTCATCATGAAATTGCCAGAGTACTACCCTACCCGCAGCGAGTACGAAATATTTAGTACCCGAAAGCAGGAAATGCTGGAATTATTCCACAATGGAGGAGATGCTTTTCAACTAATTGAGTTTGGCGCCGGCGATGGGACTAAAACCAAAGTACTTTTGAAACATTTGGTGGAGCAGCAAGTTGAATTTACCTATTTGCCCATCGATATTTCAGCAAATGTGCTTAGGCAACTTAAAGACAGCTTAGCCGTAGAGATACCACTATGCGATGTGACAACCATGCCATATGAATACTTTGATGCCCTAGAACGCATCAATGCCGAGAGTAAGCAACGTAAGGTTATCCTTTTCTTAGGTTCTAACATTGGCAATTTCACGGGCGAGCGGGCACACCAGTTTCTGCAGGGCCTTGCCGACCGCATGAACCCCAATGACCTACTGATGATTGGCATGGACCTAATGAAAGACCCTAAGACTATATTAGCTGCCTACAACGATTCGCAAGGCATTACCCGTGAGTTTAACCTAAACCTGCTGGACCGCATAAACGAAGAATTGGGTGGCAACTTCAATAGGCAAAACTTCGCCCATTACCCTACTTACAACCCTATAACTGGCGAAACCAAAAGCTTCCTGATAAGCACCCGCAAGCAACAGGTGCATATTGCGGCCCTTGACCAAATCTTTGAGTTGGAGGCTTGGGAGGCTGTACAAACCGAATTATCGCAAAAGTACGACCTACCTACCATCGAGCAACTGGCCTCGGGGGCTGGGCTGCATATCAAATCGCTGCTGTACGATTGTAAGCATTGGTTTGTAGATGTGGTGTTAGAGAAAAAATAAGCTAACTACTATCAGACGCAATCTGCTTTTGCCAAGCCACAAATGATATCGTAATTTGGGGTCAAATTACAAGGAAACCCCATGAACCAAGCAACAAATGGCAAAGTGGCTTTAATTACCGGCGCCGCCCACGGTCAAGGCCGAGCCACAGCAATTGCCTTAGCACAAGAAGGATACCATATTGCGGCGCTCGATATTGGCCATAATGTGGGCTACCCAACCTATAGCATGGGCAGCAACGATGACTTGGTGAGTTTGGGCAAAGCATGCGAAGCCCTCGGGGTAAAATATATAGCCTTGCTGGCTGATGTAAGCAAAGCAGATGAAGTAGAAGCCTCCGTTGAGAAGATAATTAGCACCCTAGGCCGAGTTGATGTATTGTTCAATAATGCAGGTATATGCGCCTATGGATTGGCCCATGAACTTACCGAAGCCGAATTTGACCGTATGATGGATGTAAACCTCAAAGGCAGTTGGTTGATGGCAAAATATGTAATACCGCACCTCATTGCGCAAAAAAGCGGTGTTATCATCAATAACTCATCGGTAGGTGGGTTGCGGGGCATGAACCGCCTGAGCCACTACGCCGCCAGCAAATGGGCCCTTACCGGTATGACCAAAAGCTGGGCCTTGGAGCTGGCGCCGTACAATGTGCGCGTTATCAGCATTCACCCAACGGGCGTAAATACCCCTATGAACGATGGCTTGGCCGAAATGGAAGGCAAAACCCCGCAAGAGATTGCCGAAGCCAGTGCTGGAAATTTATTACCTGTGCCGTGGATAGAACCTGAAGATGTTGCGCAAGCAGTTGTATATTTGTCGTCAGAAAAAGCAAGGTATATAACCGGTAGCCAATTTGTTCTGGATGCAGGCTTATTAACCCGATAAACTAAAAAACCACTATGGACAGCTTATTATTAGCCATCAATTTCGACCTTTCAGTGTTTTTAACCGCAGAGGCATGGATAGCCTTGGCAACCCTAACCTTACTCGAGATAGTATTGGGCGTTGATAATATTATTTTCATCTCCATCTTATCTAACAAATTACCACACGAAGAAGGCGAAAAAGCGCGCAAAATAGGCTTAATGCTGGCCTTGGTATTTCGTATCGCCTTGTTATTGGGTATTAGTTTCATCATCAATTATTTTTCAAGCGATTTGTTCTCATTGTTTGGCATTGGCTTTAGTGGAAGGGATTTGATTATGATGGCCGGCGGATTGTTTTTACTTGCCAAAAGTGTTACCGAAATCCATCACAAAATGGAAGGCCCAGAAATGGACAAAGAAGCTAAGCCCAAGAAGATGTCTATGACAACTGTAATACTGCAAGTAATACTCATGGACATTATCTTTTCTTTTGACTCGATATTAACAGCAGTAGGCTTGTCATCAAGCGCGTGGATAATGATTATTGCAGTAGTTATTTCTTTGGGTGTAATGTTGGCATTTGCTGGCAAGATTGCCGATTTTATCAAAAAACATCCAACCATTGAAATACTAGCACTATCCTTCCTAATCCTTATTGGCTTTATGTTGGTGGTTGAGGGCTTAGATGTACACGTACCTAAAGGCTATATTTACTTTGCCTTGTTCTTCTCGTTACTGATTGAATTGCTAAACATGCGTATGCGCAGAAAAAACGCTAATCCCGTTGAACTGAACAAAAGGGTGAAAGAAGAGGAGCATTGATTTGCCCTTGAGCTTGATGCTAAATAGTTTATACTTTTTTACATTCAGAAAATTCCAACAAGTTGTTGGCAATTTCGATTGCATTTATCAAAATAGATGTCATAAATTGCAGCCGAATTGCAAAATTTGACTCCAATGACTGTTCAACAAAAGAAAAAATACGGCACTGTCGCATTTTCTATATTCATCATCCTTACGCTTTTGTGCTGCTTTTGGCCTAGCGTCCATCCCGAAAATACCGAGCCGTTTGATACCGGCACACTGGCATGGATGCTTTCCGCATCGGGGTTGGTATTGTTAATGACCCCAGGGTTATCGTTTTTTTACGGTGGCATGATAAGTCCTAAAAACATTATCTCCACCATGCTACAAAGTTTTGTAGCCTTGGGTGTGGTAAGCATCCTTTGGTATGTGGTGGGTTTCAGTTTGGCTTTTGGCGATAGTATAGGCGGCATCATTGGCAACCCATTGAGTTTCGCGTTTTTCAATAATGTAGGCACCGCGGCTCACCCCAGCATGGCCACCTCCATTCCGTTTATCCTATTTGCAGCCTTCCAATTAAAATTTGCCATTATTACCCCAGCACTTATCACGGGTTCGTTCGCGGAGCGGGTGCGTTTTTGGGGTTACTTAATCTTTGTGTGCCTATTCTCATTGCTCATATACGCCCCATTGGCCCACTGGACCTGGCATCCTGAAGGTTTCCTTTTCAAAATGGGCGTACTCGATTTTGCAGGCGGAACCGTAGTGCACATTTCGGCTGGCTTTGCGGCATTGGCAGGTGCTATGGTACTGGGTAGGCGCAAATCGCACCTCAACAACCACGAGCATAAACCATCCAATATCCCTTATGTGTTGTTGGGCACCGGCCTTTTATGGTTTGGTTGGTTTGGTTTCAATGCCGGGTCAGCATTGGATGCCAATACATTGGCCGTTACTGCCTTTATCAATACCCATATGGCCTCGGCTGCCGCCATGATGGCATGGATACTGCTAGATGCCGCTAAAGGCCGCAAAGCAACTGCCATAGGTGCTTGTATTGGTGCGGTGGTAGGTTTGGTGGCCATAACCCCTGCCGCAGGTTTTGTGAGCTTCGGCCCTGCCATTTTCATTGGCCTTGCGGCCAGCATCATCAGCAATTACGCCGTGCACTGGAAAAACAAATCGAGCATTGACGATACCTTAGACGTGTTCCCATGCCACGGCGTTGGAGGTATAGTGGGTATGGTGCTTACCGCCGTTTTCGCTAAAGAAGGTGGTCTGGTAACAACAGGCAACCCCGATTTGTTATTGAAACACTTATTGGCCTTAGTTATCGTATCGGTATTTACATTTGGTGGCTCTTACATGCTACTAAAACTTACCAATATCATCATACCGCTTAGGGTAAAACCAGAGGATGAGGAAGATGGGCTTGACATTAGCCAGCACCATGAATCGGTATTCGAGGGAGGTATGTTTGCCCCTGTATCTGCCCATAAGTAAAATCGGCAGTGGCGGCCTAAAAAAGACTCAATTGCCCTTTGGCGGGTGGCACAAACGCAGCTAGGTTATACACGGGCTTAGGTGGTTTTTCTTGGAAATAGCGCTTCATGGCCACATTAAATTGCTGCTTAAAAATTTGATTCCAAGGTGTGTCGCTTCCTTTCATTCGTCTGCCAAATTCAGAATCGTTTAGCTTGCCATCGTGCATATCCTTTATGGCATTGAGCACCTTTTCGGCCTTCATGGGGTAGTTCTTTTGCACCCAGTCGGTAAAGATGCCCCCGACAGCGCCATTTAGCCTAACAATGGTGTAGCCAACCGTATAAGCGCCAGCCTCTGCACAGGCCTTCACTAATTGCGGTGTTTCCACATCGGTAAGCCAAGGGATAACGGGGGCATGCATTACCATAACTGGCACTCCTGCATCCGACAATCTACGCACCGCATCAAGCCGCTTGCTTGGCAGCGATGTACGCGGCTCCATGCGGCGCTGTAGGTCGTTATCTAAAGTGGTGATAGAGATGGCCACCTGCACCAAATTTTGAGCGGACAACTCCTTCAATATATCCAAATCGCGCAGTACCAATGCGTTTTTGGTGATGATACCCACAGGGTGCTTACACTCCAAAAACACCTTCAGTATTTCGCGTGTTATTTCCATTTTCCGCTCCACGGGCTGGTAACAATCGGTATTACCCGATAGCATTATAGGCTCTGGCTTATAGTTTCGGCGCATAAAATGCTCGCGTAGCAACTCCGGCGCCGAGGGCTTTACCATTATCTTGCTCTCAAAATCAATACCGGCACTAAAACCCCAATACTCGTGGCTGTTGCGGGCATAGCAATACACGCAGCCATGCTCGCAGCCGCGGTAAGGGTTCATGCTCCAAGCAGGGCCAACATCGGGGCTGGTAACCTTGTTTACAATGGCCTTGGTACTATCAATATAATATTTGGTGCTGCCGGGGTTATGGTCAAAGTCTTCATCCAAACCCTCAATATGCTCAAATACCAGTTCATGGTTATGAAACTGGTTGTGCGGGTTTGTCTGCGCTCCCCTACCCTTTATATAATCCTCCATCAGCTCCATGATAACACAAAGCTACAAAAGGATTTTGAATTACTAAAACTATTAGGCTATTATTTTTAGTAATTTTAATTACGCGTTACGGGTTGCGAGTTTTGTTTTTGTAAATAATTCATATCTTCAATACAAAAAACATGAATACGCTCGACATAAAAATGTTCTTTGATGAAAAAATAAGAGGGATTTTAGAGAACCCTGATTTCCAAAACCTTCCATATATTGACAGAGGCTTTGCTTCAATTGGTTCAATTAAAAAGGATTCCATACTTTTTATTGGTTTAAATCCATCTTATACCGATGATTCCAAAATTTCTGGTGTGGGATATTATAATTTAGAACAAGAAGGAAACACTTATAAAAGGTACTTTAAAAAATTTGAGGATCTTTCGAAAAGACAAGAATGGGGCCATTTAGATTTGCTCTTTGTACGGGAAACAAAACAAGAGAACATAGACAATATAATGCATCAAGAACATGGAGTATCATTTATCTGGGAGCAACTTAAAGTTACCAATGAAATATTAATTCAAACCCGACCAAAAGTAATAATAGTATGTAATACTAAAGCAAGGCATTTTTTAGGAAAGGACATGGAAAAAAAGAATAACAATGAACCTGAAAAGTGGGTATGGCTGGGATATAACTTTAAATTTGATGAACAAATAGGAACACACCGAATAACAAATGAAAACTCCCCACTAAAGGGTACGCCGGTATTTTTTACCAGTATGCTTAGCGGGCAAAGAGCTTTAGATAATGGTTCGTTTGAAAGGCTCGAATGGCATGTCAAGTTTACCATTAATAATGGCCGAGTGCTTTAAATAAGGAAACTCTGATAATCAAACGCAGGGTAAAGCTGTATATTATTGGGCTTCAATTCTTCAATTGGTACCCAAATAGCCTCAAGCTCATAAGTGGATTCAATAACTCGTATACTGGTTTGGCTGTACAGTTCTTTTCGGGATAAATCGCCAATATATAAAAACACAATTTCGTGGCCCTGTTTACCATCATAAACAAAGATGTTCTCCAGTATTGTTGCTAGCTTAAGATTCACTAATTCACTCCCCAGCTCCTCCATTATTTCGCGGCGCACGGCTATTTCGCCTGTCTCGCCAAACTCCACGCCACCACCCAGCAACCTATAGAAATGTTGCCCCGTAATGGGGTCTTCGTTCGTTGACACCAAAAGTTTACCATGGTGTTCTATAATGCACATGGCTTTGGTACGGATGTGGGGCATTGGGTTAATTTGAGAACCTGCTGGCCGGCAGGCGAGTTTGAAAATGTGCTAATTTTAAAATGAAAGGCACAACACCATTTCCAAATTTTCAAATTAGCACATTTAAAAATTGTTTTAAAACACCTCCAACTTAGGCTTGTTGCCCAGTATGGTTTCTATTTGCGCTATTACCTCAGGGGTAAGTTTGGCAACGTCTTCAGTAGCTTTAAGGTTCTCCTTTAAGTGACTGGCTTTGCTGCCGCCTGTAATCACGGTACTCACGTTTGGGTTCTTTAAGCACCAAGCAAGGGCTAAGCGAGGCAAAGTGGTGCCAAGGTCCTTGGCTAAAGTCTCTAGTTTGCGCGCTTGTTCCAGTTTTTCTTCTTGCAGCACGCGCTCTTTAAGCCACTCTAGGTTCGGTAAGTCTAAGCGGGTTTTCTCATCGGGCATGCCATGGTTGTATTTGCCACTTAGCAAGCCGCTGGCCAGTGGCGACCATATAGTGCTGCCCATGCCCCAATCGCGGAACAATCGGAAATACTCCACCTCAAAACGCTGACGGTGAAACATATTATATTGCGGCTGCTCCATCAATGGGCCTATGAGGTTATACTTTTCGGCCACCAGGTGTGCCTCGGTTATCTCTTGTGCGGTCCACTCGCTGGTGCCCCAATATAGCACCTTACCTTGCTGAATGAGGTGGTGCATAGCCCACACGGTTTCGGCAATAGGAGTATTTATATCTGGCCTGTGGCAAAAATATAAATCGAGGTAATCAACCTGTAAGCGCTTTAATGCTGCATCGCAAGCCTCCATTACGTGCTTGCGGCTCAGGCCTTTTTGGTTGGGCAGAGTGCCGCCCCAAAACACTTTGCTGCTTACCACATAAGTGCTGCGATCCCACCCTTTCTTTTTAAGGATGTTGCCCATCACTATTTCCGATTTGCCCCCAGCGTAAGCTTCAGCATTATCGAAAAAATTAACACCGTTTTCATAGGCCACGGTCATCAATTCTTCAGCAACATCGTCGCCAATTTGCAAGCCAAATGTAAGCCATGAACCCAATGATAGGGCACTTACCTGAAGGCCACTACGGCCAAGTCTTCTATATTCCATGTGATGCGATTTACGATTTTAGGAGGTACGATTTACGATTGTGGTTTAGTACTTGTAATTAGTTAATGGCTAATAAACGATTTGGGTTCATGGTTTAGATAAATTTTAGAATTGCTTAACAATAGCAATGACATTATCTCTTTAGCACATTAGCAACAAAGTCTTGAGTCTTGTGTCTTATGTCTTGTGTCTAATAATTACCTTTGCCCCTAAATATAGCACAAACCAGCGTATGGCTTCTGATAAATATACCCGCAGACAGATAATTATTACTGTAGAATTGGATGAGAACAAGCTACCCAACCGCATTTTGTGG
>JAIXOI010000047.1 GCA_027486795.1 Sphingobacteriales bacterium | reverse complement strand
CACAAGACACAAGACACAAGACACAAGACACAAGACACAAGACACAAGACACAAGACACAAGACACAAGACACAAGACACAAGACACAAGACATCTTCTAGTCTGTCCTCTTAAAAAGGTTCACGTGCCGACAAATTAATGCTGAATCTCCTATCAATTGCATTTCCCTTCAATCGTACTTCGTAAATCGCACATCGTAAATCTATCAGTGCAAATCAAAGCTATTGGTATAGTCTCTATTGGTATTGCCGCGGTGGCAACCCACGCAGGCATTGCCTTTGTCGGATACGCTGAAAACGACACCACCATTGGGCCTAAATTCCGTCCATAACCAACCAAGATTTGCCGCGCTAGAGCTAGGTTTCTTTTGCATTACGGCGTACAGGTCGGTTGAGCCTCCATCTATTACTTCTTTAACAATCAACGATCCATCGGGGAAAGTGCCCCCGACAGGCAACTTGCCCGTGCTATCAAGTGCATCCCAAGCGGTTTGGTTAAACAGTAGTTTAAAGTCGCCATGTGGGCTATTGCCCGATTCCCTCAGCACTACGTCGTTGCCTTGGTAGTATAATAGCGTACCGGTCATTACCTCGTCCATTATGGCTTGGTCTTCGCTGGTTGCAACAGGATGCTTGCAACCGGTATGTGCAATTGATAGTGCCATTGCAAAAAACAGTAGGGTCAGGAGATTAACATTTTTCATAGCTGCTAGAATGGGTTTTAACTTAATTTATGCTCAAATCCAGAAGTCTTTATTTTCACTATACAATAGTATCAATGTAAGTCGAAGCTATTGATAAAGTCGCGGTTTGCGTTGGCACGGTGGCAGCCAATGCAACCGCTACCTTTGGTGGTAATACTTTCCAATAACGAACCATCTAAGTTGGCTTCGTACCACAACCAATCTTCATTAGTGTTGCTGCTAGCGGGCTGTTTCCACATGGCAGCATAAAACCGAGTGGTACCATTGCGAATCACATCTTTCAAAACAATGGAGCCCGCAGGGAATGTATCGCCAACAGCCAGTTTGCCATCCGTTCCCAATGCATTCTTGGCCTCTTGGTTAAACAACAGTTTGAAAGCGCCATGCGGGCTGTTGCCGGCAGCGGTTAGTGTTGCGGTATCGCTTTGGTAATAATAAAACGAACCATTGCTGATTTCTTGGTACATTGCCGCATCGGTGTACAAATTGGTTTGGTCAGTATTGTTGTCCGCTGGGTCTTTGCTACAACCGTTGGCAGCAACAATGACGAAAAGCAATACATAGGCTATGGTAAGTCGCACAGGCAATGGGTTTGGTTAATTGATTTACGAATAAACCAATTAAAATTATAATTATTGTGTTGGAGGGCGTTTTGTTATAAAAATGTGATAACTGAGGAAGACACAAGACGCAATTAAGTACAATGAAGCTAAAAAGTTCAACTAAGAGTAATTGCTGCATATTTTTTACAAAATCGTACATCGTACATCGTACAATGTAATTCATGCATTTTCAAAGATTTGCACACCTCAAAAGAAAGGTGTAATTTTTCATTATGACCCGCTATTTACTTACAATGCTGTTGCTTGGTTGTGCCTTTTTGGTTGCTGCGCAACCTTGCAGCAATGAACGCTACCAAAAGCGTGTATTTGGCCAAAGCTACATAACCAGCAACGTGGTATATGGCAATTCCCCATCTTTGACTACGGTGTATTTGGGCGAGAACGTGACCCAGAATGTGAACCTTACCATGGACATTTTTGAGCCATTTGGCGATACGCTAGCCAAGCGGCCTTTAGTGGTGCTGGCATTTGGTGGCGCATTTTTGATTGGTAGCAAGGAAGATGGCGACATACAATCGGTTTGCGATAGCCTGGCCCGCAGGGGGTATGTTACCGCATCTATCAATTACCGTTTGGGTATGAACGTGGTGGATGGTACCAGTGCCGAAAGGGCCATCTATAGGTCGTTGCAAGATTTTAGTGCCGCCATACGCTACTTAAAGGAGTATGCCGACCAATACCGAATTGATACCAACTACATATATGCGGGTGGGGTAAGTGCTGGTGGTTTTGCGGCATTGCACATGGCGTTTATGGATGAGGCCGACCGATTACCCTCTTCGTTTGGGGCTGGTGGCTTCAGCCCCCGGCCCGATTTGGGGTGCAAAGATTGCTCGGGCAATAACTTTGCGTACAGTACCAAGGTGCGCGGCATAATTAGTTTTTGGGGAGCTATAGGCGATGTTAATTTTATTAAGCCCACCAATGTATTGCCCTTGGTTTCTTTCCATGGCGACCAAGATTTGATAGTGCCCTATGGCACTGGTTTCCCCTTTACGGCATTGTTTGTGCTACCCGAAGTGAGTGGCTCGGCTAGCATAAAACAGCGATACGACCAACTGGGGGCGTATAACGATTTAACAACTTTTGCAGGCGTTGGCCATAACATATGGGGGCTTACCGTAACCAATAACTTCACGCCCAACCAGTATTTTCAGCCCATATACCGCCATACTGCCGATTTCCTCTTTGAGCAAACTAGGCCGGATAAACCCATTATTGCCGGTGCCGATACCATTTGCCAAGGTATAACGGCTACTTATACCATAGCGGCAGGAGCGGGCTTGAAGTATTGCTGGCAGGCTGCGGGTGGACAAATAACCGCCCAAAACGGAAATAGTATAGCTGTGCAGTGGCAGCAGCCTGGCATTGGTTTTTTAACGGCCACTACCATCAATCATCTAGATGCCGCGAGCGCTACCGATACCTTCAATGTGTGGGTGAATAACCCTGCAAGTGCCCAAATTGGGTTTAATACAACAGCTTCGGTTTGTTCGGGTGGCTCAATAGTGTTAGTGGCAAATACCTCGGCTAATAACTACCAATGGAGTCCAGCAAGTTATTATAACAATGCCACTGCCGATACTACTGTGCTTACACCGCTAATATCAGGTTTGTATTTTCTGCAAGTGGTTGATGACAATGGATGTATAGTAAGGGATAGTGCCTATGTCACCGTATTGCCTTCGCCTATTACTCCAACCATAACCCAGCAAGGCGATAGCTTAATAGCTTCGAGTGCTGGCACCATTAACTGGTATGATGCTGATAGCAATTTGGTGTATTCAGGGTCCAGTTTCATGCCTACTGCCAATGGCATTTATTTTGCCGTTGAAACATCAGCAAACGGCTGTGAAAGCTGGTCAACAGCCTTCGAATATTTACAAACCAGACTGCTTGATTTACGTCAAACACAAGTTAGCGTTTACCCAAACCCATTTACCGATAGGGTAGTGGTTCGGTCAGATCAAAGTGGGGTGCTTTTTATATACAATTTATCGGGGGCAATAGTTGTCATGGTATTGGTTGATGGAAACAGTGCAATTAACTTACCTGCATTAGCAGCTGGCATGTATTTTTACGAATTCAATACCAACGAGGGCAGGGCAAGAGGCAAGCTATTTAAACAGTAGGCTATTTCAAGCCCAGTAATGCCATCATTTTGGTATAAATTGCAGTGTTTTCATAGATACCCATAAACTCCTCCGCACCTGGGCCAAAAGCAAAAACTGGCACCATCGTAGCCGTGTGGTGGCCTGTAGTAAAAGCACCCTCAACGGTTTTTTCTTGCAAGTTACCACCGTTTATTGAGTACCCACCCGTTTCGTGGTCGGCAGTAACAATTACCAAAGTGTTGCCATCTTTTTCGGCAAACTCCAATACTTTGCCTATCGTGTTGTCAAAGTCAATCATCTCGTCAATAATGTATTGTGAGCTCTTGGCATGGCCGCCCCAGTCAATTTGCGAGCCTTCAATCAATAGAAAGAAGCCTTGGTTTCCCTTGTTGAGGCCTTGTATAGCCAGTTCAGAACCTTTTAATAGAAAATCACCGCGGCCTTGCGCCATGGTAACTAGTTCGGTATCCGCAGCAAGCACGCCAGCTTTGTCCATATCGGCTTTCAAATCGGCCAAGGTGTAGCCAATAGTATAGCCCATGCCGCGCAATTCGTCAGATAGATTGCGGCCATCGGCACGGTTTTCGAAAAATGCCTTGCCGCCTCCAATAAACCAATCCACATCGCCACCTAAAATATCAAGGGCTATTTCAGGATGCATTTTGCGGGTTTTTTGATGGGCATAAAACGAGCCAGGCGTAGCGTGGGTTACCGTGCAGGTAACTACCAAGCCAGTGCGCAAACCCTTCTTTTTGGCGGCCTCCATTATGGTCTCTTTTGCTACGGTATCCTTATCAACGCCAACGGCATTGTTGTAGGTCTTTACCCCGCACGAAAAAGCGGTAGCGCCAGCGGCAGAGTCGGTTATTAATTTATCTGCAGAGTGGGTTTTGATAAAACCGATATGTTTCATCTTTTCAAGCGAAAGCTTATTGCCGTTGCTGTACAAACCAGCCGTAATTTGAGTAAGCCCCATGCCGTCGCCTACCATAAAAATGATGTTGAGCGGGGCTTTTTTGCCTATGTTCTTCCCCTCTGGTGCACTTGTGGCAGGTTCTGAGGCAGGTTTAAAGCCAGCGAATGATAACACGAACAAGGCTAACAAAAGGGTATAATATTGCATATAAGTGAATTGTTTGTCGGTAAAAGTATAAAAACTGCCGATAAACGCTTGTTAAGGAACGATTAAAAATGGAGTTGTGGGCTTATAAATTTTCAAATGGCCAAGGCCGTACAAGGAATAAACGAATTGATGAAAATGTACGTTGAGTTGCTAAATGTTGATAACCAATAGTATAGGTATGGTTGGCAGCAATGCTACTGCAATATTAATTTCACAATAACTCTACCAAATGCGAGGAATATGTGACAAATATTACTAATTTCGCAGCGACTTACTAAAAAGAACATTTTAAACACAAAAAACTACTTCGAAAAGGTATCTTTTATAGGTACAATTACGTAGAAGGGCAAAGTAGGTTTCTCAGACTTGCGCAAAACCAACCATGAAAATCACCACATTGATACCAATTTTAGAAAATAAAGTTGACATACCTGTATATCGTATATACATTGCTGGGTATGCATGTGGTCTTTCTAGCCAGTTTGGCGCTTGCTGTTACATAACTAATAACGAAGCATAAAAAAACCTTATCGTAATGATAAAGTCCCGTTTAAAAAATACGTTTGCATCAGCCATTTGGTGCGCTCTATTCTTGTTGCTAGCAAACTTTACGGTTACGGCAAGCCCCCCATCCACCAATTGCAATTGTATATTGTCCATTACTAGCAGTAGCTCGTGTTCGGGCTCTAATAGTGGCAGTGCTACTGCAACCACAACAAATGGTACTTCGCCTTACACATATAAGTGGAGCAACAATGCCACTGGGGCCACAGCAACTGGCTTGGCTTCAGGCACTTACACCGTTACGGCTACTGATAAAAACGGCTGCACCGTTTCGCAGTCTGTTACTATCAGTAGTGTATCGTTTTCGGTACATGCTGGTTCCGACAAGACTATTTGTGTGGGCTCGTCTACCCAATTGGGTGCTAGCGGCGCATCATTATATTCATGGTCGCCAACTACTGGCCTAAGCAACGCCGCCATCGCCAATCCATTGGCATCGCCAACAGTAACCACTACATACACCGTAACGGGCGCTGTATCGAGTGGCGAGTTGGTAACCAACGGCAATTTTTCTTCCGGCAATACAGGTTTTACAAGCAGTTACGGTTATGTATCACCTCCTGGAAATGGAAATAAGCTGAATCCAGAAGGGTTATATGCAATAGATGCAAATGCTAACTCCTATCACGCCAACTTTTTTGGCACGGGCCGCGGCGGCTCGGGTAATTTTATGATTATAAATGGTGCAACCGTTGCTGGCGTAAATGTTTGGAGACAAACAGTATCCGTAACACCAAACACTACTTACTACTTTTCAACTTGGATAACGGCATTAAACAACCTGGTTTCGGCAAACCTGGCTTTTTCAGTTAACGGCACTTTGATGGGCCCGGTAATTAGTTCGCCAAGCAGCCCAAATAGTTGGGTTCAATTTTATGCCGTTTGGAATTCTGGCAGCGCCACCAGCGCTGTCATTTCTATTGTAAACCAAAACACTATTGCCAACGGTAATGACTTTGGTTTGGATGATATTTCATTTACTACCGTTTGTGAAAAAACAGATCAGGTAATTGTAACTGTAAATTCGGCAACTGCCAATGCTGGCCCAGATGTTACGGTTTGCACTGGCCAATCAACTACGCTTACTGCTACAGGCGGTGGCACCTACGCTTGGAGCACCGGTGCCACTACAGCCAG
Source organism: Sphingobacteriales bacterium (assembly GCA_027486795.1). Lineage (GTDB taxonomy): Bacteria > Bacteroidota > Bacteroidia > Chitinophagales > CAIOSU01 > CAIOSU01. The sequence goes on along the minus strand of JAIXOI010000047.1, from coordinate 2,820 downwards.
CATTACTGTTAATCCATCATCAACTACTACTTATACCGTTACGGTAACCAATAACGGCTGCACTGCAACCGATCAAGTAAAAGTTACACGCATAAGTACCAAGCTTTCGGCTAGCATAGCCAAAACCGACGAAGGATGTAAAAAAGATAGTGTAACCACTTGTGTGCTTACCTTGGCTACTAGCCAGCACGGCTTGTGGTTGGATGATATACCAAGCTCACCTAGCAAATACCATAAAATAGTAGGTGGTAGCATGACAGCTACGAAATATAGCGATGGCCGATTGAACATCACTGGCACATTTGAGAACGTAAGCGATGCTAACCGCAAATGGACGATTGATGTAATGTATACCAACAAAATGAATTGGACCGAGTTTAGCGCTCGCGGCGGTACTTGGAAAGGAACAGCTGGTAACGTTGGCACCAATTACTTGAACTGGGATTATTACATAATGGACGTAACCTATGCCAATAAACTTACCGGTAGTGGCACTTATGCGGGCAAAACCTTGAACCTTACCCACATGCCGAGTAACTATCTGTATGGTTTTCAAGTGGGCTTAGGTGCAAACGACCAAACTGCCGACTGGGGCATGAGTGGTTGGTTTGAGCATACTGGCTCATACCATGGTAATGGTGATATAAACTTTGATGCCGTTTGCGATTCGACTGAGTTTTTCCAGTCGAGCACCTGTAATGGCACTGCAGACTTAAGCATAAGCGGTGGCATCGCCCCGATTACTTATGCTTGGAGCAATGGCCGTACTACCCAAGATTTAACTGGCCTTTGCGCTGGTACGTATACTGTAACTATTACTGAAGGAAGTGGTTGTACCTCTACCCAATCAGTAACCGTTGGCACCACAAGTGCCTTGACGGTAGCATGTAACTCAACCGATGTAACCACCCAAGGTGGCAGCAATGGCGCCGCTTCGGTAACTGTAACTGGTGGAGTAACACCATACACTTACCTTTGGAGCACTGGACATACCACGCAAACAGTAACCAACCGACCAGCGGGTATATACAGTGTAACCGTAACTGATAAGTTTGGTTGCGAGGTAGAGTATGAGTGCTGCATTAAGCAACCCTCAACCTGCGAAGGTTTCCGCACGCAAACACAAGGTGGCTGGGGCGCATCGCCATCTGGTGGCAACCCAGGCACTTATGTACATGCCAACTTTGCAACTGCTTTCCCAAGTGGATTGACTGTAGGTTGCGCAACCGGTTTTACTTTGAAATTGACCAGTGCACAGGCTGTAACCGATTTCTTGCCTTCTGGCAGCACTGCCCGCGCCTTAACAGCTAACTTAACTAACCCAGGTGGTAGCTACAGCAACGTATTGGCAGGCCAAGTAGTAGCTTTGAGTCTTTCTGTTGGTTTCGATAATGCCAACCCTAATTTTGGTCCAAACACTACTGCACTACAAAACTTGGTAGTAGCATCGGGTACTTTTGCCAACTGGACGGTTGCCCAAGTGTTGGCCGAGGCTAATAAGAAATTGGGCGGTTGCTCTTCAATCTACTCTTTTAGCCAATTGAATGAAGTGGTTAGCAAAATCAATGAAAACTATGTGGACGGGAATAGCACTGGTAGCTTCTTGATTTGCGGAATTGACCTTGCCACTATAAAAGTAGATGTGAAGTGCTTTGGACAGCATACTGGTTCTATTGATCTTACCCCATCGGGTGGTGTATTGCCATATGCATATTCATGGAGCAATGGCGCTACCACGCAAGACCTAACTAATGTAGGTGCAGGTACTTACAGTGTAACCGTTACTGCGGCCAACAACTTAACCGCTACTACTAGCGTTACTATCGCACAGCCAACCCAACTAAGCCTTACCACCACCAAAACAGATTTGAACTGCAATGGTGTGTGCACTGGTACAGCAAGCGTTACGGCTACAGGTGGCACCACACCCTACACCTACCGTTGGAACAATAATGCCACCACGGCTTCAATTAGCAACTTATGTGCAGGAACTTTTACTGTGACTGTAACCGATGCCAACAATTGTACCGCGGTAAAAACTGCTACCTTAACACAACCTTCCGATTTGGTGAGCAGTATTGTAAAAACCGACGTAAGTTGCGGTAGCGGAAATATCCCTTGCAAAGTGTTCCAATATGGAGCGGGTTCGCACGCGGTTTACTTGCCACATTTAGGTTTAGGTTCTGCAAGCTGGGTATTTGGTGCTCAGGGCGGAACTATCGAAACCTTTGCCAACGGCACTGCCCGTATCTATGGCAACATCTATTATATAAGCGATACCACTAAGTCTTTTTTCCTAGACTTCAACTTTAGTAACAAATCAACTTGGGCACAATGGAGTGCATTGGGTCGTGGCTGGAAAGGTGATGCCGGCATTGTTGGCAACAACTACCAGAATTGGGATTACTACATTTTTAGCACCACAACCCCAAGTACTTTGACCGGTCGTAACTCATACACCGGCAACAACTTGAACATTACCCACAACCCAAGCAACTACCAATATGGTTTGCAGATTGGTTTGGCTGCCAACGACAAAAACGGCAGCTATGGTTTGAGCACTTGGTTTAATCACACCGGCTGGAAATCAGGTAACGGCGATATTAACGCTAACTTGGTTTGCGTACAAGGCCAGTGCGACGGCACTACCGATGTAACTGTAAGTGGTGGCACTTCGCCATACACCTATTCTTGGAACACTGGTGCTACAAGCCAAGACTTGAGTGGCCTATGCCCAGGTACTTACACTATTACCATTACCGATAGCAAAGGCTGTAAAGATACTTTGACTACTACTATAGTTGGTGGTAGCGAGCTAGT
>JAIXOI010000037.1 GCA_027486795.1 Sphingobacteriales bacterium | reverse complement strand
GTCCATTCACTGTTTCGGTGGCCAAGGATTAGGTTGTCGTCGGCTATGGTGTAGAGGAAATTTTTTAGGCTATCCATTAAATTGAAAATTTAAAATTCAAAATTTAAAATTATTTTTCCCGTGTTTTGGAGGTCGTGTACTTATGCTCTTGCAAGTACTTTATGAAACCGCTAATTTGACGGGACATTTCTAACAATTCCTTTCTGAAACCATCATATGTTTCCTTCTCAATCACTTCTGCAGAAAAGGCAATATACAGTTGACTGCGAAGCTCTCCTGCGGAACCTTTGGAATACCTTAGAAAGCGGATAAACTCTTTGTTATTGTTATACTCAAAACCTTCGGCAATATTACTAGATATAGAAAGAGCGATACGTCTGATTTGATCTCTAATGCCGAAATCTTTACTTAGCGGACCGTTCATTGACATCTTGATAATGGAGACGCTAATTGCTGCAGCATCTTTCCATATTTTTAAGTCTTCAAATTGCTCAATCTTCGCCACTCAAAACCAATTTTAAATTTTGAATTTTCAATTTTAAATCTTTTTCTCCCGCTCCTGATACGCCTGTATCCTATCTCTCACTTTATACATTCCTGCTTCGCGGTGCTGCTTATCTGGGGTGGTGGCAAACATATCTTCGTCGGCCAATTGGAATGCGAAAATGTCGGTGGTTTTTACAACCCACATATTTACGCATTTGCCGCGGCGGGCATATTGCTCTTTGGCAAACACTAGAGCCATTTCCTGTTCTGGTGCGTGCACACTGCCTACATGCTGGTGAAACTTACCCCGTTTTTCTTGCAAAAACACTTCAAACGTGCCCCAGTATTCATCGGGTTTTACAATGCTTTCGCCTTGAGGAAGCTCCAGACGGGCTATACGGGGGTCGAGAGATTTATTTGAGTCGCTCATGGCGAGGGATTGAAAATTTAAGATTCAAAATTCAAAATTGAGTACAACGGATTCGCATCCATCCCGCAGAGACAAAAAGTTTTGGCTCTACGGGACTTTCTAACAGCGGGTTAGCTCTTTTGCGAATGCACTATGTCAATTATGCCAAAGGCACAGTACTCTTGGTGTATGGGGTGGCCAGTGCTTGGCGCACCCAGCGGCCTTTTTCTTCAGCCCATTTGCGCACGGCTAGACGCTCGGCATTGCAAGGGCCATTGCCTTTTATTACTTCATAAAACTCGTCCCAATCTGGGTCGCTAAAGTTCCACTTACCGGTTTCAGGGTCTTTCTTCAAGTTCGGGTCTGGAAAATCGATACCTACTTCGCGCACTTTAGGCACGTACATATCCAAAAACTGGTTGCGCATATCGTCGTTGCTGGCCATTTTCACTTTCCAACGCATCAACTGCTCACTGTGCACCGATTCTTTGTCGCTTGGGCCAAAAAAGTGGATGATAGGTTTGTACCAACGGTTTACGGCCGCTTGAAGCATTTCGTGCTGCTGCGGTGTGCCAGTAGCTAGGTACACAAATGCATCGTGACCTTGCTTTAGGTGGAAAGCTTCTTCGGCACAAATCCTTTCCAAAGCACGACAGTACGGGCCATACGAGCCTTTGCTGTTGGCCAATTGGTTTACAATGGCGGCTGCATCAATCAAAAATCCTATAACCGTTACATCGGCCCAAGTAATGGCTGGGTAGTTAAACACGTTGCTGTATTTACTTTTACCGCTCAGTAGGTCATTAATCATTTGCTCACGCGGTTTGCCGAGGGTTTCGGCTGCGGTGTATAGCAAGTGACCGTGGCCAATCTCATCCTGCACCTTGGCAATAAGCGCCATTTTGCGCCTAAAGCCTGGTGCGCGGGTAATCCATGTGCCCTCAGGTAGAGCGCCTATAATTTCGCTGTGCGCATGTTGCTCAATCATGCGAATGAGCTGCTTGCGGTACATGGCTGGCATCCAGTCATGTGGCTCAATCTTCTCGCCCCTATCAATGCGCGCTTGAAACTCAGCCAACAAAGCTGAGTCTTCGGCTACTGTTTCGGTTTGCTTTTTAGGGTTCTCGTCTGGTATAAATCCTCCTCCGTACATCGTATCGCTGATTTTATGTTGATTGCGCTGATAACGCAGATTATTTTTTTAATAAGCCTTCCAAAAGGAAGTCTGCAATTTGTTCTGCAATTTGGTCAGGGCTAAGGGCGCCATCGTTGCGGTACCAGGTGGGTATGCCGTTGAGTGTGCTAAACACCAATCGCATAGCAAAACTCACCTGCACTTTGCGAAAAACACCAGCTTCAATTCCTTCTTTCAAAAGATTCTTAAAACGGTCTTCGTAGGCGGCACGTTGGGCCTTAAACTCCGAAAGCGACGGCTCGTTGAGGTGCCTCCATTCGTTAAAAAATACCGATGATGCATCTAAGTTGCTCGCCACAACGCGGGTGTGCGCCGTAACGGCATGGCGGAAACGAAGCTTCGGGTCGGCATTACCGTTCTGCACTCTATCATATTCATCAAAGAACTCAGCAGCAATGCGGAAACAGATGTTTTGCAGCAACTCTTCCTTGCTTTTTATGTGACTATATAGGCTTGCAGCTTCAATACCAATGGCCTTGGCCAAATCTCTCATGCTAGTAGCCGAATACCCTTTCTCTCGGAATAAGTTTTGGGCTACTTGGTTTATCTGATCCTTACGGCTCAAGGTTTCAATACTCATAAAACTGGGCAGTTGTCGGATTGTTTAAACTAACGTTCGTTAGCAAAGATATAAGAACAACGTGTAAATGGCAAATTTTGTTGCAGTATACCTACTATTAGGTTGATTAAGAGCGTGTTTTATGTTTGTGCGTAGGGAGTTTGAACCTTGATTTGAAAAGGCTTGTAAAGCATGTGTTACTGCAACACAACCGTCAAAACAGATAGCATTAATCGCACTGCGGTAAAACCGAATAAGTAGAAAATATGCTGCAGAAACCAGCAAGTCATATTGATTTTTAGTTGAAATGCCGCAGGTGGGTGCTATGCATCCCAAAGCTTTTCATAACGCATTGCTAAGGATGTAAGCGTGCTCAACGACGTTGGTTAAAAGGGAAGAATGAAAACCTTCCTTTAATGTATCCGTTTCAGCTTAATATCATTGGCGGGGGTAATAATCAAAGGAACCTTCTCCGTTTCAACGGAGCTAGTATCTAGGCCAAAAGCTTTGTGCTCGGGTAAGCTTATATTACGCAGTAGGTTGTATATATCCAAGATAATTTGCTCATAGATAGGCAATTCGTTATCGTTGGACAGGATTTTTTCGATTACCACAAAGCGGAAATCGCCTATTACGTTGAGCTTATTTAGCGATTCGTATCGGCTGCTGATATCTACCTCCTTCTCCTTCACCAAATCTTCAACCACTTTACGGAAGAACAGGTTGATGCGCGGCGCCACACGGAAACCGAGCTTAAAGTCAACCCTTATCACATCATTCTGCACAATGTGGTCTATTTTGTACGACATGGTATTTGGCTCATCCATTACTTCCACGTGCACAAACCAATAAATATCGGCTCGTTTGGGCTGTTTCTGCATGATTGAGTAGATGATTTTGGTCTCAATCTCATCCTTTCTATCGGCACTGGTTAGGTACACCAAATGCGTAGCGTATTTGTTTATAGATTGGTCGGTGCTCAACTGCTCTAGCAATGGTAAGTACTCGTCAAGTTTGGTAAATTCCACATAGCGGTTGCGAATGCGGCGGGCATTGTACCATACCCACATAATAGTGAGTAGGAATAGCCCAATGATAAGGGTAATGAAACCACCATGAGCAAACTTATCCAAATTGGCTACCAAAAATGCAATCTCAATAGAGCCATGCACCACTATAAATCCGAAAATGAGGATTTTGTGGAAATGTTTGAGGTACATATAGTACACCACCAATATGCTGGTCATGAGCATAGTAAGCACAATAGCCAACCCGTATGCGGCCTCCATGGCACTCGACTCCTCAAAGTAAAGCACTACAGCTATACAGCCTATCATCAACATCCAATTGACAAATGGAATGTATATCTGTCCTTTCGCCAAACTAGGGTAATCAATACGTACTTTCGGCCAAAAGTTGAGACGTATGGCCTCGTTTATGAGCGTAAATGAGCCAGTAATTAATGCTTGGCTGGCTATAATGGCCGCAAGCGTAGCAATAACAATACCTGGTAGCAAAAACCATTCGGGCATGATGGCATAAAATGGGTTGATGCCTTTCTCGAGTACCTGTCCATCAAATTGAAGTAACCAGGCCCCTTGGCCAAAGTAGTTGAGCAGCAAAGCGATTTTTACGAAACCCCACGATACTCTAATATTTTGTTTGCCACAGTGACCCAAATCTGAATATAGCGCCTCAGCACCAGTAGTGCACAAAAACACAGCGCCTAAGAGCCAAAAACCACCTGGGTGCTCTACCAACAGCTGATAGGCATAATAAGGGTTCAAGGCTTTTAAAACACTCACATTTCCTGCTAATTGAACACTACCTAATACAGCCAGCATTACAAACCAAACCAGCATCACGGGGCCAAACAATTTGCCTATTTTGCTGGTGCCAAATTGCTGAATAATAAACAAGCCAACCAAAATGGCTATTACGTAAGGCACGGTATTGAACTCACCGAGCCAAGGTAAGCTTTTTAAACCCTCAATAGCCGACGAGACGGAAATGGGCGGGGTAATAATACCATCGGCCAACAAAGTACTGCCACCAATAATAGCAGGTATCATCAACCATTTCTTTTTAGTTCTTCGCACCAAGGTATACAATGAGAATATACCGCCTTCTCCTTTGTTGTCCGCTTGCAGGGTAAGGTAAACATACTTTATAGTAGTCTGCATGGTAATCGTCCAAAAAATGGCCGAGAGCCCACCAAGCACTACTAACGCGTTTATTGGGTTTGAATCATTATTGGCGCCATGTCCTATTATGGCCTTCATCACGTATAGCGGGGAGGTTCCTATGTCGCCATAAATAATGCCTAAAGTAATCAGTAATCCTGCGGCCGAAAGCCTGTGGGCGCTACTGCTATGGTTCATTTTACTAATAAGTTTTCGATAAGATCCTGAGAGGCTGCTTGTAGATAAATGTAGCAGGATGGTCTTATCAGAGGCAAATTTGGATAAAATAATAGGGATTGTTAGTTTTTTGAAGGAAATATTTTTTTCAGGAGTGGCGAGAAACAGGATTCAAAAGGGAAACAAACAACTCATTTTAGTATCTTTGAAAACAACTGAAGCATAAGAAGTTAACCATGAGCAACTCTAAGACAACCTTAAAAGGCGGCGAATTTTTATTGAGGCAAACGCGCCCTGAAGATATTTTTATTCCCGAAGAGTGGAATGAAGAGCAACGGATGATAGCGCAATCGATGATTGATTTCACTAAGCAGGAAATCCATCCTTACCTAGATGAGATTGACAGCATGGCCGATAAAACCTTGATGCCGCGGTTGGTAGAGAAAGCTGGCGAATTGGGCTTGTTGGGCACTTCGGTGCCAGAGGAATATGGTGGATTCGATATGTCTTTCAATACCAGTATGTTGGTGGCCGAGAAATCGGCTTATGGGTTTTCGTTTGGCACTACTTATGGGGCTCATACGGGTATAGGTATGCTTCCTATTGTTTACTACGGCAATGCAGCGCAAAAAGCTAAATACTTGCCTGGCTTGGCCGATGGCAGCACCAAAGTGAGCTACGCACTTACCGAGCCTAGCGCGGGCAGTGATGCCAACAGCGGCAAAACCAAAGCTAAACTGAACGCGGAAGGTACGCATTACCTGCTTAACGGACAGAAGATGTGGATTACCAATGGTGGCTTTGCCGATTTGTTTATTGTGTTTGCTAAAATAGATGATGACAAAAACCTATCGGCATTTATTGTAGAAAAAGCTTTTGGTGGTTTAAGTATTGGCGCTGAGGAAAAGAAACTGGGTATTAAAGGCTCAAGTACTGTGCAGGTTTTTCTTAACGATTGCCCAGTGCCAGTTGAGAACCTCTTGAGCAATCGTGGCAATGGTTTCAAAATTGCTTTGAACATACTCAATATTGGGCGTATTAAGTTGGCCACGGCAGCGTTGGGTGGTTGCAAAATGGGTATTGACGGCACTATTGAATATGCCAAGGGCCGCAAACAGTTTGAAACTCCCATTGCCGAATTTGGTGCCATTAAGCACAAGCTGGCCGAAATGGCTATGAAAACATACGCTATTGAGTCGGCTAGCTACCGCGCGGGGCAGAATATTGATGATGAGTTTGAGCACTTATTAGCAACGGGCATGGACAAGGCCGAGGCGAAGCTGAAAGCTGTGGAGCAGTTTGCTATTGAGTGTGCGCTTTGCAAAGTACATGGCTCAGAAGTGTTAGATTTTGTAGTTGATGAGTCGTTGCAAATACATGGTGGCATGGGCTTTTCGGCAGAATTGCCTGTGGAGAAGGGTTATCGCGATGCCCGTATAACACGCATTTATGAGGGTACCAATGAAATTAACCGCATGTTGGCGGTAGGTACGTTGTTCAAAAAAGCGTTTAAAGACAAGGACTACGATATTACCGCGCCTATAAAACAAGTACCATTGGCGTTGTTCTCGCAGTTGTTCAAAAAATCATATGGTGGCCGTTTCGGTAAAGAGTTGGCTACGCTTGATAACCACAAGAAACTTTGCTTGCTAGTTGCTGGCCGTGCTGCCCAAAAGTTTGGTTTGAAACTAACCGATGAGCAAGAGATTTTGATGAACGTGGCCGATATGATGATTGAAATTTATGTGGCCGAATCTATAGTGTTGCGCACCGAGAAAGCGTTGTTGATAAGCAAGAGCAGCGCCGATGCTGAAAAACTGCAACAGCAGGTAAATATGGCTAAGCTTTATGTTTATGAGGCCAACCAAAAGATTTTTAAAGCGGCCAAAGATGCCATATTGAGTTATACCGATGGTTTTGAGCAAAAATTGATGATGCGCACCGCTTACCGTTTCAGCATCAGCAACCGCATCAACCCGCAGCACTTGCGCCGCGAAATAGCCAATTATATGATTAAGGAAAGTAAATACCCTTTCTAAGGATTATCTCGCCCCAAAGGGGCATCATTTTAATAGCGTCGGGCACCGCCCGACGTACATAATGTGTTTCCGGAAACGCAATTCGTTTTTAGGGCGATGCCCTAATCTAGTAGTATATAACCCCGTTGGGGAATTCCGTATTGCGAAAAAATCTTTGGGTAATAGCACTAGTTTTATTGTCGAACAGGTATTGCTAGCCACTACTTAGTGTTATACTCGTTCATAGTGCGCTCAATGCCAATGGTGCCGAATGCAAACACAGCTTCAGCAGCTTTTTCAATGGCGGCTACCACCAATGGTTCTTCGTCTTTTTTCCATTTACCCAATACATACTCGGCTTGACGACCCTTAGGAAAATCGTTGCCTACCCCAATGCGCAGGCGCGGATAGTCTTGCGTAAGCAACATTTCGGTGGTGCTTTTTAGGCCATTATGGCCGCCCTCGCTGCCTTGTTTGCGCATGCGTAACTTGCCAGTGGGCAGGGCTATATCGTCGGTTATTACTAGCAAATCAAAAGGCAGTATGCGCAGCGTTTGCAACCAATAGCGGATGGCTTTGCCGCTAAGGTTCATGTAAGTGTTAGGTTTTAGCAGATAAAAGGTGCGGCCCTTGTGCTTTATCTCGGCCAAATCGCCATGCCTATCGGTGCGGAAAATAGTGCCTTCTTTGCGGACTAAATAATCCAATACATCAAACCCGATGTTGTGTCGGGTATGCTCGTACTCACTGCCAATGTTGCCTAGTCCTGCTATTAAATACTTCATGCTAATAATATTGCTGGGGCAAATTTCGGAAATAAATAGGGAAAGGGCGCAGATAATGTATGATGCCTTGTCTTCGCTTTTAGCGAGGATATCCTAACTTCGAGCTTTCAGCTCAACGTAAAACATTAATCGCTTCCAATGTTAAGCTTTTGCAAAATGCGCGCAGAAGCCATGGCTTTTAAACTACTAAACGGTACTATTGAACCATGAAAGCTATTGCATTTATCACCATTCTCAGTGGGCTGTTTTGGACAGTGGATGGCTCGTTTAAAGCCATCAAAACCTATCAAGCCCCCGAAGCCAAACAAGCCGTAGCTGCGGATGGAAAGTACTTTTATGCTATTGATGATGCCTTAGTGGCTAAGTACGATTTGCAAGGCAATAGGTTAGCTGTATGGCAACCGAAGCCCGATAGCCATATCAAGCACCTCAATAGTGGTTTTATTAAGGATGGCTTGCTGTATATGGCACATAGCAATTACCCAGCTATACCAAGGTTAAGCACCATTGAGATATTGGATACCAAAACCATGGAGCACTATCGCACGTTGGAGTTTGGGGCTTTTGATGGGGCGGCTAATATTGTAGTTTGGCACAACAATGCTTGGTGGGTGCTGTTTGCGCACTATAGCGGCGACAAGGCCGAGCCTGGTCGAACTTCGGCTGATACGCGGTTAGATAAGTTCAATGTAGGTTGGGAGCGCACGGATAGCTACTATTTGCCCAACGAGTTGATTGCCAAAATGGAACCTAAGAGCATCTCAGGCGGGGCTTTTGGACCCGATGGAATGTTATACCTCACAGGCCATGACGCTGCGGAGGTTTACAAAGTAAGTTTCCCAAAAAAAGGTAAGGTGCTGCAGATTGAGGCCACCTACCCCCTGGAGTGCGAAGGGCAGGGAGTAGCTTGGCTAGGCAATCAGTTGTACACCATTAAGCGAAGCACCCGCGAGGTTGTAGTTTCGGAGTGGGTTTTGGATTAAGTCTCGCTGAGCAATGCAACGCATTTTATAGTTTCAAGGTCTGAACCGATTATGAGTAATACTATGCTTACCCCTGATAACCTTTCCAACTCCCGCAGAACACTTCTTTGGGCCGAAATGCTAGTGCTTTTTGGCGGCATTCCTTTCTTGCATTATTATAAAATATTGCCTTTCCATTTTATCGTTACCATGCTGCTATTGTCGGTAGTGGCCGTTACCTATATTATTCGGCACCCAGAGGTAAGCAACCGGGTGTTTGGCCTCAATGGTTTTAACGATTGGCGTTATCTGTGGGGTTTGTTTGCTTTGTTTGCAATAGGCAGCACCCTCTTTGTTTACCTCACCACGCCCGACCAGCTATTCATCATGCCCCGGCAAGAACCCCTACGTTGGTTGGCCATCATGGGTTTCTACCCTGTTTTTTCGGGTATTACGCAGGAACTGTTGTTCCGAGGCTTTTTCATGGAGCGGTATAAGCACCTATTTGCCAGTCCTTATATGCTCATATTCGTCAACGGTATTTTGTTCGGTTTGGCCCACCTTATGTTTGGCCATTGGCTTACGGTGTTTCTCTCAACATTAGGTGGCTTTATTTATGCTGGGCTGTATTATCGTTACAAATCCATCTTGATAGCTTCCATCGTGCATGGGCTCATCGGTAATTGGATATTTACCGTGGGCCTTGGGCAGTATTTTTATTTGAAACAGTGAGATAGTATCAAGTATCAAGTATCAAGTATCAAGTATCAAGTATCAAGTATCAAGTATGTTCTGCTTAAAAAGCTCATTTTAAACATTCACTTTTTATTCAATCGTAAATCGTACCTCGTAAATCGTACCTTTTTGGTCTTGATACTTGATACTCATATCTTGATACTAAAAAGCACCTTATCTTTGCCTCCAAACTACGCATCATTATGAAAGTAGCCGTTGTAGGTGCCACCGGACTAGTAGGTACCAAAATGCTGGAAGTATTGGCAGAGCGCAATTTCCCTGTAACTGAGTTGATACCTGTTGCCTCTGAGCGTAGTATTGGCAAACTGGTACAATACAAAGGTAAGGGCTACAAGGTAGTAAGCATGGAAGATGCCATAGCCGCTAAGCCAGCAGTGGCCTTGTTTTCGGCAGGTGGTGGCACTTCGTTGGAGTGGGCTCCTAAGTTTGCTAAGGCAGGCATTACGGTTATCGACAACAGCAGCGCTTGGCGCATGAACCCTATTAATAAACTGGTAGTGCCCGAGGTTAATGCCCACGTGCTTACCAAAGAAGATAAAATTATTGCCAACCCTAATTGTAGTACTATACAGCTAGTGGTGGCCTTGAAACCATTGCACGAGCGTTACCAAGTAAAAAGGGTAGTAGTAAGCACTTATCAATCGGTAACGGGTACAGGTGTAAAGGCGGTGGACCAACTAAACGGCGAACGCCAAGCCGCCTCGGCCGGCGAAACTTACACGGGGCCTAAGGCCTACGCCTATACCATTGATATGAACGCCATACCGCACATTGATGTGTTTTTGGAAAACGGCTATACCAAAGAGGAAATGAAAATGGTGAACGAAACCTGCAAGATTATGGGCGACGACACTATTCGATTAACCAGCACTACCGTGCGCATACCCGTTATGGGCGGCCATAGCGAAGCGGTAAATGTTGAGTTTGCCAAAGATTTTGACCTTGCCGAAGTGCGCACGCTGCTAGAAAATGCCCCTGGTGTAACGGTGATTGATGACGTGAAAAACCTGCAATACCCCATGCCGCTGATACACGCACACAACACCGATGATGTGTATGTGGGCCGCATCAGGCGCGATGAGAGCCAGCCAAACACGCTTAATATGTGGGTAGTAAGCGACAACCTGCGCAAAGGTGCTGCCACCAATGCCGTGCAAATTGCTGAATACTTGGCAGAAAAAGGCCTGCTGTGAGCTTAGATACCTTGCCTACCTATACAAAGAATCAACTGGCCCTGCGCAATGGGCAAGATAAGGACGAGATATGGGTTGCCTACAAGGGATTTATATACAACCTAACCGATAGCCGCCTCTGGCGCAATGGGAAGCATTATGAGCATTGGGCTGGGCAAGACCTTACCGATGAGCTAAAAGATGCCCCGCATACAGAACGGGTTTTTGAGAAATTTACCCCATTCGCAAGGTTGGTATAGCGCTTATTTCACTAACTTTATGCTGGCCATTACTTGCTTACCTGTAGCTACTAGTGCATCCGCACTGCTACATTCACAACTGAAATTGGCTACCACTACTTGGTCTTTCACATTTAGCAGGTAAAGTATGTTGTATACCAGTAAGTTGTCGGGCGATAGGGATTTAAATTCTAGCTTGCCCACAGGTTTGCCGCTTTGGGTAGAGGTACTGGTTCCTATCCAAAATAAAGCAGGATGCGTTTTTTCTAAACTACCCTTTAAGTTGTTTATCAATTCTGCCATTCCGGCTTCATCGGTAGGGGCTATTTGGTAGCTGTTGCTAAAGGCAATATTTGCGTTCTTCTCCAACCCGCTGTATACATAGTTTGGTGGGCTGTTTGGGTCGTAGCGAACTGCAATTTGGGCATAGTTCATCGGTGTAAAGTTGTCGGGTAACATTATGGTCACCATTTTCTCGTATAGCTCTACCTTATATAAGGCCGGTTTGGTTTGGGCCAGGGCAAATTGGGCCACCAAAAGCAAAAAAACGATTCTAAGGTAGGGCATGTGGCTTGGGTTAAGGTTGTGTTTCCAATTGTTTTTTCAAGCGTAAAAGGGCTGTTTCAAATTCTGGGCCAATTTTTCCTTCGGCAAACAAGCCCGCAAAACGCAGCACGGGGTTCCAGCCCAAGGTGGCACTATATTCAAATGCTACACGGGTGCGTTCGGTACCTTTATCCAAAAAGCGAATTTTACCTTTCGCCAATGGTATTCCATCTGTCGAAAGGGTATACGCTACACCGTCCAAAGGATTCGTTCTGGTTAAGGTAATGTCGGCAGCACCTACTTTATCGCCTTGCCAGCTGAGGTTGCAGCCAACGGTGCCTATTTCGCCTGCAAAAGTGAAAACAAGCGTAGTGTCGTCGCCTTTTTGCCATGGGCTCCAATCGGGCCAAGTGTTTAGGTTGCTAATGGTTGCGTACACCGTTTCGGTAGGTGCGTTAATAGATATGGCCCGCTCAACACGGTAGCTATTGGGCAACAAAAAGCCAATAAGCGACAACGTAATGATAGCCATACTCAGGCCAACGGCAATATAGTGCCAGCGTTTCATTTGGGGGCGATAGGGTTTGTACAGCAGGTAAAGGTACTAAGACAAGTTGGATATGCCTTTATTGCGCTGTCATACAAGTCAATAAAAACTAAACGATAGCGAACAACCTTGCCAGCTCTCATTTACCTAATGTTGCTATTATTACTTAGTTACAATCAGTTTGGTTGTAACGGTATGATTAAATAGGTGTTGAAAGTAAGGTATGCTTTGGTTCGTTTGTTTTATGGATGCTACCATTGGCAGCATAGGGTTATTTGTTTATTGGGCTGTATTATGGGCTTGGTAGCACAAAAGCTTTCAGTAATTGGACCGGCGAGAACGAAAAAACCCTTATCATTGTTTCAAAAGCAAACAAATTATACCCCACCTTATTATGCTATCAGCTAAAGGATTTGCAGCCCCAGCACCGAGTGTGCCTTTACAACCATTTAGTTTTGAGCGCCGTGAGCCAGGACCAAAGGAAGTTTTGATTGACATAAAGTATTGTGGCGTATGCCATAGCGATATACACCAAGTACGCGACGAGTGGGGCAAAGGTATTTACCCGATGGTGCCAGGCCATGAAATTGTAGGCCAGATAACTAAAGTAGGTAGCGAAGTAACCAAGTTTGCCGTAGGCGATTTGGCAGGAGTTGGATGTTTTGTGGATAGTTGCCGTACGTGCCCAAGTTGTCAAAAAGGTTTGGAGCAATACTGCGAAGTAGGTATGGTGGGCACTTACAATAGTAAAGACAAGCAAGGCAACCCCACCTATGGAGGCTACAGCAATTTCATTACCGTCGATGAGCAATACACCCTCAAAGTATCGGCTAAGCTTGATTTGGCAGGGGTAGCGCCATTGCTTTGTGCGGGCATTACCACTTGGTCGCCGTTACGGGAGTGGAAAGTAGGCAAGGGCCATAAACTGGCCGTTGTTGGTTTGGGCGGTTTGGGCCACATGGCAGTTAAGTTAGGCGTATCGTTAGGTGCCGAAGTAACTATTCTAAGTACTTCGCCAAGCAAAGAGCAGGACGCCAAAGACCTCGGGGCACATCATTTTGCAGTAACCAAGGATGCCGAGCAGTTTGCAAAACTCAAGAATAGCTTCGATTTTATTATCGATACCGTAAGTGCACAGCACGACATAGCCAGCTACTTGCAATTGCTAAAAGTGGATGGTACCATGATATTGTTGGGTATACCACCAGTACCATCACCAATACCTAGTGGCGCTTTGGTAATGAAACGTCGCCGGTTAGTTGGCTCACTGATTGGGGGCATTAAAGAAACCCAGGAAATGCTGGACTATTGCGCCGAGCATGGCATTGTTTCCGACATCGAAATCATACCAATAAACTACATTAACGAAGCCTACGAGCGTGTATTAAAAAGCGATGTGCGCTATAGGTTTGTAATTGATATGGCAACGGTATGAGCAATTTAAAATTGAAAATTTAAAATTGAAAAATTGGTTTGGGCCGTAAGTTGAAATGCGCTGTAGCTAATTTTGAATTTTAAATTTTGAATTAATAATCTGCACCTTTGCCCCAACCATTGGATACAATACATGACCAATACCGTTATGGGTAAAACTGCAATACTACTAGGAGCCACTGGCCTCATTGGTGGGCATTGTTTGCAGTATTTACTCAAAAGTCGCCGCTACAGCAAGGTAGTGTGCTTGGTGCGCAAGAAAATGCCCATCATAAACGAGAAGCTAGATCAGGTAGTAGTTGATTTCGACCATTTGGAAGACTATGCCGATGCCTTAAAAGGCGATGATGTGTTTTGCTGCCTAGGCACTACCATTAAGGTGGCCAAAACTAAAGAAAACTTCAAGAAGGTAGATTATTGTTATCCTTTGGCTGCGGGTAAAATAGCTTTACAACAGGGTGCTACTCAATACTTGCTGGTAAGCTCATTGGGTGCCGATAAGAACTCGCTAGTGTTTTACAGCAAAACCAAAGGCGAGGTGGAGCGCGACCTAAAAGCCCTGGGCTACCTAACCCTGCACATTTTACAACCTAGCTTATTGCTGGGCGACCGCAGTGAAAGCCGCTTAGGAGAAAAGGTTGGCGAAACAGTTATGACTGCGTTAAGCTTTTTAATGCAAGGACCAATGAAAAAGTACAGGGCCATTGAGGCTGATGCCGTGGCTTTTGCCATGGTGCAGTTGGCCACCGAACAGCAACATGGTATCCACACACACCTAAGCGATGCCATACAGGCCATACACGACAAACACGCCCAAGCATGAACTTAGCTATCGATATTGGCAACAAGTACACCAAAGTGGCCGTGTTTGATGGCGAAGAGCAATTGTGGAGCTATGCTTATAAGCATTTCCACTTGGATAATTTGAAAGATATTTACGCTCGCTACCCACAAATAACAGATGTAATTATGAGCGACGTTTCGGGAGATATACCCAAAACGGAACACTATATTCGTGAGCGCTCGAACTATATGGTGCTCAACCACGATACACCAACGCCCATTGTTAACCGATACAAGACCCCAAAAACCTTGGGCTTAGATAGGCTAGCAGCCGTAGCAGGCGCTACCGCATTATACCCAGGCGAAGACATATTGGTAATTGATGCTGGAACGTGCATTACTTACGAATGGGTAAATAAAGATTTGGAATATTTTGGGGGAGGTATTTCACCAGGTATGCGTATCCGTTTTAAGGCATTGCGCAAGTACACGGGCAAGCTGCCATACCTCAAAAAACAGGATATAGACTACCTTATAGGGGGCAATACCACCGAAAGTATGCTTAGCGGTGTTATAAATGGCACGGCTGGCGAAATAAACCATATTATTTCCCGTTACAGAGAGTTGTATCCTGATTTGCGGGTATTGGTTACGGGCGGTGATGCGCGATTCTTTGAATCTTATTTGAAAAGTCCCATCTTTGTCGTCCCGAACCTAGTTTTATTCGGTTTAAACAAAATCCTACTCTATAATGCAGGCTTGCGCCATTAAATTTTGGGCTTTAATGTTGTTGGCTATAGTCGGCATCAGCGCTCAGGCACAAGAGGTTTCGCCATATTCAAGGTATGGCATTGGCGATATTTCTTCGCCAGACTTCGCGGCCTCACGGTCATTGGGTGGATTATCAGCAGCATATCGCGATAAGTATAACATCAACGCAGTTAACCCGGCTTCATATTCTTTTATTCGGTATGCCACTTTCGAGATCGGTTTAAACTCCACTACCAAGTGGTTGCAAACAACAGATAGCAAATACCAAACTGGCGATGCTTTCTTGGATTATGTAGCTATGGCGTTCCCATTGGGCAAAAACCAAGGTATCAGTTTTGGTTTAGTGCCATTTAGCAGTATGCGCTACGATTTACAATCGAGCACCACTGACTCGTTGGGCAACGACTATACCCGGTTGTATAGCGGCAAAGGCCGTACCTACGATTTCTATTTGGGTTATTCAAAAGCCACTATTATCAATTTCCGCAATGTTTTGTCATTTGGTACTAATGTGGCCTACCGCTTTGGTCAACTGCGATATGGCGAAGTGTTGACCCTATCAGATGGGGGCAACTCTTTGAGCGCAAGGCGTAATAGCACCCTAAGGGTAAGCGATGTGGTAGTAACAGTGGGTGCCCAGTATAGAACTTGCTTTTCTTGCCCCGATACATTGTTAACCGACCCAATACAAATTGAAGCCGAGCAGAACAAAAAGCATTTGTACCTAACCGTGGGCGCATATGGTGGTTCGCCAAGCAACATTAGCAGCAATATTAGCAGCACATTCGATAGGTTTTATATTTCGGGCAGCAGCGTAGTGACTGTAGATACGGTAAGCAGCACCAACGATACAAAGCTGAAATTACGGCTACCTGCGCAGTTTGGGTTAGGTGCAACTTTGGGCGACGATATTAGATGGACTGTTGGTTTGGACCTAAAATATACTTTCTGGAACGGCTTTAATAGTCTTTCGGGTGGCGAACCATTAAAAAACAGTTTCCGTTTTGGTGGTGGTATTGAGCTGTGCCCCAATATAAGTGGCAAAGGCTTTGTGAGGCGCACTAGGTACCGCCTAGGCGGATACTACGATAGCGGGCATTTAAGTATAAGCAATAAGAGCATTGTAGAATACGGCATGACTTTTGGTTTGGGTATACCATTGAAACCAAAAGGAAAAGGTGAAGAAAGACTGAACATTGGCTTTGCGGCCGGCTCTAGGGGCACAACAAGTAATGGACTGCTACAAGAAACTTTTGTAAAGGTATCTATTGGCATTTTGCTAAACGCAAGCGCTGGATACGACAACTGGTTTAAGAAATCGAAATACCAGTAAACACTAAAACTCAATTTTGAGTAAAACAACAGCTTTGAAACATTTTGTAATTGCTGTAGTAATGATAGTGGGAACGATGGGTTTCCATGCTGCTCTGGCACAAAACGAAGTGCCATGTACTCCTGAGTGGGGCGCTGAGCCCGATAAAGCTCAAGAAGCTTACACGCTGTACCGCGAATTTATGAAACAAGGTAATTATAAAGGTGCCTTGCCGTATTTAAAAACCTTAATAGACCTTGCACCTGGTGCACGTCAAACCACCTATGTTGATGGGGTATATATTTACAAATACTTGCTTAGCAAAAGCACCGATGCTGCCCAGAAGCAAGAGTATGTAAATACTATACTTAAAATGTACGATGGCCGTATCCGTTGTTTTGGCGCAGGCTATGGTCGTAAGGCTTATGACATGTACTCGCTTACCCCTGCCAATGTATCTGGCACCTTGAAGGCTTTTGACACCGCTTTGGAGAAAGAAGGCGACAAAATCGAAGATTTGTTGCTGTTCCCGTACATGATTACTGTAGAAAAGTCGTTGATAAAGGGTGAATTGGATACCATTGCCATGGTTAATAGGTACATGAAAGTGGTAGAATTGGTAGAACGCAACGCTGCAAGTAACAAAGCCGCTAAATACAATGCCGCACTTGCCCAAATAACTGAGCGGATGGGCCCGTTTTTGAGTTGCGAAGTGATTAAGCCTATTCTGCGAAAACAATACGATGCCAACCCGAATGACACAGCGGTTATTGGCAAGTTGTTTAAGCAATTTTACAGCCTCCGTTGCACCAGCGACCCTTTGTTTTTGGAAGTAGCCGAGAAATTGTTGTTGCAAAAGCCTAGCGAAAGCATTTACCGCATATTATACTATAGTGCTTACAACGATGGAAAGTACGGCGAGGCATTGAAGTATGCCAACAAAGCGCTCGAACTGTCATCTGATAACGAAAGTAAGGCCAAGTACCACTTGGAGATTGCCAAAATACAGCAACGCAACGGCGACTTTAGCAGTGCCCGAGCTAGTGCCATTAAGTCGGTGCAATTGAAGCCTAGTGGCAATCCGTATTTGCTTATCGGCGACTTGTATCGGGCTAGCGGCAAGCTTTGCAGCTCAGGTACCGGTTTCGAGAGTCAAGTAATTGTTTGGGTTGCTCTTGATATGTATGAGAAAGCAAAATCAATTGACCCTTCCGTAACTGCTGAAGCGAATAAAAAAATTACCGATGCCAAGCAGGATATGCCCGCTAAAGGCGAATGTTTTTTTCGCAACTTGAAAGACGGAGACGCATTTAAAGTAGGTTGTTGGATAAACGAAACTACCATAGTGCGCTGCTTGAACGACTAATTTTAGTATAAAGTAGCACAAGATTGCTTCAAGAGAAAATAGATACTAGATACCCATTTATGGGAACGTTATTTATAAATCGTAGAGGCACAAAGCACATGGATGCATTGTGTTTTGTGCCTTTTATTTTAAAGGGATTCATTATTTTGTACTTGATACTAGATACTCATTACTTGATACGTTTCAAAAACAGTCGATTTTTGTCTTTTTGTTGCATGCTAACCTTGGCAGGCTTGTTGGTGGGCTGTAGTGCCGAAGATACCAAAATAGAAGAGCTAGTGCCTAACGAAGCGGCTAACCTAGAAATAGCCCGCGAAGTAGAGGTAGTGTATAGCGAAATGGGCCAAATTAAGGCTCGAATTATTGCCCCAATGATGATTAGAGGTACTAAAGACAACGATGACTTTATGGAATACCCAGAAGGGCTAACGGTATACAACTACAACGCCCAAATGGAAATTGAGAGTAAAATGAGTGCCAAGTATGGCATTTCGCACGAAAAGAAAGAAGAAGTTATGGTGCGCGACAATGTGGTGCTCATTAACATCAAAGGTGAGAAGTTGAATAGCGAGGAGCTATGGTGGAGCCGAAAATCGAAAAAAATTACTTCCGATAAGTTTGTAAAAGTAACCACCATTGACGAGGAAATTATTGGCTATGGCTTTGATGCCAACGAAGACTTTAGCGAGTATACAGTGCGAAACGTGAAAATGATAACCACTATTGACGACCCCAATGTGGAATAGGATATTTGATATACCAGCCTATTTGCTTGCTATCGGCTTGTTTGCCTATGGTATGTTGGGTATGTTGCGCAGCGAACAACCTGTTGAAACGGGCAATGGCCCAATGTTTTATATAATTTGCTCATTGTTTGTGGTAATGTTTATTTTTGGAGCGCGGCGCAGCAGGCGTTTTCAAGACCGTGCAAACAGAGATAAAAAGTAAACTTAAAGAGTTAGTTTTAACTTGTATCTTAACACCACTTTGGAAATCGACATAGTACTAATAATTATTGCCCTTTTATTCTCGGCCTTTTTTTCGGGTGTTGAGATGGCTTTTATCAGTGCCAATAAGCTCAAATTGGAGCTCTTGAAATCGCAAGGGGGATTTACTAGCGGTACTATTGCCAAATTCGTAAACGACCCGTCTCGCTTTTTGGGAATGACCCTATTGGGCAACAATATTGCACTTATCTTCCTTGGTATGATAACTGCACCATTGTTAGAGCCAAGTATTGAAGCCCAATTGCAATCATGGTTTGGGGCAGCTGGGCATGATTACCAAGCGTTGGTGCTGATAATACAAACCATTTTTACTACCATATTGGTACTTATTTTCGGAGAGTTTTTGCCTAAAACCGTTTTTCGAATCAACCCCGAGGGTGCACTTCAAGTTATGGCCGTACCCATGCTAGTGGTCGATTTTTTGCTCCGGTGGCCAGTTATGTTCATCACTTGGTTGTCGCATTTGTTCCTAGAAAAGCTACTAAAAGTAAATACCAAGAACAATGTGCCAATTTACGGCAAAGTTGATTTAGAAGATTTTATAAAGCAGTTTGTTCGCAACGACAAAGAAGAAGATGATGAGCAACTCAATACCGATATATTTGAACGTGCCATGTCGCTTACCGAAGTAAAAGTGCGCGAGTGCATGGTGCCCCGCACCGAAATTGAGGCCGTAGAGGTATCAGATACTATTGAAGACCTTAAGGACAAATTCTTGCAATCAAAGCACTCTAAACTGATTGTTTATGAAGAGGATATAGATCATATTTTAGGATACGTGCATCACTTCGATTTGCTAAAGGGCCCAACCAGCATACGTGAGCTACTTTTTCCGATAAAAGTGATACCGGAAAGCATGGGCGCACGAAGCTTACTTAACCATTTTACCAAAGAACATAAAAGCATTGCTTGGGTGGTCGATGAGTTTGGCGGCACTGCAGGCATAGTTACTCTCGAAGATATTTTGGAAGAAATATTCGGGGAGATAAATGACGAGCACGATTCAGAGGATTTTATTGAGCGCCAAATAGCTGGCGACGAATATATCTTCTCGGGCAGGCTAGAAATAGATTACCTGAACGAAAAGTATAACCTCGACCTGCCAGAAGGCGATTACGAAACACTTTCGGGCTTTGTGGTATCAAACCACGAAGACATACCAGAGATGGATGAGTTGATTATTATTGGCCGTTTCCAGTTCAAAATGATCAGCGTTAGCGACACGCGCATTAATACCGTGAAGCTCAAGGTGCTTAAACCAGACGCCTAGGCGTCAAGCACTTATTTTGTTTTTACATGATAATCAGTTTAATTTGCACTTTGTTTAAAAATCCACGGTACACATGGGAGTTATAATGACTATCCGCGAAAGATTCGGATACGTTTTGGTGGGCGGAATCGCATTTGCCATTGTTCTTTTCTTGTTGGGCGATGCCTTAGGCACCGGCAACAGTATGTTTCAGGCTACTAGCAACGATGCAGGTTCGGTTGATGGCGAAGCCATTTCTTACAATGAGTTTAGTATTAAGCTCGATAAGAACATGCAAAGCTATTCGCTTCAAAACGGTAAAACCGATGTGAGCGAAGAAGAAATGGGTACTTTGCGAGAGCAAACCTGGAACGAATTGGTTCGCGAAAAGCTATTATCTCGCGAATTTGAAAAATTGGGACTAGCGGTTACCAAAGATGAAATTTATCAAATGTTCTTTGGCCCAAACCCACACCCTTACATTGCCCAAAACTTTACCGACCCTAGTACTGGACAATTCAATGGCTTGGCTGTTCAAAATTACATCGACAACCTAGATGTGGCTGATGCTAATGGAACTGCCGAAGAGAAACGTGCTCGCTGGACCAATTTTGAGCAAGCCCTTATCAAAGAGCGTTTAGAGAGCAAATACACCACCTTGTTAAAACAATCGGTATATGTGCCAAAGTGGTATGCCACCGCTCTTGCCGGATTTAAAAATGCTAGTGTAAACGTAGAGTATGTTTATTTGCCGTTTTCTAGTGTATCCGACGACCAAATTAAGATTACTGATAGTGATTTGAAGAGTTATTTAAATGAGCACCAAGCCGAGTTTGAGCAAGACGAATACCGTGTGGTTGATTATGTGACCTTTACTGTAGTGCCTTCTGCTATAGATACTGCCAAGGCCGCCGAGGAACTAGATACAATGTTCAGCTTGCTTAAGACGTCTAAAAACGATTCAGCATTCATAAACCGCAACTCTGAAACCAAATATTTGGGCGAATACCTTACCCGTGAAGAGTTAGCAGCTAAATCGGCTATAGCCGATACCTTTTTTGTAGTTGATACTGCTAGTTATCTTGGCCCTTATCTTGAAAAAGGCTTGTTTACCGTTGCCAAGTTGGTCGACCGCAAAATGCTTCCCGATTCGGTAGAAGTGGCCGTGATAAATTTTAGGGCTACCAGCAATGAGCAAATGGATAGCCTAGTGAAAATGGCAGATACCTTGGTGAAGCAGATAAATGAAGGCACCCTTAAGTTTGCCGATTTGTATGCAACTTACGGTTCTGACTCAGTAAATATTGTAAATGCAGCAACTAACGGCGTGCTGGGTTGGGTTAAACCAGGCGAAACCACACTGGTATCTCCTTACGTTCAAGGCCAATTGTTGTTCTATCAATCGCAAGATAAAGCCGTATTATTCTACGATAACACCGGTTTAGTTCAAATAGCTTACGCCAAAACTTCTACACCAACTAAGGTTGCCGTTAACGTAGCATTTTTGACCAAGCCAATACTTGCGGGCAAAGAGACAGAGAAGATTTACTACGATCAGGCCAACGAATTTTTTGCAGCGCACAATACTGCCGCCTTATTCAGTGCCGAAAAAGGCGTTAGCATTCAAACCAGCGTAAAAATTAAGAAGAGTGATAATGTTATTGTAGGTATAGGTAGTGCTCGCGAGTTGGTAAAATCAGCTTACAATGCCGAAAAAGGTGATGTTTTGCCTCCGGTAGTATTGGATGGCAAGTATGTTGTAGCCTTGGTAAAAGAAGCAGTATCAGGTGGTGTGCCTACTATTGACGAGGTACGAACCCAACTGGAATTAGCCGTTAAGACCCAGAAGAAAGCCGATTTATTGAAAGAGAAAATTGGCTCGGATAAGGACTTGACCAGTATTGCCAATAAAAACGGCACTACCGTAAACCAAGCCCAAAACCTAAACTTAAACAACAACACTGTTGGTTCGGTTAGCGAGCCTAGCGTTGCAGGTGCTTCGTTGGGTTTGGCACAAGGTCAGGTTTCTAAGCCTATTGTAGGCAAAAGTGGCGTGTACGTTATCAAGATTACCAGCACCAAACCTGGTACGCTTGCCGAAGATGCATTGGGCATGGAAAAACAAATGCAAGGATTTAGCTTACAAAGCCAAGTAGAATCTTTGTTCTTCAATGCCTTGGAGAAAAATGCCGAGGTGGTTGATGAGCGCTACAAGTTTTATTAATTGCAATTTGAACTTATAACAGCATATTTGTTGTTTGCTATAGCAAAAGGGCGGCTTTTTTAGCTGCCCTTTTCGTTTATTATAGAGCGGTATTGATAGTTTATGACGCAAGAAACACCATTGATAAACCGAGTTGCCGAAAGCGGGTTGACTACATTGGACCTAGCAGATTTGCTACCCAAGCAACCTATTTTGGTGTTTGATATGAAGCCGTTACTAGTCCAAGGCTTGGTATTGATGGAGAAGCCATTTAGAGAGCAATTGAAACAAACCGATTGGCAATTGTACCAAGGCCAGGTTGTGGCGGTACACTGTTCGGCCGATGCATTGATACCCAAGTGGGCATACATGTTGTTGGCAAGCTATCTGCAGCCCGTTGCTAAGCAGGTAGTGTATGGTAGCGCTGTGGACGTAGAAAATGCCCTGTTGCTGAACGCTATTGCAAAAATAGACCCAAAGAAATACGAAGGGGCCCGATTAGTAATTAAAGGATGCGGCGATAGGGACATACCAGCCGAGGCATATTTAGCCATTAGTACACAATTATTGCCAGTGGTAAAGAGTTTAATGTATGGCGAGCCATGCTCAACGGTGCCAATATATAAACAACCAAAGTAAAATTGAATACTATGAAACAACCAGTATCTATTGCACTGGTGGTGCTCAATATCGTATTGCTGAGCTTCATTTTAGCTTCTAATATTGGTAGCACCGATGCCAATGCTGCCAACAATGCCGATGATGTAAAACCTGGCCCTGTATCAATTAAAATACTGCCAGTGAAACTACCCAAATATGTAGATTTTGCAGGTGAAGTGGTGCCCTTGGATATATTTGATGTACGCGAACGGTTGGATAGGGAAATGCAGGTAAATGCTTTTTGGCACTCCAACTCGTTGGCCATGTTTAAGCTTAAGAACCGCTCGTTTCCTTTAATAGAACGGATATTAAAGGAAGAAGGCCTACCTGAAGATTTTAAGTACTTGGCATTGGCCGAGAGTGGATTGAAAAACGTTATTTCACCAAGTAAGGCGGCCGGGGTATGGCAGTTTTTGGAAGGTACTGGCTCTAATTTTGGCCTCGAAATAAATGAAGAGGTTGACGAGCGCTTTCATTTGGAGAAAGCCACACGTGCCGCATGCACCTACCTTAAAACCACTAAAGCAGAGTTTGGTAGCTGGGCATTGGCCGCTGCAGCCTACAACATGGGCAACAACGGTCTGAGAAAGATAATGGAAGGCCAGAAAATGACCAGTTACTTTGATTTATACCTAAATGAAGAAACCTCTAGGTATGTGTTTAGGATTATTGCATTAAAAGAAATTTTTAATAGCCCTAAGCAATACGGATTCTATCTGGAAAGCGAAGACCTTTATGATGCTATACCTACCCGCACGGTAGTAGTTGATACTGCGGTAAACGATTTGGCTGCATTTGCCATTGAGCAAGGCACCAATTACAAAATGGTAAAATTGCTAAACCCTTGGTTGCGTAGCAACAAGCTTACCAATGCCATAGGCAAGAAGTACGCCATAGAATTGCCAAAGTAGTATATTTGCGGTCTTATTAAAAGGGATGAAAGCTACCTTCAACCGATTATACTCGGCAATTTACCCATTACACGAGCATAAATGGCGGCAGCTAGCCTTGTTGCTTGTGGTGCAAGGGCTGTTGATGTTGGTAGCGTTCAACAAGATAATTACCCACCCAGAGCAGAACACTTTTGTCAACAATTGGGATGGCGTAAAGAATTATTACACCTACAATTGGTACGTTAACCAGCCCGATACCGTTGAATACCGATTTTTTACCGGTATGAACCACCCTTATGGCGATTACATCTACTATACCGATAACACACCCATTATAGCCGCTGTCGTGCGCTGGGTGCACTTAAATGTGGTTAATCTCGAGGGATATTTTACGGCTGTTTTCCATTGGGTAATATTTGCGGGTATTTGGCTATCCACTATTGCGCTTTTTTTTATTTTGCGCAAGTTGGGGCTGCCAGCCCTGTGGGTGTTTTTAGGCTCGTTGTGTTTAGTTTGGCTTCATCCACAAATAATGCGCTATGCGCTGGGGTGCAGCAATTTGGGCTTTAGCTGGGCATTGTTGTTGTTGGTTTTGGGCATGTTGCATTTACACAGCCATCTATTGGCCCGTAAACTGCGCGAGGTACTTATCTGGAGTCTCATTATAGCTCTGGTGGTCATAGTATCGGCCTTTTGCCATTTGTATTTTTTGGTAATGCTACTGCTTTGGGTGGGCTTTTACTTGGCAGGTCATTGTATCTATAGTGTATTTAAGCGCCAAATTCCGTGGCTGCCTATGTTGTCGGCAGCGCTGGTAGCAGGTGTTTCGGTTGTGGCGGTATTTGGGTTGATAAGGCTTACCGATGGGTACTATGATTTTAGGTTGGTAGCCAACAATGGCTACGGGGTTAGCGGCTGGGCGCTGCGCTTTACCGATATGTTTGCCCCATACTGGTTTAATAGTTTTCAGTTTGTTTTCAATATTGAGTTTAGCGGGGGGTTAGAGTCGCACTCGTATTGGGGGGCAGGTGCCCTGTATGGTTTTTTGATGTTGTTGGTTTGGGGCGGTTACAAAAGTTATCAAAAACGGCAATGGCCTAGTTTTAGAATAACCACAAGCATCGGTTGGTTTTGGTTGTTTTTTGGGGTTGGTGCCCTTATGCTGCTATTTATTGCACTCAATGAGCACATTCCCTTAGGCGGCAAAAGGTCGATGTACAACTTTATGAGCCTTTTTAGCCATTTAAAGCACATATACCCACGCATTACCCAGTTTCGAGGCTTGGGTAGGTTTGTATGGCCCTTTATTTGGGTGGTAAATTTGTTTTTGCTGTGGTATTTGGCCCATAGGCGCGGCAGTATACCTGCCTTTGTGCCACTGCTAGTGTTTTTCTTGATGTTGGTAGATGTATCAGATATGTTGCGGTTTTACAACAACATTTATACCCCTAACCCTTTTGCCGAAAGCCAATTGAAAGCCGCTACTCAAGAGTTTGATGCCGTTGATGCGGCGCGGTACCAGGCCATATTGCCCATACCGTTTTACCATGTGGGTAGCGAGAACTACCCGATAACCATGGACCCTCAGGAAGAAGTCGCTCGCGAAAGTATGCAGTTTTCGCTGGCATGGAAACTACCCCTCATGGCCTGCCAAATGTCGCGTACGGCCGAGTACCAAGCGTTGGGTTTAACAGGTTTGTTTCAAGGGCGTGGCATAAGCGCCGATATGATAAAGTTGATGGACAACCGCCCGGTTTTGATTATGGTACGTAAGCAAGCCAACAGCCCTTGTGGCGATAGTAGTGAAATACCCGAAGGTTGGGCCATTAACGTGTGTGCACTTAAAGTAGTGCAAGAAACCCTAAGGTACAAGTTGTATGAGTGGTGGCCGAAAGAAACGTCCAGCGCTGCTGCTTTGGATTAACTAGTGGGTGTTTTTCTCGAAAAAAACTTATGTTAGCATTCCTAAGATGAAAAAGGTCGATTTTGATATAGTTTTGCCATGCTACAATCCTCAAAAGGGTTGGGTAGAGCAGATAATAACTGCTTATGCAAGTATAAAACAGCAGGTGAATGAAGTACAAATCGGACTGTATATTGTAAACGATGGCTCAACCAGCCAGCACGTTGATTCCGATATAGCCCTCATTAAGCAACAAATCCCGAGCCTGGTTTACCTCCCTTACCAACCCAACCAAGGCAAAGGCAATGCCCTGCGTGTGGGCGTGGACAAGACTACAGCCCCTATCGTTATCTACACCGATATTGATTTCCCATATCAACAGGAAAGTCTTTTGGCTATTTATAGCCAGTTAGTGTCAGGTAGCAATGATGTAGCAATAGGCGTTAGGCCTATGAGCTATTACGATAAAGTACCGCCTGCTCGAAGAGCCATATCAAAGGTGCTGCGGTTTTTTATCAAACTTTTTATGCGCATACCTACCACCGATACCCAAGCAGGCATTAAGGGCTTTAATGAAAAGGGCAAGGCCGTGTTTTTGCAAACTACCATTAAGCGCTACTTGTTCGACATGGAGTTTATTTACCTTTCGGCGCGCCAAAAACTGAAAATATACTGCCAGCCGGTGCACTTACGGGATGGCGTGGTATTTTCTCACATGAACTGGCGGGTGCTTGCTACCGAGGGCCTAAATTTTTTAAGAATACTGTTTTTGCGGTAATGTGGCAATAAGTGCCGAATTTAGCGGAAATCAATAATTCAATATCTCCCGCAGGCGTATGGCCAAGTATCGCATTGTAATAGTTTTACTGGTATGCTGGCTAAGCTCGTTTTTGGCTTTTACTACGCTATGGCAGCACCCCGGCGATACGCTTGTAAGCAATGGTGGAGATGGTATAAAGAACTACTATACACCTATTTGGTATTCCCTACACGATAGCTCGGCACATTTTACGGGCATGCTTTACCCTTATGGCGACAACTATGTTTTTGCCGATGCGCAACCGCTGCTTGCCTCCGCCGTGCAGTGGTATCATAGCCACGTTGGTGCACTTACTGGCTACCAAGTGGTGGCGGTGCTCAACCTAGCCATGGTGGTAAGCTTAGTGCTCTGTGCCCTTTTTATGTATCTATTGCTCAGGGCCAACAACCTGCCGTGGGTGTTTGCGCTGGGTGTAGCTGTTTTAATAACCCTCATGTCGCCACAAATAATGAGGTTTCAGGGGCATTATGGGTTAAGCTACGCTTTTGCAGTACCATTAGTTTGGCTATTGAGCCACTATACCCTTACTCGAAAGTATTACCTACTTTGGGCTGCATTGCTTGCCGTTTCGCTCATTTCGCTTGAGTTTTTGCACGTGTACTACCTGTTTGTGTGTGGCATGTTTGCAGGGCTTTTAGCGGCATTTGGTTTTCTATTGAATTTGAAACAGTGGCGCAGCTATATGTTGCGTGCTGGTGCCATTGTGGTGGCGGTTGGGGTATCGTTTATGGTGTTTCAGTTATGGCTAGCAAGTAGCAGCGATGTAGCAGACCGCGTTGCCATACCATACGGTATTGGGGGCTATAAGGCCAATTTCCAAAGCCTATTTTTGCCCTCGTATAAGCCACTAATTTTCGGCAAAAACGCCAACTGGGAAGGCATCGCCTACGTAGGCTTTTTGGGATTGCCCATTATCGGGTTCTTCTTGTTCAAGTTTTCGGGCTACGTTGCCAAGTATCGGTTTAGGGCCATTGGCAGGTTGGTGCTGCCCGCCCCATTGCAAACAGCCGTTTGGCCATCGGTTATCATCATGTTGTTTTCTACAGGGTTTCCGATTATACTGCTACTCGATTGGCTGCCCGATGGCGTAAAGCAGTTTCGCTCGTTGGGTCGCTTTGCCTGGGTGTTTTATTACGTTTACGCTACTTTGAGCGCTTTTACCTTATACCAATTGTATCGGTATTTGGGCATAAAAAAGGCCCGGAAAGTTGGCACCTATATATTGTTAATGGCCCTTTGCATATGGGGTTACGAGGTGCAATTGTTTTTGCGCCCGATACAAAAAACAATTGCCGAAAACTATAAGTATGGTACTGCAAAAGACCTGCTTACCGATATAATTTCAGCAGAAGACCTTTCAAAACATGACTTACTGAACAATAAGTACCAAGCCATTATGCCGTTGCCGTTTTTTATGGCTGGCTCCGAAAAGCTGGGTACCAATGTTGATGGTGGGCTGTTTTACAGGTGTATACAAACTTCTTTTCAGTTGCACCTGCCTATGGTGGGCTGCAACATGTCGCGCACCTCGCTTTCGCAAACAGCGAAGGTATGGCAGTTGTTTGCCGCACCAACTATTGAGCGCGCATATATAGCCGATTTAAATGGCGATAACCGGCCATTTCTATTGATATATAACGGAGCAGAACTGAGCAGTGGCGAACAAACCATGCTGCAAGCTGCCGAACTACTCTTTACCGTTGGTAATACTTCTTTTTACAACTTGCCAGTTACTGCTTTACAACCTAAGGGTGAGGACTATTACGCGCAGTTTGAAGGAGTAAAAGACTCTCTTACAATTCAAGGCGAACTGCTGGTGAGTCAAGCGGGTTATTACTACGAGCAAGACTTTAACGACCAGCCAAACCAGTTAGGTATGTTTCAATCGGGTGGCCTAACCTCAGTAAACGATACTATTTGGATGGCTAAGGGCTTGGATGTTGCAGCAAGCGAAGATACCCTGGAGGCCAGTTTTTGGATAAAAATTGACCCTAAATTCTGGGGCATGGGCGAGGTGTTTGGCATGCTTTCGGGCGGGGGAACGGAGCAAAGTATTTACCTAAACCCTAGTAAGTTTTGGGATGCCTACAATGGGTGGTTGCGAGTATCGGTAAAGCTTAACCCAACCAAAGCCCCAGCCAAATTGGATTTGTTGCTCAAAGGTCATTACCAAACAGCCGATCAATTGATGATTCAACCATTGCAAGCAGCGGCCTATAAGCTAACCGCCCATTCTGATACCGTGCTGTACAACAACTACTTTATATACTCGCGCAGTGGGCTAAAAACAAATTAATAGCGTGATAATTGCAAATACGCCAAAAACGATTTACCTTCGTGCACTCTTAACGAGATGGTGCGGTAGCTCAGATGGTAGAGCAAGGGATTGAAAATCCCTGTGTCGGCGGTTCGATCCCGTCTCGCACCACACAAACCCTTGAAGGCATTGTCTTCAAGGGTTTTTTGTTTTTGGCCTTTTGGTTCGTCTTTAAGGCCTTCTGCGGCGAATAAGGCTGCTATTCGCCGCAGAATGTGCGGTGAATAATTTGCTTTTGCGGTGAATAGTACCGATATTCACCGCAAAATGTGCGGCGAATAATGTATATCCATCAACTTAGCAACTGGCCCAACTTTGTTTGGGATAAAGAAAAACTCACCGATTTGCTCGCCAAAGTGCGTAACCTTCAGGGCCGTTTAATAGGTCGTATGGAGAGTTTAGGCTTTCCGTTGCAAACGGAGGCGGTGCTGGAGAATTTAACGTTGGACGTACTAAAATCGAACGAAATAGAAGGGGAGCTATTGGACTCACACCAGGTACGTTCATCTATTGCCCGTAGGCTAGGTATGGACATTGCTGGGCTGGTGCCTGCCGATAGGCATGTGGAGGGCATAGTGGATATGATGCTGGATGCCACCCAGCAATATAATAAGCCACTTACCGATGAGCGGCTGTATGGTTGGCATGCGGCCATGTTTCCTGCGGGAAGGAGTGGGATGTATAAAATTGTGGTAGGTGGTTGGCGAAACAATGCCCCAAACGACCCCATGCAAGTGGTTTCTGGTGCAATGGGCAGGGAAATGGTACACTTTGAAGCGCCCGCAGCTGATAGATTGCCCCAAGAGATGCGATTGTTTTTGGATTGGTTTAATAACGATACCGGAACGGATGGGGTTATAAAAGCAGCCATAGCTCATTTATGGTTGGTTACCATCCACCCATTTGACGATGGCAATGGCCGCATATCGAGAACCATTGCCGATATGCAACTTGCCCGCGCCGACGGCATGGCGCAAAGGTTTTATAGCATGTCGGCGCAGATACGGATAGAGCGTAAGGGTTATTATGAAATATTGGAGCAAACCCAAAAGGGCACATTGGATGTTACTGATTGGATAGAGTGGTTCCTCAACTGCCTTGAGCAAGCGTTGCTTGCCGCATCCAACACCCTTAGTGGTGTATTGCGAAAAGCCAAGTATTGGGAGCATTTTAAAACCAAGAACCTTAATGAACGCCAAATATTGATGCTTAACAAGGTGCTGGATGGTTT
Organism: Sphingobacteriales bacterium; assembly: GCA_027486795.1. GTDB lineage: Bacteria > Bacteroidota > Bacteroidia > Chitinophagales > CAIOSU01 > CAIOSU01. The sequence goes on along the minus strand of JAIXOI010000037.1, from coordinate 116,505 downwards.
TGAGGGTAAGTTGACCACCGCTAAATGGGCCAAAATTGCCAAATGCTCACAAGACACCGCCCTTAGGGATGTTAATGATTTGATTGAGCAGGGTGTATTGGAAAAAGAAGCAGGCGGCAGCAGGAGTACCAGTTATGGGTTGTTAGATATTGCCTAGCTTTTCAATTAAACAATTTTAGGCTTTAAACTCCCCCCACCACCCGTTATCTACCCTCGGTCAAGCGATTAAAAAACAGAACATTATATTTGTACGCTTGTTAGTGATTTCTTTGGCAACAAACATACTACCTCCTCATGGCACACCCTAAATACCCGCACCTGTTCGAGCCGCTTGATTTAGGCTTTACTACCATTCGCAACCGCACCCTGATGGGCTCTATGCACACGGGCTTGGAAGAGGCCAAAAACGGCTACGAGAAAATGGCCGTATTTTTTGGCGAACGCGCTGCAGGTGGCGTGGGGCTTATTGTTACGGGTGGTGTGGCGCCCAACCGTGCCGGTTGGGTAAAACCCTTTTCGGGCCGTATGACCAAGCGCGCCCATGCCGAGAAACATAAAATTGTAACCGACCGAGTGCACGCCAACGGAGGCAAAATTTGTATGCAAATATTGCATGCAGGCCGCTATGGCTACCACCCACTGAACGTGGCGCCATCGGCCATCAAATCGCCCATTACGCCCTTTAAACCTTGGGAATTGAGTGAGCGCGGCATCCGCAGCACCATTAAAGACTTTGCTAACAGCGCCTATTGGGCTAAAGAGGCGGGTTATGATGGTGTGGAGATAATGGGCTCTGAAGGATACCTAATCAATCAATTTATTGCTGCCCAAACCAACAAGCGCACCGACCAATGGGGCGGCTCTTACGAAAACCGCATACGCCTGGCGCTAGAGATAGTGCGTGCTACCCGCAAAGCCGTGGGGCCTAACTTTATCATTATTTTCCGATTGAGCATGCTTGACTTAGTACCCGGCGGCAGCACTTGGGAAGAGGTAGTTTATCTAGCCAAAGAATTGGAGAAAGCAGGGGTAACCATTATCAATACTGGTATTGGTTGGCACGAAGCGCGCATACCTACCATAGTAACCATGGTGCCGCGCGGTGGCTTTAGTTGGGTTACCAAAAAGCTGAAGGGCGAGGTAAACATACCGCTGATAACTACCAACCGCATAAATATGCCCGATGTGGCCGAAAAGATATTGGCCGATGGAGATGCTGACATGGTTTCGATGGCCAGGCCGTTTTTGGCCGACCCGGAGTTGGTATTAAAATCGGAACAAGGCCGCGAAGATGAAATAAACACGTGCATAGGCTGTAACCAAGCCTGCTTGGACCATGTCTTCCAGAACAAAATGACCAGCTGTCTGGTAAACCCTCGCGCTTGCCACGAAACCGAATTGAATTTTCTGCCGACCAAAAACAAAAAGAAACTAGCTGTAGTAGGTGCTGGTCCAGCTGGGTTGGCCTTTGCTACTCGTGCCGCCGAGCGTGGCCATGCGGTAACGTTGTTTGATGGGGCAAGCGAGATTGGGGGACAGTTTAATATGGCTAAGCAAATACCGGGCAAGGAGGAGTTTTACGAAACCATTCGCTATTTCAAAAAGCAAATTGAGCTAACAGGTGTAGAGCTGAAATTGAATACCCGCGTTTCGGTAAACGATTTGAAGAACGGCTTTGATGAGGTGTACCTTGCTACGGGCATTTTGCCGCGTACACCCGCTATACCAGGCATTGACCACCCCAAGGTGTTGAGCTATATTGAAGTATTGAAAGACAAAAAGCCAGTGGGCAAAAAGGTGGCCATTATAGGTGCCGGGGGTATTGGTTTTGATGTGGCCGAATACATAAGCCATAGTGGCGAAAGCACAGCGTTAAACACTTTGGCGTTCTTGAAAGAGTGGGGTGTTGACCCACACAACGAGGTGCGCGGCGGCATTGAAGGCATAGTTGAGGAGTTTGAAAAATCCCCACGCGAGATATTCATGCTGCAACGCACCGAAGGTAAAATGGGCGCTGGCCTGGGCAAAACCTCGGGCTGGATACACCGCGCTACCCTGAAGAAAAAGCAGGTGAAAATGATGACTGGTGCCACCTACGAAAAGATAGACGACGAAGGTTTACACATCACCTTAAATCAAGGTAAGGATAAAGCTGTTATTGAAGTAGACAACGTGATTATCTGTGCAGGGCAAGTATCAGATAAAACCTTGTTTGATCCGTTGGTGGCTGCTGGGGTTAAAGTAACCCTAATTGGTGGCGCATCGGTAGCATCGGAGTTGGATGCCAAGCGTGCTATCGACCAAGCATCGAGGTTGGCGGCTGAGGTGTAGGATTTGTTAGGTTGTTTTCGTGCCACAATTTGGAATGGCTTAAAGTCGCGTAGCGATAATATGTTTGTAGATAATTGGGTTCGCCCCAAAGGGGCACCATACTATTAACGTCGGGCGCCGCCCGACGTGCGAAACATGATTGCTTACCTCCGCACTGCCCCCACCCATCAGCTAAACATATTAAAATCATCCACCTACTTCGCCGCTAGGTGCAAAACCTTGCTTATCTTTATGGGCTATGAGCACGGGAATTTACATCTACAATAGCCTTAGCAGGCAGAAAGAGGAATTTAAGCCCATTAAACCACCATTTGTGGGTTTATACTTGTGCGGGCCTACCGTATATGGCGAGCCGCATTTGGGCCACGCCCGTTCCGCCCTTACCTTTGATGTGGTGGTGCGCTACTTGCGCCACAAAGGCTACAAAGTTCGCTATGTGCGCAACATAACCGATGTGGGCCATTTAGTAAATGATGCCGACGAGGGTGAAGATAAAATTGCCAAAAAAGCCCGCCTAGAGCAGTTAGAGCCCATGGAAGTGGCGCAGCATTACGCCAATAAGTATCACGAATACATCGGTGCGCTCAACACCCTGCCACCTAGCATTGAGCCACAGGCATCGGGCCATATCATTGAGCAACTAAAAATGACCCAAACCATCATGAATGCTGGTTTGGCATATGAGGTAGAAGGTTCGGTTTATTTTGATGTAATGAAGTATAATGAGCAGCATCACTATGGTAAGCTTTCGGGCCGTGTGTTGGAAGATTTGCAAGCCAGCGAGCGCAGCTTGGAGGGACAGGATATTAAACGCAACAAAGCCGACTTTGCCCTATGGAAAAAGGCCGAGCCACAGCACATCATGCGCTGGCCGAGCCCTTGGGGCGAGGGTTTCCCAGGCTGGCATATTGAGTGTTCGGCTATGAGCAGCAAGTATTTGGGCGAAACCTTTGATATACATGGCGGCGGCATGGATTTGCTTTTTCCGCATCATGAGTGCGAAATTGCGCAATCGGTAGCGGCATGTGGCCACGAGCCTGCCAAGTATTGGATGCACAACAACATGATTACCCTAAATGGCCAAAAGATGGGCAAATCGTTGGGCAATGCCATTGATTTGCATCAGTTTTTTACGGGTACTCACCCGCTGCTGGAGCGTGCCTACAGCCCCATGACCATCCGTTTCTTTATTTTGCAAAGCCACTACCGCAGTACGTTGGATTTTACCAACGAGGCTCTGCAAGCCAGCGAGAAAGGATATAACCGATTAATGGCGGCTAACGAGTATGCCAAAATGATGGTTTACCCCGATGCTACCGGCCTTATAAACACCGATTTGGATGCCGAAATAGCAAAGGTTTGCGCCCAACTGGACGAGTACATGAGCGATGATTTCAATACTGCGCAAACCTTGGCGGCATTGTTTGAGCTAACCGCGAAATTGAATAGCCTTAAAGACGGACATATTGCCGCCAAAACCCTATCAGCCGATACATTTGCCTTGCTGAAAGAAAAATTTGTGGTATTTGTGGAAGAAGTGTTGGGCCTGAAGGACGAAGACGCCGCCAGCGATAATGGCGTAACCGATGGCTTGATGCAATTGGTAATCGACATTAGAAAAGGAAGCAGGGAGAAGAAAGACTATGCCACCAGCGATAAGATTCGCGATGCACTGGCAGCACTCAAAATTCAATTGAACGACGGCAAGGACGGTACTGGCTGGTCTCATTTATAATAAGTATGGAACACTTACGCTATTATTTCCTTTTGGTGTGCCTAGGTTGCCTAATGGCCTGCAACTCTTGCGATACCAAGCCCGCCGACAATGGCACTGGCAATGGTGGCAATACCACCGTTACCCCCACCAAACCCAAAAGCCAAGCGCCAGAGTTTAATGCTGATAGTGCCTATGCCTTTGTTCAAAAGCAAGTCGATTTTGGGCCACGCGTGCCAGGCAGCGAAGCCCACAGTGCTTGCCGCGATTGGTTAGTGAGCACCCTGGAGGGCTATGCCGATAAGGTGATAAGCCAAGAAGGCTCCATGCCAATTTACACCGGCAAGCAGCTCAAGTTCACGAACATTATTGCCAGCTTTAACCCAGAGCAAGGCAACCGTATATTGCTATGCGCGCACTGGGATACCCGCCCGTTTGCCGACCAAGACAAGGACCCCGCCAACCACCAAAAACCCATAGCCGGTGCCAACGATGGCGGCAGTGGAGTAGGCGTGTTGCTTGAGATAGCGCGTTTGTTGAAAATCAACCCGGTAAACATTGGAGTAGATATAGTATTGTTCGACCTAGAAGATTACGGCCAGCCCGAATTTGCGCAAGGCCCAAGACAAGCCGATAGCTATGCGCTGGGTAGCCAATATTGGAGTAAAAACCCGCATGTGCCCGGCTACCAAGCCAAGTATGGCATTTTGTTGGATATGGTAGGTGCCGCCAATAGCCGTTTTAGGGTTGAAGGGTTTAGCAACCAATATGCGCCTAGCATAGTGCAAAAGGTTTGGAGCACCGCCAATGACTTGGGTTTTGGTGCGTTCTTTCCGATGGAAATGGGTCCACCGATACAAGACGACCACTTTTATGTAAACACCTTGAAGGGCATCCCTACCGTTGACATCATTCACCTAGAGAACAATGGCTACCAGACGTTTCATAGCAGCTGGCACACCATGCAAGACGACATGAGCGTTATCGACCCCACTACCCTCAAAGCCGTTGGCCAAACCGTATTGACGGTGGTGGTTAGGGAGGATAAGGGGGAGTTGTAATTATAGATACATGATTTTAGACACTAGACACAAGATGTTTTGTGCTGTTACCGAAAATGGCAGATAAACACCTATATATAATTGCTGGTTGCAATGGAGCAGGTAAAACTACTGCCTCCTATGCTATATTGCCCGAGCTATTGAATTGTAAAGAGTTTGTGAATGCTGATGAAATAGCGAAAGGTCTTTCACCGTTTCAACCAGAGCAGGTGGCTTTTGAGGCTGGTAGAATAATGCTACATCGTATTGATGAGCTAATGAGAATAGGGGTTGACTTTGCCTTTGAAACCACTTTGGCAACTAAAACGTATCAGCATAGGGTTAAACAGGCCCAAACTTTAGGTTATACGGTGTCTTTATTGTTTTTTTGGCTTAATAGTGTGGAACTGGCCAAAGAGCGCGTGCATTACAGGGTTAGCGAAGGGGGGCATAATATACCACCTGATGTTATTGAACGAAGATATTATAGAGGGTTGAAGAACTTGTTTGACATCTATTTGCCGATTTGTGATAATGTGGTGATAATGGATAACTCAGATGGCAGGGAATTAGCAGTATTAGGGAAAGTTGGAAACGATATCGCTATATTTGATGAGGCTATTTATGACCAATTAATAAGCATGGCTAATGGACAAAAATAAAGCTAAAGAGCTACAGGACAAGATAATAGCTGGAGTAAAGCAGTCTTATCTCGATTTGGTAGAAGAAAAGAAAAAGACCAATGGCAAATTGGTTTTGGGTATCGATGGAAAAATAGTGGTGGTTAATGCCCGGGATATTGAGCCAGAGAAGTAACTTACCACGCAAACGCCCAGCCCAGCCAACCATACACCACCTTGAAAACCATAATGCCGTTGAGGGCAAAACCCATAAACGGGAACATAGGGTTAGTGCCTTGTTGATATAGTGCGCGTATGCCAAGGTAAGTGCCTACACCAAAAGGAATGACGCTGAGGTTATCAATCCATTTAAACGCCGATTCAAAGCTAGCGGGTGTGCCAGCATTATTGGCGGCCAGCCAAATAGCCGTTATATAGCAACCAAAACTTACAAAGAAGATGATACTGGAATAAATACCGTTTCGGTTATGTGGCTTTGGTGCTGACATGGTTTTGTAAAGATATTGGTTATTGCGCTCTTTATGGTTTCAACTTTAATTTCGAAATCATTGCTTAGCTGAAATAGCCCTCACCCAGCCTCTCCTCTTTCGACAAGTTCAAGATAGACTCCGGGAGAGGGGCTTACATACAGCCATTTACCAATCAACCAATAACCAATACACTAATCAACCAAACTACAGTGGAATCAACTTCTGTACTGCGTTGCGTTCTAGGTAGCCTTTGATGATGCTTTGCACGTTTCGGTTGTTTTGCTGCGGACTGATGCAGCTTTTTAGGTGTTCGATACCCTTTTTTACCTGCGTTTCAGGCACAAAACCGAAGCCCATATAACGACCGCCCTCAATAAACACTACCGAGCGTTCGTCGGTGTAGCGGCCTTGGTCAATTACCAAAAAATCTTCATGGTCGTAGCGCACTATGCGCAGGGCATCTTCCACGCGCTTATTGTACACTTCGGGGCTTTCAAGACCCACACAGGCGCCAAAGCACTTGTGTATGCTATGGTTAAAGCACGGCCCCCCGCCAAATTCCAGCGCTGTAAGCTTGGGGCAAAGGCTAAATTCCTCTATCAATCGTTCAACAAATACCTTGCTCTCGTCTCGGGTAGTAAAAGTGGTCAAGGGTGTTTGTTTCGTCACTCTGTCCACGCGCAGGCGTATGTAGCCATCCAGCTCTATGCTGGCCAGTAAGCCAAACTCATAGCTGGCGCGGCGTTGCGCTTGGTTGTATATGGGTTGGTGGCGTTTTATCTCGGCACTCTCCATGAGTAACGCCACCAGTTCGCTGCCGGTAAGTTCATATTTAATGCTGGCCACGGCATTGCGCATATTCACCGATTTTTGGGTGGTGTAGTTAGCCATGTGCGTGGTCACTCGGCTGCGTATGTTCAGACTTTTGCCTACATATACCAATTCGCCGGCATCATTATAAAAGTAGTATACACCCGTTTTTTCGGGCAGGGCCTCAACTATCGGCCGCAGGTGATGCTGCTCCCATTCCCTAGCTATGCCGGGTGTGGCTTTGCTGCGCAGTTTTCTGAAGCCATTGCCGTCTTTTTGCAATAGTAGTTCAAATAGCTTTACAGTTGCAGCGGCATCGCCACCGGCGCGGTGGCGCATGTGTAGGTCTATGCCTAGGTCTTTGGTTAGTTTGCCCAAGCTATACGAGGCATGGCCGGGCAATAGTTTGCGGCTGAGCTGCACGGTGCATAAGGTAGTCTTGGTGTAGTCAAACCCAAGACTCTTAAACTCGTTGCGTATAAAATTGTAATCGAATTTGGCATTGTGGGCCACAAAAGTGCAGCCTTCGGTTATCTCTACAATCTTTTTGGCTACTTGGTAAAACTTGGGCGCATTGGCCACCATGTGGTCGTATATGCCCGTTAGCTCTGAAATGTAGTAGGGTATTTTGCACTCAGGGTTGATGAGCGTATCGTACTCGGCCACCACCTTTTCACCGTCGTGCACAAAAATGGCTATCTCCGTTATCCGGTCGTTGCGGCTGTTGCCGCCCGTGGTTTCTATGTCGATGATAGCGAACACTATTAGATATGAGATGACAAATGTGAGATAAGAGACAGAAAAACACTATCCCGAATCCTATTAATTTTAGCACAAATTACGCAATTGCATGAGTATGTGCCTATAGATGGGATGGATAAATGTTTTTGTGATTGGTGGGGATTAATGCTAAGGCAGTGATATTGATTGCTTTATAATGTATACTCGCGCAAAGTTAGCAGGCTGTTTTTTCGCGATGACGGTGTATCGCTTACATCCGCCCCACCGTCCCCGTAGTGCTATGCCCATCAAGTAGCGGTATAATTGCTACCTGGCCGCCGTGCTGGGTTACCCACTGGTAGCCAACTATGGTTTCGGGTTGGTAGTCGCCGCCTTTTACCAGTAAATCAGGGGTGAGGGTTTTTATCAGTTCCAGCGGGGTATCTTCATCAAACAATACCACGGCATCCACTAATATTAAGTTGGCCAGTATTTCGGCACGGGTGGTTTCGTCTTGTATCGGGCGAGTAGGGCCTTTTAAGCGCTTCACGCTGGCATCGGTGTTTAAACCCACAACCAACACATCGCCCAAGGCTTTGGCCTCGCTCAACGAGTATAGGTGCCCGCGGTGCAATAGGTCGAAACAACCATTGGTAAACACTACACGCTTGCCTTTAAACCGCCAAAGGGCAGCCTTGTGCTGAAGGGCATCCAGCGACAGTAATTTAGCTTGTATGAACTTCTGGTTGGGCATGCTTAGTGCCGCTATTGCGGTTAATGATGGGTAGTAAAACAAGAGCAAACACTGCGCCTAGTACAATAGATACTTGCTGCGAGCTCCACGCCAACCAGCCAAAGGCGGTGCCAATGGTTGGCTCAATGCCATAAAGCGCCAATGCGGCCATTACAAAAGCAGGGTAGGAGCCAATGCCCCCTGGGGTGATAATCATGGCCAATGCCCCGGCTACAAATGCCGTAATTACGGCACCCACACTCAAAGCACTGGTTTCGGGCAGGCTAAATATGCAAACGTGTAGCATGGCATAGTAGCACATCCAAATAAACACCGAATGGAACACTAGGGTGAATGGCTTATCTACGTTGCGGATGGATTTGATGCCATCTAACAATCCCATAGCAGCATCGCGTACTTTATGGTAAAAGCGCAGTTTCAATATGGTGCGGCGTAGTAGCACAAATGCAGCTATGGCAGTAGCAACACCTAACACTGCTATAATAATGCCAAAGCCGGTAGGCAACATATTCTGTACTTTTTCCCTAAAGGCGCCGGCAAGTTCATTGTTGAAGTACAGCGTAATTTTTTCAAACTCGATAACGAAACCTAAAAAAAGGATAAAGGCCAGGGCTACTAGGTCCAGTATCCGTTCGGTAATTACGGTGCCCAGCAGGTGCTGCACAGGCACTTTCTCATACTTGTTTACAATAGCGCAACGGCTTACTTCGCCCAAGCGCGGGAAAAGCATATTGGCGCCATAGCTTACCATAACGGCCAATAGCATGTTTACAAACCCGGGCCTGTAACCTAGTGGCTTTATCAATATCTGCCAACGAATAGTTCTGCTAAATTGTGCAATTGCACCCAGCGCCATTGATATGCCCAACCATACAAAATTGGCCCTTTTCATAGCAGCCAATACTTCGTTGCGCTGCTCTTCGGTAAAATCTTTCAGTACCCACCAAATCAAAAATACCCCAAGGCCGAGGAAAACGAGAAACTTTAAGCCTTGGATGATTTTATCTTTCAAAACGAAGGGATAGGTTAGATGCGATTATCTACGGGGAAGATGGTAACGGGCTTATGCTTTTTGGCTTCCTCAAATGGAAGGGTGCAGTAAGTAATGATAATGATAATATCGTTCACTTGCACCCTACGGGCCGCAGGGCCATTAAGGCAGATTACGCCACTGGCGCGCTCCCCTTTAATGATGTAGGTCTCGAAACGTTCACCGTTGTTTACGTTTACAATTTGCACCTTCTCAAACTCAATCATGTTGGCGGCATCCATCAAATCTTCATCGATGGTGATGCTACCTACATAGTCAAGCTCCGCTTGGGTAACGCGAACGCGGTGTATTTTCGATTTTAGTACCTGTATTTGCATGACGCCGCAAAATTAGGGTTTTAGTATGATATTGTCCAACAAATGCACCCCACCAACCCTAGCAGCCAGCAAGGCCGCAATGTCAGGGGCTTCATTAACGTCGCTTATGGGCACTAACGTATGCCCGTTTACTATTTCAAGGTACACAACATCAATCAAAGGGTGCGAGTTCAGATGTTGTTTTGCACTTTCCTTGGCTGAAGGTGGGGTTTGTTTGGCAATATCTTCCTTGAGTTTAAATAAGGCCTTGCTCAGTTCGGTGGCTGCTATGCGGTGCTCGCCTGTAAGGCGCACGTTGCGGCTGCTCATGGCCAAGCCGTCAGGCTCTCTTATTATAGGGCACGATATAAGCTCTATGCCCAAATCGAAATCTGCTATTAGTTTTCGCACTACCTGCAACTGCTGGTAGTCTTTTTGGCCCATATATAATTTATTGGGCGTAACAATATCGAGTAGTTTTTTTACTACCAGCGCCACCCCTTTAAAGTGCCCAGGGCGGGCTGCCGCTTCTAGCACTGTATCAATATAGCCAAGGTCGTATGGCATTTGTTTGCTGGCTTCGTCGGGGTACATTTCAGCTACCGATGGAAGGAAAAGCACATTAACGCCTGCGGCTACCAATTTTTCGGTATCAGCCTCTATGGTTATGGGGTATTTCTCGAGGTCCTTTGGGTCATTAAATTGGGTAGGGTTCACAAATATACTCACCACCACCAAGCTGGTCTCGCTTTTGGCTTGCTGCACCAGCGATATATGACCGGCATGCAAGGCGCCCATAGTAGGTACAAACCCAATGGTTTTGCCAGTTTGCTTTTCGGCTACAATGAACTGTTGCGTGGCGGCTATGGTTTTAAGTATAATCAAGAGGCTAATGCTTTAATGTACAAGGTGAGGGCAGGTTTTACAGATTTGAATATCAGTAATTTGCCTAAAATTTCTTATCTTTGCCCTTCAAATTTAGGCATCTTGCCTGAAACAAAGTTTTTGTATCACTAACTTTTTAGGGATCATGGAAAAAAAGAGAGTGCTTATCGTAACGCAGGAAATGGAGCCTTACCTGATCCAATCTGAGGTTTCTAAAGTTATAGGTAGCTACCCGCAATACATTCAGGAGCACGGTTTAGAAATAAGGGTTTTAATGCCCCGCTTTGGTAGTATCAACGAGCGTAGGCATCGCTTGCACGAAGTAGTAAGGCTTTCGGGCATCAATATACAGGTTGATGATGATGACTACCCGCTTTTGATTAAAGTAGCTTCGTTGCCAGGTGCCCGCATGCAGGTTTATTTTTTGGATAACGAAGATTTTTTTAAGCGTAAATCGGTTTTCGGCGACGAGACGGAGTTGTTTTTTGCCGATAATACCGAACGTATGATATTCTTCTGTAAGGGAGTAATAGAAACCGTTCGCAAGTTTGGATGGCCCCCGCACATTATCCATTGCCATGGTTGGATGACGAGCCTGATACCTTACTACCTAAAAAATAATTACAAAAACGACCCGGTGTTCCAAAATACCAAAGTGGTTTACTCCGTTTATGAGAATAGTTTTGAAGGCGCACTGCCCAATGAGTTTGCCAAAAAAGCAGCAGGTGGCGTAAATTTCGAACTGTTTGAGAAAGGAGACAACACTAGCCTTAGCGTTGGTGGCGCATCGTTTGCCGATGCAGTGATAAAAGCCAGCGCCGTAGTGCCGGCTTTGGTGCAAGCGGTACTTAACCAAAATGGCAAGCCAGTTCTTGACTATCAGGAAGAGGATGCAGTGCCTGTTGCCTATGAGGCTTTTTATAAAGAGTTATTGAACGACTAAGTTATTTACGCCGGATGACCTCCCCCTATAAACTACTTACCCTGCTCTTTTTAGGGCTTTCTGTTTTGTTTGCCTGCAATAAACCAACATTGGATGATGAGGGCTTACTGCCCGATGACCAGTTGGGCTTGACCTACACCGATACGCTTACCGTAATATCTGAAGTGGTGCTAGACGACTCTGTGCGTGCCGATGAGCTGGCCGTGAACCTTTGGGGCGCCATGAACGACCCGGTTTTTGGCAAAAGCTATGGTGGTATTTACTTCCAAATGTCGACGGATAGAAACAATATTGATTTTGGCGACAACCTAACCCTGGACTCGGTAGTGCTTACCCTACTGTATAGCGGCACGGGCTATGGCGATTTAACGGTGCCGCAAAACATGAACATCTACCGTGTTACGGAGCAGTTTTTTAAAGACACAGGCTATCACCAGTTCGATGCATTTCTTACCGATGCCACCCCATTGGCTACCCTAAACGGCTATGTGCCCAATTTTACGGATAGCCTGACTATAAACGATAGCGTAAAATATGCACCTGGTTTGCGTGTAAGGCTCAATGATGTGTTGGGCAACGATATATTGGCCAACTCTGGCGAAAACAATTTGGCCAGCGATGCGGCTTTCAAAGCGTTTTTCAATGGCCTTTACTTAGCACCAGATACCAATGCACCGGGCAAGGGGTTGGTCTATTTCAATTTGTTTACAGCCAACAGCAAACTTACCCTGTACTACAACAATGGGCAGAGTTTCGACTTTTTAATTAATAGCAACTCAGGCTCTGTAAACAGTTTCAAGCACGATTATATAGGCACGCCAGTGCTTACCGCGGCTACCGATGGCAACAGCAACGACAACGTACTGTACGTGCAACCCATGGCTGGTGTAAACGTGAAAGTGACCATTCCTTACATCGGCAACCTTGGGCAAGATATTGCCATAAATAAAGCTGAGCTGGTTTTTACTGATATTGGCGATACAACAGTATTTGCATCGCCAACTCAGCTTATTTTTACGGAAACCCTAGAAGGTGGCGCCCAAGACTTGATAGCCGATTTATACGTAAGCACCAATTTTGCTGGCGGTGTGCGCACCACCGAAACCGATGGGCAAGGTAATGTAAACTCGGTGTATAAGTTAAATATACCGCGCTACTTGCAAAAAGTGTTGAATTCAGGTGTGCAATATGGATTAAATCTACTACCTTTCCCAACGGCTCGGCAAGCAAACCGGGTGGTTTTAGGTGGCAGTACCCATGGTCAGTCTCCATTGAAACTTCGTTTAACCTACACCAAAATAGAATAAGCGATGTGTGGCATAGTAGGATATATAGGAAATCGTCCGGCTCACCCCATACTAATAAGCGGATTGAAGCGCCTAGAGTATAGGGGTTATGATAGTGCTGGTATAGCATTGATTAATGGTGGCCTTCATATTTTTAAACGTGCTGGCAAGGTAAGCGATTTGGAAGCTTTTATAGAAGGCGAAGACCTTACCGGTACTATTGGTATTGGCCACACTAGGTGGGCAACCCACGGCGAGCCAAACGACACCAATGCACACCCACACCTTTCGCAGTCGGGCAATATAACGATGATACACAACGGTATCATCGAAAACTACGCCCCGCTAAAGGAAGGATTGACCCAGCGTGGATACAAGTTTACCAGTGAAACCGATACAGAAGTGCTGGTAAATTTGATTGACTATATACAGCAACTGGATAATTTAGATTTGTTAGAGTCGGTGCGTTTGGCACTAAACCAAGTAGTAGGGGCTTATGCCATTGTAATAATGGATAAAAACGACCCCAACCAGCTTATAGCTGCCCGTAAAGGCAGCCCGCTGGTTATCGGCATCGGCAAAGATGAGTTCTTTATCGCATCGGATGCTACGCCGATAGTAGAACACACCAAAAATGTGGTTTACCTTAACGATGAAGAGATAGCTGTACTAAGCCGCAGTGGCGAGCTCAACATAAAGACCATACAGAATAAAGAGAAGCCATATAGTATACAAGAGTTAGAGCTGCAGATTGAAATGCTAGAGAAGGGCGGCTATGAGCACTTTATGCTTAAGGAGATATACGAACAGCCCAATAGCGTGCTTGACAGTATGCGCGGCCGTTTGAACGTGAAGCAGGGAGAAGTAGTGTTGGGCGGTATTAAAGATTATTTCCAGAAGCTCGTAAATGCTGATAGGGTAATAATAGTGGCTTGCGGTACCAGTTGGATTGCGGGCCTAGTAGGAGAATATTTGCTTGAAGACCTTGCCCGCATAAACGTTGAAGTAGAGTATGCCTCAGAGTTTCGCTATCGCAACCCGATCATAACAGAAAAGGATGTAGTTATCGCTATTTCGCAAAGTGGCGAAACTGCCGATACATTAGCCGCGCTGGAGCTTGCAAAGGCTAAAGGCGCTACTATTTTGGGAATTTGCAATGTGGTGGGTTCATCAATACCTCGTTTAACACACGCTGGGGTTTATACCCACGCAGGGCCTGAAATTGGTGTAGCATCAACCAAAGCTTTTACGGCCCAAGTAACGGTATTGAGCTTGATATCGTTGGCATTGGCGCACCGAAAAGGCTCCATCTCCGAAACGCGCTACCGCGAGTTGGTGCAAGAGTTGAGCTTGATACCTGAAAAGATTGCCCAGGTGCTGAAATCGGATGTGCAAATCAAGCACATTGCGCAAACTTTTAAAGACGTGCGCAATTTCCTATACCTAGGCCGCGGCTACAATTTTCCGGTAGCCTTAGAAGGTGCCTTGAAATTGAAAGAGATAAGCTACATACACGCTGAGGGCTACCCAGCTGCCGAAATGAAGCACGGCCCAATAGCATTGATTGATGAGGAAATGCCCGTGGTGGTGCTAGCTACCAACATGAGCGCTTACGACAAAATCATCAGCAACATACAGGAAGTGAAAGCCCGCAAAGGCCGTGTGATAGCGATTGTAACCGAAGGCGATGAGGTAATCAAAAATATCGCCGAGTTTACTATTGAAATTCCGGCCACGGAAGAGGCGCTTACACCCCTATTATCATCTATACCTTTGCAGCTTTTGGCATACCATATTGCGGTGCTGAGGGGGTGCAATATCGATCAGCCTCGAAATTTGGCCAAATCGGTAACCGTAGAATAACAGAAAAATAACGCCAAGCGTTTGATTAAGACAAAAAGCCTTCTTTTTTGAAGGCTTTTTTGCTTTTATGTACGACTCTTTTGTGCTATTTGTTGTTATAAATCTCTATCTTGCAACACCTTTTGCCAAAAAAGGGAGCAATTCACCAAAAAACCAATTATGAAAATTAACTACACCCAACGATGGCTATTTATAGCCAGTTTATTTGTCTGTTTGTTTGCCTCTTCGGCAAATGCCCAGATTGTTTTCTCTGAAGATTTTGACGGCAATGGTACTGGTACAGGTTTACCAACAGGCTGGACTTTGTTTAACGTAGACGCGCGCACGCCAAATGCGAACGTTGCTTATGTTACAGGTGCTTGGATTCGCAGAGAAGATTTTGCGAATAACGTAAACGACTCTGCTGCCTTCAGTACATCATGGTATGACCCAGTAGGTGCTGCTGATGACTGGATGTTTACCCCAGCCATTACAGTACCAGCTAATGCTGTATTGAAATGGAATGCTCTTGCCTATGATGCTTCTTACCCTGATGGCTACCAAGTGCGCATTTTAAATGCAGCTCCTACTTCCGGTAACATTGCTAGCTCAACGGTGCTACAAACCATCAGTGCTGAAAATGCTACTTGGACTGCTCGCACCCAATCTTTGTCTGCATATGCTGGCCAAACGGTTTATATCGCATTCCGCAATAACTCAAACAACCAATTTGTATTGGTTGTTGATGACGTAAGTGTAGAAGTACAAGTAAACAACGATGTTGAATTGGTTTCAACTACTTTGCCAAACCAATACACTATATTGCACGCCCCACAAGGCCAAGCTTTTACGCTAGGCGGCACTGTGAGAAACAATGGACTAAACGCCCAAACCAACGTAACTTTAACCGCTACCGTGCGCAATGGTGCAGGTGCATCAGTATATAGTGCTAGCAGCACTCCTGTAGCCTCTTTGGCCGCTGGTGCTACCCAAAACCTTACCGTAACTGGTTTCACCCCAACCGTTGTTGGCGACTACTACGTTACTTACTCAGTGCAAAGCGCCCAAACCGACCAAGTACCTGCCAATAACGTTGATACTTCTATTACTTACTCAGTAGATGCTAACGTTTACGCCCGCGATAATGGAAACGTTATAGGTGCCTTGGGCATTGGTGCAGGCGATGGTGGCTACCTTGGCCAAGATTATGATGTAAACGTTCCTTCTACTGCAATAGGTGCAGGTGTTTACATTACTCGTGGCTACACAGGTCGTCCTTTGGCTCTTACGGTATGGAACTTTGCTGCTGGCGTACCCGGCACTATTGTTGGTTCTACCGATACTATTTTGTACCCAGACGATTCAGCACGTTTCTATATCTTGGAGTTCAATCCACCACTTAACTTGGCTGCAGGCCGTTATGCATTTACTGCCGTAGAGTTTCCAAACGACTCAACCCTTCAATTAGGCAACACCGATTCTATCTTTACGCTTGGGCGTACTTGGATTAACTGGCCTAGTAGCCCAGCTGGTGGTTGGGCTAATAACGAAGATTTTGGTGCCCAATTTTCTCGTTCTTTTGCAATACGCCCTATCTTTTGTGGTGCTATTACAGTTTCTGCTACCACCCAAACTAACGTAGGATGTCGTGGTGCAAGCACGGGTGCTGCAACAGTTGTTGCCGCTGGCGGAGCTGCTCCTTATACTTATTTGTGGTCGAACGGTGCCAACACGGCTAGCATTACAAGTGTTGCTGCTGGTACCTATACCGTAACAGCTACCGATGGATTGGGTTGCACAGGTGTCACTACCGTAACCATTACTCAGCCTGCTGCTGCTATTACGCTTGGCGCATTGCCAACTATTACCAACGCGTCGTGCGGTGGTGCTTGCGACGGAGCTATTAGCAACGTGGTTATAGTAGGTGGTACTTCACCATATACCTACTTGTGGAGCAACGGTGCTACAACCGCCAACATTTCAAGTTTGTGCCCAGGTGCCTACACCGGTACTGTAACCGATGCAAATGGTTGTACGTTTGTTAGCCCTCCTATCACTATTAGCGCGGCAGGCTCTATTGCCCTTACAGGCACCCCAACCGCTACCAACATTACTTGCAACGGTTTGTGCAATGGTTCTATATCTGGTGTTGCAATTACAGGTGGTACTGCCCCATACACTTATGCTTGGAGCAATGGCGCATCAACTGCCAACTTGACCAATTTGTGTGCAGGTAGCTACACCCTTACCGTTACCGATAACGGAGGCTGCTCATTTACCTTGCCTATCGCTATTACTATTACCCAACCAGCGGTTTTGGCTGTTCCTACACCTACCGTTAGCAACATTACCTGTAACGGTTTAACCAATGGTTCAATAACTGTAGCCCCTACTGGTGGCACAACTCCTTACTCTTACGCTTGGTCTCCATCAGGTGGCACAGCAGCTACTGCTAGCGGCTTGAGCACTGGTGCTTATACCGTATCGGTAACTGATGCCAACGGATGTACTGCTAGTGCTTCGGCAACTATTACCCAGCCAACAGCTTTGGGTTTAAATGGTTTCCCTACTGTTACCAATGTAAATTGCTTTGGCGATAGCACTGGTGCTGTTTCGGCCTTAAGCCCAACTGGTGGCACTGCCCCATACACTTATTTGTGGAGCAACGGTTCAACCTCTTCTAGCATCAGCGGTTTGCCTGCTGGCAACTACAATGGTACCATTACCGATGCCAATGGTTGCACGTTGAGCTCTCCAACAGGTTTCACTATTACCCAGCCTGCCACAGCGCTTAGCCTAAGTGGTTTCCCAACAGTTGGCGACATTTCTTGTAATGGTTCTTGCGATGGTAGCGTAACTGGTTTGGTTCCTACAGGTGGTGTTACCCCTTACACCTACAGCTGGAGCAACGGTGCTACGACACCTGATGTAAATGGCCTATGTGCAGGTAATTACAACGGCACTGTTACCGATGCCAATGGTTGTACTTTAAGTTCACCTACTGGTTTTGCGGTAACCGAGCCTGATACCATTAGCATACAAGCTATCATTACTGATGCAACCGCTGTTGGATCTGCTGATGGTGCTATAAATGCAGTAGTATCTGGTGGAACTGCCCCTTACACTATTGATTGGAGCAACGGTGCTACTACCGAAGATATTACCGGTGTGGTAAAAGGTACTTACGTAGTTACTGTTACCGACTTTAATGGTTGTATTGATGCTGCTACTTTTGTAGTTGGTGGCCCAGTAGGCATTAGCGTGTTGGACAAGCAAGGTGCTATTAGCATTTACCCTAACCCTGCTAGCACTAATATGAGTATCAACATTACTTTGCCTGAAGTGGCACCAGTAACGGTTAAAGTGTTTGACATGAAAGGTGGATTGGTACACGAAGTATCTGGCAAAGCATTGCAAAGCCACAACCTATTGCTTGATGTAAGCAAATGGGCTGAAGGTATTTACAATGTTACCATTACCTCGTTGAACGAAACCACTACTAAGCGCATTGCGGTTAATCGCTAAGCGGGTTTAGTATGATATTAATAACGGCCTTGCTTGAAAAAGCAGGGCCGTTTTATTTTTATCCGCCAGTATGATTACTTTTATGTGGATGACGGTATTGCGCAAAACTTCAATTTGGCGTGTGGTAAGTAATTACCTATCCGATTTTTTGGGGCTGTTTTTCCCGAATACTTGTTGCGGCTGTGGCAATCATTTAGTAAAAGGTGAGCACATACTATGCCTTACCTGCCTGCACGATATGCCGTTTACCGATTTTCATTTGCAAGACGATAATGTAATAGCCAAGCGTTTTTGGGGTAGGGTTGAGGTGCACGCGGCCACGGCATTGCTTCACTTTCAGAAAGGCAACAAGGTACAGCAACTGGTGCATCAACTAAAGTATAACCAACGCGACGATGTAGGCGTGTATTTGGGCGAGATAATGGGCAAGCATTTAAAGCATGCCGAAGCCTTTAGCGATGTGGCATTGGTAGTGCCGGTGCCACTGCACTGGCGCAAGAAGCTAAAGCGTGGCTACAACCAAAGCGCCTGCTTTGCTCAAGGCATTGCTGCCGAAATGGGCATTGAAACTAGTAGCAATCTATTGCAGCGCGCCACAAATACCCAAACACAAACCAAAAAGACCCGAGAGGAGCGCTGGCTTAACGTAAAGGATGTATTCGCTCTCAATAGCCCTGAAAAATACCAAGGCCAGCATATATTGCTCGTTGACGATGTGGTTACCACCGGCGCTACACTAGAGGCCTGTGCGCAAAAGCTGCTGCAAATACCTGGCGTAAGGGTAAGCATTGCCACCATCGCCGTGGCAGAATGATAAAGCCACTTACGAGTGACTGCTTCTATGACATTGGTTTCGGGTTTCGAGTGGAATTTAGCTTGCAGTTAGAACACGTGTTGCAGGTATAAATCCACAAAAACAAAATAGGCCCCACATCAAGCAGGGCCTATTTCTATAACTACGATAAGTTTACTTCCATTACACAGCGGCAACGGGTGCCATGTGCTTAATGATTTCGGTACCAAACTCAGAGCATTTCAACTCGGTAGCACCTTCCATTAGGCGGGCAAAATCGTAGGTTACACGTTTGCCGTGTATGGCGCTTTCAATACCAGCTACAATCATGTCAGCCGCTTCTTGCCAGCCCATGTACTCAAGCATCATTACGCCCGAAAGGATAACCGACGAAGGGTTTACTTTATCCAAGCCAGCATACTTAGGCGCAGTGCCGTGGGTCGCTTCAAAAATGGCGTGGCCGGTAAGGTAGTTAATGTTGGCACCCGGTGCAATACCGATACCGCCCACGGCAGCTGCCAAAGCATCGCTCACATAGTCGCCATTAAGGTTAAGTGTAGCAATAACGCTATACTCGGCCGGGCGAAGCAATATTTGTTGCAAGAAAGCATCCGCAATTACGTCTTTTACAATGATTTTGTGGCCGTCGCGCTCAGCAGTCAACCAAGGGCCACCATCTAATTCAACACCGTTGAACTCGGTTTTGGCCACTTCATAACCCCAGTCGCGGAAAGCGCCTTCGGTAAATTTCATGATGTTGCCCTTGTGTACCAAAGTAAGCGATGGTTTCTTTTGCTCGAATGCATAATCCAACGCTGCGCGCACCAACCTATCGGTACCATCTTTTGATACTGGCTTAATACCATAAGCAGAGGTTTCAGGGAAACGTACTTTCTTAAAACGGTCAGGGAAGTTTGTTTTCAAAAACTCGGCAAACTTAGCGGCATCGGCGGTACCTTCTTGAAACTCGATACCGGCGTAAATATCCTCGGTGTTTTCGCGATAGATAACCATATCCACCAACCAAGGCTCTTTAACTGGGCTAGGCACGCCTTTAAACCAACGCACGGGGCGCACGCAAGCGTAAAGGTCAAGCTGCTGGCGCAAGGCCACGTTCAACGATCGGATACCACCTCCTACTGGAGTGGTCAAAGGGCCTTTAATGGCCACTAGGTATTCGTTGATAATGTCCAAGGTTTCTTGCGGAAGCCAGTTGTTGGTTTGGTTAAAGGCTTTTTCGCCGGCCAATACTTCTTTCCATTCTATTTTGCGGGTGCCGCCATAGGCTTTTTCCACCGCCGCATCTAGCACGCGCACCGATGATGCCCAAATATCTGGTCCGGTTCCGTCGCCTTCGATAAAAGGAATAATGGGGTTATTGGGTACTGTTAGTTTACCATTCGAGATGGTGATTTTCTGTCCGCTCATATAAAGCTATTTTGTAGGGTTCATTATCAATCTGTTTCGAAACAGCCGAAACTACACAAAGTTAACCTTTTAGCGGTTTTCACCAATTATTTTATGGGGCACTAGGTGAATAAAGCGTTAAGAGTTGTGATGGGGGTTTGGTTAATGGGAAATAGTATATTTACCCAAACCATCCAACAAAAAATACCCTTCACAAAGTTCGATACGGCGCTACAGGGGTTTTGTGTTAACTTTGCAGCATTATAAAGTATAGCACCATGGAAGAGGCCAAACCACTTAACTTTTTAGAAGAGATTGTTGCCAAGGATTTAGCATCGGGCAAGCACCAAACAGTACTTACCCGTTTTCCGCCAGAGCCTAACGGCTACCTGCACATTGGGCACGCTAAGTCTATTTGCCTCAACTTTGGTTTGGCTAAGCGCTATAATGGCAAAACCAACCTACGCTTTGACGATACCAACCCCGTAACCGAGGACACTGAATATGTAGAGAGCATAAAAAACGATGTAAAGTGGTTGGGTTTTGAATGGGCCAATGAGTTTTATGCCAGCGACTACTTTGACCAACTATATGCCTTTGCCGTTGAGTTGATTAAGAAAGGTTTGGCCTACGTAGAGGATGCCAGTCCCGAAGAGATAGCTGCTATGAAGGGCACACCTACTGAGCCAGGTACCAACAGCCCATGCCGCAGCCGCAGCGTTGAGGAAAACCTGGATCTTTTTGAGCGGATGAAAAACGGCGAGTTTAAAGAGGGTAGCCGCACCTTGCGCGCCAAGGTTGATATGGCTTCGCCGAACATGCAACTGCGCGACCCGCTGATGTATCGTATTAAGTTTGCGGACCACCACCGCACTGGCGATAAATGGTGTATATACCCGATGTACGATTTTGCCCATGGGCAAAGCGATGCCATTGAGCACATAACCCATTCTATCTGCACCTTAGAGTTTAGCAGCCATAGGCCTTTGTACAATTGGTTTATTGAGCAACTTGCTTTGTTTCCATCAACCCAATATGAGTTTGCACGTCTAAACCTTACCTATACCGTAATGAGCAAGCGCAAGTTGCTGCAATTGGTAAACGAAAAGCACGTAACTGGCTGGGACGATCCGCGTATGCCTACCATTTCTGGTCTGCGCAGGCGAGGCTATACCCCAGCATCCATTCGCATGTTTGCAGATAAAATTGGTGTGGCGCAACGCGAAAACTTGATTGATGTATCGTTGTTGGAATTCTGTATCCGTGAAGATTTGAACAAGACCGCCTTGCGTCGCATGGTGGTGTTCAATCCGTTGAAGGTATTGATAACCAACTGGCCTGCAGGTAAGGTAGATATGATTGAAAGCGAGAACAACCCCGAAGACGAATCGGCAGGTACACGCCTCGTGCCTTTTAGTGGCGAGTTATACATTGAGCAGGACGATTTTATGGAAGACCCACCTAAAAAATTCTTCAGGTTGAGCGTGGGCAATTATGTGCGCTTAAAGGCTGGCTACATAATCAAAGGCGAATCGGTATTAAAGGACGAGCAAGGCAACATAACCGAAGTGCACTGCACTTATGTGCCCGAGAGCCGAAGCGGCGAAGATACTAGTGGCATCAAAGCGCAAGGCACGTTGCACTATGTAAGCGCAGCGCATGCCGTGCCAGTGACTATTCGTGAGTACGACCGTCTATTTAATATTGAGAACGTAGGCGCATCGGACGAAGATTTTAGAACCTTATTGAACCCCGATAGCTTGCAGGTAATAGAAAATGCACTGGCCGAACCTGCTTTGCTGGATGATAAAGCCACCGATAGGTACCAGTTTATGCGCAAGGGCTATTTTGCCTTCGATAAAGATTCTAGCGGTAAACATTTGGTGTTCAACCGTACGGTTACCCTTAAGGATACTTGGGCCAAGACTAGCAATTAAGCTATTTAAACATTTTCTCCTTGTAGTCCCTAATAAATTGTAGATAGAAAACTAGGTGGCCCGGTATGAGCCAAATGATTGAAGTGATTATTAGTATCGGAATTATTAGGATTTGGAGGTAAACAGGCATCAATAGTATCTCATTAGGTAAAGATTGGGCTTTATAAAAAGTTGATACAAAGGTTGCCACAAACCCCATGGCAATGGACAATTCGAAGTAAGCGAATCCTGTTTTAAAAATATTCCAAAATAGCTTGGTGCTATCGCCAATGAAACAGATGGCGACCATACCCACTAACCCCAAAACAGTGGATAGAATAATTAACCCAGTAAAGAGGTTGGTGCCTTGGGGTAGCCTTTCGCGAAGAAAAGCAAAAGACAATATCCAAATTACAGCATTTACTGTACCAAAGCCAATTCCCAACTTGTATGGATATAAAGAGGGTTTTGCAACGGGTTGGTGGGAAGCATCTAGTATATTATCATGAACCATACTTACAAATGTAATAGATAAGGGCTGCTTTAAATGCCTGTCTATCCCTATCGCAATACCGCCAACCTATCGCTATCTAGCTTTAGTAGTATAAAGAGCAGGATGGTAAAAGATAAGATAGAAGAACCACCATAGCTCAAGAATGGCAGTGGTATACCAATAACGGGCACTAAGCCAATGGTCATGCCGATGTTGATGATAATGTGAAAGAATAGAATGCTGGCTACTCCGTATCCGTATAGGCGCGTAAATTTGCTGCGCTGCCGTTCGCTTATATAAACAATGCGGGCCAATAAGGCCATAAAAAGCCCTAATACTATCATGGTGCCAATAAAGCCATGTTCTTCGCCTACGGTGCAGAATATAAAGTCGGTGGTTTGCTCTGGCACAAAGTTGCCTTTGGTTTGGGTACCATTAAGAAACCCCTTACCACTAAACCCGCCTGAACCGATGGCAATTTTTGATTGATCGAGGTTGTAGCCGGCTCCTTTTTTATCTTCAAGTTTGCCAAGCACTACCTCAATACGGTCTTTTTGGTGCGGTTTAAGCTTGCCAAAGAAATAGCTAACGGCATAAATGTATCCAATGCTACTAACCGCGATAGCCCCAACCAGCATGGCAATGCGTATGTGTTTTCGTAGTAAATAAATAATAACGGCCGTTGCAAGCACTATGCCTACTACCAGGTATAGCTTTTCATCGATAGCTAAGGAAAGCAGCGATAGGGCAACAAACAACCCACCGCCTACCAACACCCACGATGATAGGCCTTCGCGATACAGCACTAGCACAAATGATAAAAACACCAAAGCAGAGCCAGCATCGCCTTGGTAAAGAATTAACATCATGGGTAGCAAAATAATGGCCCCTACAATAAAACGCGTGCTCCAATATTTCATGTTCGCACCCTGCGAACTGAGGTATTTTGCCACCGCCAATGCCGTGGCAAACTTAGCAAACTCGGAGGGCTGAATAGAAAAGCCCCCCAACACAAACCACGATTTGTTGCCCTTTACTTCAGACCCGATAAAGAAAATCATGACGAGCATGACCATAACCAGCCCATAAATGAGGTAGGCAAAAGTGGTGTAGAATTTGTTGTCGATGATGACGATAAGAATTGCCAAAACCAGCGCTACAGTTACCCAAAGTATCTGCTTGCCGTGGCTGGTGCTTAAGTCGAACATGCCGGTGCGCAGGCCGTCAAAATCAGCAGCATATATCGATATCCAACCAACTGAAACCAGCAGTGCATAGAGCAATACGCTCAACCAATCCATATCTGCCCATAAGCTACGGCGCCTCATTGCTGCTTATTACTTTAGGATGAATCAGATCGGTTTCTATCATGCGTTTTTCTAGGAACAGCCTATTGGCTGCGATAGTATCGTTTAAGTATTTTTCCATTACCAAGCTGGCTATTGGTGCGGCATAAGTGGCCCCAAAACCTGAGTTTTCTACAAAAGCAAGTACCACAATGCGCGGGTTTACTTTTGGCGCAAAAGTTATAAAAGCAGAGTGGTCTTTTCCGTGAGGGTTTTCAACGGTTCCGGTTTTGCCACAAACTTCATAGCCTTCAATTTGGGCAATTCGGCCTGTACCCGCTTGCACGGTTTGGTATAGCCCTTCAACTACTTCGTCAAAATAACGTTGCTCTACCTTTGTTTTATTTTTGCCAGAATAATGTTTTACGAAATTGGTGGTGTCGTTTTCAATAAATTTTACAAAGTGCGGCGTAAAATAATAGCCCCTATTAGCAATTGCGCAGGTCATATTGGCCATTTGCAGTGGCGTAATACCCAGCTCACCCTGCCCTATAGCTAAAGAGATAATGGTTGATGATTTCCAATGGCCCTTTTGATAAATGTTATTGTAGTACTTAGGTGTAGGCACATGCCCTGAGTTTTCGCCAGGTATATCTACACCCAATTTATTGCCTAGGCCAAAGCTATATAGGTAGCTATCCCATTTAGCAAGGGCCTCATCTGAGGTTGCGAATTTACTTTGATCAATTATGTTTTTGAATACGTAGCAAAAATAGGCATTGCAAGAGTGTTGTATTGCCGACGAAAGATCTGTTAATTGCGCGTGGTCATGGCAACCCACCGTATGCGAGCCTAACCTGAAGCCACCAAAGCATGGGTACACATCGTATGGCTGTAAGGTGCCTTCTTGCAGGCCCATTAATGCCATAATGGACTTAAACGTTGACCCGGGAGGATAAGAACCTCCAGAAATTGCCCGGTTAAACAATGGCTTTAGCGTGTCTTTTTGCAACATTACATAGTTGTTGCCCCGCTGCCTGCCTGTTAGTAGGTTTGGGTCGTAGCTGGGTGCACTTACCATAACCAATATTTCGCCCGTAGAGGGCTCAATGGCTACTACACAGCCACGCTTGTTTTGCATAAGCTGCTCAGCATATACTTGCAGTTCAATATCAAGCGTAACGGTGAGGTTGTGCCCCGAAATGGCTGCGGTATCATATATGCCATCCTTAAAAGAGCCTTGCTCTCTATTAAACTTATCTACCAGTATTAGCTTACTGCCTTTGTGGCCTCTTAAAAAGGGCTCGTAAGTAGCTTCCAGGCCGCTAATGCCTATATAGTCGCCCGATTTATAATAGCTTTGGGCATCAAGCTTTTTTTGGCTTATCTCGCCAGTGTAACCCAATACATGGGCTGCCGAGTGTTGGGGATATTTACGCACCAGCCTTATATCACCATAAAAACCTGGAAACATATACAAGTGCTCCTGAAACGAAGCATACTGCTCAACGGAAAGGTTTTTGAGAAACGACGAGGGTACGTAGCGAGAGTAATTCTTCGCTTTGGTCATTTGATCGATAAAGTATTGCGGTTCAATGGCCAGTAGCTGGCAAAAAAGCGCGGTATCAATATCCTTTACCTGCTTCGGGATAACGAAAATCTCGTAAGTTGCATCATTTTCAACTATCAGCATACCGTTGCGGTCGTATATCAGTCCGCGGTTTGGGTACACCGTTACGTTGCGTATTACGTTTTGGTTAGCCAATGCCTCATAGCTGTCGTCTATAATTTGGATATAGAAAAGATGGAGGGCAAACACGACAAAAAAGGACGCAAATATGCCCAATATAATAAACCGCCGGTTCTTAAAAATATCCATACCCTATGCTCGTTTTCTTTCTCTAGAGAAAAGATATGCCATCAATACTATCAAAATGGTTGATACTATTGTGCTCAGCAAAGTCTTTCCTAATGTTGAGAACGCAGAAGTGAGCGAAAAGACTTCCAAAAAGAAATAAAAAAAATGATGCAAAAACACCAACACGATTGAGTACAGCAAAAACCAGCTAAATCCTTGTGCCCTTATGCTGGGCCGGTCTTCGGCTTCGTAGCCCCCTTTTGGGGTAATAACGTTTATCCAGTGTGGCCTCACAAAGGCCAAAAACACTAGCGAAGCTGCATGTAAACCAGCCGTGCCACTGAAGGCATCCATTAGCAAACCCGAAACGAAAGCAACCAACATAAGCACCCAGTGTTGCATACGGAAAGGCAACACCAAAATGGAGAACAAGTATATATACGGATTGATGTAGAAACTCAAATCGAGCCTATTGAGCACCAGCACTTGAAAAAGCACGAGCCCAAAATAGCCAACTATAAAGGATAATATGCGAATACCGGCGCTCATCTTTTTTCCTCTAGTTTATCTTGCTCCTCGCTGAAAAGATAATTTACCACATATACGTACTCAATGGTCTCGAAATTGGTTGATAGTAATATGTTGATGTCGTACCAATTGCTACCCGACGTTACTTCTATGCTCTCAATAGTACCTACCATTATATTTTCAGGAAAAATGGCCGAGTAGCCACTGGTAACTATTGTATCGCCTGCATGCAGTTTTACGTGTTTGGGTATTTCTTTTACCACGGCATACCGGCTATCGCCGCCAGGCCAGGTGAGGCTTCCTGCTCTGCCTTCGGGCCCTTTCAGCTTTACGCTTACTTTGTTGTCTTTGTGCAGCACTGATAGCACCGTAGCAAAGTTTTCCGATACATCCATTATAATACCTACTACCCCATTGGCCACCACCACACCCATGTTTTCGCGCACACCGTGTTTGTAGCCTTTGTTTATTACCAAATAGTTGCTGGCTTTGTTGGTAGAGTTGCTTATAACCTTGGCATCAAAAAACTGGTAGGCTTGCACCATGTTTACATCGCATGCCACGTCTTTCCGTACTTCGGTATCCCAATATGAACTAAGCAGTTTACTGCGCAGCAGCGCGTTTTCGCGGCTTAGGCTATCATTTACTTGGGCAAGGTTTAAGTAGTCGGTAAAGCTGGTATACGAGCTGTATATGCCGCCCGTAAAATTATTGGTAGCACTTACAAACGAAACCTTGTGGTAGTAGTTGAGCCTAAATACCAATGTTAGGCATATCACCTCTAGAATAACAAAGATGAAAAGCGAGTTGTACCGTAAAAAAAAAGATAAAAGGTTACGCATTCAACTGGCCTCCAATATTTTATTATTAGCCCATCAAGAACGAGAACTTACCAATGTTTTTCAAAGCTTTGCCAGTGCCACGCACTACGGCCCTAAGCGGGTCTTCGGCTACGTGCACGGGCAGTTTTGTTTTTTGCGAAAGTCGTTTGTCCAATCCACGGATCAAAGCTCCGCCACCAGTAAGGTATAAGCCGGTTTTGTATATGTCGGCTGCTAACTCTGGTGGAGTAGTCTCCAAGCCTTTCAATACTGCCTCCTCAATCTTAGAGATTGATTTATCGATGGCATGGGCAATCTCTGAGTAGGATACCATGATCTGCTTTGGTATTCCCGTCATCAAATCGCGGCCGTTTACAGCAAAATCATCTGGCGGATTGTCCAACTCAGTCAAGGCAGAACCTACGTGTATTTTAATATTTTCAGCAGTACGCTCCCCAATCATCATATTGTGCTGGCGGCGCATAAAGTCGATAATATCTAACGTAAACTCATCACCTGCTACACGAATCGATTGGTCGCAAACGATACCCGAAAGGGCTATAACGGCAATTTCTGTTGTACCACCGCCTATGTCTATAATCATGTTGCCTACGGGCTCCTCCACATCAATACCGATACCGATGGCAGCAGCCATTGGCTCATATATTAGCCACACTTCGCGGGCCCCTGCTTGCTCGGCAGAATCTTTTACTGCACGTTTCTCTACTTCAGTGATGCCCGACGGAATACAAATAACCATGGTATAAGATGGGCTAAAGAGTGGCTTGCTCTTGTAAATCATCTTTATCATTTCGCGTATCATGTTCTCGGCAGCGTTAAAGTCGGCTATTACGCCATCCTTTAACGGCCGAACGGTCTTGATATTCTCGTGGGTTTTCTCGTGCATTTGCATTGCCCGCTTGCCTACGGCGATCACCTTATTGGTGGTGCGGTCTATAGCTACAATCGACGGCTCGTCTACCACCACTTTATTGTCGTGAATGATAAGGGTATTGGCCGTCCCGAGGTCAATAGCTATTTCTTGGTTGAAAAAATTGAACAGCGCCATATATGTTTTCTATGCTGTTAAAATATTAAAATTTCTCCAGCGTTTTTTGTCAGTGTTTAAAATGCCTGGTGCCGGTGGTTACCATTGCCATGCCATGTTGATTGCAGTAATCTATTGAATCTTTGTCTTTTATGGAGCCCCCAGGCTGTATAACTGCCTTAATGCCCGCTTTGTCGGCTATCTCCACACAATCAGGGAAAGGAAAGAAGGCATCGCTGGCCATAGCAGCTCCAGTAATATCGAATCCGAATTTCTTCGCTTTGGCAATAGCTTGTTCCAAGGCATCTACACGGCTGGTTTGGCCGCAGCCCATAGCCAACAATTGTCCGTCTTTAGCCAATACAATGGTATTCGATTTTAGGTGTTTTACCAATTTGTTGGCAAACAACATATCTTGTATCTGTGCCTCGGTTGGCAGGGTAGTGGTTACCGGGGTAAGGTCGGTAGCCGTTTCGGTTTTCCAATCTGGGTCTTGCTCAATTACGCCGTTAAGCAAGTTTTTAAACTGCTTGCCCGGGGTAATGGCTTTCTTTTGCTTAATGAGGATGCGGTTCTTTTTGCTGGCAAATACTTGTACGCTTTCCTCGTCAAAATCAGGCGCAATTAATACTTCAAAGAAAATTTCGTTGATGGCCTCTGCAGTGGCTTTGTCAATTTTGGTATTGGTAGCCAGAATGCCACCAAATGCCGAAACAGGGTCGCCGGCCAAAGCTGCTTTCCAAGCCTCCAATACGGTTGGTCGCGATGCAACGCCGCAAGCGTTAGTATGCTTTATAACCAAAAAGGTTGGCTCCGAAAACTCGGCTACTAGGTTCACGGCCGCATCTACATCTACTAGATTGTTGTAGCTCAGTTCTTTGCCGCCCAGCACTTCAAATACATCTTCCAACTCGCCATAAAACTTGGCCTGCTGGTGCGGGTTTTCGCCGTAGCGCAAAGTGCGCCCCCCAGTATAGCTCTGGCGGAAACCTGATAGGCCTTGGCCCTCGGCCAGGTATTTAAAAATTTGGGTATCGTAGTGGCTGCAGGTATCAAATGCGCGTGCAGCAAACAACCGGCGGTCCTCTTGGCTCGTAAAGCCTTGTTTGTCTTTCAAAAGCTCAAGCAGCTCGCTGTAGTAGTTACGCGCTGCTACTATCAATACGTCATTATAGTTTTTGGCCGCGGCACGAATAAGCGATACGCCGCCAATATCAATTTTCTCTATTATTTCTTCTTCGTCATTGGTTTGGGCTACGGTTTCCTCAAAGGGGTAGAGGTCTACAATCACCAAATCAATTTCCGGTATCTCGTAGGTTTCCAGTTGGGCGGCATCGCTTTGGTTTTCTCGGCGGGCCAATATTCCTCCGAACACTTTTGGGTGCAATGTTTTTACGCGGCCACCTAAAATGGATGGATAAGAAGTAAGGCTTTCAACAGAAATTACAGGCAGGCCTTCATTTTCGATAAAGGCTTGTGTGCCGCCAGTAGAGTACATAGTAATGCCCAAACGGTGCATTTCGTGTACAATAGGGGCCAACTCGTCTTTATAAAATACAGATACCAGAGCGGATTTGATCTTCTTCACAATCGAGAATATAGAATTTAGCGGGTGGAGACTTGGATACTGCAAAAGTATCAAAACCTACCCACACAAACTACGAACAAAAATGCTTTTTATTGCCCTTACCTAGAATTGTTTCAACAGGTTTTTTACATTGTGTGGATAATGGCAAAAGGTCATTAATGAAAGCCAATGAGGCAATGGCGTATTTTAGTACCAAAACCTTCTTCAATTTCTGCACAATTTTCCGTTTGGCCTTTTTCTGTCGACAAAACGGACCTGAAACTGTCGACAAAAAAGCCAATTGACTACTTCGAGAGCTTTTTTACTAAATCCTTAATCACCTGTGGATAGTGCTCATGCTCTAGCTCTTGCACTTTTCGGCGGATGTCGTCGGCAGTGTCATTAGGGGCTACCTCGCAGCGCATTTGGGCTATGGTTTCGCCTTCATCAAATTGTTCGTTCACGTAGTGTATGGTTATACCTGTTTCGGCATCACCAGCTGCTTTTACGGCCTCGTGCACTTTCATGCCGTACATGCCCTTGCCGCCATGTGCTGGCAGCAATGCTGGGTGAATGTTCACTATTCGACTAGGAAATGCTTTTATCAAATACTTGGGCACCAGCAATAAATAGCCAGCCAACACAATAAAGTCTATTTTATGGTACTCTAGCGCAGCCATTACAGTCTCCTCATCATCCATTTCGTCTTTGCCCAATATGGCATACGGTATTTCGTGCTGTTCGGCAAATTCCAACACCCCTGCATCGTCTTTATTGCTCACTATCAGCGCTATATGCGCTTTGGGTTCGGCCTTGAATTGATTGAAAATATTTTGGGCATTACTGCCTGTTCCCGACGCAAAAATGGCAATGTTGATCACTGGTTAATTTGAAAATTTGAAAATAAGCTAATTTGAAAATGAATAGGGTTTTCCAAGTAGCAAATGTACCAATTGTTGCTGTCAGAAATGTAACCCGACAGAATTAATAACTCGCAACCACTAACTCGTAACTCTTAACTTAAGTTTTACTCTGCCACAAACTTAAATATGTAGTCATCAGTATCGTTAAAGCGCACTTTCAAAATATACACGCCGCGCGGGTAGCCGTTTAGGTCAAGCTTAAAAGTTTGGGTGCCTTTAGGTGCCGTAGCGTTGTATACATCCATCAGCTTGTGTCCAAGCACATCGTACATTTCCACTTTAAGTTTGGCCTCCCGTGGCATCAAAATTTCGAAGGATACCGAGCCATTAGTAGGGTTAGGGTATGGAGGCACTATGCGTATATCGTTTTCCAACGGTTTGCAAAGCCTATCGTTCAGGGCATTGTCGTCTATCTCATCATTTGGCTGCGATGCTTGTATACATAGGAATGAGTTTGCCTGGTACTCGGTGGCTTCGTAACCTGCTACAAAGTAGTATATCATGCCCGTGCCCGATGCCAAGAAAGAATCTACGCGCTCCGTAATGCGCGAACCATCGCCCAGCGTAGCAGTAAGGAAATAGTGGTCTACGTTGCGCGTACCTTGGTTAATAATGGTTGCAAATGGACGTACACGGCCATTTACGTTTTGCACATCAATTTCTACCACCGCTATGTCCAGTGTCGAGATGTTAACGGTAATATTGCTGCTAAACGTATCCTTGCATCCTCCAGGGCCGGTGGCTACCAAAGTGGTTGTAAAATCGCTGTTGTAAGTAAAGGTGTGCACTGGGTCTTGGTCGGTAGTGTAGGCGCCATCACTAAAATACCACTGGTAACTTAGCGCACCGGTACTCGTGTTGGTATACGTTACTGGTAGCGGCGCTGCACCATAATCGGGCGTAAAGGTAAACGATGCAATCGGGGCTGGGGCAATGGTTACCGGTTTGGTAATTGTTGCAGGGCATCCGTTTGCCGATTCAATGCTTAAGGTTACACCAAAGGTACCTGTGGTATCGTAAGTGCGCACCGGGTTAGGTGCGTTTGAGGGCAGCCCACCATCGTTAAACTCCCAAAGCCACTTGGTTATCGGGTCGTTTCCGGCTATAGTGCTAGCATCATTCAGCCTAAAGTTGGAGCTCTCGCAAGCCACATTGTAGGTAAAATTAGCAGTAGGCGATTGCACAATACTTATAGTATCGAAGGTGGTTGTTTCGCAGCCCAGTGCGTTTTTAACGGTTAAACTCACCAAGAAAGAACCCGTTTGAGTATAGTTGTGTGTGGGGTTCTGTTGGGTGCTGATGCCAGTAAAGTCGCCAAAATCCCAAATCCAGGAGATGTTGGAGAAGCCCGGGCTGGCATCGGTAAACTGGGTAGTTTCGCCGAAGCATAGGTTCTCGGCTTCAATATCCACTATCAACTCAGGGTACACCTCCAATGTATCCGTAAAAGTGGACTGACAGCCAGTGGCCGATGTAACCGTAAGGCTCACCGCGTAAATACCTGCTTGCTCGTATACATGGCTTGTGTTTCGCTGGGTTGAGGTGCTATCGTCGCCAAACGTCCACAGCCATTGGTTTATGGCATCGTTAGCCACGCCTACGCTTTGGTCTGAGAAACCGATAGGTGCTCCGGCACAGCCAATTTGGTAGCTAAACTTGGTAGTAGGTTTGTTAAACACCTGCACGGTTTTAGCCAAACTTGATACGCAACCTGAGTCGGCGGTTACTTCAAGGCTGACCGTGTAAGTAGCAGCACTATCAAAATAGTAGCTAGGGTTTTGCAAAGTTGAGGTATCTGTAGTTGTACCAAAATTCCACTGGTAACCCGTTATATTGTAAGGACTCTGTATGGTACTGGTATTGGTAAAATAGCTGGTATCGCCCAAACAGAATGCATTGGGTACGGTAAAGTTTCCGTTTGCCAAAACCCCTGAGGTAGTTATCTCAATAGTATCGCTGGCTTGGCAGCCAGTTACATTTAGCACATTTACCCAATAGATGCCCGGGTTGTTTACCAATATAGTGCTCGTATTGCTGTTGTCAGACCAGTTGTAGGCAATTATATTTTGCGTGCTGCTTTGTAGCCCAATGGTTGCACCACCGCATACTGTAGTATCTGGCCCAAGGGTGGTGGTTAAGGCAAAAGAATCTAAGGTTACGGTATGTGGGTCGGATATGTAGGTGCATTGCGGGTTGTTGGTATCAGATATACTGATGAAGTAAATGCCTGGGCTGGTGATGGCCAAGCTGCTGGTAGTGTCGCCTACGTTCCATTCATAGGTGTAGTTTGGCCCCAAGTTGGCATTCCAAACTATTGAGTCGCCAAGGCAAATACTACTTACAGTAGGCAACGCCACCGATGGTAAAGTAACATTAACGGTGTCTCGATATATTTGGTCGAAAACGTCGGTTACTTGCACCCAATAAGTACCTGTTTTGTTGATGCGTAAGGTGCGTGTCGAGTCGCCGGTGCTCCAAAGGTATTTTGCGTATCTATCGGTTGCATTCAGTATTACCGTATCGCAAAATCCGTAATCTATTTTAATGTCAGGCCCTAACCAAACAGGGCCACTGTATTTATGGTAAAGGTATCTCTCAATTAGTTCTATTTGTGTTTGGGTTAGGGTGGAGTCGATGCCAATAATTTCGGCAATGTTTCCGTCAAGGTAAAGCCCTTGTATATTATCTACGGCACCATTGTAAGCGCCGACCAAAAATCGGCTGTTACTGGTGTTACTATATGAAGAAATAAGCCCACCACTTTGCGCTAACATAGAACTGTTTCGGTAAAGTTCTAGAATGCCGCTTATCCGGTTTAGGTTGGTATGCACCAATTCGTATTTACCAAAAACTGCTTGCGCTTTGGCCTCCAATACCACTACATTGTCGTGCACTAAATGGATAAGCTGGTTTGCACTTCGAATGAGTCCATATCGGTTGCTGGCATTTGCCAACAGCGATTTTGCAAAATAGGTGTTATCGTTAGCGTTCATTCGTCCGATAACAAAAAAATGCCAGGTGCTATTGCCCAATGAGAGGATGTCTCCGCCGTTTAAAAAATCGCTACCGTCAAATCTAAAGGTAGGTTTGTTTTTTAATAAGGCAATGCTGTCAACCCAAAGCGGTTGCTGCCCACTTCCGGCCTGGTTCAGGTTGTTTCCATTGCCAGTTTGGTCTATCCAACTGCTTACAAAATTCGATCCGTTTTTAACCAATTGCCCATCGGCCATTACCCACAGTTGGGTAACACTTGGTAACACAGATGGTGTAAACCGGTAAAACTGCATTACATTACTTGTTATGCTGTCGTTGCAAACGTTAAAAGCGCTTACTTGGTAATAATAGGTGCTTTGCGAAAAAGGGATGATTGCTGTGCTGTAAATCGTTTGGGTTAATACTGTATTTACAATCGGGTTCGTAAAGTTGCTGTTAGTTGATACTTGTAATCTATACCTTACCGCATTAGCCGATGGTTGCCATTGGAAAACTATGGTTGGCGTGGTAATGTTTAATCCATTTGGTTGTGGGGCGGTAAAGTCAAAAGTACCTGGCTGCGGTGCAGTGTTGCTTACCGTTATGTTTTGAATAATGGTATCCGTACAACCCAATTGTGAGCCAACGGTTAAGCTCACGGGGTAGATGCCCAACGCAGCGTAAGACGATTGTGGGTTGTTTAGGTTTGAGGTGGTTGTGTTTCCAAAGTCCCAGTTCCATGTTATTATCTCATCAGGGGCTGTTGCAGTGCTAGCATCAAAGAACAGGGCAGGGGCGTTAATGCAGGCCAGTGTATCGTTAAACCTGGCTGTAATGGCTGGCCTAACTATTACTTGTTTGGTAATGGGCGAGCTGATACAACCGCTGTCGGATGTTGAGATAAGTGTGGCATTGTAAGTACCTGCGGCAGTATAGGTATGCATAGGGCTTTGCGCCGAAGAGGTGCCCGCATCACCAAAGCTCCATTGCCAATTGTTTACGGTGTAAGGCAATGGTATGGTGCTGAGGTCGGTAAATTGGGTGGCGATACCAAGGCAAATCGTATCGAACGAAAAGTTTGAAATGGGCCCACTTCCGGTAATGTTTACGGGTGCCGCAAGGTTAGCCGTACAGTTGTTGGTATTGGTAACCGTAACTTGGTATGTGCCCGTTGTGTCTAAAACAATGGTGGGCGCTGTGTCATTTGTTGACCACAAGTAACTGCTCACTAAACTGGCACCTGCCGATAAACCAAGGCTGTTGCCAGAGCATAGCGAAGTGTCAGGGCCGGTAAGCAGGGCTACTTTATTTTGAAACGAATCAATACTGAATGTAACTGGGCTTGAAACGATGCTGCAACCACTTGTATCGGTTACAGTTACACGGTATGTGCCCGGCGTGCTTATGGTTATTGAGCTAGTGTTGGCTGCCGGGCTCCAATTGAAGGTATAGGTGCCTGATGGTAGGCTAGTGTTCCAGATAGTGCTGCCGCCAAGGCAAATAATGGGGTTGCCCACAAAATTAGGGTCGGGCATTTTTACCACAATGGTATCGGCCGATGCGCGACCGAAAACATCGGTTACCGTTACCGCGTAAGATCCGGGTGCGGTAATTACTTTGGTGGCAGTGTTGCCACCACCCGACCAACTGTAAGTGCTGTAGCCCGTTCCTGCCCTTAGGGTAGTGCCGCAAAAACCATATGCAAAGGCAGTATCGGCACCGAGGGTTACAGGTGGGTAATATTTGTCCATTAAATATTGTTCTTGAATCTGCCTTATCGAGTCAGGAAAAGCTCGGTCATAGAAAAACATTTCGGCGATGTCACCGTTCAATGATAGTAACTCGTTCACGTCCGATGCATCATTGTATCCACCCACCAAAAAACGAAAGGTAGAGTTGAAATTGTAACCTTGGTTGGCAATGCCAGAGGCTGGTGCGCCTGCTGCAAAACCGTTGATGCGCAAGTTAAGTACTGATGCAGAACGGTCGGCCACCGTCATTATTATTTCAATTGAGCCGCCAGAACGGTTCAGGGCAAGCGGCCTTATGGCATTGTCATGGTGTACGAACTCCAATCTAGGTGTGGCATATAACAGCCCATATCGGTTTATTTGCGCTGCAGCAACCGATTTGGCATAGTAAGTACCAGTATTGGTGTTGGATTTACCCAATACTAATACCGTACGACTGTTGCCGTTCATATCCAAAATATCGCCGCCATTAAGCACATCACTGCCATCAAAGCGCACCACCGGCCTTCCATTAAAACCGCTGGCTACCAGCAGAGGTTGTTTGGCAGGGTTGGCTTGGGTTATATGGTTGTTCAAGCCGCTTCTATCGGTCCATTGGGTTACTCGGTTGGCTACGTCAACATTTACTGGGCCGTCGGCGCTAATCCAAAACACCAGATCGGCAAAATCGGGTGGCGAAAACAGTCCAAACTTCCAGGTAGCGCTCCATGCAGATGTGCCACTGGGTGTATTGGCACGCACCCTCCAAAAATAGTATACACCGCCCGGAAGTGTTGGCAAAGCAAGGCTTGGTTGGGCAAGGGCCGTAACAGTGGTAGACGAGGTAAAGGCGGCATTGTTGGCATATTCTACGTCGTAGGTAGTGGCCGCGGGCACGGTATTCCACCTCAGGGTAACGGTGTTTTGAACAATTACATTCTGGCGTGGCAGATAAGGTGCAGGTATCAATACTTGTGCGAAAAGACCTGCACTGATTAGTGAAAGGATTATAGTAGCTATAGTTTTAATGTATATTCTCATATCGACGAGGTATTGCCCAATACAAATTTAATGATAAAAAAACTTGCTTAGTTTGCCAATTAACCAACAGCCATTTTGTATTGTAATATTAAGTGCACACTGTAATTTACGGTTTATTTTCGAGGTTCTAATCATAGTTTTAGGTAAAAAAGCGGCGGATGGTACCTTCCTTTTTAAATGACAGGCAGCTGAGGCAGAAGCATGCATATGCGCTAAAGACGCGTGGGTTTAGGTAGTGTGTTGTATAGCTCTTAGTTGGTAATTGGGTGATAGTAAAATTTGGCAAAAGCATACTGAGCCAATAAAGCTAGGAATTGACTTAGGCTACACAATCTAATGCTAGGGCAGAAACCTTGTATTAGCCATAAAGCTGGATGATTGGGTTGGCATTACAAAGCCTAGGCAACAGCTCATGTTATGAAATATGATACAAAGGGTTATTCGGCACAATTTCAGTGTTATATTGGGTAGAAATACCTATATTTGACCCGAATTTTAAACTAAGAACTGGTGTCTAAAGTTGCATTAATTACAGGTATAACCGGCCAAGATGGTTCATACCTAGCAGAGTTTCTTTTGGCTAAAGGCTACACCGTGCATGGCATTAAGAGAAGAAGCTCATTGTTCAATACTGACCGTATTGACCACTTGTATTTGGAAGAGCAGTCTGCCAACAAGCGTTTCCGTATGCATTACGGCGATATGACAGACTCTACTAACCTAATACGTATTATTCAAGAGGTGCGGCCTGATGAGATTTATAATCTTGCCGCCATGTCGCATGTAAAGGTAAGTTTCGAGACACCAGAATATACTGCCAATGCTGATGGTATTGGCGCATTGCGTATGCTAGAAGCCATCAGGCTCTTGAATATGACCAAAGAGGTAAGGTTTTACCAAGCGTCTACATCAGAGCTATACGGTTTAGTGCAAGAGGTTCCACAATCCGAAACTACTCCGTTTTACCCACGCTCGCCGTATGCCGTAGCTAAAATGTACGCTTACTGGATAACCGTAAACTACCGCGAAGCGTATAACATGTACGCTTGCAACGGTATCTTGTTCAACCACGAAAGCCCGGTAAGGGGAGAAACTTTCGTTACGCGCAAAATAACTCGTGCGGTTGCCAAAATAGCCTTAGGCCTACAAGACCAAATATTCATCGGAAACATAGATGCCAAGCGCGATTGGGGCCATGCTAAAGATTATGTAGAGGCTATGTGGTTGATGTTGCAGCAAGACAAAGCACAAGATTTTGTGATTGCTACTGGCGAAACCACTTCGGTGCGCGATTTTATTATCATGGCTTTTGCCGAAATCGGTGTTGAGCTTAAGTTTAGCGGCAGTGGTGTTGACGAAACCGCTGTGGTGGTGGCTTGCAACAACCCTGAGTACCAAATTGCCATTGGGCAGCAGGTAGTATCCATTGATCCACGTTATTTCCGCCCTACCGAGGTGGATTTGTTGATTGGCAATCCAACCAAGGCAAATACCGAGCTGGGTTGGAAACCGCGCTATACCCTGCAAATGCTGGTAAGCGAAATGGTAGCGGCCGATATGAAACTGTTTAAGCGCGACCAATATCTTAAAGAGGGCGGACACAAGATTCTTAACTATTTCGAATAAGCAAACAGCCTCTTTTAATAAGCAAACAATATAAAAGTAATGGAGCAAGGTGCTAAAATATACGTAGCAGGGCATACTGGTATGGTGGGTTCGGCAATTGTTCGTTTGTTGAAGGCGAAAGGTTTTAATAACATCGTTTTTCGCACATCTAAAGAGCTTGATCTTAGAAACCAACAAGCCGTAAACGATTTTTTTGCCGCCGAAAAACCCGAATACGTTTTTCTGGCTGCCGCCAAAGTGGGTGGCATTGTGGCCAACAACGTTTACCGTGCCGATTTTATCTACGAGAATTTGATGATTGAGTGCAATATCATCCATGCCTCGCATGTAAACGATGTGAAGAAATTGTTGTTTTTAGGCTCAAGTTGCATATACCCCAAGTTTGCCAAGCAACCCATGAGCGAAGACCAATTGCTGGCGGGCTACCTAGAGCCAACCAACGAGCCTTATGCCATTGCTAAAATTGCCGGCATTAAACTTTGCGAAAACTATAGCCGCCAGTACAACCGCAACTTTATAGCAGCCATGCCTACCAACTTGTATGGCCCCAACGATAATTACGATTTACAAAACTCGCACGTAATACCGGCT
This sequence comes from Sphingobacteriales bacterium, assembly GCA_027486795.1. Classification (GTDB taxonomy): domain Bacteria; phylum Bacteroidota; class Bacteroidia; order Chitinophagales; family CAIOSU01; genus CAIOSU01. The sequence goes on along the minus strand of JAIXOI010000037.1, from coordinate 77,596 downwards.
TTGCTGCGCAAGTTTCACGATGCTACAGAGCAAAGTGCACCTGAAGTGGTTATTTGGGGCACGGGCAGTCCGTTCCGCGAATTTTTGCACGTTGACGATTTGGCAGAGGCTTGCCTGCACCTTATGGAAACATACGAAGGCACCGAAATAGTGAACATTGGCTCGGGCGACGAAGTGAGCATTAAAGAGCTTGCCGAAATAGTTGCGGCAGTAACCGATTATAAAGGACAGTTAACTTTTGACAGCACCAAACCTGATGGCACACCTCGCAAATTGATGGATGTGGCCAAATTGCATGGCCTAGGCTGGAAACATAAAATTGGATTGAAAGAAGGTTTGCAACGCACATACAACGAAGCATTTTTACAACATGCCCAACTAAAAGGTGTAAACTAGCCTATGATTACTAAAATCAATCCGCGGAAAGGGTGGCATTTCTTTACTGTTGAAGACTTTAAAGAACTACTGCAATATAAGGACTTACTGTATATGCTGGTAGGCCGCGAAATTTCTGTTTTGTACAAGCAAACAGTGTTTGGTTTTGCTTGGGCTATATTCAGGCCTTTGGTGCAAATGGTTATTTTCACTTTCATTTTCGGCAAGTTGGTGAATATGCAATCAATGATAGGAACCGACGTACCTTACGCCGTTTTCTCTTTTACCGCTTTAGTGCCTTGGACTTATTTTGCGGTAGCGCTTAACAGCTCTACTGGTAGCTTGATTGGAAACCAGCAGTTTTTTACCAAGGTCTACTTTCCGAGAATGATTATACCCATTACTCCTATCATATCTAAGCTGCTCGATTTTGCCATTGCTTTTTTCATACTATTAGTTATGCTTTTTGCTTATGGCATTGTGCCCAACTACCAAATAGTGTTTTTGCCGTTGTTGGTTTTGTTAATGATGATGACGGCGCTGGGCATGAGCCTGTGGCTATCGGCATTGGCTATACAATATAGAGATGTATCGCAGTTTATGCAGTTTTTTGCGCAGTTGCTCATGTATGCTGCACCCGTAATATGGCCCATAACATTGGTGCCACAAGGGTATAGGTTTGTATATGGTTTCTATCCAATGGCAGGCGTTATTGAGGGCTTTAGGGCATCCCTTATTGGCCAGTCGGCTATGCCATGGGATATGATAGGTGCAGGTTTTATAACCGCTACCATATTAATGATAACTGGTGTTTTGTATTTCCGCTCTCGCGAAAACGTGTTTGCGGACGTGGTGTAGTTTTTTATTTGATAGCCTCCTATGTCAGAAACGTATATCAAAGTAGATCATCTTAGCAAGCTTTATCGCTTGGGTGTGGCCGAGGCCATGCACGACTCACTTGGCGCAGCTATTGGTGCGGCATTAAAAGCGCCTTTCAAAAACTTTCGCAAGCTTCAAGGCCTTTCCGATTTTAAAGACAAGGACGACGAAAGCGTACTTTGGGCCTTGCGCGATGTTAGCTTTGAAGTTCGCGAAGGCGAAGTGCTAGGCGTAGTTGGTAAAAATGGTGCAGGCAAAAGCACTTTGTTGAAATTGTTATCGCGCATTTCGCTACCCTCAAGCGGAAGTATTGAGATAAGTGGCCGCGTAGTAAGTTTGCTAGAGGTGGGCACCGGTTTCCATAAAGAGCTTTCAGGTAGGGAGAATATTTACATGAACGGTACTATTTTGGGCATGACCCGCAAAGAAATAGACCGTAAGTTTGACGAGATAGTTGCCTTTTCGGGCGTTGAACGGTTTATTGATACCCCAGTAAAGCGATATAGCAGCGGCATGCAGGTGCGGTTGGCTTTTTCGGTAGCTGCCCATTTAGAACCCGAAATAATGATTATTGACGAGGTGCTTGCCGTGGGCGATGCCGATTTTCAGAAACGCTGTTTGGGCAAAATGAAAGATGTTTCGCAACAAGGGCGCACGGTTCTTTTCGTGAGCCACAACATGCAAGCAGTTCAAAGCCTTTGCACCAGGTGTATAATGATGGAGAACGGCCGGCTGGTTATGGATGGCGGTACAGATGAGGTAATTAACTACTACCTATCTAAACAGATGACTGGCGGCTCTATGAGGGTGTATGAAACCCCTACAGATGCGCCAGGGAACCAACAAATAAGGCTACAACGCGCCATTGTATATAAAAACAGTAGTACCCCGAGCGACGGGCAATTGTTGTATGTTAATGATGAGTTGGTGTTTGAATTCGCTTTCTGGAACTATAGCCCAGGCGTGCACGCCAACCTTAGTTTAGTGCTGAATACAGTAAAAGGCGAAGTTATTTTTAATGTAGTAACCGATGATAAACCAATTGGCGAAGGGCTGCATGTTGCCAGGTTTCAGATACCGGCCAATTTATTGAACGACAACGTTTATTCCATCGACCTCTATTTTATTAAAAATCTGAAAGAAACCATTTGCTTGATTGAAAACGCCGTTAGCTTTGAGGTGCACGATGCCCCTAGAGAAAAAGCTTGGTATGGAAAATGGATAGGCGCCATTAGGCCAAAGCTGCATATTACTTTTGAACAAGAAAGCAGATTATAATGTCAAATATAAAAGTATTACTAGCCGATTCGTTGGTAAAATTTGCAGATAAGATAAACCATGCAGCAGACAACTACCGCTACAGGCCATTCGTATGCTCGGTTTGCGAACGGCCAGTAAAGTCATATATTCCGTACAACGGATGGGAGATGCTCATTAAGCACAAGACCCGTCTTTCCATATTTTCATTAGAGACTTTTAATTTTCCGAGCTACTGGTGCCCAAACTGTAAGGCCAACGACCGTGATAGGCTTTATGCCCTGTTTTTAAAGGAATTGTTTAGTAAAATTGATAGCAGTAAGAAGTATACTTTTATTGATTTTGCGCCCGAAACAGAAAGCCTTGGTTTTTTAATTAAATCACAGCCTTTTTTGAATTATCGCTCTGCCGATTTGTTTATGCCTAATGTGGATGATACTGTTGATTTGCAAGACATGAAGATATACGGTGACAATACCGTTGATTTCTTCGTTTGCAGCCATATGTTGGAGCACGTACCCGATGATAGGAAGGCCATAAGAGAGCTGTACCGCATACTTAAGCCAGGCGGCCTCGGAATTGCTATGGTGCCAATTGACCTTTCATTATCGGAGATTTTCGAAGACCCGACTATTACCGACGAAGACGCACGATGGACTCACTTTGGCCAAAATGATCATTTACGGGTATATTCTAAGCCAGGCTTTATTGCGCGTCTGCAAGAAGCAGGCTTTAAGGTTGAACAGAAAGGTGTTGAATACTTTGGCGAGCAGAAGTTCCAAAAAGCAGGTATATATCCTCGTTCCATATTATACGTAGTAAGCAAATGATACCGGTAACAAAACCATTTTTACCTCCTTACGAGGAATATCAGCAGTATCTGACGGGTATATGGGAGCGCAATTGGCTTACCAACAATGGCCCTTTACTGGTGAAACTCGAAGAAGACCTTAAGCATTATTTAGGCGTAAAGCACGTGTTTGTGGTAAACAACGGCACCATTGCCATACAAATTGCCATAAAAGCACTAAACTGGAAAGGCGAGATTATAACCACGCCTTTCTCATATGTAGCCACTACTTCTAGCATTGTATGGGAACAATGTACCCCTCGCTTTGCCGATATTGAAGCTACATCAAAAACCATAGACCCAAGAGCGGTGGAGGCTTTGATAAACGAAAAAACCAGCGGTATATTGGCTACCCATGTATATGGCAACCCTTGCGATGTTGAGGCGCTGCAGAAAATAGCAGATAAGCACGGCATACAGGTTGTTTACGATGCGGCCCATGCTTTTGCTGCAGGCTTTAAAGGTACTTCCGTATTAAATTATGGAGATATTTCTACTTTAAGTTTCCATGCCACTAAGTTGTTTCATACCATAGAGGGCGGTGCTATTGTAACCAATAACGATGACCTTGCTGCTCGAATCAGTTACATGCGAAATTTTGGCCATAAAGGGCCAACTGAGTTTGTAGGTTGCGGCATTAATGCAAAAACATCAGAGTTCAATGCAGCTATGGGTCTTTGCATATTGCCCAAGGTAAAGGATTTGATAGCAAAGCGTAAAGCTGTTTTCGAGAAATATAATGAACTGCTTAAAAATACGCCACTGGTTTCGTTGGAAGTGCGCAACGGAACGGAATACAATTACGCATATTACCCATTGGTTTTTCCTGACGAAACCAAACTATTGCAGGTAGTGGCGGCTCTTGAGGCTAAAGAAGTGGTAACACGCCGTTATTTTTACCCTTCGCTCAACAATCTTAATTATGTGGCATACGAGCCCTGCCCAATATCAGAAGATATTTGTCGTAGGGTTCTTTGTTTGCCCTTTTTTCCTGAGTTAACGGTGGCTGAGCAAGAGATGATTGCCTCAGTGGTTATTGACCAATTTTAAAGCTCTCGACCATGAAAGCAGCTATCATGCAGCCATATTTGTTCCCCTATTTGGGTTACTTTCAGCTGCTGAGCGCTGTCGATTTGTTTGTGTTTTATGACGATGTAGCCTATATAAACCGGGGATGGATAAACCGAAACCGGCTGCTGCTTAACAACGAGGCGCACTTTTTTACAGTGCCCTGCAATAATGCCAGCCAAAACCGCTTGATAAATGAAATTGAAACCGCGCTTGATGAGAAAACGGTGCGTAAGCTACTGGCCAGTTTCACTCATTCATACGCAAAAGCACCGCAATACAAGGCAGTAATGCCATTGGTAGAAACAGTTTTGAAAACACCAGCCGACAGTATAGGTGCTATGGCCATAAACAGTATATTGGCCGTGAGCGCGTATTTGGATTTAAAGCCGCAATGGCGCTCCAGCTCAACTGCCGGATATCATAATCAAGAATTAAAGAAAGAGCAACGCCTTATTGATATTTGCAAATTGGAAGGCTGCAATCTTTACCGTAACCCAATTGGAGGGCAAGCTTTATATACGAAAGAGATGTTTGCGCCCGAAGGTATTGAACTTCAGTTTGTAAAGAGTTTGTTGCCCGCTTATAAACAGTACGGTAGTGAGTTTATAGCTGGCCTTTCTATTATAGATGTGTTGATGTTTAATGATATTGATAGTGCAAAGGGTATGCTTAGCAACTATGAAATCTTGTAGTTAAGCATTTAGTGTTTTAGCACTGTCGCATTGCATAGTTAGCATTTCGTTATTTGTACCGGTGCATCTGAAATTTAACTTTTCGTATAAGTACTTAGCTGGGTTTTTTTTGTGCACTTCAAGTTGTATTACTTTGTCCGTTTGGTTAATAATTTGCTGCAACAAATTTTTGGCTAGCCCTCTTCCACGAAAATCTGGGTGAGTCCACACCATGGATATATACAGCACAGGATTGTTGTCATAAAATAATATATAAGCCAGCAATAAACCTTTTTCATCAATTGTGTATACCTGTTTGCCAAATTTAATTACCTTTTCGGCATACGCCTCTATATTTGCAATGGCCAGAAAATCGCCTCCATTGTTTTCTAGCGAGTCAATAATTTCAGATTTGCTTATCATAATCTTTTTGGAGTTTTAACAATTTCCAAACACTTGTTTTTATTAGATGCAGCCGCATTTACGAAATACAATGATTCATTAACGGCGCTATTGGCAATCTTCAAAATTAGTAGTTACTTTGAGTTATGCCTAATAATCGCTTTGGGCATCGAAACTTTTCCAGTTCTTCGCGATAATTACTGAAGTGCACATTATGATTCTGCATTTATTGCCCGACGATAAGTTTATCATGAGTTTTTGTTCAATGGCCATTAAGGCCGGGGCTTTGTTGGGTGTTGAGCAAGTATTTATGGTAAGGGATTCGAAACCATACAAATATCTGCCAGAAGACACTTCGTTTTTAGTAAATGCACCCATAAATAGTCTTGCATTTAATGAAGCTACCAATAAATTGGGAGCCGGAGACCGCATAATTATCCATTTTATGCATCCCTTGTTGCTAACCTGGCTAAGTACCTTCGAAACAAAGGCAAAAATAGAATGGATTTTTTGGAGCAGCGACTTTTATACTTGCATGTATTATGATTATCCAGATTACGACCCCCTCACTGAAGCATTTTTGAAAGAATGGTACAATAGTCCCCTTTCCAGATATAAATTACTGCATTGGTTTAGGAAATATAAAAGAGCTAGTCGCGAGAAACAGCAGTTAATTCAATTCAATAAAATGCGTGATGCCGCTGTTAAAAAAATAGCAGTGTTTCATCATTTTATAAGAGAAGAATACGAAAAAATAAAAGAAATAATACCGCTTAAGGCTACGTTTAATTTGTTTAGCTACAGTTTAGACATGTCTTTTGATGAGATATACCATCAATCTAAAAAACTAAGCCTAGCAAATTCGCCCATCAATATACATGAGTTGAACCTTATGGTAGGGCACTCAGCATATCCGTATGTAAACCACCCAGATAGTTTTGAGTTTTTAAAGGACAAAACTAAAGATGTAAACATTGTGGTGCCGCTATCATATGGCGATGCAAAATATATTGCTCACGTAAAAATGCTGGGAGAAGAGATATTTGGAAATCGGTTTTTTCCGTTTATGGATTATATGTCTTTTGAGCAGTATCTTGTGCTACTTATGTCCTGCAACGGCTTGTTTGTAAGTTTAAATACGCCTAAGGCAATGGGAAACATACATACCATGCTTATTCTTGGCAAACGCGTTTTCATAAAGAAAGAAAGTCTTAAATACGCTTATTTTCAACGTCAGGGAATTAAAGTTAATACAATAGATGAGTTTTCAAGAGCATTGTTGTTGCAGCCTGAAGACGAAGCTGTTGTGAATCAAAACGTGAAGAAAATTCTTGAAAATCATTCTGGAAGCCAGCACGATATTTATGTTGAGAATATGCTCAAGTTAAGCTAAACCGTGAATATCTCCATCATCATACCGGTTTATAACGCTGCTGAGTATCTTCGCGAGGCAGTATCCTCGGCTTTGGCCCAGCCCGAGGTAGCTGAAGTAGTATTGGTTGATGATGGCAGTAAAGACCATTCGCTTGAAATAGCCAGGGCGCTTGCCAACGAAAACAGCAGAGTGGTGGTGCTTACACACCCCAACGGCAGCAATAGAGGCAGTGCCGAAACCCGTAATGTAGGCATTAGGGCGGCAACGCAAGAGTATATTGCCTTTATCGATGCCGATGATTGGTTTTTGCCCAACCGTTTTGCCCTTACCAAGCAAATATTTATGCAATATCCCAATGCTGATGGAGTTTGCGAAGCGGTGGTAAACGTAATAACCGATAAGGCTCAATCTTATAGCCAAACCGTGAGCTTAGAAGGTACGCCGGATATACATATGGTGCACCAGGCCACTAGCCCCAGCCAACTGTTAATCCAATTGATTGACGACCCAAATGGGATTGTAATGTTGCAAGGTTTGTGCGTTAAAAAATCGCTCTTTCATAAGTCGGGCCTATTCGACCCCGAGTTTAGGGTGTTTGAAGACATGCTACTGATAAAGAAAATGGCAGCAGTGGGCAATTTATATCTGGGCCACTTAACCCAGCCCGTAAGTGCCCGCCGCATACACGATACCAACATCAGCTTTTCAAGTTTTAAAGATACCGACAGGGCAAAGTATAAAGAGGGTGAGGTGCTTTTGCGCTGGGCCTGCACAAAACCGTTGGTTAGCGGCAATATGAATGCGGCCATCAGGTTTTATTACCGAACCTACTTTTATAGCCACGGCAAGCAGTTTTCAAATAAGGGCTTAAAGTTTGAATGGTTGCTCAGTACCTTGTATAGATTCCCCAAAAGTGTTTGCTTTAAGCAGTATTGGGCCGCAGTGCCTGTGGTTGGTAAACTTATTAAATAGCGCACCTTGAATATCTTGTTACTTACAGGCTTATATGATACCAAGCCCGCTTCGGGCGGTAGTTACCTTATGTGGGCATACGTTCAGGAACTTAAAAGGCAAGGGCACAGCGTGTATCTTTTTTACTATACAAGTGCCGATAGCGACCCTCGCAAAGCTGCTGAAGAGCCATATACCTGGTATCTGCCCGATTTGAAGGATTGGAAACATGCACAAAAACCAGTACACCAAAAGGTGGTGGCTAAAGTAAAAGGGTTGTTAGTAGCCAAAAAGCCCGTTGTTAATGCTCAAGAAAAGTATTTTTTGCGTGATTTTGCCTGGTTGGGCCCAGCATTGGCGGCTGCTTTAAAAGGGGTGCAAATTGATGTGGTACAAGTCGATTTTCCGTGGATGATGAATGTGGTAGACTACTTGCCCAACGACATTGCTAAAGTATTTGTGTCGCACGAGGCCCAGTTTATGCTCCATACCCGCGAAGAGCAGATCAAGGTTGCAGAGCGTTGCAAGTACTATGAAGCCAGCTTGGGTGCCAAATTTGATGCCGTGCTAACCCTTACCGATGTAGAAGAGGCGGAGTGGAAACAATTGGGCATGGGTAATAAGGTTTTTACCTCTTGTATGGGTCTTGAACTGCCCGATAGGGTTGGGCAGTTGGCCCAAAGAGCTGATAAACTAGTGTTTTTAGGTAGTGGCAAGCACCAGCCAAACCTAGATGGCATCAGGTATTTTTTGCTTGATGTATGGCCAATAGTGCAAGTCAAGCACCCCCAACTTACCATATTTATTACTGGTAAGTATGAGGAGGCGTTTTTAGCCGAATTTGAGCACGTAAGGGGCGTAAATTGGGTAGGTTTCGTGCCTGATTTGTCGAGCTTAATGAATGGTGCCATATCGGTAGTTCCTATTAGGTTAGGTAGTGGTATTAGGGTCAAAATATTGGAGTCGATGGCGCTTGGTGCACCGGTAGTTTCAACCACCATGGCTGCCGAAGGTATCAGGGCCATTAACAATAAGCACCTAATACTTGCCGATGGTGCAGAGGCGTTTGCACAAGCAGTAAGCAAGCTATATACCGATGCCGAACTTTACAATCAAATCGTTTTAGCGAGCCATCAATACGTATATGAGCATTTCGAGTTGAAGTTATCTACACAAAGAAGGGTGGCATTGTTACAATCAATTATTGACGCTGCAAAACCTTGATGCAGTTCAATGTACAGCATAATTGATGTAGAAAATGCTATCTTCGGGGCAAAATCTTTAAAGCCTTAAAAATGCTGAATAGTCTAAAGAAAAGATTTGCCGAATTTATTGAGGCTGCTTTCGAACGAACCATCAAAAAATTTTACGACCAACGCCATTATTATTATACCAACCATACCCCTGAAGTAAGGGTACCACTTAAGCAGTTGTATCTTGACTATAGAAATAGGGTAGCCGATGGCAAAGCGTTGCCAAGTTACAAGGAGGCTGGCTTTAGCGTTTATTCACAATACGATGAAGATGGAATTGCCCTGTATATTTTTGGCATTATTGGGTTTAAAACATACAAGTTCGTAGACATTGGCAGTGGTGATTGCTTGTATGCCAGCAATACTGCCAACTTAGTAACCAACTTTGGATTTCATGGGTTGTTTATTGATATTAATCAAAATTTCCATAATCGTGCCAAGAAGTTTTACAATCATTACATGTTCACTTCTATTTTTCCGCCAGAGTTCCATGGCAGCGGGGTCACAAAAGATAATATAAACCAAGTACTTAAAGATAAGGGCATCGTAGGCGAAATTGACTTTATGTCGTTGGATATTGACGGCATCGATTATTGGATTTGGGATGCGATAGAAGTGATAAGCCCTAGGGTTATTTTGATTGAGAACAATGTAGAGTTTGGCCGTAATAATATAGTAGCCCCTTACGACCCCGAGTATACTTTTGCCCAAAAACACAAGCACTACAATGGTGCATCGCCAATAGCGTATAACAAGCTAGCTAAGCGAAAGGGCTATCATTTGGTGGCCGTTAACTGGTATGGCTTTAATACTTTTTACCTGCGAAACGATTTGGCTACACCTTACCTACCCGAAATATCGGTAGAAGAGGTATTGGCACACCCACGCAACATCAAGCAAATGCAGATTTTTGAGGAAATGAAGCATTTGCCTTTTGAAACCATTGATAAGTAACAGGATTAGTTTCTTTTGGGTATGATAAACCGATTGTTGGACAATAGAAATATGCACTGGCGTGTGCGCCAGGCCGACCGTAATTTAAAAAGGTTGAAATGGGAGCTAAAACGCGCATTTCAACATACAAACCTTGAAACGGTTAGTAAGTTTAGTATGGTAGTGGTGGGCAGAAACGACAACTATGGTGGCGACTTTTCGGAAAGGCTAAAAGCCACCATTGATTGGAACTACAACCATGTGCCAGGTTGCGAACTGATTTATGTGGAGTGGAACCGCATAGAGGATAGGCCCAGCGACACCGAATGGATAAGCAAGCGCTACCCCAATAGCAAATGTTTTATAGTGCCCAACAGCATACACCAGGTGTATAGCACCAATCCCAAAATACCGATGATGGAGTATTTTGCCAAAAACATGGGCATAAGGGAAGCCTCCAACGATTGGGTTTTTTTAATAAACGCCGATGTTTTTTTGGGTTTGAATACTTTTAAAAACATGACTCGCTTGAGCAAGGATTATGTTTACGGTACCCATTATAAAAATATTAACTGGGATGGTGGGCCGATAACCGAAAAGTACATAAACGACCCCAAACATACTATCAATCTTTTTTCAACCAACAAAAGCTTGAATGCAGTAGTAGGAAACTTCCTACTTACACACAAAAACAACTGGGCACTGGCTGGTGGCTATGATGAAAGTTTGACCAATCATAGGCTAGGGGTTGATGATAATGGCATGCTTCAACTGCTAAATAAAGGCTTGAAAACCATGGTACTAGGAGACCATTACCACCTTGATCATAATGAATCGAGGATAAAAGGCATTAATACTACTACCCACGGGCATGCAACTACAACCTCTGGTTTTAATAATGTTCCCTACCAGAATCCGCCAGATTGGGGATTGCAGAAATTCGAGAAAGTGCAAAAATCTGAAAACGTATGGGAGTTAAAAGAAATTTAGTACTCGGTGGTAGTGGCCTAGTAGGCAAAGGGTTGTGCGCGCACCTTGAGTCTATCGGGGAGGAGGTGATAAACATAGATATAAAGAACGGAAGCCAATTTGACCTCCGTGTTATGGATTTAATGCCATATGCCGATGTAGATTTCGTATGGTTTTTGGCATGGGATGTAGGGGGTGCAAAATATCTTACCCAATCTAAAAACTTACTTAACATACTTAAAAACAACACCTTGCTTTGCGAGCGGGTATTTGGTTTTTTAGAAGAAACTGCCCTGCCTTTCATGTTTGCTACCACTCAGCTTGCCGACCCAAACAACACCTATGGTATAACAAAACTACTGGGTGAGGAATGGACTCGATTGTTGGGCGGCAAAACAGCCCGTTTTTGGAATGTATACGGTTGGGAAGAACCTGGAGAACGCTCTCATGTAATACCCGATTTGGTAATTCAAGCAATTACTCAAAAACGAATTTCTTTAATGACCACCGGCGAAGAAGAGCGACAATTTATATACATGGAAGATTGTGCCGCTAATTTAGTGCTCATTCGAAACTCCGTGGAAACCGAAGTTGACCTCACCAATGGTGAATGGGTCAAAATAAAGGATTTAGCTGCCATTGTTGCCCAAAAGCTAGATGCGGAGCTTGTTTTAGGTGATGTAAAGGGGTACAACAAAAAATTAGACCCTACCAAAACGCCCGCTTTCCTCAATAACAAGATAAACCTTGACGAGGGACTTGCAAAAATTATTGAACAGGCCAAAGAATATGTTTTGCAGCAAACTTCAGTATGATTGGTTATGGCAGTGCAGTATAAATTTTTCTTAGCACCTTATGAAACTCCTTTAAAAAGTGCTTACCAATTTGTGAGCATTGCCTTAGCAGAAGGGTTTCAGCAATTGGGTATTGCTTACCATGCTAATATCGATTATTGGTGGGAGGCAAAAAGCAATACTTTTCTCTTCAAAAAAGGTGCTCAGTGCGGCGATGTAAATATTTATGAGAGCCTTTATTTTGTAGAAAACGAAGCAGCTTTACAGGAAGTTGACTATACAAAGATAAATGTACTTATCGACCATAACGATCGTTTGTTTACCCCAGCCCTCGACGACAGGTTCAAGCAGTTTAATGTTATTCTGCGCACTCACTACAATCCCAAAATGCATTATCGCAACAACGTAAAGCCTTGGGCCTTTGGGTTGACCAACAATATTATCAATAGTATTGGCAATTCTTTAGATGCGCCATTGCAACATCGGGTAATGATTAGCTACCGTAAACTGCACGACATACGTAAACTTAGCAACGAAAAATTGGTACCCTTGTTGGCTAAGCATTTTGATATCTACCATTTCGAAAGCGAGCAGCCACCACTTTCTATTACCGACGACCCATTATCGTTATGGTCGCAAACGGGTCGCCGTTACGATCCTGAGTATTTTGTGCAGATCAACAGCTCTCTGCTTAATTTGTCTTTCGGGGGCACTCCGGTTATACCACCTTTGCCTTTAAACTTACCAATACAGGTGGTAGGTAAGCTAAAACGCGAGTTTTTAAAGGTCTTCTATGGTGCAAATATACCTGCAAAGCACTACACGCTTATTCAATATGATAGTTGGAGGCTTTGGGAAAGCTTTGCTAGTAATACTTGCCCAGTATTTTCTGATTGCAGCCAATTTGGTATTACCTTACCAGTAATGCCTGAGGCAGGAAAGCATTATATAGCGGTAAGGGATTTTGATTTTGCCGCTACCGCCGAGCAAATTAACCAGTTGGGCAACGAAGGGATAAAACGAATTGCGCAGCAAGGGCGCCAATGGGCACTTGAGCATTATAGTCCAGCCGCTGTTGCAAGACGTTTTGTAGATATGTTAAACACGTGAGCAGCAAAACACCAGTTTGACTAAACCCAATTTAGCTTTCTTTTGGTTGGTAAATTAGCAGCTGTTTTACCTTATTAATAACTTTTCTGTGGAAGGGAGGCTCCCAGCAAAGAAAAGCGGCTTCCATTAGCGGCGCAACAGCTTCCTTAGCAGGGTATACAAATGTTGGATCTTTTACAATAGGTTTGTTATCCGCTGGCAAATTCGACAGATGGTTCTCTTCCAACGTGTGGGTACCTTCGCTACCGAAACCAATATTCGATATCAAATTTTGGTTAGGGGCTATTGATAGACCATTGTTACTCATTACTGAAAACGACCAGCAAAAATCCCAAACATCATTAAGCATACTTGCATGAGCCTTGTCAAAGTTATCAGACCAGTATTTGCGGTAGCGCTCTTGTTGGAACACATGCGACAAATAGCCCATTTCTTTAAACCTTGGCCAATTAGTCATTTCAATATCCATCAGGTCAAAAGCTCTTTTCCAAGTGGCCCAGCCCCATGTTTGGGTAATTTCTGAAAAGTAATAGTCTCCATCGCTAAAGTTCTCATCCAAAAAGCAATTGCCCGAAATTTGCATTACCCTGCTATCGTTTCTATACTTAGTTAACATACGCTCGCAAAAGCGAAAAAATTCGGGCACGGGCAGGCAATCGTCTTCCAGTATAATGCCTTCATTCACTTGTTCAAAAAACCATTTCATTCCCCCATAAGGCCCATACTTGCATCCCACATTTTCATCCCTAAAAAAAGTAAATACCTCACAAGGCCAATCAACTTGGTTGATTATTGCCCGAGCTGCCGTACACTTTTCTGCTTCGCCTGGCTTATCAGGCCTAGGCCCGTCTCCGGCAACAAACAATTTTGTCGGGCGCAGCTTCCTCAATTCGTTGAAAACTAGCTGAGTTGTGCTGGGCCTGTTGAAAATAATCAGCAGTATTGGAGTTTGAAAAGATTCGGTCATTTGAAGCTTAATGGTCTTTGTAAAATTAGATAATTAATCTCATTACGTAGGTTTTCTGCCATTTTGGGTTGCGCTTTCCATGGGTAATTTAGTTGTCTACTTAATGGGTTTTCATTTTTAATTGGTTAAATTTTTCTTCCTCTTTCTCATTCTTTGGATTAGAACTGTATTGTTAGCCGGCTGTAATGTTTTGCGCTTCTTAAACTATTATTGGTTAACGAGCGGCTATTAAACTCTGTTTTTATTGCTTTATCATGTTGTTGCAATCGTTATTGTAACAATTTCGTAAACCTCGTGCTCGTAAAAAAGCGATATTTGCAAACAAGAATAACTAAAAAGTCAGCCCTACTTGAAAGTGTTATCTTAAATTTTCGTGTGAAAGTTTGTTCAATTTTAAGTACACGGTTTGTTTTATCAGCGCTTATTAGGTTTGGCATCCACATAAAGAACCTTTCGCCAAAAGGTAACTACAGAAGCGATTTGTATGCAGCAACAAAGGTTGGAACTAATTATTTTAAGAATACGGCTTCGTTCTTTGCCGTGCACTGTTTATCTAAGTTCTGACAATACGCAAAACCGTTCAAAATTATTATCTTAACCCACCAATAAGGCCGCGATTGGCTCTCAATAAATACATTAAGAATTTAATACACACCATTAATGAGTATATTTTCAGCGGTTAACCAAAATGCCCAGCATCTTGCAAAAAAGATACTTTCGGCAGAGTACAGGGAGTTAAACAGAATAAAAAGCTTGCCTCGTTACAAAATGGGAGCTACAACGATACTAGGGCCTTCCATTCATTACTCCGACGCGCTATCCTTTCATAATATGTACTACGATATCTTTAAGTCAGAGATATTTAGGTTTAAAGCCGACAACAGCGCCCCAGTGATAATTGATGGAGGAGCTAATATTGGCATGGCCACGGCCTATTTTAAGCGTTTGTATCCGGGCAGTGATATAACAGCTATTGAGGCAGACCCAACCATTTACAAAACATTGGTAGGTAACCTGAGTCATTTGGGCCATACCGATGTTGAAACCATAAACAAAGCACTTTGGAAAGAAAAAGGTACGCTCAACTTTTCTTCTGATGGGGCAGATGGAGGTCATTTGGCTCAAGGAGGCGGGGTGCAGGTAGAAACGTTTTTGCTATCCAGTATTTTAAATCGGCCTGTAGATTTATTGAAGCTAGATATTGAAGGAGCAGAGTTGGAAGTATTGATAGAAGCCGAAACCTCCTTGAAACAGGTTAAAAGTGCTTTTATAGAGTATCATTCATTCGAAAACCAGCCTCAGCGTTTAAATGAGCTACTGGCTTTGTTGAGCGGTGCTGGGTTTAGGTACTTTGTGCAAAGCCTGTATTTAATGAGGGCTCCTTTTTTAGAGCATAAGATTGAATCAGGTATGGATTTGCAATTGAATATTTTTGCCTATCGCGCCGAAGTTTAGCAATACTAAGTTATGTAAAGCTTTAACAAAATTCATATTAGATATGAAAATATTGCATATTTCCACATATCCATCGGGCGGAGCTACCAAGGCAGGATACAGGCTGCATAAGGGTTTGTTGAAAAGTGGCATCGATTCAAGCTTTTTGTTCTTGCATGGCAACACCAATCGCGATAAAAACGAGTTTGGGTATATGGATGAGGCTTCTCCATCTATTATACAGCGTGTTGGTTTGCGCATGAAAGAGCGTATATATTTTCAAAAGCACGCAAAACATTTAGCTGGCAGGCCTAAGCACTTCGAAATGTTTTCAGAAGCAGGTTCGCCATACCGAATCCATAATCTGGAAATCGTAAAGCAGGCAGACATAATTGTATTACATTGGGTAAATAGTTTTCTTGACTATTTGTCATTTTTCCGGAATATTGACAAACCGGTAATTTGGGTGCTGCACGATATGAACCCATTTACTGGAGGTTGCCATTATGCAGGTTCGTGTGATAAATTCACAGCATCTTGCCAAGTGTGCCCCCAGTTATCAGGAACGATTGACCCCGAATATTCAGCAAAAATATTTGCTACAAAACTTAAGGCGTTAAAGGGTTTTAGTAAACTT
The DNA here is from genome assembly GCA_027486795.1 of Sphingobacteriales bacterium. Taxonomy (GTDB): domain Bacteria; phylum Bacteroidota; class Bacteroidia; order Chitinophagales; family CAIOSU01; genus CAIOSU01. Next base: position 61,668 of record JAIXOI010000037.1, on the reverse strand, counting down.
AGCATCGTAACATTATCTCAATGGATGCAAGAAAATTCGCAAAAAAGCATGCTTTTGGGAAGCAGGCCTCATTATCACATCCCTAATTCATTAGACGCAACAGTTTTTAGCCCAAAGAGCAAACAACATTGTAGGGAAATGCTAGGTTTGCCAGCCGATAAAAAGATAATCCTGTTTGTGGCCGATAATGTGCATAACCATAGAAAAGGATACGCAATTTTGGTGGATGCCATTAAGGGCTTAACCAATAAAGAACAGGTGCTGCTAGTTCAAATAGGCAACGAAAGTGCTCGCGAAACATGGGAAGACTGCGCAGTGAAAAGGTTAGGCGTAATACAAGACGAATTGTTGATGAGCATGGTATATGCTGCTGCGGATGTGTTTGTTATACCATCGTTAGAAGATAATTTACCTAATACCGTTATGGAGTCGCTTATGACTGGTACGCCAGTTATCGGTTTCGCGTTGGGCGGCATTAAGGATATGGTAGAAGATGGGCAAAACGGTTATTTGGTAACCGAGATAAATGCCGAAGCGCTAAGCAAGGCAATGGAGCGGTTTTTGCTAAGTGCTGAGGTGTTTGATAAAGATATCATCAGAAAGAAGGCCTTTGAGAAATACAACCAAGATGTACAAGCAAACCAGTATATTGCCCTGTTCAAGCAATTAGTTTAGAGCATTTACCCCATAAGGGCAAAAGTTGACTGCCTTTCTTTATTTTTACAAAACAAAACCTTGTATGGTTATATCGCACGGCTACCAATTCATTTTTATACACAATTACAAAGTTGCGGGTACTAGTGTAAGAGAGGCATTACAGGTATACACCATTCCGCCAAAAGAAAGTTACCCCAATTGGATAATGCAGAAGTTGCACCTGTTGCCCCAAAGCAGCGATTTCCCAGACCATATTTCTGCACCCCAATTAAAGGCAGAGTTGGCTCCTAAATATTTTGATAAGTATTACAAATTTTCATTCGTGCGCAACCCCTGGGATTGGCAAGTGTCACTTTACCACTATGCTAGGCAGCAAAAAGATCACCACCAGCACGAAGCTACGATGAAAATGAGCTTCGATGAGTATATTCATTGGCGTGTAAACCACGAAATTAGGCTGCAAAAGAACTTTATGTATGATGCACAAGGAAATTGCTTGGCAGATTACATAGGCAAAATGGAGCACATAGAAAGCAGCTTTAAGCATATTACCAAGCATATAGGCATTGATGCCGTGCTGCCCCACTCTAATAAAAGCAGCCACAAGCACTATCAAGATTATTATACCCCCGAAACACGAGAACTGATTGCAGTGCATTTTAAAGAGGATATCGAATTGTTCGATTACAAGTTTTAACCTTGAGCGCGCAACCCAAAATATCTATTATCACGCCCTCATTCAATCAGGGTCATTATATTGAGGAAACCATACTTTCCATCATTGGGCAGGGCTATGCTAACCTCGAGTATATTATTATTGATGGCGGAAGTACTGATAATACCGTTGAAGTAATTAAAAAATACGCTCCGCAAATTGCTTATTGGGTAAGCGAAAAAGACAAAGGCCAGAGCGATGCCATAAACAAAGGGCTCAAAATTGCCACTGGCGATATTGTTGCTTGGCTTAACAGCGATGATGTATACCAACCAGGCGTATTGCAAGCCATTGCCAATGCTTTTGCGGCTAACCCCAAGGCCGGAATTGTGTATGGTGATGTGGAGAGCTTTTTCCCGGATGGACGAACCGAATTATGGACCAATAACTTTGAGCCAGCCGACTTTTTTAAAAGAGTATCCATTCATCAACCAGCCGTGTTCTGGAAAAGAGAACTGCATGAAACATTCGGCTATATTGATGAGAGCTTTTACTACCTGATGGATTACGATTTTTGGGCGAGGATCTTCTTTAACGTCCCATCCCAACGAATCAACAAAACTCTGGCTAGGTTTAGGGTTCACGATAGTGCCAAAACAGGCAACAACCCCGTCGGTCTTTACGACGATTACCGAAGGGTAATATCGCGCATGGCTAGGTCGTTGCCTGATGGAAAGCTATTGGCTCAACTGAAGCAACTGAAAGTATACCACAACCCCGAAGATGCTTTTTACCCTGCCTACGCGGCATGGCCAAAAGAGCAAGAGACAATGTTGCTACAAGAATACTTAAACAGCTACATTGAACAAGAATACACTCGCGGACGTATCGCCAATACCAATCGATTAGTAATACAGTCGTTGGGCGAGGGGCACCTTTTGGGTAAGCTGAAGACTTTGGTGAAAAATAATTTGGGCATTGGTAAAATAAAACATACTCCGCATGCCCAGTAAAGACATCCTGTTTAGCATTATTGTGCCCACCTACAACCGGGAGACGTTTATAGAAAAAACGATAAGGTCGATATTGGCGCAAACGTATCCGCATTTCGAAATTATTATTGCCGACGATGGCAGCAAGGATAATACTGAGGCGGTGGTAAAGGCTATTGATGATAAGCGCATTGCATACTATCGGAAAGAGAACGGTGAGCGCGGCGCGGCTCGCAATTTTGGTATTGCTAGGGCCAAGGGCGATTTTGTTACTTTCATCGACTCGGACGATGTACTATACCCCAACCACTTTGAAGAGGCGATAAAGCTGCTCAAGGCAAACCCGATGGCAGAGGTGTTTCATTTGGCCTACGAATACCGTGACACAGAAGCCAATTTGTTGGATACCAAAAAGCATTGGCGTAATTTTAATGAACAATTAATCCGAGGCAACATCATTAGCTGTATTGGTATTTTTATCAAGCAGGGTTTATTGGCTGGCGATTTGCTATTTAGCGAGAATAGAACCCTTTCGGGTACCGAAGATTGGTTGCTTTGGTTGCGCCTTGCGGCTAGACATAAATTTTACTATTCCAACACAGTAACGGCCTGTATGATAAACCATGATAGCCGCAGTGTGCTCAATTTTGACGAGCAGGCCATGCTTACTCGTACAAGTTTATTGATGCAAGGCCTAAAAGCCGATGATAAATTCATGGCCGTATATGGTCATTATTTGGGTCGAATTGAGGCGCATATGCTATCTTATATAGCCCTGCACCTGCAGCTTAGCCAACAAAAAAAGGATGCTTGGGCATATTTTACCAGAGCGGTAAAGTTAGATGCGCGAGAACTGTTTACCAGACGCAGTTTGGCTATATTGAAACGCCAAGTGCTGTAAAGCTTTAAATATAGGGCTGCATAGGTTTTGAATCAAAAAATTATCATAATTTAGATGTAGGTAAGCATATTGCATTGCAAGAAACACCGCTATAGTTCCTTCAGCCGCTTACATAACTTAGTATACCCGGTATTTAAGTACTCGGGTACTAGTATTTTGCACAGCATTGGCTTTAGCTATTTCAAGCAAGTTTTATCCTTGGTTTTCCGTTATATTATTGGCACAAGTGTAAAGTACAAATATTTGCAAGTGGTAAGGTATGCCCATAGTGGGCTGTATTTGGATTAGGCAGTTTGTTTTTAATCTTAAATGCCCTATATTGCTTGTGAAAATGGCATGTTTTGTAATAAATAAAGAACAAGGGTAGGGTTGACTAGTTAGAGAAAATGTTTAAATAGATTGATAAAACTTAAAAGACAGTACTGGTGCCCGTCAGTATTATTTGATGATAATTTAAAAATAACGGATCTGGGAGTAAGCTAAAAACAGTAGTAATAGTTTAACTTTTCAGGTTAATTTGTTAATTTTTACGGGTTTTTCGAAAAAACGTACCATGATGGGCACATTGCTAAAAAACACAAAGCACCTAGCTTTGTTCAGTATTTTCTTCCTTTTCGTTGATTATTGTAGCGCTGCCAACTATACTTGGGTAAAGAATGGTGCCGCTGGCAATTTTAGCACACCTGCCAACTGGAGCCCAGTGGGTGTGCCTGGCGTAAACGACGTGGCGATATTTAACGGCACTGGCACGGCAAACTGCACGCAAGATATTCCCGCTTTGGTATTGCAACAGATAAATATTGCAGCAGCTTACACTGGTACCATAACCAATACCACCAACTCCATTACGCTTTCGGTTGGGTACAGCCAAGCTGGCGGTACTTTTAATGGGGGCTCAGGAAGTATTAACATCACTGGTCCGTGGGTGGTTTCTGGCGGAACTTTTAACAGCACATCTGGAAACATGGTGCTAAACTCAGGGCCATTTACGCTGTCGGGCACGGGTGTTTTTAACGCCAACTTAGGCACCGTTACCATGTTTGATGATGTAAGCTGTTCTATCGATTTCCAAGTTAATGGTAGTATCACATTCTGCAATTTGGTTTATAGTGCCGTTATTGGACAAACCCCAATTTGTGGATTTTACACATTTTCTACCAATGGTATATTACAGGTTAACTGTACATTCATAAACGCAGGTGGTTCTCGTCTTGTTTATAACAATGGCACAATTAATTTGCGCGGAAATATTTGTACGCAGCACGTAGGTGCTGCTTTCTCTAATATAGGAAACACTTTGTTTATCGTCAACGGCACCGGAAGCCAGACTTTTTATGGTTGGGGCGGGGCAGCACCTGTTTGCACCGTTGCTGGCGTTTGCGATAGTATCGATGATTTTGCCAGAGGCAGAATACCAAACTTACGGATTGAGAAAGCACCAAGTGATACCTTCAAAATAGAAGGTATTTGCAACATTACAGGTAATTATACCTATGTAAGCGGCGTTATAGCAACTAAAACCACAGGCATATTGGCTATTTGTGGTGGTGCAGGCTCGTATACTAGCGTCAATGGCCCACCGCACACTATATCGAATATGGCACTTTGTGGAGGCCTTATTACGTTCAACACAACACTTACTTCCGATTCGGCAGTTATTTGGGCTAGTACCAACCCCACCGTAAACGCAACGGTAGTGCCAGCTATAAATGCCACTAGAAATATAGTAGTGGCTTCTTTGGGTACAACTGGCGGAGGAGATGCAGTGCTGAATGTAACTGGCACAGGCACTCAAACCATGTACTGTAATGCCCTGCTTGGAGAAGGTACTTTGCCCGAAGTACGCTTAAATTCTACTAACAATATAGTTATTACAAGAGCCCAATATCCTGCATTTTGTGCTCCGAAGGCTGCCAATGCCAATTATTTAAGCAATGCCACCCAGTGGACCTACAACAGTGGTACTATATCTGGCGATGGCATTGTTTGTTTCAATAGCAGCAACGGCACCAATACCATAACCAACGCCCACACACTTCCCAACATTTCGTATCATGCGCCTTCTGGCTCGGCTGGTTCGATAAAGAGTCCTACTGCAACCCTAACTGCCCGCGATACTTTGTTTACCAATGGCTCGGGGCAGTTGCTCATTAACGGGCAAACCGATGTAACGGGTAGCTTATATGCCATGAATAATGGTTTTGGAACAGGCGGCACTGGCACTATTACTATTAAAGGTACCGGCAACGCTACGTTTTCGAGCAACTACTTTACCTTGCCACAGCAAAACGGCACAAATGGTTTCTTGCCTAATGTAACCATTGACAAACCCAGCGGAACCCTAACTTTGATTGATACCATCTCGGTAGCCAGAAACTGGACTTTGCTAAATGGTACCGTAACTGCTGCGACAGGCTCGAATATTTTCTTGCACAACACGGGTTTCAATCTGGATATGGAAAGCGGCGCGGGTACTATGTCTTTTTACGACCTTACTATAGTTGGTACCGTAAACAGGAGTATGACTGGCAGTGTGGGCGTAAACAATCGCTTTTTACTGAGCGATGGAAGAGTGAGCCTCAACAACTTCAAGTTATCTATGAACAGCTCGGTGCCCGCCAATTTGGTAAGGACCACCGGTTATGTAATTAGCGAAAACGTGCCTGCATCGGGGTATGGTAGGTTTGAATGGTCAATTGGCAATGCAACCGCAGGAAATACTTTTACCTATCCGTTTGCAGGAGCTACCGGAACCTATATCCCTTTTACGTTCGAAGTGCAAACTGCTGGTAGCGCTGGTGGTAAATTGGCCGTGGCTACTTATCCTACCGACTATACGCTTACCCCAAATAACTTGCCGTTCCCTACTTCGGTTACCAATATCAATAATATATTAGGTGCCAATAACTACTCAAGGGAAATTGACCGTTATTGGATTCCCGAGGAATCGGGTTTTACAACTAATCCTGTGGGACGACTAACCTTTACATATAGGGATGTTGACTTTAACTTATCACAAAACGCTATAGTTGAGAGTAGGATAGAGGCTCACCGTTGGTTGCCTGGAACTACTGCTTGGCAGTTGCCAAACGGAACAAGCACCCGAAACAATGCAGCTAACACCGTAACCATACCAAACCAAAACACTTTTACACCGTTTACCATTGTCGACCCGGAATTGCCCGATCTTCGTATAATCTCAAGCGATACGGTTATTTGCCTTGGAACGGCGATTAATTTTTTTGACGGTAACGTCCCTTCGCCAACCACTAGCCAGTGGTTTTTCCCAGGAGGCACGCCAAGCTCATCTACAGCTACCAACCCAACCAACATACTATATAGTACCCTAGGTTGCAAAACCGTTATTTTGGAAGGAACTTATGCCGGTGGCACATTACGCGACACTTTTCCATGCTTTATAAATGTGGTAAATGCAGCCGTAGTTGCGGTTAACGATAGTGATATTACCTGTAACGGCTTAACAAATGGTAAAGTGTGGGTTACTAATTCTGGTGGTACACCCCCGTTTACTTATACTTGGAGCACAGGTACGCAAACCAATACTCCCGATTCTGTAAGAACGGGTTTGGCTGCTGGGGCTTATTCCATTACCGTTGACGATGCCGCAGGTTGTGGCTCAACAGTAACTGGCACCATTACGGCTCCAACTGCCCTTACAAGCACCATTAGCGGTGTTAATCCGTTATGTAATAATGGCACCAACGGCAGTGTAACTATTTCCGTTTCTGGAGGAACTCCTTTCGCTTCGGGTGCACCCTATACCTATGCTTGGACTCCTAATGTGTCTACCAGCAATACACAAGCGGGCCTAGGAGCAGGGGTATATTCAATAGTAGCTAGGGATGCAAACGGCTGTACAGTTACCAATAGCAGAACACTTACTAATCCGCCTGCCTTAGGCCTTACTATGGGCAAGGTAGATGTAACCTGCTTTGGTACTTGCAACGGGCAAGCCAGCGTTACCGTTTCTGGCGGAACTACCCCATACAGTTATTTATGGTCGAATGGCGGCACTACAGCTACCATTACAGGCCTATGTGCCGGTTTGTACCGCGTAACCGCTACCGATTTGAACAGCTGTAGCCGTGTCGATTCGGTTCAAGTGTTAACTCCAACGGATATTGTAACTACGGTTACTCCAACAGGTGTATCGTGCTTTGGAGGTACTAATGGCTCTGCAACATCAAGCGTTACTGGTGGCACGGGTGCAGCTACCTATAGCTGGCAGAGTTTAGCTGGTGCCGTACTCGGCACTGGCTCAAATATTTCAGGTCTATCAGCGGGTAACTACCGTTTGGTAGTTACCAAGCTTACCTGTACTGATACTACCTTGTTTACTATTAGTACCCCAACCCAAATTATACCTGCCCGCACTAGTGTAAACGTGGGTTGCAACGGCGCAGCAACTGGCCGCATTAGCGTAACCTTTACCGGCGGCCCAACTGGCGGCCCTGCTACAACTTATGCATGGAGGCGCAACGGAACCCCAATAGTACCTACAACTGCCACCATAACTGGCCTTACTGCAGGTACTTACACGGTAATTATTACGGTAAGTGGAATATGTACAGCTTTTGATACCATAGTTATAACCCAGAACCCAGTATTGGGCTCAAGTACCACACAAACGAATATCACTTGCTTTAATGGCGCCAATGGTTCTGCTACGGTAATACCAACCGGTGGCACGGGCAATTATACCTATGCATGGACAAGGTTGCCAGCCGGTACTCCTATACCAGGTGGCAACGCTGCAACGGTAAACAACCTAAGCGCAGGCACCTATAGGGTAGTAGTAACCGACGATAGCCTTTGTACCGTTTTTGATACCGTTACTTTAAGCAATCCAGCCTCTCTGGTCTTGGTGTTGGCTAAAGTTGATGCGGAGTGTTTTGGCACTGCAACAGGCAGGGCATGGGCAACCGCAAGTGCTGGCACTGCTCCATATACTTATGCTTGGAGCCGAGGTACCAACACCCCGCCAAACGATGATACTACCCGTGCTTTGTTGCCGGGCTTTGTAACCGTAACGGTTACTGATGCCAACGGTTGTTTCATTGTTGATTCTATAAGTATTGGGCAATCATCGGCAATTACTACGAACACTAGCCAAACCAATGTAAGCTGCTTTGGTGGCAACAATGGCTCAGCAACAGTAACCGCCACTGGCGGACCAGTAGGCCCTGTTCCAACCTATGTTTGGCTTCGAAACGGAAACCCAGTTCCCGGTGGAAATGCCGCAACCATTAACAACCTTACAGCCGCTACGTACACTGTTACCGTAACCATCGGCAATTGTCAGGCATTTGACACCGTAGTTATTACATCGCCAACCGAGATAATAGCCAATATTGTAAGCACCAATATAGCTTGTAACGGAGGCAATACGGGTGCGGCAACGGTAACTCATACGGGTGGCCCAACTGGCACGGCAACTTATGTTTGGCAGAGAAATTTTGCCCCATTTGCCCCCACCACTGCCACCATAACAGGCCTTACCGCTGGTACTTACTCGGTAGTCGTAACTATAAACGGTTGCTTTGGTTTTGATACTATAGTAATAGCACAACCTACCCAACTAACGAGCACCACAAGCCAAGTAGATATTAGCTGCTTTAATGGTACCGATGGTGAAGCCACGGTAACGGTTTCGGGCGGCACACTACCGTATACATACAACTGGACCCTGCAACCAGCTGGTACTTTTGTAGGCAATACCGCCACCATTACAGGCCTTGGTGCCGGTGTTTACCAAGTGGAAGTAACGGATGATAGCAGCTGTGCGTTGTTAGATACCGTAACTCTTATAAACCCTGCCGCACTTGGTCTTCAAAAAGGCGGCACTAACGCAAGTTGCTTTGGTATTTGCGATGGTGAGGCTACAATTTTTGCTTCGGGTGGCACTACACCCTATACTTATGGTTGGTCAAATGGAGATACTACCGCAACCATTGCCAACCTTTGTGCCGGAAGGTTCTATGTAACTGTAACTGATGCTGGCGGTTGTGCCAACAATGATTCGATACTGATTACTCAGCCAACCGAAATTAATACCAGCATTACCTCAGCCAATGTAAGCTGCTTTGGTGGCAACAATGGCAATGCTACCGTAACCAATACTGGCGGCCCTACACCGCCAACTAGCATTACCTATACTTGGTTGCGTAATGGTGCCACGTTTGCCAATAACAATGTTGCCAACATTACCAACTTGGTAGCAGGCACGTATACCGTAACAGTTGATATTGATGGCTGTGAGGCTTTTGATACTATTATAATTACCCAACCAGCCCAAATAGTGGTAACCGCAACTAGTACCAATGTTACCTGCTTCGGTACCGCCAACGGAACAGCAACCGCCGCTTACACTGGCGGCCCTTCAGGCACCCCAACTTATACTTGGCAGAGAAATTTTGCCCCTTTTGCCCCTACTACTGCAGCTATTACTGGCTTAGCAGCTGGTACTTATTCGGTAGTAGTTGCGGTAGGTGGTTGCTTTGGTTTTGACACTATTGTTATTATTGAGCCAACACAACTAACGAGTACTATTACAGGCACCAATCCTAATTGTAACGGAGGTACCGTTGGTTCTACAGCCACGGTAACTGCTTCTGGTGGTACACCATTTGCTGGCTTAAATGCCTACAATTATGCTTGGACCTTGAATGGAACGCCTATCGGCGGCAACACTGCCACAGTATCAAGCTTTGGTGCTGGCCAATACATTGTAACCGTAACTGATAGCAACAGCTGCGCTATAACCGATACGATAGTATTGAATAACCCACCTGCTATAGTTATTGTTAAGGATAGCCAGAATGTAAGGTGCTTTGGCGAAACCAACGGTAAAGCTTGGGTAACTGTTTCGGGTGGCACACCTGGCCCAATTACACCTTACACTATTGCCTGGAGCGGTGGTGTAGTAACGGCACCTGGCGATACTATTAACAACTTGCTAGCAGGAACTTACACCGTAACCGTTACCGACGGAAGGGGTTGTACAGCCATTGATACATTTGTAATAAGCCAACCACCTGCTTTGGGTGTAACTTTGGCTACCGATAGCGTATCGTGCTTTGGTGGCAACGATGGCCGTGCTTGGGCTACGGCCAGCGGTGGAACGGGTGGTTTTATTTATAACTGGTCGCCTGCGGGTACGCCGACAAATGCTACTGGCGATACTATTATTGGCTTATCAAACCTAACCTACTCAATTACTGTTACCGACAATAGTGGTTGTTTCTCCACCAACTCTGTAACGGTGCCACAACCTGCTCAATTATTACTTACCCACGATAGCTTGAACGTTAACTGCTTTGGTGGCAACGATGGTGAAGCATGGGTTACCGCTAGCGGCGGCAGCCCAGGTTATACTTATGATTGGAGCGGCGGCACACCAACCAATGCCACTGGCGATACCATAGGTATTTTGGCTGCAGGTACATACACCGTAACTGTTACTGATGGCAATGGTTGTGAGGCATTTGATACCGTGACTATTACCCAACCGTTGGCGCCGCTTACCGTGGTGCTTGATAGCAATAGCGTGTCGTGCTTTGGTTTGAGCAATGGCAAGGCTTGGGTTACTGCTACTGGCGGCACGCCAATTTTTGGTAGCTACGATTATGCTTGGAGTGCCGGCACGCCAATTGGTTTACAGGATACTATCATCAACCTTGCTACCGGCAACTACACAGTTACCGTTAGCGATAGCAACGGCTGTGTGGCTATCGATTCGGTATTTATTACCCAACCAACCTTGTTAGCCTTGACCAAAGACAGTATTAACGTATTGTGCTTTGGCGATAACACGGGCAAAGCTTGGGTAAACATTTCAGGTGGAACTGCCAACTACAACAACGTAACCTGGACGGGTTTCGGCACCCCAAGTGGCGCATTGAACGATACATTGAACAATTTAAGCGCTGGCACTTATACCGCAAACGTAACCGATGCAAATGGATGTGCGGCAACCGCCACATTTGTAATAACACAACCCACCCAATTGGTGCTGAACATGTTTGCTGACGATGTGAATTGCTTTGGCCAAAGTACTGGTAAGGCTTGGGTTGTAGTAACTGGTGGTACACCTGGCGTTCCGCCATATACTTATGCATGGAGCGGAGGCACCCAAGCAGGCGCCGGCGATACCATTGTTGGTTTGATTGCAGGCACTTACACCGTTACCGTAACGGATGGCAACGGTTGTAGCGCTGTCAACAGTGTTACCATTCTGCAGCCATTGGCACCTTTGAGTGTAACATTGGATAGCCTAAACATAGCCTGTTTTGGCCAAACCACTGGTAAGGCTTGGGCTACTGTAGCAGGTGGCACCGGCCCTTATAATTATGCATGGAGCGGCGGCACGCCATCGGGCATCCGTGGTGATACCATTATCAATCTTGCGGCTGGTGTTTATGATGTAACCATTACTGATAACCAAGGCTGTACCATTGTTGACTCGGTAGATATTATTGAGCCTTCATTGTTGGTTGCCAACACAGATAGTAGCGACATTACCTGCTTTGGCGATAGCACTGGTAGGGCTTGGGTAAGTGCAACAGGTGGTACTTTCCCTTATACATTTGCATGGAGCGGTGGCAATGCGGTAAGCAATGGCGATACCATTATTGGTCTAGGTGCGGGCATTTACCTTGTAACGGTTACAGATGCTAGCGGATGTACCGCCATAGATAGTGTTAAGGTGAATGAACCTGCCGAGTTGGTACTTACCATGGATAGTACCAATGTTAGTTGCAACGGCGCCAACGATGGCCGTGCTTGGGTTACCGCAACAGGCGGCACACCAGGATATAATTATTTATGGAGTAGCGGCACACCAACCAACGCTACTGGCGATACTATTGCTCCGTTGTCTCCGGGTATTTATGTGGTAACGGTTACCGATTTATTTAACTGTACCAAGATTACCGATGTAACTATTGACGAGCCAAACCTATTGTTGGGTAATGTTCAGCAAGTAAATGTGCGCTGCTTTGGAGAAAACAGCGGCAGGGCTTGGATTACAGCAGTTGGTGGTACATCGCCGTACAATTTTGCATGGAGCGGTGGTACCCCATCGGGTGCAAATGGCGATACGATAATTAACCTAGTGTTGGGTACTTATAACGTAACCATAACCGATGCCAACGGCTGTACTTACATTGACTCTGCGGTTATAACGCAGCCTACCCAATTGCTTACTGTAATGGATAGCATTGATTTGCTTTGCTTTGGTGCTAGTACTGGCCGTGCTTGGGTAACTGCAACTGGTGGTACCTTGGGTGCCGGCTATGACTATACTTGGAGCGGCGGAACCCCAGTTGGTGATGGCGATACCGTGCGAACTTTGTTGGCAGGGACTTATTTCGTTACCGTTACTGACGACACTGGCTGTACTGCGCTTAATACGGTTTCGATAAACCAACCAGCTACACCGGTATCATTGGTTAAAGACAGTATTAACATATTGTGCTTTGGCGATAGTACGGGCAGTGCATGGGTAACTGCCTCTGGCGGCACCTTGGCTGGCGGTAATTATACTTACACTTGGTCTCGTGGCACGCCACAAGGTATTGGCGATACGGTTACCAATCTATTGTTCGGTGTGGTTAGGGTAACCGTAACGGATGGCAATGGTTGCGAGGCAACCACCTCTTTCAATATAACTCAACCAGCCCAGCTATTTACTTCGGCAGGGCAACGAAATGTTTTATGCTTTGGCGAAAATACGGGCAAAGCTTGGGTAACCGTTACAGGCGGTGCAGGTGGCTACCAATATACTTGGTCAGGCGGCGGTACCCCAACCGGTAATGGCGATACTATTATTAATTTAGTTGCAGGTACTTATACTGTTGATGTAGTGGATGTAAATGGTTGTACTATATCGGATACGGTAATTATTACAGAGCCATTGGCGCCTTTGGCTTCTACTATGGATACTTCAGGTGTGCTTTGTTTCGGTGGCAATAGCGGCCGCGCTTGGGTAACCGCCACTGGTGGTACTTCAACACCAGGCGGTTATAGCTATACATGGTCTAGAGGTTTACCTTTTGGGGCTGGCGATACTACCTTGAACCTAACCGCCGGCTCGGTAAGCGTAACCGTTACTGATGTAAACGGTTGTACTATAACCAACTCCATTACGGTTACTCAACCTGCTACTGCATTATCTATTGTGATGGATAGCAGCGATGTGACCTGCTTTAGCGCATGCGACGGTAAAGCTTGGGTAACTGCCACGGGCGGAACTACAGGTTACGTTTATCAGTGGGCCAACACTACCAATACTACCGATACCTTGAGCAGCCTTTGCCCTGGTAACTATGTAGTAACTGTAACTGATGCTAATGGCTGCCGTGCTATTGATTTGGTAAGCGTGAACCAACCCAATGAGTTGTTGCTAACTACTGTGGTGGATAGCAGTGCTTATTGCAACGGCAATGGTCGTGGTCAAGTTACCGTTACGCTGACTGGCGGCACTGGTCCTTATGATTATGAGTGGAGTAATGGTCCTAATACCTTGGCTTCGGCTGCTACTAGCAACACCAACGCAAACATTAATGCCGGTGTTTATACAGTAACGGTTACTGATGCCAATGGTTGTTCTAAAATTAGCACCATTGAAGTGTTTGAGCGCAGTGGCCCACAAGTAGTGAATATTGACATCACTTCAACCTTGTGTAACCAGCCAAATGGCGCAATTATACTGGCCGTTAACACCACCGATCCGGGCTTGGATTATGACTGGTCGCATGATGCTTCGCTGAGTAGCCCAATAGCAGGTGGACTTGCATCAGCTACTTATACGGTAACCATTACCGATGCCGCTACTTGCGACACCGTAATCGATATTTTTGTACCGGCTATTGATAAGCCAGTGGTTGACAGTGTGGTAATTAAGGACAGCTATTGTGGTAATGAAGATGGCGTAGCATCTATTCAAGTAAGCAGCGGCGTAGCGCCTTATGTGTTTACTTGGAGCCACGATACTTCTTTGGTTACTAATGTTGCAACTGGTTTGATAGAAGGAAGCTACTCGGTAACGGTTACAGATGCCAATGGCTGCGATACCTCGCTTACCCTGAGCGTTGTTGAAATTGATGGTCCTTCGATTAGCGTAATACCAGATGTGCCGCAAACCATCTATGCTGGACAAGCAGTGCCTATTGAGGTAAGTTTAGTAAGCCCTATCGATAGTGTTTACTATGAATGGCTGGATTTCCCGGGATTGGATTGTTATGATTGCACCAACCCAGTAGCAACACCTACCCGCACTACTACATATTTGGTATGGGTTACCGACAATTTCACGGGTTGCCAAGACACGGCATTTGTAACTATAGTGGTAAAAGACGAGACCAATATCTTTATACCGAATGCTATAACCCCTAACGGTGATGGCTCGAACGATGTATGGATGGTTCGCGAATTGGTTACTTTCCCTGAAAACGAAGTAATTATCTTGAACCGTTGGGGAGATGTGGTGTTTAGTGCCAGCCCTTATCAAAACGATTGGGACGGGACAAATAATGGTAATCCATTGCCTGCAGGCACTTACTACTATATAATAAAATTGGATAACATAAGTGAGAGTGTAACCGGACCTATCACTATTATTAAATAATGGCTGCCATGAAAAGGAATTTCCTAGTATTGATAACCATATTGTTGGCCATGCCAGCATTTGCGCAACAATTGCCGTTGTATACCTTATACCGCGAGCACAACTTTATTATCAACCCTGCTATTGCAGGTTCAGAAGATAGGGGTAGTGTAAACGCTTCGTACCGTTACCAGTGGACCAAAATTGAAGGTGCGCCACAAACTATGAGCGCATCATACCGCACCCCTATACCGAAATACAACCTTGGGGTAGGCGGGCACGTGGTAAACGATAAAACGGGCCCTACATCCTACACGGGCCTCACCGGTGCTGTTTCGTATCATATCGATTTTCGTAAAATCAATCCATTCAGTTGGGCCAAGTTTTTGCGCAAGAGCCACATTGCGGTTGGTTTGAGTTTCTCGGTAAGCCAGTACAGGCTCAATTCAAGCGAGTTGTTGCTCGACCAGCCCAACGACGCATTGATTAACTCTAGCAACAATACTAGGTTTACGCCAAATGCCGGCATGGGTATCTATTACTACTACGATAAGTTTTACTTAGGCTATTCGGCTCCAAGTCTGATACCGCTGAATGTAAACTTTAGCGAAGGTGGCACCATATCGAACCTTAAGCGCGAAATGCACCACTACATAGTGGTGGGTGGTAAAATACCGTTGGGCAAAGACTACCAGCCTAAACTTACGCTAGAGCCTATGGCATGGTTCCGAACCGTTAAGGGTGCACCGTTTCAAGTGGATGGATACTTGAGGTTGCGATATAAGAATTTGTTCTGGGTAGGCACAGGTTTCCGTAGCTCTATGACCCTGCTGGCCGATGCTGGTTTTATTATCGGCGATAAAATACAGATAGGCTACGCTTATGACCAGCAGCTGAACGATGTTCGTTCGTTTACAGGTAGCACGCACGAAGTAGTGCTGTCATATCTCTTCAGACCTGTGAAGAAGAAAACCAAGCGAATCTAGTTAGATTAGAAATGGGAAATGAGAGATAAGAAACATCCGTATGATGTTGTTTTCTATCAGTACCCATTTACTTTTTGTATTTCTTATTTGTCATCTCATATTTGAATAGGTGCGTGTAATCATCCAACGAGTATCGGAGGCATCGGTAACTATCGACGGTAGCGTAAAAGCTACTATTGGGAAGGGTTTGCTGGTGCTTGCTGGTTTTGAAGCTGCGGATGTTGCGGAAGACTTAGATTGGATGGTGAAGAAAATTACCCAACTGCGCATTTTCGGTGACGAGCAAGGGTTGATGAACCTATCGGTGCAGGATTTTGGCGGCGAGCTGCTGATAGTGAGCCAATTTACCTTACATGCCAGCACTAAAAAGGGTAACCGACCATCGTTTATACAAGCGGCTAGGCCTGAGACAGCCATTCCCCTTTACGAATCCTTTTTATCGCGCCTAGAGGCCGCATTGGGTAAGCCAGTTGGAAGTGGATCGTTTGGTGCTGATATGAAGGTAGCGTTGGTTAACGACGGCCCAGTGACCATTGCCATTGATAGTAGGAATAAAGAATAATTACCATGACCATAGAAGAAGCCCAAAAGACCGTAGACCAATGGATAAACACCACAGGTGTGCGCTACTTTAACGAACTGACCAATATGGCCATGCTTACCGAGGAGGTAGGCGAGGTGGCCCGCATTATTGTTAGGCAATATGGCGAGCAATCGTTTAAGGCCAGCGACAAAGACAAAGTGCTTGCTGACGAGCTGGCCGATGTAATGTTTGTGATTATTTGCCTAGCCAACCAAACGGGTGTAGACCTTACCGAAGCCCTGAAGCGCAACCTAGAAAAGAAAACCAACCGCGATGCCACGCGGCATAAGGATAATGAGAAATTGCAATGAATTTCAAATTCAAAATTTAAAATTCAAAATTGCTGAAGCAGCCAATATTTTGGGTAAATGATTGATTTTAAATGCTTCCCTCCTAGAAAGAGCCTGTCCTGAGCGGCAGCCGAAGGAAAGGGTGGGGGAGGCGTAATTCGGCGTACTGAGTTTGCCTTTGCCTAATCATTAAATTGCTAGCACACAATCCAACCCGCAACTCGAAACACGCAACTTAGCCTTGTACTTTCCTGCAAATAGCCAAAAAGTGGTCGTAAAGCTTAGGTGTTTCTAGCAAGCCGCCGGGTTTAAAGTTGTAAGCAAATTCAGGGTGCCATTGCACGCCCATTACTTTGCCAGGTTCGGCACCCGTCCAAGTAAAGGCTTCAATCATACCATCTTCTTTGCACTTGGCCAGTATTTGTAGGTCTTTGCCAATATCTTTTACGCCTTGGTGATGTATTGAGTTTACCCTGCGGCTTTCGCCCGGGCCATATATCTCCTGCATTAAGCCATCGGGAATAAATTCAATATCGTGGCTTATCTGGTCGTATTCCGCTGCGTCGCGGTGCTTAATGCTATTAGGGCGTTGGGTAGCAATATCTTGATACAGGGTGCCACCAAAGTATACATTTAGTACTTGAAAACCACGGCAAATGCCCAGTATGGGCTTGCCTCGTTTCATGAAATAGTCAATCAATGCAAACTCGTATTCGTCGCGGTATCGGTCGCCTTTCCAGCGGCCATCTTCAATCGGTTCTTCGCCATAGCTTTCAGGGGCCAAATCGGCGCCGCCTTGCAGCACTAGCGCATCCATACCTTCCAAAAATGCAGCCATGGTATCCCCTTCCAAGTCGGGTATCATGATGGCCTGCACATCGGGCCGCGATAGGAAACGCGACATGTCTTTCTCAATATACGTTAACGTTTTATGCCCAAAAACCAATCTATTCGGGTCAGGGTACATAAAACAAGCCGATACGCCGATACGCAACATGGAATGAGGAGTTTTAGTCGTTCTGGCCGAATACGCGTTTCAATAGGTCGCTAACCCTATGCAAAGGGTCTCTTCTTATTTTTTGCTCTTCCAACTTTACATAGTGGAACAAACCATCTAATGCTTTGCCAGTGGTATAGTCGGCCAAGTCGGTATTGATGGACGGAGCGTTAAGAAACGGAATAGGAACTACATAAGTGTTGTAGTTGCTAGTAAGCGTGCTATAAGCCTGCTGTGCACCAACGGTTTGCAACGAGGTTTCGATATCGGGTTTGAAGGCTGTTTTGAGCGATGTATATGTGCTATTGCGTAAATAGATGGTAGCAGCCGAATCGCTACCATTCAAAATGCTCAAGGCATCGGTTATGGTAATGTTGGTAATGGCATCAATCAGTATTGGCGTAGCCTTAGTAGCGGCATCTTCGGCAGCGCGGTTGAGTTTTAGCATCAACTCATTGGTAAGGGTAGTACCCAAACCGCCCGGTATGCGGTTAATGTAACTTTGGGCGGTAGCCACTTCGGGTGGCAGCAAAATACGGATGGCCAAGTTGCCATAGTAACCATCTTGCTGGCTGGCTTGGTTTACCGAAGTATCTGATGATACCTTCAATGCCTCACGTAATCCTTCTGCTATTTCCGATTCGCTGACTGGCAGATCAAAAGGCAATTCATCGCAAGAGGTGAAAACAAAAAGAGGTCCAAGTAGTAAAGCCGTTCCCAAAACAGCTAATCGCAATTGCTTTAACATAGTGGTAGATTTATTTCGGTACCGAAAGATACAAGAATAAGGCCAAATTTTGAATTGTTGACGTACGAGGTACGATTTACGAATGAGTTCGAATGCAATCGTACTTCGTAAATCTGAAATCGTAAATCAATCAATACCGTTTCATCACCCTATCAATCTCACGCTTACTATCTTTGGCTTTAATGCTGTCGCGTTTGTCGTGGGTTTTTTTGCCTTTAGCAAGGCCAATTTCAATTTTAATAAAGCCACGGTCGCTAAGGAAAACCTTGAGCGGCACAAGTGTAAGGCCTTTCTCTTTTATTTTCGAGCCCCAACGTACAATCTCTTTTTTATTCAATAACAATTTGCGTGGGCGCAGAGGCTCATGGTTGTAATAGCTGCCGCGGCTGTACTCGGTAATGTGCATATTGCGAATAAATAGCTCATCGTCTTTAGTAACAATGCAAAAAGCCTCATTAATATTGGCTTTCCCCTCGCGAATCGATTTAATTTCGGTGCCCGTGAGCATAATACCAGCCGTTAGCTTATCCAATATCTCGAAATCGAAATAAGCACGACGGTTACTGATATTTACATTCTGTTGCGACATAGTTTATTCATCCTTCAAGCTGCCGAATAATTGTTGCAGCCGTTCTTTCTTTAAAATTTTTTGTCCTTGCTCACCTTTAGCTACCAGCCTATTGCCTACGCTGGCAATGTAAGTGCAAACAATGCTATTGCCTTTTAGTTCCTTTACCGTGGCCACAAACGTAACCGTTTGGCCTACCAGTGCCGGGCTAATATGCTTCACGTTTACAAAAGTGCCAATGCCCTCCTCGTCAGCTTCCTTCATTTCCAGCACAAATAGGCGACAAGCCCACTCGGCATCCCTAGCCAATGCAAAGGTAGCATATACTGGGTGTACTTTTCCATGCTCAAATGCCGCTACGTCGGTCTCGGTAACCAGCTTGTGGTAAGTCTTGGTATCGCCGATGTGTAATTTTTCTAGTATCAAGTAGTGAGTATCAAGTTTCAAGACTTTTCAAATGTACTATGTACGATGTGCAAAGTACAATGTTTTTGATGCGAAATGCTTCATTGTATGCCAATTGCCTAATAACCTATAACCAATAACCAATAACCACCCACCATTTGCAATCGGGAACCGTATTTCGTAGCTTCGAGTTATGTAATTGAATGCCTTTACCGCTTAAATCCGCTATACTATGTACAGTACATCCGCCACCAACGCCCCTAAAATAAACCCAACCGCCGAAGACTTTTTGCCCTTGAACGGCACCGATTATGTTGAGTTTTATGTAGGCAATGCCAAACAATCGGCTTACTACTATATCAATGCATTTGGTTTTCAGCCATTGGCGTATGCTGGGTTAGAGACGGGCGTAAAGGATCGTGCATCGTATGTGCTGCAGCAAGATAAGATTCGCATCGTGCTAACTACTAGTTTGGTGGCCGATAGCGAGATAAGCAAGCACGTGCAACAGCATGGCGATGGGGTAAAGGTGGTGGCGCTTTGGGTTGATGATGCCCGCCTATCGTTTAATGAGACCGTAAAGCGTGGCGCTAAGCCTTTTATGGAGCCACGCGAAGAAAGCGATGAGCACGGCAAGGTAGTGCGTAGCGGTATACGCACTTATGGCGACACCGTGCACATATTTGTAGAGCGTAAGGATTACAAAGGAACGTTTTTGCCAGGCTACAAGGCCTGGAATGCACCTTACAGCGCGCCCGTGGTTGGCCTAAAATATATTGACCACATGGTGGGCAACGTGGGTTGGAACGAGATGAACACTTGGATTAACTTCTATAAAGAGGTTATGGGCTTTGCGCAGCTTATCAGTTTTGATGATAAGGACATCAGCACCGACTACACTGCTTTGATGAGTAAGGTAATGAGTAATGGCAATGGTCGCATCAAGTTCCCGATAAACGAGCCAGCAGAGGGCAAGAAGAAATCGCAAATTGAGGAATACCTTGATTTTTATGGCGGGCCGGGCGTGCAACATATAGCCGTGGCTACCGATGATATACTGCATACCGTATCCGATCTCCGCAAGCGTGGGGTAGAGTTTTTGGTAGTGCCCGAAACCTACTACGAAGACTTAAAAAGCCGCATTGGCAATATTGACGAAAGTATTGAAGACCTGAAAAACCTGAATATTTTGGTGGATAGGGACGACGAGGGATACCTGCTGCAGATATTCACTAAACCCGTTGAAGACCGCCCAACGGTATTTTTCGAAATCATTCAGCGCAAAGGCGCTAAGTCGTTTGGCAAAGGCAACTTTAAAGCCTTATTTGAGGCCATTGAGCGCGAACAAGAGTTAAGGGGAACGTTGTAAGTTAAACACAAGACACAAGACATAGTGTTTGCTTTAAAAATAGTTCGTTAAATGCGAATTTGTTGGAAGCGGTAAAGAACTTCTCAATCCTTTAATCTCAATCTTGTGTCTTGCGTCTTGTTTCTTGAAAAGGATAACATAACAAAGGCGACCTACATGGTAGCCTTTGTTATGCACCTTAGTGCAAATGCTTAAGCTTTACTTTAAAACCCAGCTATTATGCAGCGTGGTTTGCAGTATCCAATACTTCAGCAGCGTGAGCTACGAAACTCTTAATGCTTTCTTCGTTTACGCTGTACCAAATAGTTTTACCTTCACGTTCAGTGTTTACAAAACCTTCGTTGCGCAAAATAGCCAAGTGCTGTGATGCTACTGACTGCTCAATGCGCAATTTCACGTAAATTTCAGTTACGTTCATGCGGTTACCGTTGTCGTTGATAAGCATCAAAACGCTTTGACGCAAAGGGTGATACAAGGCACGTACTTTAGACTTAACCCTGCTCAACACTTCCATTTGTTCTTTATTCAAATAATTCATGGCAGTAAAATTTTGATTGTGATATTAATATTTACTAATCGGGGCAACAAGTTGTTTTAAACTTGCTCTTTCAATAATACAACGTAAAGCTAATGCAGATGTTCTCACAAAACCTTAACAATTCGTTGAACGGATTATAATAATCGTTGAACTAATGGTTACTTCCGTTAACGATTTTATTAATCTTTAAAAGGGCTACTTCAATTGCTAAAGCAAATATAGAACGGATAGTTTATTTGATTGATGTATTATCGGCAGACGTATCTAAATCGCCGACAAACGGAACATTTAGCCCGACAAAAGGAAGGTACGCGTATAAGCGTAGAGCAATAACGGGCAAGTACGTACCTAATTACCCTGATGTATATGCATGCGAACCATTGTGAAAAAGATACAAAAAATTACTCCATCACACTTGTTTTGGCATCATTTTCGTTGTATTTTCACCATTATGAACAACAATAGCAATATCTATTACCCTTTGTATTATGCGCCGCTGGTGGATAGGGAATAGGTATTGATGCTATTTTGATATAGTAAGGCCTGCTCCCCAAGGAGTGGGCCTTTTTTTGTTTGGTTATTAGTTACTAGTTGATAGGTGCATTAGTTTATTGATTGATTAAGATGTTAATAATAAATGGGACTAAAAATGTAATGCCCATTAATCAATAATAAGCAACCAATAAACCAGTATACCAATAACTAATTAACCAGTTGACCCATTAAACAATAACAAGTAACCATTAAACCAATAATCAAAATGAAACAGCAGTATGAGCTTTACACCGCCGAAAACCACGAAGTGTGGTCTATCCTTTTCGGTAAGCAAATGGTGAACTTGAAAGGTCGCGCCAATGCTGCGTATTTGGAGGGCATTGAGTTGGCAGGCTTTGAGCCCGACCGGATACCTAAATTTAGTGAGGTAAACGAGCGTTTGGCCAAACTTACCGGATGGTGCATATATGAGGTGCCCGGCATTGTTGCCGACGACCATTTCTTTGAACTATTGGCCGAAAAGAAATTCCCGGCAACCACCTGGATTCGCAAAATGAGCGAATTGGAATACCTGGAAGAGCCAGATATGTTTCATGATGTTTTTGGCCACGTGCCACTGCTAGTTAACCAACCGTATGTAGACTTTTTGCAAGGCATAAGCCGCATTGCACTTAAGCACATTAAAAACCCATGGGCCGTAGAGCTGATGAGCCGCTTGTATTGGTTTACCATTGAGTTTGGCCTGATTAAAGAGCAAAGCCATACGGAGATATACGGGGCGGGTATTTTATCGTCCATTGGCGAGTCGGTATATTCGTTAGAGTCGCCGTTGCCTGCTCGCAAGCCCTTCGACATACAAGCCATTTTCGATAGCCCGTACATCAAAGAGAAGTTTCAAGTAGAGTACTACATTATCGACTCGTTTGAGCAGCTATACCACAGCGTAGATGCTATTGAGGCGCAGTTAGAGTTGCAATTGGCGAAGGTAGGGCGGTAGCAGTTACGCTGTGGCCATACCATAATCCTTCTTAATCTCAGGATGGGCACCTTTTTCAATTTTGGCAATTTTGGGGTGCATGTAGGCAAACCACAAAGGCGGTATAAACGATAGCACTATCGCTGCTGGGTAACCTATAGGCAACTGTGGGCTATCCTCGGAATGACGCAATACTTGGTACTTGCGACCGGCAAGGTAGTGGTGGTCGCTGTGGCGGGTAAGGTCATATAGCATTATGCGGCCAAATGTGTGGTCGCTGTTCCAACTGTGCCAAGGCATACACTTTTCGTATCGGCCCGGTGCCACTTCTTTGCGGCGCAGGCCATAGTGCTCAATGTAGTTTACCGACTCAAGCAAAAAGTAACCACAAGCCGCTGCACCAACAAAAGCTAGCGCTCCCATGCCTCCGAAAATGAAATACACCGCTGCAATGGCAGCTATTTCGTAAACATGAAAACGCACCATCTCGTTGCTCCAACCAAAAAGGAAACTATTGTCTTTGCGCAATCGGTCAAACTCCAGTTTCCAGGCACCTATATAGCCGAAAATGATGGATCGGGGAATGAAAAAGTAAATGGGCTCTCCGTAGCGAGATGAGGCAGGGTCTTCGTCGGTAGCTACGTTTTTATGGTGGCCACGGTTGTGCTCAATGTAAAACTGCATATAAAGGCTGCTCAACAGCAAGGCTTTGGCCATCCATTGCTCGTACCATTTGCGGCGGTGGCCCAGCTCGTGCGCTACATTTATACCTAAAATGCCACAGCACATGCCTGCGCTAACAATCATGCCCACTATTTCGTACGTCTCCAGGTCGCCACCCGTTACCCTGAAGAGCATATAAATAATAACGCCCCATTGTATGGGTACATTTATGTACAGCATGGCATCAAAAATCCATTTCCCTTTGGCAGTTTCTTCTTCTTCTTTAGTGAAATTGACGTCGGTGCCTGTAAAGAAAAACTCCAGAATAGGAATGAGTACAAACATGATGAACGGGGTAAGAAACGAAACTATACCTCCAAAATATATAGCCACAACAGCTGACGCTGGGGCCAAATAGCCTAGCGCATACTTCATGTCGCGCCATTGAATTGATGATGTGTAAGTACTCATAGCAGGAGCATTTTAACCAAATATAGGAAATTGTTTTTTAAAAGTAAACTATAAACGTGAAAATAGTTTACTAGATTGTATTCAACTTTGTGCAAAATGCTTTGGGGCACCTCATAAATTGGCATAGCAGTGGGACGAAAACCGGTAGTTAAAGAGCGTATTGACAATCCTTCGCAAAAAGAGGAATGGGTTAGAGTGCTTTTGCCGATATACATCAAAAATGGGCTAAAGAAACTCTCGATGAATGAAGTGGCTACCCAGCTTAATATAAGCAAGGCCACACTTTACAAGCATTTTAGCAGTCGCGAAGAGATAATAGAGATGGCTTTGGTAGTGAAGCTAAACGATATAGGCTCTTTTAAGGAAATGTTGTTTGACGAGAGCCAACCATACATTGACCGCTACTTTAATTCTATCCATTTATTTTTTGCCGAAATTTCGGGCATATCAACCGAGTTTTTGTTGGATTTAAAGAACCTTTACCCCGAAATTTGGAAACGGGTTGAGTTTTTTAGAGAGTATGCCGCCACTATGCTTAAGGCATTTTATAGCAGGGGCATAGAAGGTGGCGTGTTTAACGACATTGACCCTGCAATACTGGTACTGAACGATAAGATGTTTTTTGATGCCATATCGGAGCCAGAATTTTTGATGCAAAACGGGCTGAGCTTGCAAAAAGCGTTTCGCGATTATTTTACCCTGCGCACACAAGGGTTGTTTAAGCAAAGTGTACCGGACTTAACCAAAAAAATAGACAATTTTATAGGAGTGGTAATGGATGCAAAAGATTAGATATTGTTTTATGTATCAACTTTCTTAATTTACACAACATATCATTAGGGGTTGTGTATATTTAGCTATCCAAAATTGCATAGTACTGCCGTGCGTTTAAATCTTTGTTGTTTAAGTTTTATTGTAATATGGTTAGCAATTTTTTTGCTAGGCAACAACTTGTTGTTTGCCCAGCCCGAAGAGCAAAGATTTAGAAGCATAACCATCGACGATGGATTGTCGCAAAGCACAGTGGTTGCTATTTGCCAAGATAGTTTGGGGTTTTTGTGGTTTGGTACCAAAAATGGCTTAAACCTTTACGACGGATACGAATTCAAGGTTTTTCAGCACAACCGAACCGATTCTAATTCAATAGGCGGCAATAACATCTTGTCGCTGGTAGTTGACAGTGGAGGTAACATTTGGGCCGGTGCCAGCAATGGCACACTTAGCAGATATTGCCACAAAAAACAAACCTTTCAGCACTATTCATTTTTGCCCATAAAAGGCAAAGATACCCAGTTAAGTGCCATACAGGAGTTGGCCATTGATGCAGAAGGATACTTATGGGTAGGCACCCGAGAAGACGGACTATACAAATTAGATCCTAAAACGGGCTTATATAAACACTACTATCACCAACCCGGGAAAAAAAATGCGCCCACTTCAAACACCATTTATAGCTTACGCTATACCCCCGAACGCGAGTTGTGGGTGGGTACATATTCCACAGGGCTGAGCAGATATTTTATTGATCGCGATAGTTTTGAGCATTTCACTTTTGAGCAGCACAACTTCGCCGATTTTCACGTGTACACCGTTTTTAGAGATAGCAAAGCTCGAATTTGGGTAGGCAGTGAAAATAACGGATGGTTATATGACAGAGCATCCAACTGTTTCAATTCGTTCAGCATAAACCCAATGCATTATCCTGTGGCTTCGGTTACGGCATTTGCACAAACCGATAGCAATTATGTTTGGTTGGCGGTATACCCGCAAGGTATCATGAAACTAAACATCGAAACCCGCGAATGGCAGCACTATCAGCACGACGCTTACAGTGGTACTTCGCTGAACTACAACGATGTAAGGATGTTATTTGTTGATAGAACCCAAAACCTCTGGATTGGCACTAATGGCGGTGGCATAAACATGCTGGCGCCAAACCAAAATTTTAAACTTCACCGGCACATACCTTCTAATCCTGCAAGTTTACCATCTAACAGTATTAGGGCCATACTGGAAGATAGCAAGCATAACCTGTTCATTGGTTTGTATGGGGGGCTAATGGTTTACAACCAAATTGCGGGTACCTATCGGTTATACGTGTCGAAACTGAACACCGAGTATAACTTGAGCAGCTCGGCGGTGTATTGTCTTAAGGAAGAAAAAAACGGAAAAATTTGGCTAGGGCTTGAAGGTGGAGGCTTGCAACTTTTTAATCCGCTAACGAGTACTTTCCAGGTTTTCCAGAGCAATGAAAAGGATGCAAACAGTTTAATAAACGGGCATGTGCTTTCTTTGTTGCTCGATTCGGAACAGCGCCTATGGGTAGGAACCCACAGAGGTCTTGATCTTTTTAACCGAGAAACCCAAACCTTTACCCACTTCCCATCGGTAAACGAAACCAACCCAGTGCCGTTTGTTCGCTCAATAATTGAAGATAAGCCCGGGTATCTTTGGTTGGGAACCGATATGGGGCTCATGTACTTTGAAATTGAAACAGGCCAAACAATTAAATTTCCTGATTTGCAATATCCGGCTAATAAGGCGGCCTTGCCAGTAGGTATTTATTGCTTGCATAAAGATGCTTCAAACAATATCTGGATAGGTACACAGGGCAATGGCCTTTACCAAGCAAAGTATAAATGTGATGGATTGAAGTTCGATTCTGTAGAGTTTACATGTATCAATTATGATGAGTCGTACGCCAAGCTAACGGTTTATGGCATATTGGAAGACAAAGAACGAAACTTATGGTTGAGTTCTGACAATGGATTGTTTAGCTACAGCAAGCGAAACGGCACTTGGCACCGGTTTAACAAAACCGATGGACTGCAAAGCAATGAGTTTAATGCAGGTGCTTTTTACAAAGCTAGCAACGGAAAAATGTTTTTTGGGGGCATTAATGGGCTCAACTCCTTTTATCCTGACCAATTGAAGTTTAACACAACACCGCCGCCAGTGGTGCTAACCGATTTTAGAGTATTCAACAAATCGTACCCGCTAAGCAATGCAGTAGCCACTACTAAAAATATTTTGCTCAATTACGACGAGAACAATATTACATTTGAGTTTGCAGCCCTCGATTTCACGGCTCCCGAAAATAATAAATATGCATACAAACTAGAGGGTTTTGATGCAGACTGGATATACCCAGGGGCCATGCGACAAGCTAACTACTCAAACTTGCCGCCTGGCAGGTATATTTTTAAGGTAAGGGCATCAAACAAAGATGGATATTGGAACGAGGAAGGCTTATCAATTGAATTAAAAATAGTGCCAGCGGTTTGGAGCACAATCTGGTTTAAGACAGTATTGGCATTCATCGTAATTCTGATTTTTTACTTGTTTTTTAGGCTACAACTTGCAGGCTACAAAGAGCGTCAAAAATTGTTGGAGGAGCAGCTTAAAACACAATCGCAAAAGCTACAGCTCGAAAAACTAAAAAATGAGTATGCCGTGTCGCAAGCGCTTATTGAAGGTCAAAACCAAGAACAAAAACGTATTTCGGAAGATTTGCACGATGGCCTTGGGCAAACTTTAACAGCCGCAAGCCTGAACTTAATGGCCCTTGATGCGGCCTTGAATAATAGCAAAGAGGGTAAATTATATGAGTACTTATCTAATTTGCAACTACTTATGGGCAGTGCTATACAAGAAGTGCGCAATATATCGCACAACTTAATGCCATACTTGTTAGCCGAAGAGGGCCTACAAGCTGCACTTGAAGAAATGTGTAATAGGGCCATGAAGTCGAGTACACTTAACATAAACCTACAAATAACCGGACAGGATGAGCGCATTGGCGAATCGAATGAAATTAATTTTTACCGTATTGCCCAAGAGATCATAAGCAATGCCCAAAAGCACTCAGGGGCTCAAAACTTGGCAATAAGGTGTCATATCGGCCCTGAGGAAATTGTATGGGTTTCTGAAGATGACGGTATAGGATTTGACCCTGGATATTTAAAAGGTGGCCGAAACACCGGCTTGGGTTTAAAGAATATACAAGTAAGGGTAGAATTGATGAAGGGCAACATCAACATTAAAACCAAGCCGGGAAAAGGAGTTATTATAGAAATTAAAGTGCCACGCTAGTAAGGTAAATATTGCCAATTGGCTGTTACACAATGTTAAGTCGGTCCATCAACGCTTTACGATAAGATTTGCCAATGGGCAATAGCTTTTTGCCTACCACTAGCATATTGCCATCAAGGTTGCTAATTTTATCGACACGCACAATAAACGAGCGGTGCACCCGCATAAACTCTTCAGGTGGCAGTTTACCGTCCATGGCTTTCATGGTAGTAAGCACGGTATGTTTTTTGTCGGTAAGGTGAATGGTAACATAATCGCCTAGGGCTTCAATCCAAACAATATCGTTTAGTGCTACATTTACCAATACACTATCTTCTTTTATGTACAAATGTTTGGGTGCCGAAGCGCTTTTTTGCTTTACCTCAAACAGCTCTCGTGCCTTGGTTACAGCTTTCAGAAAACGCGAATACCCAACTGGCTTTAATAGATAATCGGCTACTTGGTACTCAAATGCTTCTATGGCATAATCTCTTTTAGAAGTAATGAGAATAATTTGTGGTTTGCGCTCTAAACTTTTTATCAGTTCCAAACCGGTCATGCCAGGCATTTCAACATCCAGAAAAATCAAATCAACAGGCTCACGCAAAAGCACATTAGATGCCTTAATGGCACTTGAGTAAGCACCAACCAAATTGAGAAAGTCGGTTTGGTTAATGTATTCAGTAATTAACCTTATGGACAACTCATCATCATCAACAATAGCACATCTCATCTCTATCCAAATTCAAAATAAAAGCAAATATATTGATCATTGTCGCTATAAAAATACTGGAAACATTTAATTCTGCAGCAACTTCATTTCCTCTTCAACTTTCAATACCGCAATATTACAGCATTCGATGATATTGTAAAGGGCCGATTGGAAATTAGCATCATCTTTATTACTGTACTTTTGCGCCTCAAAATCATCTAGCAAGTCATAAATGTTGTTAAGCTCAACCGACTGGACGTTGGACTTTAGCTTATGCGCAATTTTACCAACCGTTGTAAAGTCGTTTTGCTCAGCCATTTGTTTTAAATGTGCCAGCATTTCGGGGGTAGTTTTTAAAAATATTTCCAGCAACTCCCTATACAAGGAGACTTCTCCAAACGAGTTTTGCTTGAAAAAACTAAGATTGATGTTGCATTCTGGCATGTTACCAATAAAATTAGCTTTTGCAAAATTATGAATTATTTATGTTTGAAGTGGCCGATTGTAATATTTATTACAAATTCTTTGATTTGTAGCGCTAGGCTAATTGATGAATAACAGTTATTTATTGCCAATATTCTTTACTTTAGCCTAGCTTAAAAAGTCTGTGGCAATATGGATAGAGACTATTACGAAGATATTGTAGACCAAGTCGAAGATCGTCCAGGTGGCGGTCTGTATCGTTTTGTTTCTTCGGTATTTATCTATTTCATTTCTTACAACATCATGTTTATAAGCGCTAGCCTATTTATGGCTTTTATAGCGGCTTGGGTAGGTTTCGATCCTATTTACAAATTTATGGGCGTGTATAATTTACCTACCCAATCAAAAGATTGGCACAGGTGGTTGGTGTTGGCGGTATACGGTGCAATACCGGTGTTTGGTTTAGTTTTAGGCCTCACACTTAGGTGGGTAAATAGTTTGCTGCGCGAGTACAATACTATTTTAAAGGTATTTGTATTGTGGATGGGTGTGCATGGCCTTACTTTTTTTGGTAGCTATTTAGTTTCCACGGTTATAGGCACTGGCGACGATGAATCGCCGTTTTACTATGGGCTTGCGGCAGCTGCCAGTTGGTTTCATTTGGAGAAACCATTTATGATGCCAGTAACACTAGGCGGTATGTTGTTTATGATTGGTTGTGGCATATTTTTTATAAGGGGCTTCATCAATTTAGCATACTCGCGAAAGGTGGCTATCAATTACAACACAAGGCGAAAGTTTTTAATGCAGGTGCTAACCGGGCCCTGGATAGTGGGCACCTTAATGTGTTTGTTTACTATTTGGTTATTGAGGCCCGATAACTACGATTTTAATAGGGTGCGCGTGCTTATGCCCCACTTGGTGCACCATGGAAGTATTCTATTGCTTATTGTCGGTACCATTTTTAGGCTTGATTATATTGTGGGTGGCATTCAGGTGCACTCGTTTGATGTTTTTCAAGGGCGTATGTGGATAGGGATTATAGGCCTTGCTATAATTTCGGGGTTTATATACATTTTACAGCACTATGCTATCAACTTTTAGCCATTCGTGAGGCCTTTTTTACATATCGGTTGTAAATAACTAGTATAAACAGGAACACCAAAATGCGGAAAGTAAAATGGTGGTTAAAGTCGGCATATTGCGGCAAATGCACGGTCATTAAGTTTAGCAGCGCCACCCTCAACACATTTATCAGGTGAATCATTACCAAGCCGCCTATTACAACCCCAAGCTTCAGTTTCAAATGTGCAGGGTAGGTGGCCACCAGTGTTATATAAAGTACCATGAGCTCTACGGCCAAACAGTAGTTTCCTATTTCTACACCCGACGAGCCCTGTATTTTCACCATATTGTTTCCAATAATTACTGGCTCATACCCTAAAAGGCTAATAAGCCATGCGCTGCTCTGTGCCAATGAGGTTTTAAGTAAATCATTGAACCCCTCGAATGCTGCCGAAAGCCATGGTATAGTGCGTTCGTTTATGGGCTGCGCCTCAGGGCCAATGAGCAACGAAAAAGAACGCCAAAGAAAATAAACCAACAACAGCTTAAATACGAAAACCAAAATCTCCCTAACGGTTTCAGATTTGTTTACGGAACTTATCAAAGCGCTTTGCTTAATCATTGCATTTAGGTTTTGGGTGTTTCGTTGCGGCCCCAAAAGTGGTTACCAATACCTAACATGCTTAGGTAGTTGAGCGGAAACTCCAAAAATACATGTAGCATGCTGAGTAAAAAAATGGCAAGTAGCCCTATTCTAAAATCGATAAGATAAAGTGAGACAAATAAAACCCATAGTACAATGATGGCAATGCCCCATTTGCGCGGAATGTGGTGCCAATTGATAATGTTGGTTTTGGAAAACCAATTGAGGTAGTGGTAGGTGTAGCTGAAAGCAATAAACTGTTGTATACGTATGCCCCAAGGTGAGTATAGGGTATCTTGTATACTGTTGAATTGGTGCCCTAGCAGCTTGCCCAATATATCGTTTACGGAAAGAAAGAACCCTTCTTGCAAGTTTTGAAGCACATATAGATTGATACTATAGCTGGCTATGCCCCAGTTGGCAACAAAAAATGAAACAGAGCATAGCACAAACACCACCACCGACAAATAGCCCGAGAAACTATTTGATTTGAGGGCCCCAAATAGGATAAATGCCATCATAAACAAGAAGGTATGCACCAATGTGGGTATAAGTATGCCTAAGGTTATCAGCAATTCTCGGTAGGGGTTTAGAACAATTAAAAAGGCGGTAAGCAGGCAAATAGCGGTCAATCGCCACCATTTGTCTTTAACTGCAACTAGCACTGCACCTATTATAAAAGCTAATAGAACAAAGTTGAGTGTCCAGTTTCTAAATAATGCACTATAGTTATTTATCTCTTCGGCATCTAGCATTAAGAGTTGGCTATGGAAATTCGTAATCAAAAAATCGGCTAGATAAAAAACAATTACGCCAAAACCGCAAGCCACCAGCAACCACCAAGCTTTGCTTTTATCAATGAAATATTGGCGTTGGTGCAGCCAAGTCATTTCAGTGAGGTAGTGCAGTGGCCCAAGCACTATATATGAGAACAGAAATAGCTCAAAAGGCCAAATAACTGCTGCGCCAGACGCTGCAACCATCAACACAATGTTGAGGTAGTTTACCTGTTGCACGTTGAGCGAGTAGCCTTTAGCCATAAAAGCAAAGATAAGGGATACGGAAATTGGAAATAGATAAAACTTTTTTGTGACGACTTCATTTTGTGCAGAAAAGAAACAATGAACGCAGTACGTACTTGTGGCAAACACTTTTGCAAAAAAAACCATGTTGGCGTAACCTTTCTTTTGCATTTGCGTAAAAACTGGATATAGGACACAAAACAATCTAAACTTCAATAACGATGAGAACGGTTAAAGCTATTACTGGAATAAGCGCGGCAGAGAGATTCTACAAGAAACTCGGTGGCGCAATACGCTACATTATGCCGGCTGCTGCAGCCTTGGCTTTTATGGGCATGAGCACTAATGTACATGCCCAAACACCTTCTACCGACATTACGCTTACCAACCTGTCGGTAAGCGAGAATGAAGTAGTTGGTACGGCAGTTGGTTTTTTGGCAGCTGACGATGTAGATGTGGAAAGCCACACCTTTGCACTGGTTGCCGGTGCAGGCGATGATGATAATGCTTCATTTTCGATTCTTGCAAACAAATTGCAAACGAATGATGTATTTAATTTTGAAGTAAAAGCATCTTACTCGGTGCGCATTTCGGCTACTGGGGATGATGGATTGGTTTACGAAAAACCATTTATCGTAACCATTGACGATGCAAACGACAAACCAGAGCTTTCTACAGTTACTCGCAGTGTTGAAATCAATGCTACTCTTGACTTGACATTGTCTGACTTTGAACTTGCTTATGCTGACCAAGATGGACACGGATTAAACACAGTAGAAATTACTTCATTACCTGATTATGGTGTACTGCGTTTGAATGCAGTACCCGTAGCTATCAATGATGTTATCAGCGCCGGCGATTTGGATTTCTTGCACTTTGATGCACCTGATAGCATTTTCGGCCGACTAAGCTTTGATTGGAAAGCGGATGACGGTATAGATTTTGCCGATGCAGATGGTACCTTCTACATTAAAGTAAATCAAGGCCGCACGGTTGGCGGTAGCGCTTCAGTTGATGCGAGTGGCATAACATTACCTTCGGGTACTTTAATTGTAGGCCACCCTGGTACTCGTCCTAGCTCGGGCACTTTGGCTGGCAATACTACATCTGGCGCAGGTGCCAATGGCGGTAGGCGTGGTTCGGGTGTAAGTGTTGATCCTACTTTTTCGAAACTTGGCGACGAAGCTACTGGCTTGGAGCAGTATGAAAAATATGACTTGAGCGTAACAGCATACCCTAACCCTTTCGTGAGTGCAGCGGTTATTAACTTTACGCTTTCTGAAGAATCGATGGTGGAAGTAAACGTATACAACTACATGGGTGCTTTGGTAAAACAAGTTGTAAAAGGCATGCAACCTACTGGCGCAAACACAGTGAAAGTGGGTGATGATTTGAGCAACGGCTCTTATATATACACGGTAAAGGTACTTGCCGCCGATGGTCAAACCACTATGCTTCACAATGGTAGCTTGGTAAAAGTGAAATAAGTTTAACTGTTTGATATTGAATAGATAAGGGCTCCCAAATGGGGGCCCTTTTTTATTGTGTCTATTCAAAAAAAAATTTGACAAAGCGGAACAAAAGGATAATGCACCCGTAAAAGAGAGTACTCAAAAACATTTCTCAATCAATCAAAAAAGATGAAAAAGCTCAAACTAAATTTTCAAAGTGTTGCTAGGTTGCGTAAGTCAATGCTAGCAATTTGCATGGTTGCCAGCGTAGCTTACGGTGTGCAAGCTGCTCCAGTACCATCTACCCCGCCTTATTTGGCAACCGTAGATATTTCGGGTAGCTATTATGGTGCCGGCACTGGTACCTTAGTTGCACCTAACTTGACACTAACATCTGACCCCAGCATTACCTTTAATACTGCCAAAGTGACTATAGGTGCTGGTTTTATTTCGTCGGATGTGTTGGAATTTACTGACATGAACGGAATTTCCGGCTGGTATGATTCCAATACGGGTATACTTACCCTTACTGGTGCGGGTTCAGCAGCCGATTATCAGGCTGCTTTGCGCACGGTAAGGTTTTACAATACTACTACACTTATAAGTTCTACCACTACCCGCAACATCAACTTCATTATCGGGGCTGCTTTGTACAATGAGTATAATGGCCACTTTTATGAGTTGGTAGATGAAGGTGATGCTATAGAATGGACGGTAGCTAAAAACAATGCAGCAGCAAAAAGCCTTTATGGTTTGCAAGGCTACCTAGTAACCGTTACTTCCAGTACCGAAAACGACTTCGTGTCGCAGAAAATCAACTCTGATACCTGGATGGGCGCCAGCGATGCGGCCAGCGAGGGTATTTGGCGTTGGGTGAGTGGTCCGGAAGGTACTGAAGCTGGTGGATTGGGCCGTCACTTTTCTGATCAGTTCAAAACTGATGTTTGCTCAGCAGACCAAGCACAAGGTATCAATGGTTACTTTGCTGCATGGGCCTATGGTGAACCGAATGATTGTGGTGATGATGAAGATGTTGCGCACTTTATTGGCTCAACAGGCACATGGAATGACTATCCACATAATGGTGGCGTAAGTTATTACTTGGTAGAGTATGGCGGCATGCCAGGCGACCCGAGCCTGCAATTGACAGACAACATTACCATGACGGTGTTTCCTACACCAAACTATGCACCCGTGCTAACTGATGCTAGCGTAGCTGTAAATGAAGATGGTAGTATTGTATTGTTGGATGAAATAAGTGCCAACAACCCAAGTACTTTTTCTGATATCAATAACGACGATCCTCACTCGATTCGTTTTGAGAGCCTTCCTGCCCATGGTACTATTTACCAAGATGGCGGTTACCCAGCTCTGGCTAACACCGCATACAGTTTTGTGCAGTTTAGCTTAATGTATTATGTACCAAGTGCCGATTTCAACGGACCAGATAGCTTTGAACTTGGTGCAAGCGATGGTTCTTTATGGGCGTCAACACCAGCAACGGTTTCTATATCTGTAAGCGCGATAAACGATGCCCCGGTTTTGGAAGATATAGCCGTGGTTGCCGAAGAGGAAACCCCGGTGATGATTAGTGCATTTACTACCGCTACTACCTACACCGACCTTGAAGGTGATACTATCAGCGCAATGCAGATTGTTACTTTGCCTACAAGTGGTATGCTTACGTTGTATGCGCAGCCAGTTACTGCAGGCGATGTAGTTTACATTTACGAAATAGAAAACCTATTCTATACACCTAACACTGATTTCAACGGCAGCGATAGCTTTGTTTTCAATGCCAGCGATGGTGCCGATTATGCAGCAAGCAGTGCTATTGTGGCCATTACCGTTACACCTATCAACGATTCGCCAACCGATATAGTAAGCTCGGTGGCTAGCCTTGATGAGAACTTGGCTGTAGGCACAATAATAGGCTCTTTAAGCTCAACTGATGTTGATGCTGGCGATAGCCATGTATACCAACTGATTTCAGGTGCAGGCGATTTGGGTAACGTTTATTTCAGCCTAGCTGGAGACCAATTGATTTTGGACAATAACGTAAACTATGAGCGCACCACGCAGCTTAGCATCAGGGTGCAAACCGTTGATCAAGGTGGCCTTGCTTTCGAAAAGGTAATAATGTTGGATGTAAATGACTTAAACGATACACCTAGCGACCTAGTTTTGAGCAACAATACCGTTGACGAGCAACAGTTAGTTGGCAGCTTCGTAGGTGCATTTAGCACTGACGATGAGGATGCGATTGATAGCCATACCCTTACCTTGGTAAATGGTGCAGGCGATACTGGAAACAGTAGCTTTGCCATTGTAAACAATGTGCTAACCACCGCTGCTACATTCGATTTGAATACACAACAGCAATATTCAATTCGGGTGCGCTCAACTGATTCAGGCTTAACTTCTACTGAAAAAGTATTTTTAATCAATATTTTGGATGTAAACCAAGCGCCTACTGCCATTGCTTTGAGCAATGCCACTATTGCCGAAAACAACACCATTGGTGCGTTTGTGGGCTACCTTACTGCAGCTGATGCTGATGCAAACAATAGGCATACTTATGCATTGGTAAATGGCCAAGGCGACGACGACAACGCCAGCTTTATCCTTGTAAACGGTGATTTGACTGCCGCTGAAGTGTTCGATTTTGAAGCAAAATCGTCTTACAGCATCCGCGTGGAAGCAACCGATGCCACTGGTGCTACTTTTGAGCAAGTGCTTGCAATAACTATTATTGATGCTGCTGATAGCCCAATGGATATTACCATATCAGCTGCCAGCATCGACGAAAATGAATCGATTGGAACCCTAGTAGGTAGCCTAACTACCCTTGACCCCGACCAAGTAGGTGGGCACACATACGGATTGGTAGGCGGTATTGGTGCCGATGATAATGGTTCTTTTACTCTTGCAGGCAATGTAATATTTGCAAATGCTTCATTCAACTTCGAAGCTAAGAGCGCTTACAGTATCCGTGTTCGTTCAACCGATGGTGCGGGTAATTACATTGAAGAGGTTATTGCCATCTCCGTAAACGATATGAATGATGCGCCATCTGATGTTGCCATCAACATTATCGGCATCGACGAAAACAGCCCAATGGGCACAGCAGTAGGTAACATTACTGCTACCGATGAGGACCTTGCCGACTTGCATACCTTTACTTTGGTTCCGGGCTTTGGTGGTACTGACAACGGTAAGTTTACCATACAGGCCAACAAATTGCAAGTAAATGCGAACCTTGACTATGAGACACAAAGCAACTATGCGGTGCGTGTGCGTGCAACCGATACCAATGGTGCATCGGTAGAAGCTAACTATACCGTAGTAGTAACTGACGTAAACGAGACGCCAACTGGCCTTACTTTATCTTCAACTTCAATCAACGAAAACGAGCCAGCAGGTGCTATCATCGGTACCCTTAGTATTGCCGACCAAGACAATGGCGACAGCCATACCTTCGATTTGGTATCGGGTGCTGGCGATGCCGACAATGGTTCGTTCTACATCAGCGGCAACATGCTTATTGCCAATGCATCGTTCAATTACGAGGTTAAAAACAGCTACAGCATCCGTCTGTCGGGCACCGACCTTGGTGGCTTGAAAGAGGAAGGTATGTTTACGATAACCATCAACAACGTATCTGATGCACCAGTAGCAGCTAGCATTACCAGAACTGTTTACAAAGGCCAAAACAACCGTTTGTCGGCCCGCGAATTCAATGCTGCTTTCAGCCAAGAAGAAGGCAATAGCCAGAAGCATATCCGCATTATGAGTTTGCCTGCCAATGGGCAGTTACTGTTCAGCAATACTCCGGTAGTTGCTGGTCAAACCATCTTGGTTGCCGAGTTTAACAGTTTGTCTTACACCCCGGCAGGTAGCTACCTTGGTGCTGATGCCTTTACCTTTGCCGCTTATGACGGTGTAATGTACTCTGCCGATGCAACTTACGCACTTACAGTGGTAAATGCTCGCACAGTTGGCGGCGCTACTAGTGGCACTGTTGTTAATGGTGGCATTATCAGCCTAAACCCTGGTAGCGTTTCTGGTCCAGGTGTTGCCCGCGAAGGTGGTTTGTCTTCAATCGAAGAAATGCCATTGGATGTAACCGTGTTTAGCAACTACCCTAACCCTTTCCAAGGTACTACTAGCATTAAGTTTGAGCTATCAGGCCAAATGACCGTAACCCTTGAGGTATACGACTTATTGGGTCGCAAAGTGGCTAGCCTAATTGATGCCGAAGCCCTAACAGGAGAGCAAATAGTTAACTGGAACGGTGGTGAGGCCAACGGCCAATACATTGCCCACCTAAGCGCTACAGCTGTCGATGGTTCGGTTATAACCAAAACCATAAGTTTGGTGCTAACTAAGTAAGCACTGCAATAGCGCGTAATAACATAATAATGAACTAAGTAGGGCTGCCCAATAACGGGGTAGCCCTACTTGTTTTTAGTGGTTATGCTGGCAATAGCAAAATGCTGATTTGCCCCATTAATCGGTTTTGTAAAAAGCGAAACTATTGCCGCTGGGTTTCGTAAAGAGGGGTACTCAATGCTCACACCCAAATCTTATCCAAAACCCATGAGAACTGTTGACTTGGCCACTGTTTGGCTCATACGTATTTGTTTGAGCATGTTATTGTTTGCGGTGCTACTATCGCTTGTAAAAACTGGGTCTGCAGCTTTGTTGGCAAGCTAGGGTATAAACGTACGGTTATTGTAACTGGCCTGTATCCCTAACCTAAATATAGGCCGTGCCTGCATACACTATACCCATCTTGAATTTTTCGGCATAAAAAAAGAGCCTTGGCAAAGCAAGACTCTTTGTAGTAGCGGGGGTTGGACTCGAACCAACGTCCGTCGGCTGACGGATATGAGCCCAACGAGCTACCTTCTGTTCTGGTCAATTTTACATAAAAAAAAGAGCCTTGGAAAACCAAGACTCTTTGTAGTAGCGGGGGTTGGACTCGAACCAACGACCTTTGGGTTATGAGCCCAACGAGCTACCTTCTGCTCCACCCCGCGATGTGGAGTGCAAATATAGCACTATATCTTTAATTTCCAAAGGGTTTCAATCTATTTGTTCAATCGTAAACCCTGCCTCTTGCACTTTTGCCATTACTTCGTTGGCACTCAGGCCATCACCATTCACAGTTAGTACTTTATCGGGGTTGGTTGTTGCTACCTCCCAGCCACTTAGGTTGGGCACCTCGGTCAGGTATGCCTTTACTATGTTTATACAGCTTTGGCAATTGATGGAGGTTTTAAACTTATAGGTCGACATAACGATGCAATTAAATGGGGTTAATTGTATTCAAAAGCCTCTTTAACCACGCCACAGGTAAGCATTTTGTCGCCAAAGTAAGGGTTCACTATATCGGGTATTTCGCTAAGCCACCATGCGCCTCGGTTGTCAAATGCCATTGGGCAATGCTGCTGGTATACGTAGTATCCTTTTGGCAGGCCTAGTTCAGTTATGAGCTGGTACATGGTTTTCGACAAAGACTCAAACGCAGCCCGCTGGCCCTCAATATCACTAGTATTAATGGTTAGCGCATCCTGCTGCAAGTCTTTTTGTTGCCTTGTCCAGCGCAATTTGGCCTCTTCGTCCAAACTATCTGCCGGGAAGCTACCAGCTGCCAAATGCAAGGCTAATGCCCATTTGCCGGCCTCGGTGCTTTTTGCGGCAATCAATGCATCGCGCACTTTTAAGTAATTGTTCCAAAGCAACGCCACATCTTGCCCCACTACCTCGTTTTTAGGAGCTGGCAACTGCGTTTGCGGCACCTTGGCTTCAGCACTTTCGGTTTCAGCACCTCCGCATGAAGCAAAGAATGCAATAGCGATTAAAGCAACTAGCCAATACTTGTTCATAGTTTTAGTGTTTATGTCCGTCGGCTTGACAGCAATGTGGTAAGTTGGTGCGGGCTTTGTCGTTGCCAGCTACTTCATCGGCGCTGTATCCAGTTTCGGTTACCGCTTTTTTAATGTCTGCCGCGGTTACTTTCTCCTTGTTATAAGTAACGGTCAAAACCTTGGTATCCAAGTTAAGTATAGCGTTTTTTACACCTTTCAGTTTCACTACATTGCCTTCAATGCGGGTTTTGCACTCGCCACATACCGCATTCGTTTTTACATTCAGGGTTTCGGTTTCGTTGCCTGCAAATACATTCAAGCTTACAAAAAGTGTTAGAACCAAGCTAAGCGATAGGGTTACTATGTTTTTCATTTCAGGTTTGTTTAGGGTACAAAGGTAATAACTAGCTACTATCCATAATAATGCCAATGTTGCGCAAATCGTTCAACCAATGCTAATTGTAACAATTGTTAACCATTCGGTTGCTACAAATGCTCCAGTGCATGCACATGGCAGTGCGGCTTGTTCATATCGGCAGGCATGCCAGCTTTAAAGTAATCAATGTGTATAGTTCGTTCGCCGTCATAATCCAATAAATAAATTGCCATTTTATCAGGCGAAAGCTGGAATCGCACGGCGGTGCTGTCTTGTTGATAATATATCTGCCCAACCGAATCAATAGGTTCGGTAAGAAAAATCTGATAATAAAACGTTGGCAACGATTGTTTGGGCGGCTCTAATGTTTGCGCGCTAAGCTCCATTGCACTAATTGCCAAAAGTAATGTTAACCATATCCGGATCATAGTGCGTGCAAATTGATTCAACTTTCATGAATTTACGATAAAAATCCCTTACTTATTGCCTAAATTTATTGTCATCTATGAAAAAGAAAGTTTACTACCTAGCCTCGTGCAGCACTTGCCAACGTATTATGAAAGAAGTTGGGGTTGATGATAGTTTTGAGCAGCAGAATATTAAGGATACTGCTATTACTCCAGCCCAATTGGAGGAAATGCACCAATTAGCGGGCAGTTACGAGGCCTTGTTCACGCGCAAATCGATGAAATATCAAGCTTGGAATTTGAAAGAACAGGTTTTGGGTGAAAACGATTACCGCGATTTGATTTTGAAAGAATATACTTTTCTAAAGCGCCCTGTTTTTATCATTGGCAATGAGTTGTTTGCCGGCAATGCCAAGGCAACTATTGATGGGGTAAAACACGCGCTCGCTAAATGAACTACCGCAAAAAGCGATACTGGGTACTTGCGCTATTGGTTTTAGGCATGGCTTACTGGGTTTGGCTGGCCCGCGCGCCACACTATGAGTATGTGCAGCACCCGTTGCCTGCTGACTTTAATAAATATTACGAACAAAAACTGGCTGAAAGTGCAGCCCTAAATGCCCGACCTAGCAACGAGGAGAAGTTAATAAGGTTTGCACCCAAAACAGGGCTAGCGTTTTTGTACATACATGGTTTTACAGCCAGCCGTGGTGAAGGAGAATATGTAATGGATAGCCTTGCCGAGCTGTATCAGGCCAATACTTATTATTTGCGCCTACCTGGCCATGGTACAAACAAAGAAGACCACGCCGCTGCCAAGTTTAGCGATTACCTTACCGCTGGTATGGATGCCCTTTTAATGGCCCAGCAGCTTGGTGATACATTAGTGCTGGTTGGTGTGAGTATGGGCGGGCTCATATCAACTTGGCTTACTGCCCAGCGGCCCGATTTGGTGGATGCGTTGGTACTATCGTCGCCTTTCTATGATTATGCCCCTGCGGCAGGCAATGCTTTAAAGGTGCCGGGTGCCTTGCGTTTGCTGCAATGGATACAAGGTCCTGAGCGCGATATGAACCGCACCGATGAGTGGCTTAAAATTATTAGGGAGGGATATGACGATTATTGGTACCCCGAACAATTGATGCAATCGTTACAATCTTTGGAAGACCTGCGGAATTTTGCAGCTAATGGCAATGTGTATAAAAAGGTCTCGCCGCCAACTTTGTTGATGTATTACTACAAGGACAAGGAACACCAAGACGGTGCGGCCAAAGTAAGCACGATGCTAGATGCCTATGCCCAATTTGAAAGTACCCAAAAACAAGACTCCCGCAACAAGCTCGTAGCCATGCCCAATGGCGAACATGTAATGATGAGCCAATACGTTATCTGCGATCAAGTGCCTGTGTTTGGTGAGCTGCAAGCATTTATTGAAAGGTTGCGGGGCAAGTAGTTTTTTTGCAAATGATAATGGAGAGGTGTTCTTATCTCGGTTTTGTAAAGGTGCTTTGCTCTTTCTCTTTTCATATTTCAGATCTATTCCCCCATCTTGCTACTAATTGGTTAAATTCGCAACACTGATAATTTAATTGAACAACCCACTATGCATACTACTGCTCTCAAAATAGCGGACAAACCCGCAAAAAACGCCGCCCGCATACTTATCGGTTCTACAGATACCAACTGGGAAAAGCAAGGATTTACGTCTGCTTCAGCCAAGTTAATTAAGGTTGAACTGGATAAAAAGATTAGCCCAGTAATGGTAGTTGATGATGGTGCTTATAACTTTGTTTTTGCCGAAAGCACGGATAATAGCTATGCCAACAACGAAAAATGGCGCAAAGTAGGTGCTAAGGCGCAAGTTGCTGCCAGCCAATATAAGCTAGATAGTGTTACATTGGTAAATGCCACCGATAACAAAGATGCATTAACGCATGTGGTTGAAGGGTTTGTTTTGGCCAACTATAAATTTGATAAGTACAAAACCTTGCCACAAAGTACCAGCATGGTAAAAGAGCTGGTGCTTTTGAAGGGAAGCATTGCCGAAAAGGCGCTCAAAGAGATTGAGCACCTAACCGATGCAACACTTATAGCGCGCGATTTGGTTAACGAACCCCTATCGTACCTTACCGCTGAGATGTTGAGTGAGGAGATAACCAAAATGGGTAAAGAGGCAGGCTTTTCGGTTGAGGTACTGAACAAGTCAAAAATCAAGAGCCTGAAAATGGGTGGTTTGATTGCCGTAAACTTAGGTAGTCCCAATCCACCAACCTTCAATATATTGGAGTATAAACCCAAAAAGGCCATCAACAAAAACCCGATAATATTGGTGGGCAAAGGGGTGGTATACGATACGGGCGGCCTAAGCTTAAAGCCTACTCCAAATAGCATGGACCAAATGAAGTGCGATATGGGTGGCGCGGCTTCAGTAGCTGGTGCTTTTTATGCCGCTGCCAAAAACGAATTGCCTATACACATCATTGGTTTGATTCCGGCAACGGAAAATCGCCCTGGCGGCAATGCCTATACCCCAGGCGATGTGATTGTGATGCACAGCGGCTTAAAGGTGGAAGTGTTGAACACCGATGCCGAAGGCCGAATGATATTGGCTGATGCCCTTAGCTACGCCAAAAAATACAAGCCTGAATTGGTTATCGATTTAGCAACCCTAACTGGCGCAGCGCAGCGCGCCATTGGAAGCCAAGGTGCCGTATTTATGGGTAATGCGGATGACAAGGTAAAGAAAAGCCTTTCTGATAGTGGATATGCCGTTTACGAGCGCTTAGTTGAGTTCCCATTGTGGGAAGAGTACGACGAGATGATTGTATCGGATGTTGCAGATATTAAAAACGTTGGTGGTGCCACTGGTGGCGCTACTACAGCAGGTATGTTCTTAAGGCGCTTCACTGATTATCCTTGGATTCACATTGACATTGCAGGTCCGGCATTCCTGGAGAAAACAGAAGGTTACCGCCTCAAAAACGGTAGTGGCTACGGCGTGCGTTTGTTGTACGATTTCTTGAAAAAGAGAGTTTAGTTAATTGGTGTATTGGTTAATTGGTTATTTGTTAATCAGGCTGTATAATCTTTAATGTTAAAAAGCGCGTGTCATCCTTAGCCTCGTTTGAAACGAGATCGAAGGGTGTGCGCGTGGGCTGCTTGTTTATGGGATAAGGCTAAAGGTGCCAAAGAAATTAAAGCATAGTAATGCACGCTCCGAAAAGACGGGCCTTTTGACCCTCGCAGTGACGGGTGCATAAAAACTAGAAAAATGAAGACAAAAGAATTGCCTGTAGTAGGCATCAGTATAGGAGATTATAATGGCATTGGCCCTGAGGTGGTGTTGAAGGCGTTTAGCGACAACCGCCTATTCGACCAATGTGTAGCCGTAGTGTACGCCTCCCCCAAAATTATCCATCATTACAAGCACTTGCTGCAGCTAGATAAACTGCAGCACCAAGTACTGAAAAGCAAAGACCCAAAACTATTGAGCAACAAAGGGCTTAATATTGTTAATTGCTTAGACGATGAGTTTGAGATTCAACCTGGTGAAGATACCCCAGCCGCTGGCAAGGCAGCCATCACCCTGCTCGATGAGGCCATGGCCGATTTAAAGAGCGGCTATATTGATGTTCTGGTAACCGCACCCCTCAACAAGCA
Source organism: Sphingobacteriales bacterium (assembly GCA_027486795.1). GTDB lineage: Bacteria > Bacteroidota > Bacteroidia > Chitinophagales > CAIOSU01 > CAIOSU01. The sequence goes on along the minus strand of JAIXOI010000037.1, from coordinate 18,045 downwards.
CAATATTAAGGTTGAAGGCATATCGTTTACGGGACATACTGAGTATATTACCCGCTACTTTGATGTAAAAGAAAGTATGATGTTTTTGGTAACCGATACCTTACGAGTGGGTTTGGTAACCAACCACATACCTATTAAAGAGGTAGTAGAAAAGCTCAATGCCAAGCTTATTTTGCAAAAGCTGGAGATAATGCACCATTGCCTAGAGCGGGATTTTGCCATCGAAAGGCCTAAAATTGCAGTGTTGGGTCTTAACCCACATGCCGGCGACAATGGATTGATTGGCAAGGAAGAGAAGGAAATCATTATTCCGGCCATAAATAAGGCGCAAGAGGCCAAAATAATGGCTTTCGGCCCCTACCCGGCCGATGGCTTTTTTGGCTCGGGTGCGTTTAAGAAATTTGATGCCGTGCTGGCCATGTATCACGACCAAGGCTTGGTAGCCTTCAAATCGATGGGTTTTGGCAATGGTGTAAATTATACTGCTGGCTTGCCCGTTATCCGTACCTCGCCTGACCATGGCACCGCTTATGATATTGCAGGCAAAGGCCTTGCCGACGAAAACTCATTGCGCGAAGCCATATTTACGGGCATTGATGCCCTGCGCGCCCGCCGGGTATTTGATGAAAGCCACGCCAACCCACTTGAAGCTAAAGAAAAACGGAGCGAAAGGGATTAGATAGTTGTTGGTTTCGGGTTGCGAGTTTCGGGTTGAAATGTGCTATTGTTCTATGGGTTTGACACTAAATTTGGTTTTAACTTAGGCTACTTCTTACTAAACCGAAAAAAGATTTCCACATTTCCAATCCTTTCTTTATCTTTGCAGTCCTTTAAAATCTTGTTGCCGTGTCTCGTGATGTTGCCCTTCGTGAATTTAGCATCCCTTTTATAGGGTTGAAGTTGGGCGAAACGAGTTTCGATTTCGAGATAGGGGATAAGTTCTTTACTTACTTTGAAGGTAGCGAACCCACTGAGGGCAGCAATATTCAAGTGGAAATGGTGCTCGATAAGCGCCCCAATATGATGGTGCTCGACTTTTATGTTGAGGGTACCATTAAAGCCACTTGCGATCGTTGCTTGAACGACATCGACCAAGAGCTGTTAGATGAATTTACGGTGTACGTAAAGTTCAGTCACGAAACTGGCGAAATGGAAGATGAGGACGACGTGGTGTTTATACCTGCCAACGAAACCCATTTGGATGTTTCGCAGCTGGTATATGAGTTTGTAACGCTGAGCATACCCTTTCAAAAGGGTTGTCGAGCCGAAGAAGTAGGAGGCCCAAAATGCAATAAAGAGATACTAGCTAAGCTGGGTTCTTTTAACGATGGAAAGGCCGATGACAAAAGTGACGATAATAACGATGAAGACATAGACCAGCGATGGTCAGCATTAAAGAAACTGAAATAAATATTAATTAAGCCATGGCACATCCTAAGCGAAAAATATCGAAAACCCGTCGCGACAAACGCCGCACTCACTACAAAGCTGAAGCTCCTAATGTGAGCATTTGCAAAGAAACTGGTGCTCCGCACTTGTTCCACCGTGCATATGAAATCAACGGCGACCTTTACTATAAGGGTAAAGTGGTTGTAGCCGCTAGGGCCTAATCATTCCTACTGATTTTATTAGCATACCACAGCACGTGTTGCGTGTGCTGTGTTCCATTTTATAAGAGAAAACGGTAACCGATCGCGTTATCGTTTTCTCTTTTTTGTTTAAGGTTGTTGTTGGGTGGTCGTCATTGCAATGACGGGGTGCAGCGTGAAGTACGATACCTCAATCAAACCCTTTCCAAACATCCAACTTTGGCAGTGGGGCATCAAAAGCCATTTTGGTTTTTTGCACGGGATGCACAAACTCAATATGTCGGGCGTGTAAGCAAATACTTTTATCCGGGTTCGGGGTTTTAAAACCGTATTTCAAATCGCCAATAATCGGGCAACCCAAGCTGTTAAGCTGCACGCGTATTTGATGGTGGCGGCCCGTTTCTAAGTTTACCTCCAGCAGGTGGCGGTCTTTCAAGCTTTTTAGTAATAGGTAGTGCAGTTTGGCCTCTTTGCCTTGCTTGTGTTTTGGCGATACTACCACACTCGTATTGTTGGCGCTATGCTTTACTAAGTAGTGGGTAAGGTTGGCCTCCTCCTCTTGCGGACGGTTTGCTACTAATGCCCAGTAAGTTTTTTTTACGGTTCGGTCGCGCAGCATTTCATTAAGTCGAGTAAGGGCCTTGCTGGTGCGGGCATATAATATCAACCCACTTGTGGGTCTATCCAACCGATGCACCACGCCCAAGAAAACCTCGCCGGGCTTGTTGTACTTTTCTTTTATATACGCCTTAAGGTCATCGGCAAGTGAGGTGTCGCCTGTTTCATCGCCTTGAGATAGTTGGCCGGCTAGCTTGTTCACCACCATTAGGTGGTTGTCTTCGTATATTATTTGGTCAGACGTTGTCAAAGGATAGATATGGAGTATGAAATGAGAGAGGCTGAAAAATATCAAAAATGAAATAGGAAATGTAAAAGGATAAGATGTATTGCAAATCCTTATGACAAAATTACACGTAAAAAATGGGTATTTTTACCACCCTGTTTTACCCGTTTCTCATTTCATATTTTATATCTACTCTTGGATCACAAAGCCAAAAAGGCCTTCGGGCAACATTTTTTAAAAGACATGGACGTGGTGCGCCAAACCGTGCAAGCCTTGCCCGAACCTGGCAACTTTACGGTGGTAGAGATAGGCCCAGGCCGAGGTGTGCTCACAGCACCTTTATTAGAGCGCTATGCCGATAAGTTTTATGCCGTTGAAGTAGATGACGATTTAATTCCAGTGTTGCATAAGCAGTTTCCCGCATTAGGTAATCGCCTCATACACCAAGATTTCCTGAAATTTGATTGGCGTGTATTGCCTGAGGGCGATATTATAGTGGTTGGCAATTTCCCATACAATATCTCCAGCCAAATACTATTCACGGTTTTGGACGAAAAAGACCGGGTAATACAAGTTGTTGGCATGTTCCAGAAAGAAGTGGGCGTGCGCGTAATATCAGGCCCTGGCAAAAAAGATTATGGCATATTGAGCGTACTATTGGCCGCTTGGTACAAAATGAGCCTTATTTGTCACATACCTCCCGAATCGTTTAGCCCGCCACCGAAAGTTGACTCAGTGGTAATCAACTTGCAACGAAACGACCGTAAAACACTTCCTTGTAACCAGCGCGTGTTTAAGCAAGTAGTAAAAGCTGCCTTTAACCAACGACGGAAGATGCTTCGCAATAGCTTATCATCTTTTCAGCCAAACGAGGAAACATTGACTACTGATTTTTTTACGCGTCGGCCTGAGCAGATGAGTCTAGAGGATTTTTTTGCCGTTACCCAAATGTTGGAGAAGAAAAGTGAGTAACCAAAAAGTTTTAATTACCGACCCCGTTCACCCTTTACTTTTGCAAGAATTGGAGGGTATGGGTTATGTTGTTGATTATCAGCCTGCTATTGATCAAGAAGGGGTGTTAAAAGTTATTGCTGAATACACTGGGTTAATAATAAATAGCAAAATATCTGCTGACGTGCAACTGATTGACCTAGGGGTGCGTCTAAAATTTATAGGTCGTTTGGGAGCAGGATTAGAGGTGATTGACCAAGCTTATGCAAGTGTCAAAGGGATTAAATGTTTTAATACTCCTGAGGGCAATTGCGATGCTGTAGCAGAACATGCAATAGGTATGCTACTTGGGCTGATGAACCACATAAACAGAGCCGATGCGCAAGTGAGAAAAGGGCAATGGAATCGCGAACCTAACAGGGGAGTGGAGCTGGGAGGTAAAACGATAGGCATAATTGGATATGGCAACACAGGCACTGCTTTTGCCAAAAGACTTGCTGGTTTTGATGTGCGAATACTGGCTTACGATAAATATAAATCTGGTTTTGGAACCGGAACAATTGAAGAAACCCGCCTTGATACTATTTACGAGTACGCTGATATTGTAAGTCTGCACGTTCAGCTTACCAATGAAACTAAGTATTTAGTGAACAAAAAGTTCATTAAGCAGTTTAATAGGCCTTTCTACCTAATAAATACTAGTAGAGGTAAAGTAGTGAATACCGAAGATTTGTTGTGGGGTATTGAGCAGGGATTGATATTAGGGGCGGCACTAGATGTGCTAGAAAATGAAAAGTTAGATTCTTTTAGTAAGACAGAGTTGATACAGTTTGAACGATTATGCTCTCTAGATAACGTTTTGCTAACACCGCATATTGCAGGTTGGACAAAAGAATCGAAGGAAAAAATTGCTAAAGCAATGGCTTACAAGATAAAAGAGATACTTTAGTGCCGCCATACGGCTATATGGCAGCGCAAATTAGTCCTTCGGGGCAAATTTTTTAACGCTTTTTTACAAATTTTACTATTTTTGACGGCTATCGTTTGTTAAGGTTACTTAAAATGCAGGTTATGATAAGGCTTTTCTCAGCCGTGGTGCTTATGTTCCTCGGCGTGAATTTGGCGTTTGCCCAAACAGGTGAGCTCTCCGGTAAGGTTACTGATGAGAACAAAGAGGGAGTTCCGTTTACCAACGTCGCCATTAAAAAGAATGGCGTGCTGGTTACTGGTAACGCAACCGATTTTGATGGTTTCTACTCTATCAAGCCGCTTGAGCCGGGTACTTACGATGTGGAGTTTTCGGCCCTAGGCTACGGCACAGTGCTAATCACTGGTGTTAAAATCAACTCCGACCGTATTACTACGCTCAACCAGTTGGTAAAACCTGAGTCGAAAGTAATTGATGCTGTTGAGATTGTGGCTTATAAAGTACCCCTAATCGATAAGGAGAGCAACTCTACCAAAACAACTATTTCGGCAGATGAGATTAAATCTCTACCAACTCGTAACATTCAATCTATAGCCTCTACCAGTGCTGGCGTATTTCAAGAAGATGAAGGTTCTGCTTTGAGTATCAAAGGTTCTAGAGAAAGTTCAACAGAGTATTATATTGATGGTATCCGTGTTCGTGGTAGCACCAACTTGCCAGCAAATGCTATTGAGCAGCTTACCGTTATCACTGGTGGCGTGCCTGCCCGTTATGGCGATGCAACAGGTGGTATCATCAACATCGTAACAAAAGGTCCATCGCGCCAATTGAATGGAGGTGTTGAGTTAATTACCTCTCAGTTTCTTGATGGTTTTGGCTACAATCTTGCCAATTTTAATCTTACAGGTCCAATTTACATCAAAGATAAGGGTACCGATTCGGCACAAGCTAAAGTTGGTTTCTTCATAGCGGGCGAATTTGGCTATCAGAAAGATCCTCGCCCATCGGCAGTAGGCGTATGGCAGGTTAAAGAGGATAAATTGAAGGAGTTGGAAGAGAATCCATTGGTGCGTTCTTCAGTAGGCGATGCCTTTATTTCTTCTACTCAAACCGTAACTTTCGATGATTTAGAAAAATCAAAGGTAAAACCCAATACCTCTAACCTTACCTATAGCTTATCTAGTAAATTAGATTTTAAAATAACCGAAAAGATTGGCATCACTGTTGGTGGTAGCATCAACTACAGTCGATACAACGATTGGATAGCCCGTTACACTCTTTTCAATGCTGAAAACAATCCTTTGAACAAGGATTTGTCATGGAGGGTATTTGCCCGTTACACACAACGCTTTGGCAAGGCAAATACTGATGCCGCTGAAGCATCTAAGAGCCCTTTCCAGAATGCGTTCTATAGCTTGCAGTTTGACTATTCAAAAGTTTACAACACTTTCGAAGACGAAACGCATGGCTTTAATGCATTTGACTATGGCTATTTAGGTAGGTATGATATTTTAAGGGCTCCTAGCTACTCTGCACCCAATGGAGGCACCGAAGGCCAGATTACTTATTTCGATGTAAATGGTAATCCAAAGACCCTAACTGGTACCGTTCAGACAGGTTTTACCGATACTTTGGTAACCTTTACCCCATCGAACCTAAACCAAACAACAGCTAACTTCATGACTCGTTATTATGAGTTGGCCGGAGACAATGTAGAAACCTACTACAACAACTTGTCGACTATACAAGCAAACAACGGTTTGCGAAACGGCGACCGTAGCCAAACAGTACATGGTGTTTGGTACAATGTTGGTCGCCAGTTCAATGGTTATGGCATCGAAGCTGATAACGACCAGTTCCGTTTAACCTTTATTGGCTCTGTTGATATTTTGCGCCCAGGATCTTCTAGTCGCAACAAACATGCTTTAGAGTTCGGTTTCGAATTTGAGCAGCGTGTTGACCGCAATTATCAAGTAAATCCAATTGGTTTGTGGGAGCTTGCTCGCTTGCAAGCAAACCAGCATATTGTTGACCCGGATTTGAATAACCTAAACGACTTTAGTTTGTTGATTGATGGTGTTGAATATGCGTTTGACCAAACTTGCCGTTGTTTCCCAAATGCACCTGCATTTAGCGTTTACGATACCATTCTTACCAACCAAGTAAACAACGGTAGCCAATCGTTTTTCGACCGTAATTTGCGTGCAAAGCTTGGCCTATCTGCCGATAACACCGATTTCATAAACATTGATACCCTTTCGCCTGACTTTTTCTCTTTGGATATGTTCAGTGCCGATGAGTTGTTGAACCAAGGTAACGGCTACGTATCATACAATGGCTATGATTACAAAGGAAACAAATCAACCAGCCAGCCAGCCTTCAACGATTTCTTTACCAAGAAGGATAAAGATGGCAACTATACTCGCGAAGTAGGTGCTTTCCGCCCTATTTACACCGCGTTCTTTATTCAAGATAAATTCCAGTTTAAGGATTTGTTGTTCAACATAGGTCTTCGTATCGACCGTTACGATGCCAACCAAAAAGTATTGGCCGATGAATTTTCGTTGTACAAAATCCTGACTGTTGATGAAGCGGTAGAGCGCTACGGATTTGCGGTGCCAAACAGCGTTGGTGGCGACTATAAAGTGTATGTTGACAATCCTGACAAAAACAACCCGGTGCTTACTGGTTTCCGTAATGGCAACACTTGGTATACTGCCGATGGGGTAGAAGTAGCTGACCCTAGGATTATTGGTGCTAGCTCGGCAACATCGCGCCCAACACCTTTGTTGGACAACACGGTGGTGAACAACATTAAGAGTGAAAACTTTGATCCGAACAATTCGTTTACTGACTATAAGCCGCAGATTACCGTAATGCCGCGTTTGGCGTTCTCATTCAACCTAACCGATGAGGCATCATTCTTTGCCCACTACGATATTTTGGCTCAACGTCCACAAGGTCGTGTAGTTGCTACGCCATCTGATTACTATTTCTTTAATGAGCGTATCACTGGGGTGTTTAACAACCCTAACTTGAAACCTGAGAAAACCATTGATTATCAAATTGGTTTCCGTCAGTTGGTTACACAAAATAGTGCTATCACCTTCTCGGCTTTCTATCGCGAAATGCGCGATATGGTGCAAATTGTTCAGGTTCGTTACGCTTTCCCACGTGACTATACCACATTCGGTAACGTCGATTTTGGTACCGTTAAAGGTTTCTCTTTGGATTACGATATGCGCAAAACACGCACCAGCAATCTTAGCTTGCGCTTGAACTATACCTTGCAGTTTGCCGATGGTACTGGTTCAAATGACGTAACCCAATTGAACTTAGTAGGCTCTGGCCAGCCAAACTTGCGTACCATTGCTCCGTTGAGCTACGATGCCCGCCATATGATTAACCTTACTGCCGATTACCGTTATGGCGAAGGTGCAAACTACAATGGTCCATTGGTAAAAGGAAAGCAGATACTGTCAAACTTTGGTATTAACCTTATTGCTCGTACCCGTTCAGGCACCCCTTACACACAACAACAAAACCCAACTGCAGAGGGCCAAGAAAGCGTTCCGCAGCGTCCAATCCCTAAAGGTTCTATCAATGGTGCTCGTTTGCCTTGGACCTTCCGCCTAGATTTGCGTATCGACAAAGGGTTTAATATTACTCCTAAGAACAAAGAGACTGGCAAAGCTGGAAGGCCAATGAGCTTGAACGTGTACCTTTGGGTTCAAAACCTATTGGATACGCGTAACGTTATTAAGGTATACTCATATACTGGCAACGTAAACGATGATGGCTACTTAACATCAGCAATCGGTCAGCAAGATTTGGGCAACCAGCTTAATCCTGATTCTTACGCTGATTTGTACAATGCTTGGATTGACAATCCTCAAAACTATAGCTTGCCAAGGACCATCCGTTTGGGTCTAAGGTTTGATTTCTAATAATGAATTAAATTAGTCACTATGGCTAGATACTTTTTAAACATTTGCGCGGCTGCACTTCTGATTGCTTTAAGCACCAATAGCTTATTGGCAAAGGAGAATATTGGCTCTTCTGGAAAATCCAATGAGTTTTATAAAGCAGCAGCTTCTAGTTGCCCTTCAGCTACGTCGCGTACCACACTAGAAATTAATAACGTGCGTACCATTCTTTTGAATGGTGGTGATATGTGGTGGGATTTGAGCGACGCGCGTTTCGAAGTGCCAAAGATTGATCCACCAGGTTCATCTCCATCTATACACTCGCTATTTGCAGGTGCTGTATGGTTGGGTGGTATTGACGCAGGCGGTAACTTAAAAATTGCAGCACAAACCTATCGCCAGTCGGGTAACGATTTTTGGCCTGGCCCATTGGATGCCAGCGCAACCATTAATGTGCAAACTTGCGAAGATTATGACCGCCACTGGGTAGTGTTTGGTGAAGAGATTGATGCTTTCCGTGCAGAGGTTTTTCCTTGTGCTGATTGTTGCGATAAGTACCCATCTATTTGCGACTGGCCTGGTAAAGGAAACTTCAATGCCAAAGGTAAAGGTGAGGTATCGTTAACGGTGCTAGATGAATTGGCACCCTATTCCGACGTGAATGGTAATGGTGTTTATGACCCTATCAATGGCGACTACCCAGTAATTAATGCTACTTGCGGTAATAACTATGCCGACCAGATGATTTTCTGGGTGTATAACGACAAGGGTAATATCCATACTGAAACTGGTGGACAGGCTATTGGTGTTCAGGTAGGTGCTTTGGCATTCGCATTCAGAACATCTGATGAGGTGAATAACATGACCTTTTACCGTTACGACATTTTGAATAAAGGTAACGTGCCAATTGGCGATTTTTATATGGGCCAATGGGTAGATGCCGATTTGGGCTGTTTTAATAATGATTATGTAGGTTGCGATACCAGCTTGAGCTTAGGTTTTGCGTACAACGGTCTTTCAACCGACCCTGATTGTGCTTCTCGTGGTTATGGTGTAAGTGTTCCTATTATTGGTGTCGATTATTTCGAAGGTCCTTTTTCGGGTCGTATCGTTAATGGTCAGCCTGAGCAATTGGGAATGTCTACCTTCCTATACTACAGCAACGACTTTACCACTACTGGTAACCCTCAGTCGGCTATTAACTATTATAATTACATGGCGGGTTTCTGGACCGACGGTTCGCCGTTTACCAGCGACCGTTGTAACGGCTATGGTGGAGCGGTGCCTACCAAGTTTATGTTCCCTGGCGAGCCAGGTGGCCCAGCTTTCCCGGCATCTTGGTCAGAGTGTAGCTGTAACAACCCTCCTGCCGACCGTCGTTGGATGCAAGCTTCTGGTCCGTTTATTTTGCAACCGGGTGCGCGTAACTACATTACCGTTGGTACGGTTTGGGTTCGCCAAGGTTCTCAATCAAGTTGCGCTGCCGATATTGATTTGTTGCGTACTGCTGATATTAAAGCGCAGGCCTTGTTCAACAACTGTTTTAAACTAGTTGACGGACCTGATGCACCTAAATTGGTTATCCGTGAGTTGGATAAGGAGTTGATTATTATGTTGGATAATACAGGTACCAACAATGAGAACGACTCATACGACGAAGTTGACCCGTTGGCCTTTGAGTTGAGCCAAACGTTCCCTCAAATAACAGATATAACCTATACTTTCCAAGGATACATTTTGTATCAATTGAAAAACAGCCAAGTAACTGCTGAAGACTTTGATGACCCAACACTTGCTCGTTTGGTTGCCCAAGTGGATATTGAAGACGATATAAGCAAAATCGTGAACAAAGCGCTTAACCGAGCTATTTGCGGCGAAGTGCCAAGCTTAATGGTTGAAGGAGCCAATGTAGGTATCCGTCGTTCGTTCCGTATCAGAGAAGATCTTTTTGCTACCGGAAACACAGAGCTTGTAAACCACAAGAACTACTACTATACTGCAATAGCTTACGCCCACAACTACTATACCAATGGTAGGGTAAATTTTGAAGATACCGACTGCGGGCAAGTGCCAATTTTGGAAGAACAGAAATTGCCTTACTTGCAAGGTCGTAGAGGGCAGGCTGTTTATTCTGCTATTCCGCATAAGCCTCAAGGGGCAGATGGCGGTACCATATTGAACTCAGAATATGGCGATTTACTAAACATTACTCGTATCGATGGATCTGGTAATGGTGGCTTTAACTTGGAGCTAACTGACGAATCTATCAGCGCCATTTTGGCAAGTCCAAATAATGTGTTTGATAGGGTGGAATATAAAGGTGGCAATGCACCAATTCAGGTTCAGATTGTTGATCCTATGTTGGTACGTGCTCAGTCTTTCCGTTTATATTTCCCAGATACTGTTTTCTATAACGACCCAACTGATTCGTTTAGCGTAGCCTATGCGCTTGATACAGTGTACAATAGGTTTACCGACCCGGCCTCTCGTTGGGTGGTGGTGACCTCGCCTGATAATAGAGTTTATAATTCCGATCGTGGTTTGGAACAATTAAACGAACAGTTGATAATGGATTATGGTATCTCCATATCCATGCGCCAAGTTAAAAACGTAGGAGATCGCAGTCAATCTTCGTTGGGTTACATTACGTCGTCCATTACTTACGAAGACCCAGTTAAGCCTTGGTTGCAGTTTGTTGTAGATGAAGGCAGTGGTCCTGCATTAAGGAACTGGATACGTAGTGGTCAGTTTAAAGAGAATGACGATGCTGCTACTTACGGCCATTTCTTTGATGACCATTACTTTAGGTGTAATTGCTGCCGCTCGCCACAACCCAACTGTGAGGACGAAATAACTTACTATGATCCGCAGCAAGAATTCGGAACCGTTGTTGGCGGTGCATTTGCACCATACGCATTGGCAGCCAATAAGGTAAATACCGCTTTGACCGATCCTGACGATCCTCAATGGCCAACCAACTTTACTTATGGCCCAGGTTTCTTGGTTAATTTTACTTGGAATACCACTGGTCAGGTGCCAGTTTTGGTTCCGAATACCAAGAGTTTGAACATGGTTCAGACGAGCTATAATTTGGACAGCTTATCAAGTATTGACTTGGTGTTTACAAGTGACAAGAGTAAATGGACACGTTGTGTAGTGGTAGAAACTGGCGAGGATTTTGCAACTAACGAAGGTGGTTCATTCAAAGGTCAAATTAGAAGTGCCCTATCAAAAGATATTGCAGGTTTCGAATTGCTTGGCGATACTGGCCGTAGCTATTTCCCTGGTTATGCTATAAACGTAGAAACTGGTGAGCGCTTGAATATTATGTTTGGTGAGAATTCGTTTGCAGTAGGTGAAAACGGCCGTGATATGTTGTGGAACCCGTCGAAAAATGAATTGAGCCCATTAAGGCAGATACTTTTTGGCGGTGGACATTACGTGTACGTTATGAACTCTAAATACGATGAGGGTGAAGAGATGCAGCGCATTATGTTGAATAACATAGGTATAGCTGGCTTTACCATTCCTCCTACCGGTGGTATCAATAGGGTTGTAACCAGTAACTTGAATGATTCTATTTACAGAAACATCATGTACACTGCCATGCCCTTTGTTAACCCAGAGTTGAACCTTCTTTCTATTGAACAGGGCGTAGTGCCAAGCACGGTAACAGTTAAAATAAGGGTGCGCAAGCCGTTGGGTAACTTCTTAGCTACCAATGAAAACGAAGGTCGCCCAGCGTATGAATTCAGTACTGATGGATTGGCAGTTGAAACCACTCAGGAGGATGTTGCAAAAAATCATCTAGACCAAATACGCGCGGTGCCTAACCCTTACTATGCATACTCTGGCTACGAAACCAGCCAATTGGATAACCGCATTAAGATTACCAATTTGCCTGGTACTTGCACGGTGAGCATTTATTCTATTGATGGGGTGTTGATACGTCAATACAAGCGTGATGTAGGGCCAAATACCCACTACGGTGAGAATACTGAAAAAACTAATTTGGACAACTCTCTTGATTGGGATTTGAAAAACACTAAAAACATCCCAGTATCAAGTGGTGTATATCTTATTCATGTAGAAGCACCAGGACTTGGTGAGCGCACGATTAAGTGGTTTGGTGTAATGCGTCCGTTTGACTTAGGTACATTCTAATAAGGTTATGAAGATGAGCAATTTATTCAGGGCCACTTTAGTGAGCATGGCTTTTCTGGCAGCAATGCCGCAGTTGTGGGCGGGCAATCCGGATCGTGCCGGTGAAGCAGGCGCCTATGAGCTAGTGATGAACGGCTGGGGCCGCACATCAGGTGTATTTGGTATGAACTCGGCATGCGTGCAAGGGTTGGAATCTATGAACCTCAATCCAGCCGGATTGGCGTTTGCACCCAAAACAGAAATCTTGTTTAGCCGCACACATTGGTTGCAGGGCAGCGAGGTGTTTTTAAACTCTGCTGGTATTGCCCAAAAATTTGGCAAAGACAAAGGAAACGTGGTGGGTGTAACCATTAATGCCCTTGACTTTGGAGACATTGAGCGCACTACTACCAACCTGCCAGAAGGCGGAATCGGTACCTTTAAACCAGGTTTTTTGAACATTGGCGTAGGCTATTCACGTGCATTTTCTAATAGCATTTATGCAGGTGTTGTTTTCCGATTGATAAACGAGCGCATTGACGACCTTAGCGCAACAGGCTTTTGTTTAGATGCTGGTATCCAGTATGTTACTGGTCCTCGCGAAAACATTCACTTTGGTATTGCTTTGCGCAACGTAGGTACACCAATGAAATTTGGCGGAGATGGTTTAAACTTTAGTGGCTCGGCTACTGAAGGCACTTACACTATTACCCAAAGTCAGCGTACCCAAAAGTTTGAATTGCCTTCTCAATTGAATATTGGTGCGGCTTACGATTGGTATATTGACAAAGCAAAGGAGAATCCTGACCACAAATTGACCTTCATGGCCAATTTTACCTCAAACTCCTTCGGTAAAGACCAATTTGGTGGTGGTTTGGAGTATGGATGGAGAAAAATAGTGATGGTTAGGGCTGGCTACCGTTATGAAGATGGTATAACCAGCTTCTCAACTAGCACCACAGCCTTTACGGGTCTAGCTGCCGGCATGTCGGTGCAAGTGCCATTGACCAAGAAAAAGAATGAAGGTGCTACCATTGGAATTGATTACGCTTATCGCGCAACTTATACTTTTAAAGGAACTCATACCTACGGTATTAGGATTACCCTGTAAGATTTATTAATTTAGATATTGAAGAAACGTTTCTGCGTGCAGGGACGTTTCTTTTTTCGTTATTACCGCTTAAACTAAAGTACTATGGCAGGCATTAATTATGTAACCCCAGAGGGCTTGCAAAGACTAAAAGAGGACTTGAACTATCTTACAACCAAAGGTAGATCTGATATATCAAAAGCTATTGGTGAGGCACGAGAAAAAGGTGACTTATCGGAGAATGCTGAGTATGATGCTGCAAAAGAGGCACAAGGTCTTTTAGAGGCCCGTATTTCTAAGTTGCAAGAAAGTATAGCTAACTCCCGTTTGCTAGATAATGTGGAACAGCTTGATAGTTCAAAAGCTCTTATCCTTTCTACCGTTGAGGTAAAAAACTTAAAGCTTAATAAAGTATTGACTTTTACTTTGGTTAGTGAAAACGAAGCGGACCTAAAAACCGGCCGCTTATCGGTTACTTCGCCAATTGGTAAGGGCTTGCTGGGTAAAAGTGTTGGCGACATAGCTGATGTTACTACCCCTGCAGGAACACTGCAATTTGAGATTCTTGCAATTAGCCGAATGTAATCTGTTATGGCGTCGATATTTACGAAGATTGTAAACGGAGAGATACCAGCGTATAAGGTAGCTGAGGATGATAAATTCTATGCTTTTTTGGATGTAAACCCCATTAAAGCTGGCCATACGTTGGTAATACCAAAACAGGAAATTGATTATCTTTTTAGCCTTGATGCCGAAACTTACACAGGCCTATGGGCTTTTGCGAAAAGAGTAAGTGCTGCTGTTGAGCGTGCGGTGCCTTGTAAGCGCATTGGTGTAGCGGTAATAGGCCTTGAAGTGGCCCATGCGCACATACATTTGGTGCCACTGGATAATATAGGTGACTTAGATTTTGGGGCCGCGCGTGTTAAGCTTACTAAAGAAGAATTTGTAAGTTTGGCCAAAGAGATTGCTAGTCATTTTGAATAAAGCTAGTAGACCTGCTCTCTTATTTAACCCTATCAGGATTGGCTTTTATAAATGCTCCCCAGCCTTTGGGGGTGGTTTTTTTTAGTTTTATAGGCGCGCTTGATGTGGTGGTTACAAGCCTGTTTTGAAAGTAATGGCAGACAGCTACTGCCAAGCCATCGGTGGCATCCAAATATTTGGGTAGTTCTTTAAACTGCAACAGGTTTTGTAACATGGCGGCTACCTGTTCTTTGCTGGCGTTTCCATTTCCGGTAACCGATTGTTTTATTTTGCGAGGCGCATATTCATGTATTTCTATGCCTTGGTTAATTACTGCAGCCATAGCTACACCTTGGGCTCTACCTAGTTTAAGCATGCTTTGCACGTTTTTGCCATGAAAAGGCGCTTCAATAGAGCATTCGTGGGGCTTGTACTCCATTACCAAATAACTAATGCGCTCGTAAATGCGTTTAAGTTTGTCTTGATGCGTTTCGAGTTTGGATAAATCAATGGTGCCTAAACTAATAAGGGTTACTTTTTGCCCCCTAACCGAAATTACCCCATAGCCAAGAAAGTTGGTACCTGGGTCGATGCCCAAGATTACCTTGTCAATGTTGTTAGGTTGGATGGTTTCCAAAATAGTTATAGGCTAAAAGCGTTAATTTGCATTTAATAATACCACTGCATGTCATTTAGTTATTTTCGCAATAAACCAAAACTGCGCAAGGCGGTTGAGTTTAGCATAAAGCTAGTAATTTTACTACTGCTTTTTGCAACACTATATTGGCAAATTGCTAAGCGTGATGATATTACACAGGTAATCAATGAAATAGCTTTCTCTTTTGGGCAAAACTTTAACCTAATATTGTTAGTGTTTGTACTAATGTTTGTCAATTGGGGTATCGAAGCACTTAAATGGAAGCTATTGATTAATAGAGCCGAACCGCTAAGTTTTGCAAAGTCGTATTTGGCCATTTATAGTGGCGCAACGCTTACTTTGTTTACTCCCAACCGAATTGGAGAGTATGGTGGGCGTTTTATTTTTCTTAGAGACCCTTTAAGAAGCGAAACCATACAAGCAACTATTTTAGGAAGTATAGCCCAAATATGGGTTACTATTTTAGCTGGTTTAATTGGATTGTTTTGGTGGTTGTCGAGTGGTCAAGAGTATAGCATTTTATCCCAAGTGCTGTTTTATTTGATTTTGGTGGCTTTTATAGCAATATTTACTTTCCTATATTTTCGGTTAGATTTGATTGCTGCTTTTTTAGGAAAGGTAACTTGGCTGGTAAAGTATCAAAGCAGATGGCTAACACTTATTGACTTTAGTATTAAGGAACTAAGCGTGGTATTGTTGCTAGCCGCCGTGCGTTATGGTGTTTACGCAGTTCAATTTTTATTGCTGCTCTATGCCTTTGATGTTGATGTTAGTATAACACATGGCTTAGCATTGATAGCCACTTTTTTCTTGTTTCAGAGTTCGATACCTAATATAGCTATAATTGATCTTGGCATAAGGGGAAACCTTGCCCTATTTGTGTTTGCTGGCTATACCTCACAAATAGAGCAAGTGGTTGTTTCGTCATTTAGCCTTTGGCTGATAAACTTGGTTATACCTGCCATTTTAGGATATATAGTTATCCTAAGCACCAAGTTATTTAAAAGCTAGCCTTACTTATTTTTCAGTAGGTCTATTTCTTTTTGCAGTTGCTCAATTAGTAGCTGCTGTTTTTGCAGCATTTCGTTAAGTTCTTTAACGGACTGCACCAATGGCACTACAAATTTGCTGTAATCTAGGGCATAAGTATCAGTTTCGTTTTGCGGCTTATAAACGCCGTTAAAGTCAAAGTTTGCCTCGATTGCCGCGGCCTCAACATCTTGAGCCAAGAAACCAGTTTCAATACCATGGTCTTCTAACATCTGTTCCAACTGCTTGTTTAGGCTTTCTTTTTGAGCAGGATCCTCAGTTTTGGCAATGTCAGCTTTTAGTTTGTTAAGTTGGCCTATATGCTCTAAGTAAGCGCCATTATCAAAGTTATAAGTAACCGGATTAAGCAAAGTAATGAAACTCAGGCCAGGTACATTAGGTTTTACATTGAATTTGAAACGCTTGTCGCTAATAACAGTAAAGGCGGTTTGTGTTTCAACAACGGAAACTCCCGTATTGCCTATCCTAATTTTATCCGAAGCATTTATGGAGGTTAAGTAACCAAAAGCACCTGCATTAGTAAGTCCGTTGGTGCTTAAGTCGGTATTGCCGCCAACAAAAGTACATCCATCGCCAAACAGGTTGGATGGGCTGGCACCTCCACCAGCATTATGTCCGATAGCTACGCCGAAATTTCCTAATGTATTGGCTGATCCCGCTTGATATCCAAAAAAACTATTGTTGCTGCCAGTATTGTTGCTATAGCCTGCACGGTAACCATTGAAAGAGTTAAATTCTCCGCTAGTGTTATTATATCCAGATTCTCCCCCTTCAAATACGTTGAAATTGCCGATGCCATTGCTATAGCCTGCGCGATAACCATGGAAAACATTATTGCCCCCAGTTAAGTTGTTGTATCCAGCTTGGTATCCCACAAATTGGTTTTTACCATCGCCGCCATTGGTGAAATACCCTGATTGATAACCAATATAGGTAGACAAGGAAACGGCAGCGTCAGAAAAGCCTGCGTCTGCCCCGATAAACAAACCTTGGTTCCCTGAAACGTTTGCTTGACCAGCCCTATAGCCTAACGCAGTATTGAAATTGCCGGCAATGTTGCTGTTGCCCGATAAATAGCCAATGAAAGTATTGTTTGCGCCAGTGCTCTTGTTACCCGCTTGTGAGCCAAAAAAGCTATTACCTGGGGCAGTTACTGTAGCTGCGCCAGCATTGTAACCAGCGAATACGTTGTTAGCGCCTGTTGTTAAAGTTCTGCCAGCTAGTTTACCAACTACAAGACTGGTTCTTGGTGCGCGCAGAATAATAGTATCAGCTGCTCGAATGCTACTATCGATGCGTATATTAATATCGCCACCTACTGAAAGTTTGGAAGACGGTGCTGCGTTATTAATGCCCACATTACTGCCATTGTTGTATATGTTGTTGCTGTTAACTACCCAAGCACTTCCATCCCAATAGGTGGTGTTGCCAGCAGCCGTGCCGTTTGAAAAACCCGATCCTGAACCAGTAGGTCCTGTTGCACCAGTTGCTCCAGTTGCGCCTGCCACACCTGTACCTGTTGCACCCGTAGCGCCAGTTGCACCTGTTGCTCCAGTTGCGCCAGTGGCACCCGTTGCCCCTGCAGTTCCAGCTGTTCCTGTTGTACCCGTAGCGCCTGTGGCACCCGTTGCACCCGCAGTTCCAGCAGTACCTGTTGCACCTGTAGCGCCAGTAGCACCTGTTGCGCCAGTGGCACCATTAGTACCAGCAGTTCCAGTAGCACCTGTTGGTCCCGTTGCGCCAGCGGCACCGTTAGTTCCAGCAGTACCTGTTGCACCCGTAGCGCCAGTAGCACCCGTTGCACCCGCAGTTCCAGCAGTACCTGTTGTACCCGTAGCGCCTGTGGCACCCGTTGCACCCGCAGTTCCAGCAGTACCTGTTGCACCTGTTGCGCCAGTAG
>JAIXOI010000031.1 GCA_027486795.1 Sphingobacteriales bacterium | reverse complement strand
TGTGTCTTGTGTCTTGTGTCTTGTGTCTTGTGTCTTGTGTCTTGTGTCTTGTGTCTTGTGTCTTGTGTCTTGTGTCTTGTGTCTTGTGTCTGGTGTCTGGTGTCTTGTGTCTTGTGTCTGGTGTCTTGTGTCTGGTTAGTATCTTTGCTCCATGACTATCCACGATGAGACGATAGAAAAAGCCCGAGCACTTAATCATGCGACGCGCTATGAGGCGTGCCGTTTTCGCAACTGCGACTTGTCGTATGCCAACCTTACTAGCATCTCGTTTATCGATTGCATTTTTGAACAGTGCAATTTATCACTGGCCATCTCCTCGGATGCCGCTATGCAAGATGTCGTTTTCAAAGATTGCAAACTCACTGGCTTCGATTTTAGTAAATGCCGCACATTTGCTTTCAGCCTATCATTTATGCACTGCAACATGGAAAGCACCAGTTTTCATAAATGCAAACTTAAAGGCACCGACTTTGTATCCTGCATACTAAAGGGTACCGACTTTGCTGAATGCGACCTTACGAACGCCAATTTCGATAACTGCGATTTGGAGAACGTCATATTCGATAATACCATCCTCAAAGGTGCCGACCTGCGCACAGCTTACAACTTCATCATCAACCCAGAAACCAACAACCTTAAAAAGGCCCGTTTCACTACCTATGGCCTACCCGGGCTGCTGGCACATTATGATATTGTCATTGAATAACTCCTGCCAAATTTATGGTTAATACCGCCTAGGCAAATGCATCAGACAACTCCCTTTTTGCGATCTTAACAATTTATTAAAACCCACATACATAACAAAGAGTGATTCGCCAAATAATTTCTCTCAAAAAACGACGTTCCAGAAAAAATTTAGGCAATCATCATGCCCATTTTAGCATTTTTGGAACCTTTAGCTGACATTTTTTATTGAAAGTTTGAAAATATACCCCTACATTTGCACCATCAATCGTAAGGAAAACCCTATAAACCCCTACACTATGCGTTTTAACTCCATCGAGGCGGTTATGAATCGCCCTACAGTAGAAGTTAATGCTCCCAAACAAAGAATCTCTGAGTACTTTGGCACAAACGTTTTCGGCGATGCTGCTATGCGCAAATATCTCTCTGAAGAGGCTTATTTGAGTGTAAAAGCATCTATAGAAAGCGGCCAGAAAATTGATCGTGCCATGGCAGACCAAATTGCATCGAGCATGCAAGCCTGGGCATTGGACAAAGGTGCCACGCACTACACCCACTGGTTTCAACCACTAACTGGCGCCACTGCCGAAAAACACGATACTTTCTTCTCTCACGAAGGCGGAAAAGGCATCGAGGTTTTCAGTGGCAATGCCTTGGTGCAACAAGAGCCTGATGCCTCTAGCTTCCCGAACGGTGGTATACGTACTACGTTCGAGGCTCGTGGCTACACCGCATGGGATCCATCATCACCTGCCTTTATTATTGAAACTGGTGCTGGCAAAACCCTTTGTATCCCAACTGCCTTTGTAAGTTACACTGGCGAGGCGTTGGATTACAAAACACCTTTGCTAAAGTCGCTTAACTACATGGATACTGCGGCTACTGCCGTTTGTAAATATTTCGACAAAAACATTACCAAAGTAACGGCCACCCTAGGTTGGGAGCAAGAATACTTCTTGGTAGATGAGGCCTTGTTTTATAGCCGCCCCGATTTGGTAATGACTGGCCGCACTATTGTTGGTCATGGTCCTGCCAAAGGCCAACAATTGGAAGATCACTATTTTGGTTCTATACCTGAGCGTGTGTATGCCTTTATGGTAGACTACGAAACCGAGAGCCACAAATTAGGCATTCCTGTTAAAACTCGTCACAACGAAGTGGCTCCTGGCCAATACGAGTGCGCACCAGTATACGAGGAAGCCAACTTGGCCGTTGACCACAACCAATTGTTGATGGACTTGATGGACCGCGTTGCTCGCCGTCACAAGCTGCGTATCTTGTTCCACGAGAAACCTTTTGCAGGTGTAAACGGTAGTGGCAAGCACAACAACTGGAGCTTGGGCACCAATACTGGCAAAAACCTATTGTCGCCTGGCAAAACACCGAAGAACAACTTGATGTTCCTTACGTTTTTTGTGAATACCATACGTGCGGTATACGAGCATAGCGATTTGCTGCGTGCCACCATTGCAGGTGCCGGAAACGACCACCGATTGGGTGCCAACGAAGCGCCACCAGCTATCATCTCGGTATTTATTGGCGGTGCGCTTACCAACTTATTGAACGAAGTTGAGCAACGCATTACCGATGGTGCTTTTGATGAAATGGATAAAGCCGATTTGAAGTTGGACATCCACAAAATCATCCCTGATTTGATGTTGGACAACACCGACCGTAACCGTACCTCACCTTTTGCCTTTACAGGCAATAAATTTGAGATACGTGCCGTAGGTTCTTCTGCCAACTGCGCTGCACCAATGACTGTGATGAACATGATTATGGGCCAGCAGTTGATCAAATTCAAAGCCGAAGTGGATGCTTTGGTAAAAGAAGGCGAGAAGAAAGACAGCGCTATTTTGCGCGTCATTCGCAAGTACATTACCGAAAGCAAAGCCATTTTGTTTGAAGGCGACAACTACAGCGACGAGTGGAAAAAAGAAGCCAAAAAACGTGGCTTGAACAACGTAACCACTACCCCTCATGCGCTTGATTTCTATATTACCCCTAAGGCTAAAGCTATCTTTGCTGAATCGGGTGTATTGAACGAGACGGAGCTAGAGGCGCGCTACGAAATACAACAAGAGCTTTACTTCAAGAAATTGGAGATTGAAGCCTTAATCCTTCGCGACATGGCCCTGAACCAAATCATTCCTGCCGCAATAAGCTACCAAAACGTGTTGCTTGAGAACGTGTTAGGTTTGAAAGATGCAGGCCTTGATGCAAAACATTACAAAGCCCAGCAAGAGCTATTGGAAGAGCTATCAACTGGTATCAATGGCATCAAATCGCATGTATCGAGCATGTTGAAAGAACTTGCCAAAACCGAGAAGCTTACCCACAGCCACGAAAAAGCAATAGCTATTTGTGAGAAAGTGAAACCACACCTAGACACCATTCGCAGCTTTGCCGACGACTTGGAAACAGTGGTGGAAGATCAATATTGGCCATTACCAAAATATCGCGAACTTTTGTTCTTGAGATAAAATAGCGGGTTTCCTTTTGCAAGGCCGATGCTCTTTCCAGGGTATCGGCCTTGTTTTTTTGGGCTGATATTTGTTATCACAAGTTGTATATTCGTTATCTTGCTAAATATTTACAATTATTATGATGCACAATTTAGCTTAAGCAATAATGATACCTTAGCTGATTTAATGGAAGCCGAAGATGAGTTGCTACGCAATAGCGAAGCACTTTTGGTTGGCTACAAAAATACCCGCCAAATATAAAACACCAACTACGTGAGATGTTAATAAGCAACTATGGT
Organism: Sphingobacteriales bacterium; assembly: GCA_027486795.1. Taxonomy (GTDB): domain Bacteria; phylum Bacteroidota; class Bacteroidia; order Chitinophagales; family CAIOSU01; genus CAIOSU01. Next base: position 20,383 of record JAIXOI010000031.1, on the reverse strand, counting down.
TTTTTTGAAATTTATAATAAGTATCCTCACATGGTGGTGCCCAACTACCAGCGCGCCTATACTTGGAACAAAGAAAAGGTGGCTGAATTACTTTCAGATTGGGAAGAGTATCTACAAAAAAGTCCAAATCATTCATACTACATGGGCACATTGTTACTATACCACAACAAAGAGGCTGCCAGCTATGAAATTATAGATGGTCAACAAAGGCTTACTACGCTTGCCTTAATATACCATACAATCGAAAAAGAGCTTTTAAGCGGGCAAGAACTGCGCTACAATCAAATAGCTTCGGCTTACAATATTTCAAACAACCTCAACTTTTTGGATAGTAAAAAAGAGCTGCTCGAACAGTTTAAGAAAGCAGAAATTTTTAGCAAGTTGGACTTTACATTAATTGTAAGCGACAATCAAGATCACGCCTTCACATTTTTTGATTCGCAAAACAACAGAGGGGTAAGCCTAGGAGTAGATGATTACCTGAAGGCATACCATTTGAGGGCGTTACCCCAGCAGCTGCAAGCCATGCGCGCCAAAGCCTGGGAGGCCATTACTTTCAAGGCTAAGAAAAAAGATGATCATTTGCTTGACCTTAAGCACCTGTTTAATGAGATATTATTTAAGATAAGAAGGTGGAAAGGCCAAACAACTTTCCCATATCCATATAAAAACAATGTATTGGGGGAGTTTCAAAAAAACACATACCAATCCGGAAACGATGAGAGATTTAGACTGTTTCCCAATAGCAATAACATGCGTTTTCAAGAAATCGTGCTAGACAACTTGACATTGAACTTTATCGCTAGCGAAAAGGCAATGTCCATCATTGATTATCCTTTTGCTATAAGGCAACCGATATACAAAGGCCAAAACTTTTTCGATTTCACCGAAAAATACCACGCCATTTTTAATTTATTCTTTAATAGTGATATTCCAAAAACACAGGCAGTTCAAAAGTCGCTAGAGTTTTATAATGTTATATACACAAATGATATGTCGGAATATTTGCGTTATTATATACAAATGTGTATCGTGGCTTACTACGATAATTTTGGAGAGGATAGGATTTTTGAAGCAATACAATATTTTGATTATTACATAGGTAGTATAAGGCTTGATAAATATTATGTAAGAAGCGAAGCGGTTAAAAATAGCTTGAAAAATGCTGAGCTGAACCTCATTGATTTAATCAATAGTGCTTATTTGCCCCATGAGATTTTTAGCTTTATAAGCAATGTAAAACCTGTGGATGAAATTTATAGCGATAAAAAGTTTTTAAATGAGAAACGACAGTTAAAAAATTCGGTGATTGAACGCTACATAAAAAGGGTATTTGGGTTTTACAACGTAGAAGCTAGCCACCCCGAATACTTGAACAATTTTAGAAGTAGAATGCAATGGATAAAGTAAAATCGCAGTTAATTAGTATTACGACCGTAGTTGAAAAGGAATGGGAGTTTAATATCCCTATATATCAGCGTTTGTATGTATGGACGGAGGAGCAGGTGAAAACACTTTTTGAAGATTTACATACAGCATACATTTCGGGAAAAGACCTTTACTACCTAGGCGGAATTATAACAGTTCCAAATACAATGAAACCAAACTTGTATGATTTGGTTGATGGGCAGCAGCGTTTCACCACGCTTTGGATGTTGTCAAATGAAATAGCACGGGCACTGCTTCCATTTACGTACAATGGCAAAAACCTGCGTTTGCAGTTTTCCATAAGGGAAAACGTATCTGAGTATTTTACCAGTATGAGGCAAATCGCTAACAAGCTGGATAAATCAAGCAGTGATTATTCGGATTTAATTCAACTAGGGAAAGCGAGAAATGTTATCCGTCAACTCATAGAAAAGCACCTTATCAATGAAGCAGAGAAGCAGGCATTTTCAAAGTTTGTTTTCGAAAATGTAAAAATGGTTAAAACAACCGTTCCGCCTTCCAACGACTTAAATAAACTATTTGAAGCATTAAATAACCGTGGTGCTCAGTTGGAGCACCACGAGATATTGAAAGCCCGATTGCTAAGTTTTATAAAAAATGTAAACAAAAGGCAACAATATGCCAAGCTGTGGCAAGCTTGTAGCGTTATGGATAATTACTTTGAGAGAATAATTGCACTAGAAACTGGTTCAGCCCAAAATGTTGCATCCAAATATTATAATGGTTTTGTGTTAGACGACATATTGGGGCTATTTGATTACACAGATAAAAGTATGGAACTATCGCTTAGTGAAGTACTCAAGAATCCGGAGAAATATTCAACTATTCCAAATACTAATATAAGGAAACTCGCCCCCCATCCAGAAGCAACTGATGATGAATTTGAAGCAGTTAGAAGTATATTGAGCTTTCCTCAGCTACTGCTTCATGCGCTCAGGATATTTTTGTTTAAACAAGGGAAAGAAGACATTAAAAGAATCAATGAAAAGGAGTTGTTGGATATATTCGATAAACACTTTCTAAAACCTAACTACTTAGATGAAGAAACAGTGATTTCGTTTATCAGAATATTGTTTGAGGTAAGATATGCCTTTGATCGCTATGTGATAAAATGGATAACGGTAGGAGACCAAAAAGAAGAGCACATGGTAAAGGACGTTTATAAGCAAAATCAAAAGCGAAGAGGACAGACTTACTATTTGAGGAGATTAAAAAGGGAAGACTTGCATGGATTAAGCTTGCTCCAAAGCATACTGTACCATTCCCAACAAAATACCACGCAATACTGGCTAACACCTTTTCTCAATTGGATGATTGATGAGAAGCCAGGATTCACTGATGCTTTTAATTGGTTAAAGTACTTAGATAATACCTTGTTTAGTTCAAATACAGAGAGTATTCCATTGCCTGAACGCACCATTCAATCAATGACTGATTACTTGGAATATATTCCTGCTCCTGAAGCTATATTTGGCATCACTGACAATCCTTTTGACGAGGGCACTGCATTTCCTCACTATTGGTTTTACAAAATTGAATTTGTGTTATGGTATTATAGAAGCAAGCTCGGCAAATTAGGGGATTGGAAAGACTATAAAATAACCGCAAGAAACTCAATTGAGCATATTGCTCCCCAAACCCCAGCATTTGCAGATAATGAAGTTTGCATTAAGATGTTAGATACAATGGGTAACTTAGTGTTGGTAACAAGAAGCATCAATTCTGAGTATAGCAATAGGGCTTTTGGGGTTAAAAAGAGTATGTTCTTAGATAAGAAAAAGAAAGGTAGTATCGACAGTTTGAAATCTGATTTGATTTATGAGCATAATAGCTGGAATGATAAATTGGCGAAGAAACACTTTGAAAAAATAATGGGCTTGTTAGTTGATTACTTTAATGAGCACAAATAAGTTAAGAGTTAATAAACCAATAATCCAATCCCTATTTTATGTTAAAACCTCTGCTAAATTATTGCTTCTACCCTTATAAGGACTTATCTTTAGATTTAGAATGAAAGCTTTGATGAAGTCGGTGGCCCTATTAAGTGCGTTTATGCTATTGATGCATAGCGTGGTGCCGCACGTACATCATCGCCACTTGAGTGCAGCCGATATTGAGATTAGTGAAGTTACCAGTACCGACTTAGTAACAATCCTAAGTCAAGCTTTCCATAGCAACCATGCCCCTAAAGATTTAGAGGAACTGACCGCTTCGTCTACCGAAACGCCTGCAATTCCTGCGATGGCTCTAGCCATGTTAGCCGATTGGGCAAGCGCATTGAACATCCCTGATTACGAACTACCTGCCATGCCTATTTATACCCCTAAGGCTGGCTTGCCCGTTAAAGACCACTTTACAGGCAGTTTAATTATATCCCGCCCTCCCCCAGTTTGCTGATATTCTGAATAAAACCGTGCCTTGTGGCGTGGTTATTAGCAGATTTTAATCAGCAAAACCATGAATTTTTTTGAAACAGTAATTGCCTTTTCCGTAAGACAGAAATTTTTAGTAGCACTTATGGTAGCCGTGCTTATAGCCATAGGGCTATACAATGTAAGCCACCTGCCCCTGGATGCCGTGCCCGATATTACCAATAACCAAGTACAAGTGGTTACGGTATCGCCAACACTTGCCCCGCAAGAGGTGGAGCAACTAATAACCTACCCCGTAGAGGTAGTAATGGCAAATATTGAGGGCGTAACCGAGATTCGCTCCATTTCGCGCTACGGCCTATCGGTAGTTACCATTGTATTTGAAGACGGCAAACCCATGCTAGATATGCGCCAATTGGTGCGCGAACAAATAGACATTGCAAGGGGTAACATTCCCGATGGCTTGGGCTCGCCAGAATTGATGCCTATAACTACAGGCTTGGGCGAAATATACCAATATACCTTGGCCGTAAAACCGGGCTACGAAGAACAGTTTGATGCCATGGACCTGCGCACCATTCAAGATTGGATAGTGAAGCGCCAATTGAACGGCATAAAAGGTATTGTAGAAGTGAGCAGCTTTGGCGGCTATCTAAAACAATACGAAGTAGCCGTTGACCCAATGAAGCTGAACAGCTTTGGCCTCACGCTGCATGATGTATTTAACGCCTTGAAGCAGAACAACCAAAACTCTGGTGGTAGCTATATTGAAAAAGGCCCGAAAGCATACTACATCCGTACCGAGGGTCTGGTAAAAACCCTAGAAGACATTGGCAACATAGTAATAGCGAGTGCTAATGGCATCCCTATCCTTATTCGCCAGATTGGCGAGGTGAAGTTTGGCGCGGCGCAACGCTATGGTGCCATTACCCGTGATGGTAAAGGCGAAACTGTGGGTGGCATTACCCTCATGCTAAAAGGTGCCAACTCGTCGGAAGCCATTGCCAATGTACACGAGCGCATAGCCCTGGTCAAAAAATCGTTACCCGAAGGAGTAGAACTAGAGCCGTATCTTGATCGCTCAAACCTTATTGACAGGGCCATACATACTGTAAGCAAAAACCTGCTGGAAGGTGGCCTGATAGTGATATTTGTGCTGGTATTGATGCTCGGCAATTTTAGGGCCGGATTGATAGTGGCCTCGGTAATACCGCTCTCCATGCTATTCGCTGTAATCATGATGCGCATATTCGATGTATCAGCCAACCTGATGTCGTTGGGTGCCATCGACTTTGGTATAGTGGTAGATGGGGCCGTGATAATCGTAGAAGGCGTGCTTCACTTGCTATACACCAATCACGTAGGCAAGCAGTTGAAACAAAATGAAATGGACGACATTATCATCAAGTCCACAGCCTCTATTTACCGCTCAGCTGCATTTGGGGTATTAATTATACTAGTGGTCTTTATCCCGATAATGACCCTGCAGGGTATCGAAGGCAAAATGTTCCGTCCGATGGCACAAACCGTGAGTTTTGCGGTGCTGGGTGCCTTGTTACTATCGCTTACCTATGTGCCCATGATGACCGCATTGTTGCTTAAAAAACACATCAAAGAGCATCACACTTTTGCCGATAAGTTTGTAGGCTTTCTGCGAAGAAAGTATTTGCCAGTTTTGAAAGCTGCCTTGCACCGGCCCGTGGCCATATTGGTTTCGGCGGTGGTGTTGCTGGTGCTGTCGGTTATAGGGTTCATGAGCATGGGCGGCGAATTTATCCCAACCCTTGAAGAAGGCGACTTGGCCATGCAAATGACCATTCAGCCTGGCAGCTCCTTGTCCGAGAGCGTTGCCACATCCACCAAAGCCGAGCAGATATTGATATCTAACTTCCCAGAAGTAAAGCATGTGGTATCAAAAATTGGTACTGCGGAAGTGCCCACCGACCCAATGGCCATTGAGGATGCCGACATAATGATAGTGTTGAAACCCAAAAGCGAATGGACCACTACAGATAACCGCGAGGAGTTGGTGGAAATGATGAAGGAAAAACTATCGGTATTGCCAGGTGTGGCGTTTGAATTTACCCAGCCCATTCAATTGCGCTTTAATGAGTTGATGACGGGTTCTAAGACCGACATTGCCGTTAAAATTTACGGCGAAGACATGACTGAGTTAGCGATTTTGGCGCACAAGGCCGCTAGTATAATTGAAGGTATTGATGGGGCGGGCGACGTAAAAGTAGAAGCAACGGAAGGCCTGCCGCAGTTGATGATAAACTACAACCGCAGCCGCATGGCCTACTACGGTGTATCAATAATGGAAATGAACGAGTTAATTAAGACCGCTTATGCTGGTTCGATGGCAGGCTCGGTTTTTGAGGGAGAGCGCAAATTTGAGCTAGTGGTAAGGCTAGCAGCACAGAACCGAAATGCCGTTGACTTAAACAGCCTAATGGTGCCCACGGCGCTAGGGGTAAAAATACCTTTGGCCGAATTGGCAACCATAGAGTTAGTGGAAGGCCCAATGCTTATCTCGAGGGATAATGCCCGCAGGCGCATCAGTATCGGCATCAATGTGCGCAACAGGGATATAGCTTCTTTGGTAGCGGATATTGAAAGCCAACTAAACAAAGGCCTAAGGCTACCACCTGGATATACAATAACTTATGGCGGACAATTTGAAAACCTAGAACATGCCAAAGCGAGGCTGATGATAGCCGTGCCGGTTGCCTTGTTCCTAATTCTACTGCTGTTATACGCAGCCTTTAGCTCGTTTAAGTATGCTTTGCTCATCTTCTCCGCTGTGCCACTCTCGGCCATTGGAGGCATAGCAGCACTGATGCTGCGGGGCATGCCTTTCAGTATATCAGCTGGTGTAGGGTTTATTGCCCTGTTTGGTGTGGCGGTGCTCAACGGCATTGTGCTTATCAGCTATTTCAATCAACTCAAAAAAGAAGGAGATATGGATTTGTTTGCAATTATTACCACTGGCGCACAAACCCGCCTAAGGCCGGTACTAATGACAGCCATGGTGGCGGCACTGGGCTTTATGCCAATGGCGCTCTCGTCATCGGCTGGTGCCGAAGTACAGAAGCCACTAGCAACCGTGGTTATCGGTGGGCTGGTTTCGGCTACGCTGCTTACTTTGTTAGTGCTGCCAGTGCTCTATTTGGTAATTGAACGCCGCGAGAAAGGTAAAAAAGGCGGCATGAACGTTGTGCCAGTTGTTAGTTTGCTATTGCTACTGGGCGGTGGCTTGCAAGCACAAACGCCGCTTACCTTAGATGAGGCACTAAACATGGCCCGAAAACAAAACCCTGAGGCTTTGAATGCTGGGCTGCAAGTAGACTTTGCCACCAAAGGCGTAAAAAACTCCTTTGTATTGCCTCCCCTACAGGCTAATATGCAATATGGCCAGTTCAATACCGCTAAAATGGATTTGTACTGGGATGTGGATCAAAACCTAGGCTCGGTGGCCGCACATGTGCAACAAAAAAAGGCCAACCAAGTATTGCTTTCTCAAGCCGAAAACCAACAACAGGTAACCCTAAAACACCTCGATTACCAAGTGGGTTTGGCTTGGCATAGTTGGGTTTACCAATACCAATTGTTGCAATTGCATACCGAAGATTTACGTATTGTAACCGAGCTGGTTGAAAAAGCAAAACTGCAATACCAAGTTGGCGAAACAGGTATGTTGGAACAAACCTTGGCCCAAAGCAATGCCACCACGGCACGCAACAACTTTGTTAAAACACAGCAGCAATATAGGTATGCCATGATGATGTTGCAAAACCTGTTGCAAACTACGGATAGTCTTACCCCTCCTACTAGTACCTACACCGCGGCTACCATTCCATTAGATGCAGGCGAAGGGGCCGTTAACCCACTGTTCCCTATGGGAATGCAGCTGCAAGCCGAGCTATCTATGAAAATGGCCAAGCTAGAGATGGCAAAGTTTTTCCCGGAGTTAAGTGCGGGCTATTTCAACCAGCAGACGGATGGTGTTAGGGGCTTTCAAGGCTTAAAAGCAGGGTTGAGTTTGCCAATATGGGGGTTTAACAATTCCATTAAAAAGCAACAATACCTTATCAATGCTGAAATGTACAGCAACCTAGCTACCAGCGCAGGGTTGAGTTATCAAAACGAAATTGACAACCTGAAGACCAACATAAAGGTGCTATATGCGCAGCTGCAAACGGATGGGCAAATGCTGTTGGAACAGGCGGATATGATGCAATCGACAGCCGAACTGGCCTACCGAAATGGCGAGATTGACTTCTTCCGTTTGGCACAAAGCCGGCAAGCCTCCTTGCAGCTCCGCATGGCCTATCTGGAGCAAGTGTTTCAATTGAATCAACAAGTACTCAAACTACAATTACTATCATTATGATAAGATATATCATGCTCTTGACGGTGCTAGTTTTGGTATCGTGCACTAGCCCAAAAGAAGAAAATACCGAAGTGGCTACCTCCGATTGGATTGTGCTAAGCGATGCTCAGGCAAAAAATGCTGGCATTACCACAGGCATTATCCCTGAAACGGAGCTAAAAACTTCCCTTACCTGCAATGGCGTGCTGGCATTGCCACCACAGAACCTTGCTTCTATACACTCGCCTGTGCAGGGATTCGTTACCCCAGGCCGTTGGTTGGAAGGCGACTTAATTAAGAAAGGTGAGATAATGGCTACCATTCAGCACCAAGACATTATTAAAGTGCAGCAAGATTATTTGGAAAGCAAAGGCAAACTCAACTTCCTAAAACTAGAGTTTGAACGCAAACAAAAGCTAGTAGCTGGAGATGCTACCTCTAGCAAATTGTTGGAGGAAAGCGAAAGTAATTACTTAGCCGAAAAAGCGCGTGTGGCTGGCCTAAGCGAGCAGCTGCGGTTTCTAGGCTTAAGCCCCGAGGCTGTGAGCAAAGGAGATATTACCTCCACTATTAGTATAAGGGCGCCGTTTACAGGCCATGTATCAGCAATTAAAGTAAACCAAGGCATGCTGGTAGCGCCCAACCAGTTGCTTTACGAAATAGTAGACAAAAGCCATATGCACGTTGAGATAGCGGTATTTGCAGCCGATGCACCGATGGTAAAAGAAGGTCAGCAATTTGACATTACCCTACCCGGCAAAACCGAGAAACTGGGTGGTGTGATACACCTAGTGGGTCAAAAAATTGACGACAACACCAAAGCCGTAAACATGCACGGGCACTTGGATAAGGAGGACATTGCCTTGCTGCCCGGCAATTTTGTACAAACCACCATTTATACGGGTATCAAAAAGACCAAAACACTTAGCCGTGAAGGTATAGTAGAACAAGCGGGTAAGTTTTATGCTTTTATTTCCACCCCTGAAGGATACAAAAAAGTATTGGCTACCGTTGGCATGCAAAACGACAACGAAGTAGAGATACTGAAACTGGAAGACTACGACCTTGCCACCACCAAAGTAGTGCTTGCAGGCGCATACTACCTAAACGCTGGTGGGGAAGAATAATACGGGATTATCTTTGTCCGTAAAGCCGATGCTTCTTTAGGAGCATCGGCTTTGTTTTTTGTGGTCATATGAATTGGGGCAAATAAGGAAGCCCTCAATGTGAGATATATCGCTAACCCTACCCAGCCACCAGCTCAACCTTCATTCTATCGGGGTCTTCGAAAAATACGGCGTAATAATTGGGGCCGCCTGCGAAGGGGTGTTTGTCTTCATACAGAATAGTAATGCCCCGTATGCGCAGTTGCTTGGTTATGTCGTCCACAAAGGGTCTATCTTTAGCATGAAAAGCCAAGTGGTTGAGCCCAGCTTTTTTGCGGTGGTACGGAACATCCAAGTGCTCGGGCTCTACTTGCACAAACACCAGATAGGTAACGCCTAGCATATAGCTCACGCCATCGGGCCACTCCGATGAGACATGGTAGCCCAATTTGCCCAAAAACCAGCCCCAAAACTGCTTGGTAGCGGCTAGGTCTTTTACGTACATTTCAACGTGGTGCAGTTGTCCGTGCATGGGGGCTTGTTTGGATGTTTTGGATTGTGTTATGTTTAGTGGTCGGACGACAGAAATAGCAAACGGTATACGTCATTCCAAAATCAATCTCTTTGCCCAAGGTAGTCGTCAGACCACTCAATTAAAAGATCAACAATCATATTCGTAACGAGTGGTCTGACGACTATTTCTGGAAAGGCATTTAAATATAGATTGCCTTGACCTTGAAAATAAGCAGGTCGTCCGACCACTAAACGTAATACTAAAAAATCACTTTCTCAATAATCTCATCTCTCATAACCCCGTAGCTGTCATTCCTAAATGTAAGCAAATCAATCTCAGCCAAATTAACGGCTAATTCTATATTGCATAATTTACCATTCCTAATTTGGGCAAAATCCTGAAAAGATGAATATTCCCAATCCTCTAATTTGGTCACTAAACCTGCCTTAAGGGGATTCTGATGGATGTAATGCAAACATGTAGCCACGGTATTTTTACCTGGCCATTTGGAGGGCTCAAGCATTTTAGCCTTGGTTTTCTGTTGAAAAAGAGAACCCTTTATTCCCTCTTGTTTTTGAATTGCTCGCGTATAAGAACTCTGTAAGACACCAATATTACGAGATAGAGATTGTATTTTATCTCCCTTGCTTGTTTGAGGGATTATGCACCCCTCTTCATTTGGTTGAATTAAGAAATGGAAATGATTGGGCATTAGACAATAAGCTAAAATATCACAATCTGGTATCAGCATTTTTTGAACCTTACTAAGAAAATATAGGTAGTTGGCTTTAGATAAATAGATGCACTGGCTATTATTGCCCCGGTTGTAAACATGATATACTTTCCCTGCGATAAACTGCATGATACTCTTTATTGGTGTTGCAATTTGGTGTTATGTTAGGTGTTATGTTTAGTGGTCGGACGACAGCAATAACAAATTATACTCGTCATTTAAAACCTATCTCTTTGCTCAACGTAGTCGTCAGACCACTCAATTTGCAAAAAATCAATAAATATATTCATAACGAGTGGTCTGACGACTAATATAGTTAATGCACTCCCTTAATGGTAGCCAAAACCTATTGAAGAAGCAGGTCGTCCGACCACTAAACATAATACAATAGAATAAAAATTCACCACTCAATCTTTAAAAAACTCAATCAAATACTCATTCACCAGTTCGGGGGCATCTTGTTGCACCCAGTGGCTGCTGTCTTTTATGTACTTTATCTCAAAACTCTTGCCCATATATTTATGGATATCGTACGTTAGTTCTTTGCCGAGGGCCTTGTCATCTTCGCCCCAAATAAGCAACGTATCAACCATTATAAGGCCCTTGGGCTTATTGCTACCGCCGAAAGCCCCATGCAACGCGGCGCGGTAGTAGTTTATGGGCCCAGTAAGCGCATACGGACCAGTAAAGGCTTCTACGTACTTTTGTAGCACCTCATCGGTAAAGGCAGCCTTATTGTGCGACCAACCACGGAATGCCTTTTGGAAGAATTTCAACAAATCGCGATTCATGCCGCGCTCGGCCAAGCCCGGTATCTGGAACAGGAACATGTACCAGCTCTTGCGGAACTGGGCAAAATTGGAGTATAGATTCTGTTGCAAAATAATGGGCAAAGGGCAGTTCAACACCGCCAATTTATCTATTACTTCCGGGTGATTAATGGCCAATTGCCAAGCAATACCTCCGCCCCAATCGTGACCCACAACATAGGCTTTTTCGTAGCACAAATGCCCTATCAACTCTTTAATATCAAGCGCCAAAGTGTTACTGGTATAGTGTTTCACACCTACGGGTTTATCGCTTTGGTTATAGCCGCGCATATCCACGGCCACTACTTTGTAACCCGCTTCGGCCAAGACAGGTATTTGCTGACGCCAGCTATACCAAAACTCCGGAAAGCCGTGCATTAAAATCAACAATTTACCTTCGCCTTGTGTTACGTAGTGCAGTTTTATGCCATTTACTGCAGCAAATTCATGCTTCCAATTTTCCATAAACAAATTTCTTGCGCTAAATTTAGTAAAATAAACCCGACCATTTGAAGCTCCTGCGCTACACCTTACTCTTACCTTATACCGTTTGGGCTTACCTCACCTTTTTATTGTTGGGTATGGTTTGCGTGGTTATTTATGCCTTGATAATGGCATTTGCCAAAGAAAAGAAGGTGCAGAAAATGCTGGGATGGAGCTATCGGTATGCTAAGGTTTGGGGTGCCATTAATGGGGTGCGCTATGATGTAAGTGGCAAAGAAAACTTTGATGCCCAAAGCAACTACGTCATCTGCGTAAACCACCGAGGCATTGCTGATTTGTTTATACTGCCTGCATCACTAAAGGATGTAAACTACCGCCCGCTTAGCAAAAAAGAGCTGGGCGAGATACCTATCATCGGCTTTCTGTTTCGCAATGCGTTAATCATGATTGATAGGAGCAGTGCCGAAAGCCGCAAAAAAGGGGTTGAAACGCTCAAAAAATTGATGGACGATGAAGGCATTAGCCCTTTGATTTTTCCGGAAGGTACGCGGAACCGCACCAATAAGCCACTGAAAGAGTTTTACGATGGCGCGTTCCGTATAGCCATCGAAACACAGGTGCCTATTATACCTGTGGTGCTGCTAAACGTAGATAAAATATCGCCTCAAAAGACGTTTCTGTTGAGCCCGGGCAAATTGTATAGCAAGTTTCTAAAGCCAATACCCACCAAAGGCCTTAGCCTTGACGATGTAGATGCCCTAAAAAATCAGGTATCTGAACTGATGTGGAAAGAGACCGAGGCATTTATTGCAGTGCATGGCAATCGCTAACCGTTTACCATTTAAAAACTCCATAAGGGCTATTGATGGTAAGCTTGGTGCTATCTGAAGCCTCTACCCTACCAACTACTTGTGCATCGATGTTGAATGATTTGGCAATAGCTATTAAGCCTTCTGCTGCTGCCTCGTCAACATACATCTCCAAACGGTGACCCATATTGAACACCTCGTACATCTCGCGCCAACTAGTGCAACTTTCTTGCTGTATCATGCGGAACAGCGATGGCACTGGTAATAGGTTGTCTTTAATGATGTGTACGCCGTGTGCAAACTTCATTACTTTGGTTTGCGCGCCACCACTACAATGTATCATGCCGTGTATATGACTGCGGAATTGCTCCAGTGCTTGCTTTACCACTGGCGCGTAAGTGCGGGTTGGCGATAGAATTAGTTTGCCAACAGGCAGCCCCGTTTCTGGCTCTATATCAGTAAGTTTTTTGGTACCCGCGTATACCAATTCAATTGGCACGTTCGGGTCAAAACTCTCTGGGTATTTTTCGGCAAGGTAGTGGCCAAGCACATCGTGGCGGGCACTGGTAAGGCCGTTGCTGCCCATTCCACCGTTGTATTCACTTTCATAAGTAGCTTGACCATAGCTGGCAAAACCTACAATTACGTTTCTAGGCTTAATATTTACTTCCAATACATCTTTACGGGCCATACGGGCAAAAGCCGTGTAGCCAACATCTAACGTGCGCACAATATCGCCCACATCGGCGGTTTCGCCACCGGCCAAGTGCAATGTTACGCCCATTTTGGCTAGGTCGGCAATCAGATCGGTACAGCCGTTAATCAATGCCGCAATTACGTCACCAGTTACAAGATTCTTGTTACGCCCTATGGTGCTCGATACGATGATATTATCAATGGCGCCCACGCAAATAAGGTCGTCAATGTTCATAATCAACGAATCTTGAACTATGCCGCGCCACACGGTCATATCGCCAGTTTCGCGCCAGTAAAGGTAGGCTAAGCTGGTTTTAGTACCTGCGGTATCAGCGTGCATAATGTTGCAATGCTCAGGCGAGCCAGCTGCCAAATCAGGCAGAATTTTGCAAAAAGCATTGGGGAATAAGCCCTTGTCGAGATGTTTGATGGCTTCGTGTACATCTTCTTTTTGAGACGAAACGCCCCGCGCCGCATACTTATTGGTATCCATTGCGCAAAGGTAAGGAATTGGGCGCATGAACGGATAAATTTAGACATCCTTAGTAAGCGCTTTCATAAACTTGCTATCGCTAAAAAACTCCTTACCAACAACCCTGAATACCGTAAAAGCCGGTATGGCAATTATCATGGCACCAATGCCACCTATAGTGCCAGCAGCTAGTATTACGACAAAAATTTCGAGCGGATGGGCATGGGCACTTTTAGAGAAAATTACGGGTGTAAGGAAGTAATTATCAAACATTTGGTTGAAGCCAAAGGTGAGTGTTACTTTTAACACAAGGGGTAAAAGCTCCGTGCCAAAATTCATATCTAAGTTGCCCGTAATGGCAATAGACAAACCCAGTGCCATACCAATAAACGGACCCAAATATGGGATTATATTGAGCACCGCGCCTAGCAAGGCTATTAACAAAAAGCTGTGGATGCCCAGTAAACCCAGTATTATGGCTAAAAAGGCAAAGTTGCATGAAAGCTGCAGCAATATACCCAGTATGTACCGCGTGAGCATATCATTGGTTTTATCAATGGCTTTTAAAACTTTGGCTTCATATTGGTCGGCCACCATGAGTATCAATATCCGCTGAAAAAGATACCTATCCTTTAGGAAAAAAAATAGTATAAAAACCGTGGAAGCAAAGGCAATGCCGATGCTGCCTAACACACCGAATATATTGTTTACAAACCCCGACACAAAGCCCAAGCTCATAACATTCTTAACTTTCTCCAATAAATAATCGGATAACGATTGCTCTTCGAAGCTGGCAATGCCCATTTTGGTTAACAACTCTTGCGCCCAAACTATGGTGGGTTGCAACTTTATGGCTAACTCACCCATATCGGTATTGGCTACTTGGTTTACTTGCATGGCAATAAGAGGCACAAATATGGCCAATACCAAAAGCAGGCTTACAATCATTACGAATATGGTGATGATAGCAGAAACAGCGTTAGGCAAGCTACGCCCCTTTATTTTACGCTTGTCGAGAAATCGCATTATTGGCCGCCCAGCAAAAGAGAGCAAGCCGGCAACCAATAAATATGCTATAACATTTCCAAAGAAATAAACAGCCAACAATATAACGAGTATCGTAAGGGTAATAACATACCAGCGGGGAAGGTCGTTCATTTTGTACAATTTAGACACAAGATACAAGACACAAGACACAAGACCTTGCTTATTTATCTAAAATGACAAAATATATTAATTGTTCTAAAAGGAAGCAGTATGTGCACCCAACGTAAAAAATGAGAAAATTGAACTATTTAGAAACAGCAAACTATTCTTGTGTCTTGTGTCTTGTGTCTTGTGTCTTGTGTCTTGTGTCTTGTGTCTTGTGTCTTGTGTCTTGTGTCCCTGCCTGCCGGCAGGCAGGTTGTGTCTTGTGTCTTGTGTCTTCTTATTGCACCACCTTTTCGCCCACGGCTTGTAACACCTGAAAGCTACCGGCAGAGCGCGAAACCGTGGCTACTATTTCCAGTTCATTGGCATTGTATGCGGCATCTATGCCCTCAATAATAAAGCCCTTCACAAACACAGTACCTGGGGTTTTGCTGCCTACCAGCAACTCGCCGTTAAAGCGCGTAAACATTTGGCGCAATACGTGGCGCTGCACGTAGTTACTGTCAATTTCATCATCGGGCTGCAACTGCGCGGCCACAATATTATCCTCCAGTAAAAACACCGACAGCCTATTTTCCCCAGTTTCGGTGCCGGTGTAGTGCACCGTTACGGTTACGGTAAGGTTTCTAGTGGTGCTGTTCCAATTTCTGTCAATATATATATTTACTGGTGTAGTTTCAGTTAGTGCCTGAGTAGTAAGGTTGGCCCACTTGTTTACGCTTGCTTGCAGTATTACCGATTCGCCCGGAAAAATGCGCCTATCAATTGCACCGCTGGGTTTGCCCAATACCGGCGCCAACATGGTTTCAATATCCTGCGATTCGTCGATGCGCAAATCGGGCTCTCCAGCGTAGGGTTGATTCAAAAACTGACTATGCTGCGCAATAACTATCAACCTCTCAGGATACAACGCAAGCAGGCTTGTGGCCTGTGCAGCGCCCAGCGGGCAGTTTTTGCAGCGCACGCCCGTAAAATCTTCAAGTAGCACATTTTTGGTTTGCGGGGCCTCAACGGTGGCTGCCACATAGGTAGTATCGGCCAAGGTAGCATCACGGCCTGGGCCACCCAAATCTATGTTTGGGCCAATCTCCTCGCAAGAGGAAGATACCAGCGCAATCAACAGCGCGAAAAGAGATACGGTAATTGCACGATTCATGCTATGAAGACTTAAGATACCCATCAAAAGGTTGTATTGAAGGTTAAACGCACACCATTGAAAGCTGGTTCGAAACGGCAAATGCCGCCTGTGCAAACCACGCCTGCCACTTGGCGCACAAAGCCCGCCGAAAAACGAAGCTGGTCTTTGCGGAAGGCAGCCAATACCGAATAGTAATGTTGGTCCTTATCTACCCTGCCCGGATTCGGCCCATAGTTGTACATATCGCTTACTGCAATAGAAAACCATGGCGCCATTGAATACTCTACCAATCCATATACCCAGCTACCGTAGTCGCCATCATTGGTTTGCTGCTGCACCTCAAAGCGCAATGCATGCTTACGGTTTACCTTCCAAACCAACTCGGCAAAAGGCGTGTACGCCACCGCGCTGCTCTTTTCGTTATACGATTCGCCTTCGTAAAACAACTGGTTGTATACCAAGTATTGGAAACCGAGCTCTAACCTGAATTTTTTGTTTATACGCCATTCGTAGTCGCCATAAACTTCCCTAAAAAGCAATTCGTTGTTAAACAACCTTACTTCGCTGTAGTTCAAGTTTACCACATGCCCATCTTTGGGGGTCATGGTTACGTCAAGGCTGTAGCTCAGCTCTTCCAACTGCTGGCTGGCCGCATTGTATCTTGATAGCAGGCGCAATGAGTTTTGCTTGGCCGTGGGCGGTATATAACTTACCATGCCGTTTAGCAATATCTCATTGGGGCTAGTGCGCAGCACAAAGTTCTCGGTGCGCTTAAACTGCCCTGTAACACCAAAGCCTTTGGTAGAATAGGTAAGGGTAGTAAAAACCACATTGCCTGGCTTATCAATTAAAGTACCTACAAAGTCGGGTATGGCTTCGTGGCTTTTGTAGGCTGCCTCAACATACCAGCTTACTTTGCCAACATTTAACGTGTTGTATACACTTAACGCATAGGTGTTGTACTTAGGCACAAAGCGCTGACTGGTATCGTAGGTTTCAATAGCACCCACTATAAAGTCCATGCTTTCTTGGTCAATGGTTCTGTTTACCAATCCGGCACCTGGCAATAGCTGCACGTGGTCTCCAAATTTCAATTCCGACTCCAAGGCAAAGCCTTGTATTACCGGGCGGTGTAGCTTCAACCTGTCTTTCTGCACTCCTGCAAAGGCCCGCACCGATACCTTATCAAACAAATTGTACTTTACATGGCCGCCTAACAAGGCATTGTCGATACCCAAAAAACGGTCTTCGTAGGAGCGGAAGATAATGCCAGTGCCAATTTGATCATAAAAGTGGCCGGCCATGATTTCTAAATCCTTGAATTTTTTGCGAACATAAAACCTCCCAACCCCCAGCGCATTGTATGGTGTACCTGGGTTGTGCAAGTTACTGTTCAAGAAAAAATCCATTCGTACACCGGCATCCAACTGCAGGTCGTTGTTGGCGTAGTTCAAATCAAACCAAATATTGCTGCCGGTTTTTAAGTTGTCGTAGTGGGGCGTATTAGAAGCACCAATGGTGCTATCCCTGATAAAAAAATCGGTACCGGTTTGTATGCCCCCAAAAAAGTTACCTTGAGCAACAGCGCTCAGCGATAGCAACAGGATAAGCCATCCGGCGATAAAAAAACGTAACATAAGTAACATGCAGGCGGTATGGATAAACGGTAACTAATAACTAACTTTATTGCACCGTGGCTAAATTCGACATTTATTAAGGAATTGCGAAAGTTGGCCTAACATTTGAGTACTAATGTTACAGAAAAACAATAAATTATGAAACGCACCGCTACAATATTCATTATTGCCTTATTGCTCACAACCATTGCGGTAGCGCAGGTAAAAAAATTGTTTACCGATAAAAAGGTACCCAATATTGAGGTGAGTACCCTTGATGGTAAAAAAGTAAAAATATTGGATGCCATAGGAACCGGCAAAATTACCGTTATCAACTTTTGGGCAACTTGGTGCGGCCCTTGTAAGCTGGAACTGAACAATATTGCCGAACTATATCCCGATTGGAAGAAAGACTATAACGTACAAATTATTGCCATATCAATTGACGATAGCCGAAACACCGCCAAAGTGAAAACCTATGTAGATGGCCGCAGCTGGAGTTATACTATACTACTAGATGCAAACCAAGATTTGAAACGCGCCCTAAACTTTCAAGCGCCACCATATACCTTGTTGCTCGACAAAACCGGCAGCATTGTGCACTCACACACTGGCTACAGCGAAGGCGACGAGTACATTCTGGAAGACCAGATAAAAGCACTGGCAAAAAAATAATTTGAAAATTTGAGAATGTGCTAATTTGAAAATGAATGGGTTCGCCCTTTTTCAATTTTCAAATTGATTCAGTTTCAGATTAACCTTTTCCCTTCATTTTAGCGTATTTTTTCTCCAGCCGTTGCTCAAATTGTTCCCGGTTTTTGCCGCCCATAATTTTCACTTTCAAAAACAAATTTGGGAACATACGGCTAAACCAATGCAAGGCTCTTGACTGCCAAGGGGCGTAAATTCGGAACTTGCCCTGCCCAGCCTCAGTAAGCAGTTTATGAGCAACTGTTTCGGCCTCAAGATTTGAGGTTGCCACAAGCAAATTGGAGACATGCTTGATTTCTTCTGATGCCGTGCTGCTTTCCATTATGTTCGTTTTAAAGAACAATGGCATCACAACAGACACTTTAATATTATTGGGCTTCAACTCAACATACAATGTTTCACTGAGTGAAATTACCGCTGCTTTGGTTGCGTTGTAAGAGGCCATCATGGGCGCATTGCTAAACCCAGCGGCACTGGCAATGTTAATAATGTGGCCACCACCCTGCTGTATCATTCCCGGCAAAAAATACTTGGTACCGTATATAACCCCCATTTGGTTAATGCCCACTATCCAATCCCAGTTGGCCAAGCTATAGTCAACAAACGGGCCACCATCGCCTACCCCAGCATTATTTATCAGCAAATCGATGCCAACATGGCCCGTCATATCCTTTGCAACCCTTGCATAATCATCTTTATCGCTTACATCAAGTCCAAAAGGAAATGCTTGTCCGCCCAGCTCCTCTATCAAAGAGCATACTTCCTCCAACCGCTGCTGCCTAATATCGGCTACGCCTAGTTTCCAGCCGTCGGCAGCTAGGGCCAGCGCCAAGGCACGGCCCAAACCAGACCCAGCGCCTGTAATAAATGCTCTCTTTTTAGGAAATTGCTCGCTTAACTTGTAGCGCATGGTTTTAGGGTTGGTGTTGTTACAAACATAGCGCAAAGTTGTGAAAAGGCTGCAACGCAATTTAAGAGCATTTAAACCCAATACAAGCAAAGCATACCCCAATGATCAATATTGTTTCATTTGTCATTAACAAAGCTGCTTGCAATGGCTCTATCGAACAATATACCTTTAAAAAACCATTTGAGGGAGCATTAACTTATGTTGCAAAGTCCCCTTTGTTGTTTATTGCGGGGTAGTGCAAACACGGCAAAAACATTACAATATCTTTTATACGCCTTGCTTGCAATAAAAAAATATGGGAAATCGTTGAGCGGTTCTTGATACGGAATATACCTAGTTATCCGTATTATTGTAGCTACTGTATATTCAGGCGAGCACCACTACCAACAATTTCTGCTTAATGCTACGTTACAAAGCCGACCGAAAGACCCTTCTCTGGGCATTTATGATTACTGTTTGTTTTGCCCTACAATGGTACCTTGGTGAAATAGTTTGGCCGCTATACCTATTCTATCTTTACCTATCGGTTACGGTATCGGTAATTGCCCACAACCACAATCACCTTCCCATTTGGAAAAACGATACGCTAAACCTCATAAGCGAATACTGGATAAGCGTGTTTTATGGTTTCCCGACTTTTGCTTGGATACCTACCCACAACCGCAACCACCATAAATACAACAATAAGGAAGAAGACTACACCAAAACCTACCGTTTTACAGAGGCTAATAACTTTTTTACCTTCATTTCCTACCCTTCTATCAGTGGTTACTTTCAACAAAGCGCTTTAGCGCAGTACCTTAAGGAAGTAAAAGCGAAAAACCCGAAAAAATTTCGCGCGGCCATTTCGCAAATCGTGGTTTTGGTTTTGTGGTTGGCCTTTTGGTTAATTTTGGATTGGAAGAAGGCGCTTATTTATGTTGTTCTTCCCCAACAGTTTTCAGTTTTCATGGTATTGATATTCAACTACATACAGCACGTGCATGCCGACGAGGAATCGAAATGGAACCACTCTCGCAATATTATCGGCTCGCTCAACTTCTTTATGTTCAACAACGGGCTGCATACCGTGCACCATCA
>JAIXOI010000015.1 GCA_027486795.1 Sphingobacteriales bacterium | reverse complement strand
TCGCCGATTTTTGACCTTGAGCTAAGCTACACCGCCGCCGACCTATCGGGCATAAGCGCCACCGAGGCCAACCTGAAAGCACAGGTATACAACGAGCAGCACTGGGGCGAACTGCTGGGAACAATTGATGCGAGTGCAAAAAATATCGCGGTTGGAAATTTGGTGCTGCCCTTGGACGGCAGAGCTAGTTTTATTACTCTTGTGGATAACACCAGTCGCAACCGAAGTACCTATGGTGGAAATACTGGTCTGACTTGTGCCGATGCAGTCGATCTGGATAATTTTGCAACACCTGAAGATGTTTTAATGACAGCAGGTAGCGATTTTTGGTTCAGGTTCACTGCTAAAAGCAATGGATTGAACATTGAATTCATAGGACCCTTAAGCTTATCTTTCGACACATTAGTAATATATGAAGATAGCTGTTCCGCACTTAGCGAGTTAACGAGGTCATGTGGTCATCCTGACAGTGTAAACATAATTTCTACTTACAATTGGTATGTACCCACCCGTTCATACTATGGAAAGTTTACTAATTTACAGAGTGGGGAATTCATGCTTACTCCTACTGTTCCTCGTCCTTGGGGATTTATAGAGGAATCTGTTTTTATTGAGATTGCAAATTGCGCCGATCCGTTAGCCAGTAAGCCACACAGGCAATACGAAGATTATGAATTTGCACCTGACTCAATAAACCCACCTGCTACATCAGGACCTTTTCCGACAACTTTTTGTGCAGATACCCTTTGTTTCAAACTAAAGCCAAATTTTATTGATCCTGTTCCGGATCCTAATCAAGTTAACGTATTTACGATATTGAAGATAAATGGGAGTCCTGTTACCCCGGGTACGACAAACTTCTATCGAGACACAATTATATTTTTCCAGGACACAGTCCAGACATCTGTAAATTCAATTACCAAATTTATTGGCGAAAGCGAAGCAAGTATGTTTGCCTATTTTTTCTACGTTACCCGTTATGATACGACTCTGGGTACATGGACTAAAGTGAGCCCTTCCTCAGATACTATCAAATTTTACGTATGGCATAATGAGCCTATTCGATTTAGTAAAGATACTACGTCCATGTGCTTTGGCCAAGTTTTCGTAGATTGCTTGAACTGCAACGTATATCAAGATGGAGGGCTACTGCGAAGTGGAGATTTTTTTGCACAGTATGATATAAATGACAGGATTGGTTACTGTGGAGCCACAACATATGCAACTTCTGGGACTTGGGACCCAACTATATTTAATTCAAGTACCTATTGTCAAGATGAATATACAGACGATAGATTTATGACAATGGGCCAAAATGGCCTATGTCAGAGGTCCTCCAGTGATACATTGTTTATAGTAGATGGGAATGAAGCAAACTTTTCCTACAATGTATTGTGCTTGAGTGATACCTCAATCGAAGTATCGTTATCTGTGAATTCCCCTTGCATTTCACCGGAAATAACTTGGTCATTTGATGGCAATGAGGCGGCTAGTACCAACAGTGCAGTTTATCATGATCCAAATACATCTGTAATACTAGAAGGGGGGTTAAGTATATATCCCATCACGTTGTTCATTAGAGATACGCTTTACTATTACTCATCTGACACTCTTACAATCAATGTATTAGTTCCGATTCCCACACCCTCAATTTCAGGCCCAACAGCCTTCTGCGACACGAGCAACCTACAGGATTACTTTGTGGCCAACGCATCGCCGGGCAACGGCTATTATTGGGAAGTGGACGCACCTAGTACCGTAACACCCGACACGGGCTCTCATGTTAGCGTTGATTGGGCAAATCTTTCAGGCGGTGCAATTACGCTTACTATGGATAGTTCCAACGGCTGCCGGAGCCTTCCCGTTACCCTGGATGTCGGAAAATGTTGCTTCGCCCCCACTGCCACTGGCAACATCTCATACGGGGGAGCAAGTATCATCGATTTCGATACAACATACACAAGCAGTACGGGCGTATTGGAAACCTCTTCTGAAATCGTTTTCAACGGCACATTGAACATCGACCAAGACTATACCATCCGCAACTCGCCGAACATACGTATGGGCATCGATGCAAAGATGGTTATTCAACCAGGCAAGACGCTAACAATAGAGAACTCATTGTTGCAGGCTGGCTGCGATACCATGTGGGACGGTATATACGTGAGCAGCACCTATGACAGTCTTGGAAGTGTGATATTGACCGACAGTTCGATAGTGCGGGATGCTAAGAACGCATTGGTTTCTGAGGATGGCGGAAGGATCATAGTGGACTCTAGCCTGCTGACGAACAACTATAAGCACATGGTTGTGCGCAGTTACGGTAATGTCGCTCCGCTAATTCTTGACCATGCCCAATCGACAAGTTCTGGCAACCTTCTTCCTCCTTATGCAAGTCGTACCCAAGCGATAGTAGGTATAGAGGTTGATAGCATTTGGCAAGTTAGCATAGGCGATTATGCCTTGGCTACCAATTCGTTTCACGGTGCAGATACCATAATCAAAATCAACCATTCAGAAACGGTGTACATCGACAATAACCTTATCGGCAATGTAGGTGCGGGGCTGTTCGGCACCACGCAGTCAGAGTATGGTATTTTTGCCCGAAATGTTGATAATATAAATATCGGCCATAATAAGTACAACTGGGTTTTCTCGTCCCGTATCGGAATTGATATCGCAAAGGTTAGGGAGGCTGTAATTGAGAACAACATCGTATACTGTAACGAGCTTACTTTGCCCAGCTACAGTATGGGCATAAGGGTCGAAAACCAAATACCTACTTCGGTTGATACCACTAGCCGCATCAACATCAGCAACAACGGCATAGGCGGTAGGCCACTGTTCGGCGTTTATCTGCTGGACAACTCTACCCGAATAGAAGTGCGGGAAAACACGTTGCTATGGGACACAGCCGATGCAGGTCTCCGTTTCGGGTATGGTATTGCAAATTCTCATACCCTTACTAACCCCCAAACGGCCCCTGTTGAGTTTAGTCGCAATAACATTGATAACTATACCCATGCCTTGTCCGTACGCAACACACCGCGTAGCCAGATTTTCGACAACAATATCAAGTTGCGCTACCAGAGCAACTACCTTATACCCACTGGTATTTATTACGCCAATAGCCCTAATAGCTCGGTATATTGTAACGATGCAATGGGCGGCAATAACGACAAAGACAGCACGGTGGGCATCTGGTCGCAGATAAGCCCTAGCAGTTTAGTGCAGTGCAATACGGTGGATAGCATGGGCCGAGGCATTCAGTTCGAGGGACAGAACTTCTTTTCCTTTGTTGCAACAAATACGATGTCCAATGGGGAAGTTGGCCTAAGCGTTTCAAATGATGGCCGAGTGGGTGGTATAGGTTTCTATACTGGCGTGGTGCATATTACTTTTGATAACAGGTGGGTTGGGAATAGCTTTGATGCATATGCACGAACTTATTACACAGTAGCTGTAGCGTCCGACTCAATACTTCTAAGAGATAATGGAGGACCTGAACTAAACCCACCAGCATTTACGAGCAATAATATTTCTGGGACTTCAATTCGTTTTGATGAAGTAAACTCATATTTAGACTCATTAAATTGCACCGTTTGCGATGGCGCGGGCAAGGTGGATAGCTTCAATAAAACCCAGGCATACGAGACAATTGGTGATAGCATTGTGTATGGCGGGGATTCTCTGATACATCGCTGGTGGGACAAGGACGCGCTCTACAATGCCCTTGTTGACCAGCCAACGTTGCGCTCAACGAACTCAATTCTAGGCAGTTTCTACGATAGTTATAGCACCTCATTTATGCCTACGCTTGCCGGCATCAAGAAGGACATAAGGCAGACTGAGTTCCTGGGCTTTACGGAGGTAAATATCAACGGCATTCAGACAAGGCTAAACGCACTCTCGCCGAGCAACGATATTGAGACCAATGCACTTGACTATACGCAGCATTACTTCAATATCGCAAGGGGCTCGCAGACTTACGAAGACCTGGAAGAGGATATCCTTTCCATCGCCAACCAGTGCGTGTTTTATGGCGGTCCTTCGGTAATAGAGGCACGCTCGCTGGTGGCAACCAAAGACGTGATGAAATATACCATTGAGTGGGAGGACAGTTGCATTGCCCCGAGCAGCAAATGGGATGGCAAGGAAGAGTATTTGAAAACAATTGCGCCACTTGCCGATTACAGGCTGGTGCCTAATTTCTATCTGGGCGAACGCATGGCTACCGTTACCCTTGGAGAGAAGGAGAGCGGCTTGCTAGAGATATACAGCATAGATGGGAAACTCACGGGCACCCACAACCTGACTAGCGGGGAAAACAAGCTTGACCTAACCAAAACATTAACGGCGAAAGGCGTTTATGTGTACAAGGTAAAAGTGGACGGTACTTACCGCACAACCGACAAACTTGTAGTTATAGAATAGTATCAAACCTTAAAACGAAAGCGGTGGCTGAGGGCAACCTTACCGCCGCTTTTCATATCTTTAGCATATGAGAACTTTGTTGTCCGCAATTTTTTGCCTTTGCTTTCTATTGCTCTCCGCCCAAAGGCAGGATGCCAATTGGGTGTTCGGGTACCATTGTGGGATGAAGTTCGATACAAATGGAGGTGTTTCAAATTATGCTACTGCGTTAAATACTTTTGAAGCAGCGGCTTCTATCTCGGACAACGCTGGTAATTTATTGTTTTATGTAGGAGAAGAAAATGCCAATAATCCAGAGAGTGATTTCAACGTATATGGTTCTAATGGTAATATATTGTTAAATGGCGAAAGTATTTTGCTGAATTCAAGTTCTACTAATGGCGCTGTATTTGTTGAGATTGAATACTTAACCCGATATTACCTTATCCACACAGGATTAAATAATGATTGTTTGAACAATAGCTATATCTGTTACAACCTTTTTATGACGGAAATATTCAATAATGGTACTGAATGGGTCGTAACATCAAAGAACGTAAAACTCTCAAATAAACCGATAAATGAAAAGCTTGCAGTTACTAGACATTCTAATGGAATTGATTGGTGGTTAATAGCTCAAACACATAAATATAACAACCAAAGCGGCTGTACAAATGAATACAATGTATTCAATGTTGGAGCTGACAGCATCTTTTCGCAAACCCAGACTATTGGAAATGTTTGGTGTGAGCAATTTTCACAATTTGGGGAAATGGTTTTCTCTCATTCAGGTAAAAAACTGGCAATTGCAATAGCTACTAGCGACAGCTTAGGCATTTGCTCATTTGATCGATGCAGAGGCCTTTTAACAGATTACCGTACAGTACCCCTGGGCGCTAACGCTTACAGCGTTGAGTTTTCTCCAAATGAGCAGATTTTGTATGTTTCTTATGGTCCAGAAAGTGGGCCCCAAGGTCTTTTGCAAGTTTATGAAAAAAATAGCCAAGATTCGGTGCATAAAATCTGGGATTATTCTGAACGAGGCTCTCCTGGCCAGCTTCAAATTGCACCCGATGGAAAGATATATTTTTCGAGTTTTTTTGGTAATTATTATATCGACGATACTGTAAATAAATATCTTACGGTCATAAACCAACCCGACAGCATCGGGCTTGCGTGCGATCTTTCTATATTGAGTTATTACGTAGGCGACAGTTGCCGCACGCGTGGTGGTCTCCCCAACATGCCCAATTACAACCTTGGCCCGTTGCTTGTGTATATGGCCGATGCAGGTACAGATACGTTCTATTGCGCTGGCGACAGCACCATCAAGGCCTTTCGCATCGGCGGCGATAGTATTTACGGCATTACCTACCTATGGCAGCCCGCCCCGGGCATTGATACCCTATCCAACCGCACCCAACTGGTATTGCCCCCGCCCCAAAGCCGCTGGTACTACCTAACCCTCACCGATACCAACTACGTTGGCCCATCGTGCAACAGTAGGCTCGATAGCGTATATATAGAGGTGCGCAACTGTACTGGCATCACCGAAACCACCACCCTGCAAGCCAAACTTTACCCCAACCCCACCACGGGCACACTCACCATTGAGCTGCCCAATGGGCAAGGCGGCAACATGGCATTGTATAACCTCTTGGGGCAAAGCGTTTACCAAACCACCCTAGCGGGCGGGCAAACCACCCTAGCCCTAAACCTACCCCCCGGCCTATACCTCTACCGCATAAGCAGCGGCGGCAAGGCCGTTAATGGCAAGTTGTTGGTGGAGTAGGGGTTATTTACGATTTTAGATTTACGATTTACGATTGGAAAAAGGAGTAAGTACGTATGGCACTGGCGTCCCCGCCTGAAGCGGGACAGGCTGAAGACGCGGTGTCCGTTTCATCCTCGTCAAAAGAAGACGAGGACGAGGGGGGGGCTTACTATAAAAAACTCTAAGATTTTTGGTTTATTTTCTTCCCAGAGTCAGTCCTCACATCAGTTACAGTATGGTATATTCTCATTTGAAAGCCAGTTTGTATGTGATAGTAGTTTGTTTCGAAATATGGCATTTGGAATTGTAAATATAGATTCAAAGGTAAAATTCCCTATGACCAGAATTACCAACAATCAGTTTGAAACTGTTACTGGCATAGCAACGTATGGAGACGAGTATAATAAAATAACCAATAATGGTTTTTTGGTGCAAAGTTCTTCCAGTCCCGTTAAAGGGTTAACATCATATGGGTCAAATGCATTTTTAACAAAGAGTAACACGTTTACCGAATCTACCTTAGATGGGGTAAATACGGCAATGGTATATTTATCAAATACAGGAATTGGAGCTAATGAATTAAAGCTCAACGAAATAGAGTTTATCGGCTTTAATGATGATGCGCGAGGAATTGTGGCAGCGCAGAACAATTCTGGTCTCAAGATTCGTTGCAATGACATTACATTTCACCCTATAGGTATTGGTGCCACAAAAGTATACTCTGGTAACCTCGACATATACGGCCCAATAGCCGAACTGCAAGGGCTGTGCGGAAGTAACCAAAGCCCTGCCAACAACTACTTTGCCGATGATTGCGACTTTACCTCCAACACAGGTATTCATATATTTACGAATCCTGGAGTGCCATTGTTTACCTACAACTATCTGGACAATGGGTCCCGTTTTGTTCCTGATACGGCCTGTATCGCAAACCAAAACAGTTTTGATTTGGTTGGTTGTCAACTTAATGGACCTAGCACAAATTATTGCCCCGATATATACGGCAAGGTATCGATCAGTAGCGGATGGGTGCCCAATAGGCCAATAATCGATACTTTACGCTGGGTAATATTAAGCGAGATTGGGAAAGTTGACGGAGGCAATACCCCGGGGCTAATAGGCTTTGTAAACGGTGGTAGCGCTACCAATGTGCTCGACTCGTTGTACGAGAAGAAACTATTGTCCGATGATGTGCTGTTGGCACTGATCCATCGCACGCCTTTGCTGAATGCCGATAGCCTGGCCCATATATTGGTTAATACCGCACCCCAAAGCAGCTTGTTGCTAATGTCGCTGGCAGAGCGCACGGTACCAATACCAACAGATAGCTTAGAAAAGATTTATCTATATCAAGACAGCATATCGGCGCGAAAACCGATTATCGATTCCGTCAGTTACTTCCGTAACGAGCTGGAACTGGCCTACAACGGCCTACTGTTTATTGCCGACGAGGATGGCTATGACAATTACCCACTGGACAGCATTATTGCGCTGCTGGAAGAGGAAACCGACGTTAACCTTCAGCTTAAGCTTGCCGACCTATACATGGCCAATGGGCAATATACCGATGCCTTGAGTGTGTTAAACGATGTGCCTGTATATTACAACGAGGTAGCACAACATATTACCCTGCGAGAGATGCAACTAGATATGTTGGATAACGGTCTTGATATAGAGGATTTGAATGGGGATGAATTAGGCAATTTAGCTACTTTAGCAGCCAGCAACACCAAGGCGGCATGGCAGGCCAAGGCCATATTGATAGCATTGGGTATTGATACATTGCCCAGTGAGATTGAGGAAAGGATATATTCGAGCCCTAAGACTAAGACGGGTTTTGAAAGTTTGGTTAAACCACAAGATGATAACAATACGGGCACTTGGTTGAAATTATACCCCAACCCGGCCAATAATACAGTTACATTAAAGTACTACCTGCATGAAGAAGAGTTGGGATTTAGGCTGGAGTTGTTTGATTTGTTTGGAAAGACTGTTAAAACATATAATTTAGGTAATGCGCAAGGAGAAATCCTAATGGATATAAGTGACCTTTCCAATGGAATATACTTATGTAACCTTAGTACAAAAGGTAAAAAACTATGGCAGGAAAAACTGGTTATTGTACGTTGATATTGGTATTGCTAATGGTATTATTGATCTCGCAAATTTGTGAGGCGCAAAACACCATTACCTACAACAGAACGTATGATTTCAACAATGGAGTTGAATCCGGATTATCCGTTTTAACTTTAAATGACGGTTATCTTATTGCAGGCTCAGGTGGAGCAAGTGAGTTTGGCGGCTGGAGGGCATTAAAGCTTGTAAAGGTTGATTTCCTTGGAAACGTTGTTTGGAAGAAGGTTTATGGTGAACAGGGAAAAATTACATCGGTAGGCTGGTATAGTGGTTTCATAAAGCTCTATAACGGTTTCTTTGTTGCCGCTTCCATAGCCGACTCTGGAAATGTTAATGGTAGAGGGATTGTATATCGCTTTGACAATAATGGCGATACCCTTTGGACCAGAACATTCGACACCCCTGAATATGAGTTGTTTAACTGTGCAAGGCAGACTGGTGATAAAGGGTTTTTAATGGTGGGTACTAGTTATTCCCCAACTAATGTTCCTAGATACTGGCTGGTAAAGACGGACAGTATGGGTATAACCCAATGGGACACGGTAATGTCTGGCTCCGGTTATGCGAGCACGATAGAAGTCACAAATGATGGTGGTTACATAATCGGAGGTGCTGGAGGAAACAACCTTTCTACTGCCCGTATTGTGAAAACTGACAGTATGGGCAATGTGGAATGGGTAAAGAACCATTTTACTGGTAACCGATACGGTTGTTACTGGGCAGCTGGAGTTGCATCCGATGGAGGTTATTATATATGGGGCTGCAATGATACGGTAATTGACCCTACCGACTTTTACCTGACGGCCACCGTCGCCAAGCTAGATAGTGTGGGGAACAGGGTTTGGACCAATCATTATCGAGGCCTCAATAATAAGCTGATAGCGGTATATCAGGTAAAGGAATTAGCAAATGGTGATATAGTTATTGGTGGGGAGCGTGATGATGAAAATCCATTGTTAAGTGTTGGGGGATGGTTACTTAAGATGGACAACAGAGGAAACACTATTTGGCAAAAGACACACACATATACTCAAGATTCCACCTTCAAGCTTGGTTCTAATAGTGTTTACGACTTCAATACGACATCTGATGGTGGATTAATCGTTACAGGCACTGCCTTTAACGATATCGACCCCGGGCCAAACTTCAACAATAACCAAGATATCTGGCTATTGAAACTGGACAGCATAGGTAACTGGTATGCCCCGCCCGATACCGCCTGCCCACCACCTTGCGATACAACTGGCATCACCGAAACCCCAACCCTACAGGCCAAACTCTACCCCAACCCCACTACGGGCACGCTCACTATTGAGCTGCCCGGCGGGCAAGGCGGCATCATGGCGCTGTATAACCTATTGGGCCAAAGCATGTACCAAGCCACCCTTGCGGGCGGCCAAACCACCCTAGCCCTAAACCTACCCCCCGGCCTATACCTCTACCGCATTGGCAGCGGCGGCAAGGCCGTTAATGGCAAGCTGCTGGTAGAGTAGGGGTTATTTACGAGTCTAGATTTACGATTTACGATTGGAAAAAGGAGGAGTTAATATTACGTATGGCACTGGCGTCCCCGCCTGAAGCGGGACAGGCTGAAGACGCGGTGTCCGTTTCATCCTCGTCAAAAGAAGACGAGGACGAGGGGGGGGGATCCTCAATCTGCAAATTATTGCGACACCAAATTTCTTGTAACAAGCTCGCCCCCACCATGCGGTATTTATTGCTTGGAAAGTAACAATATCAGTATCAAGGCCAGCTTGACTTCATTAAACGCACAGTTGGACAACAACAATACACAAGGGCTATATAACTTGATTTATGATACCGGATTGGCCGATAGCGTTATTACCGATAGCTTGCTCACCTTGACCGGAACGTTGAGCAACAATACTATTTTGGCAATGTTGTACCGCACCCCTCAATTGGATGGCACACGAATGAGTGCAGTATTGCTAAATAACTACCCGCATAGTAGTGTTGTTTATCGTGAAATACTGGAACAGTTTACGGATATACCAGCCGATTCATTGACCAAGTTGCAACAATACCAAGATAGTAGCTCGTTGCGCAAAGCTATTAACGATAGTATCTTTACCTTGTCGTTAAACAAAATGGCCAATTACATGGAGATTTTGCGTTTGGCATTGCCCGATACAACAGTGGATATGGCGAGTATAATTGATTCGCTGGAGCTAGAAACCGAACCAGCATTACGCCTTATTTTGGCTTCGCTATATGAAATAAATGAAGACTATACTTTGGCCAAAAACATATACGACAGCATACCTTTGCACAGCCGCGAGATGAGGGATTTAATCGAGTACCGTCAGATTGCATGGAACTTTGCTAGCCAAGGTTGGAACTGGCAAGAGTTGGACTCTACTGGGGAAAGCTCGGGCTTTAAAGATGATTT
>JAIXOI010000007.1 GCA_027486795.1 Sphingobacteriales bacterium | reverse complement strand
CCGCGCGCTCGGCCGCTTGCTGGACGTTGCCCGCTACCACTAGTTTGTTTACTGGCTTAATGCCCCATGAACATGGCGCTACGGCTCAAACCCGTGGTTTTCATAAGCACTTGCCTACCCTTGCCGAGCGTTTGAAGGCAGCAGGCTACAACACGTACCAATCAACATCAAACATTGTTACCACCAATATTTTTGGCTTAGACAGGGGTTTTGATGAAGTATATAGGGTATGGAAACATGCCAAACCTAGGTACCCTAAGCTGCTACATATAGCAGTGCAGTTTGGCAAGCCGCGCATACGCAATGCGGTGTTGAGCAGGGATTTTATGTTTCAGCGCATAGCCGAAGATTTTAGTATGGGTGTGGCATGGTCGCAAGCTACCTACAATGATAGCTTGGGCTTCGTAAGGCAAAAGATTAAAGAAAACGAAGCCAAAGGTGAAAGCTCTTTTTTCTTTGTTAACCTAATGGAGGCCCACTTTCCGTATCATGTGGGCGATAAGTTTGCGCTTACTGCACCGGGGCTTTGGGGAAAGTTTAAAGAGACCATGGGCTTGTATCATACCTTGAACCAAACCATGCTTAAAAAGGGCAGCAACCCTATACCCGCCGAGGTGGAGGCTCGCTTGCACGAAAGGCAGAAAAAGGGATGGGCCATGTTGTCGAAGCCCATTAACGATTTTATACAGGAAATGCACCAAGACAAAGATAACTTGGTGGTGTTTACTAGCGACCACGGCGATAACTTTGGCGACCAAGATTGGAGCTACCACTTTAGTAACGTTACTGATGGCGGCAACCGAGTACCTTTGGTTTGGTTTGGGCACGACCACCCCACGGCAGCCACCAAGCACCACTTGTTGAGTTCACGCTTTGTGCACAATGATATTTTGCGTGCGGCGGGCGTTGCTTCTGAGGGGCCGTCGCTGTTTGAGGAGCGCGCCGATACGTTGCCACTGTTGCAAAGTTTTTGGTACAACAACGATAACAAAACGCTGGATAAGTACAAATACAACCAGCTTTGCTTTATACAAGGTAAAGACAGGTTTGTATACCGAGATGATGTGGAGCGCAAGTTCCGCTGGATGCATGCGCCAGTTTCCGAAAAAATGGGACCAGAAGAACCTTATTTCCAGAACGTTGAGGTAGGTTTTGATCCCATTCAAGAAACCGTAACAGATACCGAACGCAAAGCCTACTTGAAAAAATGCTTCAGCGAGTTTAAGCTGTTTTCGGATGGTTTAGGCAAAGAGAATAGGTAGCTCGTTGGTGAGCTCTTCTATTAGAACAAAAGACTAATTTTTGCTTCCTAAATCAATGCGCTCACCCAATATTAACGAACAATCCGCCAAATTTCCAGAATAAGTAGCCATAGAGCACAAAACGCAGTATTAGCGGGCTTGCCCAAACTAAGTAAGAGCGGAAAGGGAACCCCAAAGCTCCAGATATAAGGCTTACTGTAGCTGAAGGAACAGGCGTAATGGCCGCAATTAGAATGAGCACACCTCCGTATTTTTTGTAAAGCGCAATATTGGCAGCAAACTTGGGCCGTGCGGTCAGGCGGTGTATTACATCTACTTTATCAAGCAATCTCCCTGAATAAAAAGCCACAATACCGCCTATGTATGATAGTACTGCCATAATGCCAATATGCAGGCAAAACGATTCCCAGCCCTGGCTCTTGTATATTTCCATAATTACCTCGGGAGGTATCAGCCCTATCGACATTTCGGAGAGAAAAAATACGGAGTAAATAAAAAATGGCTTGCCCTGCAGGCCGTGCAGCACCTGCTCGTAATCGTCAAACAAATAGCGCAAAAACACAAAAGCCATAATAATAAGTCCAAACCACAAGAACCCCTTTATGAGGTTTGCGGTAATAAACTTAAAAAGCTCCTTGCGGTGTTCGCTCATAATGTTTACTTAATAACGCCTAGTTGTTTTCCGGCTTTGGTGAAGGCGGAAATAGCATGGTCGAGATGTTTACGTTCGTGCGCTGCCGATAGTTGCACCCTGATGCGCGCCTGCCCTTTGGCCACCACCGGGTAATAAAACCCGATAACATAGATGCCCTCGGCCAACAACGCCTCTGCCATTTGCTGCGACAGCTTGGCATCATATAGCATAATCGGCACAATGGCGTGCTCGCCCGGTTTAATGTCGAATCCGGCAGCGGTAATATTGTCGCGGAAGTACTTAGTATTTTCGGCAAGCTTATCGCGCAGGGCAGTGGTTTTGCTCAACATGTCCAGCACGGCTATGGATGCACCCGTAATGGAGGGTGCCAACGTATTGCTAAACAGATAAGGGCGCGAGCGCTGACGCAGCAGCTCCACTATCTCTTTTCGGCCACTGGTAAAGCCACCTGATGCACCGCCCAGGGCTTTGCCCAAGGTGCCTGTAATAATATCAATGCGGCCCATTACATTGCGGTGCTCGTGGGTGCCACGGCCCGTTTTGCCTACAAAACCGCTGGCATGGCACTCGTCAATCATTACCAAGGCATTGTATTTATCGGCTAGGTCGCAAATTTTATCCAATTGGGCTATGGTGCCATCCATGCTAAATACGCCATCGGTTACAATCACGCGGTAGCGTTGCGCTTGGGCAGCTTTTAGTTGCTCCTCCAAGTCGGCCATGTTGTTGTGCAGGTAGCGGTAGCGCACCGCTTTGCACAGGCGCACGCCATCAATAATAGAGGCATGGTTCAACTCATCGCTGATGATAGCATCTTCGGCGCCGAAAATCGGCTCGAACACCCCGCCGTTGGCATCAAATGCGGCGGCATACAATATGGTATCCTCGGTGCCTAAAAAGTCGGCAATTTTGGCTTCCAATTCTTTGTGTATGTCCTGTGTGCCGCAAATAAACCGCACGCTCGACATACCAAAGCCGCGCTCATCAATAGCATCGTGGGCGGCCTTTATCACATCGGGGTGACTGCTCAGACCCAAGTAGTTGTTAGCGCAAAAGTTTATTACTTGGCTACCATCTTGCAGCGTTATCACGGCATCTTGCGGCGAGGCAATGATGCGTTCCTTTTTATACAGGCCCGCTTCGCGGATGCCATCCAGTTCTTGCTGCAAATGTTGTTTCAAATCGCCGTACATAGCACACATTTTATCGGTTTCTCAATAGTAGTGCAATATAAAGGATTTTTTGTAGGGTGTGGCGATGGTGGGTGCAGAGAGTGGTAAAAGCACGCAACGTCTGTCACCCCGAGTTTTTCGCGAGGGGCCTTTGTGAGATAAAGCAAGAACTAACAAGAACCAATGCCAATCAACGGCGATTGCTTTGGAATTGAACACTATCGCATCGTTGCAAAAAGATCCCTCCAAAAAAGTCGGGATGACAGATTAGGCTAGAATAGGATGCTTATCTCGCATAAACTTCACGTTTTTCCAATTCCACAGCAGGGCGAATGTGCGGCGAAAGGGAGCGTTCGCTTACCAAATCAACCTTGCAATGCAACAACTCTTCCAAATCTTGCTGCATGCCCACAAACCCTAAACCAATATGTTTGCTGTAATCCAGTTCCACCAATATATCCATATCGCTGTACTGGTCGGCTTCGCCACGCGCAAACGAACCAAATACAAAAGCTTTCAAAACTGGTTTGGTCTTGAAATAGTGCTGAATTTGCTGGATTTGTTGTTCGCTAACCTTCATTAGTATAAAGTTAGAGAAATATTGTTGGAAATGGGAAGTTGTAAATTAAACCATCAAACTATCGGAGAGGGACTACCGCATTGCGATTCATTTTCCAATCGTAAATCGTAAATCTAAAATCGTAAATAGCATTCACTCCACCACCAACTTCCCATTCTGCAGGTGTCCATCTATGGATATCTCATAGAGGTATATGCTTGGGGAGGCATCGATATCCAGCACGGTGCTTTTGGCCGTGAGAGGGGCTTCCAAAACCTGCTGCCCTAAGAGGTTGTATAACGTGAATATGCCACCAGCGGTACCAGGCAGTTCCACCGTTACCGCGCCGGTAGTGGGGTTGGGGTAGAGTTTGGCTTGAAAGTTGGAAGTTTCGGTAATGCCCACACACGTCCTTACCTCTACGTACACGCTATCGGTGTTCACTGCACAGCTGGTGGCAGTGGTATCGGTGGCGGTAAGGAAATACCAAGTGCCCTGGGCTGGGTTGGCAGTGGGTTGGGCGGTGTTGGTGGCACTTAGGCCAGTGGCGGGCTGCCATAGGTAGGTTACGTTGGGTACGAGAGGCACACCTATGGTTACGCCTGTTGTATTGGTGTTGCTGCACAGCACGGTATCTTTGCCCGCATTGGCAAGGAACACCCCCTCGGGGCCGAGGTTGTAGTTGGGGAAGTTGGGAAGGCCGAACGTTATCTTAATGCTAGTATCAGAGAAACAGTAACCAAATGGTTCAAAATCACAGGCAATGCCTAATGAGTCAGGATTATTTATCACGCCGAGGCAATAATCATAGCTGTTTGGAAAAAGACCACGACAATACTTTCCGCAATATGCTAGATAGATTTTGTTATCTGCTCCTAGCTCCAACTGGGCAGTATATCTTCCTGGATCATCGACCTTCTTTAAGAGAGTTATACGGGAATCAAGAACAGAGTATTGGTACAGATAGGAGGTGTCGCTACTGCTGCGATACTCTGCAATATAGATTAAATTGCTATTAGGGGAAAACGCCACGCCATAGGAACCACCGCCATAACCACTACCTATTGATGCAATCAGTTCAAGTTCGCCTACACACCTGTCAAATTTGAACATTTGGAAAGAATCCGTTCCTAATACCTCTGCAAGCAGTTCGCCGTTTGGGGAGAACGCCAGTTCCCCCACGTAGCCAGAGCCGACACACTTTAGTTTGCCCGCATTTTGCGATTTATTCTCCGCAATTACCCCATCGCATACCTTCAGCAGCCTGAACTCGTTGCTGCAAGACACAAAGGTCTCCTTGTGGGTGACTAACCACCAACAGTTTCCATCTGCGGCGCGAACTGCCGTGAGCTTCTCCTGCAGGGGGCCTTGTACCATCAGTTCGTTCTTTTGGGTCACCGCCCATTGCCCTGGGCCAATCTCCTCTATGGTTGTGCGATAAAGCTCGATGGAATAGATGCCTTGTGAAGACAGCCCGGGGTTGTAGCCGAGGTGGTAAAAGTAGTAGGTGCTGGTATCGTTTCCGGGGATAAAAAGTGCTCCTTGCGTGATGGAACTGCCCATTAAGAGGGAATCTCCATTGTCAATCTGGATTCCGGTGCCCCCAATAAGTTGTCCAAGGTCGTCGCTTCCTTGATAGGCCAATTGCAATGCGAAAAGAAGTTCTCCGTTTTTCGAGGAAATGCAGGCCGCCGTTTCAAAGGAATTTATACCGCTATTGAAGGCTGACAGCGTTCCGTCGTTTTCGAAATAGATACCCGCACCCTCCCCAAAGCACCAGTTAGCATCATGCTTCAATTGCGCCCATGTAGTCATCGGCAACAATACCAGTAAAAATATACCCAAATACTTTACCATGCATGTAAGATACGGTATGCGGCAATATGGTTGTGCTGGTGTGGGGTTATTTTTTATGTTGTTTGGTTAAAAGCGTGTCATCCTGCAACCGTAATAGTTCCCCTCCTTCGCAGAGCCAGTGCAGCGTGGGCAAAAGGAGGGGGTAGGGGGTGGTTGGTGCGCGCGTTGGCCTGTTGGGGCGGGCTGGACATTCGGGAATTGAAACAGTCCCCTTGCGAAGAAAGCCACAACAGCACATTTAACTTAGTTCCCACTTCAAAACGCCCACCTCCGCTGAAAAAGCTGCCGCGGGTTAGCAATCGCGCGCACCCTTCGACAGGCTCAGGATGACATGCCCTTCGATCTCGTTTGAAACGAGACTCAGGATGACATCCCCTTCGATCTCGTTTAAAACGAGATAGGATTACATGCCCTTAGATAAGCGGTGACACGCCATTTTACAAATGGATAAAGTATATCGTAGTTAACACTCTGATAAAAATAAACTCCTCCATTCACATAAATTTTTTATTTTAGCCTAATCTAAAAATACTTTTAGTGCGGCAAATAAAAATTATCATACTACTCATAATTATGGCTCAAGGGCTTGGGGCGCAGACCATAACGGGTATGGTTACCAGCAACGGCGAAGTGCTGGAAATGGTCAATGTGGGGTTGGTGGGCACAACCTTGGGCGCCTCAACCAATGCCAAAGGGTACTACCAAATAAACAACGTCCCTTTGGGCGAGTACCAGCTTACGGTATCCATGTTGGGCTACGAAACCCAAACCAAGCGGGTGGTGTTAACAGAAAGCAAGCCCAACGCCACTATTAATTTTGTATTACAGGAGTCGGCAGCGGCGCTGGGTGAGGTGGTTATTTCAGGCACTATGAAGGAGGTGAGTAGAACCGAGAGTCCGGTGCCCGTGGAGGTATATTCGGCCAAGTTTTTTGAGGCCAATGTGTGCCCTTCGGTATTTGAATCGTTGCAGAACGTAAACGGTGTGC
Organism: Sphingobacteriales bacterium; assembly: GCA_027486795.1. GTDB lineage: Bacteria > Bacteroidota > Bacteroidia > Chitinophagales > CAIOSU01 > CAIOSU01. Next base: position 32,469 of record JAIXOI010000007.1, on the reverse strand, counting down.
GGCCGCAGCTCAATTGCAATGTGTGCAACACCGGCGACATCCACATCAACGGTCTGGAAGGCCCCTACACCATGGTATTGATTGACGGCATGCCGATAGTGAGCGGCCTATCCACGGTATATGGACTTACGGGTATACCGCAAAGTTTGATTGAAAGGGTGGAGATAGTTAAAGGCCCGGCCTCAACGCTCTATGGCTCTGAGGCCGTTGGCGGATTGATAAACATCATTACCAAAAAGCCCAGCCATGCGCCACTCTTTTCTGCAGATGTGTTTGCCACTTCGTGGGGCGAAGTGAACAGCGATATGGGGGCTAGGTTTAAAATAGGCAAACACACCCACTCGCTGCTCGGCGTTAATTATTTCAACTATCAAGTGCCGATTGATAGGAACAAGGATGGGTTTACGGACCTTACCTTGCAGAACCGTATATCGGTGTTCAATAATTGGAGCTTCGATAGGAAGCACAATCGACAGTTTTCCATAGCTGGGCGTTATGTTTACGAAGATCGTTGGGGTGGACAAACCCATTGGAATAAATCGTTCCGTGGCAGCGATAGCATCTATGCCGAAAGCATTTACACCAGCCGTTGGGAGCTATTTGGTATCTATCAACTGCCCGTGAAAGAAATCATCAACTTACAAGTAAGCGCCAATGGGCACCAGCAAAACTCCTACTATGGCACTACAGCTTATAACGCTAAGCAATACATCGTTTTCGGGCAACTAACCTGGAACAAGCTCCTGGGCCAAAGGCACGATTTGCTAATGGGCAGCACCCTGCGCTATACCTACTACAACGACAATACCCCCGCCACTGCCGAAATTGATGCGGTAACAGACGCTCCATCGGTAATATACCTGCCAGGGCTGTTCGTGCAAGACGAAATTGCCATAAACGAGCAGCACAAATTGCTGCTGGGCGTGCGATATGATTACAATAGCGTGCATGGTAGCATTGTTACCCCACGCATCAACTACAAATGGAACTCGCATAATAAACAAAACGTGCTGCGCTTGGGCGCGGGCAACGGCTACCGCGTGGCCAATGTATTTACCGAAGACCATGCCGCCCTTACGGGTGCGAGGGAAGTGGTATTTACCGGAGCCCTGAAACCCGAAACTAGTTGGAACGCCAACTTTAACTATGTGCGCAAAATATACACTCGCAAGGGGGCGTACATTGGCGTTGATGCCACGGCTTGGTACACGTACTTTACCAACCGCATTATACCTGACTATGAAACCGAACCGAACAAAATCATCTACAACAACCTAAGCGGCTTCAGCCAATCAACGGGCGGCTCGGTAAATGTAGATGTGACGTATAAAGACTTTACGGGTTTGGTAGGCTTCACTGCCATGGATGTATCGATAAAAGAGAACGGGCAATGGCGCCGCCAATTGCTCACAGAGCGTTTTACGGGCGTGTGGAGTATAGGCTATACTTTTCGGAAAGCTGACCTTACTATTGATTATACGGGCAACCTATATGGCCCCATGCGCCTGCCTTTGCTGAGCGACTTGGATAACCGGGCTGGTTATTCGCCTTGGTTTAGCATACAGAACATACAGGCTACCAAACGCTTTAAGAAAGGCTGGGAAATATATGGCGGCATCAAAAACCTATTGAACTATACCCCGCCTGCCAATAGCATTGCCCGCGCCCACGACCCGTTTGACAAAGAAGTACAGTTTGATGCCCAAGGCCAAGTATTGCCCACGCCCAACAACCCCAATGCCCTCACCTTCGACCCTAACTACGTATTCGCCAGCAACCAAGGCATTCGTGGTTTTGTTGGGGTAAGGTATGTGCTGCAGAAGTGAGTTGAGCTGGAAGCTCAACGTTAATGCATCCTCGCTGAAAGCGAGGACGAGTGTGTGAATTGAGCCGCTTGAAATTGCTTGATACTTTAATTGCTACTTTAGTCTTCGCCCGGAGCACCCCCTCCCGACTAACCTCCTACTCAATGTAATAAAGTTAAGGTGTTAAGATTCGTAAGACTGCTGTTGAGGCGTGTCATGGTGAGCGGAGCCGAACCATCCGCAGCACGTACACATAATACATACAAAAACATCCACCTTTATTGCCAATAGAAATAATAGTGTTCTGCCACCTACATTATGGATGGTTCGGCTCCGCTCACCATGACACAGCGGAAAGGCAGAGCAAAAGCAAATATCCTTAATTTAATGACATTGATCTCCACCTTAAAAAGGGAGGAGCCAAATAATCAGCACATTGGTACATCAGCACATTGGTACATTAGCACATCAAAAAATCACATCATCTTCTGGCGCTTGGTCAAGTAGGGTATCAATATCTGCGTGAAATCTTGGCGGATGTCGGCCTCTACTAAGTCGATGCCATATTGGGTGCAGCGTAGGGCTAGGTTTTTGCGGTATTTGGCCAAGTGCTCTACATAAAAGTCTTTCACTTGGTTGCTTTGCAGTTTTACTTTATCGCCCGTTTCCACGTCAACAAACTCATAAGGGCGGTTCTCAAAGTCAAAGTCCACTTCGGTTTCCTTGTCATGCACATCAAACATGATCACTTCGTGCTTGTTGTATTTTAAGTGCTGCAGTGCCGAAAACAGTTCTTCCTGCTCGTTCGAGTTGTCCATCATGTCGCTGAAAATAACCACCAACGAGCGCTTGTGCACGTTTTCGGCTATTTCGTGCAGGCACTTAGCCGCATTGGTTTTACGGTTGCGCTTGGGGTTTTGTAGCATTTGCTCTAGATAAGAAAACAGCAACTTGTAGTGCACCATTGTTGAGCGGGTAGGGGTGTGCTGCTCTACTTCGTCGGCAAACAGGCTCAGGCCAAAGGCGTCGCGCTGGCGTTTCAATAAATATATCAAAGCTGCCGAAGCCATGATACTGAACTGTAGCTTATTGTTTTCGGTACCTTCGGGGTAGTACATGCTCGATGAGGAATCGATAACCACTTGGCAGCGCAGGTTGGTTTCTTCCTCGTAGCGCTTGGTATACAGGCGGCCGCTGCGGGCATATACTTTCCAGTCGAGGTTTTTCACCGAATCGCCGGGGTTGTATAGGCGGTGCTCGGCAAACTCAACCGAAAAACCATGGAACGGGCTTTTGTGCAAACCCACAATAAACCCCTCAACTACTTGGCGTGCCAATAGCTCCAGATTGTCGAATCGGCGAAGGGTACTGAGTTGGGTTGCGTTTAAATCCATGCGTTTGTATGTACGATTTACGATTTACGAAGTACGATTGTATTTGTATTGAGGTAAATTTAGCAAGTAATAGTCACAATGATAACAATCTTTTCGTGCTCATACTTAACGGTAAAAAGCTTCTATTGTTACTTAGGAATTGAACCTTGATACTCAATACTTGCTACTAGCACAAAAAATCCCCCGCAACTTGCATCACGGGGGACTTTATATGTTCAAGCCAAATACAACTTTAGCTATTCAGTTTATCCCAATAGGGCTTTCAATTTTTGCTCTAGCACAGCTTTAGGCACAGCGCCAACTTGCTTGTCAACTACTTCGCCACCTTTAATAAATAGGATGGTAGGTATATTGCGAATGCCATATTTGGCCGAGATGCCCGGGTTATCGTCAACGTTTACTTTGCCAATTACGGCTTGTCCAGCGTATTCGTTAGCTAGTTCTTCTACAAACGGTCCTATTACGCGACAAGGGCCACACCATTCTGCCCAAAAATCGACGATAGATACTTTGTCGGAAGCCAAAACTTCGGTGTCGAAGTTTGAATCTGTCAATTGTAATGCCATGTTATTGTTTATTTGTTTGTGGGGTACATAAATACGGTAATACAACCAAATAATCAAATCAAGGTTTAGAAAGTTCCAATCTAAAGTTCAAAGAGAAGATAAGAAATAACAAATGAGAGACCGGAATTACTATAGATTGCTTTGCGCTTGCAACGGTTCATTAGGTCTTACGTCTGTTATCTCACATCTTTCATCTTCAATTATCTCATTTTACTTACTTTTGCCGCCCAGCATGAAGTTACCCGAAAACATAGAACCTACCTTATCTGATAGCGATGTGCCGCGCATTAGGGCGCTGCTGAACGAAAAGTTGGCGCAGTACAACCAGCATGCGTTCATCGAGGCCGACCCCATTAGCATTCCGCACCGTTATACCAAGCAAGCCGATATTGAGATAATGGGTTTTATGGCGGCAGTATTGGCTTGGGGGCAGCGCAAAACCATCATTAATAAGTGTTTGGAGCTGGATGAATTGTTTCATGGTGCGCCGCACGATTTTATGCTGCACCATACCGATGCCGATTTGAAAACCCTGCTGCATTTTAAGCACCGCACCTACAATGCTACCGACCTGCTGTACTTTGTTGAGTTTTTGAAACAGTACTACCAGCAGCACGAAAGCCTCGAAACGGCATTTAGCAAACATTTAGTACCAAACGATGGGCATGTAGGTAAAGCATTGGCGGGTTTCCATAACTACTTTTTTAGTTTGGAGGATGCCCCGCACCGCACCCGCAAACACATACCTACGCCCGAGCGCGGCTCGGCGTGTAAAAGGTTGAACATGTACTTGAGGTGGATGGTGCGACATGATAGCAATGGCGTGGATTTTGGAATTTGGCAACAAATAAAACCCTCGCAGCTGCTTTGTCCATTGGATTTGCACGTAGAACGCGTTGCCCGCAAGTTGGGTTTAATAACCGAGAAGCAATCTAATTTTAAAACCGTTTTGGAGTTAACTACTAACCTAAAGTTAATGGATGCAGCCGACCCCGTGAAGTATGATTTGGCTTTGTTTGGCATGGGAGTAATGGAAGGCATTAAATAGTTATTTATGCCGACCTTTTATCAAGTAAGTGCTTTTTATTAGTTTTGTTAATTGTGTGTAAAAGTCATCTCAATTGTCGGAAAACATAATTCAAGAAACGATAAAGCTACTTTCCGGCGATTTGGAAATAGCCCACGAGTATTTTCCGGTGGTTGTTGAAGAAACAGAGGCTTGGGCGCAGCTACGTAAACTAGTTGCCGAAAAGATACTGTACCTGATGGAGAATGATGTGGAACAACTGAAGTATATACTGTACCGCTTAGATGTGAACGAACGTAAAGTAAAAAAGGTGCTTTCCGAATCGCCTTTTGGGGAGGCGGCTGATGGTATTGCTGAATTAGTATTGAATAGGGAAATAGAGAAAGCCCGCACCAGGCAGCAGTTTAGTTCAGGCGCGGGTAATTGGTTGGATGTGTAAAGGAATTGATTTTGGAAGCATTGGGCTTTGAGCGGATGTTCAGTTTTAGTGATTTGGAATTGTTGGCCTTGTTGCTTGCAAGTGCTTTCAGCATAGTTGTATTGCTCCGTATTTTTAGGGTAATGGAAAAAGGTAATTGCCCTAGTTGCGAGGGCAAACTTACCCGAAAAAAACGTGATGCCGGCGATTACTTTTTAATCGGCATTTCGCTAGGCATACTGCCCTTCAAACGTTACAGATGCATACAGTGTGGCTGGGAGGGATTGCGTTGGCGCCAGCATAAAGAAGTAGTGAAGGGTCCAAGGCCTTAACTTAACAAGTAGTTACTAGTTGCTGATTATTTGATAACCGTATTCCAAATTTTGGTATCGGGTTCCAAACCGTGGCGGATATCGCTCAACTTGTTTTTCACTTTTATCATGAAGTTATCATCGTTCCAGCTAGGTAGTTGGTAGCTTTTACCATTTACCGAAATGGATTGTATAGGCGCTACAACTGCTGCAGTTCCAGCACCAAAGGCTTCCGAAACACGACCTTCGCTTAGGGCAGTTTCCAACTCTTCCACAGTTATACGGCGTTGTTCGGCTTTCATGCCCATCTCGGGCGCAAGGGCAAGTATTGAGTCGCGGGTAACGCCATCCAATATGCTGGTAGATAGTGGTGGAGTAGCCAAAATATCGTCCATTACAAACATTACGTTCATAGTTCCGGCCTCGTCTAGGTATTTGTGCTCTTTGGCATCGGTCCATAGTACTTGGTCAAAACCTTGTTGGCGAGCCATTTGGGTGGGCAAAAACGAGGCACCATAATTGCCGCCACATTTAGCATAACCGGTTCCACCTTCGGCGGCGCGAACATATTCGGTTTCTATTTTCATATTTAGTGGCTTTGCGTAGTACGGGCCTACGGGGCTGCTCACTATCATAAACAGGTACTTGTCAGATACTTTTACGCCAAGTCGTTGCTCAGTGGCAATCATAAATGGGCGCAGGTACAAGGCACCACCTTCTGTATTAGGTATCCATGCTTTATCTATCGACACTAGTTTTTTCAAGCCTTCTTTAAAAATATTTTCCGGTATAGCTGGCATGCACATGCGTTCCAACGATTTTAGGAAACGGTTATAGTGCTTATCTACTCTAAAAATAGAAACGTTGCCGTCTTGCATTTTAAAAGCCTTCATGCCTTCAAATACCGTTTGTGCATAGTGCAGCACCAAGCTGGTAGGGCTTAGGCTAATTTCGCCAAACGGAACGATGCGGGGTTGGCCCCAAGCACCGTTTTCGTATTCGGCTAGCAACATGTGATCGGCGGTATGCTTGCCAAACTCTAAGTTGTTGAAATCTATTTCAGATAAGCGCGAGTTAGGCGTTATACCAACGGGAATATCAATAGGTGGGGTCATGAAAAGCGTGTTGTTTGCAACGGCAAAGTTAGCTTTTTATAGGGGCATACTCGCTTTTTTGAGCGGATATTCCATTTTTATATCGCTTCGTGCATACAACTTCTCGGTTTGCGGTATTTCAATCCAACCTAAGTTTTTATAAATGCCAATGGCCGTTTTAAGGCTGGTATTGGAGTACAGTATGAGCCTTTTGGCCTTCATTTCCAAGGCTTTATTTATGGCTGCTTGGCAAAGCAATTTGCCATACCCTTTACCCTGGTGCCCTTCTTCAACGGCCATTTTGGTCATTTCAAATACGGCATCGCCCGAATATTTTAGCGCTACTACGCCTATGGGCATTTGGTTTTCCAAGGCCACTAATATGGCGCCACCCGGTGCTAAAATATGCGTATCGGGGTCGCTGAGTACTTGCTCATCCAAAGGCTCCACCCAAAAGTACTGCTCTAGCCATGCACGGTTTAATCGGGCAAAAACTTCTTGGTAATGTGGTTGGTAAGGCACTATCTTAAAGGTTGCCATAGCTATTGGGGTTGTGGTGCAAATTTCGGGAAAGAATGGCAGAATAAGTTGCTAGTGAAGGTTAAGTAACTTCGGGTTTAAGCTTGCCACCAATTGCCCAAATCCCTATCTTCATATCAATATGCGACAGCACGCCATACCGTTACATAATTTTACGCAAGACGACGCTACCAGCATTCCGTTTAGGTATTTGGCTTTGGAGTTAAAGAATGACCATGATGCTTCGGTGCCACACCGGCACAATTATTATGAAATCTTTATTTTCAAGCAAGGTGGTGGTACGCACGAAATAGATTTCGAAACATACCCTATCGAGCATAATTCCATTCATTTTGTATCGCCGGGCCAAGTACACCAGGTAAAGCGTTCGGCAGGTTCATTCGGGCACGTTATTTTCTTCTCACGCGATTTCTTTATGGTGTCGGCTCAGCAACAAGCACTGCTAAGCGGGTTATCGTTTGTAAATAATAATGGTACGTTGCCAGTTATTCAATTTACCCCTTCCGAAATGCAAGGGTTGCAGCCTATTTTGCAGGCATTGCAAAATGAGAGCACGCAGCGTGTTGATTATTATGAAGAGGCCATACGACAATATTTAAGTTTATTGCTCATTGAGTGCCGCAGGCGAGCACCAGAAGCAATTATCCAAACCCCAAGTGCCGAGGCCCTGCTTTGTAGGGAGTTTAAGAACTTGCTAGAAAAACATTTTACTATGCAGCATAAAGTGCAGTATTATGCCCAAGTATTGAACAGCACACCCAAGGCACTAAATCAAGCCTTAACCAAATACACGGGCAATACGGCCAGTACATTAATATTTAACAGGCTTACATTAGAAGCCAAACGCTTGCTGCGGCACAGCACATTGTCTGTGAAGGAGATTGCCTACTTTTTAAACTATGACGACCCAGCTCATTTTAGTAAATTCTTTAAGGCACAAACTGGCGTTTCGCCCGCTGAGTTTAGGGATGCGTAGCCTAATTGTACAAGATTACGGCTCTATTTTGCATGGGTTTTTTAATAATTTGTTGCCATCTTTGGTCTACGACAAATATATCAAGTTATGAAAATAGGTATACTTACTTTGCTGGTTGCCCTGCTATTGCCTGCTGCTAATCAAGCACAAATAGTTAATGGTGGTTTTGAAGATTTAAACGATACGCTTGCCGCCGATTGGTACACGGGCGATTTTGGCGCCGGCCTTAAAACCAGTTATGTTCAGTCGGGTACCTATGCTTTTGCCGTATGGAACTGGTACTACTATGGCAAAGGGTTTGCAGTAAATGGTGAAATACAGGGTTCGCAATTTGGGCAAATGCCTGGCTCGGGCACTCCATCAACCGAAAAGGCACTGCGCTTAACTGGCTACTACTATTATGATACAACTGGTACCGATACCAACAACGATTCGGCGCTAATTACCGTATCATACCGATTGTGGGATGCCACTAACAGCAGATATGATACTGTAGCATTTGGTATCACTTATTTGCTACCAACAGCTGGTAGCAGCCCAATTGCTTTTTCGATGCCTATTAACGATTTATCTGTGGGTATTGACCCTGATACGGTGTTGATTTACATCCAATCGAGCCTAAATGGTTTTTGCGATGCTAGTGGAAGCGGCAATTGCTTGTACCTGTATGTAGATGATTTGAAACTAGAAAATACCACAGGTGCAGTTGATGTTATGGGGCAGTTCAGCCAACTACAACTTCATCCCAATCCAACTAGTGGTATTATAACCATAAAAGCAGCGAGCGATGATACAAAATTCCGCTTGTATAACATAGCGGGTGCCTTGGTTCATACTGCAACCTTATCACGAGGCACTAACCACATCGATGTATCTGCTTACCCAGCGGGTATGTATGTGGTTGAAACAAGTGAGCAAGGACGGGTATTAGGCAGAGAGAAGTTAATAAAGCAATAATAGACATCTCCTTATAGCGAAAACTCGTAAGTAAGGCAATCGTTTGCTTGTATGCTTATAGTATCGCTCCATAAATATGATTGCCCGGTAAGGGTTTGGGCGCTTACAATATGTGTACCTGCCGAACGGTCTAGTCTTACAATTCCGGCACCATTTACACAACCCGGGTTGGTATCGTAGTATTGTTGAATGGTATCTACAATAACGCCATCCAATGAGACCTCAATGGCACAGCATGATACGCTCGACCAGAAACTAACGGTGCCATTGTACAAGCAGCTACCGTCGCTTACGTTGGCTTGCGGGTCATAGTTGCTCGAGTTTGGGTCGGTGCAGCCTCGGTATATACAATTGCCATCGTTGCGCTGTGCAAAAGGGTCGTAGTTTTCTGCTGCAGGGTCGGTGCAACCACGGTCGGCACAGCCTGTGCTAAACACCATTAATGCCAAAGCAAACAAAGTGAGCGGGAGTATGTACTGTTTCATTTCAAAAGTATTGTGCGGTTAGGTACCTATGAATAAACAAATATCTTGCCAATTTCAGCGTAAGGTTTGAGAGCGATGAGTGAGAGCAAAGAGTATTACTTTACCGCCAACAATACTTGCCATGCTGCTGCTACATTGTCTTGTTCTAGCAACTGTTTTGCCAGTTGGTGTGCTTCGGCAATGCTACAATTGGGTGGCAAAAGCTCTTGCCAGTTATAGTTAGGGTCCGCTTCTGGTATTGCCTTTACGTTAGCCAGCCTTGCCAACTCATTACCAGTAAGCGTATCGCTATGCCTTATGTATTCGGGTAGTTTATCAAATCCGATAACGATTTCGTTTACGGGTTGGTTTAGCTCAAAAACTGCAGCGCCACTGGCACGGCAATAAAAGTTGGCCCCCATGCGGGCAACCAAGTCAATTTTATGTGGGTCAATTTTACCATTTGCGCCAAGCACACTTTCGTGCACGTGCATTTTTACAATCTCGCAAATAAACAAGTTTCCTGCGCCGCCCTCGCTACCTAGCGCTACAATATCCTTCACTTTACACTCCACCTGCACTGGCGATTCGGCTACACGGAACGGTTTCACCAAATCTGAAGCAAGGGGTGTAAAGCCCGCCTTTTCAAACTCGTTAATGTCGCTCGGGTACTCTACACTGGCAATGGCCATTTGGCGCACCATGTTGTAGCTCACTACGTTTATTACAACCTCCCTGTTGGCTTTAATGTTGGCCAAAGTGTCTTTTGTACTGTTATCTCGCACCCGCACATTACTAGAGAACACTAACGTAGGCGGGTTAGAGCTGAAGGAGTTGAAGAAACTATATGGGGCCAAATTGGGCACGCCATCGTTATCAATAGTACTTGCAAAAGCGATTGGCCTGGGTGCCACCGCATGTAGCATCCAGCCATGAAACTCACTGGTGCTTATCTCCTTTGGGTCGATGGTAATCACGCTGGTTTGTGTTTTAGTGCCAGTATTGAGAAGTTCTCTTTGCTAGGCACTATTATATTTTGCAACAAGCCGAGGCCTGTTATCTCCATCTCTACCACATCGCCAATTTGCAGCCATTGTGGGGTAGCATTAGGGTCTAGGCGCTTGGCTGTGCCATTTAGCTCCAAAAAGCAGCCTGTTCCTACCGTTCCCGAACCAATAACGTCGCCTGGCATCAAATCAACACCATAAGCAGCGCGCTCAATTATCTCGGCAAAGGTCCAGTCCATGCTGTTCATGTTGCCTTCACTCACTTGCTTGCCATTTACTAGACATTTCATTTCCAGGTTATAGCTGGCACCAGTGTGGCCAGGTTTAGGAGTGGTTTTGTAGGGTTCCAACTCTTCGGGCGTAACCAACCATGGGCCTAGCACGGTACAGAAATCTTTGCCTTTGGCAGGGCCTAGGTTCAGTTTCATTTCTTCCATTTGCAGCACTCGGGCGCTCATGTCGTTCATTATCATAAACCCGGCAATATACTCATCGGCTTCGGCTGCGGTTATGTTGCGAGCATGTTTGCCAATAACAATAGATACTTCCAGCTCAAAGTCGAGGCCATTTAGGTGGTCGGGCATCACGTCAATTTCGCCAGGGCCGTATATGGCGTTGTGGTTAGTGAAATAGAATATTGGGTATTCATCAAACTCTGGTATCATTTCCAAGCCACGGTTTAGGCGGGCAGCAGCTACGTGCTGGCGGAACGCATATGCATCACGGCAAGAGGTTGGGTGCGGTACAGGTGCTAATAGCTCTAGGTTGTTTACATCCATACCTTTTGCTTTTACCTGTCCAGCTCTTATCTTTTTCTCTAGGCTTTTGGACAATTGCATCGATTCGTCGCCATCAAAAAGAAAATCGGCCATATTATCGGCCAAGCGGCGGTCAAGTTGTTGGGTGTCGTAGGCTTTGCCATCCACTAATATTGCCAATCGGTCTTCTTCGTCTTCAGAAAGGTATGAAATCAACTTCATCGAAATGCGGGTTTAGTTACCTTACAAAGCTATGGAATTTCTAGTCGGGGTGTAAAGGAAGGGATGTTATTGATTAGTGGTTTTCGAGAACGCTTGCGCATTCAAAAGGTAAACCGTTGAAACGGTTGAATAAAATAAACTGATTAAATACCCACGTTTAAAAACGTGGGCTAAATTTAACTTGCAGCTGAGCGAATAACCTAGCCCATGGTTTAAACCATGGGTCAGTGGATAATATTGCAAGGTCAACCGTTTTAACGGTTTGCTGCACTATCTTTGCCCTTACTATGGCGCGCCTACCATTACGGCCCATACATCATGAGCAACCTCCTCCCGAAACATAACCCCTACGAATCTCTTAAGGTAAAGGAGTTTAGATACTTTTTGGCCATGCGGTTTTGTATTACGCTGGCTATACAAATACAGAGCGTGGTAGTAGGCTGGCTGGTGTACCAAATTACTGATAGCAAAATTTTGTTGGGCACCATTGGCCTTACCGAGGTGATACCCAGCATTGCGTTTTCGTTTTTGGCTGGGCATATAGTTGATAAGGTGCACCGCAAGCGCATTATCGTTATGGCTACCAGTGCGCTGGTGCTTTGCTCCGTGTTGCTTTGGCTGTATACTTTTGACTATTCCAGGGGTATATTCGGTAATCAGGTCTATCCTATTTTTATTATCATATTTATTACTGGCATAGCCCGCAGTTTTTTGGGGCCAGGCATGTTTGCATTCATGCCACAGTTGGTAGGCAAAAAACAGTTTCAGAACGCGGTTACCTGGAGCAGCGCCAACTGGCACATAGCCTCGGTAGTGGGGCCAGCATTGGGGGGCTTGCTTTATGGCTTTGTGGGCATACAGGCCACATTTTTTATTCAAATGGCATTGGTAGCCTTATCGTTGGTGTTTATTGCTATGGTGGAGGCTAAACCGCTGCCCGAAAGTGTAAAAGCAAATCAAACCGAGGGCATAGGCCAGCGCCTTACCGAGGGTTTACGGTTTGTGTGGCACAATAAAATTATCCTCAATGCTATTTCATTGGATATGTTTGCTGTTTTGTTTGGGGGGGCAGTAGCATTATTGCCTGTGTTTGCCAACGATATATTAATGATTGGCCCAGAAGGGTTAGGTGTATTGCGCGCTGCACCAGCTTTTGGTGCGGTGTTGATGACTTTCTTTTTGGCCCGGTTTCCCATTAGGCAACATGCTGGGCGCAAAATGCTGGTGGCCGTGGCAGGTTTCGGAATTTGCATTATCGGTTTCGGACTTTCGCCATGGTTTGGGTTATCGTTGTTTATGCTTTTTCTCAGTGGAGTTTTTGATAGTATTAGTGTAAATGTGCGCAGTACCCTGCTGCAAATACATACTCCTGAGCACATGAAAGGGCGTGTTTCGGCAGTAAATAATGTTTTTGTAGGTTCATCAAACGAACTAGGTGAGTTTGAATCGGGCATTACAGCACATTGGTTTGGCACAGTGCCGGCAGTTGTATTTGGTGGCTGCATGACATTGGTAGTTGTAAGTATTACAGCTGCAAAGGCCAAGGTTTTGCGTAACTTGCACCTTGAAGCTAATGACAAATAACAAGTTTGAAATGAGAAACACCCTTCCCCAATTGGTTTTGGTTGCCTTGGTAGCTATGTTTTGTTTTGCATCATGCAAGGATAGTGGTTTGCCGCTTCAACATGCAGCCAATTGTGTATACAAAACCCCCGAGCAATTGGCTCAGAGCTTAGCCCTTTGCTTGCGCGACGAGGATTATAATTGTGCCCAAAACTATTTGCCTGGCGTAGGCAATGTTTTAAAGCTGAAGGCTACTACCGAAGGTGCGGATACTGCCAATTTCGGCGCCAAGGCCGACCATTTGTTGGTGGTGGCTTTGAAAAAGGATATTGCCAGTTTACGTGCCGAAATTGTAGCCAAAGGTGGCGACTTGGCCAAACTGAAGCTTGAAAAAACTACCCAAACCGAGAAGGATGCCATATTGAAAATGGTAATGTACCTTAGCGCCGGCAAGCTTAAGTTTACAATGGAGCCTGTTGGTCTTTTCAATAGCGAGGGCAGTTGGTATATATTAGGCTCTAGGTTTACTACCACTTTTGAGTAACCTTTCTTATGCTTTTTGTGTTCAAGCAGAACATTTTAGACTTTTTTGCCTGTCTGTTAATTGTTACACCCATTAACTAATTAACTATTTGCTGTTTATTAAGCCATAAGTACTATTGATAGTCAAGGTCTAACTTTAATGGCAACTACAGCAGCTTAACATAGGTGACCGGAAAATTACAAGGGAGTTCCACCCAGATATCTTTATTTTTGATTGGTATTGCAGGGTTTGCCTGCGCTGCCATTACATTTGGTTATTATGGCAAGCCAACCCCTACCGATGCAGGTTTGTGGTTTTTTTATCTGTTGTGCATTGCTTCCTTTTTTCTTGGGCATCTGTTTTTTCTGCGCACATGGGTCAATAGCCGCCCATACAATAGCGTTGAGGATATTCTAAAATCGGTATTGGGCTTTGCCGTTCCGGTAGGTTTGTTGCTGCTGCCCCAAATATTGGGCATAAGCCAGCAATTGCCGCCCAATACCCTAGTGGCTTACCAAATAGCCAAGTCATATATCATAACGTTGTATGTTTTGGGTAGTTTTAATTTGTATATGAAGCTGCTCACGTTGCGGCACGATACCAATAAGTTTAAATTCATTGAAGTTTTTTATGCGCTGTTGGTGCTCGCGGCACTTTATTTATTGGTGCGGCAGTATATGCACCATTACATAACCTTTACTTTCTACGCAGTTGGTGGTGTTGGGGTGGCTTACCTCACCACACGCCTTAGTTGGATAAGCTTGGTGCGCAAACATCACAAAGCCCAGTTGGCTTTCATGTTGTTGCTAATCAATGCCATTAATGGTCTGCTTTTGTACCATTACGCCACGGGCCGCGATGCACTGTTGTTTTCGGTGTACGAGCTGCCAGAGATTATTTTTATCTCGGTCATTGGCTTTAGTACGGTTTATGCTTTAATGGCACTTATGGCCCTGTTGTTTTATTTTCCGGTGGCCGAAATAGTAGACCAACAAACGCAGGAACTTGAAGGGTTGATGGAGATAAGCGAATCGGCGAGAAGGCGCGAAAGCGTGAACCAGGTGTTTGATAGGATGTTTAATGCCAGCATCCGCGATACTAATTCTTATGCTGGTTGGCTATGGTTTAAAGCCGATGAGCAAGATGCTATTGTAAAAACCAAGAACGTAAACCTGAGCCAGGTAAACAGTTTTAGAGACGCCCTAGTACCCATAGTTTATAATGATACTAATAAGGATGTGCTTAATATACCTGTGCTTCTTGAGTTTCCTGCATTGGCGTCAATGTGCAATGGATTTAGATCAATGTTGGCGCTGCCTATTGTGTTTAATAAGGAAGAACTGGGCATGCTTTGCTTGTTTAAAAACCAAGAGCAAGGTTTTGACAACCATATGACCAATATGGCCAAAACTTATGTGAATTTTGCCCTGAATGCCTACGAAAACCATCAGGTGCTTGAAGAAACTTTGCGCAACGAGCATGTGCTGGAGGAGTATAAACTGGCCCGCCAAATACAGCAACGGTTAATACCCGTAACACTGGCAGGGCAAAACGGATGGGAGGCAATAACCTATCTTGAGCCTAGTAAAGAAGTTGGCGGCGACTTTTACGATAGTTTTGTGCTTGATGAAAACCGAACTGCCTTGGTTATTGGCGATGTATCAGGAAGAGGTATGCCGGCGGCACTGCATATGGCTGAAATAAAGGGCATATTTCAATCGCTTACTGCTTTTAATCTGGAGCCTAAAGAATTGATAGCTAGGGCAAACGTAGCCATATCAGCATGTTTTGACAAGAACCGATTTGTTACCCTCATTTACCTTGTAATTGACAAAAAAGAGCGTAAATTTACCTACGTGAGGGCAGGACACTGCCCAGTTTTGTACTATGAGAACCAGCGCCATGAGGCGAACTATATCAAAGACGAGGGGCTTGGATTGGGCATTTTGAGGAGCCCAATTTTTACCAGCCATGTGCATGTTTATGAGCGCCCCTACCAGCAAAACGATTTATTAGTATTGTTTTCGGACGGCATTGACGAGGCCGTTGATCCGAAAACTAAAGATGCGTATGGATATGAGCGTTTAAAGGCCTCATTGGAGGAGGCTTCGCGTCATGAGAATTTGGATAAAGTGATGAAAGGTATGTTGGCAGACATTAAAAGGCACATTAAAGAAAACCGAGAATTGGACGATATGACTATGATATTGCTTCGGTTTGACTAAATACTTCAAAACCCTAATAACCTTTCTGACTAACCTACGTATAAAAACCCAAGCTTATGGAAATCATACAGCGCTACGAAGATGAAATATTGACCATCCTTTTAAAAGGGGAGCTTGATGCCAGATCTTCGATTGACTTGGACGAGACGATTAAAGTGGCGCTCAAGCAAGAGCAAACGCGTATAATTATCGATTGCCAGCATTTGAGTTATATCTCTTCTGCGGGTCTCGGGGTGTTTATTTCGCATCTAGATGACTTGAAAGCTTATGGAGGCAAGTTTGTCTTCTACGGAATGAATGTGAGTGTTTACAACGTTTTTGAGATTTTGGGTCTCCATACGATTATGGAGATAGTGAGGGATAGATTTGAGGCGCAAACGTTAATGAATGAAAGCTAACTTAACAACTATATGTAGCATCGATACCCAAGAAGAAATCAGAGCATTTCTGAACAAGTTTTTTGCAGGGGTTGATGACTTAACGGAACAGAAACGCAACCAAGTGGTGCTGGCCGTTGACGAGGCTATTGCCAATGCCATTATTCATGGCAATGATAGCGATACGGAAAAGTCGATACAGATTGACTTGGATGTAAATAAAAAACGGATTCATATCGAGATTAGCGACATCGGCCTGTTCGACGAAATCATGAACAACGATAAGAAAGATAAGGACCTGAAAACCGTTATCAAAGAAAAACAGAAAGGGGGCTTAGGCCTTAAGTTGATATACTCCATTATGGATGTGGTATGTTTCTATACCCAAAACAACAAGAGTTATTGCTTAATGGTGAAGTTGCTGAAGTAGTATCAAGTACCGAGTAGTAAGTATCAAGATAAAAAGAGAGAGGAGCGACATTTGCCGCTCCTCTCTCTTTTTTATTATAAATACCCGAGAATCAATCTGTTACTTGTTGCATCTCATAACTAGTACTTGCTACTTGATAATCGTTACTTGATACTGGCACTGTATCTTTCCTGGCAGCTACCTCCTCGAACGTGCTATGGTATTTCGCATGGTTGGTGCCCATTAGCTTATCCCAAATATTGAAATACAGGCTATAGTTGCAGTTTACCAGTTTGTGGTGCATGTTGTGGTGCGTGCTGGTGTTGTGCAGGCCAAAAATTTTGTGCTGCGTAAACCCTCTTGGGAAAATCTCGAAACCAAGGTGCCCTATTACGTTCAACGATACCATGTAAAGGGCAAAAATAGCAATGGCGGCGGGGTGCAACGGCATCAAAAAAACCATAATGGGTATAATGCCAAACTCAACCAAGGCTTCTAACGGGTGAAACGAGAATGCCGCCCATGGCGTAGGATTATTGCTCATGTGGTGCACCTTGTGCACATGCTTAAACAGCAATGGGTGGTGCATGGCGCGGTGCGTCCAATAAAAATACATGTCGTGAATGAAAATAAAAACAACCACCGTAAATAAAAAATACAACCAACTATGCTCACTAAAGTCACTATAAATTTTGGTGTAGCCTCCTTCGGTAGCGTATTTTATAAAAACAGCAAGGCTGGCAAAGATGGCCAAACTGCTAAACGAATACTTTAATTCGTATAACACTCGCTTTTGCTCTGGGTATTTTTGCTGTATTTTTTTGTAAAACCAGGCACGCTTGCGCCACACGTAAAATATGCCGTAGGCGGCGCCTGCAAATATGACATATCTCAGCACCAAGAAGGTGTAAATAACAACCCAATAAGCGGCCAGATTACCATCAAGCCCTGGAAACCAACTCTCTAATAGATGACTCATATTTCGAAGTTACGTTTTTTTGTTTAAACAAAAATAACGGAGTGGGTGCAGTATTGGTTCCCTTGGTGTGCATGCTTTAAGCTTGGGGGCGGTCATGTAACTTTAATGTTAACAATCCGTAAAATCACTTAGGGTTTTTAATGTTAAAACCACCGAATAGCCCCGTTCACGCTTAAAACCGAACTTTATGGCTACAACACGAAAAGTATTTATAGTAGATAGCGACACCCGCTACCGGGGGATGCTGGAAGACCACTTGGATAATTTGACCGACACGGCCGTGTTTCCTTTTTATAGTGCCGAAGAGTGCATTAATGTATTGGATAGCGAACCCGACGTGGTAATTGTAGATATGCACTTGGAAAGCCGTTTCCGGCCAGTAATGGACGGTTTGGACTTGCTAAGGCACATAAAGCTAAACTACCCTCAAATAGATGTAGTGGTTATGTCGTCCGACGATTCACTTGCGGCAGCGCAAGAGGTAGGTGCCCACCAACCCTTCGATTTTGTTTTAAAAACCGAAAGTAATCTTGGGCGCATCAACTCCATATTACTTATCATTTTCCGCCACAAAGCCTTAGAAGATAATGTGCAGATGTACAAAAACAGTTTTCATTTGGTGGCCTTGTTCATCGGCATTTGTCTTTTGAGTGCTGGGTGTGCCATCGTGTTTTAGCAGTCAACTGCGGGTTTGGGCACTTCGCCAATGCCGCTGCCATTATTTCAATTCGTGCAGGCGATGCACGGTGCATATTTCCAAATCGCCAATACACAGTTCAGCGGCACTAGCTGCATCTTCCACTTGCCTTCTATACATTTCCTGAAAATTGAGGTGCAAATTGCCATCATCGCACATACGTATGCTCAAGGGCACCGTGCCAATTGCGGTCAGCAAAAAAATAACCGGAACGTCATACTTTCTCGAGAAGAAAAATAAAGGCAATACTTGGTGTAAGTGCTGCACCGCTAGCTGGTAACCTACTCCGTTGGCTTTGCCTTTTGCTAAGTGCTTAAATTTGTTATGCTTTTTAAAGTTTTCGAAAGGGAACTGGTATAGTGGCGTATTGTTGAAGTCCATTAAATAAAGCGAAGTAATGCCCAGTGCAGCATAAAACCGTTGCAGGGCGATTGGTAAATGCGCTATGTAGTCTTTTTTATCATCGGCAGGGTATGCCAATACGCAATGGCCAGTTATGGGTTGCTCAAAGATGGCCAAAGGTTTTAAGTGGTCGTAATATTTTTCTAGCATCCTCTTTTCGCTGGGCACTTGCACATCAATATATTGAGCGTAGCTGGCCTGCACCTCGGCAATAAAATTATCTACGAACTGCGAGGCTTGGAAAATTTCGGTGCGGTTAATGGGGGTAAGCAATATAGAATAGGGGTTTTTGTTGAGCAATAAACGCTCTAAAATTTAGTAGCTGCCAAGGTACTTTTTCATTTTCAAATTTTCAAATTCTCGAATTTTCAAATGGACTGCCTACCTTTGTTTTCGTTTTGAGCAGATACTTAAGCAACCCCATTGAATACCTGAAAGGCGTGGGCCCCCAAAAGGGCGACTTGCTCAAGAAAGAACTGTCCATATTCAGTTACGACGACCTGCTGCGCTATTACCCTTACCGGTATATCGACCGTACCAAGTTCTATAAGGTAAACGAGGTAGATACTGACCTGCAATACATCCAAATAAAAGGCACGCTTACAGGCACCCAAATGGTTGGGCAGGGCAGGGCCATGCGCTTGGTAAGCGGCATACGCGACGAAACAGGCACCATGGAACTGGTTTGGTTTCAAGGCGCACAGTGGGTAAGCAAAGCCCTGAAGCCCGGTCAGGAGTACGTGGTATTTGGCAAGCCCACCGCCTTTAATGGCAAATACAACATTGCCCACCCCGAAATGGAGCTGGTAACCCAAATGGACCCCGAAAAGCTCACCGGTTACCAGCCGATGTACAACACCACCGAAAAGGTAAAGCAAAAGGGTTTTGACAACAAAAGCCTGGGCAAGCTTGTGAAAACCTTAATGGAGGGCTTGAGTGAGCAAGATATACCTGAGATATTGCCGCCGAGTATTGTACATCAATACCAATTCATGAGCCGCTACGATGCGATGACAAATATCCATTTCCCTGTAGATAACAAAAGTTTGGATAGGGCTTTGGCTAGGCTCAAGTTCGAGGAGTTTTTTACCATACAGGTTAAATTGTTGGGGCTTAAGAACCACCGCCAAACCCAGCGCGGCGGCTACGTGCTAGAGAAGATTGATAACTACTTTGATACCTTTTATAAGAAATACCTGCGCTTTGAGTTGACTTATGCTCAAAAGCGAGTAACGAAAGAGATACGCCGCGATGTGCTTACGGGCAAGCAAATGAACCGACTGGTGCAGGGCGATGTGGGCAGTGGCAAAACCATAGTCGCACTCATGACCATGTTGATGGCCATTGACAATGGCTTTCAGGCTGCTATGATGGCCCCAACTGAAATATTGGCACAACAGCATTTCAATACCCTTACCGACTATGTGGGCGATTTAGGCCCAAGGGTTGATTTGCTCACGGGCTCGGTAAAGGGGAAAGAACGCAAATTGATTTTGCAGGATTTAAAGGAAGGCAAAATAGACATTCTCATTGGCACACATGCCTTGATTGAGGATACGGTGCAGTTTGCCAATATCGGTTTTGTAGTGATTGATGAGCAGCACCGTTTTGGTGTAGCCCAGCGCGCTGTCCTGTGGGAGAAAAACGACCGCCCACCGCATATTTTGGTCATGACGGCCACGCCCATACCCCGTACGCTGGCCATGACGCTATATGGCGATTTGGATATCTCAGTTATTGATGAGCTACCGCCAGGCCGTAAACCGATACAAACACTGCACTATTTCGAATCGAAACGGTTGGCGCTGTTTGGTTTTATGAAACAGCAAATTGCTCTCGGTAGGCAAGTATATATAGTATACCCGATGATAAAAGAGAACGAAAAGCTCGATTATCAAAACCTGATGGAAGGGTACGAATCAATAACCCGTGCCTTTCCGTTGCCCGATTATAAGGTGAGTGTAGTGCACGGGCAAATGAAATCGGCGGACAAAGATGCCGAAATGCAACGTTTTGCTCGCGGCGAAACCCAGATAATGGTAGCCACTACCGTAATTGAAGTAGGTGTAAACGTGCCCAACGCCAGCGTAATGATTATTGAGAGTGCCGAGCGCTTTGGCCTATCGCAGCTGCACCAGCTGCGTGGGCGAGTGGGTAGGGGTGCCGAGCAGAGCTATTGTATTTTGATGACGGGCAACAAACTGAGTGCTGATGCACGCATACGCTGCAACACCATGGTAGAAACCAATGATGGTTTCGTGATAAGTGAAGTGGATTTGAAATTACGCGGCCCCGGCGATTTGGAAGGCACCCAGCAAAGTGGCTTGCTCGACCTTAAGCTGGCCGATATTGGTAAAGACGGAAACATCCTTCAAGAAGCCCGATTTGCCGCTACCCAGTTACTTACCGACGACCCCAAGCTGCAAAAGGCCGAAAACTTGCCCTTCCGCCAATACTTGGCCAGCCATTACAAGCATAGCCAAGATTGGAGTGTTATTTCATGAACGGATAGTTTAAGCTCCGATAGAAATAACACTCCAAACTGCTAGCTGAAAACTGAAATCTTTTGCAAGAACATTGTTTATCTAACCAATACGGCTTTGGCAGTGGATGTTAAAAGAAATTGTATCGAACCGTGATACCATATGTGCGCGGGTCGCCGAGCACACCAGCGTAATGGCCCGCATCGCCGCTGGCTGGTAGCAATTGCTCAAAGTAATTGGTGTTTGCCAAATTCCTGCCCCAAACAAATACCGTAATACCTTTTGCTGTGCGGAAGCCTAAACGAGCGTTTAATAAGGCATAACCTTCAACATTTAAGTATTTTGAAGGGGTAGGGTTGGAGGAGAAGGAAGAACGATAGTAAACATCGGCTCCAATAAAAAACTCCCCCTTTTGGGTCAGCAATTTGCCGTCCTTAAACAGTTCCACACCGCCTGACAAAGCCCATTTGGAAATACCTGGCAATACTTCACCCGAAATGTCTTTAAAATCGGCAGTGCCTCCGGTTTCTTCTAATGGCACAGGTGCATTTTTGAACGAAACATACTTTCCGTCGGTATAGCTTAATGCAGTGCGCACCAAAAAGTATTTAGGATGCTGGTAAGTAAAATCAAACTCGGCACCTGCAACTCTTACGCGGTCGGCATTGGCCAAGTAACCTCTAGCCACGCCAAGTTCCGATGCACGCACGTTGGTTTGATAATCGTGTATATCAGTGTAGTAGCCAGTAAGGTTTAGCACTGCGTTTTTAAATGGCTCTGACTTGAAACCGAGTTCGAAGTGATTTACCCTTTCAGGTTTTACTACGGCAAGTTCAAGCATTGGGCCATCGGCATTGGTAGGTATACCGCCAAGGTTGAGGCCTACCGGTTTAAAGCTTAGCGCGTAGGTGGCATATGCCCTTACCCTAGGGTGAAACTTATATTGGATGCTCAACTGGCCCGATACGTTCCAATCATCTGCTTCGGTTTGGAAAGAAATTGGTGTAAATACCCTGCGCTGTAAGGCCAAAAGAGCAGCATCGGTGGTTTGCAACCCACCTGTAACGGTTCGTTGAAAATCAACCTTTTTTTGGTCGTAATTTAACCTAATACCAGGCAGCACTATGAACTTTTCGGTTACCTTCCAATCCAATTGACCAAAAACGGCACTGCTAAAGTTGGTAAAGCTTGGCTTCGTAACCTCGGTAAGTCCATCCAGCAAGCCAGGTGTTTGCCAAAGGGTGTCTTGGTTGTTTTGCACAAATCTCCATTGATCGCTACCAGCCTCTAAAGTGTGAGCGCCATCGGCATCCAACTTTTGGTAGTAGGCAAATACCCCGAAAACGCCATTTAGCTTCTCGCCGAATTTGCCAGCGTAGCGCAGCTCTTGCGACCACTGATTGTGAATAGAAGGTGCCTCTGAACGGGCAATAGCCGATAAGCCAGTAAAGTCTCTATCGTTAGATGGGCCCCACTTCCAGTTTCGCCAAGCAGTGGTAGAGGTAAGGGTACCATTGCCTATTTTAAAATCGGCGTTTAACGATGCACCTCCAAAATCATTATCGGAGCGCCATGGGGTATTGTGGTCAATCAATCGGTCAAATGGGTTTCGGCTCGGCAAGTCATAGTTCAAATCGGCAATAATGTTTTCAAACTGGCGGAAGGCAGCACGCTTGGTGGGTGCAGTGCCGGCATATACTTGGGCATAGCCATCAGGGCGCTGGCGCGTAAAGTCGCCCGCAAGGGTTAAGGTTATCTTTTCGTTTACTAAGTATAGCAATTGGCCGCGCACGCCAATGTTATTTAGCGTATTGGTATATTTCTCGGTGCTAACGTTGTAGATGTTACCATTGCGGTGGGTGCCACTAAACGAAAGCCTTGCTGCCAATTTGTTTGCTACCAATGGCCCAGATATTGACCCCTTGGTTTGTATGAAACCATAATTGCCAAACGACATTTCGAAAGTGCCGGAAGGATTGAAAGTGGGTTTTTTGCTGGTAATGTTGAACGCACCAGCAGTGGTGTTCTTGCCAAACAAGCTGCCTTGTGGGCCACGCAACACTTCAATTTGCTGGATGTCAATAAAATCAAGGGCTGTGGCCGCTGGGCGGGCATAGTAAACGCCATCAACATAAAAGCCTACTCCAGGGTCAATTCCATCATTGGTTAAGCCAAAGGTTGAACCCAAACCCCTGATGTTTAATGTGGTGTTGCGCGGGTTTGAAGAGTAAAGCTGCACCGATGGCACTAGTTCTTTTACCCTGTTGACATTGAACGAAACGGAGTTGTTGATTTCATTTGCTCCAACTACCGATATGGCTACAGGTGTCTCCTGTAAAGTTTCTTCTCTTCTACTGGCACTTACGGTTACGTCGTTAATCGTTGCGCTCGATTTTTGTAAGTAAACAGTAACTGGTTTATTGTCGTTTAGCTCAATTTCTTGGCTGGTATAGCCCAAAAATGAAATGGTGAGTATCACGGGCAATTGTTCTGTTAAAGAAATAGAAAAGCTTCCGTCGGCTGCGACTATGGTGCCGTTGGTTGTACCTTTTACAGCAACGGTTGCACCAATTAGCGTTTCGGCGCTATTCGAGTCGAATACCTTGCCTGTTATGACCGTTTGTGCTGTTGCTAAAAACGCAAATGCGATTAAGAGGGAGAGTGTAAAAATAGCTTTCATGGTGAGATTAATTGTTTAATACCCTATAAACTCTATCAAATCGATAGAGTAATGGCAAATATAGAAATAGAATTTTCCCAAACAAAAAATCGCCAAATTATTTTGTGCGAAAATTTTACACGGCCGATTGCAACAAACGCAATGGGTTCAAGTTTATGAGAGCCGTATTTGGATTAAATTCCAGCATAAGATTGTTTTTTACCTCAGGCTTTAGATGCGACAAGTTGCTGCGAAAGCCTGAAAACTTGCCCTTTCCGCTAGGTCCTGGCCAGCCAAAAAAAGCATAGCCAACATGGGAGTGTTATTTCGTGAAATGTTAGAGGCAACCGTGAGGCTTGGTTTTAAGATTATAGTAGTAACTTAACCACCACAAACCAATAGGTATGGAAGAAGATTTGAGCAATTTTATGGCCAAGTTTGCCAACTTTACCGACGAGGAAACGGCATTTATATCAGAGATTATGCCCGTGCGCATGTACCCTAAAGGTACTATACTGCTGCGCCCAGGGCAGATAGCCACCGAGTGCTACATGAACCTGAAGGGGTTGGTGAGGCGATACATAATAATAGATGGAGAAGAGCGCACTACCGAATTTTACACCGAAGAGCAACCCATTGCCTCGTTGGTAAGCTACAATCAAAAAATACCAGCCGACCATTATTTTTCTTGTTTGGAGGATACCACCTTAGTGGTACTTTCGTACGACAATGAACAGATGCTGAATAAAAAGTACCCCCACCTAGAGAAGCTATGCCGTGTAACTACTGAAGTAGATTATGGCAACCACCAAAGTAAAATGGCCCGATTTATGACCTCGTCGCCTGAAGAGCGTTACCAGCACCTGATGCAAACCAATCCCGATTTGCTCAACAGGGTGCCACAATATCATTTGGCTAGCTATCTAGGCATTAAGCCCGAATCGTTGAGCAGGATTAGGAAAAGAATGCTCCAAAAGAACTAGGGCAACTTAATTATGCTATCTGTATTACCACACCGCCCTTTTTGCGGCCACTCTCAACATAGTGGTGCGCTTCGGGCAACTGGGCCAATGTATAGCGGCGGTCTATTATTCCTTTTAACTTACCCGCTTCGGCAAGGCCTTTTAAGAAAACCATATCCGCGGTGCCTTCTTTACTCATGCCGATTACTACTTTGGGGCCTCTAAATATTTTGCTGCCCAGCATATTAAGGGTTAATATTAAGCCCCACGATACGCTAGCATATGCGCCATTAGGCTTTAGTATCTTTTTACATTGGGCAAGAGGCAAATAACCAACTGCATCAAATATCAGGTCAAATTGCTCATTGCTTTGGGTTACTTCAGTTTGTTTGTAGTCAATTACCGCATCGGCACCCAACGATTTAACCAGCTCAACATTAGTAGTGCTGCACACAGCCGTAACGTTGGTGCCAAAGTATTTTGCCAATTGCACCGCAAAACTGCCCACGCTGCCTGATGCGCCATATACCAGCACTTTTTGACCAGCTTTAATACCGGCCTGCCTCAATAAGTGAAGGGCTGTGAGGCCCCCTACGGGTATGGTTGCTGCTTCCTCGAAGCTCAAGTTGTTGGGTTTTAGTGCCATGGCTCCTTCTTCGGGCAAGCACATGTACTCGGCATAGGTACCCGAGTCAAGTTTTGTGGAGGCAAAAACAGCGTCACCAATGTTGTACTTCGTTACGTTAGCGCCCACTGCTTCAATCACACCTGCCAATTCGTGGCCCAGTATCGGGTTTTTGGGTTTGAAAAGACCGGTAAAGAAGCGGGCTAAAAAGGGGTCTGCTTTACGCAGGTGCCAATCGCCAACCGTTACGGTGGTGGCATATATTTTTATCAATACCTCGTTGGGCTTAGGGGTTGGCTTAGCCACTTGGCTCATTTTCAATACTTCTGGTGGGCCATATTGTTCGTATATTACTGCTTGCATGGTGCTCATGTCTTCAATTGGATTGTTTTAAAGAATGACGCAAAGCTATCTAGCTCTGCACCCAATTTCATTGACTTTGGTTAAGAAGCGCAAAGGCCGATAGAAATGATTCGTATTTTTGTTTTTATATTAGCGCCCAATAAAAGCGTCTAAAAATGAATATACAAGACTCAATTGCAAAAAGCTCGTCGCCAAAGGTTACCGATTACTTTAGCCAGGGGTTTAATATCTTTTTCAAAAAGCCGTGGTTGTTTGTCGGCTTTACGCTAATCTTCTTCGCGCTCAATTTTGGCCTTTCCGCCATACCTTTAGGTGGTCTGGTGTTTGGTATTTTCTTCCAGCCTTTGTTAATGATTGGCTTGCTGGTGGTTGCCGATAGGATTAACTATCAAGAAGAGGTAGCGTTCAGCAATTTTTTTGATGGTTTCAAGGGCGATATGGGCAAGGTAATTGTGGCCAATTTGCTCATGTTTCTAGTGTTTTTGGTGCCTCTTGCTTTGCTAATAGGTGGGTTCGTATCTGTTTTGGGGCTTGATAATTTGATTGCGGCAGCATCACAGAAACCAGAAGACGTGGATATTGAATCGATAACTAATTTTAGCGCTGGCGCTGGTATTATGATATTTTTAGGGGTTGTGCTTATTATGTATATAGGCCTCTCTTACACCTTTGTGTTGCACATGTTGCGTTTTAAAAACTTAACTGGCTGGCAGGCGCTAGAGGCTAGCCGTAAATTGGTTGCGAAACACTTTTTCTCCATTTTCTTGTTTGCCCTTTTGGGTGCCGTCGTTAATTTGGCAGGTATCTTATTGCTGGTTGTAGGCCTACTTGTTACCATACCTGCCACTTTGATTGCCACTTATGTAGCATTCGATGATTTGGTATTGGCCCGCGACGCTGAAGCCGAAGACGAAATACTAGATCACTTCATTTCGGAATGATACCTGCTCTTTTACTAATTACTAATCAATAATAACTAAACAACGAATCACTGCTTATAAAGTGGCATAAAGTGGTGCACGCCACATAGCAAGGTCATACCCACGTTGTACGCTGATAGATGGGCTTTCATTTTCGGGTGCCAAAAGTAAAACGATACCTCAAAAAAGTGCACCGCCAGCACCAATGCCGCTCCGCCAATAATAGCTAAGTGCAAATTGGTTTTTTCTTGTTGCAATATGGCCCAAAATGCCACTACCCAAAGGGCTATTGACGTTATTATACCGAAGGTTTTTTTCATTGGTTTGGCTTTTAATAGTTTAATCTACTTTTCTCCTGCGGCTAAAAGAGTTGCTTCAAATACTTGTTCTGAAAAACGGAAGTTTGTTTGCCTAACTTGCTCAAGTAATGGCTTTACAGAAGTTATAATTCCTAATTTCTTTGCGGCGACCATCAAACCGAAAGTCCCAGTGTAATCAATTCCCATTCTTTCAGCTACTTTTCTAGCTAACCAATCATCCAAAACTACAATAGAGCCTTCAAGTTGGATGCTTAATGCAATAGCACTTGCCTCACCTAAATCTAGTTCTTTTTCTAGCGATTGCAGCGTTTCTAGTTCCGTTACCTTTTCAATAATTACCCAACTAGGCATTTCTTTGCCAAACTCTTTCGCTATTTGGGGCGTGGTATAAACGTGTTTGTATACAGATTGGAGTAGGCCTAGTGAATTTATCTTATCAAGCAAGATAAAACAACTAGTATCGGCAATAACAACCTTACGCATTCATGGCATCTTTGGAAATGTCGGAAGCAGGATAGTTAAAAAGTGAAACGCCATACTTGCTTAGTATATCCGCAAAGTCTGGGGTACTCATATTTACCATGTGTGCCGCTTGCGCCAAGGTGAGTTTCCCTGCCTCGTATAGCTTGGCGGCCAAAAACCTGCTAACCTCTTCTGGAGTGAGGTTTGCTTTATCTGGTATGTTAAGTTGTATAGTACTCATGATATTAAAAATACAAACTTCTTAACAAAAAAGTTGCACAGTTACTTACCAAGTGCTCTCTGATGTTCGATCAATTTATTGAGTCCACTTCTGTCTATTTCCAATTGCTCCAAATCGTATCTGAACGCTTTTTCGGTTTGGTCTATTTTACCGATGCCAGTAAACATCAAGTAACGGTCTTTTTCTATTCTAAGGTTGTGTACCCTATCCCAACGAAAATAGCCCCATTGATTTATGATACCATGTCCGGTAATGTGCAGAACTTCCTTTTCGTTTTTCCTACCAAGTTCCAGCGCCCTAAAAAGTAAAGCGGCTAATCCAACAATCCCTTCAATAAATACAATCCCGCTATTATCAAACCAATTTGAGGTTACAACTACAATCGCTAAAAAAAGCGCCACTGCCGTTATATCACGATAAAGAGAAGATTTATGCTTGTACCTTACTTTCATTTTGTTGCATTCTTTTCTGTGGACTATCGACCATGGACTGTGGACCGATTATAGCTTCCCCTCATCCGCATAGCTAAAATAGCCATTGTCGGTAATAATCAGGTGGTCGAGCACAGGTATCTCCAGCAAGGCGCCTGCTTCAACCAGCCTTTTGGTCATTAAATCGTCTTCGCGGCTGGGGCGTAGGTTGCCACTAGGGTGGTTGTGCGCGAGTATTATGCCCGAAGCCAAAAGTTCTAGTGCTTTCTTGAATATTATCTTCAAATCGGCTACTGTTCCGTTTACCCCGCCCGAGCTTATCTGGTCCTTCATTATTACTTTATTGGCCCTATTGAGAAACAACACCCAAAACTCCTCCTTCGGTAGGTCGGCCAGCAAGGGGCGCAATATCTCGTATCCGTCGCGGCTGCTCGTTATCTGGCCAAGCTTTACCGCCTCGCTTACCTGGCGGCGCGCGCCCAGCTCCAGCCCAGCCACTATCGATATGGCCTTCGCTTCACCAATGCCTTTGTATTTGCATAGGTCGGCCACGGTCATTTTACCTAACTGGTTCAGGTTGTTGCCTGCTCCTGCCAGAATGCGCTTGCTCAAATCCACGGCAGTTTCTTTAGCATTGCCCGAGCCTATTAATATAGCAATAAGCTCCGCATCGGTCAGGGTGCGTTTGCCTTTAAGCAATAGCTTCTCGCGCGGGCGGTCTTCTTCGGCCCAGGTTTTTATGGTCAGCTTATCGTTGTTGAGGTACATGTTTAGTTACGAGTTACGAGTTACGAGTTGCGGGTTACGGGTTGCGAGTTGCGAGTTGCGGGTTTTGTCCTTCCATATGCAAGATAATGCATTTTGATATTTCGGCAACTGATTTTTTGGGTTCATTAACTCCAACTACTTTTTATTACCTTTATATAAATGATACCCGATACCGTATTCCAGCTCGCCAACCTATCTATATTGCCTGCTTGGCTACTCATGTTTGTGGCACCGGGCACCACACTTACCCGCTACGTGGTATACTCTTATATATACCCCATTGCGCTGGGCATATTATATATAGGGTTGTTGGCCTTTACCTTCCAAACCGGTAGCGGCGATTTTAGTAGCCTCGAAGGCGTAAAGCAACTCTTCAGCAGCGAGTGGGCAGTAGTGCTAGGCTGGGTGCACTACCTAGTATTCGATATGTTCATTGGCAGTTGGGAGTTGCAAGATAGCCGCAAGCTGGGCATCAGCCATTGGCTGGTGCTGCCTTGTTTGTTCTTTACCCTCATGCTCGGGCCTATTGGGCTATTGTTGTACTTGCTACTAAGAGGTGTGAAAACTGGGCGGTGGAGTAGGTGAGGGGGGCAACAGTTGCAACGCATGTGCATAAAATCCGCTGGCAATAGACCATCGGCTATGCACTAATCCCTACCTTTGCAGCATGGATGCATCAGTAGCATTGTTTCTTTCCACGTTTGCAGGTTTGTTCTCAGTGCTCAACCCACTGGGTGCTATGCCGTTGTTTTTATCGCTTACCGCTGGCGAAACCAGTACCAGCCGCAGGCTTATTGCACGCAAGGCAAGCATCTATATGGTCATTATATTGCTGGTCGCGTTTTTCGTGGGCCAGTACATCCTCAATTTCTTCGGCATCAGCGTTGATGCTATGCGCATAGCCGGTGGAATGATTATCATCGGTTCGGGCTTTGCGCTGTTGCAAGGTCAGCATGGCAAAAACCGAACTATAAGTAAAGCGGTTCACAATGAAGCTATTGAGAAAGACGATATTTCGCTTACGCCATTGGCCATTCCATTATTGTCGGGCCCAGGTTCCATCTCCTTGTTAATAGGGTACTTTTCACGTGTTACCGTTTGGTGGGACTATTTAGTAATAGCAGGTATGGTTGTGGTCTGCGGCATACTGACGTACCTAATATTGGTTGTTGCCCCTCGCTTAGTTTCGTATCTCGGCCCCTCGGGCATCAACTCACTAAGCCGCATTATGGGCTTTATAGTACTATCTATAGGTGTACAGTTTATCATCAATGGCATTTCGGCTGTGCTACGTATGTTGGGTATAGCGGTAGCACTTTAAGGCATAAGTACGAGGTACGATTTACGAAGTACGATTGTGTTAACTGCTCAAACTTTATTGCACATTACTGTAAGGCAACAACTATCAAACTCCGTTTCGATAAATGCTATACTATACTCCCAACCCATTTAAGCATTCTATAAATCGTACCTCATAAATCATACTTCATAAATCGTGCATCAAGAACGCAACAAACCTACGAAACCATCGTACAAAGCCATCCCGGCGTAATTGTTTTTGAAAAGACATCGATAACAATCGATAGGTTTTCAACGGATTAAGCTTGGCGGATAAAAAATTGTACAATTATTTTAAAAAAGGCTTGCAGATTACGGCTAAAACATCTCATCTTTGCAATCCGGTTTTGAAAATAGCATTTACGAAAGCGGTCGTTCTTTATAAGTTTCTGGAACAATAACAAGTGCAGCGCAGGCCTTTGATGCCAGCCAAATTACGCACCACTGTTAGATAGCTTTTATTGAGTCGGAAACGGCAAAAAAATAAAGTTTGAAAATTCTTCCAGAAAAATTTGCAGAATGAGAAAACAGCATTATCTTTGCAGTCCCTTAACGGAAACGTGGTTACGCACTGCGGCAAAGAAAATGGGAAACGAAACCTGAACCGCTTAACGCCAACAGGAAGTTCTTTAAAATTCTGAACATAACATGTGCTGGTTGCCACCTAAGAGCAATACAATATAAAAGCACCACTGTAACGATGAAAATCAAATCGAAAACGGTTTGAAAATAAATCGAAAAATGTTCAGGAAAAATTTGCTGATTCAAAATAACCTATTACCTTTGCAGTCCCTTACGGAAACGCAGTTATAAGCTGCGGCAAAGAAATAGGGAAAACGAAATCCTGAAACGCAAACGTGCTAACGGGAAGTTCTTTTGAAACTCTGGATAATACAAGTGCTCGCATCCATCTTTAGAGATGCAACAATAAAAAGCACCACTGTAGATTTTCGATATTA
Source organism: Sphingobacteriales bacterium (assembly GCA_027486795.1). Taxonomy (GTDB): domain Bacteria; phylum Bacteroidota; class Bacteroidia; order Chitinophagales; family CAIOSU01; genus CAIOSU01. The sequence goes on along the minus strand of JAIXOI010000007.1, from coordinate 1,224 downwards.
AAGCCGATTGATTCGGTAGAAAAATAATCGAAAAATATCTTCCAGAAAATTTTGCAAAACGAAAAAACAATGATAGCTTTGCTGTCCCTTACGAGGGAGGCGTTCTCAACGACGCGAAAAACAGTAGAGAAATTATAAAGTTCTTTGAAATATTGGTAAGGAATAATAGTACAACGAATAAAGCTAACGTCAAATTAATAATACGATCCTATAGATATAGAGATCACAACTTTTCAACAACGGAGAGTTTGATCCTGGCTCAGGATGAACGCTAGCGGCAGGCTTAATACATGCAAGTCGAGGGGTAGCAGGACTAGCAATAGTTGCTGACGACCGGCGTACGGGTGAGTAACACGTACCCAACTTACCTCTTACTGGGAAATAGCCCTTAGAAATGAGGATTAATGTCCCATAACATTGCGAGAAGGCATCTTCTTGCAATTAAAGCTCCGGCGGTAAGAGATAGGGGTGCGTCCCATTAGCTAGTTGGTAGGGTAACGGCCTACCAAGGCTACGATGGGTAACTGGCGTGAGAGCGCGACCAGTCACACGGGCACTGAGACACGGGCCCGACTCCTACGGGAGGCAGCAGTAGGGAATATTGGGCAATGGAGGCAACTCTGACCCAGCCATGCCGCGTGCAGGATGAAGGCCCTCTGGGTTGTAAACTGCTTTTATCTGGGAAGAAACCTTTGGATTTATCCGAAGCTGACGGTACCAGAGGAATAAGCACCGGCTAACTCCGTGCCAGCAGCCGCGGTAATACGGAGGGTGCAAGCGTTATCCGGATTTACTGGGTTTAAAGGGTGCGCAGGCGGACTGTTAAGTCAGTGGTGAAAGCCCCGGGCTCAACCTGGGAATTGCCATTGATACTGGCGGTCTTGAGTATAGTTGAGGTAGGCGGAATGCAACATGTAGCGGTGAAATGCTTAGATATGTTGCAGAACACCGATTGCGAAGGCAGCTTGCTAAACTATTACTGACGCTCAGGCACGAAAGCGTGGGGATCAAACAGGATTAGATACCCTGGTAGTCCACGCCCTAAACGATGATTACTCGACATTGGCGATACACTGTCAGTGTCCAAGCGAAAGCGTTAAGTAATCCACCTGGGGAGTACGTTCGCAAGAATGAAACTCAAAGGAATTGACGGGGGTCCGCACAAGCGGTGGAGCATGTGGTTTAATTCGATGATACGCGAGGAACCTTACCTAGGCTAGAATG
>JAIXOI010000016.1 GCA_027486795.1 Sphingobacteriales bacterium | reverse complement strand
TTTGGCGAAACCGTGAATGAGATAAAATTTCACCCCAGCTATTGGGAGTTGATGAAAATAGCCGTAAAGTCTGGCATGTTCCGCGTAAAGTGGGAACCGAGCCTACAGGCACAGTTTAAGCACGAAGGCCACCGCCTGGGCTTTGCCGCTGGCTATTTGTACGCCATGAGCGAAAGCGGTCAATATTGCCCACTGTGTATGACCGATGGCGTAGCACGGTTGATTGACTTATTTTGCATGGATGAAGACAAAGCACGCCTGCTGCCACATATATACACCGAAGATGCGGAGCAGTTTTATACTGGTGCGATGTACCTTACCGAAAAAACCGGTGGTAGCGATGTAGGTGCCAGCATAACTACAGCCACCCACAAAGAAGGCAATACCTATTTACTTAACGGCGAAAAATGGTTTTGCAGCAATGCAAATGCAGAAATCATTTTCGCCCTTGCTCGCACCGATAGCGAAGTAAAAGGCACTCGCGGACTCTCGATATTTATGGTAGAAAAAAACCTGACCGATGGCACCCGCAACCCGATTGATGTTATCCGATTGAAAGATAAACTAGGCGTACGTAGCATGGCCAGTGCCGAAACCTACTTAAATGGTACGCAAGGCACTTTGGTGGGCGAAGAGTTTCAAGGGTTTAAGGTGATGATTGAAATGGTAAACCTCAGCCGCCTGTACAACTCAGTGGCGGCTTTAAGCTGTTCACGTAGGGCTTTGGTGGAAGCTTACCAGTTTTTGAGCGCCCGCAAAACCTTTGGCAAAACTGCTATTGAACATGCCCTTATACGAACTAAGCTAACCGAGTTGGGTGCCTTAAACGTAGCCAACTTTTATTTGGTTTGGCGCGCTATTGAGGCACTTGATAATACCGATACGGGCAATGAGCGCGAAGCTCAGTTGTTCCGCATTATTAACCCCATGACAAAAAAATGGAGTGCCGAAAAAGGTGTGTACATAGTACGTGAAAGTATGGAGCTAATGGGTGGCCTTGGCTACATTGAAGACCAAGTGATGCCCAAACTGATGCGCGACATGATGGTTCTGCCAATTTGGGAAGGCTCAGGTAACATCATAATACTCGATATGCTGCGAGCCCTATGGAAAAGCAACGGGTTGACTGTATTGCTGGAGGAAATTGCCAAAAGTGCAAATAATAGCCCCGAAAATGCTGAATTCCTGCATAACGGAATCAGCGAGTTAGTTGCTTTTGGCGAATCGCTCAAAGCCTTACCACAGGACGAAATGGAAGCTAGCGCTAAAGTGTTTTTTGAGAAGTTAACCTCGTTGTACCAAATTTCGTTGTTGATAGATAACCTTGATAAAGAAAGCAGTGTGTGGATTGACCCTGCACTCAACTATCTAAAAACCGCATATTCCCCATCTACAAAATTGCAACAAGTGCATCCCTTGAGCGTGGAAACGGTGAATGGATTAATTGCCTGGAACATTTAGTCAAACAGGATATCACACTGCTTATTCTGTCAGTTATTCGATACTGGTGTGTTTTTTGATTAGCATCAAAGCAATGGAGATAAAATCTGCCTGACGAAATCTACGCTATCCGAGAAATGTGTGTTCCTAATGCAAGAAGAGAGAAGAGATGTGTTATTGCCGCTGTTATTTCCGCTGATACTGGTAGTTGTATTGGGAATGATAAAACTGTTTGAGGTAACGCAGGATATGCCGTTGGTAATGCTGGGCATCCACCCTCGCCACCTCGACGGTTTGTTGGGCATTATCACGGCTCCCCTAATTCACGGCGATTGGCAGCATTTGCTCTCCAACGCCTCTCCTTTATTGTTGATGGGTTGGATGCTGGGATACTTTTACCCGCGGGCCTTTGTAGGCGTAGTGCTCAATAGCTGGTGGATAACAGGTGTATTGGTTTGGCTAGGCGCCAATAGCAATGCTTGGCACATTGGGGCCAGCGGAGTTGTTTATGCGTGGGCATTTTTTCTATTGGCTAGTGGGCTGCTGCGCCGCGAAAGGCAACGCAGTGCTGTTTTAGCTTTAATAATTGCCCTGTATGGCGGCTTAGTTTGGGGCCTAATGCCTGGGCTAGAAGGCATAAGCTGGGAAAGTCACTTAGCCGGAACCGCTGTTGGGCTCCTATTGGCTATTGCCTACCGCCATTATGACATACCTCCTGCCGAAATTGACCCATTTGAGGATGAAGTGGAAGAAACTGGGGTGGATTACAAGTATAGGGGGTGAGAGATTAAAAGACATTTTATTAATGGATGAAAGGGCTAATTTCCAATTTTGAATTTTTAATTCCCACGGCAACGTTACCTTTGCACCGTGCATTTAACCCTTGCCTCATTTTGCCATGAAAAGTGCTTACTTAAAAATGCATGCGGCTATATTACTCTGGGGGCTTACAGGAATTTTTGGCAAGTTGATATCGTTGGACGAATTGCCGTTAGTTTGGTGGCGCATGACCATAACCGTAATTGTTTTAGGTTTGGCTCTTAAATGGTTTGGTCAACTAGATACTACCATTTTAAAAAAGGCTAAAGGAGCCCTCTTTTCAGGGGCTGTTCTAGCTTCGCATTGGGTATTCTTTTTTGCTTCCATCAAGTACTCCAATGTATCTATAGCACTTTGCACCTTAGCCAGCACCGCCATGTTCAGCACGCTTATTCAATCGGCTATGGCACGGCAGCGGCCAATGGCCAAAGAGCTTATTGCCAGCGCATTTACTATACTGGGCGTGGGTGTAGTCTTTCAATTTCAAGAATTGCATGTGGTAGGCATTATGTTGGGTTTAGTGAGTGCTTTTCTAGGTGCAACAGTTACCATCCAAACCAAAATTTTGTTGGACGAATATTCGCCATACAACTTATTGTTTCTACAATTGGTAGGCGGTGTTGGAGTTATTACGCTTATTGCGCCTCTATATTTTATGGCCAATCCAACCACAGCAGTGTTACCAGTTGGCGCCGATTGGCTGTATCTATTGGTGTTGGGCGGCCTATGCACCGCCTATGCTATGAAACTAGCTTACGACTCTTTGGCCCATGTATCTGCATTCGTACTCAATCTATCTACCAATTTAGAGCCGCTTTACTCTATCCTTCTTGCCTTTGTGTTATTTAAGGAATACGAACAGTTAAACAAAGGCTTCTATATAGGTTCGGTACTTATCTTGTTTTCGGTGGTGCTGGGCACTGTCAACTTCAGCGATTTGCGGAGTAATAGTAAAAAAACAGTCAAAGAATAAGGTTCGTGGTTTTCCCTTGAAACAATAACTTTCCATTCATTACCTACTAATGATTTTTTCTGTCATTTTCTTTTTGTAACTTTGTTGCATATGCAATAAATATTAATGCGTAGCAAAACACTGAAATATTCTGCACTGGGGTTGTTGGCGATAATTATATCGTTCAATGCCCTGCAAGTATGGCACAATGGCTGGGCGCATGTTGTTGAATGCTCTAGTACCGAAAAAGCACAACACCTCAGCGAGGAGGCAGATTGTTTGCTTTGCCACCTCTACTTTTCGGCTACTTCCACAGCATTGCAAGTATTGAATGTACTAGTCGCATCTATAGTGTTCATGGTAGCCACTTGGCAGCCTAATCTTACAACATACGCTCCTATTTTGGGCCAGCCTTTGCGTGGTCCCCCGGCTTTCATGGCCTAACTACCCGCATTGTTTCGAAACATAGGATTGCCCTTTGGGTTAAATGATTCTATTTTTTAAACAATCTATGCACTTACACAGTCATTTGCCCCCATCAAATCAATAATTTGTACCGAATACTTTTGTCTTGGATTGCCATAATTATGGCTATTGCAACTGCGCAGGCACAGCAGCCAATAGATAGCTGCACCCTAGTGCTTTCTGGGCAAGTACACGATGCTGCCACAGGTGAGCCGTTGCCTTTTGCCGAGGTGTTGGTAGTAGGCTTAAGCAGCGGCACCACCGCCGATGTCGAGGGGCAATATATATTAAAAAATCTATGCCCAGGCTCATACCATTTGCACATTATGCAGCTTGGCTACGAAACGGCTGACACCACCATAAACCTTCACACGTCAATGAATTTCTCAGTGTCACTCGCACCAAGCAGTATTAAAGTGGGCACGGTAGTGGTTAATGGGGAACGAAGGCACCACGAGGCCACCACACAATCAATTACTACCATTGAGGGACAGGAATTGGAAGAAACTCGTGGGCTTTCGTTGGGCGAAGGACTAACGAAGGTCTCTGGCTTGAGCATGATTAGCACGGGGCCGAGCATATCAAAGCCAGTGATACATGGCCTGCACAGCAACCGTATTTTGATATTGAACAACGGTATCCGCCAAGAGGGGCAACAATGGGGCTCTGAACATGCACCGGAAATTGATCCATTTATGGCTAAACGCCTTACCATTATCAAAGGCGCTAGCAGTGTGCGCTATGGCAGCGATGCCATTGGTGGGGTAATATTGGTTGAGCCTAACCCACTGCGCCGCACCCCTGGCATAGGTGGCGAACTGAATTTAGTAGGTTTTAGTAATGGGTTGCGTGGGGCAATGTCGGGTACTTTAGAGGGTAACCTTACAAAGGTGCCTGCCCTATCATGGCGCTTACAGGGTACAATAAAACGGAGCGGCAACATGCGTTCACCCGACTACTACTTGGCTAATAGCGCCTATCAAGAGCGTAATTTTTCGGGTGCAGTAGGCTATTTAAAACCTAAGGTGGGTGTTGAGCTATTCTTTAGCGAGTTTCGGAGCAAAATTGGTATACTATCGGCATCGCATATTGGCAACCTTACCGACCTTAATCGGGCATTTGAGAGCAATGTGCCATTGGTTAACTCGGGGTTTGATTATACCATTGGCCGACCCTTCCAATTTGTACGGCACGATTTGTTTAAGTTAAAAACCTTCATAAATACAGGCTCGCTTGGCAAATTGACCTTGTTATATGGCTACCAATACAACCTGCGCTACGAATACGACAAAGACCCACCGCTAAACGATTCGTTAGCGGCTCTGAATTTACCAGAACTAGATTACGAGATTACCACCCACAGCATAAACCTTGATTGGGAACATACACAATTAGGCAGTTTTAAAGGTATGGTTGGGGTAAGTTTTATGAACCAAGCCAACCTGTACGACGGTCGTTTCTTTATACCCAACTTTCGGAACTTTGGTGCTGGGGTGTATGCTTTGGAGCGGTTCATAAAGCCAAAGTTTGAATTAGAAGCAGGTATACGCTACGATTACAAGTGGCAACAGGCTTTTATACCCTTTAAAAACAACAACGTATTGAGCCCCACTCGTACCTTTGGCAATGTGAGCGGTTCGTTAGGTGCAATCATTAAACCTAGCAACTTGTGGGATTTGCACGTAAACGTAGGCACTGCGTGGCGCCCCCCTGCCATAAACGAATTGTATAGCAACGGCCTGCACCATGGTGCTGCGGCCATCGAAATTGGAGATAGCACCCTAACAGCCGAACATGCTTACAACGCTTCGGCTACGCTAAACCTAACGGCACTTGGCGATAAGTTGCATATTGAGCTAGGTGCTTACTATACTTACTTCAACAACTATATTTATGCGCGGCCAGAGCTGCCGCCCATGCTTACCATCCGTGGGGCGTTCCCTACCTTCCGATACACGCAGGTAAATGCCGACTTTAAAGGTATTGACCTGATCATGGAATACACCGTTTGGAAAGGTCTAAGCTTAGGAAGCAAAAGCTCGCTGCTATGGGCTTGGAACTATAGCGACGGGGATTACCTTGTTAATATTCCTTCTCAAAGATTCGAACACAACATTAGCTATCAATTCAATAGCTATAAGCGGATAAACAACGCCTATGTATCGCTTACAGGCAAAAACGTTTTGCAACAAAAACGCGCTCCACTAAATGGAGATTTTGCTGCGCCGCCAGCTGCCTATTTTTTGCTGGGCTTCAACGCAGGCATCACAATTATGTGTGGCAAACAACCGCTTGAGTTTGGGTTGGCTATAAACAACCTGCTGAACCAAAGCTACCGCGAATACCTAGACCGCTTTAGATATTTTGTAGATGCACCCGGCACCGATGTTTCGGTGCGCGTTCGAGTACCCATTATTTTCAAATCAAAATCTTAAAAACCAATTATCATGAGCACTTTGAAAAACCTGCTATTACTATCAAGCTTATTCGCTATTGTGTTTGCAAGTTGCCAAAAAGATGACGTGGAAAACCCCGACGACAACAACGAAAGTGAGTTGATAACTACTGTTACCCTGGCTTTTGCCGATTCGGCAAACACAGCCAATGTGCGGTATTTTACCTTCAACGACCCAGATGGTGAAGGCGGCAACGGCCCAACTCAGTTTGACACCATCCGCTTACAAGCCAACACTACCTATTTTACGTCCGTAATCTTGCTCAACCAATCGGGTAGCGCAGTGGATACTATCTCCAATGAAGTGCTGGAAGAAGGTGTTGACCATCAGTTTTTCTTCAGTACAGCTGGCGCTTCGGCTACCATAACTTATACCGACACCGACGATAACGGAAACCCAATAGGCTTGCAAACTAAATGGGCAACTAGCAACATAAGCACAGGCACAGCCACGATAGTGCTAAAGCACCAACCCGAGGTTAAAGCTACTGCACCTGGCAACCAAGCCTTAGGCGAGACGGATGTAGAGTTGAGCTTTGTGTTTGAGATTGAATAAGAAAGGTTAGGAGATTGTCTTGGCGCGGTACTTGGGAAGTGCCGCGCCGTTTTTTACCAAAATCGGGATGCAGTTTTTACAATAACGGCATTACTAGTAATATGTAAAGACCAAATAAGGCATGAAACTATCTATTCTAGATGAAGGACAGCCATGGGCTGTTGCTTTTTGAAAAATGTACAAACAAAAATTATGGAATTAACTGGTTGAAAGCAGCGTTAGCAGAAGATGTAAAGTGAAACAGTATGTTTATGTGCTGTATTTAGTTAAATTTCGGTTCTAAAGAATTATCCTAATGAAAATTTTGTTCATCATTATAGGTGTCATTTTGGTGCTGTTTATTGCGTTTCAAATTTACATCACCATGTCCATCTTTAAAACAGAGACCCAAGCTTACAAAGTAATACGGACGGAGAAAGCTTTTGAAATTCGTTACTATCCAGCTGCTACGATGGCCATTATAACATCAAACTTAAAATCGTATAGCGATTTGGGGTCCTCTGGATTTGGCAAATTAGCCAAGTACATTTTTGGCGGGAATAGCGAAAATAAACAAATAGCCATGACAGCCCCAGTGCACATGGATATCGGCGATTCGGTATCGACGATGTCATTTGTTATGCCCGCCAAATACAACTTGGATAACCTACCCAAACCTAACAGTGGAGAAGTAGTACTTAAAACCTCAGATCCCGAGTATGTTGCAGTTATTCAGTTTGGTGGTTTTTCATCTGCTTCAAAAATTGAAAAGCATCGGGCAATACTTGAAAAAGCATTGCAAGAGAAAGGACTATCTTACCACGGAAATTTTCGTTTTTTAGGTTATAATCCTCCTTTTCAACTCTTCGGAAGAAGAAATGAGGTAATTGTGGCATTGGATGCTAGCGAGAAAGAGCAGCAAAAGTAGCGCTATTCAGCTGCCCCTTCGTACTTTACGCCCTAGCTTCTGACAAGCCGTTATCAGTTTTAAATTCAAAAAACTGAAAGGCTAGACTTACCATTACCGACAATATAAAATAGCTAGCAACAACAATAGTTGCGCCAGGTATAAACTCATCAATAGTAAACCAGCCATCGTATACGCTGATAATAGCCAGCGCAAACAAAAGTCGCGCTAACTCAAACACCCAAGCGAATTTAGATTTGTCCATGAGTTCAGTGAAGCTGTATACGCCCAAGTAGATAAAGAACCCATAAACAAACAGCTCCGTTTTGGTAAATACCGCAGCTTGGCTTATCATGAACATAAGAAAGAAAAAGGTGATTACTAGTTGGGCCCAACTCCAAGCTATCAAAAAGATACTGGCCGATGGCATATATTTCTTTTGACGGCTAGCATCCTTTATATACGGCACTGGGTATTTTTCGGCAACATCCGCGGGGCGCCAGCCAGTAGGCATAAACCAAATCCTAAATCTATCTTTCCAGCTACTAGTGCGCCAGGCATCTTTGATGAGCAAAGTAACGTGCAAGAAATTTATTTTCACGGGGTTCCAAGTGTTTACTGGCCTAGTAATACCATAAATGGGTTTTACATCGGGCAACTCTTCTTGAAAGGTACCAAAAAGCTTGTCCCAGATAATGAGTAAGCCCCCAAAATTTCTGTCGATATAAATGGGGTTAATGGCGTGGTGAATGCGATGATGGCTGGGAGTTACTATAATTTTCTCCAAGAAACCCATTTTACCGATTAGCTGTGTGTGGTACCAAAACCCACCAAAAAGCATCACTACGGCCAATATCGCCAGTACATCAGTAGGTATACCGAAAATAGCAGCAGGAATTAGCAAAAAAGTATATACTTGTACAAAATCGGAAATGGTTTGGCGCAAGGCTACTGGTAGGTTATACTCTTCACTGCTATGGTGTATTACGTGGCGGTTCCACAATAAATTGTAGCGGTGTGCCCAGCGGTGCGACCAGTAAGCATAAAAATCTATACTGATGAAACCAATAACATACTGAAGGGCGGCAGACTCAATACTAAACACGGCAAAATGCTTCAACAAAAAATCGTAGGTAACTATGTAGATGGTCATGCCTAATACTTTACTAAGCACATTGGTTAGCCCCGAACTGAGGCTTGACACGGCATCCATGCTGTTGATAATGGCTAGTTTTTTATACTTTGCCACTATCATTTCAATACCTATCATGAGTATAAAAATGGGCAAAACATATACTAAAGCACCTGCAAATGTTTCCATAACAGTAACTTAAATTTATAAAACCGAATCATCTATCACTCTAAAATCGTCATCCCAATCATTTTGCAAAAAATGATGAGCGGCAACTTTCATTGTGAATATGAAAGCAGCTATTGTCTGTAACAAAAAGTAAATTAAAAATGCTACTGGCAGTATACTAGATATTTTTCCCATACCAAACCAACTGGTATCGCAAAAGTATATAGCAAATGCAACAATGGTGGCAGTGAACGAATATAGGGGTGCCCATTTGTTGCGGTTCATTAACTCCGTAGCACTATAAACTTGTACAAAAACAAAAACGGCAAAGATGTAAAGTCCTATGCCACCAAACATGGTGAAGTTATGCATCATGTATATTACGAGACCAAACAGGACGAAAAATTGGATACTGCTCCATAACAACAACCCTGTAGAAAGGGGAGGATTGTATTTCTCAAAATTGTACGGGTCGGTAATCTTGTTTACCGGGTATTTTTCCTCAAAACCCTTTGGCCGCCATCCGGTGGGTCTAAACCAAATGGTGAGTTTATCCATCCAGCTTTTTGCCCGCCAAGCATCTTTCACCAACAAAGCAAGGTGTTCGAAATTGATAGTTATAGGGTTCCAAGTTTGGGATGGCCTAGTGATGCCATACACTGGCGGCTCACTCTCCAATTCCTTTTGAAAAGTACCGAACAGCTTATCCCAAATGATGAAGATGGCACTGTAGTTCTTGTCAAGGTATATGGGGTTAAGGGCATGATGCACACGGTGGTGAGAGGGCGTAACTATAATGTGCTCTAAAAAACCAAGTTTATTAATGAGCCTCGTATGGTACCAATACTGGGCTAACTTGTGAACGGGCAAAACCGCTGCCATAGCAGCGGCAGGAATACCGATAATCGCCGCCGGGATTAACAAAAAGAAAAAAACCTCTACAACATCAAAAGCCGATTGCCGCAAAGCGCAGGCTAAATTGAACTCTTCGGAACTATGATGAATCAAATGCTTGTTCCAGAAAACATTAAACTCGTGTGTTATACGGTGCCCCCAATAACCATTAAAATCAATTACTACAAAGGTTAGAATATACAGCAGGAAGGTGCTCTCCCAATGAAAAAGGGCTAAGTTCCCCACTAAAAATTCATAAGAAACAACTGTTATGGTTAAACCCAGTACCAGCCAAATAGAGAAGATGATACCGGAATAGGCACTTGACAAGGCATCTACCCAGGGCACGGTGTCAGTACCTTTCCACCAGCCATAGAATTTCTCACCCAATATCAATACCAAAAAGATGGGCATCGTTATCGAAAATATCTTGGCTACTTCTGCCATCGTGGCTATTACTTCCATATCTTGCTTTTTATATTTAGTTCAGCGTCAAGCTGATTAAATATCGAAATCAGTTTAATCAAGTGCAACAACACTTAATAAAGATAGCTGTGCTTTCGTGCCGAAAGATTAACAAAAGATAATTAATGCTTCTTTGTTGCAATTCTTTTACGGATGCGGCTTAGCGATACGGGGGTGATACCCAGCATATTGGCAATATACTTCATCGGTACACGATTCATTAATTGCGGATAATCGGTTGCGAATTTCAAATAGCGTTTTTCTGGGCTCAATAAAATAAAGTCGTCAATGGCCGATAGGCACTCCGATAAGGTCTTTTTCATAAAATACGTTCTACCAGCCTCAAGTTTCGGGTTCTTGTCCAATAGCTGCCGCATAATGGCGGAGTCGATCATTATCAGTTCTGTAGGCTCCAAAGCCTGAAAAGTAAATCGTGAAGGTTTGTCAAACAAGTCTATTTCATAAGATGAAAGCACTTCGTTTTCGCAACGCAATCTATTGGTTGTTTCCTCGCCATTATCATCAGTGTAGTATGAGCGAACCAAGCCAGATTTGACAAAATAAATGCATCCCTTGCGCGAACCTTGCTCCAAGAATATATCGCCAGCTTCCAACTCCATTAGTCGGGTGTGCCCCAAAAACTCCATTATATCGGTAGGGCTAAGCTCTTGTATAAAGGGGAAAGCCTGTTTAATCTTCTCTAAATCAACCATTATACCGAATTAAATTTAAAGGTATTGAAAAAATACAATTGCCGTGAATAATTAAAATGAAAGAAATGGTTTTACTTCCACTCGGAACAAATAACAGTAACTTATTTGCAGCCCCAATAATGGTTCTGGTAGTGAAAACACCATCCCCTAAAATCTGCTACCTTTGTGCCCAGATGCATCCATTACGCACATACCGTATTGAGACGGAACGATTGGTGATCCGCTGCTACAAGCTGGAAGATGCTCCGGCGTTTCTAGAGTCGATTGCAACCAGCAGGGAACACCTGCTGCCTTACATGGCTTGGGCCGAGAGCCAGCCTACCTCATTGGAGGAGCGCATTGATTTTCTGCGTATCGCCATTGCCAATTACCACCTGGGTAAAGATGCCATGATGGCCATTTGGGACAAAACCGAAACGATATTTATTGGCAGCACAGGCTACCACGATAGGGTGAAGGGCAATGCCACTGAAATTGGCTACTGGATTGATGTAAGACAGACAGGCAAGGGATATGCAACCGAGGTTGTTGCGTCCCTTACCAAAGTGGCATTTGAAGTTGAAGGTTGGGATAGGGTGGAAATACATCATGTGCCCCAGAACGAGGTTAGTTCCAAGGTGCCCCTTAAGCTGGGCTATACCTATGAGGCCACGCTAAAGCTGCGCCTACCCATGCAGGGCGGCCCTGGCGATGAAATGATATGGAGCCTATTTAAGCAAGAGTATGAAAAGCTACCCCTAAAGAAATTACCCGTGAAAGCCTTTGACGCTATTGGCCGTGAAATTTCATTGGGAGACCGCCATTTGCTAACCGAAAAAGGCAAGGATAACAGATAATGAAAAGATCTACAGTTATTAGGTTGGCAGCACTCGGGGTATTGATGGTAACATTGGCACTATTGGCTAAGTTTACCGCTTTGGGCAACTACCTGAACTACCAATACCTTAGCGAGATGCTGCTTGGGGCTGGCGCATTAGGCGTGGTTATATACCTAGCCGCATATACAGGCGGTGCGCTCATGAATTTGCCCGCTATGCTTTTTACCGCTACGGCATTGCTGGTTTATGGCATACCTATCGGATTTCCGATAGCGTTTTTTGGGTCGTTTGTGGCTTCGTTTGTGCACTTTCAGGTGGTGCGGTCTATTGGCGGGCAGGCTCTGGCTGAGGTTAAAATTCCGCTGATGCAAAAGATTATGTCAAAATTTGACAGCCACCCATTAAGCACAGTTGCCCTGTTAAGGGCACTATTTTTTATTTCGCCACCTGTAAATTATCTATTGGCCCTATCTAACGTCCGTAACCGTGACTTGGTGCTGGGTACGCTATTAGGTATTATACCTCAAATAGCGTTTCATGCCACGCTCATTTATTTCACGAGAGATTGGGTGATGAAAGCTATTCAATAGTTACAATTGGGGTTTTGACTGAGGCGCAAACACCTTCAAATCGTCGTTATTTTGAGATGCTACTAACAACCAGCCCATAAGCGTATTAACTTTTACAAGTTGCATAGCATCCCCAGCTAGTGCAAATCATATTGCCAGTTGTTTTTCGTTGATACCAAGTTAATAGTTGAATAAAGAAATAAAAACACCTTGTAAACGAGTGGCGTAGATAGCTGGATAATATAAATCGAGGCACTATAGAACCTTACCGTACACCTCCATTACCCCATCAGCAAAGATCTTAGGCGTAAATTGCTGTACATGGGCGTGCCCAAGGGAAGCTAGTTGTTGCCTTAGGGCTGCGCTGGTTATTAGTTTTTCCATGGCCTCGGCAAGCCCCTCGGGCTTGGAATTTGCCGTAAAAACGGCACCTAGGCCTGCAGCCTCTTGCAAACATCCACCGCTAATTGTTATCACGGGCGTTCCACAATGCAAGGCCTCAATAATAGGTATACCAAAACCTTCCATTAACGATGGATATACAAACGCCAGCGCTTGGCTGTAAATGCTGGGTAAATCTTCGGTAGGTACATCCTTCAAAAACAAAACACGATGGGCTAACTGCTCAGACAAAACATATTGTTGAACCTTTTTAAGGTACTCGCCGCCGTTGCCTACCAACAATAGTTTTAAATCAGGTTTATTTACCAACCTAAATGCCTCCAACAATTGCAAGGTTTGTTTACGCTCGGTTATGCTGCCAACGTACAACAGATATTGGTCGGGCAATTGGTAACGGTTTTTTATGATTGTTAATTGGGCCGAAGTAGGCGGTTGAAGATAAATTGGGTTACAACTTTGATATACCACATCAATTTTGCTTTCGCGAGTGCCGAAGTGCCTCATTATAGCTTTCTTGGTTTGCTCGCTGATAGCAATAATGCGATCGGCGCGGTCGCAAGCCAAACTGCTTTTGGTGCGATATACTTGGCGGTCAAGTTTCGGGTACAGTTCGGGATAATCGAGAAAAATGAGATCGTGTATGGTTACCACACTCGGCACTTTCGATTCCTTTATGTCCAATGGCAACTCGCCACTTAAGCCATGGTATAGCTGTATGCCATCCATGGTCAATTGGCTGCCCAGCATCGCGCTGCGCCATATAGCAGGAAAAAGGCTTTGAAATATACCGCTAGGGCAATGCACCTCAAAAGGCAGTTGGGCAAGAAATAGCTCAGTGCCAGTATTAGGCGAATAAAGGTGATAATGGTTGTTCGGGTAATATTGCGCAAGCGCCTGCAACAAATTACGGCTGTAGTGACCCAAACCAGTATGGTTGAAAAATGCCCGTTTGGCATCAAAGCCTATCTGCACGGATTGGGTCAACTCAATACTTCTTTATAGATTTCAAAAACCTTTCCTGCCATTACATGGTAATCAAATTGTAAGGCTTTCTCTTTGGCTGCAGCAACTAAATTTTGGGTATATTCACTATCAACAGACAAATGTAGAATATGCATGGCTAATGCCTCCGCATCTCCAATGGGAGCCAATAGGCCCGTTTTACCGTGCTCCACTAGCTCGGGTATGCCACCAGCAGCAGTTGCAATTACTGGTATTTCGCTCATGTAAGCATCCAATATGCTCGTGCCTAAACCCTCTGTTTTGCTGGTCATCATAAAAATGGACAACTCTGGCATAACGTCCCTTATGTCTTTCCTAAAACCAGTAAGTATTACCCGCTTTTGCAATCCTTTTCTTACAATCTCCTGCTTCACTTCCTGCTCCATTTCTCCGCCTCCTATCCAAACAAAGTAGTATTGCGCATGATCTTTAAGTGCATCGGCAACTTTTAAAAAAGTGTATGGGTCTTTATGATCGGCCAGCGCTGCAACGTTGCCAATTATTATGGCATCATTAGGAAAATTCAATAGTCTCCTCAGCCGTCCGTCAGTATTTACTTCTTTCTTGGTATCAACACCACTATGGACAATTCTTATTTTACTAGTGTCCATAATTGAGGGGGCCAAAACATCCTTAATGGCCTGAGATACGCATATAATGCGTTTGATATTGGGGTGATTGTATTTGTATTTTGAAAAAAAGTTCTTCGTAACGCCAAAATCGACCCTGCGGTGTAAAACAATCGGTGTTTTAACGCCTAAAAAAGTTGCTGCTATTATGGCGTTATTATGTGCATGCGAATCGTGAACATGGATAATAGCAGTGTTGTTCGCAATTACTAGTTCTTTAATTTTTTTGGCGTAAGCCCAACTGATGCTGCCCCCTTTAGGAATATGGATAACGCTGAGGCTATACTTGTTGCAATAGCCCACCAAAGATGATTTTGAAGAGCAGAGTACTGTTTGTTTTATCTTTAAGTCATGCAATCCATGATAGAGGTAGGCAATTTGCTGCTCGCCTCCACGCCAAGTTAGTGCCGTGCTTAGGTGCAGTATGTGCATTATAATACAGGGTTTTGGCTTTTTAGTAGCCATAGTTTTACGTAGCGCAAAGCTACCGAGTAAGCAGAAAGTATATTTACAATAAAACCCGGCATACCGTCTAGAAAGCCTTTTTTTAGAAAAAATCCTTTTATAAAACGAGCCGGTGGACTAAAAAGTATTTTCCACAGCCGAGGCACCCGATGGCCTTCCATCATTTCGCGGGCCGCTAGCTCGCTGTATTTGTTTATTCGCTCTACGTGTTCGGTTATATCTTTGCAAGTGTAGTGTAGCAGGTCGCCTTCAAGATGGTGTATAGTGGTACCAAGTGTCAATATCATTTCTTCGTGCACATACTGTCCTTCCCATCTGCCTTCACGGCGGGGAAATAAACGAATTTTCTTATCAGGGTAGAAACCACCGTAACGTATCCACGAACCATAGTAATTGTTCAATCTATTGAATTCGTAAGCTCCGTTCATATTGGGCTTTACTTTCAATATGCTTTCTCGCAATTCGTCGCTAAGGGCTTCGTCGGCATCCAACGATAGAATGTATTCGTGGGTAGCTAAAAGGTTAGCGTTATTCTTGGTGTTGCTATATCCTTCCCAAGGGCCAATCACAAGGCGCGCGCCAAAGTCGCGGCAAATATACTGGGTAGCATCGCGGCTGCCAGAGTCGTATACCACCACCTCATCAACCACGCCCTTAAGCGAGGCCAAGCAACGGTCGATATGCTGCTCTTCATTGTAGGCGATTATTACTGCCGAAATGCCGTTCATATTGCCGGATTTTCTTTGTCCGAAGTAAAAATAAGCTTTCCAAATGAAAAGCACAGTTATGCTTAAGAGGGGATTTGATGTTAACCTCTTGCTTTGTCTAGTAGCACGCTTAACTGAATAGCCTCTTCTTCGGTAAGACCATTGAGATTATTTTCGATGTTAGGTCCTGCCATGGCATCTATATCTGCTAGTAGTTTTAGGCCCGCCTCGGTTATACAAACGTCTACTAATCGTTTATCGCCTTTACAAACGCGCCGTTCAAGCAAGCCTTGATTATGCAGCCTGTCTACAATTCGACTTGTATCGGGCATGCGGTCGAGCATACGGTTGCGTATTTCGCTAGTGCTTATAGGGCTGGGGTGCTGGCCGCGTAAAATGCGCAACACATTAAACTGTTGTGCAGTTACACCAAATGGTTTTAAGAGGTCTTTTACCTTATCATTCAACCAATAGGCAGTAAATATGATATTAAGGCTGGCATGATGCCACTCGCTCTTAAACTTCGACATTTTCAGTTCATCTTCCAGTTTCATCTCATCTACATTTCGATGTTAAAACATTGTTAAGATACGAAAAGTTTGGAAGGCTAAATTGATTCAGCAAGTAGTTTAAACTTTTCGGGCACTGGCTGCACTTTGCGGGTATTGTAGTCAAAAAATACAAGACCCGTTTTTGCTTTGCACAGCAGTTTGCCTGTTGTGGTGTTAGTGGCGCGATAATATATATCCATATTGCAGCGGCCAAAATCTCCAATGGCTACTTCAATGTTTATCACATCGCCATGAAACCCTTCACTTAGATACTGCAGTGCCGCATCGGCCAAAATCATGCTGCTGCCTTCTACATCCGATTCTTTGTAGCCCAGCCAACTAAAAAAACGAATACGCGCTTCTTGCAACAAACCCATTAATCGGTCGTTGCCCAAGTGGTTGGCAAAGTTAATATCGCTGGCTAAAATGGGCACTTCGGTAAAAAAAGGAAACTCTTTTGGTAAGTCTATCTGAACTCTTGGCATGGCGCTATTGCGTAATAAAAACCTTGCAAATATATCGGCTTTCGCCCGAAACTATTTGCAAAAAGTACATCTGCCCTGGTAATTGGTCCAATTTTAAGGTAATTGTACCATTTCCGCTCATATCATCGCTTGAAACCTCAAATCGCTTACCCAATATATCGGTAATCATTAACTCAGTACCTATTGGCGTACCGGTAATAGTTAGCATATCTTTAGTAGGGTTAGGGTATACTTGTATGCCCTGTAATAGTTTGGATTGTGTTATACCTGTAACCGTGTAAGCCTTAGCAATATAAATGCATCCATTGCTATCAACCACTTGCGCAAAATAACCACCAATGGCAGGGTCAATAATGTAATTATCACTAGCGCCAATTATCTCCGTGCCATCAACAAACCAAGCCACTACATTACCTTCGGTAATGTACAATGAATCTCCGGTCAGCTCTATTTCAGGGTTAAGATAGTTTTGAAAAAAGTTAACTGTTACCCCAACCCCAGGCACATAACATCCGTTGCCATCCAAAACGGTGCAATTATAGAACCCGCTTTGGGTTACATTAATAGTTTGGGTTGTGTCGCCCGTATTCCAAATGTAGCCATAGTAGTTGTCTATGGGCACTATTCTAGCGGTGTCACTTTCACATAGCTCAGTACCTGAGAGCGATACTATTAATGGCGACCAAAGTATTGGGCTGGTAATATCAAACGTATCAATTAAGTTGCAGCCATTACTATCAGTAACTATTAACTGATACTGGCCTGCAGGAAAACCTGTAGCCGTATCGCTTGTACTAGAAACGCCTTGCCAACTATAACCGTATGGTGCGGTACCGCCACTTACCGTTGCTATAGCCATGCCATCACTATCGCTTGGGCAAGTAGTACCAATAGTTGCAATTCTTGCAGAAAGTGTTCCAGGTGCCGAAATAGATACGGTGTAAATAGTATTACAAACGTTTGCATCGGTAACGGTAACGGCATAACTACCAGCAGATAGCCCTGTAAAACTATTATTAGTAGCACCATTGGGCCATTGAAAACTATAGGGCGCAGCGCCGCCGGTTGGGTTTAGCGTTGCTTCACCATCGTTGCTGCCGCAGTTGGCGTTAACAATATTGGCTTGCACTTGTATGGCGGTTTGCGTTATAGCTTGTGCAGTGGTGTCTTTGCACCCCAAATTATCGGTCACTATCAATTGGTAAGTACCGCCTTGGGTAATGGTGAGCTGCTGCTGCGTGCTCCCGCCTGTCCATAAGTTTGAGTAGCTATTATTTGCTTCCAACAGGGTAGAGTCGCCAGAACAAATATTTTGGCTGCCGTTAACGGTTATGGCAGCAACCGGTAGCTGGTAGCTGCAGCTATTTTGCACCGTTGCCCCAGTTGGGTTGGCCAATAATTGCTGATACACGGACCAAGCACTGCAATCGCCTTTTAGGTAAAAACGTAAAAACGGATTGAGGTATTGAAATGTCTTAGTATGCTGCGCACTGCGGCTTATATAACTCGCAAATGGGCAAGAAGTAGTTTCGCCAAAGTTGCAAAGGGTATTACTTTCGCCAAACTGGCAGTGGCTGCCGTCAGTAATATTTACATAACTTTTGCATGCCGATGCAAGCGCATTGTACATGGGCGTCTGGTTGCTGCTTGGGCCAGCTACGCAATCTTTACTACCTGCAAATATCAATGCCGGTATGCTAATGTTTGCCGCAGCAGCTATGGCTGATGGGTTAGTTTCGGCAGCAGCATAATTGGCTATCACAGTAATATTGGGGTTGTTGGCAGCTGCTATAAAGCTGCACCCACCGCCCATTGAGTGGCCCATTACCGCAAATTTACCATTCAGTTTTTGATTATAGCGCGATGCTCCAGTGGTGTTTTCAGCAATAAACCAAGTTATAGTATAGTTCATATCGGCTGCTAGGTCGCCATGCGAAGGAAAAGGTATTGGGCCTATCTCCGTTTTCGGGAAAGCAAGAATATATCCTTGGGGAACCAACTCGTTCCAAAAGTTGGAATAGGCATCGTAATTCATAGAAAAACCATGTCCAAACACGATAACCGGAAATTCACCATTAGCCACAGGTGTATTATTACCTGCTGATGTTGCTGGATAAAAAATCTCGCTCGGGATGCTTCGGTTGCTTCGGGCAGGGTCGTTAAGGGTTATAGTTTGCCTACCAATGGCAAATGGCTGGGCAATTGCGTTAAGGGCAAACGCCATTATACAAATGGTTAGTAGTAAAAAGCGCATGGTTGGTTTGTATTGCTGTAAGATATTAATAAATCAACACGAAACCAAAGACATTGTTTTGGAAATTGACAGACCAGAAATGGCAAGTGAGAGGCACTCGAAGCTCTTAAAAAAAAGAGCCACCCTAATGGGTAGCTCTCGTTATAATGCAGCGGTGTAGTGCACTTAAGCCATGTTATGGAACACTGCCAACACATCGTCATCGTCGTCTAGTTTATCTAACAGCCCCTCTACGTCGTCTGCTTGTTCGTCGGTAAGGTCGTCTTTGGTGCTCATGGGTATGCGTTGTAAGCTGGCGTTGGTTACAGTAATGCCTTTCTCCTCCAAACCTTTTTGCATGTTGCCAAAGTCGGTATAGGCTGTAATGATTTCAATCTCATCTTCTTGCAGTTTAATTTCTTCAGCGCCAAAGTCGATAATATCCAACTCCAATTCATCCAAATCAACACCCTCCGAAGGTATACGAAACACCCCTTTTCGGCTGAACATAAAATCAACGGAGCCATTGGTTCCTAAGGCACCACCACTGCGGCTAAAATATACCCTCAAGTTGGCAACCGTGCGCACTGGGTTGTCAGTAGCGCACTCAACCATTATCGGAACCCCGTGTGGGCCATAGCCTTCGTACACCACTTCATTAAAGTCCTTCTCGCCTTTCTCACTAGCGCGTTTTACGGCAGCCTCCACAGTATCCTTGGGCATGTTAGCACCACGGGCATTTTGCATGGCAGCACGCAGGCGGGCATTAGTGCTCGGGTCAGGTCCACCCTCTTTAACCGCAATAGAAATCTCTCGGCCAATTTTGGTAAATGTTTTGGCCATTTGGCCCCAGCGCTTCTCTTTGCGCGCCTTGCGATATTCAAATGCTCTTCCCATACTTGGTGCTTTTACTATACCGCAAATTTAAACCTTTTGAGGAAAAAAAATTGGGGATAGGTTTTAATCTATGTAGCACTTTCTACAAAACTTAATTGAGGTACTTAGTCTGAGTGAAACGAACCCCACGCGCGCACAAATATGAAAGAACATGTTAACTCAAACTAATATTGGATACTTCCACAAGTGGCTACAATATCAAAATCCAAAATCCTCCTCCGCTCCTACCGCTGGGCAACAATTACTTCGCTTTGTTCTGCTTCGGTTCTCGGTCTGCTGGTCACTTTTTCATAAGTAGCATCATAATCCTCTCGCACAGTTCCCATCAGCCTATCCCAAATAAGGGAATAGAGGCCATAATTACCTTTGAACTTAAGATGGTGAATATTGTGAGCGGTAGAAGTATTCATCAATCTACCTATTCGGGTTTTGTGAAAACCTTTCGGCAGTATCTCAAACCCTAAATGGCCGTAAACGTTATAGCTAATTTGAAAAACAAAGAAAAAAATGACTGCCGAAATGTGAACCGGTAGGGTAAAGGCTATAATGGGTAAGATACAGGATTCTGCAATGGCCTCAAAAGGATGAAAGGCATAGGCAGTCCATGGCGATGGGTTAGTTGATTTATGATGGATTAGGTGAACACGCTTAAACAGCAAGGGGTGGTGCATGGCCCGGTGCATCCAGTAAAAATAAGTGTCGTGCACAAAGAACATCCACACGAACGTAAAAAGGTAATATACGGTGCTATATTGGTCAATATCCCTATACACGTTGTTGTAATCGCGACCTATGTAAAAGGTGAGTACAATGGTAATGGCGGATATAATAATGGAAATGAGAGAGTAAAACACGTCTCTACGGTAGTCATTAAACGAGGGCATTTTCTGCTGAATCTTTCTAAACCACATGGGCTTACGGAGTACCACATAAAACAAAAAGAAGGTAGCACTCGCAAAAATGAAATAGTCTTTGGCAACACGGAAAATTGCATAAGAAAACTTTTCGAACAACTGGGCATCCATATTATTAGTATTGGTTGTTCCAAAAGTAAGAACACTGGAAGGAAAGAAGTTTGACGCACGTCAAATTATGCAGCGCCTTACAATTTACCTGCCCGCACCCTGCTCAAAGTCTCCAGCGCCATGCCCAGGTAAGAGGCGATATAGGTTAATGGCACCCTGGTTACTATTTCTGGCTGAATTTCCAACAGCTTTTTATATCGTTCTCTCGAAGAGTCAATTCTCATCAATTTTAAATGTTGGCCTCCTTTTATCAAGTATTCGCCCAGCACTTTAGCTATTCCGGTTTCAAATCGAGGAAAGGTTTCTAAAAAATGATAGAAGTCGTGCCTGCTTATCCAAACCACTACTACCGGTTCCATGGCAACAAATGAAGCAGCTGCGGGTACTAACTCCACAAAGCTACCGTATGGGAAAGCGGGTTCGTTTTCAAAGTAAAACCCTACCGTATTTTCCTTACCCTCCTCATCAATATAATAAGAACGAACAGCACCCGTAATAACAAAACTGGCGGATTTGGGTATTTCCCCATGCCTATATAGCAAATCTCCTTTTTGGTAATTAGCGAAGCGAATACATTGCAATAGCAATTCAAGTTCTTCCTCTTGTATATTACCAATATACTTGGAGACATACGCAATGGCAGTTTGTAAATGGTTCTCGGCACTGCTCATTTGTGCAAACTTTTTTGATTAGTATCGCCCCAAAACTAAAGATTTATTGTGGGTATTGGTACTATTAAAATAGCAGGTAAGGTTTTAGTTGGAACTTAATAATTCAATATTCTCTTGTGCAATTGAATAAACCTTTTCCTTAAACATTTTTGGAGGGAGGTGCAAACCTCTAGAGTTGAAAAAATCTCGTGCATAGTCAGCATAAGACAAAAGACTTTTTTCAAAAGAATCAAAAGCCTCAGGTTCACTTTTTATCTTTCTGCTCATCCTTTTGTCATGGTCTATAAATTGGAGATAACCATCAAGGGTTACTTGAAGTGAACTATTTTTACTTGTAAAGTTGTCTTGATGATAAACAAGAGTATCAATATCAATTAAAATAAGGGGTTTAACATTATCAATCACATACCCACTTTCGGCTAACGTTTTAAGTTCTTGCTGAAAGATATGATTAAGATACTTGTTCAACCCCGGAACATTGAAAAGTCTATCATGAACAAGCAACAGCGGATACACGATAACGTTCTTCGGTATATCTTTATCATATGATGTAGTGCATTTGAGTATGCTTTTAATGCTATTAATTAACTGAAGTATCGCTTTCCTTACTATCTTACCTTTCTTATTTTTTTCAAAATAAAACTTTTCGTCTAGAGCCTTCTTGTACAACTCGAAGTCGCCGGACTGTTTAACCTCTGACTTAAGCATGACATCTTTCGACTCAAATAAGAAAACATATTTCCCATTTCTGACATAATAATCAGGAGCTCCTTTAATACCCATTCCTTCAATGTCATTACCTGTTAACTGCTTATACTTACCCCCAAAGCATTTTCTCAAAACAATATAACTACAAATCTTTTCAGAGAAATCCAACGTGTAAATCCTCTGTAAGTCCTTAACTTCCTCAGCATTCGGCAGTAAATTATTTATATCCTTCAATTTAAATCTCAATGACTTGTAGATAAACTCAATCAAAAATTGAACGCTTATCACCCGATATGTATTAGAATTCATTTTTAATATAGGTGAAGAACGTATAGTCCTAAAATCTAAATCCGACAAAAATGTTTTGTCATTTATTGAAAGAAGTTCAAGAAAACCATCCTGATTGCTAGAATTATCAAAATCAAGATATGTTGCACCTGGTTTTGACACCGCTGAGAATGTAATAAAGACTAATTTGTTTAAATACTCTAACCAATTGTTGAGATTGAAATATTTTAAAAACTCCTCTACCAAAACAGGATGATGTTTCTCGAGAAATTCAAAAAGCATATGTGCCCTTATGAACTCACAAATCATTAGCGAATTCAAATTAACATGTGTAAACTCATAATGAGGCAATGCACTTGTAAAAGTCTTTGCAAATAAAGTGTATCGACTATCCAAATTTTTAGTGGAATCAATGCTTATTAATTCAAAATCAAAAAGAGATTTGTCATTTAATACTAAAAATGCCTTGAAAATGTCTCGTTCTATTTCCTCTTTAGACTTACTATTATGATAATCTTGAATAGTTAATACGTATTCAAAAAAATAAAGACTATTTAATACAGAAAAAAATGTAACATCTACATCAGGGTTAAACTTTGTTCGATACCCTTTTTGTAAAAGTTGAACTCGCTTCCAGATACCTCCAGCATAGGGCCTATTCTGCGAGTTGAAAAAATTTGACAGATAATACTCAGGGTCACTAAACTCCTCTCGATTGAATAAATTGATAAAAGCAATTCCAATTGATATAAGTGTACTCTTTTCTATCCCCATTAAATAGTCTTCAAAGTTTTTCTTGTTTTCATTAGGAAAAACATCCTCGAATTTTAAAACCAACACCCTATTAAGCCTCATGTCTTTTTATATGAAAATATAAAAATAAAACTTAAATATTATTACAACACCCCCCCCAATCGTCCTCGTCTTATTTCAGACGAGGATGAAACGAACACAGCGTCTCCAGACGCACGAGAGCATATATTGACCTCAACTCCCCTACCCGCCTCAACATTCCCACCTCCGCGAAAAGCTTCGGCGGGCAAGCAATCGCGCGCACCCTTCGACAGGCTCAGGATGACACACTAGCTACCGCATAAAATTTCCGCCAAAACGACCTCCCCAACCCACTTCCACCTGTCAACTAGTCCAAACAATTTAAAATTATATGACATATTGACATTAATCATGTCTTTATTCGGCTCGGTACGGCATTTGTTGACTAATTTAACGTACCGCGGATTATCAACTCGTAACTCGCAACCCGTAACTCGAAACTAAAAACATGAATTTAAACAACTTTACCATCAAGGCCCAAGAGGCCGTGCAAAAAGCCCAGCAACTGGCATTTAGCGCTCAGCACCAAAGCATTGAAAATGCCCACCTGCTGAAAGCCTTGTTGTTGGTGGATGAAAACGTAGTGGGCTTCCTTTTTAAGAAACTTAATGTAAACATCAACTTGCTTACTACCAAGGTAGATGAGCAATTGGCAAAATTGCCCAAAGTAAGCGGCGGTGCTTCTGGTGGCGAATACATGAGCAATGGCGCTAACCGCACCATGATGAAGGCGCAAGACTATATGAAGGAGTTTAAGGACGAATTTGTGAGCGTGGAGCACCTCATATTGGCGCTATTGGCGGGCAACGATACCATCGCGGGGCTAATGAAAGACTCGGGTGTAGAAGAGAAAGGCCTAAAAGCCGCTATCGCCGACCTGCGCAAAGGCAGCAAGGTAACCGACCAAACCGCCGAAAGCAAATACAATGCGCTAGATAAGTACGCCAACAACCTGAACAAGGCTGCCCAAAGCGGCAAATTAGACCCTGTAATTGGACGTGATGAGGAGATACGCCGCGTGCTGCACATTTTGAGCCGTCGAACCAAGAACAACCCCATGCTAGTAGGCGAACCGGGTGTGGGTAAAACCGCCATTGCAGAGGGTATTGCCCACCGTATAGTAAATGGCGATATACCCGAAAACCTGAAGAGTAAAGTGATATACGCCTTAGATATGGGATCGCTGATAGCGGGTGCCAAATACAAAGGTGAGTTTGAAGAACGCCTAAAAGCCGTAACCAAAGAGGTGATTGATAGCAATGGGCAAATTATTCTGTTTATTGACGAGATACATACCCTTGTGGGTGCCGGTGGCGGCGATGGTGCCATGGATGCCGCTAATATATTAAAGCCTGCCCTAGCCCGCGGGGAGCTGCGTGCCGTGGGTGCCACTACCTTAAACGAGTACCAAAAGTACTTTGAGAAAGATAAGGCGCTAGAACGCCGTTTCCAGAAGGTAATGATTGATGAGCCGAACGTGGAGGATGCGGTGAGCATTTTGCGCGGGCTAAAAGAACGCTACGAAACGCACCATAAAGTGCGCATAAAAGACGAAGCCATTTTGGCTGCCGTAGAACTTTCGCACCGCTATATTACTGACCGCTTTTTGCCCGATAAAGCCATTGACTTAATGGACGAAGCCGCCGCCAAACTGCGATTAGAAATGGACAGTTTGCCCGAGGAGTTGGATGAGCTAGAACGCCGCATTAAGCAACTGGAAATTGAGCGCGAAGCCATCAAACGCGAGAAAGATGATGCCAAGTTGGAGCAACTGACTAAACAGATTGCCAACCTTAGCGAAGACCGCAACGAGATAAAAGCAAAGTGGCAAGCCGAAAAAGATGTGGTGGATGGCATACAGGCCGTGAAACAGCAGGTGGAAAACTATAAGCTAGAGGCTGAACAAGCCGAACGTGCCGGAGATTTCGGTAAGGTAGCTGAGCTGCGCTATGGCAAGATAAAAACTGCGGAAGATGCCCTGAAAAAGATGGAGCAACAACTGCATGACATGGATAGCGGTCAGCGATTGATGAAGGAAGAAGTAGATGCCGAAGACATAGCCGCTATTGTAGCCAAATGGACAGGCATACCTGTAACCCGCATGCTACAAAGCGAACGCGAAAAGCTATTGCACCTAGAGGATGAACTGCGCGAGCGTGTGGTTGGCCAGGACGAGGCTATTGAAGCGGTGGCCGATGCCATTCGCCGTAGCCGCTCAGGGTTGCAAGACCCGCGCAAACCTATTGGTTCGTTTATCTTTTTGGGTACCACTGGCGTAGGTAAAACCGAGTTGGCCCGCGCCTTGGCGGAGTACTTGTTTGACGACGAAAACCTGATTACCCGCATTGATATGAGCGAGTACCAAGAGCGCCACTCGGTGAGCCGCTTGGTGGGTGCCCCTCCAGGGTATGTGGGCTATGACGAAGGTGGTCAATTGACTGAGGCCGTGCGCCGCAAACCATACAGCGTAGTGCTGCTAGATGAGATTGAGAAAGCTCACCCTGATGTGTTTAACATACTACTACAAGTGCTTGATGAAGGCCGCTTAACGGACAATAAAGGCCGTATAGCCAACTTCAAAAACTGCATCGTTATCATGACTAGCAACATGGGTTCGGAAATCATCACCGAAAACTTTGAGGGTATAAACGATGATAACATGGCTGAAGTAGCTGCCATAACCAAAGCACAGGTAATGGAGCAACTGCGCCGAACCTTGAAACCGGAGTTCTTGAACCGTGTGGATGAGGTGCTGATGTTTAACCCATTGGGCAAAGGCAACATACGCGAAATTGTAAAAATGCACGTGGCTGCCTTGAAGAAAAACCTTGCCGAGCGAGGCGTAGAGATAGACGTAACCTCGCATGCGCTCGATTATCTGGCCAAAGAAGGTTTCGATCCGCAATATGGAGCAAGGCCTTTGAAAAGGGTGATACAAAAAGGTTTGGTTAACGACTTGGCCAAAATGCTTTTAGCCGGGAACATTAACCCTAAGGAGCGTGTTATTATAGATGAAGTGGATGGCGTAATTTTCTTCCGCAACGAAAAAATCAAAAATTCAGACAAAATAGCTGCCGAATAGTAAGAATTCATGATGGGAGTTTCAGGGTGCAATGGTTGGTGGTTTACAATTGCATTTTGAGACTCCTCTCTTTTTTTTGAGTGGTAAGTAGTCTCGTTTTAAACGAGATCAATTAATAAGTCTAACATTTTTGCTTTTACCCCTATGCTATTCATCTCCAAATAATGCCACTCACCTTCAATAAAATGCCATTCGTAATTTTTAAATAGTGTATTACTCGCGGGCTTGAGATATTCGCTACCGAAAATCTAAAAAGCCTGTATGAAAACTACCTTCTCTTCCCTCATTCTTTTTTTATTCTTTGCTCATGGCATTTTGGCTCAAGGTACCCAAACCATTAGGGGTATCATTACCGATGCCCAAAGCCAAAGCCCAGTGCCAGGGGTAACCATAGTGGTGCTTGGTAGCAACCCACTAAATGGCACCATTACTGATTTTGACGGGGCATACAAACTTGAAAACGTGCCAGTTGGCAGGGTTACGCTGCAGGTAAGCTACCTTGGCTACGAAACCATTACTTTGGCCAACCTTGAAGTAAACTCCGCCAAAGAATTAGTGATTGATGTAAAATTGGTTGAGCAAGTAAAGCGCGTTGACGAAGTTGTGATAACAGCAGCTCCTGACAAAGATAAAGCCCTGAACGATATGGCCACCGTTAGCTCCCGAACCCTGAGTATGGTAGAAGCCAATAAATATAGCGGCACTAGAAGCGACCCTAGCCGTATGGCGCAAAATTTTGCTGGTGTTAGCGGTGCAAGCGACGACCGGAACGACATCATTATACGTGGAAACTCTCCAAGTGGCGTACTTTGGCGACTAGATGGCATTGATATACCGAGCCCTAACCATTTTGGCACCTTAGGTACCACTGGTGGCCCAGTAACCATGCTAAACACCAATAACCTCAAAAACTCTGACTTTTTAACTGGGGCCTTCCCCGCAGAATATGGCAATGCATCGGCAGGAGTGTTTGACCTACAACTGCGCAACGGCAACAATGAGAAGTATGAGTTTTTGGGGCAAATTGGTTTCAATGGCTTTGAATTTGGAGCAGAAGGACCTTTTAGCAAAAAAAGCAAAGCCTCATTTATAGTTAATTACCGATATTCCACACTAGGTTTGTTAAGCGCTATAGGTATCAACTTCGGCACTGGTGCAGCCATACCACAGTATCAGGATTTGACGGTCAAAATAAACGCCCCAACCAAAAAAGCAGGTAAATTCACTTTGTTTGCCCTTGCTGGCAAAAGCTACATTGAGTTTTTAGACAGTGAATTGGCAGAAGGCGATAACTTCTATTCATCGCAAGGCGAAGATAGCCGAGCTGGGAGCGATATGGGCGTGGTTGGTCTATCACATACCTATTTTTACAACGACAATACTTCTGGCAAAATCTTTTTGGCCGCTTCGGCATGGCGTACCACTTTCAGCAGAGATTCGTTGAGTATTGTTGACAACAGCCCTACCGAAACCGATGATCTAAAGTTTAGTCAATTAAAATATACAGCTGGATACCAGTTCAATAAAAAATTCAATGCCAAAAACCAAGTTAAAGCTGGCGTTCAATTTGATTTGTACGATTTACGCTTAAGGAACATTCAGCTCGTTGCAGAAAATACTTATTTTCCAGTGCAAGATTATAAAGGCATAGCGCCATTGCTGCAAGCCTATGCACAATGGCAACATCGGTTCAACGACAAACTGACCCTGAATAGTGGTGTGCACTACCAACAGTTTTTCCTGAATAACAAATGGATAGCCGAGCCGAGAGCCAATTTAAGATACCAGTTTAAACCCACCCAAAGCATAAGTGTTGGTGTTGGTTTGCATAGCCAAATACAGCCATTGCAATCATATTATGTAGAAACCAATTACTCCGATGGCACCAGTGCCCGTACCAACGAAGACCTAGACTTTTTGCGCAGCAGCCAACTAGTAATTGGCTATGACAATTTGATAGGGAAAAACTTCCGTTTCAAGGCCGAAATATATGGCCAATATTTAACCAATGCAGCTGTAGAACAAATGCCAAGCGCCGTATCGCTAATGAACCAAGGCTCGGGCTTTGGCATAGAGCCATATGATAGTTTGGTCAACAATGGCCGTGGCTATAACTATGGGCTGGAGCTCACCCTAGAAAAATTCTTTGGCCAAGGCTATTACTTTTTGGTAACCGCTTCGTTGTTCGACTCTAAATATGAGGCCAGCGATAAAGAATGGCGCAATACGACTTTCAATAGCAATTATGTCTTCAATGTTTTAGGCGGTAAAGAATTTAAGATAAAGAAGAAACATACTATCGGTTTCGATACCAAGTTTGCAATAGCAGGTGGGCAACGTTACACCCCAATTGATTTAACGGCATCGAGAGCGCAAGGATACGCTGTTTATGATAACAGCAGGGCGTTCGAGGAGCGCAACAATCTTTACTTCCGTTGGGACTTTAAAATTACCTATACCTTCCAAGGCAAACGCGCCACCCAAAAATTCTCTGTCGACTTGCAAAACCTTACTGCAAGGCAAAATGTATTTAGTAGAGAATTTAATGCGCGCACTGGCGAACTGAACACGATATACCAAATTGGGTTTTTCCCCGATATACAATACCGTATCTTATTTTAACTTTGGGATACACCCTTTATGAACAAGCACGAAGAAACATTAGGCTTTAACGACAACTGGGCACGCATTTTCGGCGTGCCCATTGTGGCCTTTGCCACACCCATCATTTTTCTTAATGAGCGTTTTGAAGAAGGGCTCATTATGTATGCCATCAGCTTTGTTGTTTCGCTGTTTTTTACCTTAATACTTTGGGAGGGCAATAGGCAATTAATGATAATAGGCCGTTTGCGTTTCAGCAAGGTAGGCGATGAAGCCAAAAGACTTACTTGGCAGTTGATTAATACCGTTTTGTTTTCTTCGTCCGTATTTCTAATCCTCGACCCCCTAATTTGTTACTTCCTTAAAAATGATCCCTCCCAAATTTATAGCAATACAATCGGAGGCTTGTCAGCAAGTCTGTTCAGCAGTATGTTGGTTATTGCCATTTATGAGGCCATATATTTCATGAAACGGTATATGCGCTCGGTGGCCGAAACGGAACAACTGAAACGTGAGATGGTCCAATCGCAACTAGAAACCCTTAAAAACCAAGTGAACCCCCACTTTCTGTTCAATAGCCTCAACACCTTAGTATCCATAATACCTGACAATAAAGAGGTGGCTGTAGAATTTGTTAGAAAAATGAGCAAAGTATACCGTTATATTTTAGAAATAAAAGACCGTGAGCTGATAACCTTAAGCGAAGAACTAGATTTTTTGAACTCGTATATCTTCTTACAAAAAATACGCTTTGGAGATAACTTGATAATAAAACTTTCTCTACCCGAACACTTAATGGAGCACCAAGTAGTGCCATTAAGCCTGCAAATGCTCCTAGAAAATGCTATGAAACACAACATAGTTTCAACAGAAAAACCCCTACATATTGAAATTTCCGTAGGCAAAGACGACCAAACAATTGTGGTACGCAACAACTTGCAATTGAAACACCAAGTAATGGACTCAACAGGTACCGGCCTAAAAAACATTAGCCACCGATACTTGTTTGCAAGTGGCAGAGAGGTAGAGACTATAGTAAGCACTAATGCCTTTATAGTGGCATTGCCTTTAATAAACAAAGCAGCTTCTGCATGAAGGTTTTAATAATAGAAGATGAGGCGCCAGCAGCTAAACAGCTGCAACGGCTTATAAATGCATATGATGGCAATATTGAGGTGCTAGATGTGCTAGATAGTGTTGAAGCGGCAGTTAAGTGGTTGCGTACCTTTAAGCACCCCGATTTACTATTTTTAGATATCCAGTTGGCCGATGGGGTGAGCTTTGATATTTTTATTCAAGCAGAAGTAACCGCCCCAGTAATATTTACCACCGCCTACGACGACTACATGCTAAAAGCATTTAAGCTGAATAGTGTCGACTATCTATTGAAGCCAATAGAGCCCTCGGAGTTTAATCAGGCGATGGACAAATACCGAAAGTATTTTCAAGCGCCGCAGCAATACGACAGAGCAGGTATTGAGCAACTGTTGCAAGCTATGCGCAGGCCCGAGTACAAAGAGCGCTTACTAATAAAAACTGGCCAAACACTGGCTTACCTGCAGGTGGCAGAGGTGGTCTACTTTTTTGCCGACCAAGGGGTGGTAATGGCCATTACTAAGGAGGGTAAAAAGCATTTGGTAGACCAAACCCTAGAGCAACTGCAATCAGTTCTAGACCCAAAACTGTTTTTTAGGGTAAGTCGAAAATTATTGATTCACTTGGAATCAATTAAGAAAATACACCCGCATTTTAATGGTAGGTTGAAACTAGACTTGCACCAAGAAAATCATCTGGATGATAGTTTTGTTAGCCGAGAACGAGTTGCCGATTTTAAACTTTGGCTGGACCAGTGAACCTTTGAGCCATTATCCACCAAGTTGGTCGTGTTGATTGAAACTGAAGAATTTCTCATCTTCTAATTGGCAACAGGCTCCTTGCAATGCCATTTTTTACATCTTTGCATTACCATGTATTACTATTCAACCAACAACCGTGGCCACCACGCCACACTTAAGCAGGCAGTTACTAGTGGACAAGCGCCCGATAAGGGTTTGTATATGCCCCAGCAGATTCCGGTATTGCCAGAAACGTTTTACGCAAACCTTAAGGGCCTACCCTTTGATGAGATTGCCTTGAAAGTGGCTTGGGCCTTGTTCCGCAACGATTTGGAACTGATCGATTTGAAGCGAATAGTGGAGGATAGTCTAAATTTCCCGATACCGTTGGTTGAAGTTGAGAGTGACATTTATAGCTTAGAGTTATTCCACGGCCCTACCTTAGCGTTTAAAGATGTTGGGGCTAGGTTTATGGCTAGGTTACTAGGTCATTTTCTTAAAGACGAAGACCAAGAAGTAACTGTGCTTGTAGCAACCAGCGGCGACACTGGTAGTGCGGTAGCGCATGGCTTCTTAAATGTACCCGGTATAAGGGTGGTGATTTTATACCCTAGCGGTAAAGTGAGCCCGTTGCAAGAAAAGCAATTGACAACCTTAGGGCAAAATATTACCGCCCTAGAAGTCAATGGCAGTTTCGATGATTGCCAAGCGCTCGTAAAATTGGCCTTTGCCGATGAAGAACTTAACAAACGTGTCAACCTTACCTCCGCCAATAGCATCAACATTGCCCGCTTGGTACCTCAAAGCTTTTACTACCATTATGCCTGGAGCCAATTGCCAGCAGGTAAAGATGATAAGGTAGTGGTTTGTGTTCCGTCGGGCAACTTTGGCAATATTTCGGCTGGTCTTATCGCCAAGCGTATGGGCTTACCTATCCACCGATTTGTGGCCGCCACCAATGCCAACGATGTGGTGCCTCAATACCTGCAAACTGGGACATATACCCCCCGCCCATCGGTAGCTACATGCAGCAATGCTATGGATGTAGGCAACCCGAGCAACTTTGCCCGCATGATGGATTTGTATAATAACGACCATGATGCCTTGGCCAACGACTTGGTGGGCTATGCCATAACGGATGCCGAGACCAAGTTCGCTGTAAATGAAACACAGCAACGTACTGGTTACCTAACCGACCCTCACGGAGCAATTGGCTATTTAGCCTTGAAACAATACTTGCAAACCGAACCAGCCATTGGCATTTTCTTAGAAACGGCTCACCCTGCCAAGTTTATTGAAGTAGTAGAAGAAGCTACCGGCAATAAGGTAGAAATACCGGAAGCATTGGCCAGCCTGCAACACCTGCCGAAATTGGCACATAAAATAGAAGCCGACTTAGAAGCTTTGAAGGCGCATTTGTAGGTTGATATGTAATATGTTCCCTATTTTAGCATAACAAATACCCTGTTATGAAATCTACCCTATTATTGTCTATTGCCCTAGTGCTTACCTTCGCGTCCTGCAAAAAGGACTCTGATAAAAATGGCGATATTAACCAAAGTAGTTTTTACGGCCAGGTAGTTGTCAACGGCGATACTATTGAATTGAAACAAGCGCTAGTTGGCTATACCAATGGTGTTGGTTCGGGTGGTGGAGTGATAGATACAGCTGGTAATTACTTGTTCCGCCAGTTTACGGAGTTTGGCAGTGCGAACGATACCTTGCGCATTTACTTTATTGATGTTTTTGCCACTGAACCCACCACAGCGCAAAAAGAAGCCATTGTGCGCACCGGCAATTACAACACTGGATACGGTACCTTAAATGCCATCGCTCCCGATGCCAACTTAAAAGCAGGCGCGGCGGTAGTATACATTGATTCGATGGGTACTTTTTGGACCACCGACAGGGACCCAGAAAGCCAACCTAACTGGACCTTTAATGTATCTAGCCATGCGGCCAATGCCAACGATGGTTTCTCGAAATACATTACAAAATTGACCTTTACCGTAAGACTTCACAACCCACTTACTGGCGACCACATTGATGCCACTGCGTTGGAAATGACGGCGAGGACAGTGATACCGTAAGTGCATTGTTTTTATTTAGCTACGTCTTGCCACCTTGCTGGGTTTCGTTTATCATGTGTTACCGACTGAATTACTATTTCAGTATCATCAATATTAACAAGGTAAACTACCTTAAAGAGAAATCGTTTCAAAACAAAGATTCTTAAATCGAGATGAACAATTGGAAATGCCATTGGGTAAGTTTGTAAAAGCCTTAAACCAGCATCAAGCTCATCTAAAAAGTCAAGTGCTAGCTTTCTGTCAATAGCGGAATACCATTCAATAGCAGCGGCAACATCCAACTCTGCCTTACTTATTTAGCGCAAACTATAGGCCATACTTTGATTTAAGCGCTGCTTGCACTTCATCCCAATTGCGTGTTTGGCTAGGATTTTTAAGATATTCCTCCCTACGCTCTTCCAACATCAATATTTCTGCATTGGTAAGCTGATAATCATCTTCAGTACGTTCCACATCTGCCACAAAGTCCATTGATCGGAGCATAGCTTCCAGCATTTCTGCGTACTTCGGATCAGTTAATTTTAAAGTGAGAGTTGTCATGGCCTATTCTTAATTCAAGATAGCTACATAAACGCAAAAAGCCCAAAGAACATTCCAGTAAATGTGAAGTTGTCAAATCGGGTGAATAAAATCTTCGCTTACAACGGCTTAATCTTCTTGATTACGCTAAGAAACTGCTGGGTGAACCAGTTGCTGGTCATTTTTTCCATCGTGGTCAGCACCGTGTCGGCTTGGTGGGCAAAATGGTCAATATCGTGAACCGCTTTGGTTAGTGCTTGCCCTTCTGGTGTTTCAAGTTTCTCTACTTGCTTCAATTGGGTCATAATAGTAATTAGTGGTTCCAGCTCACGCTTCCTGCGCTCGCGCATAATTTTCATGGCCGTAAGGTAAATATCCTTTTCAGCATGAAAGTATTCTTTGCGGTCGCCAGGGCGCAACTCCTTATGCACAATACCCCAATCCATCAACGAGCGCACATTCATATTCACATTACCCCTTGATATGCCCAGGGCATCCATAATCTCCTCGGTAGATAAAGCTATTGGCGAAATAAGCAGCAGGGCATGTATTTGTGCCATGGTGCGATTGATGCCCCAACTTGAGCCCAATGTGCCCCAAGCTTGTATAAATTTGTCCCTGCCTTCTTGTAATTGCATCATGCAAAGATACTATACTCTCTACACTTTCAATAACTTCTGAAAAAGTGAATTCTTATTTAGTTAACCAGTTAATCTGTTATTGGTTAATTGGTTTATGTATCTACCAATAATTTATTTACAATGTATACCGCAAGCTAGAAGGTAATTGGCAGTTTCGTTTTTTATTTTATTTTCCACCAATAACCAATTTACCAATAACCAATCAACCAAATTAAAGTAGAAATTCATATTTTTGACACTCGCTAAATAATTGCATACCATGAACTTTGAAATAGTAGGAAAACTTTACGAAATATTCCCAACCGAACAGAAAAGCGAGCGTTTTCGCAAGCGTGAGTTTATAATGGAAAACACCAGTAACATTGGTGATCGCTCCATTACTGACTATGTAAAATTTCAATCTACGGGCGATAAATGCGACCTACTAAACAAGTACAAAGTTGGCGATACCGTTAAGGTACACTTCAACATCCGTGGCAACAAATGGGAGAATGCTGGCAAAGTATCATACTTTACCAACCTTGATGCATGGCGTATTGAGTCGCAAGGCGAAAACAATCCTTATGGCCAAGACTTGCCACCGGATAACGGTTTGGATACCCCACCACCAGCAGGCGATTTCAACGACGATTTGCCGTTTTAATCCATCCTTTAAGTAAGCTTAATCTACTGTTTTTATTTATTAGTGGCATTTGCAGCATATAACCATATGCTGTATTGATGCTCATCGTCAATACTGTGTTTTGAGTATAAATGTGGTCAGCCGTCAGTATTTTCCAGATATTAACTGCTAATACGTTCGTTATATCCGATATTTGCCTATTCAATCGGCATTTAAGTGTATATGGGTCAAATAGAACAAGCAATTGCGCAGAACACCATACAAATTATTGAGCGGGGATTTTACGTCAATAAGCAAAATCAAAAGGTTAACATTGAGGAGTTACTGCATACCGCTGTTGCCAACACAAGGCTTTACACTCCCGAAGAATTAGAGCAACTGCCAACGCGAAACAAGCGAAATGCCATGGCTACAACGTTTGAGGCTACCCACGAAACCACGTTAGCGGCTGTTATGCGCATGGTACAAAAAGGTCACCCGGTAATGTGCCTCAATTTTGCCTCTGCCACGGACCCAGGCGGAGGTTTCGATAATGACACAGTTTCGCAAGAAGAAAGCCTTGTATGTGCCTCGGCGCTTTATCCATGTCAATTGAAAGTGCAGGGGTTTTACCAATACCATAAAAAACAACATACCAGCCTTTACAGCGACCACATGATATATTCGCCCGATGTGCCGTTTTTCAAGAACGATGAGGGCGACTTAATTGACCAACCGTTTAAGGCCAGTATACTCACTGCTGCAGCAGTAAATGCTACCCTGGTGCACAAGCTAGAGCTACAAAACATAGCGCGTATTGAGCATGATATGCGTATTCGAATCAGGAAAATGCTTACCCTCTGCGCGGTGCAAGGCTATGAACACTTGGTGCTGGGGGCCTGGGGCTGTGGCACATTCGGCAACGACCCAGAAATGATTGCAGAACTCTTCCGCGAAAAACTCACTGACCACTTTGCAGGCTGTTTCCGTCACATCATTTTCGCCATCAAAACCGATGATGACCGCATCTTCCAACCGTTCAACACCCGTTTCAACGGAACGATGTATTATTTGATGTATTAACCTCAATAACCACAGAGCTTTGCGCTTGCTCCCTTTGCACTTTGGCTTTTACATCCCTGCCTACTATGTAGCCAAATGCTGAAATACCAATAACAAATAATACTATACTCAAGTATTTTCGCCAAGTGGGCATCGCGGGCACATCTTTAACATCGGCACCCTTGGGTACGTAGTGCATATCGGCCAATATCATTGATAGCCCTAAGGTAAGCCAAACCGTAAAGTCAAAATACTCCTGCTTTACTAAACTTATAACGCTAATAAGGGCGAATATACCCCCCGAAATATACTTCAACGATACGGGTTTCTTTTTTTCGGTAGTTGTTTCTGTGTTCATGTTGCTTGTTTTGTTAGTTAGTATGCACCTACCTCCAAATCTTACAACTGGCCCTTACTTTTTTCAAAATAATCATTCTGCAGTGTTGGTCAGTTCGGCAGCGCAGCGCTCTAGGTCTTTTAGCGGCTTGCCATATAAACGGTTTATATACCACTTGGTTGCCCAAAATAGCACCACAATCACCGATAGGCTCAAGGGAACTGCATACCAAGCTTTAAGTATGGTTGGCATTGTAGTTTGCTCCACTGGCATTTTTGACTCCACCATGCCGTATATGGCGCCAATCAAACCACCAATAACAATGCTGGCAACGAGCGCCCAATTGTACAGCGCAATAAATTGTTTCACAGCAGCTATTAGGTTGTGCAACAATAGTGTGGTATTGCTCTCAAACCTTATCAACCGGTTCAGTTGCCGATATTTCCACGCATAAATGCCACCTATGCCCAAGCAAAAAAGCAACGACATGCCAGCCATCAATTGCACCCAAAGCAATTGATTGAAAAGCATTACCAAGAGAGCAACCATTATTACCACCAATACACTTCCCGCCTCCAACAGTATGGCCTTATTTACCTTAGCCGCCAAATGGGTGGCTTTGCCATGTATGGCTTTTTCAATGGCAGCAGCGCCAAACCGTTCGGTTTGGGCGGTGGCCTCCAGCTTCTCGTTCAGCCGCACTATGTAGCTATCTAGGTTCATTGCGGAAGTTGTTTTACAATCAAAGAAAGCTTCTCCTTTATCCTACTCATTTTCACACCCACGTTGTTGGCGCTTATACCCAATATCTCGGCAATGGTTTGGTAAGGCTGCTCGTCCAAATAAAGGGCCACAAGTGCCTTCTCCATGTCGTTTAGCTGCTTTATAGCAGTATATAGAATATTGAGCTGTTCGTCTGCCTCAGTATCCTTAAAATCGGCCACGGTGGGCAACGTATCGGTGGTATATCTATCGGGTCGGCGGGTTTCCTTTTTCAGGTGCGATATGGCGGTGTTAAGCGCTACACGATATAGCCAAGTACTAAATGGCGCCTCAGCTCGATAGTTGCTATACGAACGCCAAGCTTGCAACATCATTTCTTGTACCAAGTCGCGCCGCTCTTCTCGAGTATCGCAATACAAATTCGCCACCTTGTGCAATATACGCTGGTGGGTATCAATTAAGGCAACAAACTCCTTTTCCAGAGGGGCCAAGGCAACGGTTTGTACAGTTAGTATGCAGTTAGCTACAATTATTACAAGCAAGAGCAAAAATAGTTTTGATTGCCCGTTAACCAACAAAAACAAGCGCCCCAGTGGAGATTCCACTGGGGCGCTTTGTAGTATGTTATTCTAGAAAAATTACTTGTTCAATACCACGCGTTCTACGTTGGTTTGACCAGCATATTGAATACGAGCGTAGTATACGCCAGCAGCCATATTGCTCAAATCGAAAGTATGGTTTACAGTAAGGGCGCTATCAAAGCTAGCTCCCAAAACACGCTCTCCAATGGCATTATACCACTCAACAGTTACCGCTTCTGGCTGAACCAAAGTAAGGCTCATGTTTATTTTGCCTTCAGATGGGTTAGGGAACATGTTCAATGACACCACCAAACCTACGTTATTGATACCAGTAAAGCTTGAAACCGTGCCACTGGCAGTTGCACTACAGCCACTAGCATCGGTAGCCGTTACGCTATAATTACCAGGAGTAAGGTTAGTAAGGTTGCTGCCTGTTGCGCTGTTGCTCCAAGTGTAGGTTATCAGACCAGTTCCGCCAGTTGAAGTGGCAGTAGCCGTGCCATCATTGGCGGCAGGACCTGTTTCGTTGGTAGTAGTTAGGGTAAGCACAATAGCATTTGCCTGGCCAACAGTTAAATTGGTAGCAGTTGCAGAACAACCATTGGCATCAAGAACCGTAACGGCATAAACACCTGCAGCTACACCACTTAAGTTTTGATTGCTGGTGCCATTGCTCCAAGCATAAGTATATACGCCTGAACCTCCAGAAACAGCAATATTAATGGCACCATCTGCACCACCGTTGCAGGTTGCACTTACAGGGGTAGCATTAATAGTAATGCCACTGGCCGAGGCCACTGTGCCCGATGCCGTTGCAACACAACCATTGGCATCGGTAACGGTTACTGAGTAAGTACCGGTAGCCAGGCCAGTTAAACTTGAACCACTGCCTGGAGGAGCCCACGCATAAGTGAACGGAGCCACACCACCAGTTGTTGTTGCGGTAGCAGTACCGGTGCTCGAACCCTGACAAGCAGCAGCAGTTGTGCTTACGCTTGCCGTAAAGCCAGCTGCAGATGCAACAGTAGCTACGCCGGTTACAGAACAGTTATTACCATCGGTAACGGTAACGGTGTAAGTACCAGCAGCCAAGTTACTTGCAGTGGCACCTGAGCCGGTTGGCCATTGGTAAGTGAGGGTTCCAGTACCACCAGTTGCCGAAGCAGTTGCTGTACCATCATTACCACCAGCACAATTTACCGATGTGGTTGAGGTAGTTACAGCAATCAATGTTGGTTGTGTAACCGTTGCAGTTGCACTTACAGTACAGCTATTTGCATCGGTAACAGTTACCACAAAAGTACCCGCCCTTAAGTTGGTTGCTGTAGCAGTATTCTGGATTGGAGATGTGTTCCAAGTGTAAGTAAGAGAGCCTGTTCCACCGTTTGCAGATACTGATGCTGCCCCGTCAGAACCGTTAAAGCAATTAACATTAGTAGCCGACGCGCTCGCTGTTAATGCAGTTGGCTGGGCTATGGTAACGCTTTGTGTTGACGAACAACCATTGGCATCGGTAGCGGTAACGGTATAAGTACCAACTCCTAATCCGCTTGCAGTAGCACTGTTTTGTGCTGGTGTAGTGCTCCATGTGTAGGTAAACGCACCAGTACCACCAGTTGCTGTAGCAGTTGCCGAGCCATTATTGGCACCATTGCAACTAACATCAGTCTTGGTTACACCTACTGCAATAGTTTGTGGTTGGGTAATGGTAACGGTAAAGTTACGCGAGCAACCTTGGTTATCGCTAATCTGCAAGATAACAGCACCTGCAGTTAAACCGGTAACAGTTGAAGTGCTTTGTGTTGGGCTAGTTAACCAAGTGTAAGTGTATCCGCCGTTGCCACCTGTAGCAATAACCGAAGCAACACCGTTTGAGCCACCAGGGCAGGTAACGTTGGTTTGCGTTATTTGGGCACCGATAGTATCAGGCTGGTTTACGTTTACTACTGTCGAAGCTGAACAGTTGGTAGTGTTATCTAAAACCGTAACACCGTATGAACCAGCAGCTAAAGAAGTTGCCGTGTTTGTTGAACTTACACTAGGGCTCCAAGTGTAGGTAAAGTTACCTGAACCACCCGTTACGTTGATAGTTGCAGTGCCGTTGTTACCACCATTACATGTTACTGGGGTCGAAACACCAGCAGCAGTATGGGCACCTGGATCGGTAACGGTGCCTGTTGCTGCAGTAGTACAACCATTGGCATCGGTTACGGTTACGGTATAGCTGCCAGCAGCTACGCCATTTACGGTAGCTGTGTTGCCACCATTGCTCCAAGCGTAAGTATATGGCGATGCACCGTTAGTAGCATTCGCTGTTGCACTACCAGTAGCAGTACCACAACCGGTTGTAACACCACCAATTACGGTTGCCGTAACAGGGTTAGTAGGTGCTGCAACAGCACGCGATGCGGTTGTTGTACATCCATTGGCATCAGTAACCGTTACAGTATAAGTACCAGGTGCCAAACCTGCAGCAGTAGCGGAAGTGCTTGAGCTTCCGCTCCAAACGTAGCTATAAGGTGTAGTGCCACCAGTAGCGGTAACAGTAAGCGAACCATTTGATGCACCTGGGCAAGTTACGTTGCTGTTTAGTGCCACAGTAGCGGTTAAGGCTGCACTAGGGCCAGTGATATTTCTTGAGAGGGTTGCTTGACAACCATTGCCATCAGTTAGTGTTACTGAGATTGGCCCTACTGGCAAACCAGATACACTAGAACCTGTTGCTCCGTTGCTCCACAAATAAGTATAAGGTGTTGTGCCACCTGCAGCTGTTACTGCGGCAGTGCCGTTACTTTGGCCAAAACACGAAACACCAGTGCTACCTGCTAAGGTTAGTGTTGGGCTACCTGGGCTAGTTACCGAAGCGGAAGTGGTAGCGCTGCATCCATTCACATCTGTTACCGTTACAGTATATGTACCAACCAACAAATTGGTTATAGTAGCAGTAGAACCTGAATTGCTCCAAGCATAGGTAAATGGTGCAGTACCACCATTAGCAGTAACTGTTGCAGTACCCACAGCAGCACCGCAGGTAGCATTTGTAGTTGAAGTGCCAATAGTTAAGTTGCCACTGCTTGCGGTTACGGTTCTGGTTCCTGTGGCTACACAACCATTGGCATCCGTTACTGTAACTGTAAATGTCCCTGCCACTAATGCAGAGATTGTAGCGCTAGTTCCACCATTGCTCCAAGCATAAGTAAACGGAGCCGTGCCGCCGGTAGCAGTAGCAGTAGCAGTGCCATTTGCAGCAGTACAAGTAGAAGATGTGCCACTGGTGTTTACGCCAAGGGTGCCGCTGCTAGTGGTAATTACACCAGTGCCTGTTGTTGAACAACCATTCGCATCGGTAATAGTTACGGTGTAAGAACCTGCTGCCTTATTGGTTATAGAAGCCGACGAACCACCGCCGCTCCAAGAATAAGTATATGGTGCTGTACCACCCGTTGGGGCCGCAGTTGCAGTACCATTAAGTGCCGTACAAACCGCAGCAGTGGTAGTAATATTTGGGACAATAGTAGGGAAAGTAGCAGTTAGTGAAGTAGTAGCAGTGCCTGTGCATCCATTGGCATCAGTAACCGTTACGGTATAAGAGCCTATAGCTAGACCTGTAATAGTAGCTGTTGTAGCTGAGTTGCTCCACAAGAAAGTATATGGGCCAGTGCCGCCAGTACCTAAAGCCGCAATACTACCGTTATTGGCAGTACATACAGGACGAGTTGGAGTAAAAGTTGCCCCAATAGTAGGACATGGAACGGTAGCGCATTGAATCGGGAAGATGAAGTGACCAATATTTAAACCCCAGCTAGATGCCTCGTTATAATTATGCCAGGTACCATCACTCCATTGCTCGTAAGCAGTTCCAGGAGTTACTTGTCCATCGGCACTGGTGACCAAAGCAACAGTATCGCCACTTGCATATTGATAAGAAATACCAATGTAGTAATTGCCGGTAGGTGTTGGAGGAGCGGTAAATGCAACATAAGTAAGCCTATTTGCAGTAATATCCGCTGCAATAGAACTGATAGTTACTGTTTGTGTTGCCAATACAGTGCCAGGTAAACCACCTACGCCATTATTATTCCAAACTTTAACACGAATTGTTTTGGCAGGATTTGAAAATTTCGCTACTGCAAAATCCATTAATACGCCTGACACAGGGCTGCCTACTAAAGCATTACCGATAAGATCTGCCTTTGAAGAATCGCCAAAAAAGTTGTGGCCCGAAACATAACCCGCACCGCTTGATGGGATAAGACTAGGCGTAACCGTTGCTAAATCCAAATTGGTAAAGGTGTCGCAATCTACATAAGTATTGCTACCACCACCGCCTGCTTGCACTTGTATGTAGCTAGGCCTGGTCAGGCTGTCAACGCCATTAGCGCTAGTAACTCTTAATTTAGCATTATAGGTACCGGCTGTATTATAAGTAATAGCAGGAGGTGTTTGCAAATTAGATGAGCTAGGTGTTCCTCCAGTGAACGTCCATTGCCAAGCTGTAGGCGAACCGCTCGACAAATCGGTGTAGGTTACACTGCCACCAACATTCAAAGTGGTAGGAGTAGCCGAAAAGTTGGCCACTGGAGCTGCAGGTGCAGGGCAAATAACCGGAACTATATACATTGAGGTTGAAACACCCCAGCTATTAGCGGCATCGCTAAACTGAAACCAACCACCATTTGCAGCAAACTCTTCCCAAGCAGTATTTACCGCAGCAGGGCGAGGCAACTGGGTAGTATAAATAGCCACCGTGTCGCCAGCGCGATAAGTAAGCTGTATACCCAAATAGAAATTACCAGTCACGTTTATTGGAGTATTAAAAGTAACGTTGGTAAAGTCGCCAGCGGTAACGTCTGCAGCAA
This sequence comes from Sphingobacteriales bacterium, assembly GCA_027486795.1. Taxonomy (GTDB): domain Bacteria; phylum Bacteroidota; class Bacteroidia; order Chitinophagales; family CAIOSU01; genus CAIOSU01. The sequence goes on along the minus strand of JAIXOI010000016.1, from coordinate 37,365 downwards.
ATGAGCTGATGGCAATATCTTTGAAACCAAGAACCGTACCTGGAGCACCAGCAGTGCCGTTATCGTCCCAAACACTCACCCTCACGGTATTGGCTGCATTACCAAAATCAGCTTGTGCAAAACCAATAAATGCTGATACTACTTGACCTGAACCAGTATTGGTAAAGAAATCGGCTTTAGAGGCATCCGAAAATGAATTGTGGCCAGAAATAAAGCCCCAACCAACGTTATTTAAATAAAGGTTCGCTGTATCGGTAGTGAACAAATTAGAGATAGTATCACATAGCGTGCCACGACCTCCGCCTTGGGCCAATATACTCGATTGGGCGAATGTACCATTGGTAATACCAGAGACGCTCGCACCCACTGATCGTTGCGCTGATGTTGGAAGCCAAGCACCCGCAAACAGCACCATTAGTAGGCAAAGTTGGGTAAACCTATTCATTGTTTTTGTTTTAATTAGGTTGATAAGGTTGATTTTGAGGTACAAAAATAACAAAATATATGATTCGATGTCGTTAGCCTGCTGTTCTTTTAATGGTTCTTGATTTTTTTTAGACCACAGTTTTACATTTCCAAGTGCTATCTAGCTATTAAATTTTGTCATTATAGTGGCTATCCGTAATTCTTTGACATTTTTTTTACATTTTTATCATTGAAATGCTAATCATCAATAAATAAACTCTGAAAGCTTAAAAATTATGAAAAGAAATTATTTACTCACTTTTGCTATCGTTTTCACTGCATTGTTACTTGGTTCTCAAGACCTATTTACCAATATTACCCAACCACCTACAGGTTATACAGGTGCACCAGGCGAGTCAACCTGCGCAACAGCCGGTTGCCACTTTGGCACCCCTACCCTAAATGCTAGCGATATCAGCTTACTTACTGTTGGCAGCCCCAACCTAACCAGTGGATATGCCGCTAGCACTCAGTATAGCCTTGCGGTTAATGCTGGCAGTGCGGCTTCTTATGGCTTTTCATTAACTGCGGTAGATGCAAGCGGCTCGGCGATCGGTACTTTTTCCTTGACCAGCCCTGCTAACACTTCATTGGCAACAGGTAGCGGAAGCAAACAGTATGTTGGTCACAAAAATGCCAATACAACTAATGCCTGGTCTTTCAGGTGGACTAGCCCTGCTACTACTACCGAAACCGTGTTTTTCTACCTTGCCGTAAACCAAGCTAACAACAACAACGAAGGCAGTGGCGATAACATCAAACTTAAAGCTTATAGTGCTACCGCATCTTCTTTTGGGCCGTTTAATGTAGCTACTGGCATCCAAAATATTGATGGTTTGTTAGATGGCAGCATTTCTGTTTTTCCTAATCCAGTTACCGACAACATCAGCCTAAGTTTCAACATTACCGATAATCAGCAAGTAATGGCAGGAATTTACAATTTGAACGGCCAATTGGTAAAACCTTTGATGGACGAAGAACTATCATGGGGTGAGCACAACCGTAATTTCAATGTTGCCGGAAGCATGAGCACTGGCATTTACTTGGTTAAATTCTCCGTTGGAAGTAACAATTACTTCAAGAAAATTGTAGTGGAATAATTCCATTTTGTTACTAATACAGAAAAGGGCACGCTTTGCAGCGTGCCCTTTTCTGTATATTAAAGTGTCCTTTGGGTTGTTTATGCAAGCTTTTTATACTTGCCAAACCAATATAACCACGAGGAGCGCCCAAATCTAAACACCACAGGTATCATTAAGGTGAGTATGATGCCAGCACAGGCCAATGAGCCATAAAAACTCATCCCCAGTATTACTTTGAACAATATAAACGCTGGTAACATTATAGCCACCGAGTATCCATAATTTAGGTACATACTGCCCCACCAAAAACCTGGCTCTTGCTCGTATTTCAAATTACACTTGGGGCACCGGTCATACATATCGCCCATACCACCAATGGCATATAAACCTGGCTTTTTAAATAAATCGCCTTCATGGCATTGTGGGCATTTCAAAGCTATCATACTGGCAAATACCCCAGGCTTTTTTATTTGCTCCGCCATTGCTTTCCTTATTTTGGCTCAAAGATACGGATTGCCTGGTAGTCACATGAGTGACAATAATCACAAGCCCATCAAATTTGATAAAACTGGTTCAAAAACTAGCATTTGTAGGTAATGCTATCGAAGCAATACTATAGACTGCTGGTGCCTTTCGGAAGTTAAATCGAGAAACTCGATGTATACACTGATTACAAAAACCCCAGGTTGTAATTTTTTACCTTTCATGGTGCCATCCCATCCTGTATCTATGTCGGCAGAAGTAAAGACAATTTCTCCCCAGCGGTCGAAAACCGACCATACAACACGCTTCACCCCTTCGGCGTACACATAATATTCATCGTTTATGCCATCGCCATTCGGGCTAAAGGCATTCGGAATGTAGAGTATATGCTCGCTGTTTACATAAACCCAAACGGTATCGGTGGTTTGACAGCCGTTGTTGTCAAGCGTAACAACATAGCGCGTGTCCCAATATACTTCAACCTCGGTACTCGGGCAAATGTCACAATCCAAACCTTCCGATGGCTCCCAGTTGTAGGAAACTGATCCGGGGTTGGTAACCACATTTGTTTCTAATGTATCCACCAAACCAATACGAAGGGTATCAATTGGTAATACATCAATACTTATAGGCAATGGCTCGGTTATGGTTATCGCTATACTAGTATCGCAGCCATTATCATCGGTAAGTACTATATTATAATTGCCTGGAGCTATGCCAGAAAAGCTATTATCGGGGTATTCGCCGCCTGCCCAGGTTGCATTCAAGTTTCCGGTTCCGCCAAAAGAATTCAATTGTACATAACCATCATTGAACCCAAAGCAACTCACATCTTCAATGGCCAAAGTATATCCTATTGCGGGTGGTATGGTTACCACTGCCGATTCGGAAACGGTACATGAATTTAAATCAGTAACAGTTAGGGTGTACGTGCCTTCTCCAACACCGTTGATATCCGGCAAAATGCTCGCATTGCTCCATTCAAAAGTATATCCTGGCGTACCTCCTGAAGTAGCACTGGTTATATCCGCATTAGTATCGGTATGGCAAGCTATTCCATTTACTGCCAACGACACGGTAAGCTGTGTTGGCTCCAAAACAGTGTTGGTTTGAGTTATGTTACAACCATTGCCATCCGTAATAGTTACTGAGTAACTACCCGCGACAACTCCTATAATATCTTCACTAATAGCGCTATTGCTCCATGAATATGCATACGGCAAGGTAGCGCCAGCTGGTGTAACGTCAATTGCCCCATCAATACCACCAAAACAATTTACATTAGTTACTACCAATGTAGCCGATAAGGCGCTAGCGGGCTCTGTCAATGTAGCCGAAAGCGTTGCTGTGCAATTATTGGCATCGGTTACAGTTACGCCATATTGTCCTGCAACTAGATTGCTAAGATCTTGACTCGTAGCGCTATTGCTCCAAGCATAGCTATATGCGGTGGTTCCGCCCTGAGGAATCAAATCGATAGCGCCAGTTGCAGCGCCAAAGCACAGAATGTTAATTTCATTTGTATCAAGTGTAAGCGCGGCGGCTGGTTGGGTAACCGAGATTGTACTATTCTTTTGGCAACCTTGCGCATCTGTTACCGTCAGTGTATAACTACCCGCAACTATATTAGCAAGGTTAGCAGTAGTTGCGGCATTGCTCCAATTATATCCGTAGGGGCCAACGCCCCCATTGGTTGTTGATGTAATGCCACCCGTTGCATCGCCAAAACAAGCCACAGCAGTTGGGATTAAGGTTAAAATGACATCTGCTGGTTGGGCAATAGTTTTGTTGTGCACCAAGGTACAGCCATTGGCATCGGTAATAGTTACCGAATAATTACCGGCAATTACTCCCGAAATATCTTCAATTGTGGCAGTATTGCTCCATGAATAACCATAAGGAGCTATCGCGCCAGCTGGTGTTACGTCTATCGCACCATCATTACCACCAAAGCAACTTACATCAACTACTACCGAAGTAGCAGAAAGTGCACTAGCCGGTTGGGTTAGTGTGGCCGAAAGGGTAGCCGTGCAGTTATTAGCATCAGTTACTGTTACATTGTATTGGCCAGCAGCCACCCCTGTCAGGTCTTGGCTGATTGCGCTATTGCTCCATGTGTAGGTATAAGCAGCGGTGCCGCCTTGCGGTATCAAGTCAATAGCACCCGTTAAAGCGCCAAAGCACAAAACATTGGTTTTGTTGGTGTCAAGAATAAGCGCTGCAAGGGGTTGGGTTACCGTTGCACTTACACTTTCTTGGCAACCATTGGCATCAGTAACGGTTAAAATATAATTACCGGCAACAACATTTACTAGGTTTGCCGCAATAGCTCCATTGCTCCAACTATAACCGTAAGGAACTGCACCGCCCGAAGTAATTGATACAATACCGCCAGTACTCTGCCCGAAGCAACCCACTGCCGTCGGGGTTAGGCTTAGCGTAACATCTGTTGGTTGGGTTATGGCTTTGCTATGCGTTAGGGTACATCCATTAGCATCGGTAATTGTAACGGTGTAATTACCCGCTACCAAACCACTGATATCCTCAGTTATGGGGCCATTACTCCAAACAAAAGTATATGCTCCCGTGCCACCAATTGGGCTTAAATTGATGGTGCCATTGTTGCCACTAAAGCAACTTACATTGGTTACTACCGACGTAGCCGAAAGCGCACTTGCAGGCTGAGTTATTATGGCCGAAAGTGTTGCAGAGCAGCTATTAGCATCGGTAACCGTTACGTTGTATTGACCAGCAGCCACTCCGTTCAAATCTTGGGTGGTTGCACTATTGCTCCATGAGTAGGTATAGGTGGTGGTGCCACCAGTCGGTATCAAATCGATGGCACCGGTTGAAGCCCCAAAGCAAAGTATTTGGGTTTTATTCGTATCTAGCGTGAGAGCTGCTGCAGGCTGCGTAACAATAACTTGTATGGTTGCATTGCAAGTTTGGTTATCGGTTACCGTAAGCGTGTAAGTGCCCGCACCAACATTTACAAGGTCTTCGGTAATGGCTGCATTGCTCCAAGCATATGTAAATGGCGCTTGACCACCCGAAACGGTTACATTGATACTACCCGAACTCGCACCGAAACAAGCAACATTAACGTGAGTTTCTGTTAAACTAATTAGAGGTATTGAGGCAACTGAAGTGGTAGCAGTTGCCGTGCAACCGTTATTGCCATTGGTGGCGGTTACGATGTAATTGCCTGCCAAGGTTACGTTTCTTGTATTAGTTACGTTTCCGCTGCCCCAATTAAATGATGCTCCAACAGTGGTGCTTGCTGCCACCAAGTTAATGCTGGCATTATTGCAGTTCAAACTGCCATGGGGGTTTATGGTAACGTTTGGAGGAGTTAAATTTTGGGCAACCACCAAAGTATCAATTATCTGGCAGTTGTTTATAGGCTCAGTTACCGTAACATAGTAAGTGCCCGGCGTTGAAACATTGTAAGTACTGCTATTATTGGCTCCACCCCAACTGTAGGTAGCCCCGGGCGTAATGGAAGATGCGGAAAGTGTTACAATAGGCACATTACACTTTAACGTGTCGGGTATGGTTGTAGTTAAATTAGGAGTGGTAAGCGAATCATCAAAATAAACAGGCAATGATGGTTTGGTAAGCCCGCAAGGCCTAGTGCCCGCTACACTATAGAAGCCACTATCAGTGGCCACATAGGTTTGTGCGGTAGCACCGGGTATAGCTACTTCGTCTAAATACCATTGGTATGGAGCATAGCCAGGCTCTGCGGTAAAAGTAGCGCTGCCACATGTACCATTTGGTGCCAAAGTTGGCGGATCAAGTACTTGGTTGAAAGACGAAAAGAACGCCGACATAGAAAAGCCACCTCCTTGCTGAACGATAGAAATATTCATTCGCTCGGCACTGTTGATGAGCATATTGGCAGGGAAACCAATTTGCGAATCGTTGAACCGAATCATGTAATAACCAGTGTTACCTATCTGGAAACGAGGCGCCGTTATACTTTCTAAGTTAACACCGTTCATAAAAACTACAGCAGTAGGGTCTTCAACAAGCACATAACCATTGTAAGGCAGCGTGGTATTGAGGTAACTTTTAAAATTAGTGGTCTCTACCCTAAACGAACCTGCACAAGGCCCAACCGGTGGCACAAACGACATATCCACCTCGCAACTTACCGCACTACCCGCATATACGGCAATTGGCTTATCGCCAACAATATGCGAGCATGAGTATTGTGTAGCACCATCGCCATGATGAAACGACACAAAACTACCAGCTGTTGCTAAAAAGTAATTATTGGTACCAATAAGCCCACCTGTGGCATTGTAGCGGTTTACGGTTACGTTGGTGGCTGCACGGGTAGCGACTATAGTGGTTTGCTCTGGCAAATCGGTGGCAGCACCAGCAGTGCCCAATCCTCGAACTACGAAATATGCAGTATCTAAAACAGAAGTAGGCGCAACTTGGTCCACTACTCCGTCGCCACAGCCTTGCGGCGAATCAACATACGCACCGCTATTAACCACAATGGGACCAGAAGCCTCAAGCAAACTGCCCAAAGGAGCAATAAAAATATAGCTTTGCCCTGCATTTAAGGTGGTGATAACCGAGCCATTCAATATAATATCGGTACCATTGGCTATGGCCATTACACAGTTTACAACCGGCAGCGCATAACAATAACCTACACCGTTTAAATCCGATCGGTAATAAGCTAATCTGAAATTGATGCCTAGACCTTCGTTGCCGAAACTGGTTAAAGATGAATTGCCTTTCGCATCAATGCAATTGCCCGTTGCAACTTGGTCGCTGGTTACATTTCTTACATTTACGGCTACTGGTTGGCTAGCCGTAACCAGCATGCCAGCATCGTTTAATATAGTGTTAATTGGATGGTTTAAAACTCCCGCCGGATTACCCGTAAACCTAAAAGCTACGGGGTTACCTTGGCTTACGGTAGTATTTACCATCGGTGTTCCATCGCTTTTGGTTACGCTAACATTTACCGCGCCTGGAAACTCCGTTGATAGCACTATTTCGTATGCACCGGTCCAATATACCCAAGGCGAGGGGGCAATGTAGTGCTGGTCGGCATATTGCGCATAAGCGCTATTAATGCCTAAAACCGAAACAAACAATAAAAATGATAGTAGAGAAGTGTAAATTTTCATCCAAATGTAATGACCACGCTAAGTTCGGTAATTTTTTTATCAAATTACAATTACCTTATCATTATAACCAACTGTGGTTTGCAAGAATAAATGGGCGCTAAAACCATGTAAAAAACGAAGCCCCGTATCAATTGCTCGAAACGGGGCTTAACGTCCTTATTAACCCTAATTTTTGTTCCATCGGAACATGACTTAATTATGCTAATTTAAGACGGTAGAGGTCTGATTACTCCCTTCAATCTTGCTCCGCGTTACCTGGAACCAGACCGCCATTACCGTCTTTTTGCTGCTGTTAATACCGCTACAATCGGTTTCTTTGTATCAAGTTTCTAAGCAATCATACGTTCAACACCCGACAAAGGTTCTAGCAATTCGTTAGAATGCCTGTAACAAACGATGGAGGTCGGTTTGAGCCAGTTGGTGCAAACACTCAACACCTTGTATTTCGGGCAACGGTACCCAAAACCAAGCGTGGTTATTTGATTTAAAAAATGTAGTTGATTTACAGCGCTTTACCTTACGAGCTTAAAGGTATTAACCGCACCGCCAGCACTAACCTTAATAATATAGGTTCCAGCAGTCAATTGATCGCCACTGAGGTAATAGTTATCACCGTTGAGATTATCCAACTGTTTAATCGCTTTCCCTGCAATATCATAAACTGTAATACTTACGGGCAGCCCAGTATGGTTTCGTAGTATCGCCGATTCGCCGTTGAAAGTAAACCCGTGGCTGTTTAATAGCTCAAAATCAAGCACATCCGTTTTATTAACCGTTTCAATTCCTACGCCGTTCAAAAAACCGCGTTCAACCATAATCTGGTGGATAACCTCATAGTTTACACCTCCATTAAGGGCGTTGTCAGCATCAAGGTAAGCCAAGGCCACATCGGTAAAGGTCATGTTACTGGCTAAGTTAAACAAGGTTTCAAGTGCTAACTTGTCGGCAACATCCTGCCCAAGTGCGCTCCACACTTGCATTAAGGCGGTAGACCACATTTCGCCATTTCGGTGAATGCTACCACTCAAACTTGCAGGATAAATTTTATTAGTCGTTGCTGTGCGTCCATTCCAGTATTCATTGTGCCCATCCCAACTAAACACACTATCCCAACGGTAAGGCGATATGCTGCGCGAATATGAGGCTGCAAAGTAATCGCCAAACCCTTCATCGATAGCTGGGCGCTCTTGACCAAAATTGGTAGCTGGCGAACCTGCATAACTCAGCGCATGACCATATTCGTGCACAATTACATCCGCATCTTCGGCATCATCCACACCTCCGTCGCCAAAAAACAAACGAGGGAAACCGCCTCCATAGGAAAACTGTGAGTTATCGCTTCCATTCAACGCATGGGCATCAACCTGAATTTGCTCCGTAGTAAGCGCCGAATACCCTAGAGATGCAACATAGGTTTGATAAACATTTAGGTGATAATAAGCATTAACCTCTTCGAATGCAGTATCGGCACGGGTAAACAAAAACGCTGGTGTTGAGCTACTCACCACTGTTTGATTGGGTGCACTAAAATTAGACATCACAAACTTATTGTTTTGCAAATAATAGTTGCCACCAACCTGTTCAACATCAATATTCACCAAAACCCGCCCGGCACGTAAAACAGCTGTGTTTGCATTCATGCTATCTACGTAAGGCGCCAAATAGATGGTTTCAGCTGAAGTGATAGGGTCAGGATTAAACACATAAGCCGATGCAGGCACACCCAAAAAGGCATTCAAATTTTGAGCATAAATGATTACCCCTGCCTTATCAACCAAAAACAGCTTATGGTCGCCTGTAGCTTCATCAAAAAGCGTTAATGACTTATAGGCCGCTGGTTGCCCTTCAATAACTGCAATTACCGTTTGCTCTTGAATATTGGCTTGAGTGTAGCCAGTCAACAAGGCTAACTTTTCTGAAACCTTGATGGCTTCAAAGGCAAACACATTGGCCATTAAGCTACTTGGCCATTGGCTAGTACCATAACTATTATCGAAAATTGAAAAAACTACTCCCGTATGGCCGATATTCACTTTTACCTGCGAGTTGAACACAGGCACCCCTTGAAAGTATTGGTCGAAAGTGAAATGCTCGCCACCCGGGCTGGTTTTATGGGCTACCAACTGCAGGGTTATACCTGTATTTGCCAAGTTTGGCAACTGCTGCTCCAAATAAGTTTGCACATTTCCCAAGCTAATGGGCAGTGGCAATAAGGTTCTAGGAAAGTATGATACAGCCGTTTTGTTAGCAAACGGATTGACATTTTCGCTCCCAGGCGACTGCTTGGAATAAGCACTGAATGCAGCTAGCAACACAAAAAGTATAGGTAGTATGTTACGCATATTCTATAAAGATAGCACTAACCCCCAAAATGGTTGCCAGCTCTTTGTTAAGTTTTTCTTCGTTAAGCTGATTTACGGCCACTGTAAATCGACAATCCAGCTCCATTTCTTGCTTATGGATAGCAATATTTTCTTTTTTCAAGAGATTCATAACCTCATGCAACGCTGGGTAGGCAAATGAAACATTGTACCAAGCCAGCACCTCGTGAGTAACAATATTGGCATTTGCTAAAGCCTCGGCTGCCCCTCCTTTGTAAGCGGCTATAAGCCCAGGAACCCCCAACAAAGTGCCACCAAAATAGCGCACCACTAAAACCAACACATTGGTAACACCCATTGAGTAAATTTGGTTGAGAATGGGCTTGCCTGCGCTTCCCGATGGCTCACCATCATCATTGCTGCGCTCTAGCGGGTTATCGGCGCCTATGCGAAACGCGTAGCAGACATGCCGGGCCTTAGGGTGTTCTTTCCAAAGGCGCTCAATGTGCATTTTTACTTCCTCCTCGGAGCTAACAGGTATGGCCCAACCAATAAATTTGCTACCACGGTCTTTTAATTCAGCAGTTGCAGCATTTTCAATGGTTTTAAACGATTTGGCCATTATTTGATTGGTTAATCGATTGATTTGTTATCAATTACTGGTTTATCATTCTAATATCAGTTTACCATTAAAGAAAGTGCCATTGCCTTTAACTTGGTATAGATACACCCCTTTTGGCAAATTGCCTAAATCAATGTTAGTACTATACTCGGTTAGAGTCAAATTCATTATCCTTTCACCCATCAAATTATACAACACTAACTTTCCGCCACTGGCATATGGCAACAACACCGTAACCATGCCTGATGTAGGATTAGGATACAACTTAGGTGCAATATTGGCTGGAGCTTGAGCTATTGAAGTTGGGGCACAATGGAGCACAGGGTTTAACCAGAGCCATATACTATCATTGTAAGAATTGGGCACAAAGTAGCTAGTACCAGGAGCATCGCCCATGCGCACAACCACCAGTCCCATTGAAGGAACAACATTAATAATTTGGCCATTCTTACCCAATGCAGCAAACATATCAGCGGGTGCATTAGGTACCGCCGCGCCAGTGAAGGTAAATTGCGTTTGCGGCAAACGATAACTGGCCTTTCCATTGAGCCACCACAAATAGCCATAGCTAAGATTCACATTTTGCGAAGTATTGGTCATAGCATTGAAAAAAGCCGTATCATTCATTACCACGGTCTGGTCCCATTTGCCCTTGTTTAGTGCTAGCAAACCAAAGCGCGCCATACTTCTCGGAATGCTAAAATGTACATTATTATAATCAACTTGCACGTAGGCACCGGTCATGCCCGTTTTGCTCTGCAATTGTTGGTTCAAAAATAAGTTCAACGATCTACCTGTGGCTGACTCCATTACCGAATCGAGCAAGGTATATGGGGCATTGTGGTATGCCCATCGGGTACCCGCATCGGCAAGGTAAACCAAACAGGAGTCAAGAGTGCAATCTGCATTACCCAAACCATCATCAAACCCGCTTGTCATGGTCAATTGGTGCCAAACGGTTATAGAATCTTCTTTGCCTGATGGTGCACTGCTCCAGCCCGTACCAAGGTAGTCGCTGGTTTTATCATCAATATTAAGGTACCCTTGCTCTTGGGCCAATCCCACCAAAAAAGCGGTAAGGCTCTTGCCCGCCGAAGCCCAGTACCAAATACTGTCCTTAGTAAAGCCATCAAAATAAGCCTCTATTACTATCTTCCCATCCTTAAGTACTATAAATGCCTTGGAGTTGGTGGCATCCAAATTTTGGAGCAATTGAGGTATTGAGTCTTCGCACCAACCTAACGAAGAAGGCGAAACAGTATCCCAAGTACTGCCAGTTTTTGGCGGAAAATAAAAGCTTTGCGCTGTTGCATTAAGGGTGAGCAAAAATGCTATTGCAATGATTATAGGTCTAGTCATAATGACACATTTGACTAAAGTTGGCAAAAAGAGTTTAATTCTGCTAAAAAATATATCCTATAGCTGCAAATTGCCAACAAATTAGGTTGGCTTGGCACGCACTGAGCCAATCGCTATTTATACTTATTTCGCCTGAATTCTTCGATTGTAATGGGTTTTGCTACAAACTCAGCAATGGTATAGCTAACTGCTAGGGGCAAAATTATTCATGAAAGCGTCGTAGTAAAATTCCTTTTGTCTTTTCAATGGCGGCTAAACGCACTTGGTGCTATATTAATTAATCAGAAAGCTAGGTTTTAGAAAAAGGCCGTCCTTTTTTCATTTTCAAATTAGCCCAATTACAAATTCACATGCCTACCTTTGTTGCATATGGAGTGGTTGAATAATATGGATCCTACAATTCTCAACTGGGTAATTATCCCGCTGCTGATATTTTGTGCCCGTATGCTCGATGTAAGTATAGGCACCTTGCGTGTAGTGTTTACTAGCCGTGGCAACAAAAACGTTGCACCGCTGTTGGGTTTTGTAGAAGTACTTATTTGGTTGGTGGCTATTGGGCAAGTAATGCAAAACCTAAACAACGTAGCCTGCTACTTAGCTTGGGCTGGAGGGTTTGCAGCCGGCAATTTCATTGGTCTTTCCATTGAAGAGCGCTTGGCTTTGGGGCAAGTAGTTATACGCACCATAACGGCACAACCAGCCGTGGCATTGATTGAGCGCCTGCGCGAGGAGGGCTACCGACTTACAGTGGTAGATGCACAAGGAGCCCGTGGTCCGGTAAACTTGCTTTTTCTAGTAGTATCTAGAAAGAAAAAAGATGACGTTATCAAACTAATTACTGAATTCAACCCAAAAGCATTTTACTCCATTGAGGATGTTAGATTTGTATCAGAATACGATAACCTAGATACCGGAAAAAAACCTTCATTTTTTAGCCGACTGCTGCCTAATAGGAAATGAAAAGCACCAAATACCCAAATATGTCGCGAAAGCTGGTAACTACTTCCGATGGTTCGCATACGCTTTTCGTTCCTGAGTTGGGCGAGCACTACCATTCTATTCATGGCGCTGTGCAAGAGAGCACTCATGTTTTTATCAAATATGGATTAGAAGCCTTGCCTACTGATGATAAGCCCCTTTATATTTTCGAGATGGGGCTGGGCACGGGGCTTAACTTATTGCTCACAGCCTTGCAGCCCTTGGGCAGGTCCATTTACTACGTATCGGTGGAAGCTTACCCAGTTAGTGCCGAAGAAGCTGCAAGCTTAAATTACGGAAACTTGTTTGCTGAGCACCCAGGGGCGAAAAACTTGCTACAAACTATACATACTTTACCTTGGGGCGAGCCTACAGCACTAAACCCTGGCTTTACCGTGCATAAAATACATGCTAAACTCAGCGAGTTAGATTGGGCTGTTTTACCACAATTCAATCTCATATATTTTGATGCTTTTGCACCAGATGTGCAGCCCAATTTATGGAGCGAGGAGGTTTTTCAATCGCTTTACAACCAAATGCACCCGGGCGGCATATTGGTAACATACTGTGCTAAGGGAAGTGTAAAACGTGCTATGAAGGCCGCCGGTTTTATTATTGAGCGCTTGCCTGGCCCACCCGGCAAGCGTGAAATGACTAGAGCGAGAAAGCCAATGTGAAAATTTGGAAATCTGCTAATTTGAAAATGGGTAGATAGTTAGAAAACAGTAAAGATGTTTTACAAAATGTCTCCAAAACGAAAAACCTTATAGAACCCTTTCTCAGATAACGTTGTTAATCAACAAGTTTGCGAATAGCAGAATTAGTCACTATTTTCACGACAGAAATCATTTCGTAATTCCATCGCCTCAGCGAATATAAGCTCCTCACAGTGGAAACATTAACTGCACCTCAGCAAACCAAAACCGAAGTTTTACAACCTTGGGAACAGAAATTCATTAACCAGTTGAAGAATCCGTTTTCATTCCGGTTGTTTTTGTTGGCTAAACTGCCCTTAGGATTCTTCTCGGGTATGAAAGTGCGCGATGTGAGCAAACATCATTGTGTGGCTACGGTGCCCTACGGCTGGATGACTCGCAACCCTTTTAAATCAACGTATTTTGCTGCAATTAGCATGGCTGCCGAGCTTTCCACAGGTGCCTTAGCTTTGTTTGCGGTTGAAAAAACCAGTCCATCCGTAGCAGTTATCATTATCGGTATGGAAGCTGAATTTCCGAAGCGCGCAGTAAACATTACAACATTTACCTGTGAAGAAGGCGATTTGCTTTTTGATGGTGTAAAGAAAGCCCAAGCAACAGGCGAGCAAGTATTAGTAACGGTATCCACAATCGGCAGAGCAGAAGATGGAACCGAAGTTGCTCGCTTTAAATTTACCTGGTCGTTTAAGCGCAGAAAGAAAGGTTAAGCAACCCTCACACCCTCTGCATTAATACCCGAAACATATACATGGCTTTCGATGCCCATTTCGTCGAAGGTTTTGGCTAACACTTTACTTACCTTTTCGGCTGTAGCGCGGTTGTGGCATAGGGCAAACATGGATGGGCCACTGCCCGATATACTGCACCCTAAAGCACCCGCTTCCATAGCCGCATGCTTTACCTGATCGTAGCCCGGTATCAGCATTGAGCGAATGGGCTCAATAATTACATCTTGCAAAGAGCGACCAATAAGTGCATAGTCGCCTTTCATAAGACCGGCAATAAGTCCAGCTATATTGCCCCATTGTTGTACAGCATCTTTTAATTTAATCTCTTTGCGCAGTACTTTCCGGGCATCTTCGGTGCGCACTTCAATTTGCGGGTGGATGATGGCTACGCATAGGTCGTCAGGGTATGGTATGGTGACAATATCTAGCGGGGTATAGCTACGCACTAGCACAAATCCACCCAATATAGCAGGTGCCACGTTATCGGCATGTGCCGAACCACAAGCCGCACGCTCGCCTTGCATGGCAAATTGTACCAGTTCCAGTTTGGTGAGTGGCTTACCAAACAACTCGTTCAAACCAAACACGCCAGCCGCTGCGCTAGCAGAGCTACTGCCTACCCCACTGCCAGGTTTTATCTTTTCATGAAAAACCACCTCAACTCCTTTCTTACCCGAAAGCACGGAACTGAGCTCCGCACTTGCATAGGTTAAAGCATTTACCGTTAAATACTCCAAATAAGCTTGTATGGCTACCGTAGTGGTGTTTTTATCTGGGTCAAGGGGCATGTTCATCCCCTTAATCTCGTTGCGGATGGAAAGGCCCGGTATATCGGTAATAGAAACGGAAATGATATCGCCCGGGGCCTCGAGTGCGAAACCCAGAATATCAAAACCGCAAGCCACATTGGCTACAGTTGCTGGCGAAAATATTTTAATAGTATGGCTCATGGTGGCGTTGTACACTATAATATTACCACCTGTTTCGCAACTAGGCGAATAGCAGGTCGGCTTTTTACTGGAAAATTGACCTGCTTAGTTCCTCAACCTGATTATATCGGCAAATACACCAGCGGCGGTAACTTCAGCACCGGCGCCGGCGCCTTTTACTACTAATGGGTTTTTGTGGTATCGGTCGGTGTAGAATAGTACGATGCTATCGCTGCCCTCAAGGTTATAGAAAGGGTGGTCTTGCGTAAACTCGCGCAACTCCACTTTAGCGGCCTTGCCATCAAAGCTGGCTACTAGGCGCAGTTTCTTCTTTTCCTTTTCAATGCGGGTGCGCAATACATCAAACTCGGCATCGTAGGCTTCTAATGCTGTCCACAGGCTTTCAATATCCTTGGTTTTGAAAACTTTTCCTGGCAGAAAGTTTACAATCTCCACCTCATCAAACTCTAATTTATAACCTGCCTCGCGGGCCAAAATCAATATTTTGCGGGCCACATCTTTGCCACTAAGGTCAATGCGTGGGTCGGGTTCGGTATAACCTTGTACTTTAGCTTCTTTCACGGTATTACTAAACGGCATTTTAGCGCTCACGGTATTGAAAATAAAATTCATGGTGCCGCTCAATACCGCTTCAATGCGATGAATTTGGTCACCGCTCTTTACCAAGTCGCTCAGTGTACTCAATACTGGCAAGCCTGCCCCAACGTTAGTTTCGTAAAGCCAGCGTGCACCACGCTTTTGTGCTACGCGGTTTAATTCAGCATACAAGGCATACGGACCTGATGCAGCTACTTTATTTGGTGTTACTACTGCTATGCTATGCTCAAGAAAGGCTTTATAACTAGTACCCACAACATCATCGGCTGTGCAATCAACCATTATGCCGTTGCGCAGGTTAAGGTTAACCACCTCTTTGGCAAATTTATCAATGTCGGCCTTTTGCTTCGATTGCTCAAGTACATTTGCAATATCCTCCCAAGTAATACCTTCGGCATCAAATGCCATCTTTTTACTGTTGCTCACTGCAGCAAGGCGCAACTCTAAGCCCAATTTATCTTTCAGATAAGCTTGCTGCTTCAATATTTGTTTTACTAGCGTTTTACCAACCAAGCCCACACCTATCAAATAGATATGCGCCACTTTGGTGTTGGACAAGAAAAAGCTTTCATGGATAACGTTCAATGCTTTGCTCTCATCCTGCTTATCAATTACAAAGGAGATGTTCAACTCACTGGTGCCCTGAGCTATGGCGCGAATATTAATGCCGTTTCGGCCCAGCACGCTGAACAACTTTCCTGCAATGCCGGGCGTGTTGCGCATATTTTGGCCTACAATAGCTACTATACTTTGCTTTTGCTCTATGGCAATTGGGTCAATTTTGCCCGATTGCAATTCGTATTCGAACTCCTCTTCAATGGCCAATTTCGCCCTTTCCGATTCTTTGTCCGTTACGGCAATGGTAATAGAGTGCTCCGAAGATGCTTGCGATATCAATATCACGCTTATCTTATTGCGGCCTAGCGCGCCAAAAAAGCGCATGCTGGTTCCCGAAATACCCACCATGCCACTTCCTGAAATGGTAAGTAGGCTAATATTGCTAATGCTGGTAATACCCTTCACGGGAGCCTCGCCCATAGGCGCTTCGGCAGTAATACGGGTGCCGGGTGCACTGGCATTAAAAGTGTTCTTTATAACGATAGGAATGCCCCTATCCAAAGCTGGTTGAATGGTTGGCGGGTAAATTACCTTCGCACCAAAATACGATAGCTCCATGGCCTCGTCATAGGATAGTTGCGGTATAGGTATGGCCCTGCGGACCACCTTAGGGTTAGCGGTAAGTACGCCATCCACATCGGTCCATATTTCCAGTACTTTGGCGTTTAGCGCCGCTGCATAAATAGCAGCGGTATAGTCACTCCCACCACGACCGAGGGTAGTCACTTCTCCCCTATCGGTGCTGGCAATGAAGCCTGGCACTACAGTAAGGTTCTTGTTCTTTTTATAATATGCTTGTATGTTGGCTTCAGTAACGGCCACGTTTACCCGAGCATTGTTAAAGGTACGGTCGGTGCGTATTTGATGCCTCGCATCTACTAAGCTCGTTTCAATTCCAGCTCCTATAAAGGCATCGGTAATTATCAACGATGACAAACGCTCACCAAAACTTGCCACATAATCCAATGATTTAGCACTAAGCTCTTTTAAAAGAAATACTCCATGCAATACGTCTTCAAGTTCATTGAACATTACCTTAAAATTGGCCACCAAACCACTTTGGTTTTTAGGGTTAATGAGCTCCTTGACAGCCTGTATATGCCGATTTTCAATGCCCTTTAACATTTCCAAATATATCTCCGAGCCAATTTCGGCCAATTGGCTTACCTCAATTAATTGGTCGGTAACACCACTAAATGCCGAAACTACCACAACCGTTTTGGCTGGGTTCTTTTCCGACTTTATGATATTAATAACCTGCTTGATTGAATCTATGCTGCCAACTGAAGTACCGCCGAATTTTAAAACTTTCATAGTAGTGTGGTGATTGCCTAGTAAAGTTGATAAATAACCTGCATTTGAAGCCTTTTTACGGACAAATACCCCAATTGTTTTTCCACATTAGCCTTTGGTGTGCTGCTTTATTGTGACAAGTCCCAACCGAGCTGAGTTACATAGGCATTGCCTTCTTCATCCGCTCAACCACCTCGTATGCAGCAGGGCAGATGAAGGTATTCTTTAAGGTGAGGTCGAGTATTTGATGGAAGTTCTTTCGGTCCGTATGGGGGTACTCCCTGCAAGCTTGGGGACGTACTTCGTATATGCTGCAATAGTTATCAGCGCCTAAAAATGAACAAGGTAACTGCTTTAGTACAAAGTCGCCATCTTCGTCCATATACAGATACTTCTCAATAAATTGACCCGTTTTCATACCCAAGTGCTTGGCTATACGGTCCATGTCGCGTTGCGTAAATAGTGGCCCAGTGGTTTTGCAGCAATTGGCACAATTGAGGCAGTTGGTTTCTGCAAATACTTGTTCGTGCAACTCAGCCACGGTATCGTCCAACTCGGCAAGCTTGCGGCGTTTCAGTTTATTGAAATACTGCTTCGTTTCCGCTTCACGGCCTTTGGCTAATGATTGAAGATTGGAGAGCAGTTTTTCCATTTATCCGTCTGAACCAGAATTTACAGAATTATAGAATTTAAGAATAACAGGCTTTGTCCGTGGACTGTCGACCGTGGACCGTCGACCAAAAGCTACCACTCGATTTCTTGCTGTTTGGCAGCTATGCGTTCTTCCACCCATTTGCTGGCTAAAGCCAACTGTTCTTCTTGGGTAAAGTTGGTATTGTCCAGTACTAGCGCATCTTTGGCTTGCCTCAGTGGGCTTTCTTCTCGGGTAGTATCAATTTGGTCGCGGTGGCGCAAGTTCTCAGTTACCTGCTCTATGGTAATGGACTCACCTTTGGCCAGCAACTCTTGATATCGGCGCTGCACCCGAATGGCAATATCGGCAGTCATAAACAATTTCAATTCCGCATCGGGAAACACAACTGTACCTATATCGCGCCCATCCATTACAATTCCACGGTGCTCACCCATATCTTGCTGAAACTGCACCAAAGCAACCCTAACGGCCTTAATCTTGCTCACCTCGCTCACCTTAGCCGATACCCGCATATCCCTAATGGCATACTCTACGTTTAAGCCATTAAGGTAAGTTTCGTTGGTATCGGTTTCTGGGTTGAATTTAAAGCTAATGCTAATATGGTCAAGCGCTTGCAGCACTTGGTTTTCATTAGCCCAATCAACATCATTGTTCAAAAAATAAAGGGTAACGGCACGGTACATGGCGCCTGAATCAACATAGGCATAGTGATACTTAGCGGCCAAGGCCCTTGCCAAAGTACTTTTCCCACACGAGGAGTATCCATCGATAGCTACAATAATGTCCTTCATTATGGTGGGTAAAGGTATTAATTTTCTTGGGCAGGTGCAGCTACTGGAGGCAATGAGTCCTTCGTTTTTTTCGGAGGACGGTTCTTTTTCTGGAGTTGATGGATATTTACGCCCAAAGTAATGGTAGTTGAGGCTTGCTTGGCATGGTACCTAGCCCTGCCCATGCTTATGCTAAACTGTTTTATGTTGAGCCCAAAACCAAAGGACAAGCCAGCCAAACCTGGGCGAACAGTGGCGGCAAGTTCGGCACGGCGCTGGTGATTGTAAGCAAAATTAATCCACATAGCTTTGCCAAGGTATAGTTCACCTCCAACAATCAAGTGTCGGGCAAAATTATCAAAAAACTGCCCCACTTTTTTCTCACTTTCAGTGGTGTCGCCAAATAGGTTGCCGTCGTTAGCAGCCAAATCAGGGTCGTCATAGTATATATTCCATTTGGTAAGGTTGTGCATTACCAAACTGATGCGGAAAGGAACATACTTTAAACGCTTTGAGAAACCGATTTGCAAATCGAGTGGCAATGACTCTCTTGAGCCTTGGTAGTATGGTGTAAATTGAAAGCCTACATTGGTAAGCAACACGGTAGCGGTAAAGCGCTTGGCGGTATCGTCGTAAGCGGCTGCGAAGTCGAATGAGTTACCTACCGAGGTGTAATCGCCCAAGCGTGAGTAGATAAGTTTGTAATTTACACCATAGCTATACTTATCCCACTGTCTGCCGGCACCCAAGGTTAGGGCAAACTCGCCTGCGCTAAAATCGCCAATGTTGGTATTGGTTTCGTCTTTACCAACCATGGTGCCATAGCTAATAAACTGCAGGCCAGCTTGAAAAGTAGTTGCTATGCTATCGTAATGGCGTGCATAACCCAAATAACCTTGCTTAATGCCTGCCATGTATGGTGTAATGCTCATTACGGCACGGTCATGCATTTTATAGTTAAGTAGTGCAGGATTGTGATATGCCAAACTAAGATCGGCATCGCGAACGGTGATAAGGTTGCCACCCGCGCCAGTCACCCTTGCCGATGCAGGCAGATTGATGAAATTATAAACCGAATTGCCCCCAGACACTTGTGCCCAAACAGGAGCGCAGCGCAACAATAGCAACAAAGTGATACAAAATAACCGGGGTGTTGTTCTCAAACCAATCCTAATTTAGCAAGCCGGTATAGTAACGGCGCATAAAAATAATTATTTCCATCGAGTACTTTTTTATTTTACTGCTTAGTTACCCTTTTCAAATTTACGCCTTTTACCAAACCGATAGCTAAATTTGGTAATTTTGAATCATGATGAAGACAACAGGAAATTTTTTACTTGCAATAATAGTAGTAACGTTAATTACTGCCTGTGGAGGCGAAAAATATGCACCTCCAACTGGCTGGCAGAGGCACGAAAACTACACCTTGAAATTTTCAGTATACTACCCACCAGGCTGGAAATTCTCCAACCAAGGCAGTCCCAATTTAATATTCAACATCAGTTCGCCCAAAACGAATGACCAAGATTACATTCAGGAAAACGTAAACCTTGTAGTGCAAGACGTTGCCGAAGGTATGGATGTAACAACATATCTGGAGGAGTTAGAAAAGAAAGCATCCAACCAGTTAGAAGCAATTGAAAAACAATCAAATGAAAGTGTTGATTTTAAGGGCTACTCAGCCATAACCAGCACTTACCTTGCCCAGGTAAACGATATAAGGGTGCGCTGGCTGCAATATACTTGGATAAAGGATGACAAAGCCTACCTGCTTACTTACTCTGCCGAGATAGCCCAATACGATGCATACAAAGACTTTGCTTTGGAGATAATCAAATCGTTTCAGTTTAACTGATTGATTGCATTTGCCCCATCAGCTTCACGCACTCCACCGCCTCCTTTACATCATGTACCCGTAATATTTTGGCACCTCTCAGTAAGGCAATGGTATTGAGAGCCGTGGTACCATTTAGAGCATCGGTAGGTTTAACGTTCAAGGTGCGGCAAATCATTGATTTGCGACTAAGTCCAGCCAGTATGGGCAAACCAGTTAAATTCAATGCATCCAAACCTTGCAATAGTTGAAAGTTGTGCTCAACCGTTTTTCCAAAACCAAAACCTGGGTCGAGTATTATATCGTTTACACCCAGTTCACGTAATTTGGATACTTCGGCCACTAGGTAATCCAGTACTTCCAATACCACATTTTCATATTTTGGGTTTTGTTGCATTGTGGCAGGAGTTCCTTGCATATGCATCAGTATATATGGCACTTGCAATTGTGCCACAGTGGTGTACATTTCCGCATCAAACCTACCTGCTGATACATCGTTTACTAAACCCACTCCTGCACCTACGGCTTCCATGGCAACCTTTGCTCGGTAAGTATCTATAGATAAGAAAGCTTCTGGGAAACGCTTGGCAATTGCCTCAATAGCAGGTATTACCCTTTCCAATTCTTCCTCCTCTCCCACTGCATCAGCACCAGGGCGAGTGCTTACGCCGCCAATATCCAAGATATCGGCACCGTCGGTTAACATCTTTTCACAGCTCCGTAATAATTCGTCTATTATCTTGTGTCTGCTATCAGCAAAAAAAGAGTCGGGCGTGAGGTTGAGGATACCCATAACACGCGGTGTGGATAAATCGAGCAAACGCCCACGACAGTTGATGGTCGTTTTACCGTAAAATCCTGTATTTTTATCGCTCATAATTGTGTAGTAAGTTGCCTGAAACCGCATTAAAATTACCAAATAACTTGGCAAACAAGACCCTGGAGCAATACGACGATATAATTGCCAGCAGCAAAGATATCTATATGAAGAAGGTAAAGGATTATGGCACCTCGTGGCGCATGCTTCGCCCGCGCTCACTTACCGACCAAATCTTCATTAAAGCAAAGCGTATTCGCAACATTGAGGAAATGCAGAGCCAACAGATTGCCGAGGGTATCGATAGCGAGTTGATGGGCATTATCAACTACTCACTTATTGCTTTGATACAGTTAGAGCTTAAAGACTATGTGGACATGGAGTTGAGCCCAGCCGAAAGCGAAAAACTATATGACCAGCAAGTAAAACTGACCCGCAGCCTAATGTTGCAAAAAAATCACGACTACGGCGAGGCTTGGCGAGACTTGCGCAATACCTCTTTTACCGATTTGATATTGATGAAGCTAATGCGCCTAAAACAGATTGAAGATAACCAAGGGGTTACCATTATCTCCGAAGGACCCGATGCCAATTACCAAGACATCATCAACTACGCTATTTTTGCATTGATAAAAATGAAAGAAGCATGACAGTATACACTTTAGTAGGAATTATTGCCGCAATTGCACTGGTAATAAATGTGGTGCGCTACCTCATAAGCAAACCCGATAGACTTTTTGTGGCCTATGTGCAAGATTTTGTAGGTGCGTTCTTTATCTTTTCCGGCGCAGTAAAAGCTATTGACCCATTGGGCACCGCTTACAAAATGATGGATTATTTTGTAGAATTCGGTATGGATTTTATGGAACCACTATCGGTTGGCTTTGCCGTATTTATGATTGTGCTTGAAATAGCATTGGGTGTAGCACTGATACTTAATGTGGCTAAAGCAGCAACGTTGTTTCTGCTTACTGGTATGATTGTGTTTTTTACCTTTCTCACGGGCTACACCTCTTACACAGGTCATGTAACTGATTGCGGTTGCTTTGGCGATTTCTTGAAATTAGAGCCTATTGTTTCGTTTGGCAAAGATATCTTCCTCTCGGTGTTGATTTTGATATTGCTGTTTCAAACTCGTTACATCAAAGGTTTGTTTTCAGGCTTTGCTGCTTCGGCTGCAGTTGTATTGATTACATTGGCTAGTTTTTTCTTTTGCCTATACAATTTCGTTTGGAACTTGCCTGTAGTCGACTTTCGCCCATATGCCATAGGCAAAAACATACCAGAGCAAATGATAGTGCCAGAAGAAAATAAAGCCATTGTTGAATACGAGTTTATTTACAAAAACAAAGCTACCGGCGAAAACAAACAGTTTAAGCAAACTGAAATGCCCAAGGGTGAGGAAAAACAAAAATGGGAGTTTGTAGAGCGAATTGATAAGGTCATTAAGAAAGGCATCGACCCGAATATCAACAACTTCCGATTAGAGGATGAAGATGGAAATGTGATGAACGACTCCATACTTTTGAACCCTAATTATGTGTTTTTTGTAGTTGCTTACAACCTAAATCATACTCACAAAGAAGCTTACAAGCAACTAAACGAGCTGGCCCTTAACGCCGAAAAAGATGGTTACATGTTTTTTGTGGCCACGAGCGCTCCACGAACCGAAATTGAGACCTTCCGACACGAAATGCAAACGGCTTATCCATTTTATGTTGGCGATGGTACGTTCCTTAAAACCATCAACCGCAGCAACCCAGGGTTGATGATCATTAAAAATGGAACCGTTGTAGGCCAGTGGCACCACAGGCACCTACCTACGTACACCGAGCTAAAAGCCAACACCCTTAAATAGGCCAACTTGTTAAAGTACATCCTCAAAAAGTCATTATACAGTTTGCTTATCCTTTGGGGGGTAATTACCATCCTGTTTATGATTCTGAACCTGTTGCCTAGCCCCGAGCGCATGCTATCGGGCCAGCGAACGGATGTATCGAGTGCGGAGAATATCAAGAAGCGGTTGGGACTTGACAAAAGCCCGATGATGCGCTACTTGATGTACATGAACAATCTGTTGCCTGTTACCTTTCACGAAGACACACCCGAAAAACAAGCAGAACTTAACTATACCAAATTGTTTGCCTTTGGCAGCAATGCATTCGTTATCAAAACACCTTATTTAGGTCGCTCATACCAGCGCGATACTTTGGTGAGCAGCATATTGGCAGAGAAAATACCACCAACCTTTATCTTAGCCATTACCTCTATCATTTTGGCGCTGCTTATCGGTATTCCGTTTGGCATATTGGCTGCTATGTACCGCAATCGTTGGCCTGACGACACCATTATGAGCCTATCGGTATTCGGTATTTCGTGGCCTTCTTATGTGGTGGCACTCATTCTGGCTTTTGTTTTGGCCGTTAAGTTAAAAGCATTTACGGGCTTGAGTGTTCGTGCACCACTGTTCGATTATGAAATGGGTGAGCAGGTCATCGTTTGGTCTAACCTCATTATACCTACCTTGGCGCTGGGCATACGCCCTGTGGCCATTATTACTCAAATGACCCGTAGTTCGATGTTGGATGTTATGTCGTCCGACTATATTCGCACAGCCAAAGCCAAAGGGCTATCCAATTATGCGGTAATAGTAAAACACACCCTGCGCAATGCCCTTAACCCAGTGCTTACTTCGGCCTCTGGCTGGTTTGCAGGCTTGCTGGCAGGCTCGGTGTTGGTTGAAGCAGTAGTTGACTACAAAGGCCTAGGCAGCGAGCTATTTGACAGCCTCATGAACCTCGATTTGCCGGTATTAATGGGTATAGTGCTTTTTATTGCCGTTGTGTATGTGGTGGTAAACATCCTTACCGACATTGGTTATGCTATATTGGACCCAAGAGTGAGCTATAAGTAGTTTGGGATTTTGAAAATGTGCCCAGTAGAAAATGACTTAAAAAAGTTATTGCACCATCTCTTTTTCATTGCTACATTGGTACATTTGCACACTGGTATATAGCCCTTTTCATTTTCAAAGTTTCAAATTGACTCATTCTCAAATTAAGCCCCACATCTACATCATTGGCCCTATGGGTAGCGGTAAAAGCAAGCTTGGCAAAGAACTTGCCACCAAGCTAGGCCTGCCGTTTGTTGATTTGGACCAATACATTGAGATAGCCACGGGCAAAACCATAAAGCAGATATTTGAGTCTGAAGGTGAGCCTTTTTTCCGTGGCATTGAAAGTCAATACTTAAAAGAGCTGGTTTTGCAGCCTGCCGCTGTGGTATCGCTCGGCGGTGGAACTCCCTGTTTCTTCAATAATATGAGCTTCTTGAAAAAGACTGGCAAAACGGTCTATTTGCAAACCCCTGTAGGCATCCTAGTTTCGCGGCTGATGCAAAGCAAAACCGAACGCCCGCTGCTAGCTGGAAAAAACGAAGATGCCGTAAAAGACTTCATGGAAAAGCAACTCCAGCAGCGCGAAAAATTCTACCTCAAAGCCGATCACATAGTGCAAAACGACGGTAAGTTAAAGGCAGTTGATTTAGTGGCGGTTTTAAATTGAGGTGTGGAATTGAAAATTTAAAATTCAAAACTTAAAATTGGTGTTCTGTATGTAAGTTCTTCTCCCTTTGAGAGAGAGACTTACCACCTCTCAATCGTAAATCGTACCTCAAAAATCAAAAATAGTTACACCAAGTACACAGCATCCTCTACGCCATCCAACACCACATTAACGTGCTCTTTGTGGGTGGTGCTAAGGCTAAGGCCAACATAGTCGCTGCTGATGGGGAAGAGTTTATGCTCACGGTCTACTAGCACTGCCACCTCAATTTTCTTGGGTAGGCAATCCAATAACGGCTTTAGGGCATAAGCAACGGTGCGGCCGGTGTTGGCTACATCGTCAACCAGTATTACCGTCTTTTTATTGAGATTTTTCAGGTCGAAATCGTATTCCATTTCGTCCTTATTGGGCTTAGTTTTGTTCAATGAAAGCGAACAAAGATGTATTTGAGTATTGGTAATGGTGCGCAAAAACGCCACCAACTTTTCCGCAAACAAGTAACCATTGCTTTGTATACCAATAAGGTACAGCTCTTGTTCATCGTAGTTTTTTTCCAAAATTTGGTAGGCTATACGATGAATTTTTTGCTGGATGCTTACGCTGTCCAATATTAAGGTTTGGCGAGTTGTAGTGGCCATAGGGCTTTACTTATTGAACAATGAGCTTACCCGGTTTTACCAACCGACCTTGATATACCAAGGCATACAAATATACACCTTTAGGCAACGCCTGCACCGCCAATTTGCCTTGTGCACCCACAATTTTCAATTGCATTACCTCCTTACCCAACAAATCGGTAATAGTTACGGAGGCATCGGGCATAGCTTGCGGCAATTGGTATACGATATGGAAATTACCGTCATTTGGGTTGGGGTATACGCCCAAACCAATGCCCGCATCAAGTAGGTTTGCAATTCCAATTAATGTGGTATCATACTGGCAACTGCCATTGTCGAAATTAGCCAGCGGGTTGTAGTTTACCGCAATTGGGTCCATACAGCCTGACACTACTTGTATACAACTACCGTCGTTTACGTTGGCGGCAGGGTTGTAGTTAAGGGCAGCAGTATCCGTACAACCATATACAAAGTTAGTTTGCATAGCGGCAAAAGCATTCAATTTACCATAACCAAAGGTATTATTAGGCTGTTGCGTAGTAAAGGTATCTTTAGTAGTTGTGGTAAGGAAGGCATCCTTAATTTCGCGCCAATTGGCATTTGGGTTCTTCTCTAAATACAAAGCCACGGCTCCTGTAACCATTGGCGATGCCATTGAGGTACCCGAGTTGCGCACGTGCTTACCACCCTGTACTACTTTTTGGTAGTTCTGCACATTGCCAGAGTTAATGGCGTTGTTAATAAAAATACTGTTTCCTGTAGCCAATACATAGGTACCCGGTGCGGCAATATCAGGTTTTATGCGGTTGTCGCGGCTTGGGCCTAAGCTTGATCCTAAAAAAACAGTTGGGTTTGGACTAGTTGGGTTCGGGAATTCTTTAAAAATATCACCTTTCGGATAATAGCATATTACAGTATCATCATACACGTCTAAATAATAGCTGCGAAAAACGTAATTACCTACTGCTAAAACATGGTCAGAACAAGTGTAGCTGCTAACCACCGTTTTCCTAGTATCGGGATATTTATACTTGGCACTATCGGGCAAGAATGTTGCTGATGGTATGGCCTCCACCATGTCAGAAAAATTCATCAGTGCTTTGCTGCTCCAAATATCAAAAGTACCCGAACCAGTAGTGATAAAGCGCCAAAAATGGGCAGCGTTGTTAGGCTCTATGATAACCTCAAATAAGTACACACCATTGGTTTGGGTTAGTTGGGTTTCGATGCTACCAATAAAATTGACACCACTGTTAAGCGAATAATTACGGATTAGCGAGCCGCCATTGGCTACCACCGAAGGATAATCAACCTTCACATTCAAGAAATCGGTTCTACCCAAAGATGCGTAACTATTGGCTGGGTCATCGGCACCGAAAGCAAAGTTTACGTTGTTAAAATCTGCTGAATCGGCCCATAGCTGAAAAAATAAATCGCCAGACGTGGTGTTGTACAAAAAGTAGGTAAAGTTAGTATCAGCGGTTACCTCATAACCCAAGTGATAAAGATATTGTCCTGCATTGCCAGCTGCAGCTACCATAGCTCGGCCACCGCGTTCATCCAGCAGCGCATCAATTAGCTGGGCAGCCAAATCAAGACCATCGCGAGAGCCTACATAAGTGCCTAAGCTAGCGTTTATAACGCAAGGTTTGCCCATAGCATCGGCTTTGCGGAAGATATATTCCACCCCATCTACTACCCCTGCTAAAAATGGGCGATTGTAGTTAAAGGCCACCACTACTAACTCAGCATCGGGAGCCATACCTGCATATTTACCGATTGCGTTTCCGTTGCCAGCAGCAGCTCCCGTAACATGTGAGCCATGCCCGAAAGCATCTATACGTTCAACATGAGTGCAAATGCCATTGTTAATATCCAACTCGGTCCATTCTCTGCCGTAGCCATAAGGCTGCGGCGCTTGCGCCGAATTTGTGGTTTGGTCCCACAAATAGCGAACTCGGGTATCGCCATTTGCCTTTCTAAAATCTAAATGTCTAAAGTCAATGCCATCATCAATTATTCCAACAACCACACCATTACCCTTATAAGGCTGCGTAAGCGGAGAAACGCCATCGTGCACCTCAACTACATGGTTTACTATGGCTGCAGAATCACTTAGCAATGTAACCGGTACATCTAGGTTTTGCACCTCAACAACGGCGGGGTCGCTCAAAAACTGTTGTAATTTATCAACGGGGATATTCACAGCATTAATGCCAACATAACTGAACTTAAAGTACCCCCCAACTTGCTCTACCAACCCTTTGACAGCAGTACTATCGCCACGCACTAAAAGATTGATATCGTGCCACTTCCAATCATCAGAAGCTAGCATACGCTTGGTAAACAAATCTACCTTAGGCAGCTCTTGGGCCGTAATACTTTGGATAGTAAAAACACTACAAAATAACACCAGGAAGTATATGGTTTTCATGCCTACTTGTTTTAAGCTACACTAAAATTAACTATCTTGCTCGGGTTTTTAAACATTTACAGCGTTTAAAGTATTAATACTCTGACTTAGTTTTGTAGAAATTTCAGGACGTTTATGGCTTTCATCCAACCAATTGTATTTGCTATTGTCACTATTGCGGCCTTTGCCTTCGTTTTTAAGAAGGGGAAGGAAATATACCGCAACATTAATTTGGGTCAGAAAGAAGACCTGACCGACCAACCTGACAAGCGCCTTAAAAATATGCTTTTGATTGCTCTTGGGCAGAAAAAGATGTTCCGTATTACATTACCAGCCATCATGCACTTGTTTATTTACTTAGCTTTTTTAGTTACCCAAATTGAGCTATTGGAAATATTTATAGATGGGTTTACAGGGCAACATCGCTTGTTGTTTCATTTGTTTAGCGAAACGCTAGATTCTGGTTTCCTCACTGGCATATACAACTTCACCATTAGTTTTATCGAGGTACTATCCTTATTGGCATTAATAGCCACCTTCGTGTTTTTGGCGCGCCGCAATCTGCTTAAAGTACCACGCTTTGTTAAAAGCGAGATGAACGGATGGCCTAAACTAGATGCCAACATTATTTTGATTGCCGAAATATGGCTCGTGGCCTGCATTTTTATGATGAACGGTGCCGATGTAGCAAGAGAAATACAAATTAACGGCTCATCGCCTTATGGCTTTCTTATTTCGGGCAACATTGTAGGTCCTGCACTTTCAGGACTTAATATTGACCTTTTGAAGGTTATGGAGCGTTTTGGCTGGTGGGGACACATTCTGGGCGTGTTGGGCTTTATTGTGTATTTGCCTTATTCCAAGCACTTGCACATTATGCTGGCTTTCCCAAACACGTATTTTTCGCGCCTGAAGCCTCGTGGAGAGATATTTAACATGCCTGCCATAACCAAGGAGATAAAGGCCATGATGGATCCTAACGCCGACCCTTACGCAGCTCCATCTGAAGGCGCTGAGGCCGTTGCTCCACCAAAATTTGGCGCTAAAGATGTACAAGATCTTAGCTGGAAAAACTTGCTGGATGCATACTCTTGTACCGAGTGTGGACGGTGCACCGCAGCATGCCCTGCCAACCAAACCGGAAAACTACTTTCGCCGCGTAAGATAATGATGGACACCCGCGACCGACTAACAGAGGTGGGTAAGAACATTGACTTACACGGTCCTGATTTTATTGATAACAAACAATTGCTTGGCGACTTTATAAGCGTTGAAGAATTGCGCGCCTGCACCACTTGCCAAGCTTGCGTGCAAGAGTGCCCCATTAATATCGATCCGCTTGATATAATTGTCCAACTTCGTCGTGCCTTGATTATGGAGGACTCAAACTCGCCAGAAGAGTGGAACCTCATGTTCAGCAACATTGAGAACAATGCCGCCCCATGGCAGTTTTCGCAACAAGACCGCGAGAAGTGGGTAAGTGATTTAAAATAATACTAACAAAGTAAGGAATAGTATATGGAATTGAAAGTACCTACCATGGCCGAATTGGCCGCCGAAGGACGCACCCCTGAAGTATTGTTTTGGGTTGGTTGTGCGGGTAGTATCGACCAGCGTGCAATAAAAATTACCAGCGCTTTTGTTAAAATACTGAACCATCTAAAAACCGACTTTGCCATTTTGGGAAAAGAAGAAGCTTGCACTGGCGACCCCGCCAAACGTGCAGGAAACGAGTTCGTTTTTCAAATGGCAGCTTTGCAGAATATTGAGATATTGAATGCCTACCAAGTGCGAAAAATTGTAACCACTTGTCCGCACTGTTTCAATATTCTCAAAAACGAGTACCCTAACCTAGGTGGTGCTTATGAGGTAATGCACCACACCCAGTTTTTGCAAGAAATGATAAACGAAGGTAAACTGGTAGTGCAAGGTGGTGGCGCCTTTAAAGGTAAAAAAATCACTTTTCACGATAGCTGTTACCTAGGTCGCGCCAATGAGGTTTACGAAGCCCCACGTGCCATTTTAGAAGCATTAGATGCGGATTTGGTAGAAATGAAGGCTGCCAAAAGTCGTGGCTTATGCTGCGGTGCAGGTGGTGCCCAAATGTTTAAGGAAGAGGAACATGGTACGCAACGGGTAAACCAAAAGCGCGCAGAGCAGGCCATTGAAACTGGTGCCGAAATTGTTGCTGCTGGCTGCCCATTCTGTATGACCATGCTATCCGATGGCACTACCGAAAAAGCCCCAGGCAAGGTAAAAGTGTTCGATATTGTAGAACTACTAGTACAAGGGCAGGGACTATAAGTAAATGCGAAGCATGGGATTTGAAATTTGAAACCGTACTCTTGTTTTCTGCATTGGTTTATGTTACTTATTCCCTATTTCATCTTGCTCATTTCAGTTCTCGTGCAACCTACATCCTCTTTAAACAGTCTAATACACACTAATTGGGCAATTCAAATGCCCAGTTTGTTGGCTTTTTGAAGAAAAAAGCTATTTTTAATACCGTGTATGCGCCCTATTAAACCAACAGACGAGAATAATTTCAATTTTGATAAAGCTTTCAGGGACAATCTCCGTAATATGGAGGTTACTCCCCCAGCTGGCTTGTGGGATAAATTGGATGCCGACTTAGATGTACAAATTGAGCGCAGAAAATACAACCACTGGTACTATGCCGCTATAGCAGTGCTTATATTCTTTGGCAGCTTCAATCTCATCACCTCGTTCGATATTGAAGAGTATTATGCCAGCAAAAAGGCTGAGGCCAACCGCAGCTATGAGGGTACTTACCTGCTTGCCGGCGAGCACCCTAGCCAAATTGCAGGTTTCAGCTACAGCCACTATCAGCGCATAAATTATCCTATTGACTACACTTTTGACGATAACGAACCCTTGGTTACGGTATCAAATTACGGTCGCAATCGGTATTTTACCCCATACATAGGTGTAAATGCATCTAGTAAAATGTATGCTGACATAAAAAGAACGAACAAAGAAGGAAAAAATAGGATTAATAAAGCACAACAAAACAGCTTAGTTGACTTAGAGCTTCACGCCCCTGCAAACCCGCTTTTTATAGCCTTTACTGCTAAAAATGAACTGCTAAACAGCTTAACTATAGCACCGTCAACCCTAAAACCCCAATTAAGTAAGGGAGACTATGAAAATGATGATATTATCTCGAATGCAAAACCTATTAGCACTCTAGGAAACATTAAAGGCCTTTATGTTGGAGCAGAATATGCCTTCACGGGGACTAGAATGTTCCAAAAAAATTCGGTTTTTTATCCATTGCTGGCCAACGATGCTAAATACAATATGCAAGCGGGGCGGCAATATGGCATAAAAGTAGGCTACCATTTTAACCACCGCATGGCTTTAGAGCTAGGTTGGATTGTGAGCTCAACTCAAGGACAGCGCTTTAGCGATAACTTATACGGCAAAATACCGGTAAGCGGCAGTATAAACCTAAATTACACACAAGTACCTGTGCTATTTAAGTACAAATTTGCTCGTATGAGTGGTTTAACAAAACAACCAGTATCGCTTAATGTAATTGGTGGTTTAGCATATAGCCACTTAAAATCGTCGGAAATGAATTTAAACACCGACCGATTGGAGAACATAAGCCAAATGGTTACTCTAAACGAGCTGGGCGTTATTGTTGGGTTGGAATACGACCTTTATCTATATCAAAACATGTTCGTAACCTTTGGTACCCGCACGGCCATATTTGCTGATACCCAATTGTTTAAAGGTTACGAAAAAGAAGAGGCCCGCATGTACAACTTTACCTTAGGTGCTAGCGTAGCTATACACTACCAGTTGCCAAAGCGCAAGGCTAAGTTGAATCCGGAAAATTGATGGATGTACAAAGTAATAAGTACTTGATTCACTTTTTACACTGATGTACCACCGAACACTTGATTCTTTCTCGCAGGTGTCCACTTTTTGAAAACCAAACTTAAACCTGTAATTTTAATATCCTTGGAATTTCGGTTCCTAGTTAGTTGTTATTGCTTAAAACCGTTGCCATGAAAATAGCAGAAATCAAGAAAGCCCTGCAAGAAAGTATTGATTCGGGAGATGAACAACTTTTGCAAATATTGCACTTTACCGCTAATGCTTACAAGTGCCAGCATGAAAAACCTTACGAACTAACCGATTGGCAAAAAGAAGAATTGGACAGAAGGTTGTTGGCAAATGAGCCAACCATACCTTGGGAAACGGTGAAAAACAGAATTAAGGCTTCAAAAAAATGAAGCGGAGTATAGGTTTTGACCCAAAAGCAAAAAAAGATTTGCAAACAGCCTATGATTATTATGAGGCACAGCAAGTTGGTTTGGGTGAGGATTTTTTGATAGAAATCGATGAGTCATTAGGACTTTTGTTATCATACCCCTTTGCATTTCCAAATAAATACAAAAATTTAAGGGAATATGCGGTCCCAAGGTTTCCCTTCCTAATTTATTATGAAGTGACTGATACCCAACTAAGGATATTGAGCATCTTTCACACCTCAAGAAATAAATAATCCATTCTTCGTCATGCACATTGAAACTTTCCGTGATTATTGCTTGGCTAAAAAGGCAGTTACCGAAGGCATGCCTTTCGGCGAAACGGTATTGGTGTTCAAGGTAGCGGGAAAAATGTTTGCCTTGGCTAGCATGAATAGCGACCCTTTTCAAGTAAACTTAAAATGCGACCCAGAAAAAGCTGAAGAACTTCGCGATGAATACGACGAGATAATACCCGGCTACCACATGAACAAACAGCACTGGAACACTGTAATTATAGGCACCGGCAACCTACCCGAAAAGTTGGTAAAAGAATTGATTGACCACTCTTATGATTTGATAGTGGCAAGCCTAAGCAAGAAACAACGGCTGGAGTTTGAAGGGTAGTGTTTAGTTAACTGGTTATTAGTTATTAGTTATTGGGAAAATGCCCTACCATATCAAGGGTTTATAATCCCATACCTTTTCACCATTCAACCAATAAACCTATCTACTAGTAACCAAACAAAAAGCAAAGGCTGCAAGCCGATAAGCCGGGTTCTGTTCTCGTTTAAAACGAAATCCTGTCATTTATCTGGGACTGTTGTTGCCAACAGCCTCTATCAACCTACCCGCCGGCAATCGAGCGGGACGCTCTAGTAACGCCGGCCTATTTGGTCTTTCGGCTTGCGAGGTTTACCCCAAGCCATGGTTACCCATTGCCCGAACGGATTCTTAGCCCCGTTTTTTCACCCTTACCCTTCGACAAGCTCAGGGCGGTTATTTTCTGTGGCACTCTCTGTATCCCCTTTCGCAAGAAGACCCCACCCGTTAGGTGGCGCAATACCCTGTGCCGCCCGGACTTTCCTCATCCCGACAAATCGGGACACGACAGGATGGCTTGCAGCTTTGCTTTAATACTTTGTCGGAAGTCAATAGCAACTAACGACCCAAAGTTAACCCATCTAAACTTAAATACAACACAAAAAAGAAGGGCCACACCGAGATGCAGCCCTTCAAAAAAAGAAACCCGCTATGTTATTGAGCGCTAGCAGTAGCGACAGTTTTTTTGCTGGCAGCTTTGTTGGCTTTTTCCAACTCTTCAACACGCTGACGTAGTTCTTCTACATCACTGTTGCGAGTGTAACCCAACTTTTCTACAAATGATTTGAATTTCTCATCAAACTCTTCGCGTTTTGATGCGGTTTTTTCGTTGAATTCTTCGAAGAATTTTTTAGCCTCAGAGTCAGTTACTTTACCCTTAGCTACCAATTCGTTCAAGGTTTCTTCAAATTTTTCAGTAGCAGTTGCGGCAAGACCTACACCTGCGTAAAACAATTTTTTGAATGAATTTTCCATGATAATTATTGCTTTGAAATGTTTATTTATGCTGAACGTGAACCAAAAATTTTGCTAGTATTTTTAATCAACAACTTACCGTTTCTCTGTAAGTATGATACAAAGGTAATTCTTTTTTTCATTATTCCAAAACTTTCAATTTTTTCTAAAACTTTTTTTTCACTAAAAATACTCACCTCCTGTATTGATGCGGATTGCAAGCCCCAAAAAAATAATAAAAAAAAATTCCAGGGCACACAAACTATTATTATAGCCTGCCCTTTAGGTTATTAAGCAAGCTATATTCCATTAAAGAAGTTAGCATTTGTTGATGCCATCAAAAACCGCCATCTTTAAAGCCCTTTTAACGATTAGGTAAAAGCGGTTCTGTTTCACCCATAAGGTAGCAATATATGTTGGCCAGCAAGGAAAGGCACTATTATAGCATTGAGGAGTATTTTGAGCACATAGCTGAAGCGTTTGGGTTTCCTGAACTACACCACCATTTTACTTCCGATTATTTTGTATCGGATGGCCTGCAAATTCATGTAGATGTGTTGGTGCATCACAAATCGGCACCTACGGTAGTATTTATACCAGGCACAGCCATTTATGCCCTGTGTTATTCAGAGTTTTTATACAAGTTGCACCTACGCGGTTTTAATGTAGTCGGTTTCGACCCGCGCGGTCATGGTCGCAGCGAAGGTGCTCGTGGCGATTATAGCGTTGAAGAACTCATGCGCGATACGCATAGTGCCATATCGTATGCCATTAACAAATTCAACGACAATGTGTCGCTAATGGGTAGTAGCCAAGGGGGTATAGTGTCACTGTATATGGCTGCAAAGGATTCTCGCTTGAAGGGAGTTGTTTGCCAAAACTTTGCCGACCTGACCGCACCAGAGGCCGCAAAACTTACCCGTTTCCCTCGGCTGAGCAAATACCTAAGACCCTTATTAATGAACTTTGGCAGTATAATGCCCAATACGCCAATCCCCATCAATGCTTACCTTGATTTGGAGTTGGTGAAGATTAAGTACTTCGGCAACATGAAAAACTTTGTTGACCAAGACCCTTTGGCCCTGCACCATGTTAGCTTTAGGGCGCTGCAATCGTTAGCCAGCACACCATTGCCTAAGCCTTTGCACCAAATTGAAGTTCCGGTAATGGTATTTCAAGGTACTGCCGACAGCATATTTTCGGTAGAGATGACCCAAAGTATATTCGACCGGCTGGAGTGCAAGAAACACTTTGAATTGTTCGAAGGGCAAGACCACGCCATTATTGCAGAGGTACCCGATTTGATTTTGCCAT
Organism: Sphingobacteriales bacterium; assembly: GCA_027486795.1. GTDB lineage: Bacteria > Bacteroidota > Bacteroidia > Chitinophagales > CAIOSU01 > CAIOSU01. The sequence continues at coordinate 2,180 of JAIXOI010000016.1, read as the reverse complement.
CGATAGTAAAATGGCTTGAAAGCATCCATGATTACAGGGCCATACACGCTGCTGATATAAAGATGCCCCAGGGTGTAACATTTAACTGATACAATCGTAAAAAACCATACCAACCTTCCCACTGCAAGTGGAAAAGGAAAACAGACGCCAAGCCATTCTAGAAAGCTACCGTCTACAACAGAAGCCCAGCCTTAAACAGGTGGGCTTCTGTTTTTGTGACCAGTCCCAACGTTCAAGTGTGCCTTAAAATGCCGAATTTGCCGCAAAATAAATGGCATGAAATATTTTCTGGCGCTCAGTGCAGGTATCGTCATCGGTATTATTAGCACCATATCCACTTACTACTTCTTTACATCAGACTATAGATATGTTGAGTTGGAAAAGGACTACCTATTAGCCAATGGCAGTGTACTAAAGGCCGGTACGCTAATAAAACAGGATACGGAATTTCCTGAAGGCTTTACCCAATATAAGCTATACATTAATGTAATGGGCTTTGAGCACGATTACTTAAAACCCTACGTACCGGAAAAAGAAAGGATTTACCAAATTATCCCCTTTTGGGCCGAACCAATTGAATAAGAAAATGCATACCAAACCACCTAAATTTTATTGAACTTTACAACCCGCACAAGTCGTTCACTATGACCAAGAACGAATTCCTTGTGTCTAAAACACCCATGAAAAACTTTGCCCCATTAGCCGAACGCCTCCGCCCCCGCACCCTTGATGAGGTAGTAGGCCAACAACACTTGGTTGGCCCTGGCAAAGTGCTACGCCGCATGATAGAGCAACAGCAACTGCATAGCATCATCTTTTGGGGTCCGCCGGGCGTGGGCAAAACCACTTTGGCGCAAATAATGGCCCAAAGTATGAATAGGCCTTTCTTTGCGCTATCGGCCATAAGTGCCGGCGTAAAAGATATAAGGGAAGTGATTGAGCTATCGCAAAAGGCGGGCAATGCCGTGGTATTTATTGATGAAATACACCGTTTCAATAAATCGCAGCAAGACAGTTTATTGGGTGCCGTAGAAAAAGGCGAGATAACCCTGATTGGCGCTACAACCGAAAACCCATCTTTCGAGGTTAACTCAGCGCTACTGTCGCGAAGCCAAGTGTACGTGCTTGAAGCCCTGCAAACCCACGACCTTGTAAAGCTACTTAATGACGCCATTACTACCGATGAGGTATTGAAAGCGCGCGACATAACGCTAAAAGAAACCGATGCCCTGCTGCAGTTGAGCGGTGGCGATGCCCGTAAGCTGCTCAATTTGTTGGAGATAACCGTAAGCAACGTTACCGAGGGCCCAGTGGTTATTACCAATGCGCTGGTGCAAGAAAATGCGCAAAAGAAAGTTGCCCTGTACGATAAAAACGGCGAGCAGCACTATGACATTATTTCGGCTTTTATCAAATCAATGCGCGGCAGCGACCCCAATGCTGCATTGTACTACCTAGCCCGTATGGTTGAGGGCGGCGAAGACCCTAAGTTTATTGCCCGAAGGCTATTGATATTGGCTTCGGAGGATATTGGCAATGCTAACCCAAATGCATTGTTACTTGCCACGGCTTGTTTTCAAACCGTTACTATGATTGGCTACCCGGAGTGCTTGCACGCGCTGTCGCAAACCACTATATATTTAGCTAGCTCCGTAAAAAGCAATGCGAGCTATTTAGCCTGGAAAAAGGCCAGCAAGTTGGTGCATGAAAGCGGCGACCAACCAGTGCCATTGCACATAAGAAATGCCCCTACCAAGTTGATGAAGGATATAAACTACGGCAAAGACTATCGTTATGCCCACGACTATGATGGCAACTTTGCCGACCAAGAATTTATGCCCGAACAACTTAAAGGCAAAAAACTATATGAGCCAGCGAACAATGCCCGCGAAAATGAAATGCGCGCCCACCTTAAAAAGCTATGGAAGGATAAGTACGGATATTGAAACGTAGTAAGGCAATACCTTAAAAGGCACCTCTATAACAAGGGTTAGACCTAAATAGCTTAACCAAAACCGCCAGTAAACATTTGTGTAAAAAACTCTTGAAGAGTGCAGAATACTGTAACGTCCTAGAATAAGTTGACGGATTAAATAGAGTCCCGATTGCCTTAGGTGATCGGGATTTTTGTTTGGTGTACCATGCTTGGTGTACGCATTTGTAAAGATAGGTGCGGCCGT
>JAIXOI010000021.1 GCA_027486795.1 Sphingobacteriales bacterium | reverse complement strand
TGGAAAAATTATTACCCCAAGAAAATTACCTTTGTAAACCAATAACAGGATTACCACAAAAACGTAAACCAATAACCGAATTATCCATTAACCTGTAAACCTATTTTAGGACAAGTCAGTGCTTTTGCCCGTGAGGGGGGTCTCCAAAACCCTCTGCCCTAGGAGATTGAATAAGGTGAACATACCGCCATTAGTAACAGGCAGTTCCACCGTTGCCGCTCTGGTTGTAGGGTTGGGGTATAGTTTGGCTTGGAGGGAGGATGTTTCGGTAATACCTACGCATGTCCTCACCTCTACGTACACGCTATCCGTGTTTACAGCACAGCTTGTTGAGGTGGTATCAGTGGCGGTGAGGTAGTACCAAATGCTTTGGTTTGGGTTAGCTATGGGCTGGGCTGTATTGGTAGCGCTTAAACCAGTGGCTGGCTGCCATAGGTAGGTTATGTTGGGTACGGGTGGCACACCGATAGTTACGCCCATGCTATTGGTGTTGCTACACAGCGTGGTATCTTTGCCCGCTGTGACGAGGTATACCCCCTCCGGGCCGAGGTTATAGTTGGGAAAGTTTGGGAGGCCGTAGTCGGTTTTAGCACTATCTCCCAGATAGAGAAACTCATGTTTAATTCTAGCACTATCCATTTCTGGATATTCAATTGCACTTAGATGCCTTTTATATCTTCGGCTAAGAATACTATCGGTTCCGATATATAAGAAGGTGACAAAAACATATTGTCCACCAGCTTCAAGTTGCCCAATTCCATAATCGGTTGCACTATTTGTATAAATTATTTTTCTTGAAGCATTAACATTTGGTGCTTGTAAACTATACTGATAAATTGTGCCACCCAAGGGCTCTAAACCAGAAATGTAAATATAATTTCCATAAATACACACTCCATAGTTATCCAAATCTCCAATTATCTCGTGTAAGAGACTAAGCATACCCGTACATCTATTTATAGAATAGATGAATGTCTTACCATCTTCGTACACTGCTTTTGCCAAGTACTTTCCATTGGTGGAAATGGAAATCTCCCCTCCGAAACTCATTGACGCACAACGCTCGCCAGTTACTTCTTGCTCATAAGGACCAAGTATAGTATCCTTCTGCACCAAAAAGCGAAAGTACTTATTGCTACAACTATCCGGATGATCTGCCCGCTCTCCATGAATAAACAGCCACCAGTCGATGCCGTTTGAATGCTTAACAAGACTTATAGCTTCTTCAACAGGATTAGCAAGTAGAACCTGGTTTTTTTGTATTGCCAACCACCTGCCATTTTCATCCTTTACAATTAGGGAATAGTATAACCTGAGGCATCTAACAAAACCACAGTTAGCATCCAAACCAGTATGGAAAAATATTATGCTATCAGCATTTGTCCCAATTGGCAAAAATACGGCCCCATTTGTAGCAGAAAAGTAAATATTAATACTGTCTCCGTTTAAAATAGTATCATTAGCAATATTTTTTATCTGGCCTAATTGATTTGTAGGGCAAGATAAGTACAAAAGCAATTGTCCGTTTTTATCAGAGATGGAAGCTGCCGCTTCATTATTATCACTAGCTGGGGCAAACGCTACTGGATTACCCGAAACGTTGAAATCAATCCCACAGCCCTTGCCAAACACCCAATTAGCATCATGCCTCAATTGCGCATGGGCAAACATTGGTATTGAAAGAAGTATAAACAGACAGATTTGCAGTCTCATATATCTAAGATAATAAAAACGGGGCAAAGGATGGCTCGCTCTGAAAAGATAACCAATCAGTTATCATTCTACTACCACCAGCTTATCGGTATACCTCAATTCATTGCCAACAAATACCTTATAAATGTAAACCCCAGCGGAATTTATGGACTTGTCTAACGCTAGCACATTTGAGCCTTCACCAACTTTGTAAATTCCCACCAACATACCCTGTATATTGTATACTTCCACTGATCCCTGCTCCTCATGCTGCAAAGTAATGATGGCGGTTTTATCGCCTTGAAAAAGGTTTGGTATTAAGCGATAGTCCCAATCCTCCTGCAGCTTTTCTTCTTGCTGCTGGTGTCGTTCAAGTTCGTTGGTTTTGCTACCTACTGTGATGCAACTATCCTCCCAGCCATAGAACCATAAGCTGGTATCCCTAGCCGTCAATAGCGCCCGTGCTTCCAGCACCGCAGGTCCACCGTAGAACAGGCATTGGTCGGCAATATCCCTTTTTGAAAAGGCATGGACCATATTAGTCAGTATTGGGTTGTTGGGCTGGAGAAATTGTTTGTGCACTGTTTGTGCAATAAAAAAAGCGATTAGATTTTGTGGATCTAATCGCTTGATTTTCAGTGTGGGCACTGTAGGATTCGAACCTACGACCCTCTGCTTGTAAGGCAGATGCTCTGAACCAGCTGAGCTAAGCGCCCGTAAACGTCAACCATGTTGCGCGTTTGGGACGACAAATGTAGAACGTTTATTTCCATTTTCCAACTATTGAATGAATTTCCCGAAATAATTTTTTCGCACACATAAACTTTCTAGCTTCGCATAACACATTTTCAAGCACTTAGCGTTATTAGCTTATGGAGTCGGAACAGATAAAAAAGTGGTTGAAGTATTTTGCGTGGCTATTTGGTGGGCTAATTGTGCTCGTAATTGTGGCCTTATTGGCAATTACGCAGATTTTCGGCGACCAAATTGAGAAAAGGGTGATTGCCGAAATGAACGAATACATCCAAACTGAGGTGAACATTAGGGGCGGGGTGGAGTTTTCGGTGTTTAGCAACTTTCCTAAAGCCTCTATCGAGTTTAAGGATATTATTGTAATGGGCAGCACTCGCAAGCCCGACGATACTTTGCTTATTGCCAAGCGGGTTTATTTATTGGCCAATATTTGGGAACTCATAAGCCAAGATTGGAACATACGCAGTGTGGTTATAGAAGAGGGCAAAATGCACATGCGCACCTTCAAGCCTGGCGTTACTAATTTTCAGTTGATAAAACCTACTGAAAAAACGGATACTGCTGCCACCCATTTTTTATTGAACCTTTCGGCGGCCAAGCTCAAAAACGTGCAGTATATATATGAGTATGCACTTTCAGGCGTGCTGGTCGATTTGCAGATTCACGATGCCGAAGTGGCTGGCAACTTTACCGAAAGCAATTTTTACATTGAGGCTGATGCTGCTTTATTTTCTAACCATATACAGATAAAAGGTACTGATTATGCCCGAGCAAAAGATATTGCGCTAGAAGGTAACATACGTATCTTGCCCGAGAAAGGTGTCTATAGTTTGGATGTACCAGCTTTACAAATTCAGGGAAATAACTTTAGCGTATTGGGCAGTTTTGAGGTGCCGGAGGAAAAAACGGTTTTTGACTTGGATGTACAAGGTCGCGATTTAGCCGTTTCTAATTTCCTGCAGCTCTTTCCAGATACAGTGCTGAGCTATGCAAAAGACTACCAAGTTGAGGGGGCGTTGAAATTTGGCGTGAAAATAAAGGGCGAACTTTCAAAAAACAAAAGCCCTAGGGTTGATATCAGTTACCAATTGGATAAGGCTACCGTGCATTATGTGCCTCTAAACAAAACCGTTGAAAAGCTCATGATTAAAGGTAGTTTCACCAATGGAGGTAAGCAGCGGCTTAGTACTTCAGAGGTTGTAGTGGAAGAATTGCTGGCATACTTGGATGGGGAGAAGCTGCAGATAAAAGGAAGTATGAAGAACCTAGAAACGCCTTTGTACAATATAGAGGCCAATGGCATGCTTTCGTTAAATATGCTCAACTCTATATTAACCGATACTGCCGCAGTTCATAACCTATCCGGCAAGCTGTTTTTTACCGATGTGGCATTTAAAGGTAGCATTGAAGACCTAACCATGACCAACCACGAAAGGCCCATTGAGCTAAAGGGGCTGCTAAGTTTTGAGGAAACTAGGTTGCATGTGGGGCAGGATACTTTTTATTTCCCGCAAGGAAAAATAGAAGTAAGCCCTTGGATGATAAAAATGGATAAACTGCAAGTGCAAGTGCCGGGTCTAAAAGCCCAGCTTGATGGGCAGGTGCAGTATTGGAAGGGATACTACTATACATTGGCTACCAACCGCGAAGCAATCGTAAAACCTTTAGAGGTTGATCTGAAACTTAAAGTTGAATACTTGTATACCGACCTTTTGAAACTGCCCGCAGCAAAAAGCAAGGATGAGACTAATACTGCAAACAACAACGGCACTACCGCCCGCTTAGCAACCAATGTAACAGGTAGAATAGGATTGTGGTGCGACCACTTTAGACATGACAAACTAAATATAAGAGAACTGAACGGACAAGTTGTGTTTGAGCCAGGCAAAGTAGTGTTGAATGAGTTTTATACAGCCATGTTTGGTGGCAACATTCGGTTTACCAGCACCATAACCCGCTCAGGCGATTGGTTGCGCGCCGAAACCAATGGCTATATTAATAGTGTGGAGATAAGCGAGTTGCTGCGCGAACTGAATAATTTTGGGCAAACCGACCTTACCAATGAAAACCTTAAAGGCAAACTTACAACTGCATTTAAGTTTAATGCCGATGTAAAAGATGGCGTGCTCGATTATAAATCAATTTACCTATTGGCCGATATTACCATAAAGGAAGGACGCTTAATGAACTTTAAGCCTTTAGAAAAACTGAGTAAGTTTATTAGAATTGATGAACTGCGCGATATAAAATTTGCCACCCTGCAAAACCAAATTGAAGTTAAAAACGAGGTTATCTATTTCCCGCAAATGATTATTAAATCAAGCGCATTCAATTTGGCAGTGGCAGGCACCCATACCTTTGCCAATTATGTTGATTATAGCATCAAGCTCAATATATACGACATATTGGCTCGCAAATTTAAAAAGAACGCAAGGCAGACCGATGAGTTTGAAGTGCTGGATGAAACCAGCTTTAACTTTTTTATAACCATGAAGGGCCCGCTTGACAACCCAGATATACGCTACGATAGCAAGATGGTGAAGCAGCAGTTTAAAAAACAGGGCGACCAAATGCGCAATGCTATAAAAGGGGTATACGAAGAGTACAATACCACCAAGGAACAACAAGACTGGGAAATACCCGAAGAGCCTGTATATCTCGACTGGGAAGACGAAGTGCCTTAGGGTTTAGTTAAGGGTTGATTTGTAATTAGTTAATTGGGAAAAAGAGTCCCCATTGGATCTCAGTGATAATAGATTGACATTTTCAATATCAACTAATCAACGGTGAGCCGATGGAAAATCGAGCCAGCGAAAGATGCCATTTTTTAGCGTGATGTCTTTCCAGTTATCCACCTCAAACTGAATACAGGCAATACCACTGGTGGGCACGTTCTCAAAATCGTCGGGCGAGAAGGTATTCACTAAATCTAATGTATCCGGATTGTGGCCAAACACAAACAAATCATCATACTGGTTAGCTGTTTGCTGTATTACCTCTAATGTTTGAGGTATGCCGGTAAAATAAAGGTTGTCATTCTGCACAATTTGGTCCAGGGGGTATCTAAGGTCTTCGGCAAACAGGCATGCTGTATCATAAGCCCTCTTGGCAGGACTGGTTAATATTAGCCCCGGCTTTATGCCTTTCCCACTTAGTGTTGCAGCCATAATGTGGGCATCCGTTTCGCCCCGTTTTTTTAATGGGCGGTGCCTATCCTCTAGGTTCGGATATTTCCACGATGACTTGGCATGTCTTACTAAATAGAGTGTTCGCATAACTGTATAGTGTAGCTTTGGTATTGTACTTACTCTCAAAGTTAATAAAGATACAGTGCATAATTGGTTATGGCGCTACAACATATAAAATGGTAAAATCAAATTAATATTCGCCAGTGTTGTTAAAACATCCAGTTTGCTAGAACTAGAAAAAGATAGATGTTAAACTCACAGGTTTCTCTTTTTTACTTCACCCATTTGTGCACCACATTACGGCTTTACTTAGGTAGTATCATTAAATTAAATCTCCGTTTATCAGCAAAGTTATACTCGAACAAGATTTTCGCCTACTTTCTCATAGGGTATTCACAGAAATATGGAACCCTGGGTATAGATGAGGTTAGTGAAGAAGAATTGGCCATCTACCATTTTGCATGCGCCAACTAGCATCCAGTGTAGGCCATTCTATGCACAGAAACGCTGTTTAAAAATGGTGGCAAATTGATTGTTTATGGGCGTTACCGTTTCATTTTTTGGTTTTAAAGCGCGTTGTGCTGCACCGTGCTGTCAATTCTGAAATTTTTTATAAATTTACCGCCCTTAACTACCTACCATTATGGCAGATTTGTTCCGAAAGAAATCCATTGAGCACCTGATGAAGGAAGCCGAACCAGGCGAACATACGCTAAAGCGCACGCTCGGGCCTTGGGCTTTAATTGCTATTGGTATTGGTGCCATTATCGGTGCAGGGCTGTTTGTGCAAACGGCCAATGCTGCTGCCAGCCATGCCGGCCCCGCAGTTACCATTGCATTTGTGTTGGCTGGTTTGGGCTGTGCGTTTGCTGGTCTTTGCTATGCTGAGTTTGCCTCTATCATTCCTATTGCTGGTAGTGCCTATACTTACAGCTATGCCACCATGGGCGAATTTGTAGCATGGATTATCGGCTGGGATTTGGTTTTAGAGTATGCCATTGGCGCTGCTACGGTAAGCATTGCGTGGAGCGAGTACTTAAACAAACTGCTAAGTTATTTTGGCGTAGAGATACCTTATGCATGGTGCCACTCGCCATTTGAGCATATCAATGCTGTATTAGGTTCAAACATTGCCAAATTCCCCGCCGAACTAGCCTCAACCGCTAAGGAAGGCATGTTATTGTTGCGCGATGACCAACTAGCATCTTTGCCTGCCAATTTACAAGGCTTGGTAGAAACCTCGCAAGGTATGGTAAATTTGCCCGCCTTGTTTATCCTTTTAGCACTCACCCTTTTGCTCATTCGTGGTATGCAGGAGTCGGCTTTTATCAATGGATTGATAGTAGTTGCTAAGGTATCAGTAGTTATCTTGTTTATCGTATTGGGTTGGTCATATATCAACCCAGCTAACCATGCTGAATACATCCCAGCTGCCACTACCTTTACCACATCAGATGGAGTTGCACATGCCTTTGGGGGGTTCTGGGGTATTATAGGTGCCGCAGGCGTGGTGTTCTTTGCTTTTATCGGTTTCGATGCCGTATCTACAACAGCTCAAGAAGCTAAAAATCCGGGTCGCGATATGCCTATCGGTATTCTCGGCTCGTTGGCTGTTTGTACTGTTTTATATATCCTCTTTGCCCACGTACTCACTGGTGTAGCCAGTGTAGAAGATTTCAGAACCAATGGTAAGGAAGCCTCGGTGGCCTTTGCCATACAGAACTATATGCCAGGCTACGAATGGTTGGCCAAAGGTGTAACTGTGGCTATTCTGGCCGGTTTCTCTTCGGTAATATTGGTAATGTTGATGGGTCAATCGCGTGTGTTCTACTCTATGAGCCGCGATGGTTTGGTACCTAAAGTATTCTCTGATATTCACCCTAAATTCAAAACGCCTCACAAATCCAACTGGATATTTTTGGCATTTGTAGGTGCTTTTGCGGCCTTTGTACCTGGTAGTATTGTGGGCGAAATGACCAGTATTGGTACGCTATTTGCCTTTATGCTGGTATGTGCAGGAGTATGGATTCTGCGCGTAAAACATCCTAATTTGCCACGCAAATTCAAAACCCCGCTGGTGCCATTGGTGCCTATCTTGGGTATTTTGGCCTGTGGCGTAATGATTTACGGCCTTGGCTGGACCAACTGGATGCGCCTCCTTGTATGGCTCGCCATTGGCGTGGTGGTCTATTTCGTTTATGGCATCCGCAATAGCAAGCTCGGTAAGAGCCACTAACTTAATTCGGAAAAGTTTGACCTGTAAACGCCCAAGCAGCGCTGTCTACGACTTTGTGGATTGTTGCCATAGTTACAGTGTTTTAAGGAGTTGCGGCCCCAAAATGCATTTGACTGTGCAGGCATGAATGCATTGAACGAAGACCTCATTTCATGGGTGCTTGTGTTCCTTCTATTTACCACTGAAATTTCAGTTGATATAGTAAGGGTAAGTTGCGATTATAACTGTTTGGACTGATTAGTGCAATATAACATACCATCGAAACACTTACCGTATAGTATGGTAGTTCAGATTTGGCCATTTTGCCAAACTATATTTCATGGTTGATGCAGATATCAATGGTATAAGGTGGATTGAAAGTTGCGAGCATAGCCAATGTCCCCAAGATTAAAGGCTTTGGAATTTGCTGGGTGTTGTGCTTACAAATATAATAAATATTTAAAATATTTACAGTCGCTCCTCTGGTGCATTCGACCCAATCGCAATGTATTTATTTAATTTGGTGGGTTTTGGGTTTCAGAATCTAGGAACGGTGTATACCTTTAAAGTAGAAAGATTAAAGGCATTACTTCAGTTTGACCTGTTTGTGTTGGTTGTTGTTTTGCATTGAACGGTTTCAAAGAAATACATAGCTTTTTGGGCAAACTTCGCAAAACTAACTACCGCAATCACTGCATTCGCCAAAATCGTTTTTTATCTCGCGGTCTTTGATGGCACGGCTTCCACGAAAAACACTGCCTTTAACGAAAAAGATACGAACGCCGATCATGGCTATTGATGTAGCAATTATCGCTGTGGTTACTATCAAAGCAGGCAAAAACATAATTGCGGTCTTTTACGTAATTTTGAGAAGAGATAAAACATTCAACAAGCAAGGCAGTCGCTCGAAAATCGTTAATTTTATCTATTAAAGAAGTTAACAGCCAGAGTTAGCTAATGGTTCGCTGATTTATCAGATTGAAGATAAAAGTTGATAACGAAGCAAAGCAATAGTACCCTGATGAATCAACCAAGCACTATGGACGAAAAGTTGAAGGCATTTGAGCGGTTGCTCATCATTATGAACGAGTTGCGCGAAAAATGTCCGTGGGATAAGAAGCAAACGTTTCAAACTCTTCGAAACTTAACCATTGAAGAAACCTATGAGTTGGCTGATGCGTTGCTAGAAGAAGATTTGAACAGTATTAAAGAGGAGCTTGGCGACGTGATGTTGCACATGGTTTTTTACGCGAAAATAGGCGAGGAGCAAGGAGCTTTTGACATTGCAAGTGTTATTAATACCCTTTGCGATAAGCTTATAAACCGTCACCCGCATATATACGGCGATGTTAAAGCTGATACCGAACAAGCGGTGAAGGAAAACTGGGAGCAGATAAAACTAAAGGAAGGTAAGAAATCGGTGCTGTCGGGCGTGCCAATGTCGTTGCCCGCTATGGTAAAGGCATACCGCTTGCAAGACAAATCCAAACAAGTGGGTTTTGAGTGGGAAAACCGCGAACAGGTTTGGGATAAGGTTGAAGAAGAATTGGCCGAACTTAAGGAACATACCATACATGGCGATGCTGCCGACCCAGCAAAGGTTGAAGAAGAGTTTGGCGATTTGTTGTTTTCTTTGGTTAACTATTCGCGTTTTATAAATGTTGACCCCGAAAGTGCTTTAGAGCGTACCAACAAAAAATTTCAACATCGTTTTCAGTATATTGAGGCTAAAGCCAAGGAGCAAAACCGCGATTTGCGCGAAATGACTCTGGGTGAAATGGACATGCTTTGGAACGAAGCTAAAACCCACAGCAAGTAATATGCGTGGCCTTGCCAGTATTTTATTTATGTTTTGCTCATCAGCATTGGTTGCAGGTGGCATACAGCTAGCGCTTCAAGGCGTTAAGCAATCAGGTATGGGTGGCACGGGCATAAGCAATCCGTTAGATGCCTCGGCCATTTATTTCAACCCTGGTGCATTGTCATTTACCCAAAAGAATAGCCTGAATCTTAATGCATTTATGTTGCTGCCCAAATTTCAGTTTCGCGAAGAGGGCACCAACAAACTGTATAAAATGAGTTCGGGTATAACTATACCTTTTGCCGGATACTGGAGCTGGAATACCAACCCAAAACAACATTGGAAAATAGGACTAGGCGTATATACTCCTTTTGGTACCAATATTGATTGGGGTACAACATGGGCAGGTCGATACGTAGCTACCAATAGCAAGCTCAATGTTTACTACATTCAGCCAACGTTTAGTTACAATATTGGCAACAGAGTTGGCATTGGAGCTGGGTTTGTTTATAGCCGCAGCAGTATGGAGCAGGGCAGGGCTTTGCCGCTTGCTTCTAGCAGTGAGGCAGACGGGCAAATGGATTTGGCTAGTAAAGCCAATGGCTATGGTTTTAATGCCGGTTTACTGGTACACGTCACTCCTAAGTTGGATATTGGTGCGTCGTATAAATCAGCTATTCAGTACAAGGGCAAAAATGGTACGGTAAACTACACCGTGCCCGATGCACTAACCGATTCGTTTTCGAATGCAGCTGTAAATAACAATTTGCAACTGCCATGGTCGGTAGATTTGGGAATTACCTACCGACCTGAACCCAGACTGGCTTTGAGCATAGATGTAAACTACGTAGGTTGGAGTGCCTATAAGAATGTTGTTACTGATTTTGCACAGCCCAATAGTCTATTACCTGCCCAACGATTGCCAACTGATTTAAACAACGCTGCTACAATAAGGCTAGGAGGTAGTTATGATATTGATAGCACTTTTACAATAAGGGCAGGCACTTATCTTGATTTGGCAGCATTACCAGATGGCACAGTGTCGCCCTTGGCACCCGATGCCAACCGTTTTGCTATTACTTTGGGTGGCACTATGCACAGCGGCGATAGGTTTGAATTGGATTTGAGCTTTACTTATTTGGAGAGTGTAAGCCGCACCGAAAGTCAAGCCAATAATTATGCAGGTTTGGGTGGCACTTACAAGGGCAAAGCTATTGCCATTGGTTTGGCACTAAATTTTAATATAGGCAAAAGACCGAAGTCTACCACTCCCGAAACTTTATCCGAGCCATGAAGTATTGCTTTTTTATATTGCTTTTGGTTTTGGCAAGTTGCAACAAAGATTTGCTAGACACTGAGCCTATCGATAGGGGAGTACTTCCCCTTAGCCCTTATGTAGCAATTGGTGGTTCAGAAACGGCAGGCTTTGCCGATGGCGCCTTGCACTTACAAGCCCAGCAGTATAGTTATCCAGCATTGATAGCACAGCAATTGCAACAGGTAGGCGGAGGCCGATTTACCCAGCCATTAACTATAGATTCGGGAGGATTTGTATTGGTGGATGGGCAGCTCAATAGCCGATTGAAATTGGGATATAAATTTGATTGCAAAGGTACCGAGATGATTACTCCAGTGCGAGGCGAAATTACGGCTAATACATTGGCCAGTTATACTTCATCCTCCGAATCGGGGCCATATGGAAATTGGGGGTTACCATTTTTAAAAGTTGCTCAAATTCAGGAGCAGAATCTATCGGCAAGCAACAATTTTTATTACCGTATGGGTGCTGATACTACTACGTTGTTGGCAGCTATAAGTAATAGAAACCCTAAGGTGTTTACCATTTGGCTAGGCATGGAAGATATTTTGGATAATGCTATAAATCAAGCTCCCGAAATGGCGCCCATTAATTTTTATAACTACCTAGTACCTTTATTGGATAGCCTAACCCAAGATACCAGTGCCGCTGGCTTTATAGCTACCTTGCCCGATGTTACCGCCTTCCCGTTTTTCAATACCATACCTTACAATGCCTTGGTACTTGACCAAACTATGGCCGATGCGTTAAACCAAACTCACGCCGGAACGGGAATGACGTTTGAGGCCGGGAATAATGCAATGGTAATAACTGACCCAACAGCACCTGGCGGTAAGCGCCAGATATTGCCTACCGAAAAACTAATGTTATCATTGCCATTGGACTCACTTAAATGCGGAAACTGGGGAGCGCAAGTGCCTGTTTCGGCACGATATGTGCTGGATGTGCAAGAGCTAGAATTTATAAGATATCAGGTAGAAAACTATAATTTCTTTATTAAAGATTTGGCAACCAATAAGGGCCTCAACGTGGTAGATATTAATGCATTGTATCAACGTTTGGATTTGGGTTTTAACATAAACGGACAAGTGTTTAATAATACAATGATATACGGAGGCTTCTTTTCGTTAGATGGCATAAACCCAAGCTATCGGGGAGCAGCTCTTATTGCCAATGAATTTATAAAAGTGATGAACGCAAGTTATCGTGCCAACATACCTTTGGTATCGGTAGCGCAGCAACCGGGTATTGTAATTCCATAAAACAAGTAACAACGCACGTCAGGAACATTGGATCGTTACCTAAAGATATCTTTTTCTCTCTTCATTGGCTTTTTGCTGGTGTTGCTACTTACATTGCTACTCGATTGGCGTGGCATGTGGAAGGTTAATGTTGGTCGTTTGGCTACCCAAACCGAGGCACAAATGCACCTATGGGCTGATGATTATGATGCGCTAGTAAATGACCAAGAAATACTGGAGAACCTACTGCTAAAAGGTTACAACACCGATTACCTTGACGATATAAGAAACCGGCCGTATGAGTTTTTGGTTTTTTCGGATGAAGAATTGGTGTTTTGGAGCAAGAATGAAGCAATACCGCCCGTATTCTTGGCTAAAGCCTTAGAAGAAGGTAGTAGTTTTTTGAAACAGCAAAGTGGCTACTACGAGATATTGAAAACCACTAGGGTAATTAATGGCTCCAAGTTTTATTTTATAGGCATGATACCCGTGCACAGTTATTTCCCAGTGCAAAACCAGTATTTAACCGACAATTTTAATCCGGCGCTCAACCTGCCACCTTACATACATTTAGAGCTTGAGAGCTTTCCAGATGCGGTGCCAGTTGATAACCGTGAGGGTATTGCGCTCTTTTATTTGCGAGCCGATATGTTTCAGTATGGTAAGCAGCCTAACGAGCCACTGGCTTGGTTGCAGTTTGCTATGCTGCTATTGTTTTTGGCTGCAGTTAACACATTTGCCTACTATGTAGTGAAACAGTATAATGGGTGGTACGGGTTATTGCCGCTTGTAATGGTGCTAATTACTGTGCGAGCAATCATGATTGGCCTTGATCTTCCTCGAGAATTTGGAAAGCTTGCCTTGTTCGATCCGCAATATTATGCATCATCAAACCTCAATAAGTCGCTTGGCGATTTGTTGCTCAACCTGCTCTTCCTTTTCAATGCAGCATGGTTCTTGTACCGTTTCGCACCGTTCCGTAAGCTCGATTTTCGAACTAAAATCGTAAATCGGCTGGTTACAATCGGTAGTTTTATCTTTTTGTTCCTATCCGCCTATTGGATTGGGCAGTTGTTCAACAGCCTTATGCTCAACTCCCGTATCCCTTTCGATTTGAACAATTTCCTTAGCCTTACCCAGTATAGTTTATTAGGCATGCTTGGCATTAGCTTATTATTGCTCAGTTACTATCTGGTTACTTTTAAGTTTGTGCGCTACATTAGTAAGTTCAACATTTCGTTGCGGCAGCATGCCTTTGCATTACTAGTTTTGGGGGGCATTTTTGTTTCCGTTTTTTATGCTATGGGCCAAACTTGGGAACTATTAGTTTCCGTGCCTTGGGTTGTGATGTATCTTTTGTTCATGTTGTGGCAGGTTTCTCGCCGCAGAGATTTGACCAGTTTTACCAACCTTACATTGCTTATTATTTTCTTTGCCCTGTTTTCTACGGTGCACATGTACCAATACAACCAAATGCGCGAATTGGAGCAACGCAAAACCATGGCGCGCAAACTATCCGACCAAAGGGATAGGATAACAGAATATCTTTTTTTGGATGTACAGGAACGGATTTTCGGAGATGAATTTGTAAAAAATTACTTCCTTACCCCGTTTATTTCTACCCGCGATATTGTTAAACGTATACGGACGCTTTATTTCAGTGGGTATTTTAATAAATACGACATAAGCATTTACCTAATTAACAAGCAAGGTGATTTGATACTGGGAGAGGACGATTCTTTCCTCGACTTGCTAGACGAAAACGCCGAACTAACCCCACCAAGCGACTATCTATATTTTATCCCCAAAAACGGAGGTAGCTATACCTATCTGTGCAATTTGCCCATACTATACAAAAACAAGTTTATTGGTACCATCATCATCGAGATGAATCCAAAAAGTTATGCTAAAACCAACTTGTACCCGGAGTTATTGCTGGAAGAAAAAATTAAGCTTCCTGATGAATCAGATTTATACAGCCATGCCGTTTACGAAAATGGCAATTTGATAAGAAGGGAAGGCAACTTTGCCTATAGTTATGAGTTCGATTTTCCGGAGGAGGAAGATTTAACCGAAGAGTATTTTCATAGGGTGCGCGATGGCATGAGCCATTTGGCCTACTATGCCGGCAACGACAAATGGGTAATTATATCAAAAGCCAGCGAAGGATGGCTTGAACCTGTAACCCTGTTCTCATATTTGTTTGGTTTGTACTTGCTGTTTGCCTTTGTGGTATTGCTTGTTAGGATATTGATTAGGCTTTATTACAAACAAACCAATTGGACAGGCCTTCTTGATCTTTCGTTTAAAGACAAGATACAATACTCTATGATTGCGATGTTGGTATTTAGTTTCTTAACCATTGGTTTTGTAACCATACTTCACTTTAGGGGAGAGTATAATTATTATCACTTAGATAGTTTGATTAAGAAGCAAAATGCAATCAAGTCGGCTATAGAGTATAACTTGAGGCAAAATCCCGATTTTTTAAAAATTCGCGATTACCGCTCTATTCAGAATGAAAGCGAAAGGCCTTCTGATTTACCTACCTTGGCCGACATCCACAATATGGATATCAATATCTACGACTTAAATGGCATCCTTATCAATACCTCGCAGCCAGATATTTTTGAGAAAGGTTTGTTATCAGACATTATAAACCCACTGGCTTACAAGGAATTGGAAGTTGGTAAGCGCTCGCAAGTGCTGCAAACCGAAAATATAGGAGCATTGCAGTATTTGGCCGTATATGTGCCACTTCGCAATATTAATGGCGAATTGGTGGCCTATTTAAACCTACCATACTTTGCAAGGGAAAAAGAACTGCAAGGCGAGATATCATCTTTCTTGGTAGCCTTGGTAAATGTGTATGTGCTTTTGCTTATTGCGGCGGGCTCATTAGCCTACCTTTTATCAAACTCCATAACTTATCCATTATCAGCTATTGGCGAAAAAATAAAGCAAACCCAATTGGGCCGCAAAAACGAGCCGATTGAGTGGAAAAACAATGATGAAATAGGTAAGTTGGTGCAAGAGTATAATAAGATGATTGGAGAGTTGGAGCAAAGTGCCGATTTGCTTGCACGCTCAGAAAGGGAAAGTGCATGGCGCGAAATGGCCAAGCAGATAGCGCACGAGATAAAGAACCCGCTCACCCCAATGAAGCTAAGTATACAGCACTTGCAGCGTGCCATGGCCGATGGTAGGCCAAATGTGGATGTGCTTGCGCAACGGGTAATGGCTACTATGATTGAGCAAATTGATAGCTTATCGCATATTGCGTCGGAGTTCTCCTCATTTGCAAAAATGCCTACTGCCCAAAATGAAGTGTTCGATTTAACCGAGGTAGTTGCTTCGGTGGCCGATTTGTTTAGAGAAGAACAAAATGTGAGCATCGTGCACGAAAGGGCTGAACCAGTTTGGGTATATGCCGATAAGAACCAGTTATTGCGCGTGTTTAACAATTTAGTTAAAAACGCGGTGCAGGCAATACCAGATGGTAAGCACGGAACGGTAACCATTGGAGTAGAACGTGAGAACCATTATGCCACAGTATGGGTTAAAGATAATGGGATAGGGATAACCGAAGAGCAACGCAGCAAAGTATTTGTGCCCAATTTCACTACCAAAAGCTCGGGAACGGGTTTAGGTTTGGCCATGAGCAAGCAGATTGTTGAGAATGCCGGTGGCGAAGTTTGGTTTGATAGCGAACCAGAGATGGGAACTACCTTTTTTGTTAAATTACCGCTTCATAAGTAATCGTTAGGGTATGCCAAGCAGTAAGTATATTAGTCCGCCAATGGTATTTTATGTAGTAGTGCTCTACATTTTTGCTAGCTATTTGTGGTGGTCGTTTTTGCTCACCGAGAAAAATAATATGGCATTTGAGACTTTGGCGCAAAAGGAGCAGTTGCTTTTTAATGTTCAAAACCAATTATCGCTAACTGACTCAACTTATTACACCTCAACACATTACCAAGAGCTGGATGCTAAGTTCAATAGGCAGAAATGGATGATAAGAGGTGAGGGATTAGTGTTTATGTTACTTTTGGCATTGGGTGCATGGCAGTTAATGCGCACTTTCTCAAAAGAAATAGCTTTAGCACGACAGCAGAACAATTTTCTGTTGAGCATAACGCACGAATTGAAATCACCGATGGCAGCCATTAAGCTATCGTTGCAAACCATTACTAGGCGTGGTGGGCTCGAAACTAAATTCAATAACTTAGCTACCAATGCCATTAGTGATGTGGATAGATTGGAAACCTTGGTAGATAATATTTTGCTTGCTGCTAAAATTGAAGCCCGCTCTTACGCTTATACTTTTGAAGATACTGACCTATCAAATTTTGTAGCAAATTTAGTTGGGAAAGCACAACAGCATTATGGCGATAATTGGCAGTTTGAATCACGGATACGCCCTAATGTTTGGATGAAAATGGATCCGGTTTCTTTTGCTTCGGCGGTATGGAACCTGCTTGAAAATGCCGTGAAGTACTCTGGCGAGAGCCGTAAAATTGTGGTGAGCCTTTCGCTTAGCGAGGGTATTGCTCAAATTGCAGTTGCTGATGGTGGGGTTGGTATTGCAGAGAACGAAAAACGTAAGGTATTTGATAAATTTTACCGAGTGGGCAATGAGCTTACTCGAACGGCCAAGGGTACCGGCTTGGGGTTGTTTATTGTAAAGCGGGTAACCAGCAACCATAAAGGCGAAGTAACCGTTGAAAACAATGCACCATCTGGTTCGGTGTTTGTGATAAAAGTACCTGCCACGCTGAAGGCGGTAAAAATTGCAGCACAATCAAAATTGGAGGATTAAGAGGATGTACGGTTTACAAACAAAGGCTGCTATGTTTTGGAGTGGTGGAAAAGATAGTGCGCTAGCGCTTTGGAGAGTTTTGCAAGCGGGCCAATATCAGGTGTGTTGCCTAATAGTAACCACTAATGAGGAAACGGGTAGGGTAAGTATGCACGGTGTGCGAAATGAACTAATTGAGCGACAAGCCGAGGTAATTGATATTCCGGTGCGCTGGATGACAGTGCCTACGGCAACCGACCACGGTGCTTATGAGCAAGCTTTGCGGGAAACCCTTTTGTGGCTCAAAAAAGAGGGTATTAATCAGGTGATATTTGGCGATATTTTTTTGGAAGACCTTCGGCAGTATCGCGATGAGTTTTTAGCTGCCGCTGAAATGGAAGGCGTGTATCCACTTTGGAAAGAAAATACCAAAGACATGGCGCATTTGGTTATTGAATCGGGTATACATGCTATTTTGGTATGCGTTGATGGTAGCAAGCTCTCAAGCGCATTTGCAGGCCGTTTGCTAGATGACCAATTATTAGCCGACCTACCTTTAGGTGTTGACCCTTGTGGCGAGCATGGTGAGTTCCATACGTTTGTATTTGATGCGCCTTATTTTGCCAATCCTATAGCCATTACCAAAGGAGTATTGGTAGCCAAAAAATATGCTGGTTCTGAGCATGAGTTCTGGTTCCAGGATTTGACCTAAAATCAGATTTGTAACGTCCTAGAATAAGTTGACGGATTAAATAGAGTCCCGATTGCCTTAGGTGATCGGGATTTTTGTTTGGTGTACCATGCTTGGTGTACGCATTTGTAAAGATAGGTGCGGCC
>JAIXOI010000040.1 GCA_027486795.1 Sphingobacteriales bacterium | reverse complement strand
GGAAAAATAATTTTAAATTTTGAATTTTAAATTTTCAATTTAATGGATAGCCTAAAAAATTTCCTCTACACCATAGCCGACGACAACCTAATCCTTGGCCACCGAAACAGTGAATGGACGGGCCTAGGGCCGATGCTGGAAGAAGATATTGCCTTCTCATCCATGGCGCAGGATAAAGTAGGATTGGCCTACCAGCTATACCAACTGTTGCACACCGATATGGGCGAAGGCCACCCCGATAAGGTAGCTTTTGCGCGCACCGAAACGGAGTTTAAGTGCTGCCAGTTGGTGGAGTACCCTATTGGCGAATACGACTTTAGCCTAGTGCGCCACTTTTTGTTCGATCATGCCATGTATGAGTTGTTTAGCATGCTCACTACTTCGGCATACCCAGCATTGGCGCAATTGGCTGTAAAGGTTCGTGGCGAGCTGAAATACCACGTACTGCATGCCGATACTTGGATGAAGAAACTGGGTAATGGCTCTGAAGAGAGCAAAGCCCGCATGCAATCTGCACTGAACTATGCCTACCCGCTGGCGCTGGGCATATTCGAGCCTTTGCAAGGGGAACAAGAACTGGCGCAATATGGTTATTTTGAGGGAATGGCCGTATTGCAAGAGCGTTGGCTGGCGAGCATTTTGCCCGTGTTGGAAACGGCAGGGTTAAAGTTGCCCGTAAACGCGGAAGCTACCTTTGGCGGCCGTAAAGGCTACCACACCGAGCACCTAGCACCGCTGTTAAAAGAAATGACCGAAGTATTTGCCATCGACCCAGAAGCGGAATGGTAGATTTCAATGTGCTAATTTGAAAATGTGCTGATGTGCTAATTATCATTCTTTAATTCTCTAAATAAATGTCATCCTGAGCGCAGCCGAAGGACTAATTCAGACACTTGAAAACTGAAGCTGAAATACTTGCTGCCCTCCAAGAGGTGAAAGACCCCGAAATCCCAGTGATTTCGGTGGTGGATTTGGGAATTATTACCAAAATTGAAGTGGGTGAAGAAAATAGCGCTAAAGTTACCATGACGCCTACCTTCGTGGGTTGCCCCGCCATAAAACACATGCAACACGAAGTACAGTTGGCAGTTGAAGCCCTCGGCTTTGATACTGTTGAGGTAGTGGTAGACTATACCATCCCTTGGAACTCGAATATGGTAAGCGAACGCGGCCTGCAACAACTCAAAGATTTCCGGCTATCTCCGCCTAAGCGCCACTGCGGCACCATCAGCATGGCAGACCTAGAACATGCCCAGTGCCCCAACTGCTTCGGCACCAACACTACCCTATTATCCCCCTTCGGCCCCACCCTTTGCCGCGCCATGTTTAAGTGCAACACTTGCGGCGAGGGCTTTGAGCAGTTTAAGGCGGTGTGAATGGATTATAGCCGCCAAAAAAACTTTCCCTCCCAACTAAACCTCTTTTTAGGTATTTTTGTCTTGTATAAATAATTGCACCCTGCGGCAGCATGCTGCCGCACAAATATATAGGTACGTACCATGCTATTTCAGCTATCCGAAGAACACTTGATGATTCAAAAGGCCGCGCGCGATTTTGCCCAAAACGATTGCAAGCCGGGCGTAATTGAACGCGACGAAACCCAAGCTTACCCTACCGACCAAGTAAAACAAATGGCCGAACTAGGCTTTTTGGGTATGATGACCGCCCCCGAATACGGCGGCAGTGGCTTGGATACCATTAGCTATGTGTTGGCTATGGAAGAGATAAGCAAAGTGGATGCGAGCAGCTCGGTAATCATGTCGGTAAACAACTCATTGGTTTGCTGGGGCTTGGAGCATTACGGCACCGAAGCGCAAAAACAGAAGTACTTGGTGCCTTTGGCCAAAGGGGAGGTATTGGGTGCCTTTTGCCTAAGCGAACCAGAGGCCGGCAGCGATGCTACCAGCCAGCGCACCACCGCCATTGATATGGGCGACCACTACCTAGTAAATGGTACAAAAAACTGGATAACCAACGGGGGCAAAGCGTCTATTTATTTGGTCATAGCACAAACCGATAGAGAGAAGGGCCACCGCGGTATAAATGTACTGATTGTAGATGCGAATGCACCCGGTGTAAGCCGCGGCGTAAAGGAAAACAAGCTGGGCATCCGCAGCAGTGATACACACTCCATCATGTTCCAAGATGTAGTGGTACCAAAGGAAGACCGCATTGGCGAAGATGGTTTTGGCTTTAAATTTGCCATGAAAACTTTGGATGGTGGCCGCATTGGTATTGCCAGCCAAGCATTGGGTATAGCAAGCGGTGCCTACGAATTGGCATTGGCATACAGCAAACAGCGCAAAGCATTTGGCAAGGAAATTGCTCAGCACCAAATAATTCAATTTAAACTGGCCGATATGGCTACTAAAATTGAAACAGCAAGGTTGCTGATATATAAAGCCGCTTGGATGAAAGACCAAGGCATGGATTACCAAAGAGCTGCCGCACAGGCGAAAGTAGTAGCCAGCGAAGTAGCGATGTGGGTGACGGTAGAAGCCGTGCAAATACACGGGGGGTATGGTTATGTGAAGGAGTACCATGTAGAGCGATTAATGCGTGATGCTAAGATTACGCAGATATATGAGGGTACCTCCGAGGTACAACGCATTGTAATATCACGTGATATCCTAAGATAGAGGATTGTTGATTAGTTACTGGTTGACTAGTTATTGGAAAGTGGATATGGATGTAGCAACCAAAAAGTTTTTATAACACGCTTTTAACCAATAACCGATTGACAAAAAAACCAATCAACCATAAATAACCCATTAATCTAAACCAAATGAAAAAAGTAATTTTTACTCTACTAGTAGCTTTTTACGCAGTAAGTGCCTTTGCCCAAGGCAGCAACTACATTTTCTTCGCCGAGCAAGGCGAGCAGTTTTTCGTAATCATCAATGGCATCCGCCAAAATGAAACGCCACAAACCAACGTGAAGGTTCAGAACGTGAACGCCATGTTGTTGAAGGTGAAAATCATTTTTGCGGACAAAGCCCTTGGCGAAGTGGACAAAACCTTGCCAGTACCTGAAGAAACATCGGAGTTAACGTATAACGTTAGGAAAGATAAGAATGGCCAATATGTTGTAAAATGGATGGGGCAAGTGCCTATTGCACAAGCACCGCCAACGCCGCCAGCTACTACGGTAATAACTTACCACACCACACCAGCTCCGGCACCGGCACCTGTTACCAGCACTACTATATCTACCACTACTACAACTGTAGGCTCTACCCCCGCTCCTGGTGGAGTAAATGTAAACGTGGGCGTTGGCGTACCCGGTTTTGGCATGAATGTGAATATAAATGATGGCACCGGGGTATTTTATGAAGAGAATACCTCTATAACCACCACTACCACCACCACTACCACCGGCACGCCTGTAGCCCCAACCCCAGCGCCAGTGCCAGTGCCCAACAACGACCACTATATTATGCCGGGCTACAACGGCCCAATTGGTTGCCCTTGGCCTATGAGCCCCGGCGACTTTGAAGGCGCTAAAGCCAGCATCAGAAACCAAAGCTTTAGCGATACCCAATTGACAATCGCGAAACAGATTTTCACAAGCAATTGCCTTACCAGCGCTCAAGTAAAAGACATTATGCTTATTTTCGATTTTGAGGGCACACGCCTAGACTTCGCCAAATTTGCCTATGGTCGCACCTTCGATTTGGGAAACTACTACAAAGTAAACGATGCCTTTACCTTCTCTTCGTCGGTTGATGAGCTGAACGAATATATCACAGGTCAATAATCGGTTTGATTAAACTTATCTTAAGGCGACCCAAGGTTTTGGGTCGCCTTTTTGTTAAAAACAAATATTGCGCATGACAGACAAGCCATTTTTGAACCAAGTATTTAGCCCATCGCGATTTACGAAAGAGGAATTGGAAAAGATTCTACCAAAATATGAGCAGGTGTATTTTACTAAAAACCAATTTTTGCTTACTGAAGGTAAAACAGCTAACCATTATTGGTTTATAGAAAGCGGTTTTATTCGTTCTTACGCCATTGACACAGAGGGAAACGATGTCAGTACAAATTTTTATGCCGTAGGCGATACTGTTATCGATTGGCCTTCGTTTTTTCTAAGAAAACCCTCCCGAGAAAACATACAGGCACTCACAGACTGTGTATGCTGGCAGCTAGATTTTGATACTTTTCAAAGCTTGTTTCATAGTATCGAGGCTTTTAGAGAGCAAGGGCGTACTACACTAGTGGGTAGCTACTTTGCCCTGAAAAACCATAGTATTTCTATGATTACAGATCCGGCAAAAGACAGGTATAAGAAGCTTGTTAGTGAAAAGCCGGAAATATTACAAAACGTATCGCTTAAACAAATAGCCACGTTCTTGGGAATAACCGATACCTCACTAAGCAGGATAAGAAAAGAAATAGCCAACGAAATATAGCGCTCTTCCATTTCTTGCCCTATGGCAAGACTCCTAAATACGTTTGGTAATAACTTTGAACTTTCATTAGTTATAAACCAACAAAAGATGAAGACCATATTTGACCCTAATGTAAGGCAAAATCTTATTGAAAGGACCAACAAACTCTCTGCACAAAGTAAAGCGCTTTGGGGCAAAATGGATGCCTACCAAATGCTAAAGCACTGTAACTTGAGCGAGGAAATGTATCAAGGCAAAACCCAATACAAGAGACTATTTATTGGCCGATTATTTGGTCAAATGGCCTTAAAAAACTTGCTCAAAAATGCCGACAACATGCAGCGTAACCAACCTACCCATCCTACATTTAAAATAACGGGTACAGGCAATTTTGAAGCAGAGAAACAACAATGGATTGCTCAGTTACAGGCCTACGAAAACTACTCTAACCTTACCGTTGTGCACCCATTTTTTGGCAAAATGACTCATGAACAAATTGGGCAGTATGTCTACAAGCACACTGATCATCATCTTAGGCAATTTGGAATTTAACCGCCCCCGCATATTATGCTACCCGTAATTTTCATCACCATTACACTTTTATCTATTATGCTATTGTTTAAAGGCAGTGGCAATAATAGGCGAGTGCTATGGTTTTATAGTATTTGGTTAATATTGGCGGGCGCGCTTGCTTATTCAGGTTATTTGCAAAATACCAAAGCTATGCCACCAAGGGCTTTGTGGGTGCTGCTTACCGCTATTTTGTCTGTTGTATTTTTGGTGTTTAGCTTCCGAAAGCAAACTGTAAATACAAATTACCTATTAGCGATACATGCAATCAGGTTGCCCGTAGAGCTTACTTTGTATCAGCTTTACCTGCACGGTAAGGTTCCAATTGAGATGACTTTCAAGGGTTGGAATTTTGATATTTTGATTGGCATTTCGGCAATTATGCTATTGCTTAATAAAGTTTTTAGCCAAAAAAACCTAAACCCCATTTTGCTTAAAGCATGGAATGTGGTAGGTATCGTTCTTTTGGCAGTTATCGTTATCACTGCAATATTATCTGCGCCATTGCCATTTCAGCAATTGGCATTTAATCAGCCAAATATTGCCATTTTAGAGTTTCCATATGTATACTTGCCAGGTGTTGTGGTGCCCATTGTATTGGTGGCGCATATTATGGGTTTACGTAAATAATTAACGCTATACCGTGCTATAATTTGTAACGCCATGCCATAGAGGTTATATTTACCAAAAAATGATAATGAGCAAATGCTTTCTTTGCCTTAGTGTTTTCACTATTATTACTATTGCATCTTGCAGCAGCTCAGGCAGCGGAGCAGATGATACCGCATGGTCGGCCCCTATAATTACGCTACCCGACAGCTTACCTGTACTAGATTCGATACCGAAACCTAGTGAGTTGGCAGGATACTCTTGGACAAACGCCGAAAAAGCCCTAAATGAACAAAACTGCGAAGAAGAAGCCTGCAGTAAAATATCGTGGCACTGGTTTACCCTTAACCCAGAAGCCAACCAACGCTTGCACGACTCCGTGTTGGCATTTAATTGGTACTACCTCACAGGTATAGCGGGAGCCCGAGAACAAGATTTAGATAGCATAGGTGCTACGTTTTTTCAGGAAGCTAAAAAAGATATACCCTTGGGCGAAGAAATACGCGGTTGGAGTGAAGAAAACAGCGTATGGCCAGCAGCAGCAACCAAAGAAACCTTTACACTTGGTGCTTGGGTTTTCTTTTTCAATGGCGGGGCACATGGCAATTATGCCAGCCACCTAGAAAACTTTGATAGAGCTACCGGTCGCCACTTAAAGCTAAACAATATTGTAGCTGAACCTTACAACCTATTTGCACTTGGTGAGCAAATTTTCAGAAAACAAAAGGGAATAGCCGAGGGCATGAACCTATCAGATGCTGGGTTTACGTTTAAAGAAGATGTATTTTATCTGCCCGAAACGTTTGGTATTTTATCAGAGGGGCTTTTGTTTATTTATGCCCCTTATGAAGTTGCTAGCTACAGCGAAGGAGAGCAATACTTATTGATACCATATAACCTATTTGCCGAAGAATTGACCACCGGCTACCAATATTTGGCCCAGTAGTTCAGTCCATTTGGCCTTAAAGTAATTTCTCGAACTCCGAAACGAATTGTACAAGATTTTCAGTTTTGGCAAGTGCCAAGCCTTTATTTAGCGCATCAAGCGATTGAGCCTTATTCCCCAGGCCCCAGTAAGCTTTGCTCAAGCATAAATATACTTCGCATAAATCTCTGCATTCTCCAATTGTTTCTGCAATTACAATTGCTTTGTTATAATTGTTCAGAGCCTCGTTGTAAGCTTCTAGTTTTATATATACATTACCCATGCCAATGTATAATTGCACTTCAACGGGTTTGTTATCAATTTCCTTAAGCAATTTGGCAGTATCAATGTAAGTTTTTAGTGCTAGCGCATAATCGCCTTTACCCAATTGACTATGTGCCATATAAACCAATGCATATGACTCGCCAACTTTATGGTTGTGCTTTCTAAAGCCTTCCAACGCTTGTACTGCATAGGCCAAGCACTCATCGTACCTGCCCTGTAAAACCTTCACCTGTGCCAGGTTGTTTATAATGATGAATTTAATGCGCTCATTTTCTGATTCTTCGGCAATTTCAACCCCCTTTTTAAAGTTTGTTTCGGCCTCTACTAGCTGAAACAGGTTTTTGTGGGCAATGCCTATATTGTTGTAGCAGGTTGCCATTTGCCATTGCGATGCCTGACTATCAATCTGTTTATAAATGTCCAATGCTTTTTGGGAGTTCTCAAGTGCAAGGTCATAACGGTTTTGGGGGCCATAAACCACTACTAGGCTATCATAACAGATGGCTTGGGTAAGTAAGTCGTCCGTTAGTAATGATAGCTCCAACGCCCGATGAAATTCAATTGCAGCTTCGCCAAAAGATGACCGGCGATACATTACCCTGCCTAATGTTGAGTGGTAATAGCAGCGACCCAAATTGCTATCTAACTTTTCGGCTAAAACATTTATATCTTCGGCATACGCCAAAGTGCGCTGCTCATTGGTGTTTAGAAAGAATGTTGCAATATCAAATTTGATATGCATACGCTCTTCGTCGTTGTCACTAGCATCTAAGCGCCCGTAAAGCACTTTTATATCCAGCATATTTCCCCAATTGTATTATGCTAATCGTTTCCCGGGGGCAAAGATAATAGATACCAATAATAACTGGGGATTGTAATCTGCGATTAAATGTTAAGATTACGATGTAGGTCTTTAAAAACTGCGTGCGTGTATGGAAGGTTACGTTTTTTGGTAAGATCCAAGCCCAACTTATACTTCCCTATTGCCAAATCAATTCGCTGTTCGGCAATGTATGCTTTTCCTTGCGCCATATATATCTCGCAAAGCTCTTGATCGTCGCCAGCAGCTATTGCCAAGTCTTGCGCCTTTCCTAAATATTTATTGGCTTCTTTAAAGGCCTCCATTTTAACATATACATTAGCCAATCCCGTAAGGGCAGCTATCTCGGCCACTTTGTTATCAATGGTCTTAAGTAATTTCAAAACACTCAAAAATTGGGTAAGCGCCAATGCATGTTCGCCAATGCTTAAGTTGCAGTTGGCTATAGTTACGCTGGAAATGGCAATACCGTTTTTATGGTTAGCCAACTTAAAACCCTTCAATGCTGCATTAGCTAGGGCAAAAGCCTCGCTATATTGACCTTCAACTAATTTTACTTTAGCCAAATTGTTGAGAAGCGTATACCTCATGGTGCCTACTTCATATTCATCAACCAACCGTAATCCGCTAAGAAAGGCTTCCTCGGCCTTATTGAACATATACATTTTGCGGTAAGTAACCCCAATATTGTTGTAGCAAACCACTTGATAACGAAAAGCTGGCCTAGTATCAATTTGTTTATAAATAGCTAAAGCCTCTTGGCACGCGGCAAGTGCATTGTCGTGCTGGTTTAGGTAAGTGCAAAGTACGCCAAGACTATCATGGCACATTGCTTGGTCAAGCAAGCTTGTTGTAAGTAGTGAAATCCTGAGGGCTTCCTTAAACTCACGCTCGCAATCTTGATACATTGACTTTTGAAAAAAGACCCTCCCTCGAGTTGAATGGTAGTAAACCCTGCCGATATTATTGTCTATCTCATCGGCAAAGGCTTTTATTTCATCAGCCACATCTAGTGCCCGCTTGTGATCGAAATTGAGGAGGTTAGTTGCAATATCAAACATGATACGCAAACGTACGTCATTGTTAGTGCAACTTTCAAGTTCTTTGTAAAGCGCGTTTACTTCATCTAGCATTGGCTCTTCGCATTTTTTTGCCACTTGTAAAGCTGAACAAAGGTAATGATAGTTTGCTATTGAACCTCAAACTATACATCTAGGCAAAATCGTTTGCACGTGCATTGACAACATATTTTTAACTCGCAATCGGTAACATTTTCTCCTATCTTTGCGGTATGTGCGGCATAGCGGGTTTTTTTACTTCGGGTAAACACATTTCTAAGGATGAGCTGGTAGCCATGACTACCACCTTGCGCCACCGCGGGCCCGATGCAGACGGGTTTTTCTATAATGGGCATACAGGCTTGGGCCATAGGCGCTTAAGCATCATCGACCTATCAACAGGGGCCAACCAGCCCATGTACAGCGCAGATGGGCGGTATGTAATCATTTTTAACGGAGAAGTATACAATTTCCAAGAGATTGCGAAGGACCTAAACGTTACCCTTAAAACCCACGGCGATACAGAAGTAATACTGGAAGCATACGCGCAATGGGGGCCAACATTTGTGAGCCGAATGAACGGTATGTTTGCCCTTGCCATATATGATACGCTAGAGAACACCGTTTTCCTTTGCCGCGATAGGTTGGGCATCAAGCCAATATATTATTACCATCACGATGGCATTTTTGTCTTTGCTTCGGAACTGAAAGCACTAACCGCTTTGCCAGAGGTAAAAAACAAGCTAACCGTTGATTATAACTCAGTAAAAGAGTTCTTATACTTGGGCTACGTGCCCACACCCAACTCTATTTACAACGAGATAAAGAAGTTTCCGCAAGGGTACACGGGACTGTTAAATAGCACCAACAACCTTGAGCTGAAACCTTATTGGCAGGTTAACGAAAAGATAACACCGCAGGTAATAATCAATGAGGCCGAAGCCAAAGCCAAATTGAAAGAACTGGTGACTAGTGCCGTGCAATACCGCCTGATTGCTGATGTGCCTTTCGGTACCTTTTTAAGTGGTGGAATTGATAGCAGCCTAGTTACTGCTGTGGCGCAAAGCATCAGCAGCGAACCAGTAAATACGTTCTCTATCGGTTTTAAAGAATCGAGCTTTAATGAGGCCGAACATGCCCGTAAAGTGGCCGAATACTTGGGCACCAAGCACCACGAATTTACGGTAAGCTACCAGGAGGCAATTGACCTATTTGAAGAAGTAATTGACGTATACGACGAACCGTTTGCCGATTCATCTTCGGTGCCAACCATGCTGGTGAGCAAATTGGCCCGCCAACACGTAACCATGACCCTTAGCGGCGATGGGGGCGATGAGACATATATGGGCTATGGCTTTTACAATTGGGCACAGCGGCTCAACAATCCTTTGGTTAGTGCCCTGCGCACACCAATTGCCGCGGCACTATCTATGGGCGATAACCGCAAGCAGCGCGCTGCCTTAATGTTTAAGTATACCGATAAAGCCCGATTGAAATCGCATATTTTTAGCCAAGAGCAGTACTACTTCAGCGAAGGAGATTTTGGACAGTATTTTACGGCCGACTTTAACAAAAAGAGCCACATAAGGTTGGATGAAGACAACCATGTAACTGGCCGCACCCTTAGCCCAGCCGAAGAGCAAGCGGTGTTTGATATGCGCTACTATTTGCCCGACGATTTGCTGGTAAAGGTTGACCGCGCCAGTATGCGCTACAGCCTAGAAAGCCGTGTACCGCTGCTGGATTACCGTTTGGTGGAGTTTGCCTTAAACGTACACCCAAGCCTAAAAATGAAGGACGGCAATCTAAAGTACCTATTGAAACAGGTACTTTACGATTACGTGCCAAAGGAGTATTTTGATAGGCCCAAGTGGGGTTTTGGCATGCCCATAAACCAATGGTTGAAAAAAGAGTTGAGACATTTGATTGACCAATATACCCACCCCGATTTGATTAAAAAGGCCGGATTAATGCAGCCAGAGGCAGTTAAAACATTGGTAGCACAATATTTATCGGGCAAAGATTATCTTTACAACCGTGTTTGGCTCACCATAATACTCCATCGTTGGTGGGAGAAAAACGAAATCAAATAAGAAATGTGGAATAGGAAATGTGAAAGACTGGAATTGAATGACAATGCATTGCACTTTTGCAAATTAGGAGCAATGTTTCCTATTTCAAATTTTATATTTCATATCTAATATGGCATATCACGTACTCATAACCGGTTGCGCAGGATTTATTGGCTCTCATCTTACGGAGCGTTTGTTGGCCGAAGGCCACACGGTAACGGGTATTGACAACTTTGATGATTTTTATCCACGTGCAGCCAAAGAGGCAAACTTACAGTTATTGTTGCCTAATGCCAATTTCACCTTCATTGAACTTGACCTAGCCAATACCGATGCCGTAATGGCATTGGATGTAAAAGTAGATGTAATCATCCATTTGGCGGCCAAGGCAGGTGTATTGCCAAGCTTAAAAGCCCCAGTAGCATATATCAATACCAACATTACTGCTACTAATAATTTATTGGAATGGATGCGCACCAAGGGCATTAACAAAATGCTCTTTGCCTCTTCCTCATCAGTTTATGGCAACAATAAGAAGATACCCTTTGCCGAGACCGATAGCGTTGATGAACAGATTTCGCCGTATGCCTTTACCAAGCGCAGCTGCGAACTAATGAATTACAGCTACCACCATTTATATGGTTTTGATATACTGAACCTGCGCCTATTTACGGTATATGGCCCACGCCAGCGGCCCGATTTGGCCATACACAAGTTCGTGAAAATGATTAAAGCTGGCCAGCCTATTACTATGTATGGCGATGGCAGCACTGCCCGCGACTATACTTTTGTGGCCGATACCGTTGATGGTTTCATGAAGGCACTGCAATACCTCATGAGCCATAACAAGGTTTATGAAATAGTAAACCTTGGCAACAATGGCCCCGTAAAACTGAAGGATTTGATTGATGCCATTTATATTGGTATGGGTGCTCAGCCCAACATTGTGCCAATGCCTATGCAACCTGGCGATGTAGACATTACCTATGCCGACATTACTAAAGCACAACAGCTATTTGGCTACCAGCCTAATACCACTTTACAAGAAGGGCTAAGGCAATTCATCAATTGGTATAATGAGCGCTAAACCAAGGGTTCTATATCTTTCGTACGATGGCATGACAGACCCATTGGGCCAGTCGCAAGTATTGAGCTATCAGCGCAAGCTATCGCAGCAAGGGTTTTCGTCGCACATATTAAGCTTCGATAAGCCCGATTTGTATGCCAAAGGCAAATACGCCGTACTTAAATCACTTGAGGGATATGACGTTACTTGGCATTCATTGCCTTACACCAAAAGCCCACCTGTACTAAGTACCTTGAATGACATTAGTGCCGGATGGAGCAAAATACAGGCACTATACAAGCAATTCGGCCACTTTGATATTGTGCATTGCCGCGGTTATATAACCCCCATACTAGGTCGCCGCTGCAAAAAGAAGTACGGTAGCAAATTCATTTTTGATATGCGTGGTTGGTGGCCCGATGAGAAGCTGGAAAGCGGATTGTGGAATTCGCCAATATACAAGCCCGTATACAAATACTACAAGCACTTAGAGCGCAAATTTTTTCAAGATAGCGACTTCTCCATATCGCTCACGGTAGCGGGGCAAGTTGAGGCAGAAAGGCTAGGCTACAAAAAGAAAGAACAAATTGGAGTAATACCCACTTGCGTCGATTTTAGTGTGTTTCCGCCATTTAACGAGACAACCCGAGACGAAGTCCGCCAAGAACTGAAAATACCTACCGATGCCAAAGTGCTGTTATACAGCGGTTCGCTGGGTGGCAACTACGGCACCGATATATTGCTGGAGATATTTAGGGAAATGCTTTTGCTAGAGCCAAGTGCAATACTGCTTGTGTTGAGCCGAACCGATAGAAGTGTATTGGATGCCGAGTTGGCTTTGTTTAATATACCGCTTGATAAAGTACGATTGGCTAGTGCCAACTACAACGGTGTGTATCGTTACTTAATGGCAGGCGATATAGGTACTATTGTATACAAGCCCACCTATAGCGTAATTGGCCGCAGCCCAACCAAATTGGGCGAATACTGGGCCTGTGGGCTGCCTGCGGTGGCATTGAGCGGCGTTGGCGATTTGGAT
This sequence comes from Sphingobacteriales bacterium, assembly GCA_027486795.1. GTDB lineage: Bacteria > Bacteroidota > Bacteroidia > Chitinophagales > CAIOSU01 > CAIOSU01. Next base: position 66,732 of record JAIXOI010000040.1, on the reverse strand, counting down.
TATCTAATTGAAACTTACCCAGAAGGCGGTGCGTTAATACCCCAAGCCGATGCGGCAGGATACCAATTGGCGTTGAAGGCTTTGCTTGCTAAAACCCCCAATCCCGATTTATTGCGCAAGTATGCCTACGACTATTACGACCTAGAGCAAGGTGTATTGCGATACAAATCATTTTACCAAGCTTTATTGAAATGAAAATACTGTTCATAGTACCCTATCCGCACGGCGAGGCCCCCTCGCAACGGTTCCGGTTTGAGCAGTATTACCCAGCATTGGACAATGCAGGCATTCAATACGAAATAGCACCGTTTCTGGACGACAAAACTTGGCAAATACTCTATAAGCCCGGCCATAAACTTGCCAAGGCAATGGGCATACTGAGTGGTTTTATGCGGCGGAAGTTATTGATGTTCCGGGTGCAGAAGTTTGATTACGTATTTCTTCACCGTGAAGCAACACCCATTGGGCCGCCCATATTTGAGTGGTTTATGGCTAAGGTATTGGGTGCTAAGATAATCTATGACTTTGACGATGCTATTTGGCTCTCCAACACATCGGAGCACAACAAAATAGCGGCTGGCCTTAAGTGGCACCAAAAGGTTGATAGCATTTGTAATTGGGCCCACAAAGTATCTTGCGGAAACGAGTACCTGTGCGACCATGCTCGCCAATTCAATACCAATGTGGTACTTAACCCCACAACCATTGATACCGAACACCATCACAACCAGATTAAGAACCAACATACCTCAAAAGTTGTAATAGGTTGGACGGGCACACACTCAACGGTTGAATATTTAGATGACTTGGTGCCCGTTTTGAGGAAACTTGAGCAAGAACTGGATTTCGAGTTCAGGGTAATCAGCAACCGCAAACCTGACTTTGAGCTTCAATCGATGGTTTATGTACCGTGGCAAAAGGATACTGAAATTGCCGATTTGCTAAAATTCAATTTTGGGGTTATGCCACTAACCGATGATAAATGGGCAAAAGGCAAATGTGGTTTCAAGGCATTGCAATACATGAGCTTAGGCATGCCGGCAGTAGTATCGCCAGTGGGCGTAAACAATCGCATTGTAACCGATGGCAAAGATGGTTTTTTGTGCAGCACCCCCGAAACCTGGGAACTGGCAATGCGCAAACTCATTTCCGATGAAACATTGAGGGTACAAATGGGTGCGGCAGCCCGGCAAAAAATAGAAGGTCAATTCTCGGTTTTATCCAATTCGGGTAACTTTTTGTCTTTGTTTGCTGCATAGTAGCGCAGTATATACAAAGCACATAAATACAGAGGTATTGCTGGTATTTTGTACCGCACCAATGCGCCAAAGTTGTTACTAGTAACCCCTACCCCAAAGGCATAAAGAATACCAAATGACAAGGCAAAAGCTAACATGGGGTCTTTGAGGGAGTAGCGCACAAAGCCTCCTGGCCCTACTTTAAACAAGGTAATGAGCGTAATAAAGAAAACCACGATACTTTCCAATGCAGCTTGAAGCATTATTGGGCCATTTATTTCCCAGATGTAAGGCCTGAAAAGGGTAACATTCACCGCTAACGGGAAACGCGCAGCCAAGCCCGGTACTGACGTTGTAGCCTCGCCCAATGAATAGCCCGAGCCTTTGTCTCCTTCTAGCTCCTGTACTTTATTGTGCCACCATTGCGTATCGTATGCTCTTTTTTCGAGCGTTTCTAAGCTATAGCGAGAGTTTACATTTGAGGTAAGGCTTATCACGCCTATAGAACCGATAGCCATAATGCTCAACAAAAATGGAGCCACAACGGTGCGCACGGCAGCACTTTTTATCTTACTGCTGTATAATACATACAAGCTAAGCAATAATGTTGGGGCTAACGTAAAAAATACGAACGACCGAATTTTGAGCATGATATAGGAGAACACAATAAGTGCGATGTAATATTTGATGCGCTTTTCTTTTTTGTAAAAAATCATGTAGAAAGAGTAGACCACTAGCCCCATTGAGCCTATCATCATCGTATCCTTCATAATGCCCGAGCCCCAAAAAAATACCGATGGCACAAACAATATGGCTGTAGCAAACTGCTTATGTAGTTCTGGTATCCGATCGTAAAACACCTTGAGCAGTTTCCACATTCCCCAAAACGAGAAAAGCGCAAAAAAGATGGAAATGATAGTATAACTACCAAAACTGAACAAACTAAACAGACCACCTAATTTAATAACCATGAAAGAGTTATCGTCTTTAAACCACCATATTTTACCGGTGTATTGGGCCGTATCGGGTGTCCATTCCCAAGCATTTAGAAACAAAATTTGCACAGCGGCTGCAGGGTCCTCTAAAAAAGTGGCAAAAATAACTTCTATGCCTTGGTAAAACCAAAAAGTATCGCCGCCACGGTAATAAAATTGGTATACCATGCCAAATAAAATGGCTCCAAATATTTTAATGGTAAGGCCTGGAATAAAGTAAGGCTCTAAAGGATGACCTTTATAGTGCTTGTTTTTGTGGCTATACGCAAGGGCATATATCACAATTAAGTATATCGGAGCTAAAAATAGGTCTAGGGTCGTCATTTTGTTGCCTCCTGTAAAAATACTAATTCATAAGCACTTACCTTTGCACTATGTGCGGTTTATCAGGTATCATCAGAAAAAATGGGTTGCGCGACACCGATATTACGAGTGTGCAGCAAACCCTTAAAGCGCTAAACCTTCGTGGACCCGATTGCCAAGACTATTTTGCCGACGATAGCGTAGCCCTTGGCCATGCTCGTTTATCCATTCTCGATACCTCTTCGGCCGGGCAACAACCCATGACCGACGATTCTGAGCGATATGTTATCGTTTTCAATGGTGAGATATTTAATTATCAAGAGCTTTCTGCCAAATATTTGGCCGACAAAAACATCCAGTTCCATTCTACTTCCGATACCGAAGTTATACTTTATCTGTATCGTTACTACGGCACCGAATTCGTGCAATGGCTCAATGGCTTTTTCGCCTTTGCCATCTATGATAAGGAGGCCGATACCGTATTTATTGCCCGCGATAGGTACGGCATTAAGCCCCTATATTTTTATCAAGATAACGAGCAAGTGGCTTTTGCATCTGAAATGAAAGCCCTTTTAGCCTTCAACATCAAAAAAGAAATTGATACCGAAGCACTGCATGCATATTTACAGCTTAACTATATACCTGCCCCACGCACTATTTTTAGGCAAGTAAGCAAAGTAGAGCCAGGCACCCAACTAACCATTAGTGAAGCAGGTATAAAAATCGAACGCTATTATAGCCTGCCAAAACCCGGAGAAAACCGCGATGCTAGCAACTATACCTACGAGCAAGCGTGCGACAGGCTCAAAGAACTACTGGACGCATCGGTAAAGCGCCGGCTGATATCCGATGTTCCATTGGGAGCCTTCCTTAGTGGGGGTATCGATTCGTCGGTAATTGTATCCTTAGCCGCCAAGCACAGCCCCCACATCAACACCTTCTCTATTGGCTATGCCGATGAGCCGTTTTTTGATGAAACCAAGTATGCCGAGCTGGTAGCCAAAAAATTCAATACCAACCATACTACTTTTTCGCTCACCAACAACGACCTATATAACCACCTATTTGACATCTTGGATTATATTGACGAGCCATTTGCCGATTCTTCGGCCATAGCCGTGTATATTCTGTGCAAGCAAACCCGCCAAAAAGTAACCGTTGCCCTTAGCGGCGATGGTGCCGACGAAATGATGGCCGGCTACAACAAGCACTTGGCCGATTACCGGTTGCGCAATTTGGGCTCAGCCAGCAACTTGTTGGCGGCAATAAAACCCATAACGGGTATAATGCCTAAATCGAGGCAAGGAAAACTAACCAATTTAATACGCCAAATAGATAGGTTTGCCGAAGGGGCAGCATTGGGCAACAAAGAGCGGTACTGGCGATGGTGCGGCTATGCTGGCGAAAAAGAGACGTTGAGTATGCTTACCCCGACTTGGCAAGGCAAGTACCATGTGCAAAAATATACAGCCTTAAAACAGCACGTATTGCAGGTGTTTGACGGCAATGACGGGCTAAACGATGTACTACGAGCCGATATGGGCTTGGTATTGCAAAGCGACATGTTGGTAAAGGTAGATCTAATGAGCATGGCCAACAGCCTTGAAGTGCGCGTTCCGTTTTTGGATGTGGAAGTAGTTGATTTTGTTTTTACCCAACCAGCAGCTTATAAGTTGCGCAAAGGCAATCGAAAGGCCATGCTGAAAGATGCTTTCCGAGCCGACTTGCCCGAAGAATTGTTCAATAGGCCCAAACATGGTTTTGAAGTACCATTACTGAAATGGTTTAGGGGCGATTTGCGAGATTTAATAGAAAATGATTTGTTGAGCCCGGCATTTATAAAAGCTCAAGGTATTTTCGATCCCTCATCAATACAAGCACTCATTAAGCAACTCCACTCCAACGACCCAGGCGAAAGCCATGCTCGCATTTGGGGTCTGTTAGTGTTCCAGTATTGGTGGAAAAAATATTTAGCCTAAATTTAAGCGTAAATACCTATTACGGTAACCACCCGCAACTAACTTTGCCCCATGTCGAAGCCTCGGATACTCCGTATTATCAATCGCCTCAACTTAGGGGGCCCCACTTACAATGCGTCTTATCTGTCAAGGTATCTAGATGGGGAGTTTGAGACCCTGCTGCTTTCGGGCATGAAGGACGAAAGTGAGGAGAGTTCAGAGTTTATTGCCGAAAGCATGGGGCTTGAGCCAACCTATATACCCGATATGCATCGTAGCATAAACCCCCTGCGCGACCGAAAGGCTTATGGTATGGTGAAAGATATTATCAAAGATTTTAAGCCGCACATTGTACACACCCACGCAGCTAAAGCCGGCGCATTGGGGCGGCTTGCGGCCATAAACAATAATGTGCCAATAGTAATGCACACCTTTCATGGGCATGTGTTCCATTCTTATTTCAACCCTATGAAAACAAGGGTTTTCTTGGAGATAGAACGGTATTTGGCCAAGCGCAGCACCCGCATTATAGCCATAAGCGAGCTACAAAAAGAAGAGCTTACCCAAACCTTTAAAGTTTGCGACCCGAAAAAGGTTGAGATTGTGCCTTTGGGTTTTGACTTGTCTCGTTTTCAACACGACAAGGATATAAAGCGCGCCCATTTTAGGCAGCAATATCAAATAGCCGACAACGAAATAGCTATTGGCATAGTTGGCCGACTGGTGCCAGTAAAAAACCATCCATTATTTATCAAAGCCATTAAAGCAGTAGCCGAGCAAACCAACAAAACCATCAGGGCATTTATTATAGGCGATGGAGAGGATAGGCCTAAATTGGAAGCATTGGTGCGCGAATTGAGCATAGATTGCAACTTTGAAGGGGAAAAGGGCCCCAGAGCGCTCCTAACTTTTACCAGTTGGATAAAAGACGTTGATTATGCCTACGCTGGTTTAGATATCATTGCCCTTTGTTCGTTCAATGAAGGCACCCCAGTAAGTCTAATTGAGGCGCAAGCAGCCGATAAGCCCATTGTATCAACGGCAGTTGGTGGCATTAAAGATGTTGTGAAAGAAGGCCGAACGGCCCTACTTTCGGCACGCGACGAACTTGACCCTTTTACCGCAAACCTACTAACATTGGTAAATGACGACGGTATGCGCGCCCGCATGAGCCACGATGCCCAATCGTTTGTGATGGAAAAATACCACTACACCCGATTGGTGCGCCAAATGGGCGATTTGTACTACAAATTGTTGCAAGAGAAACACAAGGAGGTATCGCTTATCCCTTAAGTTCCTATTAATTTATGTAATTTTGGCCAACAACCATACAATGAGTCTGTTTCGCGTCGGTTTACTACTGTTTTTTGTTTCGTTCTTGGCATCGTCATGCCAGGTGCTTTTTCCCAATTATTTACTTCGAGAAGACAAAAAATACAGCTATACAGAGCTGGTTGATACATCGGCCAATGCCCAAACCCTAATGCCGGGCGATATTATTACCTTCCAATTAGGTACTCGCGATGGATATGGTTTTGTTGATGTGCTGGAACAAGTAGGTGTAAGTGGTAATGCCAACCAAAACCAAGGTGGCAACAATAGGATAAGCTATCCAGTGAGGCCCGATGGCATTGCCGATTTTCCGTTAATAGGCGAGTTAAACGTTTTGGGCATGACCCGCATCGAGCTTCAAGACTTGTTAGAAGAAAAATACTCCGTAATATACAAAGACCCCTTTATTGTGCTCACGGTAACCAATAGACGGGCGTTTGTATTTATTGGCAGGGGCAACGCGCAAGTAATAAACCTACCAACCGAAAACACGACTCTTATAGAGGTTATTGCATTGGCAGGTGGTTTAACAAATGATTCGAAAGCTCATAAAGTAAGGGTAATAAGAGGCGATTATAACAACCCAATGATTAAAAGGATTGATCTTTCTACTATTTCTGGGCTAAAAGATGCAGGCATGATTATTCAACCTTACGATTTGGTAGTAGTGCAACCTACCACCCAAATAGCACCTGAACTTTTAAGGCAAGTAACCCCTGTGCTTTCGTTGGTAACCACCTTAATTACAGTAATAATACTGGTAAGACGATAACTGAGCATGCAGAACCAATCTTCCATATTAACAGTATTGCAAGCTGCCATTGGTAACGATTTCAACCTTGGGTTGTTCTTATCTATTGTTAGGCGCAGTTTAATATGGGTGTTTTTTCTTTTTGCCTTATCCATAGGTTTGGTGCTGCTATACTTACGCTACACCCCACCCACGTTTCAAGCAAATTCAACCTTAATGCTCAAAGCCGAAAAAACGGCAGATATATTAGGCCTTGATGAGCTGTTGTCGGCCAATACCGATGACCTATTGCGCGAAATAGAGATTGTAAAATCTAGCTTGCTGCTCAACAGGGCGTTATCAAGAATGGAGCTGGATGTGAGCTATTATATTGAAGGGCGCTCAGGTTTCTTATCAACCGAGGTATATCAAGGTTCCCCTTTTCAAGTTGACGTGAAAAAAGTGAACGACCCTGGAATATACAACTCCGAAATACACATTAATTTTATTGATGCTACTAAGTACACCCTGATATATACTTACCAAAACCAGCAACAAACCGAAACATTCCTATTCAATGATTATTTCGAAAGCAAAACAGGTGCTTTTGAAATCAAAATATCGTTAATGCCTAACTTAAAAGGCAATATTACCGATCACTTAGGGAAACCTTACTTCTTTACCATCAACGATAAAAAATTGTTGATCCAAAAGATATCATCAAACATAACCGTTGAGCCATTAAGCACAACTACCAAAACGTTGCGCATTGGCTACATCGACCAAAACACGCTTAAGGCACAGGATATAGTTTCGGTAGTTACCAGTGAGTTTATTAAGTACAATGTGGAGCGCAAAATGGAAAGCGCCGTAAATATATTGCAATATATTGAACATCAGATAGATACCTTTTCCATTCAGCTTGCCGATTTTCAAGACTCGTTGAAAAAGTTTAGGGTTGAGAATGGGTTTATTGACCCAACCCAAACTATGGGGCAAATGGTCGACCAGATTTACGAATTAGAATCGCGCCAATATGAACTTGATGGGCGAACCAAAACAGCCCAATGGTACTTTGAGTACCTTGAGAGCTTGAAGGACCTTCGCAGCATTTCGCCATCCTTGTTCAACAAAGAAACCAGCGAGTTGTATGGATTTATTGACGAGCTAAAAGAACTTGAAAAAGAACGCGACCAAATGTTGCTCGACGTTTCAGAGGCTCATCCTAAAGTAATAATGCTAACCAGAAGACTCGATGAAATACAAAACTATTTGTACAACGAGATTCAAAACCTATTGATTAAACTAAAGTTTGAGAAAGAAAATGTTGACGCCCAGCATAGCCGTTTCTTAAACGATTTGTTGAGCATGCCCGAAAAAGAGGCCGAATTTATACGGTTAAATAGGAGATACAAACTTACCGAAGAAATATACTTGAGCTTGCTCGATAAGCAAGCCCAATACAACATTGCTAGGGCAGGTATCATTTCCGACTACATTATACTAGATGGGGCCAGTACCAGCAATGTGCCTACCTCGCCCAAAAAAGCAGTCATTTGGCTTATTTCAATATCCATTGCCTCTATTTTAAGTGTGTTGATTATGGCTTTCCGCTACATGCTGCATACCACCATTACCTCGGTTGAGGATGTAAGGCGCCGCACCAAGGCCATCATGTTGGGTATGGTACCTACCGTATATAGCGAAATACCGAGCACATCAATAGTAGTAAACCAAAACCCTAAATCGATAGTATCGGAAGCATTGCGCTCACTGAGGGCCAACATGCAGTTCATATCGAAAGGAGACGACCCAAAAACCATAGCCATAACCTCTACCATATCGGGTGAGGGTAAAACATTTATTGCCATCAACCTTGGCGCTATTATAGCCTTCTTAAACAAAAAGGTAATAATACTGGATCTGGATATGCGCCGTCCGCGGTTGAGCAAGATATTTAACGTGCCAAACGATAAAGGTATGAGCACCATGCTCATAAACAAGCATACCATAGCAGAGTGCGTGCACGATACTGAAATTGGCAACTTAAAATTTATCACTTCGGGCCCTATACCGCCTAACCCTGCCGAGCTTATACTGAGCGATAAGTTGAAGGAAGTAGTAGAAGAGCTTAAAAAACAATACGATTTTGTATTGTTTGATACGCCGCCATTAGGGCTGGTAACCGATGGATTGGAGGTAATAAAAAATGCCGACTACCCAATTTACATTTTCAGGGCCGATTACTCGGATAAAGCATTCATAACCAACCTAGATACGTTAATTGACGAGAACGGAGTTAAAAATTTATCAGTAATTTTAAACGACGTGGGTAGAGGCGTATCTGGCTACTACTACGGTTATGGTGGCTATGGGTATAGCTACGGTTACGGTTACGGTTTCGGCTATTACTCTGACGAGACCAAGCCACAACGTACATTCTTGAACAAAATATTCGGTAAGAAATAGCAATGGAGACTGAATTGGGATATAAGTACCTTTTCTATGGCATGTTCTTCGTCATTGCGATCTCTTTTTCTATACTTATCAACTTCTTAATATTGCGCTTCTCAAGTAATTTGGGCATGCGCGACCAAGGTGGAGGTCCCGGCCAAGTGCGTTGGGGTTTGGGTAGCAAGCCTTCTTTGGGCGGGTTTTCGTTCTATATCATCTTTCTAGTTTCCCTATCGGTGCTTGGGGTAGTTGGCGGTGGTGGCGGAGCAGATGGCTCATACTTCAACAAACAGCTCATTGGTCTTATGGCTGCCAGCAGCTTGGGCTTTTTGATTGGTCTGGCCGACGATGCCTACAATACCAACCCATTGGTTAAGTTCATTGGGCAGTTTACCTGTGCCAACCTACTCATACTTACCAGCTACACCATACCGGTAACCGAAAGCCTAGAGTTTAACTACATTTTCACCATCCTTTGGATAATTGGGTTGATGAACTCCATCAATATGCTCGATAACATGGATGCTATTACCAGCACCGTGAGCATAACCATATTGCTTGGGGCTATGGTACTTACCCTGCTCAATGGCACGGTCGACAATTCGTACATCGTAATCATGTTGGGCGTTTCGGGGGCATTAATTGGCTTCTTGTTCTTCAATTGGCACCCCTCGCGTATGTACATGGGCGACACAGGCAGCCAGTTTCTGGGCGTGTTTTTGGCAGCCATCAGTATCATGTTCTTCTGGAACATACGCACACCGTTTATCGGTATGTTCGATTTAAGGCAGTTCGTTATCCCGCTGCTGCTGTTTATAGTACCGCTATGCGATACCGGTACTGTAGTTATTAGGCGCTTGGCACGCCGCCAATCGCCGTTTGTGGGCGGCAAAGACCACATAGCCCACCACCTAGCCTATCTGGGCATGAGCGATACTTGGGTAGCCGTTCTGTTGGGCAGTGTATCATTGGCCTCGGTGGGCATTGTAATGTTTATCTACCCTTACTACGAAAACGATTGGAACTTTGGCTATACCTTATTGGCACTAGGCTATTTCTTGGCCGTGTTTTTAATCTTCCAAGTGCTGTACCAATTGGGCAAGCGCAAGCAAGCTGCCCGCGATAGGCTGCGCCGCATTAAGGCTGTTAAAACGGCTAAGGTATAGCGACTGCCTTGATACCTAACCAAAGTCAGCTAACAATCGTTAGGCATTATTTGCTATTTCACCCAGCAAATGCCATCTTTGAACGATGGAAATAACACCCGAACTAGAAGAGCGGTTGGTAAAACTGCAAGGCAAGTATGCCGTAATGGGGCAAGATATGCTCTCGTACATTGATGGGCTGCTGTATGCCGACTACCTTACCTACTGGGATTACATCCACTTAGATGTACTGCTTAACCTGCAAACACCCCGCACACCGTTCCCTGATGAGAAGATTTTCATTATGTACCATCAGATAACAGAGTTATACATGAAACTCATACGCCACGCCCTGGAACAAGTGGCTAAAGCAGAAGTGCTTACTGGTGAGCAATTGATAATACAACTAAAGCGCATCAATAGTTACTACAAAGCCTTGATATCGAGCTTCGAGATAATGGTGGATGGCATGGACAAGGACCAGTTCCTAAGTTTCCGTATGGCGTTGTTGCCTGCTAGCGGTTTCCAGAGCGCTCAATACCGCATGATAGAGATTGCCGCCACCGAGACCCGCTACCTAACCGCCTACGAAACCCGCGAGGCCATGGCTAGTGCCACACCCGACGAACTATACAACAACCTTTACTGGAAAAAAGGCGCTACCGAGCTGGCATCAGGAAAGCAAACCCTTACCTTGCGCCAGTTTGAATTGAAGTATGCCGAAGAGTTTAAGCGCCTTTTGGCCGAATATAGAGATACCAATGTGCTAGAACGCTACCACCGCCTACCCGAAGCAGACCAACAAAACCCAGAAGTAATTGCCGAAATGCGTGCCTTTGATCATGCCGCCAACGTGGAGTGGCCTAGCATGCACTACAAAAGCGCGGTGCGCTACCTCATGAAAAAGCCGCAAGATATTAAGGCCAGCGGCGGCACCAACTGGCAACAGTACTTGCCGGCACGCGCCCGCAGGGTTACTTTTTTCCCGGAGCTTTGGAGCGAGCAAGAACTACAAGACTGGGGCCGCAAAGCCACCGAAGATGCCCTTAATCAATAGTAGCAATACACTTTAGCTCAATGCCAATGGGCGTGGGCAGGCTTTTTATTTCTACCGTAGTGCGGCAGGGCTGTGCATCTTTAAAGTACTCGGCATATACCTCGTTGTACTGCTTAAAGTCGGCCTTCATGTTGGTAAGGAACACGGTTACGTCTACCAAATTTTCCCATTTGCTGCCGCTTTCTTCTAGCACAGTGCGCACGTTAGCGAAAACGCTATGGCACTCCGCCACAATATCATACTCCAGTATATTACCCTGTTCATCCAACTTTAGGCCCGGTATCTCATTTGTGCCCGGTTTGCGCGGCCCTATGCCCGACAGGAACAGCAAATTGCCCACCCTATGGCTATGCGGGTATGCACCCACGGGTTTTGGGGCTTTATCGGTGTAGGTTTTCTGCTCGTTTGCCATGGATATGGGGTTTTGGGTCGGTTCAAATTTAAGGGTTCTTTAGCGAAATGGCTATGCATAGAGTCTGTTATTAGCGATGCAATAGTTTGATAACAAGAATTATGATTAACTTGTCGATAAATCATATTATATGACTAGGTTGTTATTGGTCATGTTTTGCACTTTAACAGTAAGTCTTACTGCCTGCAAAAAGGATAATATAGACCCATTTGATGCAGGCTATGGCATCAAAGCTAAGCTGAATGGTGATTATGTTGAGTTGGAGAACGTTGCCGCAAGGAATGCAAACGATTGCTCTTTCCAAAGCTTTTGTGAGGCATCTATTGATAGCCCGTGCATTTTGATATACAGCTCAAGGATATTGTCAAATACCAAGGGATGGTCAATAACCATTAGCTACAAGACCACGGCCGATAAGGCCAGTTTGCAAGATGATGGACAGAACTGGGTACACCAGAGCTTTGATGGGATTACCGCTCTTGATGTGGGTAATGTGCCTTTTGCCGAGAATAGTGGTTTTGGTTTATCCATAGACGCTACAAACCTGTCCACCAACGAACGATACGCCACCCAAAACTATCCTTGGGGCTCCATTGCTACCGATAATAGGTTTTCGTTTCGTTTTTCTGAGGATGCAGTTTCTACTGCCAACAACTATGTACAAACTTACAGCCCAACTTATCAGTTGATGGCTCGGGGCGAGTTTTCGGCAATGTTGTATAGTAACAGTGGGGACTCGTTGAGCATTTCTGAAGCTGATTTCCAGTTGTTGTTTTGTGAGTAAACTAGGAGGCAATGAAAAGTATTTGGCGTTTTGAACCTGAAAATGTCCAAAAAGTAAGCTGATAACACTCAGTTTTCAGCCCAAAACTCAACAAAACCGCTCATTATCCGTTACCTTTGCAGGTATTATTATCTGCCATGGCCCATCCACAATTGTCATCCCTTAAAAGGGAAGAAACCATCCAAGAACTTCAACAACAAACCTTTGACCTTTTAGTAATTGGGGGTGGCATAACGGGTGCCGGCATTGCCCTAGATGCGGTGGCGCGTGGCATGACGGTGGCTTTAATAGAGAAGCACGATTTTGCCTCGGGCACCAGCAGCCGCAGCACCAAACTAATACACGGCGGCCTGCGTTACCTTAAGCAGTTTGAAATTGCTTTGGTGCGCGAAGTGGGCCGCGAACGCGACATTATTTGGCGCAACGCCCCGCACGTAGTACACCCAGAGAATATGCTATTGCCCATTATCAAAGAAGGCTCGTTGGGCAAAGGCTCTACTTCAGTTGGCTTGTATGTGTATGATGTTTTGGCCGGCGTAAAACGCAGCGAGCGCCGCGTAATGCTTAGTAAAGAGCAAACCATGAAACAAGAGCCATTGCTTCGCGATGAGGTAGTGGTAGGAGGTGGCCTGTACAAAGAATACCGCACCGACGATGCCCGCTTGGTAATTGAAGTATTGAAAACAGCCGTGGCAAAAGGCGCGGTGGCACTCAATTACCTGCAGGCCAATAGTTTTGTGTACGACAACAAAAAAGCAGTAGGTGCCCATGTGGTAGATACCATTAGCGGCAAAACCTTTGCCATAAAAGCCGACAAAATAGTAAATGCCGCTGGTCCGTGGGTTGATGAGCTGCGCCAAAGCGACAACTCACTTAAAGGTAAGCGCCTACACCTAACTAAAGGCGTGCACATAGTAGTGCCTTATAGCAGGTTGCCGCTAAAACAAGCCATCTATTTTGATGTGGCCGGTGGCCGCATGATATTTGCCATACCCCGCGACAAGGTAACCTACATTGGCACTACCGATACCAATTACAAAGGCGCTATTGATAAGCCAGAAACCAATAAAGCCGATGTTGAGTATTTGTTGAAGGCTATCAATTTTATAGTACCGGGTCAAAACCTGGTTATGGCCGACGTAACCTCTAGTTGGGCAGGGTTAAGGCCATTGATTCACGAAGACGGCAAAGACCCATCTGAACTGAGCCGTAAAGACGAGATCTTCCATAGCCCGAGTGGCGTTATTTCTATAGCAGGTGGCAAGCTTACGGGTTTTCGTAAAATGGCAGAGCGCACCGTTGATATTGTAGCCGACCAACTAACCAAAGAAAAGCAAAAGACCTACCAACCCTGCACCACTCACATGATAAAGCTGAGCGGGGGCCAGTTTGCAAACCCTACCGAAGTGGCCCAACTGGTTGTAAAAGTGCAGGAACAAACTGGCCTTGCACCTATTGAGGCGCGCATACTAGTTGAAAAATATGGTAGCAACACGCCAACCATATTGGCTAACGCCGAAACCAAAGAAGGCGATTGGGCCAATAAACTTTTGCTTGCTGAGCTGGATTATGCCATTGCCGAAGAGCTCGTATACACCCCTGCCGACTTTTTGGTGCGCCGCACGGGCAGGTTATATTTTGATAGGGAAAGCATTGAGGCCATTTACCCAACCATTATCGATTACCTATTTACAAAGCTGAAATACAGCGAAGAGCAACACGCCAAGTTTGAGGCAGCATTTATGCACGAATATCGGCAGGTGGTGCTGTTTGAATAGGCGTTTCGATGGGTGCTGGTTGTAGCGTTGCTGGCGCTATATATCTTATCAATACAATACAGGCTATAGATGCAGTAATAGCCACACCGCCCACGTAGGCGTATTGCTCCAATTGGCCCAAGTCGTTTTTCACGATTATTAGCCCCGCCAAAAACGCCGCTGCTGCAGAAGCTATGTTTTGCAGGCTGGTTACTATGGTCATAAATCCACCACGGTTTTGCGGCATAGCGGTTGAGGTAATTATGGTAAGGGCCGGTATCATGCGGCCACCAATAAAAATGAAGAACATGGTGGTGGGTATCAAAGCCACATAAATAGGCACTTGCGGCAAATTGGTTATTAAAGCAATGGGAATTAATGCAAGTAAGCCCATAATGGTAAACATCTTCACATTGCCCACATTGTCGGCCCACCGGCCAATTAACGGAGAAGTGATAAGCGTAACCGCTCCGCCCAACAAGTATATGTAGGTAAGTTGCAGCTCGGTAAAGCCCACATTGCTCACCATATATGGGGCTATGTACGGCACTATACTAAACTGCCCGAACATTAACAGCACCATTAACAACAGCGCCAATTGTTGGCTGCGTTTATTGTAGATATTTACTAAAAACTCAACAGGGCTGCGTCGGTTAACTTGATCTAAATGTGCCCGAAGGCTAGGAACCACAAATAGTATGGCTATAAAAATGGCAATACTAATACCACCCAGCAACATAAAAGGTGCCTGCCAATTGTAAATGGAAGCCATATAAAGACCAAACGGCACCCCCAACACCGATGCTGCCGAAAAAGCGCCCATAATAACGCCCATGGCTGATGAACGGCGCTCGGCGGGAAATTGGTCGGCAACGATGGACAAAACCAATGCGCCTAATATACCACCAAAAGCCCCTGTAAATATACGTGCTGCAATCAACCAATGATGGGTAGGGGCAAAAGCACACGATAGGGTACCAATAGTAAAGCCAGCAAACAGATAAACCAAGGCTACTTTCCGATCAAACTTATCGATGAAAAATGCACCAACAAAACCAAATATGCCCGCGCTAAACCCGTAGCTAGATACGATGGCACCAAACTGTGCAGGGCTAATGTTAAAAGCCTTCATTAGCTGCGGCCCTAGGGGCATCATAATCATAAAATCCATGATGTGCACGAACTTGATGATGGCTAAAATAGATAACAGTATTTTTTCCTTACGGGTCATTGCGATGCAAAACTAGGCATAAAGATGCGCATAAAAATGTTTAAACATCGGTTTAGTGGGGAGGGTTCGGTATTGGGGCGATTTAAACAGGATACTAAAAAGAAAATTGAATTTCAGCAACTCAAACTCAACTCCACAATAAAATCAGCTACTTTATGCCGTTGGCCGGACATTTCAAACAAAATCAGCCAACATCGAAAACAATAATTTCACTATTTTTGAGAGGCACACTAACACTTATGAAGGTAAAGATAGGTCTGGGGCAGTTATTGGTAGAAGGCGGCGAGCCCTGGAGAAATTTTGAGCGCGCGCAAAAGATGATAATCAAGGCCGCCAAGGAAGGTTGCGACATTATCATTCTGCCCGAAACCATTGATTTTGCTTGGACCCACCCCAGCTCGCTGAAAGAAAGCGAACCCATACCGGGGCCGTTTAGCGAAGTGTTTACCAACGCTGCTAAAGAACACAACATTTACATTTGTGTAGGCCTTACCGAAAAGGTAGGCGATGTGAACTACAACACCTCATTGCTTATTGACAACCAAGGCACCATTATCGGCAAAGCGCAAAAGATAAACCTACTGGTGGTGGAGCACCCATACTACCAGGTGGGGCAAACGCTGAACGTAATTGATACGCCATTTGGTAAAATAGGCCTCAACATATGCGCCGACAACTATAGCGACTCCTTGCACATTGGGCATACGCTAGCCCGAATGGGTGCACAAATCATCCTGTCGCCCAGCTCATGGACGGTAGACTACCATATTACCGAAGAAGACGACCCCTACCGCGATAAGTGGGAAAAGCCTTTCTCGATATTGGCACGCTTACACAACCTAGTGGTGGTAAGCACCACCAGCGTGGGCTATATTGTGGGCGGCCCTTACGAGGGTAAAAAAATGGTGGGCTGCAGTTTGGTAGTGAGCAAAGATGGCGTATTAACCAAAGGGCAGTTTAATGAATTTGCCGGCGAATTGCGTACTATTGAGTTTGAAGTGCCTGAGCGCCCTGAAAAAGGAACCCAAATAGGCGAAATGCTTAAAAACAAAGGCTACCAGTTTGACGAACTCATTTAAAATAGGTGAAAAGGGAGTAGTAGTAAATGGTAAGTTGCACCCCGAACTTACCTACCAAATTTGCACTCGCTGTGTGCAAGACAGCACCGTGCCTGGTATTTCTTTCGATCATAATGGCGAATGCAACTTTTGCCACCTGTGGGACAAACTAGATGGTATGTTCCCTAACGGGGAAAAAGGCAAGGCCATATTAGATAAAATATTTGCAGAGATAAAGGAAAAAGGCAAGAACCGCAAGTTTGATGTAGTAGTAGGCATAAGCGGCGGCAGAGATAGCATTTACTTGCTATGGAAAGTGGTAAAAGAATGGGGCCTGCGTGCCATTGCCGTGCACTTTAACGATGGCTTTGATAACCCTGTTGCAGGCGAGAACATGATAAACGCCTGCCGCATACTGGGCGTGGAACTACGCACCATTACCAGCGATTGGCGCGAGGGCAAACAACTGAAAATAGATTTCCTGAAAGCATCGTGCCCCGATTTGAATTTGGGTACTGACATTGGTATTGCGTCATCGCTTTTTGGGGTAGCTGCTAAAGAAAACGTAAAGTATATATTGATTGGGCAATCGTTCCGCACCGAAGGCGTGAAACCGCTTTCGTGGGCTTACTTTGATGGCGACTACCTGCGGGCAGTGCATAAAATGCACAGCGACCTGCCCCTGCGCCCTTGGACCCCCAACGACCCAGGCTTTAATATGGGCGTAAAGGAGATGTTCTATTACACCGTTCAGCGTGGCATCCGCACGTTTACCCCAATGTATTACAGCGATTATCACCGCCCAACGGCAGAGAAAATAATCACCGAAAACTTAGAATGGGTATACCCTGGCGCGCATTACTTTGACGACCTATACCACAGCTTGATTAAATATGTGCACCGGGTGAAGTTCAATATTGATATGAACATGAACAGCGACTCGGCACTGGTGCGCAATGGTGAATTGAAGCGAGAAGATGCTTTGGCGAGAGCACATGGTATATACGCCATTGAAGACCCAAAGGTGATACAGCTTTGCATTAAGCGTTTGGGCATTACCCAAGAAGAATTTGATAACTACTTGGCATTGCCTGCTAAAGACTTTCACGACCTACCAACCAGCTACCCACTAATAAAGCTAGCTAGGCCAATGGTATGGCTTATGTCGCAAATGAACCTATTGCCAAAAGTTGCTTATTTGAAGTACTACAAACACGGGCGCTAAGCATGTACATACTCGGTATAAATGGTGGTGTGCGCATGGGGTATCAAGATATCTCTGCCGTACTGATGAAGGACGGCGAAGTAATTGCCGCCATTGAAGAGGAGCGCCTTAACCGGGTAAAAAACTCGCCCAACCAACTGCCTGAACGTGCTATTGTGGAAGTATTGAGCATTGGCGGAATTACCATACAAGACATTGACATAGTAGCCACCCACGGCAGCACTTGGGGCGATCAATACCAAGAGGTGCTTACAGGGTATTTCAAAAACACCTTTGGCCATGTGCCCACTATACAGCGCTACCACCACCACGATTGCCACAGTGCCAGTGCCTTTTATGCGGCAGGATATGATGAGGCGTTAGTAATATCCATTGATGGCTCTGGCGATGGCGTTTGCACACAAGTAAGCATAGGTAATGCCGATGGACTGAAGCTATTGCACCGCTTTGAGCGACCCAACAGCTTGGGACTGTTTTACAGCTTGATAACCCAATATTGTGGCTTTAAGAAAGATAGCGACGAGTACAAACTGATGGGCCTATCGAGCTATGGCGATGGCGGTAGCTATAATTTCGATTGGCTATTGGGCTTGCACGATGAAGGCCAATATACGCTGGATACTAGTTACTTAGTAGAAATAAAACCCGGCCAACCACAACCCAGCAAACAGGAGATGTTTTTCAATCAGAAGTTGATGGACAAACTGGGCACTAACCGCCGCAAAGGCGAAGCGTTGGACGAACGGTTCAAGAACATTGGCGCCAGTGCACAATGGCATCTGGAAGCAGCCATTACCAATATCGTAAAGCATTACATAGCACAGACTGGCATCCGCAAGTTGTGCCTAGCGGGCGGCGTGGCACTCAATTGTGTGGTCAACCAAAAACTCATGGACCTGCCCGAAGTGGAGGCCCTGTTTATTCAACCCGCCAGCAGCGATGCGGGTATTTCGTTAGGTGCAGCTATGTTGGCCTCAGCAGCAGTAGGGCAAAAGCCAGTGCCTACCGATAATGTTTATTGGGGCCGGGGATACAGCAACCAGGAAATAAGCCATATACTGGACCAACTACATGCCACCTACGAGCGCGTTGCCGACCCTGCCTTAATTGCAGCCGAAGCCATACACGCTGGCAAAGTAGTGGGCTGGGTGCAGGGCAGGGATGAGTTTGGTCCCCGCGCCCTTGGTTGTCGCAGCATCCTCGCCGACCCAACCCGCGCGGATATGCAAGAGTTGGTAAACCTTAAAATCAAGTTCCGCGAGTCGTTTAGGCCATTTTGCCCATCGGTATTAGAGGAAGATTCAACACTATACTTTGAGGGTGCACAAGCCATTGCCCCGTATATGACCATTACTTACAACGTGAAACCCGCGGCAGCCAAGCAGTTGCCTGCTATTACGCACGTTGATGGCACTGCCCGCATACAGACCGTTAATACACGACAAAACCCCCTTTATTACCAATTATTGCAGCACTTCAAAAAGCTCAATGGCCACGGCGTAGTGCTCAATACCAGCTTCAACCGCGACAACGAGCCCATCGTCCACTCCCCCATCGATGCCGTTTCGGCGTTCTATGGTTGTGGTATGGATGTATTGGTTATTGGGGATTGTGTGTTGAGGAAATAGTCTGAACCAAGAGTTGATTGGGGCACTATTACTAATAGGTTTTCGTTAAGCTCATAAGGTTTAATAGCCTTTATTAAAAAGTAGTTTTATCTTTATACTAAATGATAACCCATGAAAAGCACGAAGAACTTGAAACTATCATTCGAGGAAAGAGCATCCTTGGGAGAGAAGATAATCTCACAGCAGCCCGAAATTTCTTATCAGGGCGCTTTAGCACAAATACAAAAGTTACAAGAAGCTTCCAAGGTGAATCAATCATCAAAGAAGCACAGAAAAACTGCCT
The DNA here is from genome assembly GCA_027486795.1 of Sphingobacteriales bacterium. Classification (GTDB taxonomy): domain Bacteria; phylum Bacteroidota; class Bacteroidia; order Chitinophagales; family CAIOSU01; genus CAIOSU01. The sequence continues at coordinate 47,142 of JAIXOI010000040.1, read as the reverse complement.
AATTGATTTTGCAACAGACAATAATCTTTGGTTTAAAGAAGAGTTGTCGGATGAAAATTTTCTTACAGAAGGGGGCGAAGCTAAAATACATTTCAGTACTACAAGAAATACAGTCATCAAGCTAAACGATGCCATTTATTATTCTACTTGGCTAGCTTTTCTTAATAGTATCCTCATACACAATCTATTATTTCTAGATACTAGATACTTACTACTTGCCTTCATAATGGCTGATGGCGAATTACTTGCAGTGTTGGAACAACCTTTTATTATTACAGATGCAGTTACAGATCTTAGTGATGTTAAGACCTTTTTAGAGAAAAATGGCTTTGAAAACATCAAAAGGAACGACTATTATAGCCAAAACCTTGGCCTAATACTGGAAGATATGCATGATGAAAATGTGCTTGTAAGGAATGAAAATCTTTTCTTTATTGATACTGTCTTTTTCATTGACATCAAATGATTAGAGTAGCAAAGGATTATTCTCTTTAACCCCTAAACCGCTTCTCCCAAGGCAGTTGCATATATAGCGGGCTACCTACGCGGCCATCCATTTTTAGGTTGTTGGGGTCGGTGTGGCGGAGGTGCATTTTAAAAGGTAGGTGGTTGGGGTGCTCGTGTATGAGGCGCTCGTTGTCTTTGATGAAGTGCAGCCTCAAAAAGAACAATCCTTTATTGAAAAAGTTGGCAGGGAAATGGGCCGCCATCTCGTATTCGCCAATTGCATCCGTTGTAATGCTCGGCTCCAAAGGCATACTGTTGCCAGATAGTATAGGGCGGTGCATGGCATCGAACACCCAAATACTGGCATTGATAGTGGCATCGGGTTTTAGCTTGCGGTACCGAAGGGTTAGATTAAGTGCTTTATCGGTATATAACTGCTCCGTTTCACCATCCTGATTGAATACAAAATGCGTGAGTTGGAGCCATTCGTTAGTGGGGAATTTGCTTAATTCTGCCTCAAGATAAGCTAATGGTATTTGGCCTTTCTCCAGCTCGTAGCTATTGCTCCAAATTTTCTCGATATACGCTTCCACCATTTGCTGTGGGTCGCCTTGGGCAATCAGTTTGCCTTGCTCTATTACCAAGCATTCGGTACACAACTCAGCCACCGAACGCATGTTGTGCGTGCAGATGAGGATGGTATGGCCCTGCCCGGTAAGTTGCTTTAGCTTGTTGTAACTCTTTATTTTAAAGGCTTCATCGCCTACTTCAATTACTTCGTCAATCAGTAGCACATCCATATCTAAATGCACGGCCAAAGAAAACGCCAAGCGCAAGTACATGCCACTAGAATAGTATTTTACGGGCACGTCAATATAGTCGCCAATTTCGCTGAACAATACAATCTCATCCATTCGTTGACGGATAAGGTTGTCATCCATTCCCATCAAGCTGCCTGCCATCATTACATTCTCGCGGCCAGTAAGGTCGGCAATGAAACCCGAACCGATATCAAGTATGCTGGTCACTTTGCCCTTCACCTCAATGCTACCCGATGTAGGCTCAGTAATACCCGCTAGCATACGCAGCAAGGTACTCTTACCCGAACCATTGCGGCCAATAATGCCAACGGTACTACCCTTAGTTATGGCAAAGGAAACTTCATTAAGGGCTACCTTATCGCCTAACTTTTGCTTGCCATTACTGCCCAGTAAAGCACCTACCTTATCCTTCAGCGTTTCGGCAAGGCTCGCACGGTAGTTAGCATACATGCGAAACCGCTTGGTTACCTTATCTACAATAATTACGTGCTCGGGTTGTTGGGTCATGATAAAAGCATCCTATTTTTAGGCAGCATTAGCATTAAAATGCTTAATGTCTTCCAAAGCTCCTTGTATGTTATTGTTTTCCTCTTCTAAATCGAAATCATCCTGCAGGCCCATCCAAAACTTAGCTGAATTACCAAAATAACGTGATAACCGAAGTGCAGTGTCAGCAGTTATTCGCCTACTTCCTTTCAAAATACCAGATATGCGTGTTTGAGGCACATCTAAGTCCTTTGATAATCTATAGGCACTTATTCCGAGGGGAATCAAAAATTCTTCCTTTAGAATCTCACCTGGATGTATGTTTTTGATTTTGCTCATTGCTTCGGCAATTTAGATAACTGCTCAACTAAGTTAAACGAATTAGCTAATATTACCCCAAAGCACCAAGCAGCCGCTTGATAAACGAAGGCTTTTGGGTGTAGGCTTTTTTTAGGTCGGCAATGGTTTGCTCGCGTAAGGTGTCATCCCAATGCCCAATAAGGCTTTCGGCAGGGGGGCGTTGGCCGTTGTGATTGAGCATGTAGTATTCGGGCTGCATACGGTACACTTCAATATCCTTGTGCCCTCGTTCTTCCTTTTCAGTCCAAAAATGCAATATATCCGCCTCTTGCGGAATGGCAACCATACCCACTGCAATGCGCTGCTGTGGCAAGGTGTTGGGCCAGGCACCATGCACTAGGCGCAAATCGAAAACCAAAGCCTCGCCCGCTTTAAGCGGAAGGGTTTGTACTTGGTTTTTATCTACCTTTCCATCCACATACCACATAGGGTTAGGGGTGTTGCAGCCACGCAATATTTTAATATGCTTGTGGCTGCCGGGGATGGCGAAAATGGCACCGTTTTCTTTATTCACATCCACCAATGGGCACCACATATTGAACCCAGCATGCTGGCGCTCATCAACAAACTGCCAATCGAGGTGCAAATCTAAGGTCTCTGAGCCTTGCGATTTTACCAAATAGAAGCCAAACACGGGTTTGTAATCCTCAAAAATATCGCACAACTTAGGCACCAGCACTTCTTTAATAGCTTGGTCTACTTTGGTTTTGTAGGCCACATCGCCACTAGTATGCGAGGTATAAAACTTATTACCCTCTAAGCCTGAGTTTAGCTCCTTGTAAACGGTCAGCAAATCGGTAATCTCTTGGCTTGATAGCAAAGGGTAACGAATAAAACCATCGCGGTTGTATTGCTCTTGGTGGGCGCTATTTTTAAAAATGGTGCGCATTACTTAAAAACAGTCCTTTTTAGCTTTTGAAGCAATGAGGCATTATCCTCGGTTGTTGGTGCAGCAATCTCGTGTACAGGCTCAACTACTTTCTTGATTGGCTCCAAAAATGCCTCTTCCAACAAACGGAACGTTTCACCGCGACGCGTATCGCGCACCTTTTCAATGAACTTATATCCTACCGGTCGCTCCCGAATGTCGTGGTCGAAGTAGAACTGTTCGTCCACTTCATATACCTCCACATCTTCATCATGCATTTTCTCAGCTGGGGTATATACGTGTATTGGCGTTGCTTCATTAGGTATCATAACCAATCCCGCCGCTAGCCTATCATTCTGGCTAGTGTTTGGTGGCGTGCCATGAATTAATCGGTTGTCGTAAATCAATGCCTCGCCAGCCTTCATATTCAGCGTCAGAGCGGCACCAGCTTTAATGGTTCTGTTGTTGAAGAAGATAGAATCCAACGTATTCTGCCCGCGCCAAGCATTTACCATATTGTGGCTACGCGGCAATATCTGGAACGCTCCATTGGTGGCATCTACATCAACCAAAGGCACCCACACGTGCATGCTTGCATAGCGGCGCTCGTCCACAAACATCCAATCGAAATGCGTTACCAAAGCACTATCGGGGCTAGGGCGTTTCATGATATACGCGCCGCTCAATGGCTTGTAATCCTTCAGTATGGCATTAAGCTTTGGCGCAAAAATGCGGCAAATTTCGGCGTGCAAATGCTCCCTGAAAGCCTTATTGGTGCTCATGGTTGTGGCCACCATGCTTTGGGTGAGGCCTGCCGTTTCTTGGTCCCACAAGCCTTGCATGTAGGTAATTTCTTCGGTGCTGAGAAAAGGTTTGATAACGAAACCCTCTTCTTCCATAGCCCTTTCATCTGCCTCAGCTATCATCACCCGTCTGGCAGAAATGGGTTTCTCTCGCATTTTCTCTACAAACAAAGGCCCATCGCCTTTGGCATACTCTGTTTTGAGATTGCTCACTACCCAATCCAAATTCTTATCCACTACTTCACCCACCTTGTATTTTTCATCGGGTGGGAAGTTGAAATCATAATCGAGATAAAAATGCTCAGGCACCACATATTTGGTCATGGTGTTGTGCGCCTGTGTAACAGGGTCGCGATAAAAATGCAGCAAATCAGCATCCACGGGGGCAATGGTGAGGGTCATGGCCAAGCGCGGCACGGTGGTAAAGTTCTCGCCCGAGCCATGCAAAATGCGCTGGTCAAATATCACCGCTTCGCCAGGTGGTTGCTCAATGGTTACTACCCTATCGGCTTTCAATATCGGCTCAATAATGTCGTAGGCGTTTACGGTATGTTGCCCGCGCAATAAGGCTGCATGTTTATGGCTGCCAGGTATGAACATCATGGCGCCATTCTCTTTGTTTACAGGCAACAGCGGCACCCAAACCGAGAAGCTCGGCTGCACGGTTTCGTCGGTATATTGCCAGTCGCTATGCATTTTTTTGATACCGCCTTCAGCAGGTGGTTTTATTACATACCCACCCACTATGGCACGGTAGCCCGGCAATAGTTTCTTTATTTTGCTGCCAATTACCTCCTTTACCATCGCGTTTACTTTGCGGCGGTACTCGGCATCTTGTATCTCAATAGTGGCCTGGAAGTTGCCCCCCGTATCGGGCTGGTTGGCATAAAACCAATCAGATAATTGTTTTACCTCATCGGCGCTTAGCAATGGCGTGGTTACAAAACCCTGCTTATCATAAGTAGTCTGTAGGTTCTCATCTACAAATTGCTTTTGGTTTTTGAAACGATAAGTAGGTTTCCAGCACTTTATTTCTAACCAATCGGCATAAGGGAAATCCAACCCCCCTTCGAACAGGTCAATACCGAATTTCGATTCAAAATCGGCCCTTACTTCAATATCATGCTCAATGGGTACCGGGCGAATAAACTCCACCTCAAAACCCGCCCTGCGCATGGCTTTAAGCACCACATTTAGGTCAAGCGTATTGTAGCTATATGCCACATTGATGTTGTTTACCAACCTGTCAATATACGCTTGGTATTCTGGGTTATCGCTTTCTTTGGCGTAAAAGTCTTTGATATACACATAGCCACCCGGTTTCAGCACATCAAAAGCACCTTTCAATACTTTCTCAGGTTCTTTGGAATGGCCCAACGATTCGAGAAACAATACCTTATCAAACCGCTCGCGGTTAAAGTGCTCGGTAAGGGTATGGAAATCGGCTTTCTTAATTTTGATTTTATCGTCTAAGCCAGCCGCAAGGTTTTTTTCCTTTGCGGTATCTACTTGCACTTGGCTTACGGTAACGCCCTCAACGGTTACACCGTTGTTTTGGGCAAAAAACCTTGCTGGGCCGCCTACACCACAGCCTGCATCCAATATATGCTCGCCGGGTTTAAAGCCAATGCTATTGGCTATGCGACCAAGGGTGTCCTTATCGTCGGCACTACGGAACGCTTGAATCATGTCGCCATAAACCTCCAGATAACGGCCGGTCCACTCGTCATAATAGCGTTCCACCGCATCTACATCGTTCACCACTTTCATTGGTCGCTTTTTACTTTAGCATTTACTTCTTATCGATGCCCTTGGCCTTAATCATAGCAATAAAGGTCTCCTTGTCAACGGTGCGGTCGACATACGGTTCTTCGGCAACCGACTTAAAGCCTGTTGGCGTAGCGCGCATATCGTAGTCCAAATAAAAATCCTTGTCCACTACCATGGTTTGCAGCACTTGTGGGCGCTCTGGGTCTACGTAGTAGTGCACCGCTTCTGTTTCAGCAGGGATAATGATGTTTTGGATTACAATACGCTGCTCTTTACTGTTGTTAGGGCTAGAGTAGTGAATCAAACTATCATCAAAAATAACGGCTTGGCCAGCTTTTACATTCAAGGGGCGGTGGTATTCTTTGATAACGAAATCAGAGAAATCCTTAAAATACCAAGGAATCCATGGGCTGCGAATGGCGTAATGGAAGTTTTGTGTATGCGTACCTGGAATGATTTGCAGTGTACCGTTTTCGGCATTGGTATCCATCAAAGGCACCCAAACCGAGAACGAACGGAATTTCTCCTCATCCACAAAGTTCCAGTTTTGGTGCACGGGCACTTCGCCATAACCTGCATCCTTCAATACAAAGTTTACAATCAGCGGCTTGTAATCAATCATCCACTTATCAATAGCAGGTTGAAAAAACTGCATCACGGTATTGAATACCTCCTTTTTATAAGGTATGTTAGTGTCCAAAAACGTAAAGTGATAGGTAGCGTCTTCGGCATTGGTGTTGAAGCGGTTATCAGGTCTAGTACCGTTCTTAAAATCGAGCAGGGCTTGAATCTCCTCTGGCTCCAAAAATTGAACAATTACATACCCGTCTTCTTCAAATTGCTTTTGAAGCGCTGGGTCGCGGAAAATTTGACGGAACTTGTTGGCATCTTGCCCTAGCTTAGGCAATGGTTTTGGCGCAGGTGCTGCTGCTTTTACTGGTTCTTTCACGGCTGTATCTGCACCGCCGCCGAAAAGTCTGCTTAAAAAGCCCATATATCAATCTTTATTTTGCGAATGAAAAAGGTTAACGGTGTAATGATAGCCAACACTGCACTCGTTGTCAATGATTTTTATCATACTACAAGTAGTCTGAAACTATCGTTTCTGTTCTTCTAAAATACAAAAGGCCGCCCACAAAAGCAATCAAAACAAACGGCCAGGGGTAGAGGTAGGCCATATCCCAATTGCCGGTGCCCAATAAACTGTACCTAAAACCTTCAATAATACCGGCCATCGGGTTCCAATGCAAATAAGGCTGTATTGGTTGCGGCACAACACTTACAGGGTAAAACACCGGCGTAACCCATATACCTAAATTGAGCAGGTAGGGCACCACGTTTTGCAAGTCTCTGAAACGGATAGTGAGCGCTGCCAACCAAATACCTAGCGTAAGCGCCAACAATACCAACATACCCAAAAAGACGGGTAAAAGTAGGATGGCTTTTCCGGGCAATTGACCGTAAAATACCGCCAACAGGGTATAAAGTACAAAAGCAATGCCCAAATCGACGAAAGCGGTAATGGATTTAGCCAATGGGAATATCAATCGAGGGAAATATAGCCGCTTTATCAGGTCTTGGTTATCGGTCAGCGAATTGCCTGCCGATGAAACCACATTGAGAAAATAAAACCAAGGCACAATACCCGTTAGCGCCACCAAAGGGTAAGCAATACCATTGGTATCAATCTTAAAAATGTAGACAAAAAACAACGTAAACACCACCAAGCCAATGGCGGGCTGTATAGCCGACCACAACACGCCCAGAAACGTTTGGGCATATTGTTTCTTGAGGTCGCGGCGCACAAGGGTGCGCACCATTTTGCGGTAGTGGTACACCTTGCCCAAGTAGGCCAATAGGTTCAATTTGGTATGGCTGGTATGGTTGTTTGCCAAAGCGTGTTGCGAGCAATTAATGCCTGTGGTAAAAGTAATGAATTAGCCTTGCGATTGAGTATGTAATTTAAAATTCCTGTTTTTACAACCTTTATTCTCCATGTACAAATATAGACCCCACCATACATAACATTGGTTAACGCATCGGATTACTCCTCTTTGGCCTGATTCACCAACAAGCGGCGGTAGCTGCTAAATATCTTCGATTTGGATAGAAAACCTACGTATTTGCCGTTTTCAACCACGGGCAAATTCCAGGCGCCCGTTTCGTCAAAGGTGGCCATTACGGCTTCCATTTCATCGCCCACCTTAATCGTGGCGGGCGGCGAGTGCGCTAAGTCTTTTACGCGCACGGTATCATATTTATCGCGCTGAAACATGATTTCACGCACATCGTCCAGCGTTATTATACCCGTAAGCAATTGGTCGTCATCTACCACAGGGTATATGTTGCGGTGGCTATGGGCTATCACATCGGCCAGGTGGCCCAAGGTGTCGTCCGGTTTCACGGTCACCAAATCCGTTTCTATTACCTTGCCCATCTGCAAAAAAGTAAGCACCTGCTTATCCTTATTGCCACTGGTAAGGTGGCCCTTCATGGCCAATTGTTTGGTGTATATAGAGTGCGGCTCAAAGTAATGCACGGTGGCATACGCTATGCCCGATACTATCATCAGCGGTATTATCAACTCATACGAGGTAGTTATCTCTACCACCAGAAAGATGCCTGTAAGCGGCGCATGCATTACCCCACTTATAATACCTGCCATGCCCACCAAGCCAAAGTTGGTTTCGGATACGGTGTGCGAGGCACCCAACAGGTTGCTAAAACGCGCAAAAGCAAAACCCAGCAAACCACCCGTAAACAACGACGGGGCAAACACGCCCCCGTTGCCGCCACCGCCAATGGTAAGCGACGATGCCACTACTTTGGCAAACACCAGCACCAGCATAAAGCCCCAAACTACCCACACATTGTCTTGGAAATTGTGGAACAAACTGCCCTGCAACACCTGCTCGGGGTGGCCTGTGAGTATTACTTTTAGGGTTTCGTAGCCCTCGCCATACAGGGGTGGCAACAAAAATATCATAATGCCGAGTATGCTGCCGCCTATGAGCGTGCGCTTGTATCGGTTCTTTATTTTGAGCAACGGAAACTCAATGCGCCCTATCATCCGTGAGAAATAAACCGATACAAAACCCGCAATAACTCCCAGCATTATGTATTGTGGTATATCCCTTATGGCAAAGGCCTCGTTCAGTTCAAAATTGAACAATATATCCTCGCCTATAAGCAATCGTGAGGTAACCGTGGCCGTAACTGCCGCCAACAGCAATGGTATCAATGAGGGCACGGTAAGCTCAATCATGAGCACCTCTAAGGCAAACACCACACCCGTAATGGGCGAGTTGAAGATGCCAGCTATGGCCCCGGCAGCGCCGCAACCAATAAGCAACACCCGTTTTTGGTAGCTCAAATGAAACAGCTGTGCCAAGCTTGAACCAATGGCCGAACCCGTGGTAACAATAGGCGCCTCTAGCCCCACCGAGCCACCGAACCCCACCGTGAGCGCACTGGTAACCATATGCGAATAGGTTTTGTCGCGTTCAATGTTAGCGCCCTTTTTGGCTATGTTGTATATAATATTGGTAAGGCCGTGGCCCAATTTGCCGCGGTTGAGGTACAGCACAAACAACGTGGTGAGCAACATACCCACCAACGGATAGGCCAGGTAGAGGTAATTGAACGGGTCAAAATTGTACTCGGCTGTGAGTAGTTTTTGTATAAAGTGGGTGGATGTTTTAAGTACTACGGCTGCCAAGCCCGAGGCTACGCCCACCAACACCCCCAGCATAAGGGTAAAATGGGTAAGGCTTAAATGCCGTGCGCGCCACACCAAAAATTTGTGCAGCATGTTTTGGGGCTTCATACCACAAATGTAGCGCAACGAGGGCAAACGGCAAGGCTTTGGGTAGTGAAGTTTGTTTGGGGTGGATTGGGGTGTAAACTAGCGAGTAGCAAATATGGTGGGCTTGTTGATTGTTTTTGTTTTTATATTAGCATGGGTTTTTAAACTGTTTTATTGTCAGGCTGGAGACGGAAGGTGCTTATCATCCTTGTCTAAAAATAATAAGACGAGGAGGGGAACGGGGTATTTAAAAGACCATTTGAACAAAAAATAAATAACATTTGGAGGCAACAAGTGACAAATTAAAAAAACACTACAATAATAAAATATATGGAATACATTTCGACATCAGCACTTGCAAACGAACTCGACATTAAATCAGCCGACCTGTTTGACAAACTGAAAGCACTTGGTTGGATTGAAAGAAAAAATGACAAATGGGTTTTAACCGAACTTGGAAAGCAAAAAGGCGGACAGACGCGAAACAACCCGAAGTTCGGGGAGTTTGTTGTTTGGCCTGAAAACATATCACTTGACGGAGGACAGCAAAAAGAGAAGCCGAAATTTCTGAATGCTACAGCAATTGGAAAACACTTCAATATTTCATCGCAACGACTGAATTTAATTTTGTCGGAATTCGGATGGATAGAAAAAGACCTTGCAGGTTGGACAATAACAAAACTTGGTAAAAATGTTGGCGGCAGACAATTTGAACACGAAACTTCGGGTGGTTCTTATGTTTTATGGCCAGATGATATTTTACAAAACAAAAGTTTAGTTGGCGTTTTCAATGACACATCAATTGAAAAAGAAACTCCGAAACAAGCTGCAACAATGGTGACACCGCAACAACAAACGCAGAAACCTGTTTCGACATCAAACAATTTTCGGGACAAATTTGAAGCTAAACACCGAACCAAAGATGGGCATTTTGTGCGTTCAAGAGCTGAAGTAATTATTGACGACACTCTTTATGACTACGGCTTAGTTCACGCTTATGAAAAGAAAGTTCCAATTGAAGAAGAGCTATATACGGACTTCTATTTACCAAATGGTAAAGTTTACATCGAATTTTGGGGAATGGAAAGCGACCCAAAATATTTAGAACGAAAAAAAATAAAATTGGAAATCTACAAGAAATATGATTTGAAATTGATTGAACTTGACGACATCGACATCGCAAACCTTGACGACCACTTACCGAAAAAATTATTGAAGTATGGTATCAAGGTGTATTGACAGAAGAAAAACCTCGCACTCGTCCTCCCTCAGGACGAGGATGAAACGGGCATTTGAACTTTAATCTCACTCTTCCTCGATACATTAAAGACGGCAATAAAATGGGTCTTTACATTAACATTATAAGTATAATTTATGAAATAAAATTATCTCATACAATTGGAAGATGTAAAATGCAGAAGCTTGCAAAACTTAATAGGTTTAATAAATAGTATGTCAGGTATCCCTCTTAAAAGCATGACCCATAGTCATTATCTATTTCACGATAGTAAGCCAATTTTTCCGGGCAATGGTGTTTACATATTTAAGATTAATAACAAAATAGTCTATATCGGAAAAAGCGGATCGCGGTCTTTTATTGAAAGGATTCCGTGTCATCTTGATTTTAGGGAGTGGGCTTGGATGAATAGTCTACTTAAGGCCTATTGCAATAACAATAAACTAGAGATAAACGAGCCTAACTTAATAGAAGCTTCTGAAGAAATGATAAAAGCAGTTAACCTAATCTTAATCAATTTTGATACGCCCGTAATTAAGGATATAAAATCAAGTATAACTCAGTTGGAAGATATCTTATTGAGAAGTGAGCTAACCCCTTGGAATAAGCGCAACTTAAACTTGTATACTAACCCAAACACTAATATATCTTTATTAATTAACTTATAGTCTTTTTTTTATTCTTTCTTCCCCCGCTCGTCCCCATCTCCGCCTAGGCTGCGCCTACGTGGAACTAATGCTTAGAGACTGCGCCTCGCTTTCCGCCATAGCGGAAAAACGAATGAGTAGTAAATTTGGGATACGCATTTAAACAAGTGCAAAATAATAGGCTTTATCCCTCGTCTCAACAGCCCACGCGCGCGCTCTTCGATCTCGTTTGAAACGAGACTCAGAGTGACACGCCAGCTTCCGCAGACGCCCCACCAATTGTTAGAACCTTGATTTCACCTGATTAGCTTGATTGAAAAAGGATTTTACCGCATTATGTGAAAATCCTTTCCCCCAGCCTGTCCGGCAGGCAGGAATCCGTCAATCCTTTTCGTAATCATGGTTCAAACCAACTGACATCTATCACTTTATCAAACTCCATATTTAACCCACAAAAAACAATACCTTTGGGCGCATAGTAGATTTGCTTATAACCCGTAGAAAAGCCCCAGCGCTATGCCAGATGAAATGAAACCTTGCCCGCAATGTAAATCGCCATACGGATATGCCACTAGCAAAACGCAATATGCCTGCCCCGAGTGCGGACACGAATGGATCCCAACGGAGCAAAGCAATGAGCCAAGTGGGTTGGTAGTGCTCGACTCCAATGGTAATGAACTACAAAACGGCGATTCGGTTATCGTTATCAAAAACCTACCCGTAAAAGGCTCTCCTATACCTATTAAAGCGGGTACCAAAGTAAAAAACATCAGGCTTACTGAGGGCGACCATAACGTAGATTGCAAAATACCAGGCTTTGGCGCCTTGGCCTTAAAATCGGAATTTTTGAAGAAGGCGTAAGCTTTTGGGGCATTTACTAAGCAAAACGAAAAATTTATCCCTCACTATCAACCATTTGCGTTTTTACCAAAAAATAAATGGAGTTTATATTTTGCAAGAATAAAAACGCTCCGTAAATTAGTGTAAATGGTTGCGAAAGCAACTTGTGCACCGGTGGCTTACGTAAAGGCATAGCTCTTAAGCGGAGAACCAGAGGTTCTGGCCAATGAATAACCAAGTGTAATTCCCATTATTGCCTGTGGTTTGAACCAGTATAACAAAATTTGTATTATTGTTAGAGAATGCCTTGAAGCATACTAGGGGCAATGTCGTTTTACTTATTAATACCGGTGCCATGAGAATATTACTAGACGTAAAAGACAGCAAAGCAGCATTTGTAATGGAATTGCTGGAAAGCTTGCCTTTTGTGAAAGCTAAAAAGCTAACCGAAGCCAAAGCTGAACTGATGGAAGACCTGAAAGCCTCGGTGGAAGAAGTGAAGCTGCACAAGGCTGGGAAAATAAAGCTTCGGACCCTAAAAGAGGGTTTGGATGAGCTTTAAGATTGTTATTACCGAACGTTTTTTGAAGTTGCTTAAGAAACTATCAAAAAAACACGCATCCATAAAGGCGGATGTTCAAGAACTTGGCGAACTATTAATAGAAAACCCCCAACAAGGAACGGCTCTTGGCAATAATTGCTATAAAGTTCGCATGGCCATTACCTCCAAAGGTAAAGGGAAATCGGGAGGTGCTCGGGTAATTACCTACGTATTGGTTTTAGACGAAACCGTTTATCTGCTCAGTATTTACGATAAATCGGAACAAGACAGTATTTCGGAGAGTGAGTTACTCAAGTTGATAGAGGGCATTTAGCATTTCTGCGTAAATGCCCCACCTTTTCTGCCATTTGTTATCTTACCATCTGGCATTTCTCATTTCTAATTGCACATTTCTAATTAGTCATCTGTCATTTCACTTTTCTTTCATTAAATTCACCAACCCGCTGCATTTACTATACCACCAACTATTGCTATGCAACCACCCAACCCGTTGGACGAACCAATAATCGAACCCCACGCTACCGGAGCACTGAAACGCACCCTTGGCCCATTGATGCTTTGGGGGCTGGGCGTGGGCTATGTTATTTCGGGCATGTACTTCGGCTGGAACTTAGGCCTACCGGCTGGTGGCACGCTTGGGCTGGCCATTGCCACGGGGTTTATTATTGTTATGTACCTAACGTTTACGTTTAGCTATACCGAGTTGGCCTGCGCCATACCCAGGGCTGGCGGTGCATTTGAGTATGCCACCCGGGCATTGGGGCCGCGTTGGGGCTTTTTGGGCGGCATAGCGCAAAACATCGAGTTTATTTTTGCGCCCCCCGCCATTGCCATAGCCATAGGCACCTACCTGCACGACTATGTACCCCTGCCCATTGAGGCCCTAGCGGCAGCGGCATTTGTGGTGTTTACGCTGCTCAATATCTCAGGGGTGCGCAATGCGGCTATATTTGAGCTGTTTGTAACCGTGATAGCGGTAGTAGAGCTGCTCATTTTCTGCGGTGCTACCTTGCCCAGTTTTGAGATGGCGAACCTCACGCACAACCCATTGCCCAATGGCTATGGTGGCATATTTGCGGCCATACCGTTTGCTATTTGGTTCTTTTTGGCCATTGAGGGCGTTGCCAATGTAGCCGAAGAAACCATCAACCCGCAGCGCAACGTGCTCATTGGTTTTGGTTCGGCCATATTTACGTTGGTGGTACTTTGTTTGCTGGTGTTTGTTTCGTCCATTGGGGTAGCCGGTTGGGAAGCCATTGTGTACGAGCCCGGCAGCACCGAAGCCTCCGATAAGCCCTTGCCCCTTGCGCTGGGCTTGATTTACGATAAAAACCATTGGCTGTATCATTTGCTCATTACCATTGGATTGTTTGGGTTAGTGGCTTCGTTTCACGGCATCATTTTAGCCGCGGGCCGCAGCACGTTTGAGTTTGGCCGAAAAGGCTTCGCACCTAAGGTTTTGGGCGAAGTGAACGCTAAATTTAGCACCCCCGCCAATGCGCTTGTTTTCAATATGGTAATTGGGGTAATAGCCTTATTTACGGGCAAAACCGGCGAGATTATTACCATTGCGGTTTTCGGGGCACTCACGCTTTACATGGTAAGCATGATAGCCTTGCTGCGCCTCCGCAAAACAGAACCCAACCTAGAGCGGCCTTTCAAGGCACCACTCTACCCGTTGTTTCCTATTATTGCGTTGGTTATTGCCACGGTATCGCTTATTGCCATGACCATTTACAACCCCCAACTGGCACTCATTTACGTTGGCCTTTTGGCTGTGGCGTATGTTTATTATTTTGTGTTCGTTGAATCGAAAAAGAATACCACCCACCCATGACCCACCCCAAACAAGAACAGGCACTATTGCATGTAAACAACCATGCCGATGGCAAGGTGAAAGTAGCAGCTACCGACATTGACGGCATACTGCGCGGCAAAACCATGCGCCGTGACAAGTTTTTATCTATACTAGAGAAGGGCTTCGGATTTTGCGATGTGGTGCTGGGCTGGGACTCGCAAGATGCTGCTTACGACAATACCGAGTTTACGGGTTGGCATACAGGCTACCCCGATACCAATGCCAAAATTGACATGGGCACCTTCCGTAAAGTGCCTTGGGACAATGACCTACCGTTCTTTTTAGCCGATTTTTGTAGCGAAGACGACAAAATACTGCCTATCTGCCCACGCGGATTACTGAAACAGATAAAGCAACGTGCCATAGAAATGGGCTACACGGCTGCCTTTGCTGAAGAATTTGAGTGGTTCAACTTTGCCGAAACCCCGCAGAGCTTAGAGGAAAAAGGCTACCGAAACGCACAGCCCATTACCCCGGGTATGTTTGGCTACTCCATGATTCGTAGCTCGCAAAACAAGGCGTTCTTTAACGATTTATTCGATTTGATGGAAAAATTCGATGTGCCGATTGAAGGTTTGCACACCGAAACTGGCCCTGGCGTTTACGAAGCCGCCATACTATACAGCGAAGATGTAGTAGAAGCAGCCGACCGTGCCGTATTGTTCAAAACGGGCGCTAAAGAGATTGGCTACAAGCATGGCATTATGCCGAGCTTTATGGCCAAGTGGCGCCACGATTTGCCAGGTTGCAGCGGGCACGTGCACCAAAGCCTATGGCAACATGGCGTAAATACCTTTTACGACCCTAACGCCGAGCACCACATGAGCGATGTTATGCGCAGCTACATGGCAGGCCAGTTGTATTGCTTGCCGCACATATTGCCCATGTTTGCCCCTACCATTAATAGTTACAAGCGTTTGGTTGAGGGCGCTTGGGCACCTACCACCGTTACTTGGGGGTTGGATAACCGCACTACAGCGTTGCGCGCATTGCCGGGTAGCCTGAAATCTACGCGATTAGAGACACGCGTACCGGGCAGCGATGTAAACCCATACCTATGCATGGCCGCTGCTTTAGCTTCGGGCTTGTACGGCATTAAACATGGCTTAAAGCTTGAGCAACCACATAGCGTGGGCAATGGCTATGCCGATAAGCGTTTCGGTACGTTGCCGCGCAACTTGGGCGAAGCTACGGCTGCGATGAAAAGCTCTGATGTAGCAGTAGAACTGTTCGGCAAACCGTTTGTTGACCACTTTACTGCTACCCGCGATTGGGAGTGGCGCCAGTTTGCCAAAGTAGTTACCGATTGGGAACTGAAAAGGTACTTTGAGATAATCTAATTCGATGTGCTGATTTACCAATGTGCTAATGTGCCAATGAAAAAATCCATCGGTACATCGGTCCATTTACTAATCGGTACATTAAAAATCCTACTCCGCAGCAGGAGCGCCGCCGCCGGTGAGAGCTTCTAGCTCTTTGTCGATGTAGTAGCGGCCCATGCCTTCAGTGCCGATAAGCTCAATGCGCTCTAGTATGTGATTGAACAACACTTCCTCTTCTCGCTGCTCATCCACATAAAACTGCATAAAGTTGTAAGTGCCGTAGTCCTTTTCGTTTTGGGCCATTTCCGACAGCTTATAAACCGAAGCGGTTACCTTCTCCTCGTTGTGCAGGGCCTCTTTTACCATTTCTACTATGCCTTTAAACTTAAGGCTAGGTTGCTTAATGGCAGGCGCTAGGGCATGGCCTTTTACCGAATTGATGTAGTTGAATATCTTTAGCATGTGCGTGCGTTCTTCTTCGCTTTGGGCAAAAAAGAATTTAGCAGCACCGTTCATACCTTGTTGTTCACACCATGAAGCCATGGCCAAATAGGCGTAAGAAGCATGACCTTCAATAGAAACTTGTTCGTTGAGCGCTTTCTCAAGTGATTTTGATAACATAGCCTTGTGGTTTTTCTAAAGCAAATATACCTAAATGAACACCGCCATAGCACCTTTAGTTGCTGCAAAAAGCAGATTTAGGCTAATTTATAAGCAGTCTAAATACTAAAATGACTTAAAATAGGCGCTGGGGCATTAAGTATGGCCTAAATACTACCTACTTGCCAATTTATTGGTTTTCTTTGCATTGAATCTAACAACTGCCTCAATACCATGGCCCACGAGAAAAAACTTTACGACAAGATTGACCGTAAAATCCTAAAAGCGATTCCTAACCCTGCAAAAGGAGCTTACGAAATCAAAATTAAAGTGCCTGAGTGCACGTTCCTAGGTGTGCATGAGCAGCCTGATTTTGCAACTTTGTACATGACTTTCTACCCTAAGAAGAAAGTAATTGAGCTAAAATCATTGAAGCAATATGTATATCAATTGCGCGACATTATCGTGTCGTACGAGCGCTTGATAAACATAGTATATGATGATATGATTGACGTATACGACCCAGAGCGCTTGCGCATTACCATGATTTTCAACCCTCGCGGTGGTATCAGTTCAAAACTGACCATTGATAGCGATTGGAAAGTACGTGGCGGCAACGAGCAGTTCCGCGATTGGGTGGGCAGCGAAGACACTTTTGATGTGATTATGTAATTACTACACATACCTTATAAAAACGGCCCAGAGCAGATGCTTTGGGCCGTTTCTTTTTTTGTGTGTTCGTTACTTCAAGAGGCATGTCATCCTAGCCTCATTTGAAACGAGATGGAAAGGCGTGTCATCCTGAGCCTGTCGAAGGGTGCGCGCGATTGCTTACCCGCCGTAGCTTTTTCAGCGGAGGTGGGCATGTTGAGATGAGTATTACACCTAAATTAACGACAATTCGCTAATTTCATGACCATGAAACTCTATTATGTCTATATAGTCATTTGTGCCGATGGTTTGTATTATACTGGCATTACCAATAATGTAGACAGAAGGGTGAATGAACATAATGCGGGTATCAACCCAAAAGCTTTTACTTATGGTAGGCGACCAGTATCATTAGTCTATAACGAGATTTTCAACGATATACTACAAGCAATTGCTTGGGAAAAGCAAATCAAGGGCTGGAACAGAAAAAAGAAAGAAGCCATAATTGCCGGCAATTGGGATATATTGCCTGAGTTGGCTGCCTGTAAAGGCAATGCTAAAACTGGGGAGGGTCCTGTCGACGAATTAGACGTTTGAGGTAGTTTGAGAGCTATCGCTCGCATCAGCAGGCCCACGCGCGCACCCTTCGACAGGCTCAGGATGACATGCCAAAAGCTAGGCCTACAAATAGTTTCGGCGATAAAACTACCAAATTTATTTTCCAAAAATAGAGATTTCCACAGCCCTAAGCCTTGTGAAATAAGGCTTTTAAATCTTGTCCTATGGGGGTGTTGAAAAACATTTTTCAACCTCCGTTTTGCTAAATGTAATTTTGGATCATTAGCAAGAATTAAATCAGTAAAAAAAACCTCAAATAAGATGCGACTCATTTGAGGTTAACTGATTCATTGTGATTTGCCTCGGAGGTAGTTATTTATCCCTTCCATAAGGATAAGCAAGCCCTTCCAAAAGGTGCGAGAAATACTTCTCCCTGCTTTCGAGGTAAATTTACTTAATTTTCGACATTAGGCCTAACAATTTATGTCACGCTACATTTTCCCTCTAAAAAACCAACCCTTACAACAGTGCACTAAGTTAACCAAGCCTTCTGGGATGCAATACTCACCTCAACATGCCCACCTCCGCTGAAAAAGCTGCGGCGGGTATGCAATCGCGCGCACCCTTCGACAGGCTCAGGATGACACGCCTTTTAAAAGGCTCAGAAACGTATGCTAAAACTGATAATGGCCGTTATATCAACCCTGTAAAATCGTACCTCGTAAATCTAAAATCGAAAATACCTACATCTTCCCTTTCAAAAACTGACCGGTGTAAGAGCGCTCTACGTTTACCAAGCCTTCTGGGGTGCCTTGGTATAGTAGTTCGCCGCCAGGGGCGCCGCCTTCGGGGCCGAGGTCTATAACCCAATCGGCATTTTTGATAACTTCCACGTTGTGCTCGATGACGATAATGGTGTGGCCTATATCTATTAAAGCATCAAAGGCTTTCATTAATATGGCAATATCATGGAAATGCAGACCTGTAGTAGGCTCATCGAAGATGAACAACACACGGTTGCCGCTATGGCCCTTGCCCAAAAACGAAGCCAGCTTTACCCTTTGCGCCTCGCCGCCCGATAGGGTGCTGCTGCTCTGCCCCAGCTTTACGTAGCCCAAGCCCACATCTTGCAAGGGTTGCAACCGCTCACGGATGTCTTTCTCTTTATCGAAAAACTCAATGGCCTCATCCACGCTCATTTCTAGCACATCAAATATGCTCTTGCCGCGGTATTGGGCCTCCAATACTTCTTCTTTGAAACGCTTGCCACCACACTCTTCGCATACCAAGTGCACATCGGCTAGGAATTGCATCTCCACCACTATCTCGCCATCGCCTTTACATACCTCGCAACGGCCACCCTCTACGTTAAACGAGAAGTGCTTAGGCTTAAAGCCACGCAAACGGGACAGTTGCACATGCGAAAACAGTTCGCGGATGGCATCGTAAGCCTTAATGTACGTTACCGGGTTGCTTCGCGATGATTTGCCAATCGGGTTTTGATCCACCAACTCTACTACGTCAATCTGCTTTAAGTCGCCCGTAAGTTCCTCGTAAGCACCTGGTTTCTCGCCCGCACTGCCCAGAAACTGGTTCAATGCTGGGTAAAACACCTGTTTTATCAAAGTAGTTTTGCCCGAACCCGACACCCCCGTAACCACCGTAAGGGCGTTTAGCGGTATCTCAATGCTCACATCCTTCAGGTTGTGTTGGGTTACACCTGTCAGTTTTATCTTGTTGCTGCTTTTGCGGCGGGTAGTTGGGGTAGGTATTTGCAATATACCGTTCAGGTATTGGCTGGTAAGGCTTCTTTTGCTCGATGGCAAATCGGCATAATCGCCTTGAAAAACCACTTCGCCACCTAACCTGCCGGCACGCGGACCCATATCTACTATATAATCTGCCGCACGCATTACTTCTTCTTCGTGCTCCACCACCACTACCGTATTACCTAGGTCGCGCAGGCGCTCTAGCACGCCCACCAAGCGTTTGGTATCGCGTGGGTGCAGACCTACACTTGGCTCATCCAATATGTACAATGAGTCGGTAAGGTTGCTACCCAGGGTGCGGGTTAGGTTAATGCGCTGTGTTTCACCACCCGAAAGCGTGTTGCTCACGCGGTTCATGGTAAGGTAAGGCAAGCCCACCTCCAACATCAAGCCCAGGCGGGTATTCACCTCTATCAATATGCGTTTGCCAATCTGGCGGTCGTGGTCGCTCAGCTCCAAGCCATTAAACCACTCCCACAACTTATCTACGGGCATCAAGAGCAGCTCGGCAATGTTCCGGCCACCAATCTTCACGTACTGTGTATCCTTGCGCAAGCGAGAGCCACCGCACTCGGGGCACTTGGTGCGGCCACGGTAGCGGCTTAGCATTACGCGGTACTGTATTTTGTAGGCATTCTCTTCTAGGTAGGCAAAAAAGGCATCCAACCCCTCAAAGTACTTATTGCCTTGCCAAACCAATTGCTTCTCCTCGTCGGTAAGGAATTTATACGAGCGGTGGATGGGGAAATCCATCGCCAACGCATTTTTTACCAGCGGTTTCAGCCACTCGCCCATTTTATCGCCACGCCAAGGGGCAATGGCCCCCTCGTAAATCGACATGTTTTTGTCAGGCACCACCAAATCTTCATCAATGCCCATTACTGAGCCAAAACCCTCGCAGGTTTTGCATGCCCCAAAAGGGCTATTGAAATTGAAAAAGTGCGGCGTTGGCTCTTCAAAACGCATCCCATCCAACTCAAACAAGTTGTTAAACTCCCGCTTGCCCTGGCCCAATACCTCAATTACACAAATACCCAAGCTCTCAAAAAAGGCCGTTTGTGCCGAGTCTGATATGCGCATGCGGGTTTCGTCTTCCTCCTCGCCGTGTTTTACCACCAGGCGGTCAATCAATACAAACTTAGTATCCTTGTCTTTGTAGGTTTTATAGAGGGCTTTATCCTCCAGCAATTCATCAATCTTATACACCACCGCTTCGTCGGCTACCCTGCTGTAGCCCTTCTGCACCAATAGTTGTAGCTCTTTTTCTAGGTTCGCTTTGTCGTGGTGCGCCATGGGTATTAGCACCTGCACTTTGGCGCCTTCTTCTAAGCCCATTACGTAGCTGGCTACATCATCAACGGTGTGCTTCTTTACTTCCTCGCCCGAAATGGGTGAGTAGGTGCGGCCCATGCGGGCAAACAACAGGCGCAGGTAATCGTATATCTCGGTAAGCGAGCCCACTGTTGAGCGCGTGGTGCGCGTACTTACCTTCTGCTCAATGGCAATGGCCGGACAAATGCCCTTTATGTACTCCACATCGGGCTTGTTCATGCGGCCCAAAAACTGGCGCGCATAGCTGCTCAAACTCTCTACATAGCGGCGCTGGCCCTCAGCAAAAAGGGTATCGATGGTAATGGACGACTTGCCCGAACCCGATACACCCGTAACCACCACCAGCTTGTTGCGGGGTATGGCCACATCAACATTGCGCAGGTTGTGCACCTTGGCGCCTTTGATGATGATGTACTTTTTAGGGTCTAAATCTATTACGGACGCGCCGCTCTGCAGGGTTTCTGTTTCAGCCATGGCACTTATAACATCGGTTGCTCAAAATCGGTTGCAAAGTTACGCAATTGAGATGGGTATAAGTATCAACTATTGGGTATCGAGTATGAAGATTTGGGTGGAAGGATCTATCCGTCTAATATTTAACATACGTCAAAACGAATAACTACCGTAAATTAGCTATTGGCAACCACCCGTCGCATCTACTATTAACCCAAACCCCTATCTTAGCACTATGCCCACCGAAGAAACCTACACCTGGAACCGCCTGTTTGAGCTTTGGGAGCTGGAGCAAATGTTTGCTAAGCGGCAAGTAATTGCCCTTAAAGTGGATGGCAAACCTGTTTGCTTGGGTAAATTGGATGGCGAATACTTTGCCCTACACGACACTTGCCCCCACGCCGGGGCCTCATTGGGCAAGGGCTGGTGCGACGAGGCGGGCCATGTGGTGTGCCCCATACACCGCATTAAGTTTGATATGCGCACGGGCAAAAACACCACCGGCGAGGGCTACCGCGTGCCCACCTATCCATTAATGGTTAAGGATGATACCTTGTACATCGGTTTCAGCAACAAAAAGTGGTGGAAATTTTGGGAGTAACCTCAGGCAACCAACGCCAATATCTCTTCTAAATAGGTGCGTTCGTTGCTCAGGCGGGGCACCTTGTGCTGGCCGCCCAACTTACCCTTACTGCGCAACCAATTGAAGAAAGTGCCCTTGGGCAGTACGTGCAATTTAATGGGCTGCAACACCATGTTTTTATAGCGCTTGGCTTCATAGTCGCTATTGAGCTGCTGCAAGTGGCGGTCAAGGGCTTCGGCAAAGGCGGCAATATCACTTGGTGCAGTGTCAAATTCCACCAACCATTCGTGGTAGCCTTGCCCATCGGTAGTGAAAGCCGGGGCGGCGGTGTAGTCGGTTACTTGGGCACCCGTTTCGGCGCAGGCCTTGGCTAGGGCTTGGTCGGTATTGTCAACCATCACTTCCTCGCCAAAAGCATTAATGTAGTGCTTCACCCTACCTGCAATCTGTATGCGGAAGGGTTGTAGGCTGGTCACGCGTACGGTATCGCCCAACAAATAGCGCCATAGGCCCGCATTGGTGCTTATTACCAGCGCGTATAAGGCATTTACCTCCACTTCATCAATGCCTAAGGTTTTTGGGTGTTCGTTGCCCAGCTCATCCATGGGCACAAACTCAAAATAAACGCCATTGTCCAGTAGCAAAAGCATATCGTTGCGTGTTGGGTCGTCTTGCAGTGCAAAAAAGCCCTCAGAGGCGTTATACGTCTCCAGATAGTGCATATCGGCGTGCGGTATAGCGTGCTGGTATTGCGTGCGGTAAGGCGCAAAGCTCACCCCACCATGCGAGAACAGTTCCAAGTCGGGCCAAACGGCACGTAGGTCGGTTTCGCCAGTTAGCTCAAATATCTTTTTAACGAGCACCATGGTCCACGACGGCACACCCGCAATTTGCGTCACGTGCTCGTTTATGGTAGCCAGCGCCATCTTTTCAATCTTGCTTTCCCATTCGTCCATAAGGGCTATTGAGCGCTCCGGCGTGCGGAAAACATCGGCTACAAAGGGTAAGTTCTCCAGCATTACCGCACTCACATCGCCATACCTGGAGCCGGAATCGAGGTGGTTGATTTTGTGGCTGCCGCCCAGCACCAGGGTTTTGCCCGTAAATATTTTGGTCTCTGGGTAATAGCTACAATACACGCTCATGGCATCGCGGCCACCTTTAAAGTGGCACTGATCTAGCGATGCTGGGCTTACGGGTATAAACTTGCTCCTGTCGCTGGTAGTGCCCGACGACTTGGCAAACCACTGTATGCGCTCAGGCCAGATTACATTGGCATGGCCTTCCATCACCCTTTCAATCCAAGGTTTTATGGCATCATAGTCTTGCACGGGCACCCGCTGGGCGTATTCCTGGGTTGAGGCAATGCTGCTGTAGTCATATTGCTTGCCCCATTCGGTATCTTTTGCAGTATCTATCAGCTCTTTAAACAGGCGCCGCTGCGCTTCCGCCGGATGCTCCATGTACACCTGCATATCCGCCAAGCGCCGCCTGATGAAAGCGGTGGTTACGGTATTAATGATGGTGCGAACGGGGCTCATGGCAGGTTAGCGTAGTTCTTCGTCGTTAAATATACGCTTGCCGCGCAGCTCAAAATTCTGGCCGAGATACACTTTCCGCACCTGTTCGTCTTGCGATAGCTCTTCGGCAGTACCCGATTTCAATATCTTGCCTTCAAACAACAGGTACGCCCGGTCGGTAATAGAAAGGGTTTCCTGCACATTGTGGTCGGTTATGAGTATACCTATATTCTTCTGCCTAAGCTTGGCCACAATGCGTTGTATATCTTCTACGGCTATGGGGTCAATGCCCGCAAAAGGCTCATCGAGCAATATAAACTTGGGGTCGGTGGCCAGGGCACGGGCAATTTCGCACCTCCTGCGTTCGCCACCTGATAATATCAAACCTTTATTATGCCTCACGTGGTTCAGGCCAAATTCCGAAATCAAAGTCTCTAAACGGGTTGCCTGTTCTGCTTTGCTCAGCGGGGTCATTTCCAATATGGCGCGTATGTTGTTTTCTATAGACAAATCCCTGAACACCGATGCTTCTTGCGGTAAATAGCCAATACCCAACTGCGCCCTGCGGTACATGGCCATGGAGGTTATATCTTCCCCATCTAGGGTAACTTTGCCTTCCTCGGCCTTAATAAGGCCCACTACCATATAAAAACTGGTTGTCTTGCCGGCACCATTGGGCCCCAGCAAACCAACAATCTCGCCTTGTTTTACCTCAAACGATACATCGTTCACTACCCTGCGGCCGCGATAGGTTTTTACTAGGTTATGTGCTTTTAACTCCATCATGCAGTTAATGTTGTAGGCTAAAATTAGGACATTTTTACGGACAGCAGTCCACTAAAAACAAAAGCCCCTCCAAAAACTGGAAGGGCTCTGTATATATGGTGCAAATCGGTTAATCTAAAATCAACTTATCCCCTTTCTGTTTCAGCGTTCCATCGAGCACTTTAAACTCCGTGCGACGATTCAAGGCCCTTCCTTCCGGGTTATCCTTCTTGCCAATTGTGTTTGGCGCTACCGGTTGGGTAAATCCGTATCCGATAGGTGTTACTCGGGTACCGTCCAAGCCTTTCGCAATCAAATAGTCGGCGCAACTTTGGGCACGTTGCTGCGATAGGTCCATGTTGTAACTAGCCGAACCAATGCTATCGGTGTGGGCGCTTAGTTCAATGGTCAAATCTGGGTTTTCGGTTAGCAAGGCGTACAAAGTATCCAACGTAGCTTCCGATTCCGCAGTCAATTTAGCACTGTTGTATTCATAGAAAATCTTAGAAAGCTTATACGTTTTGTTAACGATAATCTTATCCAAGGTAGCGGTATAATTCATAGTATCATTATACTCCAAATCCATGGTGCTAATGGTATGGTGAGCGGTAAAGTGGTCCTTTTTACTAAATTTAAGACTGTACTTTTTGTCCACTTCCAAAGGATAGAAGAAATCCGTTTTACCTAAAGAATCAGCATAAACCAATTTAGGAATGCCATCTGTAATATCATACACTTCTACACGTGCCCCAGCAAGCGGGTTTTGCTCCGTTGAATCAACACGTTCTATAACATTTCCACTAACTGCTAATGTTGGCTTAAAGGTATTTTCCCCTTTAAAGATATCATCGCAGCAAGTTTCGCTCTTATCGCCAATAATCCCTACTCGGTTCGATACGAAGTAGAATAGCTTCTTATCCTCACCCGAGGCATAGCCCATATCATCGGCCGATGAGTTAAGCGGAGCACCTAGGTTTTCGGCTTCGCTGTACTTACCATCTGCAGTAAGTGCTGAAGAGTAGTTATCATAGCCACCAAAGCCTAAACGACCATTAGAGCTAAAAAACAACACATTCTTGCGCTCGTAATAGAAAGGGGTAATCTCATCCCACTCGGTATTTACCGCTGCATCCAAGTTAACTGCGTTACCAGCAGTACCGGTATGCTTTACCTCTACTTTGTAAATATCGAATCCACCTTGGCCACCTGCACGGTTGCTGGCAAAATACAATACATCCAAACCATTCTCTGTTTTCGCCACCGAAGGATGTGTATTGTCGCTACCTTCTTCGTTTACAGTCTTACCTAAAGCTTTTGGTTTGCTCCAAACTCCTTTATCATCCAGCGTAGAAACATAAATCTTGCAAGCTATTTTATTCTCGGCCATCGCTGCGCAAATAGTCAAGTACATACGCTTGCCATCGGCAGTAACCGATGCATTGCCAGTGTGTTTGCCTGCTTCGTTGATAGGTTTTGGCAAAGGGGTTACATTGCCCCAACCGTTTCCTGACAGTGTAGCCGTGTATGCATGCGACTGTATCTGACCCGGAACCCATATCCCTGAATTGAGCAACGAATCATTGTTTATTGAAGAAAAATACAAGGTATTGCCTGATACGCGGGGAGCGTAATCGGTTTTGTTGTGGTTCACTGGTGGGCTTAAGTGCTCTACCTTGTATGTTGCTGGTGTAGCCGAAAGTGCCCATGCACATGCATCTGATTGCAATTGTGCATACTTCAGCAACGCTTTATCGCCAGCTCCAGCCTTTTCGCTCTTAAACTTGTCAAATGCTGTTTTAGCCTCGGCATACTTACCGTTCATTTGCAACATCAAAGCATAATAGTACCACGATTCAGGGTACTTTGCTTCGTCGTTATCAATGACCAATTTGTAACCAGCTTCTGCTGCTTTGTAATCCCTCGCTAAACGGTAGGCGTCCGCAAGTTTGTACAAAACCTTTAAATCGTTAGATTTTTTTGCATTAAGCCCTTTATAGAGGTCTTGCGCATCAAAGTAGTTTCCTGCATCTAGTTGCTTGTCGGCATATTTCACTTTATGCTTGTAGGGCAACTTTATGGTATCAGCAGTTGTGCCTTTATCCTGCGCGTTTATTATCCCCGTAGAGACATAAAAAAGGCTTAGCGCGATTAGAATCCGCTTCATTAGTGGTTGGTTGGTAAGATGTGTAAGTGTATAGCCCCTGCTTAAAAGCGCGGGCAGTAAAGGGCTGGATTAACACCCGGTAGTGGGATGTAACGGCCAACGTACATCAAAGAAAACTCAACGGCTCCTACATTCTTCTTGTTCTCAATGCGGTTCAAAGAAGAAGCGTTTATATCATAGCTCAAGCCAAGGCGGAAACCTTTGTAATCAGCTCCAAGATATGGTATTACGGCATCCTTCACACGGTAGTATGCACCTGCAAACAATACAAAGTCCTTACTGAAATCAATAGCACCAGCCAAACCTAGGTTTGTTTCTTGTGCTTTGGCTTGGTTTTGATAAATTACCGAAGGCAATAAGCTAAACTTATCGGCCAAACGGATATCAAAGCTAGCTGTACCGGTTATGCGGCGCATATTGTCTTCTCCAGCCGGATTGAAAGTATTGTAAGGAGTAATCAAGTTGTAAGCAGAAACACCTACTGAGAAATAAAACTTCTCACTTACTTTCGAGCTCCAAGCCAAACCTGTGTTTACATCAAAGTTGTTGGTCGAACGGCCGAAATTCTCTTGGCTAGGTAAGCTTTGATCGAAGCTATATCCATCGGCAGCAAGCATGGTGCTAAAGTTCATACCTGCCCTATCAACCCTACGTTGATTAAAGCCTGCTTGGAAGCCCAATGATAGTGAATGATTTTTATCTTCTCCGAAAGCTTTATGATACGCTCCAGCAACAACCACCTGCACTCGGCTCAACAAACCACCGCTAGACCGGTCATTGATAAAGTATCCGCCAACACCAACTGCGTCACCGTTTTTCAAGCGTATTGGCAAATCAAAAGATGCCATTGGCGTTGAAAAAGTAGTACGATTGTTTGTACCACCAAACCACTGGTTACGATAAATTACGCCAGCCCTGAAAGTACCGTTAATCTTGCCAGTATAAGCTGGATTGAGCAACAATGGGGCATTATAAAACTGCGAGAAATGCACATCTTGAGCGGCCAATGAGCCACCAATGAACATTACCAATATTAAACAGATAAGCCTGTTAAATTTCATGGCTATATTTTTATCTTATTAAAAGGAAATCACCAGAGTAATTAGAAGAAGAACCGTCAGGCAATTTGAAAACCACTTGGTATACATAAGTATCCATAGGTTGCTCTTTGTCCTTATAGGTGCCGTTCCAATCGTTAGCTTCGTAAACTAGCTGTCCCCAGCGGTTAAATATTTTCAATTCAACCAATTCAATTGCAGCACTGTGGTGAACCGTGAACACATCGTTAATACCATCGCCATTTGGTGTGAAGCCATCAGGTATTGCTACTAGGTCAAAGTCAACACGCACAACCACTGTATCTTGTGCTTTACAACCATTGTCATCGGTACCTGTTACTAGGTAAGTAGTAGTTTCGGTAGGCGAAGCAGTTGTAGAAGCAGCAGTAGCATCGGCCAAAGTTACACCTGGAGTCCACTCGTACGTTACAGCACCTGTTCCACCAGTAGTAGAAAGTACTTCAACGGTTGCAGTATAAGTAGCAGGGATAACCGTGTCATTGCTAGCAATCAAGGTAAGCAAATCCGGCTCGGTAACTACCAAACCCGAAAGGCTATCAGTACAGCCGTTGGCATCGGTAACTACTACGTCATAAGAACCAGCTCCAACACCACTAAGCGTTGCTAGCGTGTCGTCCGCCGAACTTGACCATGCATAGTTGTAAGCACCAGTTCCACCAGTTACATCCAACACAATTGAACCTGTTTGTTCAGCATTACAAGTAGCTGAAGAAATGGTAGGATCAACAACCAAAGCACTTGGCTCGGCAACTTGGATAGTACTCGTTTTTTGGCAGCCATCATTATCAATTACAGTTGCAGTGTAAGTACCAGCAATCAGGCCACTGATGTTCGCACCAGTTTGGTTAGTTCCAGTCCAGTTAATACTACCTACGCCACCACCAGCATTGGTAACGGTAAGATCGATAGCACCTGTAGCAAGACCATTACAGTTTGCATCAGTCACAACCGAATCAATTTGGATTTCCAAAGGTTGGTCAACTACAAATGTGTAAGGCACTGCACCGCGGTTACAACCAGTAACCGAATCGGTAATAACAAGCGTATAAGTTCCGGCAGGTAGGTTGGTAGCACCTGGGCCAGCACCTGCTGCTGGAGTGTAAGTGTAAGTCAAATCTGTACCATCCAAAACGGTAAAGTCAATAGCACCATCGCTCAAACCAAAGCAAGAGACATCGGTAACAGTTGAGTTGGTATCAATTACAGGATTGCCGTTTGCAAGGGCAAATGCCTCTGGGCTAAACACATTCCAAACTGGAACGGTAACCGAGTTCAAACCACCGGATACACCTGCAGTTGTCGGTCCAATATCCTCCCATTGTGGCAAGTTTTGCCAGTGAGCAGCTGTTTTGAAGGTACCATCAGCACCTAAATCATAATACAAAGCAAATGCTACATCATCGGTGGCACCAGCACTATGACCGATAAGGTGGTAATACAAGTCGTTAACTTCACAAAGATCTATCTCTTTGGCGTTAATGTTGAAACCTTCGGTAGTGGCGTTCACGTTAGCCATCCTAACTTCCAATGTTTGAGCATTAGCAGTTGAAGGTGTAACCTCCAAAGGACGGTAGCGAGTAACACCCACATTTGACCCTGTAGGGAACAAATATAGGCCGTTGCTAGCCATGTCGCGAGACAACCTACCAGCACCCAAGCTACTTACATAGCCGGTTGAGCGAGTAATTGCACCAGTAGCAGTATTGGTAACGAACATCTTAAACACGTCGGTCGCCAATTCGCGATCGTTCAATGCTAAAGTATCGGTTACCGTAGCGTCAAGCGTTTGGGTTTTAACACCTGTGCCAGTCAAAGTCAAATCATAGAAAGTAGTTGAATTGGTACCTGTAATCAATTGGTTGGCACCATATAATTCTACTTCACTCTGATCGGCTTGAAAGCTTCCGTTGTTAACCCAGTCTTGTTGCACTTGGTAAAAACCAGTTGTACCACCGCCGTTGGCAGTATCTTGGTTAATAAAGTCACCTTCAATAATAAAGGTACCGCCGTTATCTACCAGTCCATCATTATCTACCGAACCAGTTTTTACGATAACCGTAGCCCCTGGTTTGATGGCAATAATTGCACCGTTATTTTTCACCAAAACCTGTGCATTTGCCGAACCCATGGTTCCGCAAAGCAACGCTGTGGTAAGTACTGCACCAGAGCAAGCTTTGAGCAAAGTGTTTTTGGTGATATTAAATGTCTTTTGGCTCATGTTCATTAGTTAATTAAATGCCAAATCAAATTGTTTTATCTTCTCGTCAAGCGAAAAGCAATATAAAGGATAGTATTTCTGGCCGAGGATTTTAGCCCTCGGCCAAAAGATATACTATTCGTCGTCTTTCTTACTAGTGCTGGTATTCACGGTTGGCTCAGGTGAGGTAAACTCAACACGAGGTGCACCAACAGCAGCTGGATTGGTTGTTTTTATTACTTTAACAGTTGGCTCTGGACTAACATATTCTACCCTATTAGCAGAGGTAGAGTTTGCCGGAGCATCTGCATCTACTTTTACAGTAGGCTCGGCCGAGTCAAAAGTAACCGTCCGGGTGTTATCCCCTGGTTTTTGCTGAGCCATAGCACCGAAAGTGATGCTTGCCATTAAAAGTGTTATAAATAAAGCTTTCATAAGCTAGTCCTCCTAATATTAATTACTCAACAATGATTAAGTTCCTGTTAGCCTGGTTTTGTGTTGCAGGATAGCAGAAAACCGTATTGTTATACAAGCTATTGAAATCCCACTGCACTTTGATAGTGGTACCTACACCTACCGAAACCGGAACTACAACTGAAATCCCACCGCCCCATAAGTTGTTGGATTCTCCAAAGAAATCGTTATAACCACCTACAAGCACTCCAGTACCTGCACTCTGAACAGTTGCACCATTTACAAGAATGCGGAATTGTAGCCATTGTGCTTCGGTAAAAATACCAGCATAAGTACCAGATGCGGTGAAGTGAACGATTACACTTGATTTAGTTGGTGTAAAGGTTACGGTCATATCAGGCATATCAACATAGCCACCAGCTTGGTTCAACGATACGTCGGTTATACCTCTGGCGTTTCGAATGGTAGCACCTGTTCCGGTTGCACCTGTAGCACCAGTTGCACCTGTAACGCCTGTTGCTCCGGTTACTCCCGCAACACCAGTTGCCCCAGTTGCACCTGTAGGACCAGCAGGACCAGTTGCGCCTGTCAAACCTGTAGCACCTGTATTACCAGTAGCACCTGTTGCGCCAGTGGCACCAGTCAAACCTGTATTACCAGTTGCACCGGTGGCACCAGTCAAACCTGTAGCACCTGTATTACCAGTTGCACCAGTCGAACCAGTAGCACCGGTCAAACCAATTGGACCTGTATCACCAGTTGCACCTGTAGCACCAGTCAAACCTGTAGCACCTGTTGTGCCAGTAGCACCAGTCAAACCAATTGGACCTGTATCACCAGTAGCGCCAGTAGCACCGGTCAAACCAGTAGCGCCAGTTGCGCCAGTAGCACCAGTCAAACCAATAGGACCTGTATCACCAGTAGCGCCAGTAGCACCAGTTAAACCTGTAGCACCTGTTCCGCCAGTGGCACCAGTAGCGCCAGTCAAACCAGTTGCGCCAGTAGCACCAGTGGCACCAGTCAAACCAGTTGCGCCAGTAGCACCAGTGGCACCAGTCAAACCAATTGGACCTGTATCACCTGTAGCACCTGTTGCGCCAGTGGCACCTGTATTACCAGTTGCACCTGTAGCACCAGTCAAACCTGTAGCACCTGTTGCGCCTGTAGCACCAGTCAAACCAGTAGCGCCAGTTGCGCCAGTAGCACCGGTCAAACCTGTAGCGCCAGTTGCGCCAGTAGCACCAGTGGCACCAGTCAAACCAATAGGACCTGTATCACCTGTAGCGCCAGTAGCACCGGTCAAACCAGTAGCACCTGTAGCGCCAGTTGCGCCAGTCAATCCTGTAGGGCCTTGAGCACCAGTGGCACCAGTTGCGCCAGTTGCGCCAGTAGCACCTGTCAAACCTGTAGGGCCTTGTGGACCTGTTGGGCCATCAGCACCAGTTGCACCTGTCAAACCTGTAGGGCCTTGAGCACCAGTAGCACCTGTTGCGCCCGTTGCACCTGTTAAACCTGTAGGACCTTGTGGACCTGTTGGGCCGTCAGCACCAGTGGCACCGGTTGCGCCAGTAGCACCTGTCAAACCTGTAGGGCCTTGAGCACCAGTAGCGCCAGTGGCACCTGTTAAACCTGTAGGACCTTGTGGACCGGTAGGGCCGTCAGCACCAGTGGCACCAGTAGCACCTGTCAAGCCTGTTGGGCCTTGAGCACCAGTAGCGCCAGTGGCACCGGTAGCACCTGTTAAACCTGTAGGACCTTGTGGACCAGTTGGGCCGTCAGCACCAGTTGCACCTGTCAAACCTGTAGGGCCTTGAGCACCAGTAGCACCAGTAGCACCAGTAGCGCCTGTTGCGCCTGTCA
Source organism: Sphingobacteriales bacterium (assembly GCA_027486795.1). Lineage (GTDB taxonomy): Bacteria > Bacteroidota > Bacteroidia > Chitinophagales > CAIOSU01 > CAIOSU01. The sequence goes on along the minus strand of JAIXOI010000040.1, from coordinate 15,371 downwards.
AGCCAGTTGGACCTTGAACACCAGTAGCACCTGTTGCGCCTGTCAGACCAGTTGGGCCCTGAGCACCAGTAGCACCTGTTGCGCCCGTTGCGCCTGTCAGACCAGTTGGGCCTTGAGCACCAGTAGCACCAGTAGCACCAGTAGCACCAGTTGCGCCAGTGGCACCTGTCAAACCTGTAGGGCCTTGAGCACCAGTAGCACCTGTTGGGCCATCAGCACCAGTTGCACCAGTTGCACCTGTCAAACCTGTAGGGCCTTGAGCACCAGTAGCACCTGTTGCGCCCGTTGCGCCTGTCAAGCCAGTTGGACCTTGAACACCAGTGGCACCTGTTGCGCCCGTTGCGCCTGTCAAACCAGTTGGACCTTGAACACCAGTAGCACCAGTTGCGCCAGTGGCACCTGTCAAACCTGTAGGACCTTGCGGACCAGTAGGGCCGTCAGCACCAGTTGCGCCTGTTAAACCAGTTGGGCCTTGAACACCAGTGGCACCAGCAGGGCCAGCAGGCCCTGTTGGGCCTTGAGGACCAGCAGGGCCAATTGCTTGAACCCAAACTACACCATCAAAATACCAGAAGGTATTGTCCGATGTATCATATACTAATAGACCTTGAGCTGGGCTAACAATAGCTACCCTTTCAACGGCAGTCATTCTAGGTATCAAAATACCTTTGTCATTAGCTTGCAACTCCAATATTGCAGATGCATTAGGAGTCAATGTCCCAATACCAACGTTATCTTGAGCTTGCGCTGATGGGCTAAAAAACAGAATAGCACCTGTTGCTGCTACTGCTAACCACTTTTTGTAATTAATAGGCGTACTTCTCACTTTCATCAGTTTATATAAACTTAATTTTCAATAATTTATACTCAATTTTATCAATCAATTACTATTAAACTCCGATTTGCATTCATTTGGGTAGCCACGTTATTGAATATAGTATTCGCGAACTGGCTGTCATATAACCACTGAACCTGTATTGTTGTACCTACACCAACTGGCACGGTAACAGGAACGCAAAGAGAGGCACCCCAAACGTTGTGCGACTCAGTACCAAAAACATCATCAAAATCGGCAGCACCCACTGAATAAGCAGCTCCCCTACCATTTACAGCTGCACCATTAACTAGAATACGGAACACAACAAACTGTGCCGCTGTTGGCGTGCCAGTGTGGGTTCCAGATGCAGAAAAGAAAATTTTTGCGGTACCATTAGTTGGAGTGTAGGTTACGCTCATACCAGGCATGTTGGCGTAAGTTGCCGTAGTAGTCCTAGCCAAACTTATATCGGTAGTGCCAGTTGCAGTGTATATATTGCCAGCAGCTCCCGTTGGGCCAGTGGCTCCAGTTGGACCTGCAACACCAGTTGCGCCAGTAGCACCGTTTAATCCGGTAGCACCTGTAGCGCCATTAAGTCCTGTTGCCCCGGTAGCACCTGTAGCGCCATTAAGTCCTGTTGCCCCGGTAGCTCCGGTTGCACCATTCAAACCAGTAGCTCCTGTTGCGCCAGTTGCACCATTTAGACCAGCTGCGCCAGTAGGACCCGTAGGACCTGTAACACCAGTAGCACCAGTAGCTCCGTTTAAACCGGCAGCACCCGTTGCGCCAGTCGCTCCGTTTAAGCCAGCAGCACCTGTCGCGCCCGTTGCACCAGCTGTTCCTGTAGCACCAGCAGGGCCGGTTGCGCCATCAGCACCAGCAGGACCGGTTGCGCCTGTAGCGCCATTGGCTCCGTTTGCACCAGCAGGACCAGCAGGACCGGCAGGGCCAGGAAGACCTATAGACTGAACCCAAACGGTTCCATCAAAATACCAAAAAGTATTGTCTGTAACATCATACACCATCAACCCTTGAGCTGGATTTACTATTGCTAAGCGCTGTGTTTGGGTCACACGAGGTATTAGAATACCTTTATCGGTGGCATTCAAGTCTAGTATTGCCGAAGGGTCAGGTGAAATGGTTCCAACACCCACATTGTCCTGAGCAAAAGAAGGAGCAGAGAGCATAAAAAACAGGGCTACCAAAATGTAGCGCATCAGCTGGTTGGTCATTCGTTGGTTGTTATTAGTTCTCAGATGCTTAACTGCAAATTTTACATTGCGAAAAAACACCCTTATTGGTTCAGAACCCAAAAATACATTGAAATAAAATGGCAATCAAGTATCTTGGACAAAATAATCGGATTTTAATCCCTTATTTCTTTAAAACAGGTAAAAAGACGTACAAAACACGCTAGTGGTTGTATGCGAACCTGAAAATTGAGGTCATTTTATGTAATTATGGAGGGCTAAAACCTTAATGAAGGCATCTTTATAATTTTTCCCGATAGGAATTTGCTTCTCGCCTATCTCAACTGAGTGGCTGGCAATGCTTTTTAACTTAGAAATGGAGATTATAAACGAGCGATGCAAGCGAATAAATTTGGCCGATGGCAAACGCTGTTCCAGATTTTTCATGGTTTGCAGGGTTATAATACGTTGCCCTGGTATAAAAATCATTACATAATCCTTTAAACCTTCGATGTATAAAATTTCGTCAAGTTTAATTTTTACAATTTTCTTGTCGGCTTTTACAAACATGTACTCATCCTCCTCGTTGGCGGCTGTTTGTTCATCCTGTTGCTCTAGTTCAATAATATGTACTGCTTTGTTTACCGCCTTACTGAACCTATCAAACGAAATGGGCTTCAGCAAATAATCGGTTGCATTCAACTCAAAGCCCTCTAAGGCGTGCTCGGCATGGGCAGTGGTAAATATAACGCTAGGTGGATTGGGCAGTTTCCTCAAAAAATCTAAGCCCGATAGCCCGGGCATGTTAATGTCCAAGAAAACAATATCCACCTTTTGACTATTCAATACCTCTTGTGCTTGATTGGCGTTGCTACACTTGCCAACCACCGTAATGTTCTCTAGTTTTCCTACGTAACGCTCCAGCACTTCCTGCGCTAGTGGTTCGTCATCAACAATAATACAGGTATATTTCACGACAGCTCAAGTTTTAATTCAGTTAAATAATAGTGGGCAGTGTCTTCAATGTTAAGGCTGTGCTTATCGGGATAGAGTAATTCTAATCTCGATTGCACATTTTTCAAACCAATGCCATGACTAACCACATCTGGGGTTTCGGTAGGCTTACTGTTCTCTACCCTGAAAAACAAGCGGTTGCCTGATAGTCGAATATCAATATGAATCCAACCTCTCTCCACACCACCCGCACCATGTTTAAAGCTGTTTTCGATAAACGGAATAAGCAATAAAGGCGCAATTAATTGCCCATTGGGTTCTTGGTTGATGTCAAAACGAATCTCGGTACGGTCAAGTTGCCTAATGAGCTGCAAACCAATGTAATTTTTTAGGTAATTGATTTCAGAAGCCAAAGGCACCAAGCGTTCATTGCTATCATGAAGCATGTATCGCATAATTTCAGAGAGCCTCAATACCATTTCGGGTGCCTCGTCCGATTTTTTAAGGGTAAGGCCGTAAAGGTTATTGAGCGTATTAAATAAAAAGTGAGGATTAATTTGCGCCTTCAAGTATTTCAACTCTGCTTGTAGCTTTTCGCGTTCCAGGTCTTTTTTCTCTTGCTGGTCTTTAAACCATTTTTTTGAAAACTTAAGTGCTGTTGTAAGCGCCAACATTACCAGCATGTTTATGCTAGAGCTAAGCAGCGTTTGGATGTAGGTAGCCGGATACTCAATATCAGGGTAATTAATGTCGTGCGCCAATCTATCTGCAGCGGCATGCAGCGGCACCGTAAGTGCAAGGCTTAAAACCAAAAAAGCAATGTATTGAGCATATTTTCCCGTTTGCAAATAGCGGGGTATCAAAACCAAAAGATTGAGGTACACCATTACGGCATAAGCCATAGCTTGCAACACAACTCCCGTAAAACTCTCCTTGTACGTTACTTCGGGGTTGTTGCCCAATACAAAACCAAAAAGACCTACCAGCACCACCCAAAAAAGGAGGTGGTAAAACCAACGGCTATCAATTAAACGGTTTACCATAGTGGCTGACTAGATTGCCAAACGGCTAAAGATAGCAGTGAAACGGTATTTGCCATAATATATTATATAAACAGGCTAATGTCCTCGACTAAAGCTACAAACAACTGCCTGACTTACTTTTGTCTAAAAAACCTGAACATTAATAGATTGATAATGAATATAAGACGTTAAAAGGGTAAGTTTATTTTCAAACTAGAAACACATGAACCCAATTATTTTGGCAGCCTTCCCAGGTCTATTGTTCTCGGTTCAGCCACCGGCACGTCAGCCTTTACCCAAAAACACATCATATAATATTGTAAAAGTGTTGCCTAGCGCAATACCTGTCGACTCGTGCGATACTTATATTTACAAGCAAAGTACCAATATCATCCTTTATTACAACGGTAAGCCAGTAAGCCAAGAGATGATTGATAAGCTAGGCCCAATGGCTGCTCCTTTTAGAAACAGCCTTAACCTTGAGAATATTGGGTAGCCTAATCAATAATTCGTTTTTTTAGTTAAATTAGTATTGCTTAAACCCTATTTTGCCATGGCCAAAGAACGAAAATATAAGACCTTTAAGGCGTTTTATCCCTTTTACCTTACCGAGCACCAAGACCCCATTTGCCAAGAATTGCACTTTACTGGCACCGCCACCTTATTGGTTATCCTGTTTATTGCTATCCTTACCCAAAAATGGGCCTTATTGGGCTTAATACCCTTGGTTGGATATGGTTTTGCTTGGGTAGGGCATTTCTTTTTCGAGAAAAACAGGCCGGCCACGTTTCAGTACCCACTTTATAGCTTGGGTTCCGATTTTGTAATGTTTTACCATATACTTACCAACCAAATAGGTAAGAAAATGGCCGATGCACGCAAAACCATTTATGGCGAAAAAGCAGCCTAGCTGTTTGTTTCATAGGCGAAATAATATACTCGTTTACGGCTATCTTTACATCTGTTGTAACCCATGCCGCAGTTGTCTTCGTTATTTAGGTTCATGTTGTTCCCGCTTTTTCTAGCGGTTGGCAGTACTATTCATGCTCAAGCACCCTCTAGTTGCACGCAAGCACTTTACTTTTACCAACTAAAGCAGTTTAGCCAGGCGCTTACTCTTTACGACCAATGCCTGATGGACCACCCAACCGATGGGGTAATGTACTACAACCGCGGCAAAACCTGGTACGAGCTAGGATATATTGATAAAGCGCTTGTTGATTTTAAAGAAGCCATAAAACTCACCCCGTCATTTGTGCAGTCTTATTATGCTTTGAGCGAGCATTTCCTATCAAAAAAAGATGAGCTGAATGCACTAAAATGGATGGATGAACTATTGATGAGATACCCAGACTTGGGCAACGCGCACAACTTGCGCGGCTGGATATACTTCAACTTCAACCGCACCCAATTGGCGTTTACCGACTTTGATAAAGCGATAATACTAGACAGCCTTAACGCCTCGGCATACAACAATAGAGGCTCAGCACGATACCAATTGCAAGATATTGAAAGTGCTAGTACCAGCGACTTACTTTTGGCTCGTGCCGATTTTATGAAAGCATTAAAGTTAGACTCAACATTGGCCAACTTGCACCGAAACCTTGGTTTTATTGAGTTTTCATTAGGCAACTACCCCACTGCCGACTCGTTGCTGAATATTGCAACTAAGCGCAATGCCACTGATGCGATGGTGTATTATTACCACGGTTTACTATACGGCAAGGCCAACAAACCTGACGCTGCAATTACTGAAATGGATTTGGCCCTAAAACAATACCCTAACCTAGGAATAGCGTGGCTAGCAAAAGGCCAGTTGCAGTATGACAAGCGAAGGTATGCCGATGCTGTAGAGAGCTTTAACGCAGCCGCTAAAACCGAACCAACTTTAGAGCCTGCCGCAGCCTATCAACTTGCCAAAACCTACGCCGCCCAATTTGAGCGTGAGCTGATGCTGGAACAATTGAAACTGGCCGATAAACTGGGCTTCTTTGGCAAACTATCTAACAAGCAAGCATTCTTTAGCGAACCCGTTTTTCAGAATTTTGGCAAATGGGCGCCGTTTAAAGCATTTGAGAAGAAGATACGGGGCATATAGAATATCAAGAGCAGCGATAATTACCCTTTTTGTTCGTCTTCCTTCAACCGTTTCTGGTAACTATCCTGCGCTTTAATGGCGAATACTACCATAATTGAGATGCTCATGTAATATAAGCTACCTACCTTATCGGTTTCTATCATATCGCTAAGCAATAGGTTTACGTATACACACACCAGTGCCAGCATGGTGGTCATTATTACTTTGCGCTGCACGGGGTCGGTGCTGCGGGCATAGGCTTGCTGGCCAAAAAAGAAAATAGCCAAACTGGTAAGCAAGAAAATAAACAAGCCCGGCAAGCCCTGCTCAACCAATGTGAGCAAAAAGTAATTGTGTGCTGTTGAGCGCTCTGGGTTGTCGCTGGTATAGGTGCGGAAATCGCTAACCGTGTAGCGCATATAATACGGATAAAAATTACCCGGCCCGAAACCCGTAACTGGCCGGTCCGATATCATGCGGAACGCGGCCACCCAGCGGTATACGCGCTCCATACTCGATACGTCTTGCAAGCTCACGGTAGCCCTTAAGTGGTCGCCAAACTCGGTGTGGTATACCGTTTTGGTGTATTCGGGCGCAAAATCGAGGTAATTGTTATCGTGCGCCAAGTAACCCACACCCAATACTACTACCGTGAGGGCAGCCAGCAATACTTGCCGCAACAAGTCGCGGTGAATGATCACATAGCATACGGCAATAGCAGCTATAGCCAAATAGCAAGCTCGCGTGTAGGAGAAATAAATGGCAATAAGATATAACCACTTGCTCCATTGCAAAATGCGCTTTTTCCATGTGCCCGGCGGGTACCAAGTTGCTGCTAGCCAAATGAAAGGATAGAAAATGGTAATCATGCAGGCATAACTCACGTGATTGCGATAGAAAGGGTACATGGGTTTGTTCACCTCCTCAAAAGAAAAACCATAACCGGCATAGCGCACCAGCACATATAATACCGTAAAGGTCATGGGCAAAAAGATGTACCAAAAAAACTTCCTGAGGTCGGCTTCCTCCTTTACTACCATGCTGGTAAGGATAAGAAATGGCACATAAAACCAAAGCTTGCTGAGGGCATACTTAATAGTTACCAACCCGTTTTCGGAATAGGGGATTAACAAAACCACCAAAAAGAAGTGCGTAAACAGCAACAACATGATGGGGTGTTTCACAAACCTGAAATCGAGCAACTGAGGTTTGCCCAATATGGCAAGCAGTGTAATAAACATGAGCGAAACCATAAGCAGCTCGTCGGGCATATCGAGCCCTATGCTGCCAATATCAAGCTCCGTTGATAACGGCAAAGTAAACAACAAGAGCCAGTAAATAGCCTTGTAATTGATAAACGCCACATAGCCAAACAACAATACTACAGGCACAGCCAAAACCATGTACTGCTCCAGGGCAAATGCGCCTAGTATGCATGTCAGCGAAAACAAAGCAAAACCTGCAAACCACCAAAGTTGATATGCCGGAATTGTTTTATTGAGCATTGTTGAGCTCTTGTTTGATGTACTTCATGCGGTCGATGAGCAAAGCACCGGCTATGCCCAAAAACAACGAGATAAGGGTGGCACTAACACAAATAGCCCAACGGATGGGTTTTACCTTTCTTTCAGCAGGGTATCCTTTTTCGATAATGAACATAGAAGATATCTCGGCCGTTGATGCGGCATTGTTCCTATCGAACAACGATTTTACTTTGTTCAAATCGGTTACAGCGCTTTCTTGGCGCTTCAACAATACTTTGTAGGTTTCTACAACTTGGGCATTGCTACCTTTTACCAATGGCAACCCATCGGGCGAGCCAGAGCTAACTATCTCAATACCGTACTCCCCTTTCAATTTAGCCAAGGTATCCGAAAGCGATTGCACTTCAGCCACCTTATCGGCATACGACTTGCTGAACATGGCCGTAACGCTCTCCTTATTATCTTGCAGGCTGCTGTTGTTCAGTTTGTCAATCATTACGGCTGCCATGTTTACCATATCGGCAGCTAAAACTGGGTCAGTGTCGATAATAGTAATCTCAATAGCACCATTCTCGGTCTTTAATACCGAGTAATTATCCTTAAACTCTTCAGTTACTTTATAGCGCTTGTAACTAGTGCTGCTAGTGTCATAGCCATAGTGTATAGCCAGGTTGAAGTGGTTTACCATAAAATCGACCACGGAGCTGCTGGTAGCAATGGTAAGTAGGCGGTTAATGTCGTTTTTGGTACCCGAAAAATCGGCGGCAAACTCGCTCGTTTGCTCGCTAAACAACACCGAGCTCTCGGTACGGGCAGGGTTGGTTGGGTAAAACACTACCTGCGACTTGTAATACTCTGGCAACAACAATGCCACTGCAACACCGCCCAACGATGAAAGCACCACAAAAATAAGAATAGGATATTTCCAGTTGATAAGCACGCGCAGGGCATCAATTAGGTTAAAGGACCTGTCCATTAGAGGTTCAATTTTTTGTGTGGGCAAAGGTAAGGGGTTATTATTTAAATAGTTAATTGTATTACCGCTTGATTGGTTGATGGGTATATTGGTTGATTGGTGCTTATAATCATTCGCCTCAGCTATTACCCCGTTGTTTCACCAATTCCATAAGTGCCTTCCATTCAAAAACACGCAGCATGAACGCTATAGCAATGCCAATTATTGAAACGAGCGCTAGTTTAATTTTCCAATCAATGGGAAGGTAAACTGAAGCTTGACACATGGCAAACACCCCTGCAGCCAATAAGGCTATACGCGTAAAATCGCCTACCGAGAAAGGTTCTTTTAAATACCTATGCCCATAATATATCAAACCTACAGAAGATAAGAATTGAGTGACTATACTGGCCCAAGTAGCGCCTAATGCCTCATATTCAGGAATCAACAATAAGTTAAGTCCAATATTGAGCAGCATAGTTATAAAAGTGATGATATTGATGATGCGCAGCTGCCCACCGGCCAATAACAAGGTGCCATAAATGTAAACTGCACTAACGCCCGGAAACGCCCAAAACAGTATACGCAGCACATCGCTCCAATAAGGGGTGCTTTCCGTGTATAGTGATGATATCAAAGGCTCAGCGTAAAACATAAGTATAATGGCCACCATAACGGCACCGCCCACAAGCACCCTAAACGAGAAGGAAAGCAGCTCAATGGTGCTTTCTTCCTTTTTTAGCATGCGAGAAAAAATGGGCAATAGTAACCCAGCAAACAATAGCCCAATGATATTGGCCGCATCCAACAAGCGATAACAGGCAGCATAAACACCCGCTTGGTAAGCACCCGTTTCGGGTAGCATGCGCTCTATCATTACCCCATCAATACGGTAATAAATGCTCATGAATATGCCAAACAGGGCATACGGGAAGGTTTCTTTGAGCATTTGCCAAATGGTGGCCCAATCGCTTTTGAAATGGATTTTGCCCGAATAAAACAACACCGCCCCACCTGCTAGCAAAACCGTTAAAGCCAATGAGGTGGTTTGGGCATAAATAAACCACATTATCTGAAACGAGCCCGGTATAATTCCCCCAAATAATAGCACCGCTAAGAAAACCGAAAGCAGTAACTTGTCGGCTACCGATACTAAGCTATCTACCCTAAAGTGGTGCATGCCCGATAGATTGGAACGTAAAAACAGCAACATGCTTAAGAGGAACTGATTGACGATAAGCCAGCCTAACATTTGCATTTGAAAAGGCGAAAAGCCTACCATATCGCCACCAACATAACTTAGGATGCCATAACCAATGGCTAATAGAAGTTTTAGTATAAATAAAGCGGGCAGGTACTTGTAAAGGTGGCCTTCGTCTTGCGCAACCGAGCGATTGTTGAAGTTATTGATGCCCAAATCTAAGAATACCTGAAAAAGATAACTGAAGTTGAACGCTGCGAAAAACATACCGTATTCCTCAGGGCCAACTGCGTTCTGCACCTGTATATCAAGCAATATATACAGCGGCTTAATAAGGATATTAAGGAACAGCAAAATAGCTAGATTAACAACAAAACTGCGGTTCATGAAGGCCGGTAACGGGGTTGAAACATTGCTTGGCTGTACAAATTTAGAACATAGCTTAAACTACCTACCATTATCAGCCTATTAGTATTGGCAAAATTAGCTATTATTGTCCATACATGAGGATAGCCGTAAACACCCGCTTTTTGCTTAAGGGAAAACTGGAAGGCATTGGTGTGTTTACGAACGAAAGCTTGCAACGCATTACCTGTGCGCATCCCGAGCATGAGTTCATCTTCATTTTCGATAGGCCCTACCACCCATCGTTCATTTATTCAAGCAATATTATACCTGTAGTAATACCGCCCCCTGCGCGCCACCCAATACTTTGGTATTTTTGGTTTGAGTGGGCCCTGCCGATAGTTCTGCGCAAATACAAACCAGATGTTTTGCTCTCGCCAGATGGGTATTTGTCTCTTTCAAGCAATGTACCGACATTACTGGTACTCCACGATTTGGCTTTTGAGCATTACCCAGAGTATGTGCCCGGGTTAGTGGGCAAATACTATAAGCACTACACCCCTAAATTTGCACAACACGCCCAGCGCATTGCCACCGTATCAGAATATACCAAATGGGATGTGATGCAACTGTACGGCATTGCCCCTGCTAAAATAGATGTGGTGTACAACGGCATTAAAGACGTTTACAAACCACTAGCCACCCATGCGCAGCAGGCAGTAAGAAATGAATACACCAATGGTGCTCCATATCTAGTATACGTGGGTTCCATTCACCCACGTAAAAATATGGTGCGGTTGTTTCAAGCATTCGATGCTTATAAAAAACAAACTGCTAGCCCCGATAAGCTGGTAATAATTGGTGCCAAAGGCTGGCAATATGGCGATATTATGGCCGCCTACAATGCCATGACCCATAAGGCCGAGGTGGTTTTCTTGGGTCATTTGGAAGCAGAGCAAGTAGCAAGCTTGGTAGCATCGGCAAGAGCAATGGCCTATGTTTCTATTTTCGAAGGTTTTGGTATACCTATAGTTGAGGCTTTTGCCAGCGGCACGCCCGTTATAACCAGCAACACCAGCAGCATGCCCGAAGTGGCAGGCGATGCTGCGCTAATTGTTGATCCTACTTCGGTGGAAGAAATAACTGCTGCGCTGTGCCAACTTTACGAACAGCCCGAAATAGCGGAAGCCCTCAATCAGAGGGCTTCTTTGCAGTTACAAAAATTTAGTTGGGAACAAACCGCCCAAAAGCTGTGGGCCAGTTTGATGAAAACGGTTTGATACTCATAACGGCTTTGAGGGCATCAAAACATCTGCAGGAATTATTTGCTTCGGTATACCCGGGCCGCGGTAGTAGCAATTAAGCCAATATCCTCCGCCACCGTTAAACCACTCAATTCGAATAGGGTGCAAACCTGGGCTAAGATCGACTTTACCGCTGCGTTCGCGAGTGCCGTGGTCACCGTCATTGTCTACTATCAACTCATCGCCTACAAACAGCTTACTACCGTCATCGGAGTTGGTATAAAAGCGATATTCACCCAAAGTATCAATTTTGATAAAGCCTTGAAAAACATAAGCAAATGTTTGTTCGCGATGCCCCTGCACTTGGTCGTGGCTTGGCTCAATGGCGGTGCCGGTGCGTGTAGGTTTAAAACTTTTAAACGAAGGTAGGTACATCCACCCTTCTCCTTCGTAATAGCTATACGTCAAGCCACTTTTCGTTTTACTATCGGCTACCCTGAAACAGGCAATATAAGATTGGCTGCCAACGCCATTTTTATATGTTTTGGCCTTTACCACAGCGGAGTGTAACAAAGGAAACGGTGCTTCATATTTAGTTGAGGTTTCAGTTGGCTCGCTGCCATCTAACGTATAATAAGTAATTCCATCCTTTTCCATTGTTTCAATCTTCACTTCCGGAACAGAATCAATGAACAAACCTCCTGCCGCCTTATGCCCTTCACGCTTAGGATAAATCACGGGTTCAGCAAGCGCTTCGTTGGCAACAACGGTTTCACCTTCCGATAAGTTATAGCCCTCAAAGGCAGTTTTAACTGGGCGACCAATACACGCATTTGGCAGTTCAATACCCAAAGCAAACGCAACGGTAGCTGCATTGTCGTATGTATAAACTGGGTGCGGAATTTTGTATCCTTTTTTAACGCCTGGTCCGCTCAAAATAAATGGAATTAAAATTTCATCTGTAGTTTCGCCACCATGTCCAGTACCTATGCCCCCGTGGTCGGATGTTACCAAAAATACGGTTTGCTCAAATATACCTGCATCTTTGGTCGCTTGTATAATTTGCCCAATAAGGCTGTCGGCCCTTGCTACAGCTTGGTAATACTCTGGTGTGCCGTGCCCTGCGCCATGCCCTGCGCCATCAACGTGGTCGAGATGAACAAACAAGAATTTTGGCTTTTTATCCAGTATATATTTCCCTGCTTCATCAGTAGTACCTTGCTCGCTATCTATATGCTTATCATAGTTTACAGCACTTTTCTCAAACAGCCTTCCAAATCCATCCCAATGGTATATGGCCCCGGTTTCGGCAGTAGGCAGTTGCTTTCTAATGGCATCAAAAATGGTTGGGAAAATATCCTCGGTACCGCTAACCACTGGAGGCAATACATAATCATCGCGTTCCCAGTTATTGCTGGTTACTCCATGCTGTTCAGGCCCAGCAGCCATAAGCATACTAGCCCAGTTGGTGCTGCTACTGGTTGGCAATACTGCCCTGGCCGTAAGGGTATATGCCCCATTTTGCATCATCCAGTCAATGTTGGGCGTTGGGGCATTGTTAATGCCGTCTGGGCTCATGCCATCTATCCCAATAACAATAAAATGGGCGGTTGGGGTGTGTTGCTCTGCCAATGTTTGTTGGGCAGGTTGGCAAGCAAGGGTGCACAATAGCAACAAGGCTACGGCAAGGTAATATAAGTTAGCAGTGGTCATAAAACGAGTTAGTTGCCCTTAAACATACTACATCTCATTACGTGTAATGCAAAATCCTTAAAATTTAACAGTGGCTTTAAACTATCTGCTAACTTTTAACCGCAATTACCGAAATCTCTACATTCACGCTTTTAGGCAAACGAGCTACCTGCACAGTTTCGCGGGCTGGTGGGGCTTCGCCGCTAAAATAACGACCATAAACCTCGTTCACCAAAGGAAAATCGTCCATGTTGCTAAGAAAAATTGAGGCTTTTACTACATCGTTCAAAGTAAACCCGGCAGCTTCAACTACGGCTTTTACGTTTTCCATTACTTGCTCAGTTTCGGCTTGTATTTCGTCAATTAGCAAAGCACCGCTATCTGGCACAATGGCTATCTGCCCTGAGGTGTATAGCACGCCATTGGCCACTATGGCTTGGCTATATGGGCCAATGGGCGCAGGCGCATTGGCAGTATGGATAACTGTTTTCGACATTATCACAAAGGTTTTGTTAATTTTAAGCAATCCCTAAAGATAACGAACTATGGAAATATTGGTATTAGGCGACAAAAGGCGTGCCACTGAACTGATGCAGCGCATCCCTAAAGAACACCAAGTAACCCATAGCACTAAGGTAAACGACGCTTCGCTGCCCAAATACAACATCATATTCGACCTGAACTTTGACGACGACAGCAACAACTTGCAATACTACAGCTACCTGCGCAACAAACTGATTATTGTAGGTGCCGTAAAAACGCAATTGGCCGAAGCCGTTTTCAATTTTCATGGCGAGGTAAGGTGCCACTTGATAGGGATGAATACTTTGCCCACCTTTATTGACAGGGACTTAATGGAAGTTAGTCTTTTGGACAATGAAAACCTGCCCCTGCTAGAAACCCTCTCACAAACCCTAAACTGGCCCTTTAAACTGGCACAAGACCGTGTTGGGATGATTACCCCAAGGGTTATTTTTATGATAATAAATGAAGCGTGCTACACTTTGCAAGAAGGCACCGCCAATATTAAGGATATAGACCTAGCCATGAAACTAGGCACTAACTACCCATACGGGCCGTTTGAATGGGCCGACCATATTGGCATTAAAGAGGTTTACGAAACCCTCGCCGCTGTTTACGAGGATACCAAAGATGTGCGCTACAAAATATGCCCTTTACTAAAACGGCAATACTTGCGCAACCAGCCTTTCTACGTCGCAGAAACTACAAAGGGCAGCTAAAAGCAGCCCCTTGTATTATCTGATTTTAATGTATTGTCTCTTATGGAATAACCCTTAATTCACCACCTTTGGTGCCGCTTGTTTTTTGCTTCAAAACCAATGCACCAGCAGCTTGAATGCTTATATCCTCAGCTTGCCCAACTACATCTTGCGGTATCTGAACGGTTCCTTGAGTAACCAAGAAATCTTCCGTGCAGCTAAAACTCTCTAAAAACTCTACTAAGGCACCAGTAGTAGATTTATTAATCGTTAGATTATAGAAGCTGCTTGCGCCAGCGCTAGCTGTTGTGTTTGCCGACCCACGGAAAGCCACCGTTGAGTTGCCCATAGTAAAGGTGCCATCATTGGTCCAGTTACCATATACACTTATTGTGCGGGTATTGTTAGTACCATTTATAGTAGCACCTGGCATAATATTAACGTTATTAGCATTGTTGGTAGCCGCAAGGTTTACTGTGTTGCGAACAATACAGGTGCTTGCAGTAGTTGGATAGACAAATATATTGTTGGTAGTAGCTGGCACAGCCGATGCTAGCACAAATGAAGTGCCGTTGTACTGGTACCAGTTTCCAGCAACAGCCCATGAAGCAGATGTCGTGCCCGAAAACACATAGTCACCAGTCTGGAAAGTGCCGCCGCTTATGGTTAGCTGCGTAACCGTTACCGATTTACTGCCTGTTGCTGTGCAGCCATTGCTACCGGTTACCGTTACGGTGTAAGATGTTGTGCTTGATGGCGTAACCGTTGCAGCGTCAATAGCACTTCCAGTACTCCAAGCATAACTTACACCTCCACTAGCAGTTAGCGTAGTGCTCGCGCCATTACAAACCGATGGGCTTGCAGGGGTAATTCCGACAGTAGGTATAGCATTTACAGTCAAGGTTCTTGAATCCGTTGCGGTACAACCGCTGTTGGTTACCGTTACTGTGTAAGTACCAGCAGTAGTTACATTGATGGCTGCTGTGGTTGCGCCAGTGCTCCAAGCATAAGTACCGCCTCCACTAGCAGTGAAGGTTGATGAACCGCCTGCACAAATGGTCTGTGTGCCGCTGATAGCCGCTGTTGGCAACGGTGTTACGGTCAAAGTTCTTGAAGCCGTTGCAGTGCAACCGCTATTGGTTACCGTTACAGTATAAGTACCGGCTGTAG
>JAIXOI010000052.1 GCA_027486795.1 Sphingobacteriales bacterium | reverse complement strand
GCCGAGCGCATTTACAAGCATTTGTTTGAGCTATTGCCGGGCTACGAGGTGGTGCTTACCTCGCACGACCGAGCCGAAGAGCTGTTTGTGGTGCGCACGTATAGCGACCGCAGCTTGGGTAGCTACTATTTTTATAGCGCCGTAACGGGTAAGTTGGATAAGCTGGCCGAGGTGAGCCCTAAGCTGAACGAAGCCGAAATGGCCGAAATGAAGCCCATAACCTACACCAGCCGCGACGGACTAACCATACACGGCTACCTCACCATACCACAAGGCTCGGCGGGCAAAAACCTGCCCGTGGTGGTAAACCCTCACGGCGGCCCTTGGCACCGCGATGGCTGGGGCTTTAACCCCGAAGTGCAGTTGCTGGCAAACCGCGGCTATGCCGTGTTTCAAATGAATTTTAGGGGCAGCACGGGCTATGGCCGCGCGTTTTGGCAAAGCTCGTTTAAGCAGTGGGGCCAAACCATGCAAAACGACATAACCGATGGCGTAAACTGGCTCATTGGCCAAGGCATTGCCGACCCCGCCCGCATTGCCATATATGGCGGCAGCTACGGCGGCTATGCTACCCTGTCGGGTGTTACCTACACGCCTGAACTATACCGATGCGCCATTGATTATGTTGGCGTGAGCAACCTGTTCAGCTTTTTAGAAACCATACCGCCGTACTGGAAACCATACCTAGATATGATGTACGAAATGGTGGGCCACCCCGAGCGCGACAAAGCCATGATGCACGCCAGCTCGCCGGTGTTTCACGTAGATAAAATAAAGGCCCCGTTGTTTATTGTGCAGGGCGCCAAAGACCCTCGCGTGAACATTGACGAAAGCGACCAGATTGTAAAAGCCCTGCGTGCCCATGGCGTGCAAGTGCCCTACCTCGTAAAAGCCAACGAAGGCCACGGTTTCCGCAACCAAGAAAACAAGTTTGAGTTCTATAAAGCTATGTGCGGGTTTTTGAGGAAACATCTTTCGTGATGTACGATGTACGAAGTACAAGGTACAATGTGATTGACTTGCCTTACCTCGTACTTCGTACCTTGTACTTTGTACATCTTTTTTAGGGTTTTGTCGTCCACGAAGTGATGTTTGTTAGGGGTTGTGGGGTAGTAGGCTTACGGAAGCTTCAATTTTGAGAGATACTGGACTTATAAACACCCTACCTAACCTTGCCCGCATTTTCTAGAGTAATTATTTGTTGGGCCTTTATTATTGGTACCTCCCTAGGAATAATCAGAGTCAGTGATTTCAGGTATAATATCAAAGTGTCAAACGAATTTTCAGTAGCAGTAATGACTTCAGTTAGTGCTGAAATCTCGCCATCTTTTATTTTTTTGTTAGCATTTTCTGCATCCCCTTTGTCTAAAGTTAAAAGATAAGTTTGAGCTCGACGGTGAACCTGCTTTAATGCCATTGCTTCAAGGTCAGCTTGCTTATACCTTTCGCGCAACGATTTTTTTAAAGAGATACAAATTGGACCATACTCTTCACTATAAAACATGAAGTCAAATATGACATTTGGAACAAAAGTTATTTGAGGAGCGACGAAAAAGGGAAGTAAATTTTCTCTCACAAAAAGAGATGCAATTATGTATTCAAACATTTTCCCGTTGGTCGCTTTATCGTTATTGTTCTCTTTTTTAAATTGACTCCAGCAAGTATTAATATATTCCGAAGGAGTCAAATAGTTTATCTCGAGAAAATTTGGGAAAAGCCTATTAAAGATTTTAAGAGTTGCTCCCTTCCTGTCTTTGACAATCCCTAATTTAATTAATTGACTCATTGGACTAAATGATTGGAAATATTATTTTAAAAATCGTATCTGAAGATTTAATTTGAAATATAAGTTACCTTTTTCTGAATAAACATTTCCAAATTCATGTCTGCTACTGCTAGCTGTTTCAAGTTTTGTATTGTTTAGAAGATAATCTTCAAACTGGTTCCTATTATAAATATGGTAACACAGCAATTCTCCGTCATCCTTTACAATTAGGTATCCGCCAGTAGCATCGAGTTCACCCGTCCATACTTTAGATGGCATCATGCCTAAAGCTATATCTGTCAAAAAGCGTTTCATCTTATATTCATAAAATGGGTGGCCTTCTGAAATGTTATATTGAAGTGGGTTGTCTTTTGAAGCTGCCTCCACTAAATCTGTAAGGTTGTTAAGATAAGAGGAGTAAAACTTTAGGGTTATACTTGCTAAAAGAGCAGGAAGCGCACTATCAATTAACGTTAAATTATTACCAAAAATCGAAGTTTCGGTATTAAGGAATTTGAAAACCCCTCCGAGTTTCGCAATAGCTTCAATTCTATCCTTAATCTTACTTCTCGACTCGATTGAATTGATTGCAACAATGTCTTCCGAAGTAATTGTTGAACCTTCAATTTTAAAGACAAAGTTCGTTGTCTTTCCAGCATTTAGCAAAGTTGACGCACCACCTAGCTGCGACTTGATGCTAAAGCCGAGTTCAGGATTAACTCCTGTGCGCAAGTCGTGTATAAGAACCCTAATATCACTCTTTTTTGATGATCGAGCTTTGATAGAATTACAGCTGAAGGACCTTATAAATGATTCAATTTCTGGAATTGCAAAGGTACCTGAAGAAGCAGATTTAATTTGGTTTAAAAGGTAAGATGCGTTGCTATGAAATTGGGTAATTGGAATACGGTATTCTTTGTCACATCCATTGATAATTATTAAATCTTGGTCATACGTATATTCATAAGTTCCTTCAGACTCATCCCTTAAAATCTTAACGATGGGAAACACCAATCCTTGTACTTTTTCCAAATTGGCATCCCCTGGATACAAATTCCTATCTGACAGCATCTTTAGCAGTGCGTAAATTTCGCTCCACTCTCCCTTGTTTCCTGTAAGCATTAGGTGTTACGATTTTATCTATGATTTGCTTACCCGTAGCTTGAATCGCTGGAACCGCAACAGAATTCCCAAATTGCTTATATGCAGAGGCATCTGCCACTGGGATTATAAACTCATTAGGAAATCCTTGAAGCCTCGCCCACTCGCGCGGAGTCATTTTCCTTATTCCTTGTTTATTTACCTCGCCTTTTATATGGGTTACTGGCGTAAAGTTAGTTAGTCTATGGTCATAAATTAAATTACGTTCCCTACCCATGCCGCCACAAACCACAGCATTAGAAATACCGTCATCAGGTATAATCTCAAAACCAAAACCATTACCTTTTTCCTCGTGTCGCTTCTTATGCTCAACTAAAGTACGCAAATAAGTATTTGAAAGATAATACTTAACAGAAACAACATCGTCTTCTTTAATTTTGGCTATTGTTTCTTTTTTGTCAAAAGGTTTTGGGTACTCAAACTCTTTGATTTCTAAATCTTTACGAAAACCCACTATAAATATTCGCTCTCTATTTTGTGGAACACCAAAGTCCTTGGCATTCATTATCCTAGGGTCTGGTACAAAATATCCTAAATCATTTCTCAACACATTTAGTATTGTCGTTAACGTTTTACCTTTATCATGATTAAACAAACCTTTAACGTTCTCTAGAAATATTGCCTTGGGCCTTTTACGTTTAATAATCTCGGCAACATCAAAAAACAAGGTGCCACGCGTATCTTCAAATCCACCACGTTTACCAGCTATAGAGAATGCCTGGCAAGGGAATCCTGCGCACAAAACGTCGAACCCATCTGGAATAAAATTTTTGGTTTGCTCTTTAGTAATATCCCCAAAAGGCACTTCACCAAAATTCGCAGCATATGTTTTCTGGGCTTGTTCATCCCACTCACTTGTAAACACACATTTACCACCTAAATTCTGCATTGCTAAACGAAATCCACCGATACCAGCAAACAGGTCAATAAATGTAAATTTTGGATTTTCAGGAGATGGAAAGGGGATTTCAGATTTTAACTGCTCAAATAAAACATATTGTAATGCTGATTCCGCTAGAACATTAGTAATTTCTTCGTTTGGAAACTTATATGCCAAAGACTTTTTGATATAAGAAACGGCCGTGTTCTTATACGATTTTGATACACCATTTTTGCTATTGTGCAAGTAGTGAGTAAAAGCTGCTTTGTCAAATTCAGAGTATTGCGTAAGTAATTTTTTATGATTGATATTCTTCAGTTCCTCTATACTTATTTTCTCTAGCAGATCCATAATTATCGATGTGTATGTGGTCCTTAGCAAAGATATGCTAAATATATTTGCAAATAAAAGCTAAGTTACTAAAAAAGAAAAGTAACAACCTGTTAACTTTACCAACAATTGCTTTATAACCTTTACCCACCCACCCCCATGCACCGCCTCACCCGCCTATTGTCCATCATAACCCTGTTGCAAGGTAAAAAGCACTATACCGCCGAGGGTATTGCGGAGCATTTCGGTATTAGTGTGCGCACGGTGTATCGGGATATTAAGGCGCTCGGCGAGCAGGGCATTCCGGTGGGGTTTGAGCCTACTAAAGGGTACTTTTTGGTGCAAGGGTATTTTCTGCCGCCCGTATCGTTTAGCAGCGATGAGGCCAATGCCTTGCTGCTGATGGAAAGCGTGGTGAGCGCCTTTGCCGATAAAAGCATCCAAAAACACTACTCTACGGCGCTCAATAAGGTAAAGGCAGTGCTGCGCACAGCGCAAAAAGAGCAGCTAGAAACGCTGCATAACCGCATCAGTTTTCATGTGCCCGATTGCTTTAAATACGACCAAGAGTATCTCTCGGTGCTACAAGCGGCCATTACCAGCAGCCATATACTAGAACTAGAATACCAAAACAAGGGCGGCATTGCCAGCAAACGCCAAGTAGAGCCCATTGGGCTGGTGTTTTATGCCCTGGCCTGGCACTTAATTGCTTGGTGCCACCTGCGCCAAGAATATCGCGATTTTAAGGTAACGCGCATACAAGCCATGCGCTGTTTGGATGTGCCTTTCAAAAAGCTGGAACACATGCCCTTGAGCGATTACGTTGAAGAGCTGAAGAAACATGAAGATTACCAGCCTACTGCTACCTACCCGATAGCTTAAAGTGACCCACGTAGCGGTCTTTTAATTCATCGCCCTCTACCAGCCAGCGCATGCTCATAGCGCGCGGTATGCGCACCGTGGTTTCGCGTATGGGGTGGTAGGTGCCAAATACACGGTCCCAAACACGAGTGGTTACGCCGTGGTTTTTACGCGGGTTATGGAAATGGTGATAAAAGTGGTGCTTGCGCAAAAACAAGAATACTGGCACTGGGTTGGCCGCATGGTAACGGAAGTGGGTGGCTTCGTAAACGCCATACATGCCCACAAAACCTATAATAAATGCCAAGGCAACCATGAAAGGCAACACTAGGTTTAATAAAGCAAGCATGCCTGCTGAAACCACCAAAGCCGCGGTAGCCTTTTTGTAAGCCGGCGCAAAGTAGTTGGCCTTGCTATGGTGCACGGCGTGCTCAGCCTTAAAAAAGTTTTTGCCTTGGTGCTCGTGGCCCAAAAAACGATGCAGGAGGTATTCGGTTAAAGTCCAGCAGGTAATGCCAATGGCCAGCGCGAGGAGGATATACATAATCGAATGGGTTTTAGATATGTGGTTATTGCTAATAAGAGGGTTATACGGTGCAAAAAGATGCATGGCCGAAAAAATCTTTTTCGTTGTAAAAAAGGCACTGCCATAGGGTTGTCAGTGGGTGCCTGCAACTTTGGGGCATAACCAAAAACAAAGCACTATGAACGTTATTGCATTGCTACAAAAAGAACTAGAAAAAGAAGCCCAAACTACCCGCAAAATGCTAGAGCGCATGCCGACCGAGCAGTTTGAGTTTCGCCCGCACGAAAAGAGCATGACCTTGAGAGAACTGGCCACCCACATTGCCGAAATACCAGCTTGGGTTGATATGGTGGTAACTACCGATGGACTCGACTTTGCCATAATGCCTTACCAACCTACCATGATACACAACACACCCGATTTGCTGGCTTTTTTCGAGAAAAAACTGATTGATGGTAGGGCGGGCCTACAAAAAGCCAAAGAAGACCAACTTACCGACATCTGGACCATGCGGAATGGCGCTGACATCTATGACGAAAGCACCAAGTACGAAAGCATACGCGATACTTTCGACCAAATAATACACCACCGGGCGCAATTGGGGCTATACCTGCGCTTGTTGAATATACCGATACCGGGCAGCTATGGCCCCAGTGCCGATGAGAATAATTGGGCGTTTGCTTAACTCTCAGGCACCGCATACCAAAATACCAGCTTTACTTATGTACTAATTGCACTAGCTGATAATCGGCTAGTGAGATTGGTATTTGCCCTTTTAATTTTTAACTATCCCGTTTTGGGGTGCCTGTAGCCCTGCCAACAAAAAGGCATTGCACAAACAAAGTGCCCGCAACCTTGTTTAAGTGATATGCACCAAAAGCCCCACCTGCCTACCAAAACCTGCGCCACCTGTGGCCGGCCATTTACTTGGCGCAAAAAGTGGGAAAAGGTTTGGCACGAAGTAAAATACTGCAGCGAGCGATGTCGAAAGCATAAAACTGAAAAGCAAGCAAAACCTTAATCAGCATGTTTAAACTTCCAAAAGCGGAAAAGTTAAACTGCACAGCAGAAGAAAAAACACCTCAAAAACGGTCAATCAACCGCATGAGGCTGTACCCTTGTATTTTTAGTTGCTTAAATTACACTCTACTCATTGCTGCGCAAGATACAGTTGGTATTGCTGCCGACTCCATTGGTATACAATAATGGCAATGCCCGAAACAAGGATGGCGTATACAACTGGTGCGCTATGCATGGTTTTGTAGCTGGCCGTGTGGTTTATAAGAAGCCACATGGTAGTAGATACTACGCCTGCAAATACCAAGCAGCGGGTGAATACATGCCCCATGTATTGATTAAACCTACCAAAACTGTTAGGGAGCTTGTAAAACAGGGCAAGCCAATTGTCTTTCCGGCCCAAGTACAGGTAAACAAACACATTGCCAAAAGAATATCCTGGTTCGCTGGGCAGCAAAGGCTTTGGTTTAAAAACCGCTAGATAATAGATGTAAATGGTATATAGGGTTAATGCACCTATTACCAGCAATAACGGCGCCCAGCCCAAACCCAAAACCGATACTAATGGGTTGGCTTCTTTGCTTAGGTCTGGCGTAAGCTGGTGAGTGCAATAAGCATCGTAACTTCTAGAAAACAATATCCAAATAGTGGTTAATGCAAATTTTGCTGTATTACTCATGTGTGTTGGGTTAGTTGAACCTTGAAAGTAAGACAATCCAGTTAACGGCAAAAGGGGCCGATAACCGCCTCAACAATAATTAACTAAAAATAGGCTTTATTAACATGTAGCACCAACCCAATTTTGTTGTTGTAGCACGGGATGGTGTGGGGGTTGCAATATGCCGCCACCCAAGCACATGCCCCAAGCAACTTACCAACGGGAAACTTGACATGTAATATAGACCGATAACAGCGCTGAAACCCCAACCAAAACACACTTCGAGGACGACAAAACCCACCTTTTCGCAAAAAACCAACCAATACTTTAACCATTCCCCCGTCAACCAAAATCATTACCTTTGCCCGAAACCAAAACCCCGCTATGGACGCTTTACTAAACCAGTACAAAAGCAAAAAGCCGGAGATCGTATTTGAGTGGAAAGACCCATTTACCGATGCCGAAGGCTGGGTGGTTATCAATTCGTTGCGCGGTGGTGCGGCCGGTGGCGGCACACGCATGCGCAAGGGTCTTGACCGCAGCGAAGTGGAGAGCTTGGCTAAAGTGATGGAGATAAAATTTACCGTGTCGGGTCCTGCGATTGGCGGCGCTAAGAGTGGTATCAACTTCGACCCGAGCGACCCGCGCAAAAACGAGGTGCTCAACCGTTGGTTCCAGGCCGTAATACCGTTATTGAAAAACTACTACGGCACGGGTGGAGACTTAAATATTGACGAAATACACGATGTAATACCCATAACCGAAGACTACGGCCTTTGGCACCCGCAAGAGGGTATTGTAACGGGCCACTTCCAAGCAAGTCAAAAAGAGAAAATCCATATCATTGGCCAATTGCGCCAAGGGGTATCGAAAAAACTGGAAGACCCACGCTACTCGCCCGACCTTAGCCAAAAGATACTGGTTGCCGACATGATTACGGGCTTTGGAGTGTCGGAGTCGGTGAGGCATTATTACGATTTGGTGCGTAAAACCGATTTAGTGGGCAAAACCGCCATTCTCCAAGGTTGGGGCAATGTGGCAGGTGCAGCGGCATACTATTTGGCACAAAACGGCGTAAAAATCGTAGGCATTATCGACCGTGAGGGCGGCATCATTGATGCCAATGGACTCGATTTTGCGGCCATCCGTACTTTATTGCTCAACCGCAAACAAAACAAGCTGATTAGCGACAAGGTTATCCCGTTTGAAGAAGTGAACAACCGAATTTGGGACGTGAAAGCTGACATATTTATACCTGCAGCGGCCAGTAGGTTGCTTACCCGGGAGCATATTGATAGGCTAGCGGCAGCAGGTTGCCAGGTAATAAGTAGCGGTGCCAATGTGCCGTTTAAAGAAAGCGATGTGTTTTTTGGGGATACTACCGAGTATGTTGATGGCAAACTAAGCCTTATACCCGACTTTATAGCTAACTGTGGTATGGCGCGCGTTTTTGCATACCTAATGCAAAAAACCGAGATAGAGGTAACTGATGAAGCCATTTTTGAGGATGTATCAGCTACCATACGAAAGGGCATTGAAGAGTTGAACCAACTGCCTGGCGGACAATTACACCTTACCCGTAGGGCCTTGAACATTGCGTTGGGCAAATTGGTTGCGCAGCAGTAGGGTTGGGTTAATCAGTTTTTTGGTTGATTTGTTAATCGGGTTTAATGAGTTTAAGTACCTACTTCCGCAAGATTTTTAGTTACCCTACTATACTAGGGCTTCTTCTTGTATGCCTCGCCTTTGCGGCACAACCCGCTTTTGCCGATACGCTGCCCATACTCGAAGACCCAGTGGCAGTGCAATCAACTGATGTACGCGTTTCCAGCCTTCATGCCATGCCTGCCATTTGGTCGGTTATACCGTTTTTGCTGCTGCTGGGCATGATTGCCACTGGGCCGCTGTTTTATGGTCGTTTTTGGCATAAATATTACCCAGTAATTGCTGTTGGTTTAGGGGCAGTGGTGGTGGGTTATTATCTCTTTATACTGCACGACCAGCACCACCCCGTGCACAGCTTGGCCGAGTATGCCTCATTTATAGCCCTGCTTGGTGCACTATACGTGGTTTCCGGCGGCATATTAATCAAGGTTGATAAGCAGGGCACTGCCATGGTAAACGTAATACTGCTGCTCTTCGGTGCCGTGTTGGCCAATTTTATAGGTACCACTGGTGCCTCTATGTTGCTCATACGGCCATATATGCGCCTCAACAGGCGTCGGTTGTTGCCCTACCATGTGGTGTTCTTCATTTTTATAGTAAGCAATGTGGGCGGAAGCCTTACACCCATGGGCGATCCGCCGCTGTTTCTTGGTTTCTTGAAAGGGGTACCATTTGAGTGGACTTTGCTAAATCTGTGGGGTCCATGGATGTTTGCTATTGGGTTATTACTGGCTATATTCTTTGTGTTTGATAAGCGTAATAAAATTGAAGTGGTGCACCGTAAACCACACACTGGCAAAATTAGCATTATGGGTGCGCGCAACATCTTGTTTTTGGTGGCGGTTATCGGTGCCATTTTTATCGACCCAAATGTAATTGAACTGCCAACTTTCTTATACATCAACTATCACGGCGATAAAATATCATACTTGCGAGAGCTTATTATGCTAATTACAGCGGTGGTGGCCTACAAAACATCTAATAGTGCAGCTCTCGAAGAAAATCACTTCAACTTCGACCCTATAAAGGAGGTGGCCTTTCTGTTCATTGGCATTTTCGCTACCATGATGCCCGCACTGCAGCTAATCGGGGCATTTGCCCAAGAAAATGCCCATCTCGTTACCGCCAACAGCCTATATTGGACAGCAGGAAGCCTTTCGGGCGTGCTCGATAATGCCCCCACGTATCTTAACTTTCTGGCAGCGGCCATGGGCAAAATAGGGCTGGACATTGGTAACCCAGAGCAGGTAAGACAATTTGCTGATGGGGTAATGCTAGACGGGGTAAGCTCTATGGATTATTTGGCAGCAGTATCAATAGCATCGGTATTTTTTGGGGCATTTACCTACATAGGCAATGCGCCCAACTTTATGGTAAAAGCCATTGCCGAAGAAGAGGGCCTTGGTATGCCCAGCTTCTTAAACTATATCATAAAGTTTGCAGTACCCATCTTATTGCCAGTGCTGTTTCTTACTTGGCTCGTTTTTTTCTGGTTGTAGCAACTAAGGAAACATCAATAAAAAAGGGCAGGATACAATATTTATCCATTTATTTTTAAAAAGTGCTCAACAAAACTGTTGACTAGGTTGTTAAGTGTATTCACCTACAAAACCAACCTCCGCACCAATGAAGTATTTTATTGTTCTATTAACGATGGTAACCCTTATGTCGGCTACCTGCAGCAAACCTACTTGCCTACCTGTAACGGTTGATACTAGTGCCAATAAAGCCCAATTTCTAGGTAAATGGTATGAAATTGCTAGCATTCCACAGTTTTTCAATATTGGTTGCCAATGCACTACTGCAGAGTATCTTGACAATGGCAGCAACATCATCGTAAAAAACAGTTGCCGCCTAGGTGGCGCTTTGATTGGTATACCTAACAATATAACAGGTACTGCTACAGTACCCGATCCAAATGTGTTTGCGAAAATAAAAGTACGTTTCCCAGTTTCGCCTGTTGATGCGGATTACTGGATATTGGATTTCGGGCCGAATGGCGATTACATGTTGGTAGGAGACCCTGACAAAAACACCTTGTTTATTCTGAGCCGCACAGCTAGTCTTAACCAAGGCACTTACAACAACTTGGTAAACAAAGCTAAGGGTATGTGTTTTGATACCAGCAAGCTGAAAAGGACTGAGCAAGGCACTTGCACTGGCGTATAAACAACAAAGCATATTTACATATTAATAGAGCCTCAGCAAAATTTCGCTGGGGCTCTTTTGTTTACCCCACGGCACGTGCCGCTAATTATGGCTTGAGTTGATGATAATTGCAGGGACTATCTCCTCCCCAACATCACCAAACCATTAAAAAACAATAAATAGTAGCGGGCGTGAAATAATAAGGTTATCTTTGCGCATCTTTTAGAATTCCCTTTATTAGGGAATGTAAGAAGATAGATTGTATAATGGTCTCAAAGCCAAGATACAATCGTAACTCATACATCGTAATTCGTAAATCGAAATGAATCAAATTCCAATTAGAAACATCGCCATTATCGCACACGTCGATCACGGCAAAACTACCCTAGTAGACAAGTTGCTACTACAATGTAAACTTTTTTCGGACCACGAGATTCCCGGAGAATTGATACTAGACAATAACGACTTGGAGCGTGAGCGCGGTATCACCATCTTGGCTAAAAACGTAGCGGTACGTTACAAGGACGTTAAAATTAACATCATAGACACTCCTGGTCACGCCGATTTCGGTGGTGAGGTAGAGCGTGTATTGAACATGGCCGACGGTGTATTGTTGCTAGTAGATGCCTTTGAGGGCCCAATGCCACAAACCCGCTTTGTACTGCAAAAAGCTTTGGCTCTTGGTCTTAAGCCTATCGTAGTTATCAATAAAGTAGATAAAGAAAACTGTCGCCCCGATGAGGTTCAAGAATCAGTTTTCGAGCTGATGTTTAACTTGGATGCTTCTGAAGAGCAGTTGGATTTTCCTACCATATACGGTTCGGCTAAGAACGGTTGGATGAGCACCGACTACAAAGTGCCAACTACTACTGTGATTCCTTTGTTGGATGCCATCCTAGAGCACATACCTGCACCAATCCCTCACCCAGGCACCACGCAGTTAATGATTACCTCATTGGATTATAGCAGCTACGTAGGCCGTATTGCCGTTGGTCGTTTGCACCGCGGTACCCTTAAGGAAGGTCAACCAGTTAGCTTGGTTAAGCGCGATGGCTCTATCCTTAAAACTCGTGTGAAAGAATTGTTCGTATTTGAAGGTTTTGGAAAAACACGCGTAAAAGACCCGGTAATTAACGGCGAAATATGCGGTGTGCTCGGTATCGAAGGTTTTGACATTGGCGATACAATTGCCGATTTTGAAAACCCAGAGGGCTTAGTACCAATTGCTATCGACGAGCCTACTATGAGCATGACCTTTACCATCAACAACTCACCGTTCTTTGGTAAAGAAGGCAAGTTCGTAACCAGCCGACACATTAAAGACCGTTTGGAGAAAGAGTTGGAAAAAAACTTGGCCATGCGCCTTGAAATGACTGACAGTGCCGATACCTTCTTGGTGTTTGGCCGTGGCGTACTCCACCTTTCGGTATTGATTGAGACAATGCGCCGCGAGGGGTATGAATTACAAGTTGGCCAGCCGCAGGTATTGTTCAAAGAAATTGACGGCCGCAAATGTGAGCCTGTTGAGGATTTGACCGTGGATTTGCCGGAGAACGTGAGCGGTAAGGTGATTGAAGCAGTTACCAAACGTAAAGGTGAATTGGTAAGCATGTTGCCTAAAGGCGACCGCGTATCATTGGAGTTTGTTATCCCTTCTCGTGGTATCATCGGTTTGCGTAACCGGATATTGACCCTTACAGCGGGCGAGGCCATTATGGCGCATCGTTTGAAAGGCTACGAGCCCTTCAGAGGCGAGATTGAAGGCCGTATCAATGGTTCATTGATTTCTATGGAATTAGGCACTGCCATCGCTTATGGATTGGACAAGCTACAAGACCGTGGCAAGTTTTTCATCGGCCCTGGCGACGAAATATATACTGGCCAAGTTATCGGCGAAAACAACCGTGGCGATGATTTGGTTATCAACGTTACCAAAAAGAAACAGCTTACCAACATGCGCGCATCAGGCACGGATGATAAGATGAAACTAATGCCACCAATCCGCCACAGTTTGGAAGAAGCATTGGAGTACATCCAAGCTGATGAGTACGTGGAAGTTACGCCAAAATCGATCCGCCTACGTAAGGTGTACTTGGATGAAGCCGACCGTAAACGCTACGGTGGTAAGTAGTAACTAGGAATTAGTAACTAAATATAAAACGCCCGATGCAGCAATGTGTCGGGCATTTTTTTTGCTTACTGAGAATGGCTGATCGGGCGTTATGTTGAACAAACAATTGAACCTGCCAAAACCCTCATTGCTACTATCAATGTGCCGATAACAAGAACCTTACGTGCAATTGTTGAAATCTTAACAAGCACTGCTTGGTTTGCAATTTATTGACTTGTAAATTGAAGCTCAAATAATTTTTTATGTACCGCTTTACTGTCGTTTTGGTGCTAAGTGCTATTGTTGGGTTAGCTTTTGCTTTTTTGCCAACGGGCGAATTGCCTTTTAAGGGCATAGCACCCAATGATACCACACAAGATTTACTGCTACCAGCTGGGGCACAATACGACATACTATTTTCGGAGCAACTAGACTCTGTGCTTACCGACGATGGGCGCAAACTTCCTGCAAAAGGCAAACAAGATTTTTTGGCTTATCTGCCTATTAACGGTTCTAGCCAGCACGGGTATATATACGTAAACCACGAGCTTCGCAACGCCAACGATTTGCTAGGCGATGGCGGTGGTATGAGCTGGTTTGAAGTACAGCAGGAAAACGGCCATTGGAAAGTGGTAAACGATTTTCACTACATCAGCTTTGATAATTTGGGAGGTACTTGGCACAACTGCGGTGGTGGAGTTACACCTAAAGGTAGCATATTAACCGCCGAAGAATATCCAACCAATAGCAATGCTGAGCTTTCTAAAAACGGTACGCATTTTAAAGATACATCTGACTTTAATGGTTTTAAACGCTACGAGCATATGGGTTGGATGGTTGAAGTTGACCCGAAAACCAATAAGCCACTGCATAAGCTTTATGCTATGGGCCGCTATAGCCACGAAGATGTGCACTGCATGCCCGACGGCAAGACCGTGTACCTAACTGACGACCAAAGCCCTGGTGTGTTTTTTAAGTTCGTGGCCGACAAAAAAGATGATTATACCAAAGGTCAGCTTTACGCCTACCAACAAACGCTGGATGGCAAAGGTGGCAATTGGTTGGCATTGCCCAGAGATACCTTCAGCATGATAAATACCCGTGAAGTGGCTTTTAAATTAGGCGCTACATTGTTTAAAGGCCACGAATGGGTAGAGGTAGTTAATGGTAAAATATACATAACCGAGACAGGCGGCGACACCAGCAACTTTGCCAAGGCCATTCGCTTAGGCGGCAAACCGGCTTATCATCTTAGCCAAGCACCCAACCGTATAAACGACACCTTGTACGATGCCCCATATGGCCATGTGCTTGTGCTAGACCCAATAACCAATTTGATGCAAGTGCTGATTACCGGCGGAGACTTAAATGATGGCGGAAACTTTTCGCAGCCCGATGCTTTAACTGCAGCTACGATAAATGCCAGACCCTATTTAGTAATTTGTGAAGATATTGGAAGCACCAAGCGAAACCGAGTAGGCCAAACAGCAGCCGCCAAAGGGGAAAAATACAACGAAATGTATTTTTTAGACCTTTCCAAACCCAATCCTTCTCGCAATAATTTGGTGCGTTTTAGTGTTGGCCCGCGTGGATGCGAACAGACGGGGCCCATTTTTACCCCTGATAGTAAAACCATGTTTATGGTAGTGCAAAACCCCGATAAACGAAACGCGGAGCCCTTTAACCGATCAATAGTAGTGGCAATCACGAATTGTTTCTAATACCGAAAATCTATTGCCCTCAATCCTCTGGCACACGGCTGTATGTTTTCCGTGGGCCATCAACGGGTGTATTGTCAATAACCAGGGTGTTGCAATCGATGGTAACAAAGCCGTTTACGATATACGATTGAGGCGAGCCCCTACAAATTCTTAGCTAGCGGTTGTCGTGACTTGGCTGCTGCGCACCGTTAAGCTATCTCTAAACAAAAAGGTCTGTTGAAAGGCATTGAGCAGAAGAGTTACAATCCTTATATCTTCCTTTCGGTAGTATATCTTATCACCTCTTCTAAGCTATCGCGCACAGGGCTGGCGGGATAGGTGAGTAGTATGTCGAGGGCTTGCTGTTTGTAGGTTTCCATTATTTGCTCCGTGTACTCAATGCCGCCACTTTCGCGAACGTATTGTATTACCTCATCTACTTTGCGGGGTAGGTGGTTTTCGTTTTTCACGATATTGATGATGCGGCGCTTATCGCTACGGCTGGCCTTGTTGAGGGCATAAATAAGCGGCAAGGTCATTTTGCGCTCTTTAATATCGATACCCTTGGGCTTGCCAATTTCGTGGCTGCCATAATCAAACAAGTCATCTTTTATCTGGAAGGCAATGCCCACCTTTTCGCCAAATAGGCGGATTTTATCAATAGCATCTTTATCGTCGGTAGTGCTTGCAGCGCCGCACGCGCAAGCCGATGCTATGAGCGTAGCGGTTTTCTGACGGATAATCTCGAAGTAAACATCCTCCTTAATATCCAGCTTACGGGCTTTCTCCATTTGCAACAGCTCGCCCTCGCTCATTTCGCGCACCGAGCTGGCCATTATCTTCAAAAGGTCGAAGTGGTCGTTATCCAACGAAATCAAGAGGCCTTTGCTCAGTAGGTAATCGCCCACCAGCACGGCTACTTTGTTTTTCCAAAGAGCATTGATGCTAAAAAAACCACGGCGTTTGTGGCTGTCGTCCACTACATCGTCGTGCACCAAGGTAGCAGTGTGCAACAGTTCTATTAATGCGGCAGCGTTGTATGTTTTTTCGGTAATGTCGCCATGCAATTTGGCACAAAGCATAACAAACATGGGGCGCATTTGCTTGCCTTTGCGCTGTACAATGTAGTGCGTCACTCGGTCTAGCATCGGCACGCGGCTTTTCATGGCAAGTCGGAACTTCTCCTCAAAAATATCGAGCTCAGCTGCAATAGGGGCCTTTATGTTGTGCAGCTTAACTGCCATGAATGCTTGTTTTTAAACCAACGTAAAGGTAGCCCAAACAATCGGATTTGCCTAAAGTGCCAGGTTAGTGTATTACAAGATAAGTGCGTGTATCTAATAGCTTACCCCTTCCCGCTCATCATCAAATCACTCAACCTCGGCAACAATCGCGGTACGCGTTGCATGTGTTCGGCATAGTTAGGGCGGCGGGCAAGGGAGCGCTTTTCGTGCATGGGTATGCTAATGAAAATAAACAGGGCATTAATGGCAATGGGCCCTATTATGTACCACCAATTGTGCCAACCACTGGCCAAGGCAAAAAAGAAGATGCCCCACCAAAACATAATTTCGCCCAAGTAATTGGGGTGGCGGCTATAGCGCCAAAGACCGCTTTTGAGTATGGTGCCTGGGGCAGGTTTGGTGTTTACAAATCGATAGAGTTGTTTATCGGCGCTGGCCTCGGTCCAGATGGCAACACCACAAATAACAAAACCCACCACATCCAAGAAATTGAATGGGCTGTTTTGGCTATCTAACGCCGGGTAAAGACTTAAGCAAGCTAAATACACCAACACCGTAGGGAACAGGTGTATACCTGTAAAACTTACCAACCAATAGGCTTTGCCGGTTTGTTGCTTAAGCTGTATATACCGCCAATCTTCGTGGGCCGTACCCGTCCACTGTCGCCACCAATTGAAGGTAAGCCTGCCGCCCCAAGTGCAGATAACGCCAAAAACCATAAGTTGGCGAATTAGGCATGCATCTACTTCGGCTTGGGCAATGAGGTAGCCTGCAATTACTATGGGAGCAACGCTCCAATAGGGGTCGTAAATGCTTGAGTTGTTGAAACCAAGGCTGAATAGAAACACTGCCACGGTAGCGGCCACATCGGCAGCTAAAATAACCAGCAACGGGTGCCAGCTATCAGGGGCACTTTGGGTCACCAATACCGAAACTATACCGGCTGCTACGTAGGCAAGCAGTACCCAAATCCAGCCAGGACGGTTTTTAGGGCTTAGTGGCATATAGCCAAAGATAATGGTTTTGTGAGAAGTATATTAGTTGATTGGTTACTACTTACTAGAGGATTTGTAATTTAATATTGAGCTTCAACCAATAACAAGAGGGCCCCTGTGCCACAGGTATAAGCTAAATTTTCCTGCTGGAGGATGAAAAAGATATTCACGAACCAATAACTAATCAACCAATCACTCAACCTCCCACAGCGGCTTGGTTTGGCTTACGGCTTTGCGGTTGCTAGCAGTAATGCCATTTACGTTCCCGTGCTCCATGTTTTCCAGTCCGTTCATTTGTACCATGCAAAGGTGCACGCTGGTTTCGAGCTTCCATTTATTGGCTAGGTAGCCTACGCGGTCGCCGAGGTTGGAAAAGGCCAAATTCATGGCTATTTCGCCAATGCCCGAGACTGAGTCGTATTTAAAGTGCTCGTTAAAAAAACCCATCTCTCTTATATACCTACCGGTGCGTTGTTTCAATATGGCACTATCTTGCTTATCAATTTTAAACTTAAAGCCTGTAATGCCCGAAAAAGCCTTTTCATAGCGCTCGTTGTCTTTCCCGGGCATGGTGGCTTTTAGCAAACCCTTATATTGTTTGCGCGCCGTATTTTCTATCATCTCCACCTTTGATTCGGTAAAATGTACCTCTTCCTTTGAACCGGCCACTACCATAAAGTCGAAATGGATAAAATAATTGCAGTCGTCTTTTTTAAACTTCCAGCTACCATTGCCATGCGTTAGTGGCTCGGGACTTCGTGCTGGGCGAACATATACTTCAACATCAAATTGCACCTTGTTATCGGCCACTAATTTGGCTTTGCTAATTTCAATACCCAAGCCGCCAAAGTGCCAGCCCGATACATTGTTTTCGCTCTGTACCCTAAATCCATTGAGCAATACTTTTACCCTGTTTCCGGTTGGTATATCGGTTTGCTTAGTGTAGTTTACCAAGTTGGGCACGCTCACCTCAATGGTTTCTTGGTGCTGGCCGCCCACCTCTATGGGGCAACTAATGGGCACTATAGCATGGCCCGTACCCAGAAACCCTTGTTGGGCATGTAGCTTAGTAAACGGTACAAAATACTCGGCATGCTCGGGTGGCCAATTGCCTATTTTTAGGCTTAGTTCGTGGTCGTAGGTAAGCAGCTGCTTGCGGTCTTCGCTCCAAATGGGGAACAACCTAGAGCCCAATATTGACAACCTATGCGGGTACTTTTGCCACTTAAAGTGCAAGCCGTTCCATATTACCGCAGGGTGCATTTTCATTGAGCTTTAGGGTTTTAGTTTACTGTGTATATGAAATTAGGGGGCTAATAGTTCCAATACCGTAAGTTGACTAATTGAAACTGTAATTGGTTGCTCTATCAGTAAAAATACGAAATAGGAAACTACCATTAATGATTACTTATTGCACCCGTAACAATGGCGTGGTAGACCTTCGTCCATCTTTGTTTTCCATTACCAGCCAATAACTACCCATTGTATACGGCTGCAAATTAAGTTGAAATTGGCTTTCAGTAGAGGCAATGTCGCCAACAAGCAAAGTTTGACCTAGCGTATTAACCAAGTGATAACGCACAAATGCTCCTTGCTTTTGCCAAGTAACATTCACTACACCATTAGTTGGGTTGGGATAAATATTGATGTTGGCAGCGGCAATGTCATCCGCACTTTGCCATTGCCCGAAGGGGTAAATAGTATCAAATAAACATCCGTTGGCATCCCCTACGCGCAAGCTGCATTGTCTGGCAGGATCTCCTGCTATTTGGCCCAAATATACCCAGCACTCTAGGTGCTCAATAGTGTATGGCGGGGTGCCGCCCGTTATGCTATCCCAAGCAAGGCCAATACTATCAAAGGTTTCGTAAGCACGCCAAACATGCAGGGGTGCTGGCTCAAGTATGCTATAGCTATCGGTTATGTTGCATCCGCGGGCATCGGTAACTGTGAGCAAGTAATTACCTGCCTGTAGTAGGGTAAGCGAGGTACCAATGCCACCAGTGCTCCATTGGTATTGAAACGGCGCTAAGCCGCTGGTTGGGGCTAAAGTTATCGAACCGTTGCCTTCGCCAGCACATGAAACACTCCTTACCGTGGCATCAACTACAAAAGTGGCTGGCGCGGCTAATACAAAGGTCTGCACGGATACACAGCCTGCATCGTCGGTTATGGTTACGGTATAAGTGCCTGCTGATAAGCTGCTAAGTTGTGTGCTAGTTTGGCCATTACTCCACAGGTAAGTATACGGCGCGGTGCCTCCTGTTGAGGCAATGTTAATGCTGGCATTGGCATCATCGGGGCAAACTAAAGTATCAATTTGGCTAGTAACTGCTATCCCGCTAATGTTGGCTATAGTATAGTTGCCAACATTATTACAGCCATTGGCATCTGTTACGGTTAAAGAGTAGTTGCTGGCAAGCAAGCCGCTGCGCTCAGCCACCGTGTCGCCATCATTCCAAAGATATGTGTAAGGGCCAATGCCACCAGCCGCACTTATTGCTAGATAGCCTGCGCCCAAGCAAGATACATCGGCAATACTATCAGTAGTTATTACCAAGTTTGAGGGTTGGGTTATGGTGTAGCTATCGGTTATCTGGCATCCGCGGGCATCGGTAACGGTGAGCAGATAGCCACCTGGTTGCAACTGCGCAAGCGCGCTGCCACTACCCACGTTCCATTGGTATTGAAAAGGTGCTTGCCCACTAGTAGGGGTTAGGGTAATAGCGCCATTGGCATTGCCGAAACAAGTTACTTGGCTTAGCGTTGCGTCTACCAGCAGACTATCGGGTTGGGCTATAACAAACGTAGCACTAGCCAAACAACCAACTGCATCGGTTAAGGTAAGGCCATAAATGCCTTGCGCAAGGTTTATGATTTGGGGTATTGTTGCGCCGTTGGTCCATAAATAACTATAAGGGGCAGTGCCACCTGTTGCTGTAACGGTTATACCTGCATCGGCGTCACCGGGGCAGTTTAAAGTATCTATGGTAGCCGAAATGGCAATGCTGCTAATGTTCGATAAAGTAAAGCCCTTACTGGTTGTGCAGCCGCTAGCATCGGTAGCCACTACGGTATAGTTTCCAGCATTCAGACCGCTGCGGATGGCGGAAGTGTTACCATCGCTCCAACGATAGGTATATGGACCGTTGCCGGTTGTGGCGCTTACAGCAATGTAGCCACCCAAACAACTCGCATCGCTTAAGCTATCGGTATTTATAACAATGCTGGTTGGCTGGGTTATGGTGGTGCTGGCCGTGGCGGTGCATCCTGCCGCATCGGTAAGGGTAAGGCTATAACTACCTGCACCAACATTGGTGAGGGTTGCTGTTGAGCCAGTTACGTTCCAAATATAGCTATATGGCGCAGTACCTGCTGAAAGTGCCGCCGTAATATTGGTTTTGCCGCCGTTGCAAAGTATAGGGTTTGCGCTAAGTTGAACGGTTGGGTTCGGAGTAGATGGTATTGAGAATACCTTATTTACCACACAACCTGCTCCGTCAGTAACGCTTACTGTAAATGCGCCCACGGGCATATTGGTGCGCACTGGTCCAGGGGTGCCGTTGCCCCAAACGTAGGTATAGGGCGGTGTGCCGCCAGTGCCTGTTACCCGTATATAGCCAGGGTTACAGGTTACGGGCATCAAACTATCCACTACCACCGTCAAAGTGCCAGGGCAAGCTGCGCAACTGTAAGTAGCTGCCCAGCCTGTGCTATTGGTATTGCAATCGGAAGTAAACAATAAGCTCATTACTCCGCTATTAGCGGTTACGGTGCCTGGGTTTTGAGTGCCTGTATAGCGGCCCAACAAAGTACCGCCCGTGCCATTGCCATCGTATACATACAATGAGTCGTAACCAGCTTCGGTGCTGAAACTGGTAAAATTCATCGTTACCGAAGCGGCCCCTGTTGGCTGAATAATGGTGAGGTATTTGGTAAGGTCGGTGTAGTTACCGTTGGTGCCGCCATTGTCGGTAAAGGTGCCGCTACAGGCCGTAATTCGAGTGGTGGCAATAACATCGTTTATTAAGTTGTAGTATAACCGCCAGTTCCAGTTGGTGCCTGGGTCGGTGTGGGATTGGTTGGGAAAATGCACATGCCCCTTAATGCGGTAGCAGCTATTTAGTACCACCTGCGCCACGCCTTTATAAGTGGAAAGTGGGTTGATTGCATATTTGGCGGCCAAGTACTTCACTAAGTTGGCCGAACTTTGGTACATAGCTTGTGTATACCAGCTGGGGTCATTTACGTAGCCCTCGTGCTCAAGGCCCACAGTGTAGGGGTTTTCGCTACCCACATGCCATGCCTTGTTGGCTTCGGGTACCATTTGGGTTACCTGCCCATCGCTGCTGCGCAACACATAATGTGCACTAACATTAGCGTTGCAGTTCCTAAACCAAGAAATAGCTCCTGCATAACTGCCCTGTATGGTGTGTATGGTTACGGCCGAAATAGCCACACCACCCCGGGTGCTATAGTTGCAACTGGCAGCGGGATTCCACAGGGCGTTTGGGTATTCGGCAGCCATGCGACTGTTTCCGTATTGTTGCCCTTGCCCATTAGTTATACCTTGGCTGCTCATGGTTATGAAGCTGCTGCTCAATATATCGTAATTGGCCCCGAACGCCTGGCGCAAATCGATGTGATACACCGGGAAACCATAAGTTGCCGCATGGGTTGGGTTGTTTAGGAAGGAAAGCACGCTGTACAAATAGCTATTGAGTGCATAATCAGAACCAACGGTGGTATCAAGGGGCAATTCGCTGAGGGCCGTTAAAACGGGCAAGTAGGTATCGCGGGCTTCGTTGCTGAACGACTCAATTTCGTGATGTGCAAAGTTGTAGGCGTAGGCAAAGGCTTCAATTTGCAACTTAGGACTGTTCGCCAAATCGTGCATTGGCGTGCCTGAAATGCTAGAAATCCAACGCATGTTTTCCCTAAACACTCCTTTCCCATCTTCAATAAGACCCATTACACCCACATATTGCGGTATGCCACTGCACCCTGCTGCTTCATCGGGCAAAAGGTGCCTTACATGCGTTTGGGTGTAACTTATAGCCTCTAACATACCTCGCGGAATGTTGGGAAAACGCTGATAGGCCTCTTGAAAATGAGATGCATAAGGGTTTTGACCCACGGCAAGCAGCCCAGACATCATTAACAATATCATCCCTATCCAAAGGCGCAACATCGGTTGTGTTTTGTGGTTACAAATTAACGAAAAATAGGACGGTTAAAAAGTAGTTGGCACCAATTAACTCCTTACCAAACCAATACAAAAAGCCCCCACCTGCTCCTGAAGGGCTAAGAAGCAAGTGAGGGGTACCAGGAAAAGGCGGGTACTGGCCACGAAACCTTCGTCCTGAGCGGACACAAAGGGCTTGGGTGCACGAGGCCAGTATTATCATTATTGGCCTTGGCCAAGCGAGTAGCCGGCTATACCGTCAAACTCATATAGATTCTCAGTTTTAATTGTATCTATTTTCAAGGCATCGGCACTGAGCAGCACTTGTGCTATCAAGCTTTTGGTCATCTTTGAGCCAGCAACGGGCTTAAACCGGCAACGCCAGTGGTCGGTGCAAAAGGTTTCTTCAAACCCCTCAGGCCATACTTTAATGCCACGGTTGGTTATCATGGTTAAAGTAACTGCACAATCTTCTTCTATTTTTTGTATCAAACTGGCTACCTTATCCGGGTTTTTGCTATCAAGGTCTATAAACACATCTACGCCCACCAACTCTTTTTTAGCTGGGGTTCTGCGCACATACTTCGGCAACACAAGAGCACCCCCTTGGGCATAGTTCACGGGGCTCAATATGGTAGGAGTTTGACCTAAATTTTCTATTACCGCATCGGCAAACTCTTTGGTGCCAACCTTACGTTTGCTAGTGCCTTCTTTAAAAATGTCGTAGGTGTGTGTACCCTCTTCAATGGTTTTTAGCCAAGCGTTTTGCACCTTCTCTGCTGCTGCGGTTTCGCCCAAGTGGTTTAGCATTAATATGGCACCTTGCAACAACCCTGATGGGTTGGCCAAATTTTGTCCGGCTCTTCTTGGTGCCGAACCGTGGATGGCTTCAAACATGGCACACTCTTCGCCAATATTTGCTGAGCCCGCTAGCCCAACTGAACCAGTTATTTGCGCAGCTACATCAGACAATACATCGCCATATAGGTTAGGCATCACTATTACATCAAATAATTCTGGAGTATCGGCCATTTTTGCCGCACCTATATCAATTATCCAATGCTCGTTTTCTATTCCAGGGTATTCGGCAGCAATCTCGTCAAACACCTTATGAAACAGCCCATCGGTTTGTTTCATAATATTGTCTTTGGTAAAACAGGTCACCTTTTTGCGGCCATATTGCTTGGCATATTCAAACGCATAGCGTACAATTTTCTCGCATCCCGGGCGGCTTATCAGTTTTAGGCACTGCACTACCTCGTCGGTTTGCTGGTGCTCAATGCCAGCATATAGGTCCTCTTCGTTTTCCCTGATGATAACGATATCCATAATAGGATGCTTCGTTTTAATAAAAGGGTGTAAACTAGCACATGGCCTTACGTTGCTATACAGACCTAAGAATTTTCGGGTAGTAACGTTTAGGCTCTTATAGCCCCCACCTTGTGGAGTGGTAATTGGTGCCTTTAAGAATACTTTGTTGCGCCTTATTACCTCCCAACTTTCTTTAGCAATGCCTGCGGTGTTACCTGCTAAGTATACTTTTTCGCCTACTTCAATTTCCTCAACCTCGATTTGCGCTCCTGCTGCCAAAATAATGCGAAGCGTAGCATCCATAATTTCTGGTCCAATGCCATCTCCTTTCGCTACCGTAATTTTTTTAATCCGCTCTTAGTGTTTTTAGTATGGTGCAAAGTTGATACTAAAAATCATAACTAAACATTTATCTTTACTATGTAAACCATAACGATAATTTATGAATTATACCATTAGGCAGCTGCAAATATTTATGACCATTGCCGAAAAGCAAAGCGTATCAAAGGCTGCGGAGGCTTTGCATCTTAGCCAGCCAGCAGTCTCCATTCAACTTAAAAACCTGCAAGGGCAGTTTGATGTGCCGCTAACCGAGGTGGTGGGTAGGAAGATTTTTATCACCGATTTTGGGAAAGAAATAGCTAAAGCAGCCGAGAAAATTTTGAACGAAGTGTATGCCATGGACTTTAAGACCCAAGCTCACAAGGGACTTTTAAGCGGACGCTTGAAAATTTCGGTGGTGTCGACCGGGAAGTATGTGATGCCGTACTTTTTAGCAGATTTTTTGAAACTGCACCCAGGCATTGAGTTGCTAATGGATGTAACCAACAAAACTAAAGTTATTGAGAGCCTTTATGCCAATGACGTAGATTTTTCGTTGGTTTCGGTTTTGCCCGAAAACCTAAAGTTATCTTCGGAGCCGCTGATGCCTAATGAGCTGTTTGTAGTTGCCAATACCGAGGGGTCTAACAAGGCCAAAAATACGTTTAACCATATGCTCGAAAACATGCCGCTCATATATCGCGAAATGGGTTCTGGCACACGAACTGTGATGGAAAAGTTTATTGCCCAATATCAATTGCCGATAAGGAAAAAGATGGAACTAACTAGCAACGAAGCGGTGAAACAAGCGGTATTGGCAGACTTAGGATATTCCATTATGCCATTGGTTGGTATGCAGAATGAATTGGACAATGGCAGCTTAAAGATAATTCCTGCTAAAGGATTTCCAATATTGTCGCACTGGCAATTAGTTTGGCTGGAAGAGAAAAAGTTCTCGCCCATTGCCGAGCTTTTTCTGCAACACATCCGCCTGCAGAAACAACACATCATCGATACCAAATTTGCCTGGCTGGACGAGTATCGGAAGCCAAATCGGGCATAGCGGGTTGTTTTCAAATTAAGGGTAAACCCCTTCACACAAAAACCTACTATCTTTGAGCCGCAGATAAATGTGGATGACACTGGTGGCGAAGATTTTATCAAAACAGCCACTTTCCAATCCTATCGTACATCGTAAATCGTACATCGTAAATGAAAATTAAACCCACCATACCCAAAGGCACCCGCGATTTCGGACCGAAGGAGGTGTATAAACGCAACTATATATTCGGTACCATTCGCAGTGTGTTTGAGAAGTATGGCTACCAGCCGCTGGAAACGCCTACCATGGAAAACCTGGAAACCCTGACCGGAAAATACGGCGAAGAGGGCGACCAACTGTTGTTTAAGGTGCTAGATAGTGGCGACTTTTTGAAAGACGTAAAGCCCGATGTTTACGAGAGCAAAGATGCCAAAAAGTTGTCGTTTGCCATAGCTAGCAAGGGTTTGCGCTATGATTTGACCATACCATTTGCACGCTACGTGGTAATGAACCAAAACGAGATTTCGTTCCCATTTAAGCGCTACCAAATACAACCGGTGTGGCGTGCCGATAGACCCCAAAAAGGCCGCTACCGCGAGTTTTACCAATGCGATGTAGACGTGGTGGGCAGCAATAGCTTGCTAAACGAAGCCGAACTAGTGCAGATATATGATGAGGTGTTTCATAAACTAGGTGTTGCCGTTACCATTAAACTCAACAACCGCAAGCTATTGGCGGGCCTAGCCGAAATGTCGGGCGTAAGCGACCAGCTCATCCACTTGACCGTAGCCATTGATAAGTTGGATAAAATTGGTGCCGAAGGCGTTACTAAAGAATTGATTACCCGCGGTATTAA
The DNA here is from genome assembly GCA_027486795.1 of Sphingobacteriales bacterium. Lineage (GTDB taxonomy): Bacteria > Bacteroidota > Bacteroidia > Chitinophagales > CAIOSU01 > CAIOSU01. Next base: position 28,236 of record JAIXOI010000052.1, on the reverse strand, counting down.
CCCGAGCGTGCTCGACTTTTTGATTGAAACGGATGGCATGGAAAACCGCGAAAAGCTAGCCAAAATAAAAGAGCACCTCAAAAACTCAGCAATTGGGTTGCAAGGTGTTGCCGAAATGGAAACGGTACTGAACTACTTGGATATGGCCAAGCTTTATGGCGCTAACGTTGAGTTTGACCTAACCTTGGCGCGTGGTCTCAATTACTACACGGGCACTATTTTTGAAGTAAAAGCCAATGCTGCAGAGATGGGTAGCATTGGTGGCGGTGGCAGATATGATAACCTTACGGGCATGTTTGGCCTGAACGGTGTATCGGGTGTGGGTGTGAGCTTTGGTGCAGAGCGTATTTATGATGTAATGGAGGAATTGGGACTTTTTCCGAATACCGTTGCGCGCGGCACAATGGCGCTGTTTATCAACTTTGGTGGAGAACATGAACGAGTTGCTTTGGGCTATTTGCAAAAACTCCGCAAAGCAGGTATCAGTGCCGAGCTTTTCCCTAGTGACGATAAAATGGCCAAGCAAATGAAATATGCCAACGCCAAAAATGTACACTTTGTAGTGTTTGTGGGCGAAGAAGAGTTGAAACGTGAGAAGATAACGGTGAAAAACATGCTTACCGGCGAGCAAAACGAGTTGGTGATTGAACAATTGATTACTTTGCTGCATCAAGCATGAGCATCACTTTCCATATCGGGGCAGGGCCACTGAGTGCACAACAACTGAAAACGTTGTTGTCGGGTCAGCACCAATTGGAACTGGCAACCGAGGCCCAGCAGCGCATACAGCGCTGCCGTGAATACTTGGAGCGTAAACTAAACGATACCAACGACCTTTACTATGGAATCAATACGGGTTTTGGTAGCCTCTGCGATGTGGCGATTGATAAAACCCAGATAGAACAACTACAAGAAAACCTAGTGCTGAGCCACTCATGCGGCATAGGTGAATTAGTGCCGAAACCCATCATCAAGCTCATGCTGCTGCTCAAGGCACATGCCTTGGGGCTGGGGCATTCGGGAGTGCGGGTAGCGTTAGTGCAGCGCTTGCTGGAGTTATACAACCGCAATATTATCCCTGTAATTTACGAGCAAGGTTCGCTGGGCGCTTCCGGCGATTTGGCCCCACTGGCGCACATGAGCCTTACCCTTATCGGGAAAGGCGAAGTGTATTATAAAGGCGAAACCGTTCCATCGTTGCAAGCGCTGCAGGCCGAAGGTTTGGAGCCGCTTACGCTGAAGGCCAAAGAAGGCTTGGCGCTATTAAACGGTACCCAGTTTATGGCCGCCTATGGTGTGCATACCTTGCTATTGGCGCACCGTTTGGCCGGGCAAGCCGATATGATAAGTGCGGTGGCTTTGGATGCTTTCGATGCCAAAACCGAGCCTTTTAATGCTCTGGTGCATCAGGTTCGCCCGTTTAGAGGACAAAAAACCGTAGCACAAAACATTTGCGAATGGCGGGCGGGCAGCGCCATTGCCGAAGCCAGCAAACCTTACGTGCAAGACCCCTACTCATTCCGTTGCATACCGCAGGTACATGGTGCCAGTTGGGATGTGGTGCAACACGTTACCCAAGTATTCGAAACAGAAATCAACTCCGTTACCGATAACCCATTGATTTTCCCTGAAGAGGATGAGATACTGTCGGGCGGCAATTTCCACGGGCAGCCATTAGCGCTTGCTTTGGATTATTTGAAACTAGCACTGTCAGAATACGGCTCCATATCCGAAAGGCGCACTTATCAGCTTATTACCGGGCACCGCGATTTACCCCGCTATTTGGCTGCTTCGGAAGGTTTAAACTCCGGCTTGATGATACCGCAGTATACCGCGGCATCGTTGGTAAGCCGCAACAAACAATTGTGCAGCCCAGCTTCGGTGGATAGCATACCCAGCAGTGCTGGGCAAGAAGATCACGTGAGCATGGGAGCCAATGCCGCTGTACAAGCTCTGCACGTAGCCGAAAACCTAGAGCGCATCCTTGCCATTGAACTGCTCACAGCCATGCAGGCCCTCGATTTCCGGAAGCCGCTTACCAGCAGCCCCCGAATCGAAAAACTGCACACCAACTACCGCGCCATTATTACCTTCAATGACCAGGATAGAGAATTGTACAAGGATATGGAAGCTACGCTGGGGTTTTTGAGGAAAGTTTAGCAGATTAAGAGTGGTCTGTCAAATATTTACAACCACCCTTAAGACCACCTTACAGCTCCTTAGAAGTTGTTTAAAAACTTTAAACTTTTCAGTTTCTTCATTACCATACACCCGCCAGCAACTTCAGCTTACCAAACCTAGCCGTTTCGTTTTCTTTAAAGTAGTTGTCGTTTGATAGCAGATTGTAAGCGGTTTTAGCTGCGGCGGCGGCAGCGGCTTTATCGCCCTTTGCGTCGTATAATAAGGCCAATTCCTCAAATACATAGCCATCGCTGTTTAGTTCGCGCTTTTCGTATTCGGCTTTTAGGTTTTGTTGCAAGCGCAAGGCCTCGTCAATATTACCCACTGCACGCTGAGCGCGAGCTACGCACCATTTAGCTATCAATATGGTATTGATAGGGTGGTTGTGCACGGTACGGAAAACCAACGCTTTCTCGAACACTTTTAAGGCCTTTTCAAAGTTACCTTGGTCGTGGTGGCTCCAGCCCGTGTTGTTATACAGGCTACCTAGCCACTGCATAGCTGCGGGGTCTTCAGCCGTTTCAGCATAGCGTATAGCGGCCTCGTTCCATTGTAGCTGCACGGTAGGGTTGTGTTCAGCTATGGCCAACATATGCGCCGCATCAACAGCATAATAATCCAATTGCTCCAACTTAGCCATATCCCAAGCCTTTAGGAATAATTCGCGGGCGCGAAACTTTTCGTTAGCGCTGTTATAGGCCCGACCTCGCTCTAGTAAATACCTCACCGATATCAACGGGTACTGTTCCAGTGGCATTTGCTCCACTTGGTTTAAGGTTTCGTGGGCCTTGTCAAACATCTTTCGAAGGCTATAGGTGCGGGCTATTTGGGTAAGCAATTCTCCTTGGTACGATACATCTCCCTGCTCGGTAGCTACCTGGAGCAGCTCCTTAAATTTCAATTCGGTGCCAGCTGGGTCGCTGTAGTTCCACAGTTTATTTATTTCGGGTAGTGCAGTTATAGGTTGCGGGTTCATTACAGACTTATTTATAACTAATATAAGCAAAAATCACAACCAATCCATTAAATCTCTAAAATTTATTAATGGAGCGCTTTTGCAAATTATAATTCCATAATTTTAGTGCATGAATGAGCTATACTTTGGGGATTGCCTAGACATACTAAAAGAATTACAACAAAAGAACAGTGAACCATTCATTGATCTTATATACATTGATCCTCCTTTTAACAGTAAAAGAAACTATAATGTGCTCTTTGAAAGCATACTGACTAAAGATGCCAATGCCCAAAAGCAAGCTTTTGCCGATACATGGAGTAACATAAGTTATATTGATGAGAAGCGTGAACTTGCAGTATTGGATAAAAACCTTTACGATTTTATTCAAGCTTTAGATAGTATCCCCAGTTTTGGAAAAAGTGGTGTTGCTTATTTGACTACTATGGCTATAAGAGTGCATTACATGCATAAACTTTTGAAAAATACAGGTAGTTTTTATTTGCATTGTGATAATACAATGAGCCACTATTTAAAAATTATATGCGATATAGTTTTTGGATACAAAAATTATCGTAATGAAATAATTTGGAAAAGAACCAGTGCCGGTAAACCCATTTTTAGGAATTTGCCACGCAATGCTGACAACATATTCTGGTATTCTAAATCAGATAATTACATGTTTAACTTGGTTAAGGATGCATTAACAGAAGTAGATATGGCAACTTTTAACTTAGATGATAATGATGGAAGGGGTCCTTACAATACTCAGCCAATTATTAATCCTGACGATAGGCCAAATTTAAAGTATACATATGTTGATGTTAACGGAAAAGAATGGAAGTCACCTACCAAAGGATGGAGGTTTAATGAGGATAGGATGAGAGATTTGGAGAGAGATGGAAGACTACACTTTACTAAAAACAGTATAAGGGAAAAGTACTACCTAAGCGAAAGGCTTGTAAAAGGTAAACAAATGTCAAATATTTGGACGGATATCCCAATACCTTCTCGCTCAGAATCTTTAGGTTATCCTACTCAAAAGCCAGAGGCTCTTTTAGAAAGGATAATAACTGCCAGCAGCAATCCCGGCGATTTGGTAGCGGATTTTTTCTGCGGTTGTGGAACTACTGTAAGTGTGGCCCAAAAGCTCGACCGTAAGTGGTTGGGTGTTGATATTTCCCATTTAGCTATAAGGCTAATTTTAAAACGCATTAGAGATGCTCATGGCGAAACTGCGTATCAAAAAATTAGGGTCTTTGGCTTCCCAAAAGACATACCTTCCGCCAAAATGTTGGCAGAGGAGACACAAGATGGCAGATATAGTTTTCAGGAGTGGGCAATTGAAGTTCTATTGGGTGGTGTATGTAATACTAAAAAATCAGGTGACGGCGGGTATGACGGTTACATAACTTTCGACATGCCCGAAAAAAAGGAGTTCATTTTGATTGAAACTAAAAGCGGAAAAGTTAACATCAATATGACAAGGGCATTCGTTAATACAATTAATAGTTTAAGTGCCAGCATGGGCTTTTTCGTTTGTTTTGCGGAAAATGTTACAAAAGGGATGGAATTAGAGTTTAAGCAAGCAGGATATTTCCGAGAGGATTTGTTTGGTGCCCGTTATCCTAAAGTACAATTAGTTACTATTGAAGATTTGATGCACGGTATTCGGCCAAGTTATCCTGAAAGTTTACGCTCTACCTTCAAAAGCGCAGAAAGAAAAATTAGCACTAAGGAACAAAAAGGACTTTTTGATATATAAGCAAGGCCCTGACTGATGTCAAGGCCTTGGTTATTTGTAGCTAAAAAGCGAAAAATCATTATTCGATAACTGCGTTAATACCTCTATCGGTCAATGCGGTTTTCATAGGGTGTAGTTTATTAAAGGGCCCCTGGCGTACCGATGCACGGCCTTTAAAGTGCACCATCATAGCACATTGTTCGGCCTGCTCTTCGCTGTGGTCGCAAACATCAACCAACGACTCGATAACGTGGTCAAAGGTGTTTACATCATCATTATACACCACTAAAAACTTCTCATCAACCAACTTTTCTACGCGGTCAATCAGTTCGTCAACTAAAACATCCTCTCTGGTTTGGTAATTTGCCATTTCATTAAAGGTTTTAACTAAAATACAGAATCCGTTTTAAAAAAGGTAACTTTTTAGACTAAGATTTGGCTGTCAAGCATCAAAATATCGTTACCACTTTGTTAAACACCATTGAGTAACGGATTGAAGGAATTTTTTGTTCCAGCGGATAGTATTTATAACTATTGTGCCAAGGCTTAAAAACCATTACTATTCATAAGAGTATCTCAGAAGCCATTTCCTGAGCCAACTTTAACCCTTACAAAATGGGGCTCTTGATAGTTGATACTTAATAGTTAATGGCTAACAAAACTATTTATTTCCAAATGTCGTTGTATCTTAGTAACTTATCATTTCCAAAAATAGCATAACCCATATGGATACCGCCGTTCAATCTCGCCCGATAGCCACTAGTCCAAACACGGAACTAGCGGAAATACAACGCCTATTTGCTGCTCAAACAGCCAATAAGCAAAACGTAAAAAACACCAGTGCTAGCGAGCGCCGGAAGAAATTGAAAGCCTTGAAAGATTTGATTTTCAAACGCCAACAAGACATTCGCGATGCCCTATCTGCCGATTTCCGGAAGCCGGAAGCCGAAACGGACATGACCGAAATATATCCGGTATTGACTGAATTAAACCATGCTATAGCGCACGTTACAGAGTGGGTTCGGCCATTGCCCGTTGAAACCCCGATTTCGTTTATTGGCTCTACGGCCGAGGTTATGTACGAGCCCAAAGGCGTTACTTTGATTGTCGCTCCTTGGAACTACCCTTTCAACCTTTGTTTGATACCATTGGTATCGGCTATTGCAGCGGGTAATACTGCCATATTGAAACCCTCAGAATACACGCCCAACACCGCAAAATTGGTGAAAAGCATGATAGCTGAGTTGTTTAAAGAAAACGAAGTGGCCGTGGTTGAGGGCGACTACCGCACCAGCAGCGAACTGCTGAAACTGAAGTTTGACCACATATTTTTTACCGGTAGCCCACAAGTGGGCAAAATAGTAATGAAAGCTGCTGCCGAGCACCTTACCAGCGTAACGCTGGAGCTAGGCGGCAAAAGCCCCGTGATAGTTGACGAAACCGCCAATATAGCCAAAGCGGCTCGCCGCATTGCTTGGGGCAAGTTTATGAACAATGGCCAAACCTGCGTAGCGCCCGACTACCTATATGTGCACGAGAGCAAATACAACCAGTTTGTAGATGAATTGAAAAAGAGCATCGACCATTTTTATGGTGCAGATGCTGCTGCCAAAAAACAAACCCCTGACTATGCCCGCGTAGTGAATGCCCGCCACCACGATAGGTTGAAACAGATATTGGAAAACGCCATTGAAAACGGCGCTAACCTTGCCTGTGGCGGACAAGTAGATGATAAGGAAAACTACATTGCCCCTACCGTAGTTACCGATGCCGCGCTCGATTCGAAAATAATGCAAGAAGAGATTTTCGGGCCGATACTGCCAGTGTTTAAGTACAGCAATATCAACGAGCCTTTGGCAGTAATCAATAGCAAAGAGAAACCATTGGCGCTATATGTATTCAGTACCAAAGAGAAGAATATTAAACAGATATTGAATAATACTTCTGCAGGGGGTTCGGCTATAAACGATGTGGTAACGCATGTAGGCCACCCTAACTTACCATTTGGTGGTGCCAACAACAGTGGTATTGGCAATGCTCACGCATTCTGGGGTTTTAAGGCATTCTCGCACGAGCGTGCTTTGTTGCGCCAACCATCGTGGTTTACTTCGGCCGAGGGCATGTTCCCGCCATACAATGGTATGGTGAAAAAGCTGATTGCCTTTACGCTTAGGTACTTATAAGGGATGCTTAAGTATTTGGTTTTAACAGCACTTTCTTTGGCAACTCTAGCTTCATGTAGCAAGGAGGCTAGAAAGGTAGATATAAACGATGGTACCGAGAACCCCATTGAACGCTACCTAATTATCGAGACTACCCACCGATACATTAATGTAGCCGATAGTTTGTTGCCCAATGTGGCTATTACGCTATATGAAAACGAAGAAGAGCAGCTGTTAAACCGCTACTACCGTAGCGATACAACAGATAGCCGCGGTAAGCTCACCTTTGGCAACATTAAGGCCGGCGATTTTATAGTAGTGCTCACCCACAGCCAGTTTGGCCGCAAGGAGGAACGTGTAAGCATGTCTACTTCGGTGGTGTATGCTTACGAGTATTTCTATTTTTAGAAAATGCCCGATACGCCTTGTTGCGAAGCCATTACCTTTTCTTCTTCCATAATAAGCTCTTCTAAACGCAGGTTTACAATGGCAGTATCCATGGCTTCGTATGCTAGCTGCATATATTGGTCGGCGTGTTGCTGCTTTCTTCGAGCGCACTGCGCATAAAAGCTTGAAAGCTCTAAGTCCTCAAGTAAATCTGACACTTGTTGAAAACGCTTCGCACAGCGGGTTTCTGAAATGCGACCCAGTATCAACCTATCCAAATAACGCTCTTCGCGGCCTGAGCGATTAAGCCAGGCCAGTTGCTTAAGGTAAAGGTTCTGCGGCGATTCGGGAATCAACATCACACCTCGTTGTTGCATAAGGTTGCACAACTCCGCAAAAATGGTAAGCGACCCTAACCCTATTTGGGCCAATGTACTTACCCCTTCAAACTTTTCCGGAAACTTGCCTACAATAGAGAGCGCGTAATCTGACGATTTACGCTCAAAATCAGCATGCTCCTGCAGAAATTCTGCAATATCTACCGTGTTATTCGTTGTGGCTTCTAGCGGGTTTACTTGTATCTTTACCATAAGTCGGATTGGTGGACTAAAAATACTACATGAATTTAAAGATAGACATTTTGTTGGAAATTCCTAATACCTTACGCTTTTTACATTAAGTTTTAAGTGGTAACGATAAAATAGATAGATAATGAAAGAAGAGTTGGAAAATTTGCGCCAAAACTATACCATGAGCGAGTTTAGCGAGGCACTTGCAAACGAATCGCCCTTTAAGCAATTCGAGGTTTGGTTTGCCGAGGCTGCCCAATCTGGATTAATGGAGCCCAACGCTATGGCTATTTCCACGGTTTCGACTGATGGCAAACCTTCCTCTCGCATGGTGCTACTCAAAGGTTTCTCCGAAACTGAAGGTTTTATATTTTATACCAACTACCATAGCCGCAAAGGCAACGAGTTGTTGGCCAACCCAAAGGCCTCGTTGCTGTTTTGGTGGCCCACCCTTGAGCGCCAAGTACGCGTAGAAGGAAACGTGCTGGTAGCGCCCGAGGCGGTATCCGATGCATATTTCCGCAGTAGGCCAGCCGGTAGCAAGTTAGGCGCAGCAGCATCGCCACAAAGCAAGGTATTGGCCTCTAGAGAAGAACTGGAGGGCTACTTTAAAAAATGGGAACAGGAGTTTCCGTATGGCGACATTAGCAGGCCCGAAAACTGGGGCGGTTATATGGTGCAACCTACTTACTTTGAGTTTTGGCAAGGCCGCACCAGCCGCCTACACGACCGCATAACTTACACCCCTCAGCCCAACGGCCAATGGCTTAGGCAGCGCTTAGCACCCTGATTTATTTACGATTTTAGATTGACGAAGTACGATTGTGAAATGGCGTGTCACGACTTCTCGTTTGAAACGAGATGGGAAGACACGCATTTTGAAAACCCCCTAAAAACAAGAAAGGCGATACCACCTCGTGGAATCGCCTTCTAAATCGGTTTGGCAGTACTAGTATTAAACGTTACCAGCTAGCTCTTTGCCTGGCTTGAAACGTACTACTTTTTTAGCCGAGATTTTAATCTCTTTACCGGTACGTGGGTTACGACCAGTGCGGGCTGCACGCTCAGATACAGAGAATGTACCAAAGCCTACCAAAGTAACTTTGTCGCCTTTTTTTAGGCTGCCAGTAACGGCATCAAGTACTGAATTAAGTGCTGCACCAGCTTGAGCTTTGCTCAAACCTGCTTCACTTGCGATTTGTGTAACCAGATCTCCTTTGTTCATGACGATTGAAGGTTTACGGGATTAATTAAAGTGCTTTAATATCAAGCATTACAGGCAAATTTATACTTATAAACCAAAGAAACAAGCATCGCGAAAATTCTGCGATGTTGATAAGTAGGGCATTTCAGCGCCGTTTAATTTTTTATACCTCATTTAATCCATTGATTATCAAGGTCAATTAAATGCCATTTACACCTTTACTATAGGTGCTATATGTTGATATTTGGGATGAAAATTTAATGAAAATAAATCTTTCAAAAACCTCTGAAACCCCTGTAAATGCTTGATTCTCGAAAAAATAGGGGATGAATAGTACGCTTTAATACGTATAACCCCATTTCCTCAATTAGCACTCCTTAGCTTTTGTTGATGTGAAAAACCCCTGCTGTTAATGTGGCTTGAATCCGTTAATTTTGATTCAAACATCCGTTTTTGAAAAACTCGAACCTTGACCCCAACGACAGCAACCTATCGCCCGTAGAGCGCGATATTGAGAAAGTATTGCGTCCGCAAGGTTTTTTGGAGTTTATGGGCCAGCCCCGCATCATCGACAATCTGTTGGTATTTATTGAAGCTGCCCGCCGCCGCGAAGAACCGCTTGACCACGTGCTGCTGCACGGCCCCCCGGGGCTGGGGAAAACCACCCTATCGCATATTATTGCCAATGAGCTTGGGGTAAACATTAAAATAACCAGTGGCCCTGTATTAGAAAAGCCCGGCGACCTGGCTGGCCTGCTTACCAACCTAGAGGCGCGCGACGTACTGTTTATTGACGAAATACACCGCCTTAGCCCCGTAGTGGAAGAGTACCTTTACTCGGCTATGGAGGATTTTAAGATTGATATTATGATTGATAGTGGGCCCAATGCCCGCTCTATACAAATTGAGCTAAGCCCCTTTACGCTGGTAGGTGCCACCACGCGCTCTGGCTTGCTCACTTCGCCACTACGCTCGCGCTTTGGCATAACTAGCCGCATGGAGTACTACACCGCCGAAACGTTGGCGCGTATCGTGGTTCGTTCGGCAGGTATACTCAAAACCGAAATAGTACCTGAGGGCGCTGACGAAATTGCCCGCCGCAGCCGAGGAACACCGCGTATAGCCAATATGCTACTGCGCCGTGTGCGCGATTTTGCCCAAATTAAAGGCAACGGAACCATTGACCGCAAAATAGCGCGCTATGCCCTAGATGCTTTGAACGTAGACGAGCACGGGCTTGACGAAATGGACAATCGTATATTGGCTGCTATAATAGATAAGTTTAGCGGTGGCCCCGTTGGCCTTACTACCATAGCCACAGCCGTGGGCGAAGAGTCGGGGACTATAGAGGAAGTGTATGAGCCATACTTGATACAAGAGGGCTACCTAAAGCGCACCCCAAGGGGCCGCGAGGCTACCTTGCAGGCATATAAGCACTTGGGCAAAACACCCCCCAGCCAAGTGCAAGGTGGTTTATTTGAGCTCTAGCCGCGTATTTTCAGTTTCTTTTTGGCCAGCCTATCTAACCAAGTATCAAATCTAATAAGCTCAAAGCCCATAGCATCCCAGGTAAATTTGCCTTTGCCTTCGCGCAACAACTCAATGCTATTATTTTCCTCTACCATGGTTTTTTTAATGTCGCCACCTGTTTTTATGTAAGTGCCTAGTATTTTTAGAGCAGTGCGTGGGCGCAACACGTTCTCCTCTTTGTTTCGTTGCAATAATTTTTTGAAACTCTCAGTGCGGTAATCAAAAACATCCAAATCGTCTTGCTCAACGGCACACATAAGCTCAAGCACCCTATAGCCCATTAGCCAGCCAGCCTTATCTTTGGTCAGTTCGGTTTCCTTCATCAGTACCACTGCCGCATCATTGTAGTTACCATTTACAAATGATAGGTTAGCCTTGTAATACTCCCACTTGGCCGGTATTTGCTTATTAGCCTTATACTTAGGGTGCTGGCGGGCAATTTCAACAATTTCAGCAGCAGCTTTATAATCCATGCTGTGAAACTTAGCCACAAATTGCACCTCAATGGCCAATAGTTCGTTAAACAAACCGCCAACAAACCTATCCTTAGCTGTTGTAGCATATTCAAAGGCGGCGGCATAGTCGCCTTTATTAATAGAAATGGAGGCAATCTGGAGGTTGGCCGATGCAATACGTGTATCGGAAGAAATTGCCGGGCTGACTTCAATTAAGCGCAGGTAGTCTTTGGCATATTTCTCTGCAAGCTCGTTGTCACCCAAAAAGTGCCCATAAAAAATGCCCAAATAGTTGTAGTAGTATCCAATGGTGGCGCTATTTGTTTCTTTATAAAATCTACCCGCTTCATCCAATGCCGCTTCAAGCGGCGCCATCGATTGTTTTTCAAAATTCTTTTTAAAATGGCTTATCACCCCGAAGCGATTGTAACTATCCTTTACACTTAGGTATTTTTGAAGCTTGTTTACGTTATCAGCAATTTTGGGCTCAAAACTCAGATAAGCGCCTTCCCCTTTCCGTATACCTATATTGGTGCGTAACAAATCGTTTATCTGCACGCATTCAGCATATAGTTCATATTCTTCTGCTAAGTCATGTGCTTTTTGAAGCACGGTTTCGCCAGCTCGGTAGGCACCACGCTCAAACAATATTTGGCCTTCAATGAGCATCCGGCGGCAATCAAAAATAGCTTGAGCATACTTGGTCTCATATTTCTTGCTTCCTTCCTTTAGCAATAGTATATTGAGTACATCCTTTTGCAATCTATTTTTAAGGTGCGAAAAAGCCGAGTTGGGCTCGCCATTATATACGGCCATTGCAGCCTCCGCATCAGAGTTGGCTTTGCCGCTTTTGGCAAGCTCAAATAACTCTAAGCGGCGTTTTACCTCACCATTGGGCTGCACTTTGTAAAAGCTTCGAATTAATCTTACCTCCGACGGCTTCAAAATCCGTATAATCTGTGTCAATATTTTCATCGTATTAGCCTATTGATTATCAATATGTTGCACGTTGACCCTTCACGCAAACTAAGTCAAAATACGTACACTAGTAGCCTAAATAAAGTTGTTGTAACTTTTCTTCTTTGTTTTGGTAAAACAGAACAGAACAATCAATGAAAACATTTTAGGGAAGACCCTAAAGATAAATAGCTTAGAGCTAAAATTATCATTTTGACATAGTGTGTCAAAATGGGATGCTAATTTATTTTATAAATTGCTGATAATCAGCTATTTTATTTTTGTTTGATAGATACGAGTCTGTCAAATAGTTCTTTTATATTGCCTTTACTAAGGCCCCTAATAGTTCCAATTTTGTTGTGCACAAATTGATAATTCACTAACAGCAAAACAAAAACAACATGGAACTTTTATTAGCAGTATTACTATGGGTAGGTGTAATCACGCAAGAAGAAATGCCTTACCTAGCAGAAAATGAAGCAACCGAACTTTTTCAAATAAACGCTAACCAAATAGAGGCTGAATATCCAGAAGAGTACGGTTCAATTATTGCAATTTACGAAGACGAGGTAAAATAAAACAAGCAGTAAAATTCGTTGCCCTTTTTCCCAGAGGCCCGATTGACCCCCAATCAATCGGGCCTCCCATTTCCAGTCGTTTGCAGACTAGAAAACCCAGTTTGTCTAAATTAGCAAGCGGATGAAAAACTTAAAGGTTAAAATACCCTAGTTTTGCCCCTATACTAGAAGTCTGTTTTATGTTCCAAGTTTTAAAAAAAGGCTTTAGCTCCGGCTTGCTTGTTTGCTTGTTTTTGCTGCTGTCGGTAGGCACTTCTCAATTGGTTGCCCAAGAAGCTTGGGATTTGGAAAAGTGCATTAACCATGCTGTAAACAATAACTTGCAAATAAAGCTGCAAGAAATTTCGGAGCAACTTTCGGCATACCAACTTTCGCAATCCAAAGCAGGTATGTACCCCTCACTCAATGGCTCGGCGTCTTATGGTATAAACTTTGGCCGAAGCACCGATCCTACATCAAACCAATTTGTAACCCAACGCATACAAACCAGTAGTTTTTCGCTCAACTCATCGGTTATTCTTTTCTCAGGTCTTACCCAATTAAATAATGTTCAGCAAAATAAATTCAACTTGATGGCCTCGCATTTTCTTACCGAGGAAACGAGAAACAGTGTAATGCTGAACGTTACGGCCGGATTTTTGCAAGTGCTCATGAGTAGGGAAAACATCAAATCGCAAGAGGTACAAATCAGCATTTCGTTGGAGCAACTGGACCGCAGCCAAAAACTGGTAGATGCTGGTGTAGTACCTGAGGGCAACCTATTGAATGTAAAGGCCCAATTGGCCAACGATAGCCTAAACTATATAAACGCAGTAAACAACTACGACCTGGCAGTGCTTACGCTAAAACTGTTGTTGCAAGTTGATCCGTCAACCGAAATTGAATTTGCACAAGGTGACATAAGCATAGAACAGCTTTTGCCAGATTTGTTGGGTGGCGCCGAAACAGTGTATAATACAGCATTGGGTAACCAACCACAAATTAAACGTGTTGAATTTTCACTTAAAGCTGCCGAGAAAGGACTATTGGCAAATAAGGGGCTTCATTCGCCCACTATATCTTTGGGGGCCAACGTGCGTACCAATTACTCTAGCTATGAGCTGCCCCCGTTTGTGATAAAAGACCCCTATTTTACGCAGATAAACAATAACCTTAGCCAAACCATAGGCGTGAGCATGAACATACCTATATTTAATGGCCTTACTACCCATTACAGCATCAAAAACAGTCACTTGCAATTAGAACGCTCTAGATACCAACAGCAACAGGTAAAAGACCAGCTAAAGCAAGATGTTTACAAAGCATATACCGATGCCAAATCGGCAGCGAAAAGGTACGATGCTTCAGGCAAAAATGTGCAAGCCCTCGAAACAGCGTTTAGCTACACCCAAAGCATGTTTGATCTTGGTGCAGTAAATGCTTTGGATTATTCCACAGCAAAGGCTAATTTAGCCCAAGCACAGGTTACCCTTATTACAGCCAAGTACGACTATATTTTTAAGGTAAAAGTGCTTGATTTTTATCAAGGTAAGCCCATTAAGCTCGAATAATGTCATTCTCCCGTATCCTCATCTATTTGTTAATTGCCGTGGTTTTGCTAGGCACGATGTCTGTTGTAGGCAAAAAAGCAGGATGGTGGGGCCAAAGCTCAACTGTAGAAGTATCAACCAAAACTGTTGAGCGCCGCAATATTGTAGAAACCGTTTCGGCAAGCGGTAAAATATACCCTGCATTGGAGGTTAAAGTTAGTCCCGATGTATCAGGTGAAATAATTGAAATATACGCTGAAGAAGGCGATAGCGTAAAAGAAGGTGACTTGTTGGTAAAAATAAGACCTGATATTTACATCTCGCTTCAAAACCGTGCCGATGCATCGGTTAACCAAAGCAAAGCCAACCTAGCCAGCTCAGAAGCACGGCTAGTGCAAGTGCAAGCCCAATTTGATAATGCCAAGGCCACTTACGAGCGCAACCAGAAACTTTGGCAGCAAAAAGTATTGTCGGAAGCCGATTACCTAAATGCCCTTTCGGCTTTTAAAACATCAGAAGGTGAGCTATCGGCGGCAAAGCAAACTGTTGAAGCCAGCAAATTCAGTGTAAAAGTTGCCGAAGCTGCCCTTAAAGAGGCCAACGACAACCTACGCCAAACCAACATATACGCACCTACTACCGGTACCATAAGCATGCTTAATGTTGAAAAAGGCGAGCGCGTAGTAGGTACTACCCAAATGGCCGGTACCGAAATGCTACGGGTAGCCGACCTAAGTGTGATGGAAGTGCAAGTAGATGTAACCGAAAACGATATACTACGGGTGAGCCTTGGCGACACAGCCGAAATTGAGGTAGATGCATACATTGGCCGTAAGTTTAAGGGTATTGTTACCTATATTTCAAACTCATCGAAGGCTGAAGCGAATATGGCCAGCGAATCGGTAACCAACTTCGTGGTGAAAATACAGCTGCTTTATAGTTCTTACGAAGATTTGATAAACCCTGGGGCACTGTTTCCTTTTAAGCCAGGCATGTCGGCATCAGTAGATATTTATACCAACCAAGCAAACGACGCGCTTTCGGTGCCGATACAATCCATAACACTCAGCGAAGACGAACCGGGTGCCGAGCCTGAAGAGGTTCTGTTTGTATTTGATAATGGCGTTGCTAAAAAAATAAAAGTAGTGACTGGGCTACAAGATAATTTCTATATCGAGATTAAAAACGGACTGACCGGTGACGAAGAAATAATTACCGGTCCATATCGCATTATTTCGCGGGTTTTGAAAGATGGCGACCCAGTTGCGCGGTTAAAAGAAGATGGCAAATCTCAAAAGCCAAATTAATTATCTACCACAAGCAATATTTAAGCTAATCGGCACTCGCACAGTTAAATTTAGATTTTTATAAAGTTTATACGCTCTTTTGCATCCTAATTAGCGGATGTTATACATCAATTAAACATAATCTGATACTTTTTTATCGTGAATTTTTATTAGTTTTGAGATACTCGTAAAGCAATACTAGTAGCATTTTATATACCTATCTGTAGGTATTTTATACGTCAAAATACCCCATAATGGAATTTCAAAACGATTTGAAGTATGCCCAACAACTTGATAAAGAAGATACGCTAAGAGAATACCGAAAGCAGTTTTTTATTCCTGATTACCAAGGCAACTCAGTATCTTACTTTTGCGGCAACTCGCTTGGGTTGCAACCCAAAGTTGTTAAGTTTTACATTGAGCAGGAATTGCTAGATTGGAAAAACTTGGGTGTAGAAGGTCATTTAGAGGCCAAAAACCCTTGGTTTTCGTATCATCATTTTTTTGAGAGCGCCGCCACGCTAGTAGGTGCCCAAAAAAAGGAAGTGGTGGTGATGAACAGCCTCACCATGAACCTGCACCTGATGCTGGCAAGCTTTTACAAAAACAGGGGCAAGCGCCGTAAAATTGTTATGGAGTCGTCCGCTTTTCCGAGCGACTTCCATGCTGTGCAATCATTCTTGCAACTAAACAATCTTGACCCAACAGATATTATTTTGGAATTGACGCCCCGTAATGGCGAACACACCCTGCGCACTGAAGATTTAATTGCAACCATTGACGAAAACCGACTAGAAATAGCCATGGTATTACTAGGTGGCATAAACTACTACACTGGCCAACTTTTTGATATTGCAGCCATAACCAAGTCAGCAAAAAAGGCCGGTGCCGTTGTAGGGTGGGACCTGGCACATGCCGTAGGCAATGTTCCATTACAATTGCACGATTGGGGCGTAGATTTTGCCGTATGGTGCACTTACAAGTACCTTAATAGCGGCCCTGGTGCTGTGGGTGGTCTATTTGTGCACGAAGAGCACGGAAACAATATCAATTTGCCCCGGTTGGGCGGATGGTGGGGCACCGAGGAGGCTACTCGTTTCCAGATGAACAAACATTTTAAGCCACAGGCCGGCGCAGCAGGTTGGCAGGTGAGCAATGCTCCTGTGTTTGCAATGGCTATGCACAAGGCATCGTTGGATATTTTTGAAGAAGCTGGCATGGTAAACCTACGAGCCAAAAGCTTAAAACTTACGGGCTATTTAGAGTTTTTGCTGAAGGGCAATAAAAATGTTACCATCATAACTCCTAAAAACCCCGAAGAGCGCGGCTGCCAATTGAGCCTACTTACCCAAAAAGAGGGCAAAGCATTGTTTAACAAGCTGAAAGAAAATGCCATCATCGCTGATTGGCGCGAACCTAATGTAATAAGAGTAGCTCCAGCGCCGCTTTACAACACCTTTGCCGATGTATACCGCTTGGCAGAAGTATTGAATAGCTAACAGGCAAGGATACTTAAGATTGTATTAAAAAGCCCAACAGAAATCAAATCTATTGGGCTTTTTAATGTCTCCATTTTTCGATGTTGCTTATGCTTTTATCAGTTCGTAGCGTTGACCCAAGCGCATCATTACGCCAAATGCATCTTGCGCACCCGATACTACGCCCGGTATTTGGTCGGCACTTACAGGCATTGTTTCCAAGTATGCCATAAATTGTTTCCACATAGGGCCAGTTTGCTCGGCATATCCTTTATAAAATAGGGTTTGGTCTACATTGTGCAAGTTCTCGTTTGCCAACAACGTGCGTTGTATTACCTGCCCGCCCAATGAAGAACCCTCGCCTACATACAGTGCACCCAACAAGCGTGGCATGCTCCAATCGGCAAAAAAGGGTTCAACTGCTGGCAATTCTACCCCGTAAAGCTCAAGGTCGTTCACCAAATTTGCGGTTTTGCCCAAGCGCTCGTCAAGGTTCAACCCCTCAAACCAATCTTTTCGTTTGGCAAGTTCCTGCTCCAGTGCGCTCATATACAAATAGTTAATGCGCAATAGGCGCACAAAACCCCCATGCGTAAGCGATTTATCCATAATTTGGCCACTTTGCATGGCCGCTTCTACATCGTCGTGATGTTGCTTGGTTCCGGCCCTGAGGGCACCTATAATTTCGCTCATAATGATATTAATGATTTGTCAGAAAACGGTCGCTATTTAGAATGATTCTACAAAAGTAACCAAAACAAGCTTAAACCAACGGTTTGCTATCAATATCCCTCAAAAGGGTTATCCGTTGCGTAAGCTTTCCAATAACTGTTGCACCAGCGTGGTTACTTCTATTATCTCTACTTCGGTATTATCTTTCCCCAAACTAAAGCGGATAGAGTTGTAAGCCAATTCATCTGGCACCCCCATGGCCTTAAGTACATACGACGGCTCCATGAGCGCCGAGGTGCACGCCGAGCCCGACGAAACAGCAACGGTATTACTTAACGATTTTAATAAACCGCCTGAGCGTATACCACCAAAAGAGATGTTGGTTGTATTGGGCAATCGTTGGGTTGGGTGGCCGTTTAGCGATGCTTGGGGCAATGCCAGTAATGCCTTTTCCAGTATTTGGCGTATACGTAAAGTACGGTTATAGTACATGTTTTGCTGTTGGTGGGCCAATTCAGCAGACATGCCCAGCCCCACAATACCCGGTACGTTAAGCGTGCCGCTGCGCAGGCCATTTTCGTGCCCACCGCCCTCTATCATTGGCGTCAGCTTTACCCTTGGGCCTCGTCTGCGTAAGTATAAAGCGCCCACCCCTTTTGGGCCATACATTTTGTGTGCGCTTAATGGCGCAATATCGATGCCCAGCGCTTGCACATCAACGGGCAACTTACCCACGGCTTGGGTAATGTCGCTCATAAACAATACGCCACGCTCTTTGCAAAGCCTACCGATGGCCTCAATGGGTTGTATTACACCCGTTTCGTTATTAGCCATCATTATACAAACCAATATGGTTTCGGGGGTTATGGCTTTTTCCAAGTCAGCCCAGTCAATCAGCCCAGTCAAGTCTACAGGCAAATAGGTTACTTGTGCCCCACGGCGCTCCAAACTTTCGCAAACATCCAGTACGGCCTTGTGCTCGGTGGCCACGGTTACGATGTGTTTGCCCTTAGTTTGGTATACCTCAAATACACCTTTCAGCGCCAAGTTAATTGATTCCGTTGCTCCCGAGGTAAATGTAATCTCGTTCGGTTCGCAGTTCAACAACATGGCTACCCGCTCTCTAGCCAAGGCCACGGCATCCGCTGCTACCCAACCAAAGCGGTGAGCCGTGCTGGCGGCATTGCCGTACTTATGCGTAAAATACGGCAACATGGCCTCTAGCACTAAGGCATCAACGGGTGTGGTGGCGTTATGGTCTAGGTAAATCAATTGCTGGTATCAAGTAGTCAGTATCAAGTATCAAGACTAAAATTAACCTTTTGTGATTACTTGAAAGTAGTAGCTATTCAAAAATGATGAAAACAGAGCTCGCTTTTGGAGTGATTTCACTTTCAAGAAAGACCGCTCTTATAGTTTGCACAATCCATTATCTTTGCCCCTTTAAAAGTAAAACCAAATGGCTGGGGGTAAGGGTAAATTGGAAAAGTTTGCGGAACTAGGGCAAATGCCACACGTGTTCCAGAACTTCGACTACAAGCAGCCTCAACTATTGGGTGCACATGGCCCTATTGAGCTTAAAGGCAAATGGGACGAGCTCGTGTTTAAAAACGGCAAGCCCATTGTGCTGGAGCTGGCTTGTGGCCGGGGTGAGTATTCGGTAAGCCTTGGGCAGCAGTTTCCTGAAAACAACTATATCGGCATCGATATTAAAGGTAACCGAATGTATACGGGCGCTATGCATGCACTGCAACTGGGCCTTACCAACGCGGCATTTCTGCGCACCCGCATTGAGCTATTGGAACGCTTTTTTGCACCTGGCGAAGTAGATGCTATCTGGATAACCTTCCCCGACCCGCATTTGAAGAAAGGCGCTGAGAAAAACCGCCTAACCGCTCCTAAATTCATTGAGCTATATCGTAATGTTGCCAAACATGGCGCAATAGTGCACCACAAAACCGATGACCCCATATTGCATGAATGGAGTGCAGAAACTTGCGCGCAACTTGGCTTGCCTATACTGGAGCGCAACGACGACATTTATAAAAACGGTAAACCCGAAGGCCCATTGGGCATTAAAACATACTACGAGGGGCTAAACATATCGGGCAGCAATACCGCTATGTACCTACAGTTCGCTTTGCACTAAGGCAAAAAAACCATTCAAATCGTCAAACGATTTTTCGCCTGTTACGGCTTCGGGGGTGCCTTGTAGGTTTACACCTGCAGCGCCAGCCTCAAGCAAAGTATAGAAAACATTAGGGTCGGTTACGGGGCAATCAATCAACACGGGATATTTAGCCATCAATGGCTCTAAAAACGACAACTCAGGCAGCAAATTTGTTTCTTGAAAATTGAGCTGAATGTAGGCTATTTGGCCTTTCCATGCTTCAGCGTATGCCAGCAAATCGCTTAGCAGCATACTGCCTGGCAATTCTAAAATAATAGGCAACTCAATGCTCGCATAGTCGGCAGCACTACCCTCGGGTATCAATTGCACATAATCTAGGTTCAGTATCAATGCCGCTTCGCAGATAGCTTTAACGTCCGTACGCCCAAACTCACCGCAACGCTTTGGGCCTTCTAGCCAACCCATTATTTGCTGTGCATTGCGCGGGTTAATGTAGTTATGCGAAGCCGTATCAAAGCAAAAGCCTACAATATTTACTGCTTTCGAAGAAAAATAACGGGCATCGGTAAGGTTCTGTATTCCTCCCGCCTTTAGCACCAATCGGTCATTGATATTCATGCAACAAAGGTAGGGGTTAATTGAAAACTTAAAATTAAAGATTGAAAATTTAGCAAATGGTAATACTTGCCTTGCTATTAATTCAACTATCATTCACTACTTTAACGACATGAAAGCTAAATTATGGTTGATAATTGTTGTGGTTGTGCTTATATTGCAAAGCTGCACGTATTATTTCAGCAATAGCTGGAAGAAGAGTTTTGCTGCTGGCGGCGATAGGCCTTACCTAACTATAGGTAGCCGCCCTGCCCCATTGAGTGATAGCCTGAATACCCTCTTAGGCGCTGAGCTGTTGCAGCATTGGGCAGCGCAAACAGGGTTATATAGTGATTGGAGAGAACACGGTAAGATAGGAGTGCCACGCGTGGTTCTGGCCAACCTGCTGCTGGGCCAAAATATTGATAGCACCAATAAATACCTGCTAAGCTTAGAGCCTTGGGGCACCTTGGGGTCTACTTGGGCATTCAATAAAAATGGCGATTACGATTTCACACAAATCATATTCGCCGATATATTGATGCGGTTTCGAGACCAGCCAAATGTGCTATATACGGCCACGGCTATGCATTTATCGGATGTATTGATACCTGACCAAGGCTTAAAAACCGCCACCCGCACGCCGCGAACGCTGCGCCTAATGAGCGATACGGAGAACCACATTTTAATGCGCGAAATAAGCCGTTATCTAAATCTGGAATATAGCCGAAGCAGAGGGTTGACCGATACTACCATTACCTCGCTGGAAATTTGGCTGCAACACCATTTGGAGGAAATGCTGCACACGGGCTTTTATGAATTCAACGGGCAACCCTACATTGGCTATACCATAACGGCATTAGAGGTGCTATACAATCATGCCCAAAACCCGCACATAAAGTTACTTGCCCAACAACTGCTGGATAAAGTGCACCTTGACTATGCCCTAGGTAGCCTTGGTATGCGCCGTTACCCACCTTTCCGCCGTAGGTTGAACTATGCTGGAAACATTGAGTTTGCATCAGACCCAAATACTGCTATAATGCAAGTGCTGCTGCTGAAATATGAGCGCAACCCTTTGCAAATGGAACAACTATTGCACGCTAGGCACCAATCGCTTATAGCTTGGGTAAGCGACTACCAGTTGCCAGATACACTCTACCAATTAATCACACAACCGCACCAACCATACTTAGCGCTTATAGGCCACGGCAAAAAAGCATCGCCGGAGGTGTATAGTAGCGGCCCAGGTTTTTTGATTAGTGCTGGTGGGGTGCAGCGCGGCAGGCAATCGCAAATAGTGCCACGGCCAATAGTGCTGTTTGTAAACGACAGTGTACCAACCCTAGAGGGTACCATACACTTGAAAAGCCAAGGTCCCCACAAAGCGTGGAACCAAACCGGTGTGTTTGATAAGTTTGCAGTAAGCAACGGCGGGGCTGCAGTACCTGAAGCTATGAAGCCGATTGCCGAAGGTAACGGCTGGCAAATATTGGCACCAACTGATGGTCTTTTGGTGGCCATTTATTCTAAGGCCGACTTAGGCATCATGGCCATTTACGATGATTGGACCCTAAACCCAGAATTGCTGCTAACCCAAATACAAGACCTTAACCCCGACCCCGAGTTGCTATACCAAGAAATACGCCTGCCCAACCGAGAACTAATACGCTACAACCTTGACAGCAAAAAAAATACCTGGGTAATACTACCCAGCGAAGAATCTGGCTTAAGCAGGGACTTTGATAAATGGCCCGGTTTGAGGTTGATTAAGCGGTGAGGAATGGATAATATTACCCAAAATTGTATCTTGCTATTATGAAAACCCTTATAACCATTGCCACTAGCCTAATGCTTGTTACTGCCATTGGCTGCAAAGGCTCTGCAGGCAAAAGCAATACTGCTTGTGTAGAAAAAACTTGCGAAAGCCCCTGCACCAAAGAATACAAACCCGTTTGCGGCTGCAACGAAAAAACCTACAGCAATGCTTGTATTGCCGAGTGCCATGGCATAACCCAATATACCCTGGGCGAGTGCCCACTTAAGAAATGAACAACTACATCCGCTGTGCGCTCGCGCTTTTGCTATTATTTGCTAGTAAGGGGTTACTAGCCCAAATGATAACGCAAGGCCCTGCTTTCGGAGGTATGACCCACCAAAGTGCCAAGGTTTACCTGCGCACCTTGGAGCCTTCAACACTCAAAATTGAATGGTCAGTGGATAGTACCTTTGCCAGTGTACAGTCTGTTGAAGGCCAATCGAGGCAATACTTGGATAATTCAGTAATACTTAGCATTACAGGCCTTCAGCCCGACACTAAATATTACTACCGCCTTTATGCAAACGGCGTGCGAGATACCATCAGTGCTTGGTTCAAAACGTTCCCTATGCCTGGCACGCGTGGCGACTTTACGTTCGTGACCGGTTCTTGCCAAGAGACCGAAAACATGAAGGTGTTTGATGTTTTGCCCCTTTGCAACCCTTACTTTTTGTTGCATACCGGCGACTACACTTACCCCGATTACCAAATATCGCCCGACTATAGCGCCCACTACGGGCAAATGGCTTATAGCTACCAAAAGCGCTACGATGAGAAGGTGATGAAACAAATGCTGCACAACATACCTATTGACTATATATACGACGACAACGACTACGTAGGCTCTAGTGGCGGCTTGCACGAGAAGGATTACAATAGCCAAGACTCTCGCTTGTTTTTCAAAACCGAAAACAAGATTTGGACCGACTCCTTCCCCGATTTTTGGCGCAGCAACTGCATAAGGGGTTATATGGATTTCTTTCCCGGGTACGAAATGGTTGATACCACCCACGGCATATTCCATAGCTTTAAGTTCGGTAATGCAGAGTTTTTCTTTTTAGATAGATGTGCCAATACCCCGCATGGCAACGTGTATGCCTTTAGGTATGATGAGAAACGAAAACGTTACGTTTTTGACCCACCGGCCGACCATGTACTATTTGGGAAAGAACAGATGGATTGGCTAAAGAACGGTCTTAAAAACTCAACAGCCGATTGGAAGTTTATAGTAAGCGGTGTGCCCCTAAACCGCAGCACTAATGTATTGGTGGATGCAGGTATGAAAATACAGAATGTAGGCTGGAAAGATAACAATGGTTTTAGAATGGCAACCGGCTTCTCTAACTATTGGGCAGGCCACCCAGCAGAGATAAACGACTTTTACGCTTGGCTGCGCAACGAGAATATTAAGGACATTATCGTTATCAGTGGCGATACGCACCACAATGTAATGGATGATGGCCGCAACGCTGGGCTACCCGAAATGAATGCCAGCGGCCTAAGCGTAACTGAAACTTACTTGGCCTATTACCTCAATGTTGTGGGCAAAGCAACTGGGCTGTTTAAAATGCGCAAAGAAATCTGGAACCAAGGTGGCAATGGCTTAGGCAACAAAAACTTTAAAAACGCATTTGGCAAGGTACGCATTGTAAACAACGAGTTTGTTGAGCTTAGCCTTGTTGATGAAGACAACTGCATCATAAGCAGCTTTAAGGTATACCACAGCAGCACCGAGAAGGGAATGAAACAGCATTTGCAACTCAATTGGGACTAAACAAAAAAGGAGGCAAACCCTGCGGCATGCCTCCTTTGCTCAATTAGCTACTCCCATCGGTTATTTTCCGCCTTTGCCGTGTGGGCATTCACTGCCGCCTTCAGAGCAACAGCCAACATTAGTACCTTTTTTGGCGTCGTGCATTTCTTCTTTGTGCGCCAAAAAAGTCTTGTATTGTTCTGCTGTTAATACCCCTTGTAACTTACTGTCGAACGATGTGCGAAGCTCTTTCATGGCTGCTTTGCGTTCGTCTTGGGTAAGTCTGGTATTATTCACCTCATCCATTTGATTAGCGTTGGCCAATATTAGGTTGTACACCTCGTCCTTTTGGGTATCGCTAAGTTTCAGAACCTCGGTAAGTTTGGTCGTGCGCTTGGTGGCCATTTCCTCAGCAGAGGGCTTCTGTTTTGTTTTGTCTTGTGCCGTAGCAAAGTTCATAGTTCCGCCCAGTAACACCAGGCTAAGCATTAATACAATCGTTCTCATGTCGTTTATTTTTAGTTTCTGCATGGTTTGACTACTATGTAAGCTGCGGGTTTAATCCAAGCAATAGTAAATGAATCAAAACCCTTCTACTGGCTCGTTTATATGCCTGTTGTGGCGCTGCCTTACTTTTTGGTGCACATACGGCACCAATATACCGGTTGCCGCACCTACTATATAACCCACCGTAACATCGGTAGGGAAATGCTTGCCAGCCCTTACTCTCAAAAAACCCGTAAGCGCAGGGGTAACCGCAGCATTGCCCCACAACACATAGCGCCAAGGGCTATGTGGGTGATAGTCGTGATATACTTTGGCTATAAAAAACAACGATGCAGCAGTGTATGAGGTATGCCCCGAAAAAAAAGAGCGTAGCGGCTCTTTGCCCGTTACTGTTTGTGGATTGCTGTTGGTGGCATAGGCATATGGCCTCGGCCTATCAACCAAAGCTTTGGTTATTTGCGTGAAGCCCGCGTTTAATGCCATCACCTCTGCCCACATTACATAGAACGATTTATCTCGCCGTATCTTTTTATCAATCAACAGCAATGCTGGCGCACCCAACGATGTAAACATAAACACATCGCTGGCGCTAGCGGCCCGGTGGTTTATGGGGCGCACAAAGTGCCTATCAAACTTCCAAACATCTTGTTTGTCGTAACTACCAAATACTGCATTAGATTTGCTTTTGTCTACTATTAGGGCAGCACCTATAAAGCCAGCACCCACTGGTGCCAAAAAAGCATCGGCTTTCCAGCTAACCGCATATGGCGAGGTAGCATTATCAAAAAAAGGTAACCGATGTTGCGCCATACTTGGCAGACTAATGGCAAACAACAACATCAAAAATCGTGATTGCATACTCGAAGATACAAAATAGCAGGCGAGAACCTCGATATTGCCCACAGGCAACCCATACGTGCCTTTTGCCGTTTTATTGCAAAATACCCTACAGGGTAACCATTTTAAAAGTAGCCAACAGTTACAAAAGTTAAAACTTTAGTATGTTTTTACAATAGCCATTTACAATGATAACCTTTATGCATATCTTTAACCCTCTCTTAACGTTTAGTAAGCTTTAAGTTAACTTCGCACAAAGGGCATAAGCATATGGATACACAAAAACACATATGGAAATACGCTATCCCTAACGAGATAGAAAAAGTCAGTATCAGGCAAAACTGGACTACAGCCCTTGATTCAAACTATTTTAAGGTGGTGGTTTTGGTTACCTTAATAGTTTGTGGTGTTATAGCAAATTTTTTGCCCTATTACTTTGGCTATATACAAGGCAGGGCAGGTATGTATATTACCGACCCAGTATTGCAACTCCTTACCCCAGTTGATGTATCATTATTCATTTTTGCACTGCTATATAGTTGCGCCTCAATTTGTCTTGGCTTTTTAGCCCATTTCCCTAAGTTTTTACTAAAAGGCGCTTGGGCCTATTCCATTCTCACTTGTTTGAGAATGATAGTGATGTTGTTTGTTCCTCTTGAAGCTCCTAAGGAAATGATTTACTTGGTAGATCCCATTTTGAGTTTGATAGTGTACCAAGAGGTAACCGTTACTAAAGACTTATTCTTCTCGGGCCACACCGCTACTATGGCTATATTGGCATTTGGGGTGCCTAACAAGTTTTTGAAAGCCTTTTTTGTTTTCTGCACCATGATAATGGCAGGTTTGCTACTAAAGCAACACGTCCACTACACCGTTGATGTATTGGTAGCGCCATTCTTTGCCTACGTGGCTTGGAAATTGGCTGAAAAGATTGAGGAAAAAGTGTTCGGCGAAATCTCCACCGTTAATAGTGAGAAATAGTAGTTGCTTAGCCTTTTTTCCGCACTAGCCTTGTTATCATTATTGCTACCGTAAAAGCCGCCATAAAAATGGCCCCGCCCAAAAGGCCATAAAACAAGGATGTGTAAGCGTGCAACATACCATAAAGGGTATAGTTTACAAACGCTACATAGCCATATACTACTAGCATTACTAGGTTTAGTTTAAGCACCTTAAAGTTGGATATTAGCAAACGAGCTGTGTACACCAGCATAAGCACGTGTGTAAAAACATAAATGGCTATGAGCTTAAAATCTAAAAGGTAATAGCTATCGTGTACAACAATTTCAAGCTCATTCCCTGGCCTCAACGCCCATCCTGTTTGCCACGAAATAATGCAAAGAATCACCAAGCTCAACAGCATAGTTGGCAATAACCAAAGCAATTCTCGTTTTATGTTGTCGCTCATGCAAGGGTAAAGGTAGGCATTATAGCAATTCACAAGCGCAGTAAATAAGGTGGTCAATTACCCTTAACTCATTCGCATTGCTTAATTTTGCAGCATGAGCAAAGCGAGCACTACTTCGTACCCAAAGGATAAGATTAAGATACTGTTGTTGGAAGGCATCAGCCAATCGGCTATTGATGAGTTTCACCGTGCAGGATACACTAATATTGAAGCTTTACCAAAAGCGCTAGAAGAAGCCGAACTGGTAAAGAAAATAAAAGATGCACACTTGCTGGGCATCCGCTCCAAATCGCAGATAAACGAGAAGGTAATCAACGCCGCCCAAAAACTTTGGGGCATCGGGGCATTTTGCATCGGGGTAAACCAAATCGACCTAAAGGCCGCCACCAAAGCTGGCGTTACGGTGTTCAATTCGCCGTATAGCAACACCCGCTCGGTAGCCGAGTTGGTTATTGCCGAAGCGATTATGCTCATTCGCCGCATACCCGAGAAAAACGCTGCCGCCCATATTGGCGATTGGCTGAAGGATGCCAAAGGTAGCTTTGAGTTGCGTGGCAAAACCTTGGGCATCATCGGCTATGGGCACATTGGTTCGCAGGTAAGCATCATGGCCGAGGCTATGGGACTAAAAGTATTGTACTATGATATAGAGCCAAAACTAGGTTTGGGCAATGCTACGGGCGTTCGCTCATTGAGCGATATGCTGAAGAAATCTGACATTGTTACACTGCACGTACCGGGCGGTAGTGGCACCAAAAACCTGATGAGCGCTACCCGCATCAAACAAATGAAGAAAGGCAGCATATTGCTTAATCTTAGCCGTGGCGATGTTGTCGATTTGAATGCCTTGAAAGAAGCCCTGGTTAGCGGCCATGTGGCTGGTGCTGGCGTGGATGTATTCCCTGTAGAGCCTGAGGGCAAGGGCCAGAAGTTTGAATCGCCGTTGCAAGGCTTACCAAACGTGATACTGACCCCGCATATTGGCGGCAGCACCGAAGAGGCGCAAGTAAACATTGGCAGCGATGTGGCAGGCAAACTGATAAACCTATTGGATAGCGGCGCCACCGTGGGCAGCCACACCGTGCCACCATTGAGCCTGCCGTTGCAAGAGGGCACCAACCGCCTGCTGCACATACACCACAACAAGCCGGGCGTGCTATCAGAGATAAATAGCATTATGGGTAAAATGGACGTGAACATTGCGGGCCAGTACCTAAAAACCAACGATGATATCGGCTACGTAGTACTCGACATTGCCAAAGCCCCTTCTGCCGACATCCTTAAGGCCTTGCAAGATGTGAAGCATACTATTAGGGCTAGGGTGTTGTATTGATTGGTGTTACGTGCTAACCACCCCCTACCCCCTCCTTTCCCAAGCGCTTGACCCGTCCTAAAATAAGTTTGCACCAAAGTAAACTTATATGACCAAGAACAAGAGCACGGTAAAACGCCCTACATTTTACACCGAAGCCTTCAAGCGCCATGTGGTGGAAGAACACT
>JAIXOI010000013.1 GCA_027486795.1 Sphingobacteriales bacterium | reverse complement strand
GCCCCTTCGGGGTTTTGGCTCGCACTGCGGCTAGCCCAGCCTGGCCAATCAACATATACTATTTTACCGGTACAGTGCCCACTTACAGGGTCGCATACTTTTAACAAATAGCGGCCCCAGTCGCCATTGCGAACCCGTAGCTTGTACAAGCCTTTGCCGCCCTTGGTGCTCACGTACTTAAAGTCTTTGCGGTCGGTAGTAGTGCTGCTGCTGTAACTCGATAGGTAATCGCCATTACTCTCCCACCACCAGCGCCAGCTAACCTTATAAAGCGATACTTCCAACGAATCCCTGTTGATGGGCTTTCCATTGGCATCAACACTTACAATATCAATTTTGTGGGTAGTGTCGGTATATATAATGTCACGAAACGGCCTTCCTTCTGGCACTTTTACGCCCACAAAACTTTCGTAAGGTGCATAATCCACACCAAAACGATCGATGCTAAAATCGCCGCTCTCTTCAAACACTCGGCCAACAAAGTTCGCCCGCAACTTGCCCGGTGCCGTGCCTGCGGCATCAAAATCGGCTGTAATGGTGGCCTCGCCTTTTTCGTTTATCTTGCCTTCAAACATGGTTTGCTCGTCAGAGCTAAACGAGCGAGAGGGGTCGTCAAATTCATAGTCTTTATACTTCTCAAAAACGGTATTTATCTCGCTTAGGGTTACTTTTATATTGGCCCTTAGGTTTCGCGCAACGGCACCGTGCAACCAAGTTACCTTCAAGCTACCATCTTTATTCTTATCTAGTACCGATAAGGTCTCTTTGCCAAAATCAATCAATATTTTCAGGCGATTAGGCTTTACGGTTTCAATTTTCAAGGTTTTGGTAAACTGGCTACCGCCCACTTTTACGCGCGCCGTCCAGTTACCAGTAGGGGCATCCGGCTCAGTGTTGGTCCTAAAATCGTACACGCCGTTGACACCACCGTTACGCACGTTGCGTTGCACCAATTGGCCTTTGGGGTCCAGAAGTTCAAAAGTAACGGGGTGGTCGCTGGGCAACACGTTGTTTTTGTCCTCGAGCACAAACGCTACATATATAGAGTCTCCTGAGCGCCAAACGCCACGCTCACCATATATATAGCCCTTCACGCCTTTCTGCACCACTTCGCCACTCACATCAAACTTACTTAGTGACAATGAAGAGCCATCATCCAACCTCAAATAACCGCGTTGCGAGCCATTTTTGGCAATTAGTAGAAACGGTTTGCCGTTAGCTTTTATCTTAGCTAGGCCCTCGGCATTGGTTTGGGTGGTGCCTATCAGCTGGTTTTGGTAGTTATAAAACTCAAGGGTTACGCCCGCTATCGGCTTGGTGCTTATCAAATTGGTAACTGCAATATCATATTGCTTATCAATGCCCCCTTTGGCAATAATGCCCAAATCGGAGGCCAATACAAAGCGCTGCACCGTGCGGCGCTTGCCATAGTACGCAGCATTGCATGGGTTTTCGCGCTCACGGTAGTCATACTCCTCTTCGTCGTAATAGTATTCTTCCTCGTAGTCGTCGTAATAGTAGTCGTAATCATAGTAGTAGCTTTCGGCCACATCCCAATAGTCGTCGTCTTCTTGGTTCTCTTCCCAACTATTATCAAAATCTTGCAAACCAGCATTGGCAGCGGTATCACCTTCACAGGTATACATACTATGCACCCTACGGAAACCCAACTGCACTTGATAGATAGCGCCTGGCTCGCTTTTAAACAGCGTGTTCATATCCAGTGCAAAAGTATTCCAGCGGCCCAAGTCTTTGCCTTTATCGTCTAGCCTAATGGTTTTGCGCAGCACTGGGCGCCCTACCCTTTTCAGTTCGCGGTTGCCGCCCAATTGATTTACTTGCAGGTATTGGGCCACATTGTTTTCGTAAATGCGGATGATGGTAACATCAACAGCCTTCAAGTTCACCGCCTCGAAAGGGAAATACAGCCCCGCCGAGTTGGGCAGAATAACCCCCTCGCCCAACGAGAAGCGCAGCTCTGGCTTCAATTCCTCAAATGACACATTCAGGTTTACTTCTGCTTGCAACTTAAAGCCCAATACGTTTTTCAACCCTTGATAAACCAGCATCGTTTTGTTCCCGTATTGGCGGGTTTTAGGGTACACGCGCAACTCGTTGGCATCTTGCGTAAATTTAAGGTCGGTGCTGTTGCCCAATTTTACCAAGCCTTTTAGCTCTTGGCTTTCGAGCAATGGGTCGGAGAACTGCAACGAAATGTATTGCTCGGGCTGCTGCACCACAAAAAAGTGCATCAGCGAGAAATCTTTGATTGAGGGGATGCGCATTTGCTCAGTGCCCTTATCTGCAATATCCAAGGGGCTACCATCCCAGTTTACCAATACTGTACTTTCCTCAAGGCCCCTACTAATGCTATCAACGGTAAAAATGTGCAATCGGCCGTTTTCGTCATGGTTCCAGCTTAGGCGAAGCTTTTTGCCTTGCTGGGTAGCATCTATCATTTCTTCAACCTTATCGTTGGGCACCACATCGTTAGTGTTCACTTGCCCAGTTATGGTCATCCAGTCCATTTTCATGGGGTCGATGCTGCGCACTTTGCCCAACGACACATCAAAGGCAAGCACCAGGGTTTGAAACTGGAAATTGAACGTTTCCAGATTGGTGGGCACCGATTTCAGCTTCGATAGATAAAATTGGGCCTTATATATTGTGCCATAAGGCAGCAGCTCATCGGGTTTAAAATCGATGGTACGGTTATCAATCCAAGTAGCGGTGCCTTTTATCGGCGGGTCGAAACTAAAAAGGGTCTCTTTTATCGGTTCGCCAAATTTCTTTTCCCCTTCATGCTCCGTTGCCAAAAGTATGCGCACGGTGGCATCGCGACTGACTACCCCGGCCGTAAAAGCCGAGATATGCTCGCTAAATGCGGAATCGATTTTTGGGGGTGCCGTGTCCTTTTTTTTACACGAAGCAAAGGCAATCATTACAAGCATGGCGATGCCGAGCCATTGGGTGGTTGGATAGCGGAGTGTCATATGTTAAAGTTAGTATTTTCCTTGAGTTGGAGGGTAGGATTCTCTTGGATAATCTCTTAACCTATTACTATTATGCTTTAGTATGTGGAGGGGTGAAAAAAGTTTTTAATTCAAAAAAAGTAAACGTCGGACTTATGGAATTTGCAATGCGCTAAAACTAAACAACCTGCTAAATAATTGCCCAAGTATTACATAAACCCTTCTCAATAAGGGAGCCTTGCTATGTTTTGTTGTAAAGACA
The DNA here is from genome assembly GCA_027486795.1 of Sphingobacteriales bacterium. Lineage (GTDB taxonomy): Bacteria > Bacteroidota > Bacteroidia > Chitinophagales > CAIOSU01 > CAIOSU01. The sequence continues at coordinate 27,776 of JAIXOI010000013.1, read as the reverse complement.
GTTAATTAGATATTGTAAATACTTATTGCTAAATTTAAAATAAAAACATGAAAGAAAAAGATCTTCGTGACCAGCTCCAAGAGGCTAGAAATGAATTAAAATACATTATTGAAAATAAGGCATTTCTTAAAGCGCTATTCGACAATGACATAAAAAGTGATGAGCACAAAGAACGCTACGAAAGAATTTTACAAATTATGGGAAAAACATCGTAGCTATGACAATTCCTAGAAGGCATCATTACATCCCACGTTCCTACTTAAAAAACTTTGCCTTTCAAAAAGGGGAAGAATATTATGTTCATGTGAGATACAAAAACGAGAAGTTTTATGATACAAACATTACAAACATTTGTTCCGAGTCTTATTTCTATTCAAATCCTAATGGCGGTGCAAAGCACAATGTTATTGAGCATTTCTATGCCAATGAAATAGATGCATTTTTCCCAGAGATAACTCGGATAGTTACCGATGATAGCATTACTTCAATTTCTGAAGAGCAACGATTCCGAATTGTTTCCGCAACCTTAAGCCTATACTTTCGAACGCCAAAATTTCTTAACGCCTTTAACGCCCATCAATTAGAATTATTAGAGGAGTTGAGGAATTACTCATTAGGGACAACAGAAAACCACACCATTAATTTCTTCGGCAAAAAAATTGATTTCAAACAACTGTCTTTTGAGAGTGTGCAAGAGCAAATAGTTAAAGAAAACAAACTATTATTTTTAAAAGAGCATCTTCAGATTTTCAATGACCTGCTCGCATATAGATTAGACGATGCGATAGGCATTCAAAAACTTGTAGATGATAGCGAATATATTACCTGTGACAATCCTGTAATAATTAGAAACTCTCAAGGAAATCTTAATAACATTTTTGACGATGACAACATAATTATTCTGCCAATAAATAATAAGTACAAGCTAACTATTTTTCCCCCTAGAGAACTAGATATAAAGAATACATTTGGGCGCATTACAGGAAATATTATTGATGCGCTAACAACTAATGTGGATATTGAGAACTACTCTGAAAAATGGATAATTGGATCTGAAAAAAGCATTACAAAGCATATAGATGGTCAAAATAAATATAATGAATTGACTCCCGAAAATTTACAAATGGTTGACAACCTCAAAAAAAAGGCTTTAACCATGAACAGCGTGTGGTCGCGAATAGAAAGAATAGGAATTACTCACCCAAGGATCATAAAAGAGTTAAAAGAATTGGCTAAAGACCCTGAATTTTCTAATGATTCCAACTTTTTATCTATTGCAAAACAATTAAACGAGAAAGGATATCCTATCCTTGATTAACAAAAGACTAAAGTTAAAAACAAGGCGGTCTAAACAAAAGCATTCACCAAAAAGAACACATACAGATATACCCAAAGCACATCTACAAAATGCCAGTAGGTGGCCAGCAGGCGGATGCGGCTAATGCGGTTTGGGTCGGTGCTGAAAAGGAGTTCTTGCACAGGGTCGTTCAAACGCCTGTACGATTTAAAAATACTATAGGACATTACCCCTAAACCTCCCAATACGTGCAAAAAGTGCAGGCCTGAGAGCATATAAAGGTAGGAGTTGCCAATATTAGAGGTAAGGGTCATGCCCTGACGATGCATTTCCACCCAACCTACCGTTTGGAAAACCAAAAATGCGATGCCCAATAAAAAGGTAACCCCCATGGCTTGCAAATACCCGCGCTCATTGTCGTCACGTTGGGCTTTAATGGCTTGCATCAAAGCAAAACTACTGGCCAATATAATAGCAGTGTTGGCATGGAAAATAATGGGTAAATGAAACTGAAAATTAGCGCTAAAAACCCGCGTGTATATAAACGCCGCACTCGTAAATAAGAAAATGGTACTCAGCGCTGTGAGCAATGCATACAGCATTACCGATTGCTTGTCGGCAAACAATACCTTTAGTGGCTGTTGGGCTGGTCGTTCGGTTATGCGCTTCTTTTCCAAGGCTTTGGTAAATCAGTTATTGGTTAATCGGTTATAAGGCAAAACAGCAAACTGCAATCGTACTTCGTACCTTAAACCTCTTACTTACCCTAACATACGAACAAAAAATAAGTTCGGTTGCCTCACTAATTTTATTATCGTAAGATGCCTATAAACATTAGTTTCTACTTAATTAGAACTATTTCAAAAATACCGTGTTTAGGTTAGTGGGAGGCGCTATTTAGAGTCTGTCTAAATAATAATGGTTTACTAACGAATGGTACTGTAATTTTGCATAACAATTGAGAAAAGACAATGGCTGAAGAGATAGATATCATTGACCAGGTAACGCAAAGTGACTACAAATATGGTTTTGTAACCAATGTAGAAAGCGACAATGCCAAAGTTGGCTTATCGGAGGATACCGTGCGTTTTATCTCGGCCAAGAAAAATGAGCCGGAGTGGATGCTGGAATGGCGCTTGAAGGCTTACAAAGCTTGGCTGCAAATGACCGAGCCTACCTGGCCCAACGTTCACTACCCGAAAATTGACTACCAGAAAATTATATACTACGCTGCGCCGAAACCCAAGAAGGTATTGAATAGCTTGGATGAGGTAGACCCTGAGATATTGGAGACCTTCAAGAAACTGGGTATACCTATGGAGGAGCAAAAGATTTTGGCGGGTGTGGCGGTAGATGTGGTAATGGATAGCGTGAGCGTGAAAACCACTTACAAAGAGAAACTGAAGGAGCTGGGCATTATTTTCTGCTCGATGAGCGATGCCATTAAGGATTACCCAGAACTAGTGCAGAAATACATCGGTTCGGTAGTGCCGGTACGCGACAATTACTTTGCGGCATTGAACTCTGCCGTGTTTAGCGATGGTTCGTTTTGCTACATACCCAAAGGCACTCGCTGCCCAATGGAGCTGAGCACCTACTTCCGTATAAACGAAGCCAACACGGGCCAGTTTGAGCGCACCTTGCTTATAGCAGATGAGGGTAGCTACGTGAGCTACCTAGAAGGTTGCACCGCCCCCATGCGCGATGAAAACCAATTGCATGCTGCAGTGGTAGAGTTAGTTGCTATGGACAATGCCGAGATAAAATACAGCACCGTTCAAAACTGGTACCCTGGAAACAAAGAAGGCAAAGGTGGTATCTATAATTTCGTAACCAAGCGCGGTATTTGCCAAGGCATTAATAGCAAGATAAGCTGGACGCAGGTTGAAACGGGTTCTGCTATTACTTGGAAATACCCAAGCGTGGTTTTGAAAGGTGAGAATAGCATCGGTGAGTTTTATTCGGTGGCCGTAACCAACAACTACCAGCAAGCCGATACGGGCACCAAAATGATACACATCGGTAAAAATACCCGTAGCCGTATTGTGAGCAAAGGCATCAGCGCTGGCAAAAGCCAGAATAGCTACCGTGGCCTGGTGAAGGTAAATCCGAATGCCGAAAATGCTTACAACTTTAGCCAATGCGACTCTTTGTTGATTGGCGACCGCTGTGGTGCGCATACCTTCCCTTACTTGGAGGTAAGCAATAAATCAGCTAAGGTTGAGCATGAAGCTACTACCAGCAAAATAGGCGAAGACATACTATTCTATTGCAACCAACGTGGCTTAAGTACGGAAACAGCGGTGCAATTGATTATAAACGGATATTGTAAAGAGGTTTTCCAACACTTACCCATGGAATTTGCCGCCGAGGCCCAAAAGCTGCTGGCTGTGAGTTTGGAGGGAAGCGTTGGATAATGTACCAATGTGCTGATGTGCTAATGTGCTGATGCAAATTGAAATGAGTTAATATGAAAATATGGGAATGGCGGAGCGGGAGATAAAAACGTAATGGTTCCCCCTCCTTCGATTGGCCTTTTGAGAGTTTGGCCAAGGAGGGGATAGGGGTGGTTACACATATTACAAGCTTCAGTATAAAGAGTAAAACAGTAAATAACTCAATCGTACTTTGTACATCGTACATCGTACATCAAAATAGAGCATACAAAGACGAAGATGTTAACGATAGACAACCTACACGCCAGTATTAATGGCAAAGAGATATTAAAAGGCTTTGGCCTTGAAGTGAAACCAGGCGAGGTGCATGCCATTATGGGCCCTAACGGAACCGGCAAGAGCACTTTGGCTAACATATTGGCGGGTAAAGAGGATTACGACGTAACCGATGGCACCGTTACCTTCCAAGGCAAAGACTTATTGGATATGGCTCCTGAGGAACGTGCCCGCGAAGGGGTTTTCTTGGCTTTTCAATACCCAGTAGAAATACCGGGTGTGAGCATCGCCAACTTTATGAAAGCCTCCTTAAACGAAGTGCGCAAGCACCGCGACTTGCAGCCATTGGATGCTGTGGAGTTCTTAAAAGTAATGAAGGAAAAGATGCGCTTTGTGGAGATTGACGAGAAGTTGATGCGCCGTGCCGTAAACGAAGGTTTTAGCGGTGGTGAGAAAAAGCGCAACGAGATTTTCCAAATGGCGATGTTAGAGCCTACGCTTTCCATATTGGATGAAACCGATAGCGGCTTAGATATTGATGCCTTACGCATTGTTGCCAATGGCGTAAACAAACTAAAAAACGAGAACAACGCGTTTATCGTTATAACCCACTACCAGCGTTTGCTGGATTACATAGTGCCCGATTTTGTGCACGTAATGTACAATGGCCGTATTGTAAAAAGCGGTGGCAAAGAATTGGCCTTGGAACTTGAAGCCAAAGGCTACGATTGGATTAAACAGGAAGTAGACGCGACGGTATAATATGACGACATTAAGTGAAACAGTGAACGCGATACACCCTACATCCCAAGCTTTTTATGAGCAATGGGAACAGCTAGAGCCTACGCAAACCCCTATGGGTATTGCGCGTAAGCCTGCTATGGATAGTTTTGCGCAGTTGGGTATACCAACCACACGCCACGAAGACTGGAAGTATACCAACGTAGCCGCGCAGTTTAAAACAGGATTGACCGATATAACCAATAGCACCAGCAACGAAATAGATGCTAGCCAATTAAACCTATTCCCTTTTTTAAAGGCCAATAGGTTGGTGTTTGTAAATGGCCACTTCTCTCCCACCCTTTCGGATGTGATTGATGAGGCAGAAGGTTTGGTTATCGGTAGCTTGGCGCAATACAATGAGTTGGGCCACATGGCATTAAGGGACAATTACAATTCCCTAGCCAACAACTATAAAGAAGCGTTTAGTGCACTCAATACTGCTTTTGCACAAGATGGAGCGTTTATCTTTGTTCCGGCAAAAACGGAAGTAGCACACCCAGTTATTATTTTGCACGTTACTACCGAAGGTTCGCAAGGCGTTATCAATAGCCGCAGCCTAATAGTAACGGGCCGCAGTAGCCGATTGGATGTGATTGAAAGCCATCAATACTTAGGCAACGATACCGCATTGGGTAACCAATTGCTTGAAATAGTAGTGGGCGATAATGGCTTGGTGAACTACCACAAAATAATGACCGATGCCAACATCGGTAAGCACGTGGGCAACCTAGTAGCCAAACAAGGCAACGACAGCCGTTTTAATACTTACGTAGTGAATCTTGCGGGTCAATTGGTGCGCAACAACATGGTAGTAGATATTGATGGCAAAAACTCCGAAGCAGGCTTTTATGGCTTGTATAGCTTGGATGGTGTATCGCAAGTGGATAATCATGTAACCGTAAAGCACAATGAGCCTCATTGCGAGAGCCATCAATTGTTCAAGGGTTTGCTCAATGACAAGAGTACTGGAGTGTTCAATGGCCGCATCTATGTAAAACAGGATGCCCAAAAAACCAACGCTTTCCAGAGCAACAAAACCATTTTGCTAAGCGAGCAAGCAAATACTTACACCAAGCCGCAGTTGGAGATATTTGCCGACGACGTAAAGTGCAGCCACGGCGCTACTATGGGGCAAATTGACCAAACAATGGTATTTTATCTTCGCGCTCGCGGATTGGATGAAGCACAGGCTCGTGCGATGCTAAACCAAGCCTTCGCTGCCGATGTTATAGAGAAGATTTCCATAGAGCCGCTTAAAGAGTGGCTACTAAATCAGTTAACCCAACAACTCACTCGCTAATGATACCTGGTGTAAGCATAAGAGAAGTAAACATTAGCAAACCCTTTGATGTAGAGGCCATTCGTCAGGATTTCCCGATACTGCACCAAAAGGTGAACGGCTACCCGTTGGTATATTTTGATAATGCTGCTACCTCTCAAAAGCCCAACTTGGTTATTGATGCCATCAGTAACTACTATAAGTTATACAACAGCAACATTCACCGTGGCCTGCACTACATGAGCGAAAAGGCTACGGAGGCGTATGAGGCTGCAAGAGAAAAATCGCGTGCGTTTTTAAATGCATCGTCAACCAACGAAATCAACTTTACCAAAGGCACAACCGAGGGCATCAATTTGGTGGCCAGCAGCTATGGTCGCAAGTTTTTGCAGCCTGGCGATGAGGTAATAATCAGCACCATGGAGCACCACAGCAACATTGTGCCTTGGCAAATGGTATGCGATGAACGTGGTGCCAAGCTGCGAATTATCCCAATTGATGATGATGGCAATTTACTATTGGATGAATATAAAAAGTTACTGAACAATCGCACCAAAATCGTTTCGGTAGTATATGTGAGCAATGCTTTGGGTACCGTTAACCCTGTTAAAGATATCATAACCCTAGCTCACGAAGCTGGTGCAGTAGTTATGTTAGATGGTGCCCAAGCAACCCCGCACATGGCTGTGGATGTTCAGGAGTTAGACTGCGACTTCTTGGCTTTGTCATCGCACAAAATATTCGGCCCAACGGGCATGGGTATATTGTATGGCAAAGAGCGCTTGCTAGAGCAAATGAACCCCTATCAGGGCGGTGGGGAAATGATTAAGACCGTAACTTTTGAAAAGACCACTTACAACGAGTTGCCCTATAAGTTTGAGGCTGGCACGCCTGATATTAGCGGCGGCATAGCTATGGGTGTAGCCATCGACTATATAAATAGTGTTGGATACAACAAAATAGCGCAGCACGAGCACGATTTATTAGTATACGGCACTGAGGTGTTGAGCCAAATTGAAGGTTTGAGGATAATTGGTCAAGCAAAAGAGAAAGCCAGTGTAATCTCCTTTTTAGTGGATGGCATTCATCCTTACGATATGGGCGTATTGCTCGATAAGCAAGGCATTGCCATTCGCACGGGCCACCACTGCTGCCAACCATTGATGGATAGATTTGCCATACCGGGAACTTGCAGGGCCTCATTTGCATTTTACAACACAACAGCAGAAATTGATAAGCTGGTTAAGGGGATTGAGAAAGTGAAGACGATGCTTTTGTAATGTACCAATGTGCTGATTTGCTAATGTGCTGATGAAAGTGAGTATGTGATGACTTAAATGCGGAAGCTAGCTGTCATCCTGAGCGTAGTCGAAGGGTGTGCGATGGCTGTTAGAACGAGTATTAAAGTAGACTTTTTGTGATGACCATAAACGAAATACAGGATCAAATAGTAGAAGAGTTTTCCATTTTTGATGATTGGCCAGAAGAACGGGATCAATATATCATAGATATTGGCAAAAAACTTCCTGCACTAGATGAACGTTACAAAACTGAAGACAACATTGTAAAAGGTTGTCAAAGTACTGTATGGTTGCATGCTAGCGAAATAGATGGTAGAGTTTATTTTGAAGCTGACAGCAATACAGTTATCACTAAAGGTATTATTGGTTTGTTAGTCCGTGTTTTGTCTGGGCAAAAACCAAGTGACATTTTAAACGCGGATTTATACTTAATTGATAAAATCAACTTGCGTTCATTTATTGGCTCTCAAAGAAGTAGTGGCCTGCAAATGATGCTCAAACAAATTAAACTATATGCCGTCGGCTTTAGCCAACAGGCCAAACAAGCATAAATATGTTGCCAGAAACAACGACAACCGAAATGCCAAAGAAAAGCTTCATCGAGATAAAGGACGATATCATTAAGGTAATTAAGACCTGTTATGACCCTGAGATACCTGTGGATATTTACGAGTTGGGCCTTATCTATGAAATAAACGTAGACCCAGGCAACAACGTACATATCATGATGACGCTTACTAGCCCCATGTGCCCAGTAGCTGAAAGCTTACCCATTGACGTGGAAAACAAAGTAAAAACGCTGGAAGACGTGAACGAGGTAAAAGTCGAAATTACATTTGACCCACCTTGGGAGCAAAGCATGATGAGCGAAGCCGCGCAATTGGAACTAGGATTTCTATAGTCAATTTGAAAATGAGGCAATTTGAAAATTTGGAAATGAATTCAAATTGCTTTCAAATATTACCAATACCATTTCCAAATTAGCACATTTTCAAATCTTCAAATTAACATACGATGTATCCCCCAGAACTAGTAGCACCTATGAAACAGGAACTAACCGGAAACGGGTTCCGCGAGTTGCTTACCGCCGATGACGTTGAGCAACTATTCGAAAGCAAAGAAGGCACTACGTTTGTAGTGTTCAATTCAGTATGTGGTTGCGCCGCTCGTAATGCACGCCCAGGTGCCGTTGCTGCCGTAAAATCAGCGGACAAGCTACCTGATAACTTAGTAACTGTATTTGCTGGTGTTGATGCACAAGCAGTGGCTAAGGCCCGCAGCTATACCTTCCCTTATCCACCAAGCTCGCCATCAATGGGCTTGTTTAAAGATGGCAAATTGGTTCACTTTATTGAGCGTCACCACATTGAAGGCGTTCCTGCCGAAGCTATTGCAGCCAATTTAAAGGCTGCATTTGAGCAGTATTGCTAAAAGCAACATTATTACAATTTATCAAAGGCCATTCTCCAGCAAGGAAATGGCCTTTGGTGTTTTAGGGGACAAATGAAAATACATTAAGCAAAATCTAATTTGTTAAATTATTATTCTTTTCGATTCAATCTTAGTCATAAATATTTGTATCTTGAGCATTATCCGTCACTTTAACCTTAAAATATTTAATAATGGGTTTTAACTTTAGAGCACTCTCCCTTGTTTTAACGCTTTGTCTTTTTGCTTTTATAAAGCCCATTCATGCGGCAGATACCTGGCAACAAGTATATACCATTTTAAGCGCTAACTGCGCTGGCTCAAGTTGCCATACTGGCAGCACCAATAGCTTTGATGTGAGCGCTAGTAGTTCTTCATTGTACAGCACTTTGGTTGGTGTTGCCCCAACAAACGCTACAGCATTGGCGAAAGGAGATAAATTGGTTGACCCAGGTTACCCTGCTCGCAGCTTCATGCTTAGGAGCATAGGCAACTGCTTAAGTACCGATTTGGCCCTAGAATCTGCCGAAGTAGCGGCAGCGCACAATGGTCTGCCAGAAATGCTTGACCAAGAAATAGAGCTTATCCGCCAATGGATTATTTATGGTGCTCCAGAAACAGGCGAAGTGGTTAGCAAGTCTCTTATAGACGATTACTACACCCTTGGTGGCATTCCAAAAATTCAACAGCCCAACCCTCCAAAATCTTGCGAAGGCTTCCAAGTGCATATGGGGCCTTTATTTTTCGAGCCACGTGAAGAATCTGAGTGGTTTCAAAAGTACGATTTGAATATCCCCGATTCGCTTGAAGTAACTGGTTTAGAGTTATATTTTAATGACGAATCGCACCACTTTATATTGCGTAAATATATACCAGGCTCGGCAGCCTCATGGCCTCAAGGCATAACACCTCTTAACCCCCTTACCGCTTTTGACAGCGATAAGGATTATGTGATGGCTTGGCAAGACAATGGCGATGTACGACTGCCCAACGGAACCGCTTATTACTGGGATCCGTATACTTCGTTGGATTTGAACTTTCACATGTTTAACTACCACAACGAAATTCTGCCGGGTGAGGTATATATGAACGTGTACACACAGCCAAAAGGAACGGCTTTAAAACAAATGAAATCGAAGCTGATAACCAGCTTAAAAATTGGTGCCACTTACAATGGCATTAATCTTGGTCTAATACCAAATAACAACCAGCCAACTACCTTTATCGACAATGATGGCACCAACAATGCAAGCATTTGGACCCTAACGTCGCATACCCACAAGTACGGAAAAGATTTCAATATCTATTTCGAAAACAGCGATGGTTCTAAAGGAAGGCAAGTATTTGATGGTACCTACAGTTACTTAAACGGTTTCGAAACTGGCGTTTATGAGTGGGAACACCCACCAACTGCGGTTTATGAGCCGTTTTTGGATATGACCGATACCGTAAACAACGGTACTGTACCCAATGGTTTATTGTATGAGGTAACGTACCTTAACTACGGATCAAGCAATGTTGGTTTTGGGTTTACTACTGTTGATGAAATGATGATTTTCTACATGCAGTATGTAGATGGCTCGTTTCCTATTCCACCAAACCCAATTTGGACATCGACCTGTGCAACGGAGGTTTATGTAAGCCCATGTAATAAAATAAGCGGTCTAACCGACCTTTCAAACCAATTGAACACCGAGGTTACGGCATATCCTAACCCAACAATGGGGCTTGCCAATATTAGCTACACGCTAAACGCCAACGCCAATAACGTATCGCTTACGGTGGTAAATATGCTAGGCGAGGTGGTAACCACACTCGTAAACAACCAGAGCCAGCCTATTGGAACGTATGAGTACCAGCTTAACGGATTGAGCAGTGGAGTTTATTTCATTAACCTAGCCATTGATGGTGTCGTTTCAACCCAAAAAATAGTAGCAACAAACAAATAATTGCACCTATTTTTGATAAATAATTAAAAAAGAGCCCAAATGGGCTCTTTTTTTTGAGTTGTGTGCAACTTTTTGCCGTGCTCATTTGTCATTTAAAGTGTTGAGAATAGGAGGCAGCAAGTGTATAATAAACGAAACACTGTTTTCAAAAGCCAACAATAAAAAAATCAAGAAAAAGTACTGTACAACAATAACTTTAGCGAATTTTAACCAACTATTTGTATATTTAAGCACCGAACTTTTAACCCTAAAACCTAAGTAAGGATGAAAAATCTATACCGAGCGCTTTTCCTCTCCGCTGTGCTCAGTTCTACTGCCTTCGTTAATAACGCGAATGCACAACAAGACACTTGGCAAGAAGTGTATACCATTCTTGGTACCAACTGCGCAGGTGGTGGTTGTCATGGTGGTTCTCGCCCCGATTTTAACGTAACCGATAGCAGCACTGATTTGTATGCAGCGCTAGTAGGCGGGAGCCCAATTAATCCAGCTGCTCTGGGCAAAGGTGATAAGTATATTGATCCAGGTTACCCTTCACGTAGCTATTTGTTGCGCAAGGTAGCAAACTGCCTAAGCGGCGACTTAGCATTGGATCAAGCTGAAGGTGGTACTATGCCCCAGGGTCGTGCACCATTGTTGGATCAAGAAATTGAGTTGATTCGCCAATGGATTATTTTTAACGCACCTGAAACCGGTGTAGTGGTTAAGAAAGACGTAATTGACGAATACTACACCATTGGTGGTGTGCCTAAAGTTGAGCGCCCGACACCACCTAAGTCTTGCGAAGGTTTCCAATTGCACATGGGCCCAATTTTCTTTGAGCCAGGCCAAGAGGATGAATACTTCCAAAAGTTTGACTTGAACTTGCCTGATACCATTGAAGTAGTTGGTTTGGAGTTGTTCTTTAATGACGAGTCTCACCACTTTATTTTGCGCAAATACAAAACTGGCACATCGGCCTCAGTACCTACTGGTGTAACGCTGTTGAACCCGCTAACTGCCTTTGATGGTGACAAAGACTACATTATGGCTTGGCAAGACAACCAAGCATTCGACTTGCCAAACGGCACCGCTTACTTCTGGAAGCCGGGAGAGGTACTAGACCTCAACTTCCACATGTTCAACTACTATGCCGATAAGATTATGGCTGGCGAAGTATACCTAAACGTATACACCCAGCCTAAAGGTAGTGCCGAGAAGGAAATGAAATCTAGCTTAATCAACAATGCTGGTTTGTTTATACAGAATAATAATCAACCAGTTACGTTTACCAATAATAATAACATGAGCAATGTAAGTCTTTGGACACTTACCTCGCACACCCACAAGTATGGTACTAACTATGACATATTCTTGAAAAATGCAGGTGGTGGCAAAGGCCGCAAAGTGTTTGATGGCAGCTTTAACTATATGCAAGGTTTTGATACTGGCGTTTATGATTGGGAGCACCCACCAACCGTTATGTACGAACCTTTCTTAGATATGGCGGACACTATTAACAACGGAACGGTGCCTACTGGTTTGATTGACGAGGCCACTTATAAGAACTATGGCTCACGTCCAGTTACTTTCGGTTTCACTACTGAAGATGAAATGATGATTTACTACATACAGTATGTAGATGGTAAGTTTGATATTCCATCATCACCTTCTTGGGTATCAACTTGCTCTGCAGAGGTTTTTGTTGACCCTTGCGCCGATACAACTGGTATTGTTGAGTTTGTTAAAAACAATGGTGTAGGTATGAGCTTATATCCTAACCCAACATCGGGCATTGCCAACATTAGCTACGATTTGAGCAGCAACGCTACAAACGTAAAACTTGAAGTGGTAAATATGTTAGGTGAAGTAATTACTGTATTGGTAAATGGCGAAGGTCAAGCAGTTGGTGAATACAACTACCAGTTTAACAGTGCCAATCAAAACCAAGGCATCTACATTGTACGCCTTGCAATAGATGGTAAAATAAGCACCCAAAAATTAATTTTAACTGGTAACTAGTACCATTTAAAATACCAGAATCAAAAAGCCTTGCTAAATTTTTAGCAGGGCTTTTTTGTGCCCCATCCATTAGGTTTTTTATGATTTTAGTCATAAAAACGCTATTGGTATTACCACAAACAGTTCATTATCAATTGTTTAATACCAAAAAACTCAATTACCCTAAACAGGTTATTAGGCCAGTATACATTTGTGGCCTATGAGAATTTACATAAATTAACTAACGATTGTTAGCCACCGCAAAAACAAACAACATCGTTATTAATTTATCAACCAAAAACCTGTACCGAATGAAAAAGCTTTATGGGGTAATTATCCTCTCCTTGGGTCTAAATTTATATGCCAATGCCCAAGACACATGGCAGCAAGTATACACGTTGCTAAACACCAATTGTGCTGGCGCTGGCTGCCACGGTGGCGATTTACAAGACTTTAATGTTACCTTGCCCAGCAACGATTTATACAATGCCTTGGTAGGCGTGGCGCCAACAAACAGCAGCGCTTTGGGCAAAGACGACAAATACATTGACCCAGGCTACCCAGCTCGTAGTTTTTTGTTGCGTAAAGTAGCCAATTGCCTTAGCAGCGATTTAGCGCTGAACGAAAACGAAGGCGCACCCATGCTATCGGGTACGGAACCGCTGTTGGACCAAGAAATAGAGCTAATACGCCAATGGATTCTTTTTGGTGCGCCCGAAACTGGTTCGCCAGTAAACAAGGCACTAATTGATGAATACTACACCATAGGCGGGCTGCCGAAACTGGAGCAGCCAACCCCGCCAAAATCGTGCGAGGGGTTTCAAATACACATGGGGCCAATCTTTTTTGAGCCAAACGAAGAGTCGGAGTTTTTTCAAAAATACGATTTGAAAGTTGCTGATACGCTAGAAGTAACGGGACTGGAGATTGTGTTCAACGACGAGTCGCATCACTTTATCCTGCGTAAATTTAAAAACGGTACCGCCCAAAACTGGCCTCAAGGTTTAACTCCATTGAACCCGCTAACTGCATTTGACAGCGACAAGGAATATGTAATGGCTTGGCAAAATAACGAAACCTACCAATTGCCAAACGGCACTGCCTACAAATGGAACCCTGACGAATCGTTGGATCTTAACTTCCACATGTTCAATTACAACAATGATATTCTTGCAGGAGAGGTATATATAAATGTGTTTACGCAACCGAAGGGTAATGCTGAAAAGGAAATGAAATCGAGTTTGATAACCAACCTAGGTATATTTATACCCAACAATAACCAGCCCGTTACTTTTTCGGCAAGCAATAGCTTGAGTAACGCTAGCATTTGGACGCTAACATCGCACACACACAAGTATGGCAAAAACTACGATATTTTCCTTAAAAATGCCGATGGTAGCAAAGGCCGCATGATTTATGATGGCACTTACAACTACCTTCAAGGCTTTGATACGGGCGTTTACGATTGGGAACATCCACCAACCTCGGTTTTTGAGCCTTTCTTAAACCTAGCGGACACCATAAACAACGGGCAAGTACCCAATGGATTGATACATGAAGCTACATTTCAGAATTTTGGCTCTAGGGCGGTTACGTTCGGGTTTACATCCGAAGACGAAATGATGATATACTATGTGCAGTATGTTGATGGTGTTTATGACATTCTGCCTAACCCAGCTTGGACCTCAACTTGCAGCAGCGAAACTTATGAGGCTCCTTGCCTAAAAGACTCTGTGCCAAACGGTGTAGCTGCTATAACTGTTAATAATACAATTGGCTTGAATGTTTTCCCGAATCCTGCATCAGGAGTTGCCAATATTGAATATTTTCTCAGCGAAAATGCCTCGGGGGTAACTATTGAAGTGGTAAACCTGCTTGGCGAGAAAATGATAGTAATGGCAACTAACGAGCAGCAAAGCACGGGCCAGCACCAGTATCAACTAAACAGTGATGCATTTAGCCAAGGCGTATATTTTGTACGACTCTCCGTTGACGGCAAGGTGAATACCTTGAGATTCATTATCAGCAAGTAGCATTACTATTAAATGCACCATCAAAGCACTCGTTATCAACAGATAACGAGTGCTTTTGTTTTTTACTTCAATACAACACTTGCTTATTGGTTTTCAGGCTGTTATATTTACCAAACAGATACGTATATATGCCACATTCAACTTTCCTTTTAGCGTTGCTCACACTGGTAAGTAGCCACGTTTTTGGCCAATCAACCTATGAGCAGGTTAGGGATATTGTTACCACCAAATGCTCGGCTACCTGCCATGGCGATAACGCTTATAGTTTTAATGTTACCGACCCCGCATCGGTATTATACGATAGCCTATTGAATGCGAGTCCAAAGAATACTTATGCGCTTGCCAGCAATTTTAAGCTAATAAGCCCTGGCTATCCTGATAGGAGTTACTTATTGCGTAAAGTGGGCAATTGCCTGAGCGCCGACTTGGCATTGCATGCGGATGAGGGAAGTGCCATGCCAAAAGGCGAAACACCACTACTATATGAAGATATAGAGCTTATAAGGCAATGGATTTTGTTTGGTGCCCCCGATACAGGCACTGTAATTGATAAAGCACTGATTGATGATTACTACCAAAACAGTACTTTGGTAAAAATTGAGCGCCCAACTCCACCAAAATCATGTGAAGGTTTTCAGATACACATGGGCCCAATATTTTATGCCCCAGGTGAAGAAGCTGAATATTACCAACGATATGACTTAAACCTCTCTGATACCATTGAGGTTATTGGTACTTATAGTGTATTTAATACCGAGTCGCACCACTTTATTGTTACCAAATACATTAACAACACTGCCCAATACTGGCCACAAGGTTTAGTGAAGGAGAGTGACGATGCCATGTTTGGCGGTGACAAGGAGTTTTTAATGGCTTGCCTCAATGGCGATACATATCAATTGCCAAACGGAACAGCGTTTTATTGGGATCAAAACGAATCGCTCGATCTTGACTATCACTTGTTTAATACCAATACCGAAGTATTAGCAGCCGAGGTGTACCTCAATGTTTATACCCAACCCAAAGGTATGGCAAGTAGAGAGCTACAATCTGATTTAGCCCACAACTATGGCATAGTAATACCCAATAGTGCACAACCCGAAACTACCCTTTACTATCTACCTACGGGGTCTAAAAGCATAAGCAACATAACCTCGCATACACACAAAACTGGCGTTAACTTTGATGTTTACTTAAGGAATACTGACGGAACCAAGGGCCTGCAAGTATTTGATGGCAGCTATAATTACCTGCAAGGTTTCGATACGGGTGCATACGACTGGTCACACCCACCTATTGCCTTTTTTGAGCCATTTTTAGATATGTCGCAGCCTATAAACAATGGCAGTGTGCCAGCAGGTCTAATAATGGAGGCCACCTATTTAAATACCGGAAACGATACGCTGGCGTTTGGCATAACTACCGAAGATGAAATGATGGCAATATTTTATCAGTTCGTTGATTCGAGTTATGTAATACCCGCAAACCGCCCGTATGTTCCAACTTGCATAGAAACGTATGTTGACCCTTGTAAGGATACGATGATAGGAATACAAAATGTGATAGCGAATGAAATTAACTCATCCGTTTACCCTAATCCAACTACCAACACTTCAACCATTGAGTATGCGCTAGTAGGTACTTCAAATTTCGTACAAGTTGATGTTGTAAATCTGCTTGGTGAAGTGGTAAATACAGTATTACCGCAAACAGTGCAACCTGCTGGCGACTATCAATACAGCTTTAATCTCGATAACCATAGCGAAGGTATTTATCTATTGCGCTTATCTGTAAATGGAGAAAACTTCCTTACCAGACTAATCCTTTCGGGCAACTGATATAACTGATACAATCAAAACTAAATCCGCTACTTATTCTACAATAAGCTTTTGATAAGCATCGCCACTTGCACTCGATACTTTTACCATATACAACCCACTTGCCAAACTTGAGACATTAACGGTCATTATAGAGCTTGCACCGCTGCGCTCGTTCCGTAAAAGCTTGCCTTGCAAATCATAAATAGAAACTACGGTTTCACCATTCATTCCAGAAGCATCGATAGTAAATTGGTGCATGGCTGGGTTAGGATATATGGAAATTTTAGGCATTGACTGCTGCTGGATTAACCCTACCGTCCAATTTTCGATATTGATATCATCCAAATAAATGTTGTTGCCATTGTTTGATACCGCCTCGAACTTAATACGAACCCTGCCTTGGCCTTGCACCTGTGGTAGTCTTACTCCGCCAATGCGTTCCCAGTCGGTGGCAGTGGGCACAAACGCAATGTTTTGTATGGCGGTGGTTTGCAAGCGTAATCCATTTCTGCTCCAAAACGGAACCCAGCTATCGCCGCAATCCAAGCTAAAGTAAAGGTTAAGCGAATCGTTGGAGGCACTGTCTTTGCGAGCATAAGCATAACTAAAGCTCAATGCGGCTATTTCGCCAGCGGGTACTTCAAAGTAGGGAGTGGTTAATGCTTGCTTTTGGTTAGCGGTATTGCCCGTAAAAAAATCTACTTTAACTCCATTAGGAGACGCCGCAAAACCACCTTCGGTGGACAGTGCCCAAGCACCCGAAGCGCCACCCACGGAGGTAACCTCCCACAATGTTGGCGGATAGTTAACACTTTCAAACCCCTCTACTACCGGCAGCGACAAAGCAAAAATACCGGCCTCGTTGGCTACGGTAATATTAAAATCTTTAGTGTCGTTGCTAGCCAATTGGTCGGTACCATTATTGGGGTTGCTGATGTAAAAATTCATTTCGTGCAAACCATCGGCAAGTGTAACAGCATTGATGGGAATATAAACCGACTCGCCGGTAGCAAGGCTTCCTGTCCATTGCTGTTGCCTAAAGGTGCTTTGGTCAATTACCATATTCACCAATAAACTGGTAATGGTTTGAGAGCCACTATTGCGCACCAGTATTACAGGTGAAAAGGTATTTTGACATACAGTGGTGCTCGGGTAAATAACAGAAACCAAAGCTGCATCAAGCATATACAGCGTGCAGGCCGTTGAATTGGCTAAATCGCCGCGGGCAATGCTGAGTACATTATCTACCCTACTCTTTTGGCCAGCAGTAAACATATACATACAAGCATCGTTTACATAGTCCATATAGTTCATAAACATATCCCCATTGGGGCCGTTGGAGCACGATATAGAAGGAAAACTAGGACAGCTATAATTGGCTTTTGATTGAATGGGCGTATCGGCAATGCCATCATCGTCAGCGCAACTACTCAAGTTTGGTTCGCCCAAACCCCACAAATGGTCGAGGCCAAAAAAGTGACCAACTTCATGCGTAGCGGTGCGCCCTTTATTAAAAGGCGACACCACATTGCCTGTGGTACCGAAGTATTTGTACTGCACCACCACCCCATCGGTATCGGGGTTTTGGCCTGGTTTAGATGAGTAACCTAAGGTACCAGCGTTTGCCCCGCCAAGTTGTAAAGTCCATATATTCAGGTACTTGGTTGGGTCCCAAATAGTGGTAGGTTTTAAGTCAGTCTCCACATCGCTCATGGTCCAAGTGGCTTGGCCGCCATCAATGCGCTCAATACCCGAAAATGGATTACCGTCAGGGTCGCGCACAGCAAGACAAAACTCAATGCTCATATCTGTTGCCAATGATTGAAACACACTTGGAATCAACGAGGCATCGGCATTTAAAAAACGGTAATCGTTGTTCAACACCAAAATTTGCGACAATACCTGCGCCTCCGATATGTTGCCACCTACCCCAACTGCTTCTCCATTGTGCACCACGTGCACTACAACCGGTATGGTTATTAATGCCGTTTTTCGAGCCACAATGCCGTTCACTTGGTTCTGCGCTATAGCCGATTCGATACTTCGTAACCGCTGCGCATAACCAGGGTCGTTGGCAAGGTTATACTGATGCAGTTCGTCATAACCGCAATGAGCGCTGGTTTGGGCAATTGCTGCAGGAGTAATAAAAAGGCCTAGACTAATAGTCAAGGCCTTTATAGTGTTTTTCATCATTTGCTGTAAGTTAAGTCCATAGCCCAAGATTATTTGGCTAGCACCAACCTATAATGGAGCATTTCACCATCCCGATTGATACGAACCATATAAACACCTCCGGCAAAACTACTCAAATCAACCTCAACCGAAGGGTAAGCTAAAATATCATTTTCTTGGGTCATTACCAGCTTACCGAGCGCATCAAACACCGTAATGTTAGCAATGCCAATTAAATTGGTAAAGTTTATGGTGAATTTGCCCGTTGTAGGGTTTGGCCATAGGCTTACATTCGCATCGCTTAGTACTTCAACTAAGCTAGTGTATAAGCTAATGTTTACCGTATCGGAAGTTGCGCATCCGTCAGCATCGGTTACAGTTACTACATAAGTACCTGCAGCTAAACCAGCAGCAGTTGCCGTGGTTTGTCCATCGCTCCAAGCATAAGTAAATGGTGCATTACCATTCGAAGGAACGGTAGTTGCGGTTCCATTCGCAGCGTTTAGCGTGTCGGGTGTAACGTAAGTACTTAATAATGGGCCACTGCCCCTTGGCACAAACACCGAGGTAGTTTGTTGGCATCCGTTTGCATCAGTAACTGTTACGGCATAGTTACCATCAAACACTACAAAAATACTTTGTCCAGTATCGGTAGTGTTCCATACATAGTTATAAGGCGCAACACCACCTGAAACTGCTACCTCAACCTCTCCCACCTTCGAACCGCAAACAATAGCTATTACTGAGCCATTCAATACCAAAGGTGCTGTTGCAGGAACGTTCAGATTTAATGTGCTCACGCAACCACTGGCATCGGTAACGGTAATGCTGTAATTACCAGCAGCCAATCCACCACCGTTTTGGGTATTAAAGCCATTTGACCAAGTAAAGGTAAATGGCGGAACCCCGCTATTAACTGCAATACTAATGGCTCCATTAGCAGCACCTGGGCAGGTTTCTGCATTTATGGTTGCTACCACATCAAGCACCGCCAAGCTATCAACCACTACGTTTAAGTTAACATTGCAGTTATTGGCATCGGTTACGGTTACGCTATATAGGCCTTGTGGCAAGTTTTGCAACTGTTGTGCGCTACTTCCGTTCGACCACAGGTAATTGTACGGCGCAACACCACCTGCTGCCAATACACCGACTTGGCCATTGGCTATGCCACATGATGCATCAACATGGTACGCTTGAACTTGCAATTGGCTTGGTTGGCTGATAGTAGCCGAACGTACTGCAATACAACCGGTAGCATCGGTTACGGTTAGGGTATAGGTGCCACTGGCTAGGTTGGTGATTGATGCCGTGGTGGCCGCATTGCTCCAAAGATAAGTATATGGTGCACTGCCCCCAGAAACTGCAGCCGTAATGCTTCCGTTATTCTGTCCGTTACAGTTATTACCTACTATGTTTAAAGTAACAGTTGGACCTCCAATATTCGATACCACAATTAAAGTGTCGGCATAACAGCCGTTTTGATCAGAAACGGTAAGTGAATAAGCTCCAGAAACCAAGTTTATCAAATCGGGCGATACTTGGCCGCTTCCCCAAAGGAAAGCATAAGGTGCGCTTCCACCAGAAGTGTTGGTCGCTATTTCTCCATCGGCATTGCCGCAAGTGGCATCGGTTACGGTATTGCCAATCACAATTTTAGTAGGCTGGGCAATAACCACGCTGGTAATAGTAGCGCAGTTATTGGCATCGGTAATTGTAAGCGAGTAATTGCCCGCCAACAAGCCTGTAACCGCCTGCCCGCTTAACCCACCACTCCAAGCAAAAGTATATGGTGCAACACCCCCAGCTACGGTAGCAGTTGCTGCTCCATCATTCGCCCCAAAGCACGACGCATCTGTTTTTGCTATGCTCACAGTAGGTGCTATTAGCTGAGCAACGGTTGCAGTGGCAGTGCCCGTGCAAGAGTTGCCATCGCTCACCGTTACAGTATATACCCCTGCAGCTAAGTTGCTTATGGTGGCAGTAGTACCACCATTGCCCCAGGTATAAGTGAATGGAGCCGTGCCACCCGTTACGGTAGCAGTAGCTGTGCCATTGCTGGCACCGCAAGCACTATTGGTTGCACTACCCAAAACTACTATAGCCGCTGGCTGACCAATAACAACAGTAGCTAGCGAAGCACATCCATTGGCATCGGTTACGGTTACGGTATAGGTACCGGCTGATAAGTTAGTAAGGCTGGTACCTGTAACTCCATTGCTCCAGTTCAAAACATAAGGTGCGGTGCCACCGGTTACAGAAGCCGAAGCCGTACCATTGCTACCGCCGTTGCAGCTTACATCTTTTTTGCTGGTAGTAACAGTAGGGCCACCCACATTGCTTATATTAAAGGTAGCCGTTGCGGTGCAAGAGCGACTATCAGTAACAGTAACAGTATACGAGCCAGATGCCCTATTATTGATGGTTGCGGTATTGCCGCCGCCGCTCCAAGCATAAGTGTAAGGGCTGGTGCCGCCTGTTACGCTGGCCGATACCGAACCATTGTTGTTTCCGCAAGTAGCTGGCGATGTGGTAGCGGTAACCGCAATTGCGGAAGGCGCACTTACGAATACGGTAGTAGATACCCTACAACCATTGGCGTCGGTAACTGTAATGCTATAGTTGCCGGCAGTTAAACTACTGATGGTATTGGTTTGGCCGCCATTGCCCCATACATAGGTGTAAGGTGCAGTGCCACCTGTTACAGTAGCAGTAACAGCACCATTTGAACCTCCATTGCAACTAACGTTTTGGATGTTAAAAGCTAAGGTAGGGCCATTGTTATTGGCTGCCACGGTAGTTGAGCCCGTGCGGTTGCAACCATTGTTATCTGTTACGGTGTATGTATAAGCACCCGATGCCAAGCCAGTAAGGCTAGCGCCCGTGCCACCATTGCTCCAGTTTACCGTAAATGGTGCTGTGCCACCGGTTATGGATACGCTGGCTGTGCCGTTTGCATTGCCACAAAACGCTGCAGTAGTAGCCGCGGTAGCCGTTATGGCCAAAGGTGCCGTTAGGGTTGTTGAGCCTGTAACGCTGCAGCCCCTGCTATCGGTTAATGTAACACTAAAGGTACCCGTGCCCAATGCACTTAGGTTGGCAGTAGTGCTGCCATTTGACCATAAATAGGTATACGGAGGCGTGCCTCCCGAACCTGTTGCCGATGCTACACCGTTAGTTTGCCCCGCGCATAGTGGATTAGTGCCCACAACCGATACTGTAGGAATGGCATTTATAGTAATAAAGCTTTGAGTTACTGTGGTATCTCTGCCAGCGGCATTGATAGCAATAAGGGTTACGGCATAAACTCCTGGGGTAGTATAGCTGATGCTAGGGTTTTGCAAAGTTGATGTTGCAGGCGTGCCGCCTGGGAAAGTCCATTC
Source organism: Sphingobacteriales bacterium (assembly GCA_027486795.1). Taxonomy (GTDB): domain Bacteria; phylum Bacteroidota; class Bacteroidia; order Chitinophagales; family CAIOSU01; genus CAIOSU01. Next base: position 5,679 of record JAIXOI010000013.1, on the reverse strand, counting down.
CCAATTGCTTGGGCCGTTGGTTGACTGATCGGTAAACTGCACGGTGGCACTGCCACAAGCAGTTGTAGGGCTAGCGGTAAATACAGCTACTGGCGCCAATGTTGGCACCAATTGGCAGCCTGAAACTACTATGTCATCCAAATATATGTTGTTGCCCAAGTTGTTAAAGCTCTCGAACTTAATCCTCACATTGGCTTGGCCATCAAAAGCACCTAGGTTAATGGTAAAGCAACCAGCGCCAACCGCACCAGGTCCGCACCAATCTTCCGCAATAGCAGGTATAAATTCTACACCATTTATGGTAGTGGAATTGGTTGCAAAATTTCCCGTTCCGTTTTCGCCAGTAGCCAATACCCTATTGGGCCAAGTAGCACCGCCATCGGTTGAGATGTATACAATCAGCGAATCCCTTTGTGTTTGGGTCCTTCTTCTGTGGGCATGTTTGAAATTAAGCACCGTGTTGCTTACCGAGCTGAGGTTTAGCACTGGGCTTATCAATCCATCGCGTTGGCCGTTGGTGGTATAGTTAAACAGGTTTATACCTGCCGACCTAGTACCCGATACGTTTCCGGCTGTAGCACTAATGGCCCAAGTAATGCCATTGTCGGGGTTTTGCAAAGTCCAACCGTTGGTGGCGAAAGAGTTTGATTCAAAATCTTCGCTCAATAGGTTGCCAGTAGTACCTACAGTTATGTAACCGTTTTGGGTATTGGTTATGCCATTTACTGTTAACGAAACAGGGTAGTTGCCTGGGGCATTATAAACAACGGTAGGGTTTCGAGCGGTTGAGGTAGCAGGTGTTCCACCAGGGAAACTCCATGACCAAGCCGAAGGGTTACAAGTTGATTGGTCGGTGAACTGCACCGTTAAGGTGCCGCAACCTTGTGTTACGTTGGCCGTAAAGTTGGTTTGCGGTGTGGTTACCGTTACATAGCCTGTTTGGGTAAGGGTATTAGTGCCAAAGGTGTTGGTACTGGCCAAGACAACATTATAGGTACCTGCAGTATTGTAAGTAACCGTAGGGTTTGCAGCCGTTGATGTAGCTGGAGTGCCACCTGGGAACGTCCATAGGCGCGAGACAGCACCACCCGCAGATTGATCGGTGTATGTTACCGTTTGACCAACGCAAATAGCAGCGGTGGTGGACGTAAACAACGGTGTTGGCGGTTGGTTTACAATAGTCAATGAATCCACCACCTTAAACAAATCAAGGCCCGCCTCAACTAAATGCCCTGCGCCATAATCGCCAGTAGTTAACACAAAGCGCATATTGGCACTTTTTGCAATCAAGGTGTTTAGGTTATAATTCCGGAAACTCCAAGAGTTGCCGCTGTTGGTTCCCGGTCCTATCCTGTCAATCACTGCAGAAGTCGTACCATTACTTACGCTTATAATTAATGTATCGTCAAAGTTACCCGAGCCACCATCATTGTACCACCAGCGGTAGTAACTTAAGTATGGCAAGTTGTACGTGGTAAGATCAAAAACTGGAGAGGTTAAAATGGTGGTTCCGCCATCAACGTCATTCGTTCCCGCAGAAGTTCCTCCCCCGTTTCCGGTAATGTAGGCATCGCTGCCAAAGTCATTAGTTACGTCTGCTCCGGCATTGCTCGGTGCTGTGCCGTTTAAAGTACCTTCAGGTGCTCCGCGCTCCCAATCGCCAGTGGTGGAAGTGCCCGTAACCGTCCAGCCAAAGTCCATGATAAAGTCATCATAGTATCCTTTTGCAATATTAACCGTTACCGAAGCTGACGGTGCAGTAAAGGTGCGGTTGGCCACTTCGGCGGTAACATAGCCCCATTTACCACCGTATACGTTGTATGTTCCTTGGTTAACTGTAATGGCAAAATTTCCATTGGCATCGGCAGTGGTATTGTAACTAAAGTTGTTACCTACACCCAATATTCTAACTCTGGCATTTGGCACACCCACCAAGGTGCTTGCATCGCGCACTTGGCCCGTCAAAGCTACTTGTATAAGAGGGGTACAAACCGTAGAATTGAGCAAACTTGCCCTACGCGGACAAACAGCCATAACGGTTTGCATACGAGTCTTTTGATCCTGCGTAAAAATGTTCATGCACGCATCGTTGGTATAGTCCATATAGTTCTGTACCATATTGGTATTGCCACAACTAACGGTATTAGCCGTGCAGCCCCTCTTTGCAGCATCTGAATCTGGTGTGTCATTACAAAAATCATCTACACCACAACCGCCATCGCCCCAAATATGGCGAAGACCCAACCAGTGTCCCACTTCATGTGTCATGGTTCTACCTTGATTGTATGGTGCATTGGCAGCACCAGAGGCTCCAAAGCTACTAAATACTACCACTACTCCATCAGAGTTGGCCACTTGAGCGCCTGTTGGCATACCTGCCAAACCTGAACCTTCCGGAAACTGAGCATAACCCAACAAGCCATTACCGCCAAAATCAACCGACCACATATTGAAGTACTGGTTTGGGTCCCAAATGGTAGCTGGTTTAAGGGTGTTGTCAATAGTAGTAGTGTTCGACCAAGGACCATTTGTGTTTAATACCCTATCGATACCTGGCTCCGCCAAGGTATTGCCGTTAGGGTCGCGTAGGGCAAGACAAAATTCTATCTCCACATCGGCAGCCACCGGGCGGAAAGCTACAGGCGTATTCACCGTATCCGCATTGCGCCTCCGAAAATCCTGATTTAAAATATTGATTTGGCTAATCACCCTTGAGGCGGCAATGTTTTCATTGCTGCCTACCGCATCGCCATTGTGGATGATATGCACCACCACAGGTATGGTAATGATGGTTGCCCTACCTGACTTATTCTGCTGTATCTGCTTTTGCTTTACAATTTCTTTCTGAAGCCAACCTTCAAAGTCGTTCAGCGTTGGTGCTCCAGGAACGGTGCTACGCAATACGCTATCGGCGTACATGATACCGCAATGGTCGTATTGCACTGGTAACGTGCCGTTGTGGGGTAGTTGAAATGGAATGCCCGTTTGTGCATTGGCACTAAAAAAAGAAAAAAAAGAAGCGAGGAACACCAGTAGCATTCCTCGCTTTTTAATAACTGAAATCTTATTCATCGGATAAGGTAATAGTTTAACTATAAATTACCCTACCAAGATAGCAAACAATTAGTTAATTCTTAACACTTTACGCACCACAGTTTGGTCGCCGGAAATAATTTTTACGAAGTAAGTATTTGCCGGAACATGACTCAAATCAATCTCAAAATCGCTTACAACATTCATTTTCAATTCAGATACAAATATCTGTTGACCTAAAGTGTTGTATACTTCAATTTGCGTTTCGCTGCTATTATTGTTCGAAACATTTACCACAAACTTACCATTGGTAGGGTTAGGATAGATAGTTACTCCTATTTTCGAGTCGATATTAGCAACATCAGTACCCACGGCTATTACAAAGTTGAAAGTGCGTACACAATTGTTGGCATCGGTTACAGCTACAGTATAGTTGCCTGCACCCAAACCAGTAGAGCTGGTGCCAGTGGCTCCATTGCTCCATGCATACGTATAAGGTGCAGTACCACCGCTAGCTGTTACAGTAGCTGTTCCGGTGTTTTGGCCTTGCGTGGTATTGGTTACCTGTACGTTGGCTTGTATCTCGCTTGGGCCAGTTATCACAATAGTTTTAATAGTAGCACAGCCCGAGTTGTCGGTCACGGTTACAGTATAGCTACCCGCAGTAAGCGTAAACACGTTTTGCGTGCTTTGGCTGTTGCTCCATGAGAAGTTATAAGGGGTTTGTCCGCCACTTACGTTCAATGAAATGCTGCCGTTGTTGTTACCAAAGCAACCAGTTACATTATTTTGGCTCACCGTTACATTAGGGCCAAGGCCAGTGACGGTTGCGCTAGCGGTTACTGAACAACCAGCTGCATCTGTTACGGTTACGGTGTAGTTGCCAGTGACCAAATTAGTAGCTGTTTGCGAAATCTGGTTAGCTGCATCGTTCCATAAGTATGAATATGGAGGAGTGCCAGCACTCACCACCGCAGTTGCTGTTCCGTTGCCAACTGCACCACAACCTACTGGTGTTGTTGTTGCTGTTACGGTTGGGCCCGAAGTGGCTGTAAGGGTTACGCTCGATGTGGCGGTGCAGCCATTGCCATCGGTTACGGTTACAGTGTAGGCACCTGCTACCAAACCGGTGGCTTGCGCATTACTGCCCCCGCCATTGCTCCAAGCATAGGTGTATGGTGTAGTACCACCCGAAACACTGGCAGTAGCCGAGCCATTGGCAGCAGTACAGCCAGGATTTACGCTAGTGGTGCTTATCACCAATTGGGTAGGTTGAGTAATGGTTACCTGCAACGTAGCAGCAGTGCAACCTGCACCATCAACCGCACTTACCGAGTATGTTCCGGCAGCAAGGTTGGTGCGTGTAGCACCACTAAAACCACCATTCCAGTTAAAGGTATAAGAACCCGAACCACCTGTGGCCGATACCGTAGCTGCACCATTGGTGCCTCCAAAACAAGATACATTGGTTTGGCTGCTAACTGATGATACCACTTGGCTAGGTTGTGTTACGGTACCAGTAGCAGTAGTTACACATCCACCTGCATCGGTTACGGTTACTACATAAGTACCAGCGGTTAGGTTTGTTTTAGTAGCTGCGCTCCCGCCGCCGCTCCATGCATATGTTAAAGGCGCAGTTCCCCCAGTAGCAGTAACCGTTAAGCTACCGTTGTTACCGCCAAAACAGGTAACGTTTACCGTATTAGTTATGGCAGCTGTAGCTCCTCCAAAATTGGTAACGGTGGCAGTGCTGGTTGCGGTGCAGCCTGCTGCACTAGTCACCGTTACGGTATAAACACCTGCCGCAACACCTGTTAGGTTTTGTGTGGTTGGGCCGTTGCTCCATGCATAAGTATAAGGGGTTGTACCACCGCTAACGGTAAGTGTAGCGCTACCATTTGATTGGCCGCAACCCGCTTGGGTAGTGCTGTTTGAAACAGTAATAGGACCCGAGCCTGATACTACCGTACTGCCTATAACAGTGCAACCGTTTGCACTAGTTACTGTAACTGAATATGCAGCTGGGCCTAAGTTGTTAATAGCTTGTGTGTTTGCACCAGTGCTCCACAAATAAGTATACGGCGCCGTGCCACCCGTGGCGCTAACGGTTGCCGTGCCCGCATTGTTTGAGCAATTTGACGGTGTTGAGGTAACGTTTAAGGTTACTGCTGGTGGTTGCGATACAGTGGTTGACGTTGTGCCAGTACATCCATTGGCATCCGTTACCGTTACGGTATACGAACCAGCAGCAAGGCCTGTTCGGTTCTGGGTAGTTGCGCCGCCATTCCATAGGTAAGTGTAAGGGCTGGTGCCGCTAGCAACCGCAATGCTAATGGCGCCATTGTTTCCTCCGTTGCAAGTTACGTTAGTAGTAGTTGCTGTTGGCACTGGCTTGCTGCGCACCGTAATGTAATTAGTACTGGTTTTGGTATTTTGGCCGTTGGCACCGGTAGCTACCAAAGTAACCGAGTAAGTTCCTGCAGTGTTGTAGGTAACAGTAGGGCTAGCGGCAGTAGATGTTGATGGAGTTCCGCCAGTAAAGGTCCAGCTATAAGAAGTTGCGTTGGTAGATGTATTGGTAAACGTTACGGTGCCACCTGCACAAAATGCAGTTGGGGTGCCCGTAAAGTTAGCAACTGGTGCAGG
>JAIXOI010000029.1 GCA_027486795.1 Sphingobacteriales bacterium | reverse complement strand
GCGATGCGGAACAGCCAAGTATACAGCGAGGCATCGCCCCTAAAGTTATCTAAATAGCGCCAAGCCTTAATCAGGACCAACTGCAATACATCGTTGGTATCCTCATGGTTGTTGGTGTAGCGGTATATCTGGCGGTAAAGAGGTTTGCTATACTCGTTTACCAGCATACGAAAAGCGGCCTCACGTTGGGTGGGGTCATTAAAAGCTTGAAGTATGGCTTTTTCGTTTTCGTGCATTAGCCTTGGCTACGGCATTAGCTTACCTTAAAACCATGCCAAAAACCGGTGCTAAGCAATATAAGGCATTACTATTTGCGGGCCAAAGCGCGTTTAGCGGCTGCATATACATCGGCAGTATCAATGCCATACTTGGTCATTAGTTGCTCTGGTGTGCCACTTTCGCCGAAAGTGTCATTCACGGCAACCATTTCCAGTGGGCAAGGATTCTTACGTGCCAGCAGTCCAGCTATGCTTTCACCAAGGCCACCTAGGTAGTTATGCTCTTCCGCCGAAACAGCGCACCGGGTTTTGGCTACAGACTTTAGAATAGCTTCTTCGTCCAAAGGTTTAATGGTGTGGATATTAATTAGCTCCACGCTCAAGCCTTCCGCTTCCAATTGCTGCGCGGCTTCAACGGCTTTCCATACCAAATGGCCGGTTGCAAATATGGTTACATCGGTACCTTCGTTAATGGTCCAAGCCTTCCCGATTTCAAACTTTTGGTTGGCAGGGGTAAAAATAGGCACCTTTGGCCTACCAAAACGCAAGTACACAGGGCCTACATACTCGGCAATAGCCAAGGTAGCGGCTTTAGTTTGGTTAAAATCGCATGGGTTAATTACCACCATACCTGGCAGCATCTTCATCAAACCCAAGTCTTCCAATATCTGGTGGGTAGCGCCGTCTTCGCCAAGGGTGAGGCCCGCGTGAGAGGCACAAATTTTTACGTTCTTCTCAGAATAAGCTACCGATTGGCGAATTTGATCGTATACACGGCCGGTTGCAAAGTTGGCAAACGTGGCCGCAAAGGGTATTTTACCACCAATAGTTAGGCCAGCAGCAATACCAATCATATTGGCTTCGGCTATGCCTGTCTGGAAAAAGCGTTCAGGATATTTCTTTTGGAAGGCATCCATTTTCAAGGAACCCGTGAGGTCGGCACAAAGGCCCACCACGTTAGGGTTTGTATCACCTAATTCCAATAGTCCGGCGCCAAAACCCGAGCGGGTATCATTATTGCCAGTAACTTCAATATCCTTAAGGGCCATAGCTTAAAATGGGTTTATATTTTGCGACTCGCCGGAACGAATTTCAATAATCGCGGTTTTGGTGGTGTGCATACTGCTATTGTTCTTTAGCCGATACACCAAGGTATAACTACCCGGTTGCAAAGCTATATTTTCCGTTCTAGTATCCGAAGCCAATTCCAATATCTTTTCAAGTTTACCATCCTTGTTTGTAACAAAAAGGCCTCCAATAATTTCCGCCTTCTTTATTACGTTGAGCAGCCCAGGCGCGGTAATGCTTATTTGTTGTGGCTTTGCCTGGCTAACATTTACGCCATAATGGTATTGCCGAGGTAGGGTAAGCAACTCCAAATCGTAAGTGCCTTTAAGGTACTTTTCGCTAGTGCCCAGGTTTTGCACATGTATTATCTGTTTGGTTTTACTATCGCGCACTACACATTTAAGTCGGTTTACCAGCCCAGGGTCGGTAAGGTTGCCTTGCACACTATAGTTTATAAGGCCTTGGGCGGCATCTATCTTTATTACGTTGTGCTCGTTGTGTTTCAGTATAATATTATCGAGCCTAATTTGGGGTATGGTGTGCAGCACTAGGTCGTAGTCGGTTACAGGGTCAAGGTGCAGCGTGTCAGGCTGGTTTTTGGTGTTCAGGGTATGGTATAGGTTGTATTGTAACACGTGGTGTTGGGCGCTGTAAAACGACATGTTTATGTCCGTTTCAGTCGGTTTTTTATACTCATCCAACAACTCCACTTGCAAGGTAGTTTGGTTCAATATGCGGTTCATTATCAAGTTCAACGAGCTCTTAAAAGAGGTTTCGTCTTGCACGTTGAAATTGGTACCTACACAATCAAACACTTCACTCTCAAAATCTTGTATTCCAAACCCGATAACGAAGTGCTTCAATACAATACCATTGGTTTCGAGCATTTTGGCTATTTCGCAAGGGTCGCCCTCACAACTCTCAATGCCATCGGTCATCAAAATAATAATATGCCTACCCGGTAGTTTAGGAAAATCTCCAGCAGCTTTGGTAAGGCTATTGCTTATAGGAGTAATGCCTTTGGGTTTTATCTGTGCCAGCTTGGTTTTAATGTACGATGCGCTATTGCGGCTAAAACCTACTTCAAGCCTAGTATCCTCGCAATTGCGCTGGGTAGGACTGTACAGGTGGCCATATACCCTCAGCGCTAATTCCAAATCAGGGTCGCCAGCTAAGCTATCTACTATCTCCGATAGTATTTTCTTGGCCGAGGCCCACTTACTCTCATTACTGTTGGTCCCCCAAGTATTGGTCATGCTGCCCGATGCATCAAGTAAAAAAAGTATGCGCGTGCGTGGCTCGGGCTGTTGCTGCGCCTTTAGTGCCATTGGCACTGCCAACATGCACAATACCACCATGGTTGCTACATAAAGCCACAGCTTTTGGGTTAGGGGTTGTATGTGGGCAGGGTTTTTCAAAGTGCCAATATAGTGGTTGAGCCTGATTGAATTTTAAACTTAGTTTGATCGGTATAGATGCTGAATTTCTTATGATCCCAACGATAAACGATGGTGTATTCTCCAGGCAATAGATCGGTATTTTCTTTGGCCCCAATGCGCTTAAAATCGCGCACCATTTCAAGTTGTCCATTTATGGTTCTATATATGGCGGCTACGCCTTTCTTCTCGGTAATGGTTTGCAGGGTGCCGGGTCGGTCAATTACTATTTCCTTGGTTTTGCCTGCTACAACCTCCACTACCATGCTCATGCGGGGCAGTGTAAGCACCTCAATACGGTAAGTACCCGCCAAATATTTCGTTTCTGAGTTTACCAGCTGCTGGTATATAGTTGCCCCCTTTTCGTTACCAATCAATATGGGTATACCCAATGGGCTTTGGCCTCCTGCGTTGTCCCTAAACTTAAGCACCCCCTGTGCGCTGGGTTGGCTGATGATGTTGTGCAGGCCAGGCTCTAGTATAATACCCTTTTTTACAAGCGGCGGTAACGTGTGCACATACATATCGTAGCTGCCCATAGGGTCTAGCTTTAAGGTATCGGGTAGGCCTTTGCTATCGAGGCTGTGTATAAAGTTGTATAATAAAGCCCCGTTGTGGTGGTCGTATAGGCTTATCGCTATATTGGTTTCTTTGGGCAGCCCACCTTCGTTAAGTAAATTGATTTGCACCGTGGTAAGGGTCAAAGAGCGGCTTACCACCGTATCCAGCACGTTCTTGAAATTGCTTTTGGTTGATGCATCAAAGTAAGTACCTAGGCAATCAAAGTGTTTACGGTCGTCGGGTTTTAGGCCCAAGCCTATAATGAAGGGCTTAACGGTAATGCGTCTATCGGCCAAAAACTGGGCCATGTCGCATAGATTGGCCCCGCACGTTTCCAAGCCATCGGTAATAAGAATAATGGAGTTTACAGAACCGGCTGTTACCGGAAAATCATCGACTGAGTTGCGAAGCGAATAAGCTATCGGAGTCCAACCTTGGGGCGTAATGCCAGCCAGCAGCGCCTTTATTTGAGCGGCATTTCGAGTGCCAAAGGGCACTTCCAACCTACTGTCTTGGCAGTTTTTTTGTTCCTTGGGATATAGGTGGCCAAACACCCTAAGGCCTATTTCAATACGCGGGTTGGCTTGGTTTAGGCTATCTACCAATTGGCCCAACAACTGCTTCGAGGTTTCCCATCGGTTGGCACCATCAAAGCTCTCGTACATGCTGCCCGATGCATCGAGTACAAACAGAATGCGTTGTGTTTTGGGTTGAAATTTTTCTTGTTGGGCTTGTGCAAACTGCCCCACAAATAGCATTACCATAAGCATTACAGCCTTTACGAAAGCGCAAAGGCGGTGCGGTGTATGGAAAGTGGGTTGTGCTATAGGTTTCAACAATTACATTAAGGCTTGCTTACTAAAACTAAGGAAACATTACCAGACTTACCTAGTAACCCACGTTTCTTCCCGTTTCCGATAGGTATCAATAGTCTCCCAATGTTTCGGGCAATTGACTCAAAGCTTGTGCCAATTGCGCATCGCTGGGTGCTATACCGTGCCATTTGTTGCTGCCTTCCATAAAGTCGACACCTTTGCCCATCTCCGTTTTCATCAGTATTACAATGGGTTTGCCCTGGCCGGTTAAGCGCTTCGCAGTATCTAACGTAGTAAGTAGCTGTTCTATTACATTGCCGTTGGTTTCTAATACCGTCCAACCGAAAGCTTCCCATTTCGCACGCAGGTTACCAAGGCTTAGTATTTCTTCCACGTGGCCGTCAATTTGTGCATCGTTGCAGTCAACGGCCGCTATTAGGTTGTCAATTTTATTATGGGCGGCATACATGGCCGCTTCCCATATTTGCCCTTCTTGTAACTCGCCATCGCCGTGTAAGGTATATATCAAATGGTCATCGCCATTCAGTTTCTTCGCTTCAGCGGCACCAATACCCACAGATAGGCCTTGACCCAATGAGCCAGAGGCAATCCGCACGCCAGGCAAGTGCTCTTTGGTAGTAGGGTGGCCTTGCAGACGCGTATCGAGCTTGCGGAAGTTAGACAACTCGCTAACCGGGAAGTAACCGCTGCGCGCCAACACACTATACCAAACTGGCGATATGTGCCCGTTGCTCAAGAAAAACAAATCTTCGCCAATACCGTCCATGGCAAACTTAGGGTTGTGGCGCAGGGTATTGAAATAAAGGGTAACCAGGTAGTCGGTGCAGCCCAACGAACCACCGGGGTGACCCGATTGAACGGCATGAACCATGCGTACAATGTCGCGCCTTACTTGGCTTGCGATTTCCTTCAATTCTGCTACTGCTGCCATAACGTTTGTTGATGGGTTTTGATGCCCCAAAGATAGTTTTTTTGGTTGAGGGGATGGAGGAATTGAAAATTGAAAATTCGAGATTGGAAATGAGGTACGTGGAGGTTCGCTCCTAGCGAGTAAGTTGTTACAACTTGCTGGTACCTATCAGGCGTGTCATGGTGAGCGGAGCCGAACCATCCGTTATGTAGGTGGCAAAACACCAGTTTTTATTATGGTTAAAACGTAATCGTGTTTCGTGTACGTGTTGCGGATGGTTCGGCTCCGCTCACCATGACACAATTCAACTGCTCAGGGTTAAGAGGTGCATTACCCGCCAGTTACTTGCAGCCCAACATGTGGCAATATTATGCTTAACCTGCCTTCGGCAGGTTGGGTCTTGTGTCTAAACCACCTACGCCGCAGGCACTAGTACCTGCACGTTGGTGCCTGCGCCGGGGCTTGAGTTCATGTCAATTATGCCGTTTATGAGTTCCACGCGGGAGTATATGTTTTGCCAACCAATGCCAGTGCTGCGCTTTATCAATTGCAAATCAAGGCCTACCCCGTCGTCTTTTATGCCTACTTCCAATTTGCCATTTGCACGATTGATACTTACCACAATCTCTTTGGCATTGGAGTGTTTTATGGCATTGTTCATTACCTCTTGCACCACACGGTATAGGGTTATCTCCACTGCCTCGTCCAAGCGGGTTTCCATGCCTGCTATCTCCAGCTTCACTGCTATTTTGCCTGCGCGGTTTATTTTGGCCACCTGCTCTCGCAAAGCTGCCACCAAGCCTAGGCGTATCAGGGCACTCGGCATCATGTTATGCGATACGTTGCGCACCTCCTGCACCGATTCGTCAATCAAACTTAGGGCATTCAGCCATATTTTATCCGATTCGCTATCGGTTGGGTCAAGGCTATCTTCAAGGGCGCTCACGTTCAATCGGGCGGTAGATAGCAACTGCCCCAACCCGTCGTGAAGGTCTTGTGCCACACGCTTGCGCTCCTGCTCTTGGGCATCAATTACGGCTTTAAAACGTATTTTCTGCTCACGGGCAATAGCATCCGCCAGCTCGGCTTTTTGCTTAATGCGGTTTCGGCTAAAGAATAAGCCACCGGCCAGTAACAAAAACAACACTACCGCGCCAAAACCCACCATTTGAAACTTGTTTATCTCCTCTTGGCGCTCCAGCTCTATTTGTTTTAGCTTCAGTTCTTGCTCCTTTTGCACGGTTTCAAATTGGGTCATCAACTCGGCTATGCGTTCGTTGGTTTCTTCATTAACCACACTATCCTTAGCGGCTTCATATTTTTTGCGGGCATCAAGGGCCTGACCATACTCGCCATCGGCTTCATACACTTGCGCTAGGGCCAAGTTTACATCGCGCTGAAGCGTAAACAGCCCTTCGGCTTCGGCCAAAGGCAGGGCATCCAAGTACGACTTTTTTGCATCGCCATGATTTCCTTG
>JAIXOI010000042.1 GCA_027486795.1 Sphingobacteriales bacterium | reverse complement strand
TTAAACTGTGCCTGTAGGCTCGGTTCCCACTTTACGCGGAACATGCCAGACTTTACGGCTATTTTCATCAACTCCCAATAGCTGGGGTGAAATTTTATCTCATTCACGGTTTCGCCAAAGGCATTGCGTTTTACCAATACCGGCCCGTTTTTGTCGGCATCCAACGATAGCTCGTTCATAGGCCCAGCAGCAGCTTTGCCTATATATTGTAGCTTATCTCGCATATAGGCTAGCCCTTGTGCGCTTATTTTATGGCGTACATAGTGCTGCAGGATTTGGTCGCTTTCGTAAAAATTATTGCTAGCAATAAAGTTGTGCAATACTTTATTCTTCTCGGTAGGGTAGTGGCTCGTTTTCGATGCAGTGGCACTCATAGCGTCATTCATTTTCTACCATTAAAGATAGCGAATGAAAGATGATGTACAAAGTACAAGGTACGAAGTACGATTGAGTTTTTTAATGTGTTATTTTCAAATTTTCAAATTGGCACATTGCCAAATTAAAACTTGTTCTTCCACATCATGCTCTCAATAGGCTTTAATGTGCGGTTGTTGTATTTGGCGTCGTCCTTTTTGTTGTAAAGGCGCTCTACTTCGCCGTGTACCATAAAATAAATCAACTGACCAACTGGCATACCCGCGTATATACGCACAGGCATAGCGCACGATATTTCCAATGTCCAAGTATTGCAATAGCCCACATCGCCTTTGCCGGCTGTGGCATGTATGTCAATGCCTAAGCGGCCTACGCTGCTTTTGCCCTCCAAAAACGGCACGTGCCTGTGGGTTTCAGTGTATTCTTCGGTTACGCCCAAGTATAGCGTCCCTGGCTCAATTACAAATCCTTCTTCTGGGATAATGAACTCCTCTATAGTATTGTGCTTTTTGGCATCCAATACACGGTTGGTGTATGTAGCAAGGTAGCGGCCCAAATGTACATCATAAGAGTTGCTGCCTAAGCATTCGCGACGGAAAGGTTCGATGAGAATACTGCCAGTTTCCATTTCGGCCAGTATTTCTGTATCAGAAAGAATCATGCTATTGATTATTAGATTGAAAGGGATGCAAACTTAATCAAAATAGATACAAGATGATAGGCACGAGACACAAGACTTTCTGAATGTACGAAGTACGATTTATGATGCACGACTGAAATTGGTACATCGGTAAATGGGTGCATTTAGCTAATTTTTATTTTTGAGGAAACTACTTCACCCTTGCAAGTGTTTGTGTAGATTTGGGTATCTATGAAATTCCAAATTGTATCGGACTATAAACCTACCGGCGATCAGCCGCAAGCCATCCAGCAGCTTACGGAGGGCATTTTAAGGGGCGATAAGTCGCAAACCTTACTTGGAGTTACTGGTTCGGGCAAAACCTTTACCATAGCCAATGTTATACAGGCGGTACAAAAGCCTACGCTGATACTAAGTCATAACAAAACTTTGGTAGCCCAGTTGTATGGGGAGTTTACGCAGTTTTTTCCTGAAAACTCGGTAAACTATTTCGTTTCGTACTACGATTATTACCAACCAGAAGCTTTTGTACCTAGCACTGGTGTATATATAGAAAAGGATTTAAGCATCAACGAGGAAGTAGAGAAACTGCGCTTGCGCTCTACCTCGTCCTTACTTTCGGGCAGACGCGATATTGTAGTAGTCGCTTCAGTGTCGTGCATTTATGGTTTAGGTAACCCGTTCCAATTCAAAGAACGCATATTGCGCCTTAATGTGGGGCAAACCATTACGCGCAATACAATGCTACACCATTTGGTCGATTGCTTGTATTCGCGTTCCGATCTAAACCTTACCCGAGGCACGTTTAGGGTGCGCGGTGATAGTGTTGATATTTTTCTGCCTTATGCCGATCATGCCGTGCGTATAACCTTCTTTGGTGATGAAATTGAAGAGATGCGCACCTTTGAGCCTGATACTGGCAACAAGATAGCCGATATACAGGATGTAGCTATTTTTCCGGCCAATATGTATATGGCACCTAAAGATCAATTTGGTACAGTGCTAGATGAAATACGCTTCGAGATGCAACAGCAGGTAGATTATTTTAAATCTATTGGCAAGCATTTGGAAGCAAAGCGGTTGGAAGAGCGCACCAACTTCGATTTGGAAATGATTAAAGAGTTGGGCTATTGCTCAGGTATTGAGAACTATTCGAGGTTTTTGGATAGACGTAACCCAGGTGATAGACCGTTCTGTTTGTTGGATTACTTTCCCGATGACTTTTTGCTCGTAGTAGATGAAAGCCACGTTACCATTCCGCAAATAGGCGGCATGAGCGGTGGCGACCGTGCCCGTAAAATGAATCTGGTGGAGTACGGTTTCCGCTTGCCTTCGGCATTGGATAACCGCCCATTGAGCTTTAACGAGTTTGAGAACCTAGTAAACCAAGTAGTGTACGTAAGTGCTACGCCTGCCAACTATGAATTAGAGCAGAGCGGTGGAGTAGTGGTAGAGCAGATAGTGCGCCCAACTGGCTTATTGGACCCAGTTATTGAAGTTCGCCCTTGCATTAATCAAGTGGACGATTTGTTGGAGGAAGCCGATGAGACGATTAAGCGTGGCGACCGCGTGCTGGTTACTACCCTTACCAAGCGTATGGCCGAGGAGTTGAGCAAGTACATGACCCGGCTGAATATCAAGTGCCGCTATATACACAGTGAGGTTGATACGCTTGAGCGTGTAGAAATACTGCGGGATTTGCGCCTAGGCGTGTTGGATGTGCTGATAGGTGTAAACCTCTTGCGTGAAGGTCTCGATTTGCCGGAAGTGGCCTTAGTAGCCATTATGGATGCCGATAAAGAGGGTTTCCTTCGCTCGGAGCGCTCGCTTACCCAAACTGCAGGCCGTGCGGCCCGTAACATTAATGGCCGAGTGATAATGTATGCTGACAAGATTACCGAGAGCATGCGGAAAACCATTGAAGAGACAGATCGCCGCCGTGAGAAGCAGGTAATATACAACACCGAGAACAATATTACCCCTACTTCGTTGGCCAAAACCCGCGAGCAGATAATGAAGCAAACTAGTGTGTTGGATATCAGGGGCCAAAAAGAACCTAAGCCATACATTGAGCCTGATAGCAATTTAAGCATTGCAGCCGACCCTGTGGTGCAATACTTGAATAAGGAGCAGATTGATAAGCTTATTAAAAGCACTAAGAAGCAGATGGAAACGGCAGCCAAAGACCTCGACTTTGTGGAAGCGGCTCGCCTACGCGATGAGATGTTTACGCTGCAGAAGCAACTAGAAAAAGTGTAAAATAAAAAAGGCTACCATTTTAAAATGGTAGCCCTCCCGGTATTATTATACGGTATTAGTATTTGTAAGCTATTCCTTTCTTATTTCCTTGTGCACCGTAAGCACCAGATTGAGCACCACCTTTGGTATCTTTATCTGCGGTGATGTATACAAAAGGGCAATTTAGCTCCGCTGCAGCTTCCAGAAGCTTCTTCATTGAACGTTTGTCTGTTCCAGAAGCACTGGTGTAACCAGCAAAAAATGCAGTTGTTTTGCCTTGTACTTCGTCAACCTTTGTTAGACCAACAATTTGGCTTTTATCTAACAAAATTTCAACCTTTTCCCAATCATCTTTACCGTTAACTACTATTTTTTCGGTCACTTGCTCTTGGCGACCACTGCTGTACAAAATTTGGCCAACAATAAGTTTAGAGATGGTTTGCTCGGCATCCTCACCAGCATATTTAAAAATTATGGTAAATTCTTCAAGTTTTACCACTTTTCCCTCTACAATTTTACCATTATGGAAAGTTATACGGTCATTTTGACCGAAGGTGGTTGCTACAAAAGCAAATAAAACAAGCAAAGATAAAAGCACTTTTTTCATAATAAATAGGTTTTTTATGTTTGTAAATAAATTTTGATTATAAAAATTTCTATAACAACCATCATCGTTGATACTAAACAACTTTGATATAATCATTGCCCGCATTGAATAAGGGCCCCTTCATCAAGATGGGCCGAGAAATTGATTTTTAAAGCATTAAGTTTGCGAAGCTTAGATTTAACGTCGGTAAAAATACCAATTTTAACTTCTTCATCAATATGCAGCGCAAATATAATTTTATCTTGCACGTCCTGCACAGGTAATTTCGCTAGCTCTGCGAAAAAAGGAAACTATTTCCCTTACGTTGACGAACTTATTATAGTAAGTTCAATTCTCGGCACAGTACCTTACTTTGCTTCAAAATTTTTGTTGGCTATACTAACATAAATGGATGAAACCAACTCTTTTTCTAAGTTTATATAATGAAAAGAGATTAATTGGGTGTGTTTATTTTATTTTTTAAGTAATTGCTTCATGCCTTACGGAGAGAGAGGGATTCGAACCCTCGATACCCTTTTGGGATATACACACTTTCCAGGCGTGCTCCTTCGACCACTCGGACATCTCTCCGTACAGACATAAGCCAAAAAACTTCAAAGTTAATTCTCAATGAACAAATTGTCCGTTCAAACATTTAACGGTCGAAACTGATTTTATCCTCAAAAACCAAACAAATCCTTAGAATTTGAGGTGGTTATTTCGGCTACTTCTTCCGTCGATAATCCCATCTCCTCGGCTAACTTGTCTGCCACAAACCTAATATAGGCCGTCTCATTTCGCTTTCCGCGGTGTGGTGCCGGAGTCAAATAAGGGGCATCTGTTTCTAAAACAATACGGTTTAAACCGATTTCTTTAACAACGTCTGCTAAACCCGAATTTTTATACGTTACCACCCCTCCTATGCCCAAATAGAAGCCCATTTCCATCGCTCGGCGTGCTTGCATTGTCGTTCCGGTGAAACAATGGAACACTCCTTTAAGCTTTTCTTCGGCTAAGTTCTCTAATATTTCTGCAATATCATCAAAACTCTCTCGGCTATGGATAACGATAGGTAAGCCCAATTGTTTTGCCCATTGCACTTGCTGCTTCAAAGCTTCCTTCTGCTGTTCACGGAAAGTAAGCTCCCAGTAGTAGTCCAATCCTATTTCGCCAACGGCGCAAAACGACACATCGTATTTGTTTCCTACATCATCTACTTTATCAAAGAGCCACCGACGAACGGTTTCCAATTCTTGCTCCACATCTTCCTTTACGTGGCAGGGGTGCAGCCCCATCATCGGGAAACAGTGTTGCGGATACTGGGCCGCCAAATCCAACATACCGGGTATGGTAGCTGCATCTACGTTAGGCAAAAACAAACGTTTAACACCTGCATCCAATGCCCGCTGTATCATCTCCTCGCGGTCGCCATCATATCTGTTGCTATACAGGTGTGTGTGTGTATCTGTCAGTATCATGTTAGGCAGGCAAAGGTATGCAATTTGGTTGATTGGTTATCAGTTATTGGTTATTGGTTACTGGTTGATTGGTTAATCGGTTATTGGTTGCTTGAATTGGATTATCAAAACAAGTAAGTCCCTCTCCCTCTGAGAGAGGTTAGGTGAGGGTTGCTCATTCGAGCACTAGAGATCACGGCAAAGCCTTAAATACATACCCATTCGCCGAATACTCTTCCAAAAACCTAGGCAATATTTCCTTCAATCGCGGTTGGGCTTTTTGGCTGTCGTGCAATACAATAATGCTGCCAGGCGAAACATGTTGGGTTAATATTTGGAAACAATCGTTAGGGGTTTTGCTCGGGTCAAAATCGCCGGGCATTACATCCCAGAGTACCACGCGAAAGCGACTTTTAAGTGCCGTGTATTGTGCAGGCCTTAATCTTCCATATGGGGGACGGTATATATCGGTATTTATTGATTGCTCGGCCAAGGCCACATCTTGCAAATAATTTTCGGTGCCAGTGCGCCAACCATCAGGATGGTTATAGCTGTGGTTACCTACGCGGTGCCCTTCAATCAATATGCGAGCATATAATTCTGGGTGTTGCACTACTTGCCTGCCGAGGCAAAAGAATGTAGCCTTGGCCCCATATTGCGCCAAAACATTCAGCACCTCCTCAGTTACTCCAGCGGTTGGCCCATCATCGAAGGTGAGATAAACCACTTTACCCTCACCCGGCACCCTGCACAGCAGATCGGGGAAAAGTTGTTGGATAATGGCTGGGGTTTTAGATAAATACATGGTTGGTTGATGTGCCGATGTGCCGATGTGCTAATGTACCAATGTGCTGATTAAAACAAAATGTAAGTTAACGGTATATGCTTAGCCTACAAATTGTAGTTAATATAAGTAATCAACAAATAGCTCCCCGTAAAGGTAATTAGCATGATGGATATTGGCTTTAAAGCAAGCCTCCAAGTAGGTTTATCTGCATTCTGGTTGCGGGTATTCGCTATTGAGTTTATCTTTATAACTGCTACCACAATGAACGAGAGCAGCAAGGTAGCACTATGGGCAATTTGAATCAAAACTTTGCCTACACTGTCGTGGCTGCCATTACCAAATTTAATAATCCCGATAAAGAATGCTGGTATAAGTGTGCAATACATGAGCAAATTATGCCGCTGCCATACTCCCTTATCGACGTACCCGAAAATAGAAACGAAAAATAACGGGA
The DNA here is from genome assembly GCA_027486795.1 of Sphingobacteriales bacterium. Classification (GTDB taxonomy): domain Bacteria; phylum Bacteroidota; class Bacteroidia; order Chitinophagales; family CAIOSU01; genus CAIOSU01. The sequence goes on along the minus strand of JAIXOI010000042.1, from coordinate 62,551 downwards.
ATACAATCGGGGCAATTATCCAAATAGCACCTTCAAAGTGACCTAACAGTATTAATAGCAAGGTTACTTCGCTGCACACAATTAGCGACTTGTATTGATGGTATATTTTGGCCCATTTTTCCATTACTGCAATATACCAGTTTATCCATTAATTGTCTGATGGCTAATAGCGAAGCAGAACTGCTTATTAGGTAACCTTATACGCCTTGCACATTTTTTATACTAATTTTGAGCCATTGACCAACACCCGCTATCAATATGCATGCATTTGTATTTCCAGGCCAAGGCTCGCAATATACTGGTATGGGCAAAGACTTATACGAGCAGTCGACAACAGCAAAAGCCTTGTTTGAGCAAGCCAACGATGTATTGGGTTTCCGTATAACCGATACCATGTTTACTGGCACTGCCGAAGAGCTAAAACAAACTAACATAACCCAACCTGCAATATTTATTCACTCAGTAGTTTTGGCTAAGGAAAGGAACATACAACCGCAAATGGTTGCTGGTCATTCGCTGGGCGAATTTTCGGCATTGGTGGCTGCAGGGGTTTTTAGTTTTGAGGATGGACTGAAACTTGTGGCCCAACGAGCCATGGCCATGCAAGAAGCCTGCGAGCTACAACCAAGCACAATGGCTGCGGTATTAGGTTTGGATGATGCTACGATTAGTAACATTTGTGCTAGCATAACTAGCGAAACGGTTGTAGCGGCTAATTTCAATTGCCCAGGGCAGGTTGTTATTTCGGGCACTATTGCTGGCATTGAACTTGCTGCCGAGGCTTTGAAGGCTGCTGGTGCTAAGCGTGTACTGGTATTGAACGTGGCTGGTGCATTCCACTCGCCGTTGATGTTGCCTGCACAAGACAAACTAAAAATTGCCATCGAGGCAACCCCTTTTAAAGCACCATCGTTTCCTATCTATCAAAATGCCACTGCCCAAGCAGTAACCGACCCAGATATGATACGCCACAACTTGAACCTACAGCTTACCGCACCGGTAAGGTGGACCCAAAGTGTGCAGCAAATGATAGCTGATGGGGCCAACACTTTTACTGAAACTGGCCCAGGAACAGTATTGCAAGGGTTAATAAAAAAGATAAATGCCGAAGTTGCTTTGGTACAATTATAAAAATGGAAATTTAAAACGCTGTATGAAAAATTTATACCTTATTATCTGTCTAGCATTGGCCCTTGCATTGCCTGCATTTGCGCAAGTTGATTCTGAAATTTTCACAGCGCCAACCGAAACGCATCGCAACCGAACCGTTATTGGTTTTGGACCTTCATCGTTTTGGAGCCCGACCATAAAATTTGAGCAAGGTATTGGCGACTGGGTTTCTCTTGGGTTTCACGGTAAGGGGCGCTTTATCTTGTGGAATGGGGGCAAGGTTGAGCCATTCGTGAGGGTGTATTTTACCGAGGAGTCGCCCGAAGGACCATTTGTTCAATTGAAAGGTAGCTTTGGGGCTTACAAACGTAATTTTGTTTACGATGATTGCTACTATGACGCTAATGGCAATTATGTATGCAATACGGATAGTGAGGACTTTTTTTATAGTTTCGGAGGTGGTTTGGCGGGTGGCTACCAGTTTTTTTTCGGAAGAAGAGACCATTTCGCGCTCGACCTATTCGGGGGATTCCAGTACATGTATCAAGATAATGATACCTACTCTGATTACCGGTTTTTGAGAAAAGTGTTTATCAATTTCCCTGTTGAAATGGGTATGAGGCTGGGTGTAGCATTTTAGAGCAAATGCGAAGTGCAAAAGAAAATCTTAAGTTAAATTGCGGTAATCCGTTAAAAATAGCATTACATAGATGGGCAAGATTTATTAATATTGAGTTTGATTAAGTAAGTTGTTTGCGGTATAACCTGAAATTACATTTTGGTTGTTTTTCAATCAAACTGATAAAGTTTAGATCATTTTTTCTCAATAGAAGAACTTTTTTGGTAACTTGTTTCATCAAACTAATTTTTAACTTAAACTTTTAATCGAAAGAAAAACCATGAAAAATTTTCAACTATCGTTAAAATTAATGGCAGGTGTTTTGGGCATTATGCTTTTGAATTCTTGTAGCAGTAGCCGTAGTTTTGAAGGCTACTACCCAGAGCAACGCATTACGGGTAAAGGTTATGGCGACGCTAATGTTGAGCAACCAAGTAACCAGCAAAAAGATATCAATGCCGAAGAAGTGGTGGCCATTGAAGAAACCACCCCACCAACTGAAGTAGAATTGAATACTACCGATGAGCCAGTGGTAACTACCAAACCGGCAACAACTAACCCAATTGATTTGAGCGGAATAGAGTTGACTCCGCGCGAGCAAAAGTGGGTAGACAAACTTGGCTTGAACAAGGAAGTTGACCCTAACGCTACCCCAAAGAAAATGAACTTTATGGAGCGTGCAATGGTGAAAATGTTCAGCAAAATGGCTCAGCGCCAAATGAATAAGCACTTTAATGGTGCAGGTGTGCAAGGTATGGATATTGCCGATATTTTTGCCATCGTTTCGCTATCAGCAGGTGTCGCTGCTTTTCTGTGGTATGCTGGTTTCCTTTTCGGCCCAGCGGCCATCGCGTTTGGTATTTTAGCTCTTAAGCGTGGTACTAGTCGCCGCGGAATGGCTATCGCAGGCATTTGTTTAGGTGCCTTTGCATTGTTAATATGGATATTGTATATCGCACTGGTAGTGGCAATTGTAGTATAGTGTATAATTGATTATAAGTATAAATCTATAGCGACCATGCTTAGGCATGGTCGCTTTTTTTATGCCAGTGCCTGTTCCAAATCGTTGATAATGTCATCCACATCTTCAATACCTACTGATAAGCGCACTAATCCGTCGGTAATACCAAATTGCAAGCGTTGCGCTTTGTCCACCTGCACGTGGGTCATGCTGGCCGGGTGTTGTATCAAAGTATCTACCGTGCCTAATGACGCAGTAAGCACGCAGTGTTTTACGCCGTTCATTAGTTTAATCCCTGCTTCAACACCGCCTTTTAGTTCAAAGCTCAATATGCCGCCAAAGCGGCGCATTTGTGCAATAGCAAGTTCATGGTCGGGGTGCGTGGGCAAGCCAGTATAGTTTACCTTGGCCACCGCTGGGTGTTTTTGCAGCCACTCAGCTACCTTCTCGGCATTGTCGCAGTGTTTCTCCATGCGTAGCACCAAGGTTTTTATGCCATTGTTCAATAAAAAAGCGTCGAAGGGGCTAGGGTTGCTGCCAAGTAGCTTGCGCATGCGCCAAACTTGTTTCATTAGCTTGGCATCGGTGCCAACCACTATACCCCCAATGGCATTGCCATGGCCGTTGAGGAATTTAGTGGTAGAGTGCATCACAAAATCGATGCCGTGGGCCAATGGTTGTTGCAGGTATGGGGTGGCAAATGTATTGTCAACGGCGGTAAGTTTGCCATATTTTTTGACTAAAGCCGCCAAAGCACCCAAATCATAGCAATCCAGCGTCGGGTTGGCGGGCGTTTCGATGTAAATTATTTTGATTGACTTATTTTTCTTAAGCAACGTTTCCACTTGCTTTAGGTCCTTCAGGTTTTCGTAAATAATGTTTACCCCATGCTCGCCAAGCATGGTATTTAGCATTTCGGTTGTAGTACCGTATAAGTTACCTTGCGTTAGTACCGCATCGCCTTGCTTTAGGCTAAGCGAAAGAAATACGCTGCTTATAGCTGCCATGCCCGAACTAAAAAGGATAGCCTCAGGAGTTTCAATATCCAAGCCGTAGCTTTCTAAGAGTGCCACCTTTTGTTCAACAATGGTATAGCTGGGATTGTGCCAGCGGCCATATATATAGGCTTCCTCTTTGCCTTGAAAAACGTTCATGGCTTTTTCAGCGCTCTCATAAACAAACGTAGAAGTGGCATGGATAGGTGGTACGTGCGAGAATCCCTCGGTTCTACCAGGGAGTCTATCGCTAATGCAAAGGGTTTCAAAACCCTTTTTTGAAATATTTTTTGACATGTTGACTACGTTTGATGACATTTAACCGTCTAAGTAAGACCAAAAGTACCGTAATGAAAGATATTTTTACACAATACGCGGCATATAATCTTTGGGCAAATGCACAATTTGCTGATGTAATTGGAGGTATAACTCCATCTTATATTGATAAGGAAATTGAAAGTAGCTTCCCAAGTATCCGCTCAACCATAAACCACATACGCAGTGCTGAGTACATTTGGCTTAACCGTTTGCAGGGTAATTTGCTGACGGAGTGGCCACAATACGACCCAAAAAAATCAACTAAAGATTTGGCAGCAGCTTGGTTGAATGGTTCTCAGCAATTGGCTTTTCACATTGAAAAGCTAATCGACGCTGATTTTGAACTGGAATATGAGTACAAGGATATGAAGGGCAACGCGCATACTGATAAGTTGAGCGACATTTTGATGCACCTGTTCAACCATTCTGGTTTTCACAGGGGGCAGTTGGTTACCTTATTCAGGCAGAGTGGCATTGGTAGTATTCCGCGCACTGATTACATCGTTTATGCAAGAGCGAATAAATAGATTTGTAAAAGCAATACTGGACATTAAGATTTACTGGTTTTCCATTCAAGTATTGCCAGCGGTATTACTATCAGTTTCTCTAGTGCGAAATAGGTTATACCAAGTAGCGTGAGGCTATCGTAAAAGTAAACTATGAGGCAAATAGTTAGGCAGCAATATGCCAAATTGGCCAGCGATATTACTTTTAATGCGATAGTATTTGCCCACAGTTTACCTAAGTAACCAAAAAACGAATAGCTAGCAAATACGGCAGCCAGAACCGCAAGCGAGTATAGCACCTTAGTAGACATGCCTATATATTGTTGAAAATGCACGAGTACCAGGCCTAGCATACAGGCTGATATAACTGCGCCAATACTGTCAATCAGAAACATCTTTTTAGCATCCATAGCCTTTTGCAATGTTCGGTATTCAATCAGTTTGCATTCAATAGAAGCCCTCGCTATTAAAAATATCTGTTTTGAGCCTTAAGCTCAAAAACGCTATAAAGCCAAGGTTACTATAAACTTCTCTGCATAAAACGGATCATCAAAGAATTTAGACAAAGGAGTTACTTTGGCACGTTTGCCGTAGGGCTCCAGTTCAGCTTTTAAATCGCCCCCTTTTAAGGCAATAAGACCATTGGCTAAGGGGTGATTTGAGCGTTTCTTGATTTTGCCGCGAGTCCATTGCACTAAATCTTCCATGGGGGCCACCGCTCGGGTAATGGCAAAGTCCACATGCCCATCAAACCTTTCTGAGCGAATATTCTCAGCAAATACATTATCCAACCCAATAGCCTCTTTAACGGCTTGCACTACAGTAATTTTCTTGCCTATCGAGTCGGTAAGGTAAAACAATGTATCAGGAAACATTATAGCCAACGGAATGCCAGGAAAGCCGCCACCTGTGCCCACATCCAAGATTTCGGCACCTGGATTAAATTTCACCAGTTTGGCAATAGCCAAGGAGTGCATTACGTGGCGTTCGTAAAGGTTATCTATATCCTTGCGCGAAATAACGTTTATGCGAGTGTTCCAATCAGCATATACGCCTTGTAGCATAGCAAACCGTTCTTTTTGTTGTGCCGTAAGGGTAGGGAAGTGGTGGTAAACAAGTTCGATGCCGTTCGGGGTCATAGTGCTGCTGTTTGCGATAGATTCGCAAAGGTCGGTAAATAGTGGTAATAAAGGTAAACTAAGAGGGTTGCTAGATTTTATCCTTCGATTTGTCAAGCATTTTAAAAAGCAGTTCCTTGGCTCGGAACAATTGAGCTTTTACCGTACCCAAAGGTATGTTCAACTCTTGGGCTATTTCTTCGTAGCTCAACTCTTGGTAGTAGCGCATTTCTATAAGCACTTTGTACTTTTCATCCAACTTCTCTAAAGTGCCGCGTACCGAAATAGAGCGCTGTTTGCGCATGTATTTCTCTTCAGGGTTCAATGAGTCAGATTTGATGTCGATTGACATCTCATCTCCTTCGTCGTTGCCAAAAGTTTGGTCAATACTGGTAGTTTCCAAGCGCTTTTTGCGTATGAAATCGATACAATTATTGGTCGCAATTTTAAACAACCAAGTACTAAAGGCATACTTGGCGTCATATTTATCAAGCCTATTAAATGCTTTACCAAACGACTCAATAGTAATATCCTCTGCATCATCACGGTTGTGCACCATCTTCAATACCATGAAGAAGATGGAATCTTTATAGCGCGCCATTAACTTCGCAAAAGCCTGCTGGTCTTTGTTTTCGACTGCGAGCCTTACGAGTTCTAAGTCTTCTTGCGAACGTTGTGATGGTGATAGTTGTTCCATGTACTTACCTTAATTGCAGATAGCAAGCCCAAGCTAAATAAAAATACTGACAGTAGAAAATCACATATCAATACAAATAGTAGCAGCGATGCCTGTTCTAGCACGTTGATTGGTACAGGCAAACCTACTAATAAGATTATCAATCTTATCAACAACAAACCACCCGCGTATACAATAAACTGGGGGGTACCGAAAATTCCGGCTAGGAGCAACATAAAAATCAAAGCGTAAAGAAAGGTGGTTGATAAATATACGATTGTTAAAAATATTTGAGAGGATAAATTATAATGCAAACCGGCACTTGTATGCCTTCTTTTTTGGTGCCACCAACTACTCCAATCTGTTTTTGGCTTGCTTTTAACTATCCCTTCCGAAATTGCACATATTGCCGTATTATTCCGCTTTGCCATTTCATTTACCAGCAAATCGTCGTCGCCCGATAGGGTAGATGCATATTTGTATCGAGCCTTTGAGTTTAGGTATATTGATTTTCGGTATGCCAAATTTCTGCCAACCCCCATATAAGGCATACCGAGCAGGGCCATACCACCATATAGAAAAGCAGTGTATAGGGTCTCGAATCGAATGAGTTTGTTTAGTAATCCTTTTTGGGGAGTATATGGCGAAAAGCCAAGTACTATGTCTGTTTCATTGTCAAAGCAATTTATCATGGCTTGTACCCAAAACGGTCCAACTGGTCGGCAATCGGCATCTGTAACCAAAATAATATCATGGGCGGCTGCCCTTATACCAACATCCAAAGCCTTTTTTTTATTGCCAACTTCTCCTTCAATGGTTACCACCTTCAAATTATGGTGTCGATGCATAAAAACTTGTAACACCTTAGCGGTAAGGTCAGTTGAGCAATCGTTTACAACTATTACTTCAAAACCGGGGTATTGCTGTTGCAAGAGATAATCTAAATTGCTACGCAGGTTTTCGGCTTCGTTGCGGGCACAAACAATAATGGATACTTTCGGGCGATAAGCTTTTTCATTTTTGTCGCGATGCGGATACTCATAAAGCATCCACACAGCAGCAAGCGGAATAAAGGCCGCCAACTGTGTGCCAATCAAAATGTAAATAATCAGTAGCCAAATGTCCAAATTGGTGGGGGTTTCGTTACTTTGCCTAAATTAATCATTTTCTGTAGGCATCGTGGAATTTAACATACAAGCAAAGGACCCTGGTAGCAAAGCAAGGGCAGGCGAAATTACAACAGGGCACGGCGTCATCCAAACGCCCATATTTATGCCAGTTGGCACAGTGGGTACGGTAAAGGCGGTGCACTTTGCCGAATTGGAAACAGAAGTGCAGGCCCAAGTTATTTTAGGCAATACCTATCACTTATACCTTCGCCCAGGCCTCGAAACCCTTAAAATGGCTGGCGGATTGCATAAATTTAATACCTGGAGCGGCCCGATATTAACGGATAGCGGTGGCTACCAAGTGTTTTCGTTGGCCGAAAGACGCAAGATAACCGAGGAGGGTGTAAAATTCCAATCGCATATTGATGGTAGCAAGCACTTATTTACGCCCGAAAATGTAATGGATACGGAGCGTACCATTGGTGCCGATATAATTATGGCCTTTGACGAATGCACGCCATACCCTTGTGAGCTGAAGTATGCCACCAATAGCATGCACCTTACCCATAGATGGTTGGATAGGTGTGTGAAGCGTTTTAACGAAACCGAGCCGCTGTATGGCTATGAGCAAGCCCTGTTCCCCATTGTACAGGGTAGTGTTTACCCTGATTTGAGGAAACAGTCGGCAGAATATATTGCCAGCAAGGGTATGCCAGGCAATGCCATAGGCGGATTGAGCGTTGGAGAGCCAGCCGAAGATATGTATGCTATGACCGAACTGGTTTGCAATATTTTGCCAGCCGATAAGCCTCGCTACCTAATGGGCGTTGGCACTCCTGCTAATATTATAGAAAGTATAGCCTTAGGCGTGGATATGTTTGATTGCGTAATGCCTACGCGCAATGGCCGTAATGGAATGATGTTTACTACTCAGGGTATCATTAATATTAAGAATAAAAAGTGGGAGCACGATTTTAGTGCCATTGATGAGTTTAGCCCAGCAAGCACAAGCCGCAGGCACAGCAAGGCTTACTTAAGGCACTTGTTTGCTGCCAACGAACTGTTGGGCTTGCAAATAGCAAGCATTAACAACATCTCTTTTTATTTATGGATGGTAGGCGAGGCACGAAAGCAAATATTGGCAGGTACGTTTTATACTTGGAAAGAAGGTGCCATTAAAAAATTCATGCAACGACTATAACATAGGTGTTTAAGCAGCTCGACATATACATCTTCCATAAGTTTATAAGCACATTTGTGTTTGCGCTATTGCTATTTACTATGGTGGCAGTGGTAATTGACTTGGTTGAGAAGCTTGACGACCTGATTGAAAAGCAAGTACCGATAAGCGAGCTAATTTTAGATTACTATGTCAATTTTATTCCGCATATCGATGCGCTGCTTACGCCGCTATTTGTGTTCATTGCAGTAATATTTTTTACTTCCAGGCTAGCATACCGAACCGAGATAGTGGCCATGTTGGCCAGTGGCATAAGCTATTACAGGGTGTTACTTCCATTTTTCGTGGCTGCTTTGCTCATTGCTGCTATGTTGTGGTGGGGCAATAACTATGCTGTACCTAATGCCAACAAACAAAGACTGGCATTTGAGGTTAAGTATATAAATGCCTATGCTAGATATCGTAAAAATGTTCATCTGCAGGTGCAAAAGAACCATTATATTTTCATGGAAAATTATGCTAGTAATGATAGCACGGGTTACAAGTTTTCTTACGAAATATTTAACCAAGGGCAATTGGTATATAAGTTACGAAGCGATAGGGTTCAATGGAATGGCAATACAGGTAAATGGACGGTAAAAAACTATGTTGTAAGAGAGTTTAATCGGGATGGAGAAACCTTTGAACAGGGTAAAAGCTTTGATACCATTTATAACTTTACCCCAATTGATCTTGAAAAAAGGAAAAACAGTAAGGAGGAAATGAATACCACCGAGTTGCTAGAATATATTGATTTGATGAAGGCCAGAGGAGAGGAAGGTGTTGAATTTTATTACATTGAGTTATACCGGCGAACTGCCGATAGCGCTATGGTGCTTATATTAACTTTAATTGGTGCCACTATAGCATCTCGAAAAGTTCGCGGTGGTATGGGGTTTCATTTGGCAATGGGCTTTGCATTGGCAGGTCTTTATATAGTGTTTACCCAGTTTTCCAAAACTTTCTCTACCAACGGAAATTTGCCCCCTATTTTAGGTATCTGGATTCCGAATTTTGTTTTTCTTGGGCTGGGTATCTGGTTGTTTAAAAAGGCCCAGAAGTGATAAAGGGATGTGTTATTCAGCCGTGGATAGCTGGTTTGTATTTGTTAGAGGTTGTTAAGTATTTTGGTATTAATGTTTAATCCTTGATAGGTTTTGTTTTTGGTAAAGCTTTATTAATATTGTATAAGGATTACTAACAAACTAACTTAAACTAAAACAAATGAACAAAATTATTTTAATGATAGCAGTATTTGCTGCTGTAGGGTTCACTTCTTGTGAAAAATGTATTACTTGTGAGTATGGTTCAGGTGTAGCTGACCAAGAGTTTTGCTCAAAAGACGGCGATGAGCGAGATGCGTTCGAAGCAGGCTGCTTATTAGTAGGTGGTTCTATCAAGTAAGTTCAAAAGCCACGAGTTATGAAAAGGCTGCCTTCGGGTGGCCTTTTTTGTCCATACCATTCAACAATTTTTATACCAGATTGGATGTAATGTTACCTAAACTTGCATTTAATTCATCCTTTTATTAAGGATATTTTTTATCCAATAGTGACAACTCACATCGGTTCTAGCTAAAAAAGTACCTCATCCAAGTTGTAATTTCATTTTATTTTATTTTTATATGAACTAATTTAATTTTCAATTGGTTAAGTATAAAAACAAAGTTTTATGAAAAATTGGATTTTAGTATTAGGTATTGCATCTACTATGGTATTTGCTGCATCATGCAACAAAGATGAGAACGGCGACTATGTGTGCACTTGTAAAGATCAAGATGGTAATGTTGAGAGCAGTACTGCAATTGTGAATCAAAACCTAATTGATGCACAGGATGCCTGCTCGGATTCAGAAGACCAGCTAAACGACCGCCCGCTGGATCCTGACACCTACATCTGTAAGATTGACTAACCAGTCACGACTTATTAACTGTGAGGTAGCCTTCGGGCTACCTTTTTTTATTGTAATATTTTCCTCAGTTTTGGGCTTATGTTAAATCGGTTTTCCAATATTACTATTATCGTGCTTTGTGCAGTGTTGCTGGTGGGTATAGTTATTACCCGCAATATTGATACAGCTATTGAGGTAAACGAAAATAGGAAGTTTCAGGAGCGAAAACAATTGAGAGATTTTGAAATAGACTGTTCAGGTAGCCTAAAGCAATTGGTAAGTGCCGATACATCAACTTGGATACGCCTAGAGTATACGTTGCCTAGTTTTAGCTCCTATAATTTGGATAGAAGGGCCGGAGCTTGGTTTATGGATACCATACAAACCGATGCCGCAGCCACGGCCACTTACTTTAGTAAAATTACCAATGCACAAACAAGTTGCAGGGTGGTTTATGGCGAAGACAGAGCATTGAAAATGCCTGATTATGTGCTGAAGATAATCACCAATAATTTAGATACTTTTATCTACAGTACTTTTGTAGTTGATACCAACTTGTTGGTTCAGGCACCTAATGGACAATTATTCTATGGCAATAGCGACAGTCTTTTCTCAAAACTGTATTTTGGCAAGTTTCGCTTTATTCCTGAGCTGGCTGGGCAGTAGTTTTTTCACTTCGCAACATTAAATATACAAAGAAACCGCCTAAGCCTGTAAGTACATGCCAAAAGGCATGGCCTTGAATCAGGCTCTCAGGGTCGCACCAATTTTTTGTAACATCTTGCCACCAAATAAAAAAGGCTGTGCTCATGCTTAGGATTGCCAAAGCCCCAAACCACATTTGATATGGCGCTTTGCTTATGCCATGATACCATAGCGTTGAAACCAATACCGCTACGATTAAAGCTGGCAGCAATATGCTAGAATTCATTTGCCATTTAAGACCAAATAAAAGTGCAAATACTGCTATTGCAGCAACTATCGTTATTTGAGTTAGCCTTGTATCGCTTATTGCTTTATAGTGACGATAAATCTGGGATAGGTTAATCAATACCGGAAAAGCAACTAGTGCATAAGTGCCGCCCATATCAAAGTGCTGCCCTATGCGGGTAATAGAGGCATGGAAAAAGAAGCTGCCAAAGCAAAGGTATAAAAACGTAAACCCAAACACCCACGATATTGCTGGGTTGCGAGTAATGAAGTTAGCTTGTGGTTTGCTGGCCTTGTCGTGCAGGGCAAGCTTGGCACAAATCAACCCATAAAAGAGGTATGCCAAATTGCTCCAGGTATTGGCGCGCTGGCGAATAAATTCAGTTAGGTGGTTTTGCTCGCAAAAAATGGTGTTGGTGCCGTTGCTGCCTAAAGTCCAACCTTCCCACATATTTACATCCCAAACCAAATAGCATACTATCGCCAATATTGCAGTAACAATGACAAAAAAAATGGTAGGCAACAGAAGCAAATTGCTTAATGTGCCTTGGTAATGTATGTTTTTGAATAACATAGATGCAAGATAAAACATTAGCAACGAAAAGAAGTGTTTATCATGTTGGTAGATGAGGCTTGTTACTATTTTGAATAGCAATATAAATGAAATTTGTACAAATAATAACTATGAAACTATTGATACTATATGGCACTACTGAGGGCCAAACAAGAAAGATTGCGCACTTCGTTGAAGATGTAGCGCAAGAGCGTGAATGTATAGTTACCCTATGCGATTCGGCCAATGAGTTATTTAATCCAGATGGTTTTGATGCAGTGATTATTGCCTCGTCAATTCACATGGGTAAGTATCATGCCGCCGTGGCCGAGTATGCAAAGAAATATTCAATCCAGCTAAATAAGATGCCTTCGGCATTTTTATCGGTAAGCCTTACTGCTGCTAGCGATGATAAAGAATCGTGGGAAGAGTTATACGAAATAACCAACCACTTTTTGAAATATTGCGAGTGGAAACCAACTCAAACCTTGCAAGTGGCAGGGGCTCTTAAATATATGGAATATGATTTCCTTAAAAAGATGATAATGCGATTAATTGCCAAGAAATCAGGTGCTAGCACTGATACCAAACATGACCATGAATACACTCAGTGGGACGAAATAAAGGCTTTTGTGAACGAATTTACAGAATTAAAGAAATTGGCTTAATTCTCAATGGTCACTCCTTTCCAAAAAGCCACGTAGCCTTTAATGTTCTGGGCAGCATCTTTAGGTTCAGGATAGTACCATGCGGCATCGGTGTTGGCCTTTCCGTCAACATCGATAGTGTAGTATGATGCCAAACCTTTCCAAGGGCAAGTAGTTTGCTTATCCGACTGTTTAAAAAAATCACTTTTGATGCTTGAGGGCGGAAAGTAATGGTTACGCTCTACTACAATGGTCTCGTCGCTTTCTGCTATAACTTGGTTGTTCCAAATGGCTTTCATGATGGTATGGGGCGGTTTTCAAGATGATTAACCCGCCTATTGCTTTATTTGTTCACTTCCTAACTTGTTATTATCGTTTCACCACCATTTGCCAAACAAACGCTAAAGCAAATATCACCCCTGTCATCAAAGCCATAGCGCCAGAGATAGAACCATCGAGCCAAAGGGCCAGGTAATAACCGCTTATTGCCGAGGCAATGCCCACGGCACTGGCAATAAGTAGCATCCATTTTAGGCTACGAGTGAGTAAAAAGGCAGTAGCAGCTGGGCCTACTAAAAAAGCCACCACCAATATAGCACCCACCGACTCAAAAGCTGCTACCGTTGACAGCGACACAGCACCCATTAAGGCATAGTGCCAAAACGAGGTGTTGAAACCCAGCGCCGCGGCATAGCCCGCATCGAAGGTGGTAAGGCTGAGGCCGCGGTAGCCAGTAAGTAGTAGTATGATTAGTCCAACAAATACAATGCCCAATGTCCAGACTTGCTTAGGTCCCATGCCTATTCCTGAGGCAAGGGTAATAGTATCGAGTGGCACGTAAGCTATTTCACCATATAGCACACAGTCCATGTCTAGGTCAATTTGCCCTGCAAAGGAGGCTACTAGTATAACCCCAATGGCAAACAGCAGCGTAAAAGTTAAGCCAATGGCGGCATCGTGTTGCAAACGTGCCTTTTGGTTTAGGGTTTCGATAATCCAAGTAGCAGCCAGACCAGTAAGTGCCGCGCCTACTAGCAGAAACGGCGAGGTAAGGCTGGCGGTAAAAAGGTAGGCCACTACTATGCCTGGCAATACGGCATGGCTAATGGCATCTCCTACCAAGCTCATGCGGCGAAGCAGCAAAAAGCTGCCCAACAGCGCCCCATTGAGCGCCACCAAACTACCGGTTAATATGATCCAGAAGGCATCCATTAGCGGTTTCGGTCTTTTTGGGTGTAAGGTATTTGGCTATCATGTGGGTCAATGCCAGGGCTATCGAGCAATAGTTCTAATTCGCGCTCCAGTTCCGGGGTTATTAAGTGCTCAATACCTTCGGCATCTTCGTGCACGTGGTCGGGCGCAATATTTAGGTGGCGCGATAGGTACAGTTCCCATAAGCGGTGCAACCTTACCACGCGGGTGGCGGCTTCCAAGCCTGAGCGAGTAAGTTGGTAGCCTTCGTTAGTGTCTAATAAGCTGCCCTGGCGCACCAGTTGTCTAAGACCCGATTTTAATCGGGCAACAGGCATGTCGCGCTGTTGGCGCAGCACTTCCATCCCAAAGGCCAAGGCTTGGTTGTTCTTTTTCTCTCCCAAATGGAAAAACGCCTTGAGAATGTTCTCTTGCAATATTTTGTTGCGGTGCTTGCGGCGTTGTAAGTAACGGGCTATAACCCCTTGGTTGGGTGCCAACAGCATAGAGGCAAGGGTAATGCAAGATAGCACCACTACTATCCAAGGCCCGGTAGGCATGCCGGGTTTGGTGTAGGATATAAACGCGCCAATGTAAGCACCAAGGGTGGCCAAAATAGCCGATAATATCAACATACCCGATAGGCGGTGGGTCCAATAGCGTGAGGCTGCGGCAGGGGCAATTAGCAAGGATGACATTAACACCACGCCCACGGCTTGTATGCCAGTAGCAACAGTGAGCACAGTAAGCGTTGAAAGCACCATCTCTAAGGCTTTCACGGGGATGCCTTGGCTTTGGGCATAGCCCTTATCAAACGCCAGTAGCTTAAAATCTTTATATCCAGTAAGTAAGACCAAAACGACCAACAATAGCACCACGCCAAATAGCCACAAATCTTCGGGCAACATGGCGGCGGCTTTACCAAACAAAAACTTATCCAGCCCCGATTGGGCTGCGTTTCCGCTGCTTTGTATAATGGTGAGCAATAAAATTCCAGCCCCAAAAAATACGGAAAGCACTAAAGCTATGGCAGCATCGGGCTTTAGGCGGCTGCGGCGGGTAATTAAATCGACCAAATAAACGGCCAAACTACCCGTAACCACTGCCCCTGCAAACAACACCCAAGTATTGCGCACGCCACTAAGCATAAAGGCGATACATATTCCCGGCAATACCGCGTGCGCAATGGCATCGCCAATAAGGGCGCGCTTGCGCAGTAGGGTATAAACCCCCATCAAACCTGAACTAATACCCAACAACACACACCCGATAACCACGTATCGCACGTTGGCATCGGAGAGTGAGAGGAATTGGGATAGTGAATTCATGTTGTTCTTAATTAGGAAATTTGAAAATGAGCTAATTTGGAAATGGCGGTTAAAAAGGTATGTTCTTAATTGTTTTCATTTTCAAATTTTCAAATTGCCACATTTTCAAATTATTCTCGTGTTCCCACACCCTTGCTACTGGCAATGTCGCCAACTTGGGCTAGCAGCGAAAGCTTGCCGCCGTAGGTTTCTTGCAACAGGGTAGGGGTGAGCACTTCTTTTACTGGGCCAGATGCTACCAAACGGGTATTGAGCAATACTATCCAATCGAAATAATCGGCAGCCGATTGCAAATCGTGGTGCACCACAAGTATGGTTTTGCCTTGCGATTTTAGTTCTTTCAATAGCTCAATTATGGCACCTTCGGTTGCGGCATCTACGCCAGCAAAGGGCTCGTCCATAAAGTATAGGTCGGCTTGTTGCGCAAGGGCACGGGCCAGAAATACCCGTTGCTGTTGCCCACCCGAAAGTTGACCGATTTGCCTGTTGGCAAACTCCAGCATGTGCACTTCCTCCAATGCTTGACGAGCAATAGACCGGTCTTCGGCAGTAATACGATTGAACAGTCCGCGCTGTCCGTAGCGACCCATCAGGGCAATATCCATCACGCTTGCTGGAAAATCCCAATCCACGCTTTCGCGCTGCGGTACATAACTCACGCGCTTGCGCACATCGTTAAGCTTTTTGCCAAACAACTCCGTATAGCCGCTGCTCAATGGCAACAAACCCATCATGGCTTTTATTAGCGTTGATTTTCCCGCACCGTTTGGTCCTATGATGCCCACCAAAGCCCCTGCGGGTATCGTGAAATCGACGTTCCAGAGCACCGGTTTTTTGTCGTAGCTCACGGTAAGGTCGTGCACCTCAATTATCGGGTTGTCAACGTGCTGAATCATTTCAGGGCCTCTACTATGGTTGTTACGTTATACTTTACCATGCCCACATAGGTACCTTCTGGTTTATCGCCCGCACCCATGGCATCGCTAAATAGCGTGCCGCCAATTTTTACGGTGTGCCCTTGGTCGGCGGCCCCTTGCACCACGGCTTTAAGAGCCTTATCGCTTACCGAGCTTTCCACAAACACGGCATTTATCTTGCGGCTCACAAGCATATCTACCACATCGGTTACGTCTTTTAAGCCATACTCACTCACGGTTGATATACCTTGCAGGCCACGCACTTCCATATCATAAGCTTTGCCGAAATACTCGAAAGCATCGTGCGCCGTTACCAATATCCGTTGGTTGGGTGGTATGTTGTTCAGTTGCTCCTTCACCCAAGCATCCAGTTCTAATAGTTCTTTTTGATACTTGATCGAGTTTTCGGCATATACTTGGCCATGTGCACCATCAAAAGCTATCAGTTCATCTGCTATCAAAGGCAAAATTTCGGCCCATAGTGATACATCAAACCAAATATGTGGGTCGTGCGCCGCACCATGGTTTATAAGCCTTTCGGGCGGAAGTTTATCGCCCAATGCTATTACTGGTTTCTTTTGCCCAAGCTTGACCATTACCTCGGTCATTTTGCCTTCAAGGTGCAGGCCGTTGTAATATATCAGGTCGGCTTTGTTCAGTTTGCTCAGGTCGCTGCCCGTAGCTTTGTAAAGGTGTGGGTCAACGCCTGGGCCCATCAGGGCTTCAACGGTGGCATATTCGCCCGCCACGTGTTGCACGGCATCGGCTAGCATACCCGTGGTGGTTACTATATAAATTTTACCGCCGGTGGTAGTGGTTTTCTTAGCCTCGTTGGTGCACCCCATCCAAAGCAGGGTGCAAAAGGTTAATAGTATCAGCGCAGGAGTTCTCATAGTCTAGTTAACACAAAATTAACAACAAAATTTTAAACTATCAAAACTAAAATTTAGACTAGACTAAAAATATTTATGAGGTACGATTTTAGATTTACGATTGAGGTAAAGTGGAAAATCAATTTTATATTACAGCGCTTCGTTAATTGCTCAACCCAAAATGCTAATTACATAACCCATTCATAAGTCGTAAACCTAAAATCGAAAATAAAAGGCGAATTTGAGTTACGGCTTGCTGTGCGTCTAAAGACGCGAGGTGCGTTTCGTCCTCGTCAAAAAAGGACGTGGGTTAGTCAAAACAGGCTGTGATTCTATCGTCTAAAATTAACCTACCTACCCAAAACCAACTCGCCACGTTTGCTTATTAGCCACAGCCCCACAAAGGTTAAACCCCCGTTTAATAATAATATTTCGATGCCGAATTTGTAGCCGCCAAACCACTGGGCTGAGTTGGCGTTGAGGATAACGCATATAACGGGTGCCGCTATACAAACCAGTGGTGCCAGGTTATCTTGTATACTGCGCTTGGTGAGGATACCAAAGGTAAAAAGTCCCAGCAATGGCCCATAAGTAAAACCCGCAATTTTGAACAGGGCCGATACCACATCGGCAGAGAGGACATATTTAAAGGCCACTACTACCAAAAACATCACCATAGTAACACCAATGTGCACCCGCTCGCGGGTTTGCTGCAGTTGCGCCTCGGTTTTAAGCTGCTCTTTTTCGAAACCCAATAAATCTACACAAACCGAAGTAGTAAGCGCCGTAAGGGCGCTATCGACACTAGAGTAGGCTGCGGCAATGAGCCCAATAATAAACACAATGCCGGCAAAAGGTGTAAAATACTTAAAGGCTAAAGTAGGGAATAGATAATCGGTTTTTTCGGGTATAGCGATGCCTTTGCTAGCGGCATAAAGGTAAAGCATAGCTCCAACCGATACGAACAGGAGGTTGGCAAACAAAAACACAAAGCTAGAACTGAACATATTGAGCTGTGCCTCGCCAATGTTTTTGCAGCTATTGTTCTTT
Organism: Sphingobacteriales bacterium; assembly: GCA_027486795.1. Classification (GTDB taxonomy): domain Bacteria; phylum Bacteroidota; class Bacteroidia; order Chitinophagales; family CAIOSU01; genus CAIOSU01. The sequence goes on along the minus strand of JAIXOI010000042.1, from coordinate 44,542 downwards.
TGCATCATATCTTGGTCAAGCCCAGTCATTGCAATCGCAATGAGCGCCCCGCCTATAAACTGCTTCCAGAAATAGGAATCAGCTTTAGGATCCCAAAAAAACATTTGGGAGTACTGGCTATCCGCCACCAAGTTAACAAGCTCTCCAACAGAAAGTCCCATGTCACTGCTGATGTAATAGATAGTAATCACTACCGATAGCAGCATAAAAATGGTCTGAAGTATATCGGTCCACACTACGGTGTGTATACCTCCCTTACGGGTATATATCCAGATAAGGAGCAAGGTGAATGCAACGGTAAACACAAAGGGCAGACCCCAATGATCGAACACGAACATTTGCAGCACAATGGCCACCAAATAGAGCCGAAATGCCGAGCCTATAGTGCGAGAAATAAGGAAAAATGTGGCCCCAGTTTTGTGCGAAAAAGTACCGAACCGCTGCTCTAGGTAGGTATAAATAGAAGTAAGGTTGAGGCGGTAATAAAGCGGCATAAGAACTAGGGCAATCACCACATAACCCAGCACATAGCCCAAGGCCATCTGCATATAACTAAACGCGAAGTTAGGGCTGGTTGCATTGCCCACCGCACCGGGTATAGATATAAACGTAACCCCGCTCACGCTGGCGCCTATCATGCCAAAGGCCACAAGGTACCAAGGCGAGCTTTTACTACCGATAAAAAAACTCTGGTTGCTGCTTTTGCGACCGGTATACCAAGCCACAGCCAGTAGCAAAGCAAAATAACCCAGTACGAATGACAATATCAGCTTTGGAGATAAAATCTGTTCCTGATCCAAAATATAGGGTTTGGATACAAATAAACGGAAAAAGCATAGTTGGTAGTGTTGGAGTTATAAACAGCCTGATGACCTAACTGTACAACCAGTATTGGAAGTGATTGCACGCTTTCTTTCCTTTTTTTGAAACCAATCTGCGGTAATAGTGTTTGATAGTATCAAGTATCAAGTATCAAGTATCAAGTATCAAGTATCAGGTACGAAATGCGATTTAAAGCTTGTCTCGCCTTAGGCGAGGAAGTAAGATTGAATGAAAATAGTGAACTTTTTAAGTTGAACACACTTTAACCAATAACCAATAACCAATAACCAATAACCAAATAGCATGCTCGGCTATCGCTTCTCCAAATTCGACCCATCTGACAAGGACCAAACGCCTTTCGATAAGCTATTAAAAATTTTTAAAGAGTTGCTTACCTATACCAGTGGCGATGTGAACGAGGCTATTAGCTGGCTAAACGAATTGGACAACGAGTACAAACTGACCGACAACAAATATGGCATTGGCGACTTCATCGAAGACCTCAAAAAGAAAGGCTACTTGAAAGATGATGAAGTAACGGGTGGCATGACCATAACACCAAAAACCGAGCAAGCCATCCGCCAGAATGCGTTAGAAGAGATTTTTGGAAAACTCAAGAAGGGCAATCGCGGCAGTCACAAAACTCCATTTTCTGGTCTAGGCGACGAGCGCAGCAGCGACAGTCGCCCGTTTGAGTTTGGCGATGCGCTGGAAAACATAAGCCTTACCGAGAGCATGCGCAATGCGCAAATAAATCACGGCATGGATTCGTTTAAGCTAACGCAAGACGACCTAGAGGTGCTCGAAACGGAATTCAATACCAACACCAGCACTGTGCTGATGATTGATATTTCGCATAGCATGATATTGTATGGCGAAGACCGCATTACACCCGCCAAAAAGGTGGCCATGGCATTGGCCGAACTAATTACCACCCGCTACCCGAAAGACACGCTGGACATTATCGTGTTTGGCAACGATGCCTGGCAAATTGAGATAAAAGACCTACCGTACCTGCAAGTGGGGCCTTTCCATACTAACACTATTGCCGGTCTTGAACTGGCCATGGACTTGCTACGCCGCCGCAAAAATGCCAACAAGCAAATAATGATGGTAACCGATGGCAAGCCAACTTGTATGATGGAAAACGGCGAATACTATAAAAACAGCTTCGGGCTCGACCGAAAAATCATCAATAAAACCCTCACGCTGGCCAAAGCCGCCCGCCGCCTGCGCATACCTATCACTACCTTCATGATTGCCACCGACCCGCACCTGCAGCGCTTTGTAGAGGAGTTTACGGAAGTAAACCACGGCAAAGCCTTCTACACCGGCCTTAAAGGTTTAGGTGAGCTGCTGTTTGAAGATTTTGAAAGGGGTAGGAAGAAGCGGATGTAGTTAATTTGAAAATTAGCCAATTTGAAAATTTGAAAATGACCCATAATATTTGAATTCTAAAATTTAGGAATTCTGTGAATTCTGATTCAGACAAAACAATATGAAACAACCAAAATCCCAAACCATCGGCGAACTAAAGGCCGCTGGATATACCCCGAAAACGATAAAGCAAGAAATACGCGACAACCTAGTGGCGCGCATGAAGGCTAAACAGCCCATGTTTGAGGGCATTTTGGGCTACGACCAAACCGTGATACCCGATGTGCAACGCTCCATACTATCGAGGCACAACATGATTTTGCTGGGTCTGCGCGGTCAAGCTAAAACGCGCATTGCCCGCCTGATGGTGGACTTGCTGGATGAGTGGGTGCCCGTGCTGGAAGGCAGCGAACTGAACGAGGACACGCTGCTGCCCATTACCAAACAGAGCGTGGAAAAGATAGCCGAGCTGGGCGACAAAACCCCGATAACCTGGCTGCACCGCAGCGATAGGTATGCCGAAAAACTGGCTACGCCCGATGTTTCGGTGGCCGATTTGATTGGCGATGTGGACCCTATTAAGGCCGCCAACATGCGCCTTAGCTATGCCGACGAGCGGGTAATCCATTTTGGGTTGGTGCCGCGCAGCAATAGGTGCATCTTCGTAATCAATGAGTTGCCCGATTTGCAGGCGCGCATACAGGTATCGCTATTCAATATTTTGCAGGAGGGCGATGTACAGATACGTGGCTTTAAGCTGCGCCTGCCGCTGGATATTCAGTTTGTGTTTACGGCCAACCCTGAGGATTACACCAACCGTGGCAGCATTGTTACACCACTGAAAGACCGCATAGAGAGCCAAATACTCACGCACTACCCTAAGGATATTGCCATCTCCAAATCTATAACATTGCAAGAAGCGGAGCTTACCGCCGAGCAAAAAGCCACGGTGGGCTATAGCGATTTGGCCCTAACCCTAAACGAGCAGATTGCCGTGGAGGCGCGCAGCAGCGAGTTTGTGGATGCCAAGAGCGGCGTAAGCGCGCGTTTGACCATCTCGGCTTTTGAGAACTTGTTTAGTGCTGCCGAACGCCGCAGCATCATCAATGGCGAGGACAAGACTTACGTTCGCATGGGCGATTTTTGGGGCATTATACCCGCCATTACGGGCAAGATAGAGTTGGTGTACGAAGGCGAGCAAGAAGGCCCGTACATTGTGGCTCAAAACCTATTGAGCAAATCTATCCGTACCCTGTTTGCAGAGTATTTCCCGAACCCAGAGAAGCTGCGCAAAAAGAAGGATGCCAATCCGTACCAAGTAATTGTAGACTGGTTTAACCTGAATACCCTGGATATATTGAACGAGGTAAAAGATAAGGACTATGCCCACCGCCTATTGGCTGTAGATGGCCTAGACGACCTTGTAAAAAAGTACCACCCCGAAGTAAAAGGTCCTGAAAAACTCTTTTATATGGAGTTTGTGTTGCACGGGTTGGCTGAGTTTAGTCAACTGAATAAGCACCAACTAGAAACTGGCGTGCGCTTCAAAGATTTGTTGGGTGCTATGTTTGATATGAGTGGCGGGGAGAACTAGCTAATTTGAAAATGTGCCAATTTGGAAATTTGAAAATGGCAAATTGTATTTAGGTCACTCAAACCTTACCTTAAGCTTTTGAAAAGTGAATATGAAATTGAACAACTAATGGTTAAGGATTTTTGCTACCATACATTGTTTGGGTCAAGGCCATTTCAAATGCTGCTACATTTTTTAAACTGATTACAATTTTCTGGTCGCTTTTTTTCAAAACCAAAGTAGCTCCTTTGCTGCCTTGCATAATGCAGGCGGCGGTGTTTTGAAATGGAACAATGCGGTATCCCCAGCCGCCATAATCCAACAATGGGTTTATTTCGTGCACCCTAATGGACGCGATTTCAGAAAAGGAAAACACCTTGTTCCCAAAAAAAGGAAACATGCTGAGGGTAATATTTTCAGCAACTATTTTGATGGTAAGTTTACTCGAATACAAAAGCAAAATTACGCTCAAAAATACTGCGCTTATGGCCAAATAGTACCACCAGATAGCATCGCTTATAAGCATGAGGCCAACAGTACTACCCCAGCAAGTTGCAAGCAAAATATATAGCGGTGGATATCTAAGGAATTGGGTTTCTTGAAATAACATTGTGGTATATTAATGTTCAATACTACGGTAAGTAAGGCGCTAGTCTGATACTTAGACTAAGATAATGAAAACTGAAAAAAGGCAAACCGCATTATGGGTTACCAATCTCAAAAAGCCGTAACTTTAGTATTCACCTCCAAATAATTAGCCAACCACCAATGTACCAACTGCCCAAACTATCGCAACTCATTATTCCTTCGGCGCTTAGTTTGATAAAGGGCGTGAAGGTTAAGCCCGGAGGTATCAGCTTGCAGCGAGTGTTTGATGGGGTAATGATTGATGCCGCGGATGTGAAGCAGTACTGCGCTTTTTTGGAATGGAACAACCCACAACCGCTATGTTACTTGTATTTGCTGGCTCAGCGGGCACAGGTAGCCCTAATGGCCGATAAGGAGTTTACCATTGCCATACCAGGCATGGTGCACATGGCCAACAAGCTAGAGCAATTGGCACCACTCGATTTTGGGCAGCCATTTACACTAGTTTCTTATGCCACAGTGCCATACAAAGGTGAGGGTTCGTTGTTGCCAAGTTTTGTTGTTGATATAATACAAAACGGCACAAAGGTTGCCTATTGCGAAAGCCAATATATGGCCAAACGCAAATCGAAAACCAAAGGTCAACGACATGAGGCACCGAATTTGGAATTTGCAGTGGCCCACACTGAGTTATGGACCATACCCGCCAACTACGGTAGGCGCTATGCCCGCGTGTCGGGCGATATTAATCCGATACACATCTCCAAGCTATTTGCCAAAGTCATGGGATTCAAAACATCCATATTACATGGTTGGTATTCCGTCGGTCGCTTGGTAAAGTACGCCGAGGAGCTTAACGGTCGCCCATATCAAAGTATCGAAGTGGCGTTTAAATCTCCCGTTTACTTACCGAGCACCCAACGCCTATCGTTGGGCCAAGGGCAAGGCTCGGTGCCTTTTACGTTACACGACGAAAACTCCCACCAGCTTGTATTTTCAGGTACTTTGCAATAAAACCAAACGTTGAACAAGTCCATTTAAGTATACCTGTAGATGATAATGCAAGCCTTGTCAGCAGCAAAAAAGTAAGGGTATTTAACATAGCTAGCACCCTTATAGCCTGTATAGCCATTATTTACCCGCATTCCAGTCTATCTGTCCAGGGGTGTAAACCTTTAAAGCGTTTTTAAGGATGGTGGTTTTATCAAACGTCATCGGTTTAAACTGTTGGTTGGTAAACAGCTCCATTTGGTCGGTATAGTGTGGGCTATCCGGGTGGTCGCTGGCACCATAGGCGTTTACACTCAATATCTCGGCACCCTTATCCTTGCTGTAACGCACTATCTGTATGTATCCATCTCCGCCATTTAAACGATAAATACCCTTCTTTTTGTCGAATAGCACAGCATCGGCAGCACGGGGCACTTCGCGCAGGCCGCTAGCAGGCAAGCTTACCTCACCACGTATGTGTCGCTGCACCATGCCTAGGGGTACATCTAAAGTGCCATGGGTTTTTAGTAGAAATTTTTTGGCTTCACGTATGGCCCAAACAGCATCCTCTTCGCTCACCAGTTTCTGCTGTATCATCAAGAAAGCAAAAGGCACATCGTGCTTTTTGCTGAGTTTATCATGTATTATCAAGGCTAAGGAAGCATCTTTATTATCGGCATTGCCGCCCAAGTTCCAATTTTTAAGCTTCTGTATGGCATCGGTAATGTCTGGGTACTTGCTTCCATCCAAAGTATACATAGCCTTAAAGTGGCTCATGTATGTGCCGTTGGGCGCATAGCTGGTATTGAATTTAATCTCATTCAGTTTAGCCACTGTAAAAGGTTTTGGGGCCTCTTTCAATAGGCGGTCAAATTGATCACCGCGGTTGTACATAAACCGCTGCAGACCCACAAATTCGCCAGTCCAATCACAAGTATCGCCAGTAGCTTTCAGCGGAGTATTGTTTGCATTAAAAACATAACCACAGCTAGGGTTCAGCACCGTTGGCATCTGTTCGTAAGGCACAATTTTGTTCCACTTATATGCAGAGGTAGCAGCGGTTATAGGGAAAGTCCAATCTAGCTTTGTGTCACGCTCTGGCACTCGGCCGCCAGAATGTAACATAATATTGCCATCCACATCGGCATACACGATATTGAATAAGGGCACCGACTGCATTTTTATGGCAGTTTCAAATTCCTTAAAATTGCTTGCTTTGTTCATTAAGAACCATTGCTCTGCAGCCTTAATATCCATGTAACCAGGGAAACGGAAGGAATACTTGCCTTGTTTGGTTTTAAACACCGGGCCAAACTCAGTCCATTGCAATTTCTTTTTTACACCGATAACAATACCCGCCAGCTTGATGCGCAGTTTGGCTTTATCTTTTTTAAAGGTACGCCACTCGCCATCATACTTATATTGGTTCTTGTTTTTAGGGTTGATTTCCAGTAAGTGGATATCGCCAAAGTTATGGTAGTTGGTGGTGTGCGCCCAGCCAAGGTTAGGGTTGCTACCGACAAAAATCGACATACCACCGGGGAACAAGCCGCCAATCATGTTCCAGCCCTCTTCGCTGTTTACATGTGCTTCATACCAAGCAAAACGCCCCTCAATAGGTTGATGTGAATTAATGGCTAGGTATCCTTTACCATCGGCCATATGCTCTGGGTCGACAGCTACGGCATTACTGCCTATATCGTTGGCGCTAAAAAAGTCAGTAATCTTATTGTCTTTGGCGGCTTTTAGGGCCATGCCCAAGCCAGCCATTAGCGAGGTATTCATTACGTAACCCTTTATCACATCTTTGCCCGTTATCGGGAATGCTTTCTTCTTCAAAACTTCTTTAGGGTGGGCTGTTGCATAGTCGTTAAGCCCTTGCACATAACCATCTAGTACTCCTCGAAAGTGTGGCGATAAATCCAACTCATACCGAGCTTCAACAATAGAGTCTATCTGTAAAAATTGCATGGCGTAGTCAAAGAGCACCCCATCCTTGCCCAATTCACTGCCTAGCATGTTTTTAGGGGCCAGCATACTTAACTGTATGTCTTTAAAATTATCTTCGCTATGCGCCCACGCAAGACCGTAAGCTACTTCAGCATCGGTTTTGGCGAAAATGTGCGGAACGCCAAACGAGTCGCGGGCTATAGTAACATTTGCTGGATTTACTTGTGCATAAAGTGCAATCGTTGTGGCAAAAAGAAGGTAAATTACAACGATGGTTTTTAAAGGAGTGTTAAAATTCATGGAGCGGATTGAGGGTTTGTGCTTATTGGATGGTTAAGATAAAGTAAACGTTGCACTTTGCTTATCTAAATTGATAATTAAGGATTTGTTAACTTCAACCCTATGCACCATGAACAACTACGTGACCTGTGTTTAAGCCTTAAAGGCGCAACCGAAGATATTAAATGGGGCAACGATTTATGCTTTCTTATTGGTGATAAGATGTTTTGCACCACTTGGTTAGGAAATGGACCGTTTCAAGCTTCTTTTAAGGTAGCGGATGAGGAGTTTGAGGAACTGATTGCTCGGCCTGAAATCATCCCAGCCGCTTATTTGGCTCGCTACAAATGGATACATGTAAAAACCGCTAACGCCCTCAGTCAAAAAGAATGGGAGTTCCTTGTACGCCAAAGCTATGCACTAGTAAAGGCCGGGCTAACCAAGAAGAAGCAGCAGGAAATAAATCAAATGAGCCTATAATTTCCTATCTTTACTATCCCAAAAAAAGCCTAAAGTAATGGTGGAAAACGACGTGAAAACTAAGTTTGGACAAGGTTCTGAACTATCCTTCGAGGAGTTTAAAGCCCAAGTGCACAACGACTATCGTTTTGTAACCGAGAGTCGCGAAGGGAGCCTTTTGGGCCGTAAAGAAGTGCTTACAGGTAAGGCCAAATTTGGAATTTTTGGCGATGGTAAAGAGCTAGCCCAAGTGGCTTTGGCTAAGGTTGTGCGCAATGGCGATTTCCGCAGTGGTTACTACCGAGACCAGACTTTGATGTTTGCAACTGGTGTAATCACCATGGAGCAATTTTTTGCTCAATTATATGCCAACCCCGATGTGGAAGCCGAGCCATCTTCGGCAGGTCGCCAAATGAACGCGCACTTTGCTACCCGGAGCCTAGATGCCGATGGCAACTGGGTTGACCTTACCAGCCGATTTAATACTAGTGCCGATGCTTCACCCACTGCATGCCAAATGGCACGCGCCGTTGGTTTGGCATTGGCCTCGAAAGTATATAGGGAAAATGTAGTTGAAGGTTCTCATAAGTTTTCGCATAATGGCAGTGAGGTAAGCTTTGCTACCATTGGCGATGCCAGCACTTCCGAAGGGTTATTTTGGGAAGCCATCAATGCCGCTGGCGTGCAAGGTATACCTTTGGTAACTTGTGTTTGGGACGATGGCTATGGCATATCTGTGCCTAAGGAGTACCAAACCACCAAAGGAAGCATTTCCGAAGCTTTGTCTGGTTTTCAAGTAGATGATGAAGGCAAAGGGATAGCAATTTACACCGTGAATGGTTGGGACTATGCCGCGCTTATTGAAACTTTCACCAAAGCCGTTGAGCGCGTGCGCGAAACACATATTCCTGCCTTGTTTCATATTACAGAGGTTACCCAGCCGCAGGGGCACTCAACTTCAGGTTCGCATGAGCGATACAAAAGTGCTGAGCGCTTAGAGTGGGAGAAAGAATATGACTGTAACCTCCAGTTCCGGAAATGGATATTGGATAACGAATTAGCTACAGATGATGAGCTAACGGAGATAGAAGAAGCGGCTAAAAAGAGCGTGCGTGCTGCCCAAAAATCGGCACTACAGAACTTTTTGGAGCCGATAAAGAACCAAATAAATTATGCGGGCCAGTTGTTGGATACGCTGGCAACAGAAAGTGCTAATGGCGATGCCATTTCTGCAGCTAATGAGGCTTTACAGAAAACATTAGAGCCTTTGCGCAAAGAGGTGATACTTGCGCTTAAAAAGGCGCTGCGCCTTACCACAGGGGAGGATAGCGCTGCTCGAAACAACGTGATAGGTTATTTGGATACCTTATTACAAGATGGCAAAGTGAAATTCAATAGCCATTTGCACAGCGAGTCGGCACAAGCGGCCCTAAGGATAGAACCGATAGCTGCCCAATATGATGATGTTGCGCAGCAGCTAAATGGCTACGAGATATTGAATCAATGTTTTGACAGCATACTAGCGCGCGATAGTAGGGTAGTGGCTTTTGGTGAAGATGTAGGCAAAATTGGTGATGTGAACCAAGCATTTGCTGGCCTGCAAGATAAGTATGGCGTAAAGCGCGTGTTTGATACTGGTATCCGTGAGGCTACTATAATGGGACAAGGAATGGGGTTGGCTATGCGTGGTTTGAGACCTATAGCCGAGATACAATATCTTGATTATCTTATTTATGGTTTGCAACCGCTTACCGATGATTTAGCTACACTGCAATACCGCACCCGTGGTGGCCAGAAGGCTCCGTTGATTATCCGTACTCGTGGGCACAGGCTAGAGGGTATTTGGCATACGGGCAGCCCCATGGGTATGATTATTAATAGCCTGCGTGGTTTGCACGTTTGTGTGCCGCGCAATATGGTACAAGCCGCTGGTATGTACAATACCTTGTTGGCTGCCGACGAACCGGCTTTGGTGGTGGAGTGTTTGAACGGATACCGTTTGAAAGAAGCCATACCCAATAACATAGGTGAGTTCAGAATAGCATTGGGGCAGCCAGAGGTATTACAAGCTGGTACTGATATTGCTTTGGTTACCTATGGCTCTTGTGTGCGTGTAGCGCAAGAAGCTATTGAAATGCTGAAGCCATTTGGCATTTCGGTGGAGTTGGTGGATGTGCAAACGCTATTACCGTTTGATGTTGACCACCAGATAGTAGAATCGGTGAAAAAGACCAACCGGTTGGTGGTGTTAGATGAAGATGTGCCTGGTGGTGCTTCGGCATATATTTTACAGCAGATATTGGAAACCCAAAAGGGGTATTTCCATCTGGATGCCGAGCCGCGAACCATTACCGCCCAGCCGCACCGCGCAGCTTATGGCAGCGATGGAGACTACTTTAGCAAGCCAAGCCCTGACGATGTTTTTGAAACGCTTTATGGCCTCATGCATGAGGCTGACCCAACAAGGTTTCCTAAGGTATATTAAACAAATAGGCACAAAAAAGCCCCCAGAATATTCTGGGGGCTTTTTTGTGCCTAATAGGGAAAGCTTAGAGCGAAATTATCCCATAAGTATACATTTTGCCTTTTATTGCTTTTACTACGTGCTTGCCGTTTCCAAGATCTACGCTGCTGCCTGGAACGTAATATTTCTCTACGTCTTTGCTTGTAAAAATATTGTCAATTTTTACATCCCCATTTTCACTTACATAGCATATATCAGTGTATATAGCGCGGCCTTTTCCTGAGGCTTTGCGTTCCTCTTTGGTTTTAAAATCATTATATACCAATACTATGCTGTTGTCTTTAACAAAGAAGGAGTAAGATGTAAAAATTGGCGTGTTTCTAAACGAGAAAGTTTTCTCCACTTTTGCCATTGATAACAACTCGCCAGTACCAGAAAAACGGGGCACCACAATTTCATCGGAGTGATAAATAGTAGTTGTAGTGGTGTTTCCTTTGCTGTCGGTAGTTGTATAGGTAGTTATGTAATATTTTTCAGCAATAAACGAATATGTACCGTCCGGAAAGCGAACTAAGTAATCAATTGAAAACCTAGTAATACCCTCGTCTTTTTTATCCTGCTTTTTGGTTTGTAATCCTTCTAAAAATTCCTCGGTGAATGGATAAGCGCTTGATTTTACTTTGTTCGATTCATCTACCATGCTAAAAAAAACACCGTCAGCACTTCCTTTAGGGGTGGAGGTTTTAGTATAGAAACCACCTAAATTTACACCTCCATCAGGAGCTGGAAAAAGTCCTGCATCCCATGGTGCATTGTCGCCATCTAATTTTATGGTACTTTCTGCCATGCCGCTTTCCGTAAATTTGTATACTTTGTAATCGTACTTAGGTAATCCTTTTTTGTAAGATTCTTTAGAGTCCCATTGTTTAGCGGCAATAAATACTTCTCCTTTGTCATTCACAACATATTGTTCTATGTATATGTTACGATCCGAAACTTTTAGCGGAAATGGCTTTTCCCAAAGTACTTTTAAGTTTTCATCTAGCACAGAAATTTTAATCACTTCTTCTTTATTTACCCCAATACCCGATGCAGCAATTGCTGCCACGTTACCACCTGGGCTTTTCTTAAAATCGGCAGACTCAGTTGCATCCATTGATGCAAAACCGTAACCTAAGCTTAGAGCAGAACCAAAATTGAATGAAAATGGAATGGAATAGAAGCTTTTTACAGTTGGGCTGAAGGAGCCATTCTTTAGCTCTGTGTGATAAAACGTGATAATATCGGCTTTTTTGTTTCGGCTAGCCAAAATAAGATAAGTTTTATTTTTCATGGTAAGCATTCCACCCACTTGGGCTTTTTCTTTGCCACCTGTGCTAAAGGTAATTGGTGTTGCGGTCAATAATTTACAAGTGAAATCAAACTTAAGCACCTTCGCTTAGCCCCTAGGGTCGCTTAGTACATAAAAGTACTTACCATCGCTGCCCAATAGAAAATCGCGAGAGAACATTCCACCCTCCTTTTTATACTCAAGTCCCCATTTAACTTGAAATTTTTGAGCAAAAGACGAAAGTGAAGCGCATAATAGCGCCATTGACAAAAACAATATTCTCATATACCCTTTTTTAGTTTAGGAAGAAGTTGAACGAAGATAAATAAAGTGGGTGGATACTGGATTTAAAGCTTAATTTTTATTGCCAAGCAGCACCCAATTTCCACCTGTATCTATAACGCTAGCAGTTGGGAAAATGTCTTTGAAGGTTTCTTCAAAATAGGCGCCAGCCCTTTGTTTTTGCTCAGGTGAAACCACTAAGTGGCTAAACAGCAATTTACCGCCAGGTTTTAACAGCTTAACTGTTTCGTGCAAAAACTCTTTCTTTAAAAAACCTGCGGGCACCTTTTCGTCAATAAATACGTCTATACAAATCATGTCATATTGCTCTTTACTGAAGGTTACAAAAGATATGGCATCGGCATTTAACCAACTTACTTGGCTGCCTTCAGGTAAATTTCCATATCGCTGTGCCATACCAACTACTACTGGGTCAATTTCTACCGCAGTGTAGTGTGCCTTAATATGGTGGCGCTTGTGCAATATATGGGGTATGCTACCCAACCCATAACCTAGCACCAATACACGATTGGTATTTTCTTGGGTAGGTTTTAGCTGCTCAAATGCTTTTACAAATGACGTATAATTATCCTCGTGCGAATAATAAACCGCATTAGTAGCTAGAGCATATCTCCCGTTCTTTAATGATACTTTAAGTTTTGGGCTATGATCACTGTTTCTAGTTTCCACAGGTATACTTACCAAATAGCTTAGTCCTTTCAAAATTAAATCCCACATATCTTCCTATTCGTCTTTGCCTTTCTTTTTCTTTTTGCCATCTTGGTTTTGCTCCCAGTCTAGCACTTCTTTTGGTATCGTATTTTCCTCTTCTTTGGGCTGCGGTTCTACTTCCTCGTCAACTGGTTCATCATCAGTTTCTTCAATGGTACTGGTGTCATCCTTTTTCTTTTTACCACCTTTAGGTTGCGCATCGTTATTCAAATCTTCATCGCTTGGCGGAGGTGTATTGTCCTTTGGTCTTGGGTCAACAATTACAGGGCCATCCTCTTCTTGATTGAGTAGGTCTTCTTCTTCTTGATCTAACCTGTTCATCTCTTCCTCCTCCAAAAGCTGCTGGCGTAAATCGTTCAACTCATCTTCCATTAAATCATCATCACTAGGAAAAAGGTCAAGGTCTACTCTTACTCCACTGGCTATCTTATTCATCCTATCCAAAAACGATTCCATAGCTCCAAAGCTGCTGATAGTGTAGAAGTAAAATTCGTTGTTGGGCAGTTTAACTTGGCGTTTTTCGGCGGGTATAGCAGCTAAAAGTTTGTTGAAATCTTCTTTGCTTGAGGCTATTTGAAGGGTTTTGTTGTTGTAAGTTATGTAGTACCAATCGTCGAATGTACTTTCTATATAAAAGTTAAAGAAGTCATTATTTTGCCTCATACCAAACTCTAGATAACCATTCAATTTTTTGTGTACACCCGATTCGCCGATATATGAAACGGTTATTGGGCCATCGGAACGGAATATTTGATAATAAGGGTCGTATATTAGCTTTACTTCGCTTATTACAAGGCTGGTGCTTAGTTCTTTGGGTTTTGCAAACAACCCAGTTTTGCGCATTTCTTCAATGGTTTTCTTGGCCTTGTTTTTATCCATCAAGTTGCTCAATGCATTCTCAAAGAAATTGGTAGTGTAATCGGCATTTGGCTTATCAAAGCTAAATGCAATCACATCGCGGGCAAACATTTCCAATAGGTCTTTTTCCATGATTAGGTCAAGGCCAATGGTTGTGGTAAACACAAACTTGTTTGAGTCCAAGGTTTGCTCCATGTTACCCGATACAATCAACTTCAATGGATTAAACACCAACGGGAAGTTCATTTTTCCTTCTGCTTTTACCACACCGTTTTTGGTATCGTAGGTAAGCGTACTGCCATAGGGGTTGGCAGTGTTTAGGCGTTCTTCATTGCCGAAGTGGTAGGTTTTAAGCAAGTCATCGTATTTCAAAATACCTTTTACTTGCAATGTCGGGAAATCATTTGGGTTGTGAAGCGGCTGCATTAAGTTAGTATAAAAGCTACTAACTGTATCTAAAGGATTATAGAACACACCAACAGTTAAGGTGTCTTTGCTGTCGCTATAAACTTTGTCGTAGTGTATTAAGGCATTGTTAGGGTCTATAGAATCTAATAAAGTAAACCAATATTTTTCGCCTAAGCGCTCATCGAGCAACGATAGTTTGCCAAAGCCATCAAACATAAGGCTTTTCAATTCGGCTTCTAACTTGGCCATGCCCTTAAAGGCAAAGCCATCGTTGAGCATAAAGTTGGTGGTATCCGGTATCTGCGTATCAGCATAGGTTTTAAAGAAAACACGCTTCCGTTTACCTGTTTCATCTTTTACCTGTATGTTGCTGAAAAAAATGGGTTGTGGTTTTGTTTTGCCATATACATAATCGTACAATCCGCTGCCTTTGTAGCTTTTTTTACTCTCAATGGTCAAATCGGCTTTGTATAATCGGTGCGATTTGTTTGCAGTATCGGCAATTACCACAGCATTGGTTAGGTTGCGCAATAAGCCTCCTGGTTCTATTACCACTTTGCCACTATCCGGTATAATGCTGGCATCGGCAACACGTACTTCAGGCACCCCAGTAACCTCAATAATAGAGCTGGTCATATCAAATACGCCTCGTTTACCAAGGAACTTAAGGGAGTCTTGATCTGATTTGGTGGAAACGAAGTAAGCTCCTGCGCTACCTTCTGGCGATTTGAAATCGAGGATATTGGCATCCATATCCCAGAAAAACTCGTTTATCTCGGTTTTGTAATAGTTGTTGCTAAAGTCAGTCGGGATGTTTTCATCATTCGCCTTAAACTGTCCTTGTCGCTTCACAAAATCCACATCTCCGCTTACGTTTGGCGTGTTGAAGGTTACCCTATCTTCGCCAATCGATTTAATCTGCATGCTCATGGTATCAGAGCTCATTGATTCGCTCTTGAAATTGAACTGGGTTGAAGCTAAAACTGCTTCTTTAAATTCAAATCTACCATCACCTTTCAAGCCTGAGGCCGTAAGTAGTAAGTTCCCTTTCAAGTTGCTACCTTCCTCGTACATGGTAAAAGGCACGGTGCGCATTTTGATGTACATGCTATCTCCGTATGGCAACCAATGTATATCGTTATCGAAACCCTCAACCAGCGGATAAGTAAATCCCTTGTAAGTGGTTTTTTTCATGTTAAATGAGTCGGTAACGGCATCTAACGAATCAGGGAAGAAGATGATGTCGGAAGAGTTAAAGCTAGTAAACAGGTAATCAACTTTGCCGCTGCCCCTAAGGCCGGTATTGCTCAACTTAATGCTATCGGTGTATGTACCTTTTCCGCGATAAAGCTCAAATCCTTTGGGTGGGGTAGTTCTCTGGAAACCCAATGATAAGTCTTCTTGTATTTTGAGTTGCTCATCAAAGGTTGGGAAAATGCCATAAGAAACCAGCCTGCCGCCCAAATCGGTATAGTATGGGTCGAAGCTTATGAGGCTATCTAGCTGAAACGGATCAAGCTGAAAATAAAAACTATCTCGAGTGTAGGCACCTTGGTGAATGCTATCTGCTGAGTAGTAAACAAATGATTTTTTCCTATTTGTAAAAATTGGGTATTGTAAGGCGGGTTTTTTACCAGCTTTATTATCAGGCTGGGCAATGTTTAGGTACCCAGTAAGGCCTTCAATTTTTGAACGAAGAGGCACAAAAACAGGGTCGCCATCTTTATCCTTTTCGCCTGTGGGTACATTTATGGTTGCTGCAGCTAGGTCGGTTAGGTCAACTTTAAACGAGTCGTAGTCAAAATAGAACCCTTCGCCCACAAAATCAATAATACCGGCCATTACTATATTTGAAAAAGCAATATCCTGGTCTTCCCTCAATTGAATATCAATGGTGTCGCCAGGGAAAATTCGTACTTCTTGTGAGTCGCTCAGCACAATCATGCGCACCCCTTCTACGGTCATGTCAAAGGTGTCGAGATTTAACACTGCATTGTTTTTGGTTGAGTACGAATTGAATTGGATTACATCGTAGTCAATTTTATCGGCATTGGATAATACAAAGTTGAATACTTTGTCCTTTACTGTTATAATACCAGTAATGTTATCGTAGTATATAAATCCATCCTCTACTAGCTTATAAAGCATGCGCTTAATGGTGTTTTCAGTATAGTTGGGGTTCATACGCTTGGCTAGTGTTTCGGCGTAAAAGTCTCTGCTACTGGTTTCGTCGCAATATATCTTGATAACCGAAATAGGGTTGAAATCCATAGCACCTTGGTACTTATCCAATTCTCCTTTTCTGAAATAATTGTATGAAGTAACTACCATAGGGTTTTTGCCTGCACCGCTGGTCATTTTTACTTGAAGGTCGTTGGTGTTTAAATCCCAAACAATGGCCTCGGCATTAAATTCTTGACGATGATACGAATCGTAAAATGAACTGGCCGAAACACCCTCGTTGCCTGCATAAAACGCCAACTCGCGCTTTTGCATTTTGTACTTAATGGTTAAGCCTGGATGATAAATTGAGTCTTTGCCAACATATATAGAAACCTCTGCATTGTTGGCGCTCAACTCATCGTTGGTTTTTATAACAATATAGCTTGATTTGAGCATTACAGCTGTGCGGCCGTTGTCTTGCGTAAAAATCAAGGTAGCTTTGGCAGTGCTATCGCCACCACCAACAATTTGTGAGCCCTCCATTGCAAAACCACCAAGATATTTAATGTTGGGGCCTAGATTTTTGATGGGTAGGTCTTTGCGATAGGATACGAAGTTCGGAAAGCCCGTCATTGATTTTTGGGCAGTAAGGCGGTCTTTAAACGAGCCTTGCAAGCCAAAATCAAAATAAGTTTTGTTGTAAAAGGTAACACTATCAACAGAATAGTCAGCCTTGTTCATTTCAATAGTGTAGCCTTTCAGTTCGGCATACACTTGGTCGGCAGGTAAGCCTACTTTTTCCCAGTTAACTTTGCCTTTACCGCCGTTCCACACTTCATCAAGCGGATAGTAAATGCCCGATGTACCAAAAACAAAAACGGTATCAGCCGTAGAAATTCCCAACAAATCGGTGCTAGCAAATTTGATAAACGGTTTCTCGTTTGCAAAACCCAATTCGTATGATTTACTGGTGGCTTTCCAAATTTTCGATTTAGTATAGTAAAATGCGTTCTCTTTAAACAGTCCAACCGAGAATTCGATGTATTGGGTAAACTCTTTGCTGCTTCCCTTGCGTTGGATTTTAATCACCTCATTTAATATACTCGACCATTTCCCGAACACATCGGCTGCTGTCCCACTCTCTGCATATATATTCACGGCTGTTAGGTAGTCAACAAAATGCGGTGCTGCTCGAAGTTTTTGCGCCAACATAGCATTGCTATTTTCTATTACTTTCGCAATAATGTCGGGCGTAATTTTACCTGCTTTATTGAGTGCTAAAAACTTATCGGTTGCTTCTTTTGCATCGTCTCGTTTTGTAGTGTTCATGAATACGTCCAACTCCTTTAAAAATGCAGCTGGGTCGGCAGGAAAACTAGTAATAGTTTGTGCCTGCGTGTAAAGGCCAATAGTCAAACTTAGCAGCAGTATAATATACTTCATAGGGTGGCGATTCTTGGTAATATTATTTTGTTAGTTTTAAGCAAATCCAATTACCTCTGGTTTTCTTATCAATCAATCGAAAACCAAGACTGTTGGCCTTGCCCATAATATCGCTTTCGTCTTCGTGCAATAGGCCGCTTAGATAAAGCAATCCATCTGGCAGCAAGCGTTCGTGCAATACCTCTAAGTTCCGAAAAATAACATTTTTATTTACATTAGCTAATATACGTCCGAATTGACTTTGCGGTATGGTGCTTTCGTCGCCTTCAATAACGGTTATGTTGTTGATGTTATTGAGTTCCATGTTCTCCAAGCTATTGCGGTAGGCCCACTCTTCATGGTCGATAGCAACTAACGATTTGGCACCCATTTTACTGGCTAAAATGGCTAATATTCCGGTGCCGCTGCCAAAATCCAAGGTGTCTTGACCAGCAAAATCATCATTTAACATAGCTGCCGACATCATATAGGTGGTTTCGTGGTGCCCCGTGCCAAAAGACATTTTCGGGTCAATTATTACTTCAAAAGCTGCTTTTGGTGCGGGTTCGTGAAACGTTGCCCGGATGTATACTTTGTCATCTACCCAAATTGGACTGTAGTTACTTTCCCATACTTGGTTCCAGTTGGTTTCGGGTATAATTTCGGTACTATAGTCTGCTGGTAGGCTTAGGTTTGCTAGCGTTTCTTTTAGCTCGGCCTCATTAAACAGTTTCTCGGGCAAAAATGCCTTCATGTGGTCGTCGTGAAACTCGAACCCTTCAAAGTTTTGACCATCTAAAATGGCGGCAAGCATTTCTTGTTGGTCGTTATCCGTTATCGGAAAGGTAAAAGCGAGGTATTGCATCAGGCAGGTATACTATGGATGATATCAAAAAAATCTTGTGCTATGAGCGATGCACCGCCAATAAGACCGCCATCCACATCGGGTTGGCTAAGCAAACCAGTGGCATTGGCTGGTTTCATGCTTCCGCCATACAATATAGGGGTGTTATTGGCAATTTCCGCGCCAAATAGGCCTTGTAACGTTTCGCGTATAAAGGCGTGCATTTCCTGTGCTTGCTCGGGGCTAGCAGTAAGGCCAGTGCCTATTGCCCAAACGGGCTCGTAGGCAACAACCACATCTTTTATAATGTTTGGCTTAAAGCCTTTCAGGGCAGTTGTTATTTGATGTTTTACCAACTCAAAGTGCGTTCCTGCTTCACGTTCTGCCAACGATTCTCCGCAGCAGTAAATTACTTTTAGCCCAAAGTTGGTGGCGGCTATTATCTTTTCGGCAACCAGTTCATCTGTATCGCCAAAGTATTGGCGGCGTTCGCTGTGGCCTAGTATCACATATTCCGTGCCCACCGATTGCAGCATTTCTGCTGAAACTTCTCCTGTGTAGGCACCTTGTGGGGCTTGGTGGCAGTTTTGGGCAGCTATTTTTATGCCCGTTTCGGCAACGGTATGTGCGGCACTTTGCAAATGGATGAAGGGTGGCGCAACCACCACGGTGTGCTTGGTGGGTTTGCTGCTAATCAGCATATTCAACTCCACCAGCAATGCAATACCTTGATGAAAGGTTTTGTGCATTTTCCAGTTAGCTGCTATTATTTTTTCCCGTTGATTAGGCATTATGTTCCTTTTTACGGTATTGTTCCGTAGATTCAAAAATATGCTTAAAAATGGCCTTATCTTCTATGGTCAATGCCACTTCTCGTCGACTCATCACTCGCTCGGCTACGTCGTAAGCTTTATTAAGTTGGTAGGTAGTAAAACCATCTGCTCCGCCCCACGAAAAGGAAGGGATGAAGTTTGGAGGAAAGCCCGCACCAAAAATATTGGCACATACACCCACTACTGTACCAGTGTTGAACATGGTATTGATTCCACATTTGCTATGGTCGCCCATAAAAAGCCCGCAAAATTGCAGCCCTGTATCGGTCATACTGCTTTGGCTGTAGTTCCAAAGCTTTACGTTGCCGTAGTTATTTTTTAAGTTGCTGTTGTTGGTGTCGGCACCCAAGTTGCACCATTCGCCTAATACGGAATTACCTAAAAAGCCATCGTGGCCTTTATTAGTATAACCAAATATCACACTGTTATTTACTTCGCCACCTACTTTGCTATGTGGGCCAATGGTGGTTGGGCCATATATCTTAGTGCCTAGTTTCAATGCTGAGTGCTCGCCTAAAGCAAACGGTCCTCGCACCAAACTGCCCTCCATAACCTCTGTGTCTTTGCCAATATAAATGGACCCACCACTGGCATTTAATACCGAGCACATTACCGTGGCACCCGGCTCAATAAATATCTTTTCGGGGTTGATGAGGGTATTGCTTTCATGGGCGGTTGCGCTGGTTCGGCCAGCAGTAAGACGCTTAAAGTCGGCCTCAATGGCCATGCCGTTTTTGCTAAAAATATCCCAAACGTTTTGTACCCTAAAAACGGGGTGCTCGTAAGCACGAATGTTTGAAGAGGTGTTATTGGTTAAGCGCTGTTGAAAGTCGTTTTTATCTCTTCCGAAGCGCATTGCCAGTACTACACCATGTTGCACCAAGGTTTCGCCAAAGGCTAATGATTTAATCGCTTCCACCAATAAATCATAAGGCAGCAACGACCCATTAATGAACAAGTTGTCCTCACCTTCCTCCACTGGGAATTTTCCCCTTAAATAAGGTTGAGTAACGGTGCTTGTTTTGCATTTAAGGTCGTGCTCCCACTTCTCTCTAATAGTGAGTATGCCTATGCGGATATCGCATACTGGGCGGGTAAAGGTAAAGGGCAATAAGTTATTCCTGACCGAGGTTTCGTCAAACAACAGTACTTGCGGGTGGCTCATGTAACAAAAATAAAGAAAAGCACGGTGAATGTACCAATGTGCTAATGTGCCAATATGCTGATTAGAATTTACTTTACCTTATTGAGTATGCCCCGTTGTCCTTTTATCAGATAATGGTTAACCATTACTTGCACTTTTTTACCCCAACCAATGCCGCACATAATTGCCTTCAGGGTCATATTTGGCGACTTGGGTAGGTATATTGAAATAACGATCTTCACGGGGGTCGTTGCCAATACCAGCTGCATAATTCCAGTTACCGTAGTTGCTGGCTACGTCGTAATCAACCAAGCAATGCTCAAACCAAGCGGCACCCATTCTCCAATCAAGCTTCAAGTCTTTTACCAAATAGCTGGCTACGTTTTGCCTGCCCCTGTTGCTCATGAAACCGGTATGCAACAGCTCGCGCATATTGGCATCAATAAATACAATGCCCGTATTGCCGGTTCTCCAATTTTCGAACATGGCTTCGTTTGAGATGCAGTACAAAGGTTTTTGTTTTATACCGCCTTTACGAAACAGGAGTTTTCCGTATTTCATGGCTACAAAATAGAAATAGTCGCGCCAGATTAATTCAAAAATGAGCCAATAAGTGGAGCTGTTGGCAACCACATCTTGCTCAAATTTCTTTATCTCCCAATAAATGGTGCGTGGCGAAATGCACCCCAGCGCCAACCATGCCGAAAACTTAGATGAATAATTGGCACCTAAAAGTTCATTTCGGGTTTCTTTGTAGGTTTTTAGTGCTTTCGTTTCCCAGAAATAATGTTGCAAGCGTTTTGACGCTTCGACTTCTCCACCTTTAAAACGTATGGCAGCACGCGGGTCGGGCTCCGGTATTTTAAATCCTAATTCAGTTAATTTAGGTATGGTATTGGGCTCGGCAGTAAATATTGGTGCAATTAAGGTGGGCGAAGGAAATAATGACCGAACAGTGCTGTTTTTCTCGGTAGCTTTTCTGAAATCGGTAAAGATATTGGGCAGCGACGTAAGCTTGAAAGGAATATCGTCTACATGAAACAAAGTTGACCCATAGATAATGGATGCTTTGATGTTATGGACACGGCAATAGTCTGCTATTTTGGTTTCTATTGCTGCCTCCTTGGTGCCTACTTGATGTTGAAAAAACAAGTGTTCAATGTTATATGCCGCAAGTAATTGGGGCAATGCGTGCTCAGGGTTTTCGGTAATTACTAGCAAATCACCTCCGATACTTTGTAAGGAGGCTTTGAGGTATTCTAATGTTTCAAGTAGGAATTTTGTTCTAAATGGTCCCGTTTTGCTAAAACCATATGGGATATGGGCAAACTCTCTTTTGTCAATGCAATACACGCAAAGCAACTCATCGCAAGTTTCGGTAGCCTGGTATAGAGCTTCGTTATCATGCAACCTCAAGTCATTTCGAAACCAAACGAGGCCTCTCATTTGTTTAGTCCTCTTTTGTAAGTATCCAGTGCACGTTGCCTTGCAAAGCTATGCTCTACCATTGGTTTAGGGTAGTTAGGGGTGTTTACTTCAGGTACCCATTGGCGCACATACTTGCCATCCTTATCAAACTTTTCTTGCTGCAGGGTAGGATTGAATACACGGAAATATGGTGCGGCATCCACTCCTGTGCCAGCGGCCCATTGCCAGCCGCCGTTGTTGGCGGCCAAATCAAAGTCCAATAGCTTTTCAGCAAAGTAGGCCTCACCCCAACGCCAATCAATTAGTAAATGCTTGGTAAGGAAACTGGCTACTATCATCCTTACCCTGTTATGCATAAAGCCAGTGGTATTAAGCTCACGCATACCGGCATCTACTATCGGGTAGCCCGTTTTCCCTTCGCACCAAATTTTAAACTCTGACTCGTTGTTGCGCCACTCAATCTGGTCATATTCCTTTCTAAACGATTCCGTTACTACTCTTGGAAAATGCCATAAAATAGTTTGATAAAACTCGCGCCAAATCAATTCGTTCAAAAACGTAGCGCTATGTGCCTTGGCTTGCCTAGCTTTCTCCCTAATGCTTACTGTACCAAACCTAAAATGCAACCCCAAGTGCGACGTGCCCGGCTGTGATGGGAAGTTGCGCTTCTCTTGATAGTGCGCCAGCAACGTATCGCTTACGTTGGTATCGGGAAACTCCAAACCCGTTGGCTCAAACCCCATTTCTTTAAGTGAAATAGGTTCTTGCCATTTAGTTTGGTACCAATTGTCGAACATCAACCCAGAAGGATAACTTTCCAAGTCTTTATCTTGCAGCTTTGCAAGCCACAATTTGCTAAAAGGCGTATAAACTACATAAGGCTCACCATTTTCTTTTACTACCTCGTTTTTCTCAAATATTACATGGTCTTTGTAGCTCTTAAATTGGATGTTCTTTGCGTCAAGCAATTCGTATACAGCCTTATCGCGTTCACGGGCATAAGGCTCATAGTCTCGGTTGGCGTACAAGGCTTGTATATCATAGGTTTCAAGCAATTCCTTCCAAACCTCAATGGGCTTGCCGTACTTTACTAATAAGGTAGTGCCTTTGTTTTTAAGTTGCTCATTAATGCTGGTTATAGTCTGGTGTATAAACTCCACCCGGGTATCTTTGGTGGGTAGTTTATCCAATATAGCTGTGTCAAAAATGAAGATAGGCAATACCGGATGCTCACCACTAAGGGCATTGTGCAAAGCGGTGTTGTCTTGCAAGCGCATATCGCGGCGAAACCAGAAGATGGAAATGGATTTCAAATTTGGGATTTGAAATGTGAAACTATGAAACAAAGTAGTTTTCAATTGGTTCAAACTAAACATAGCCTTGCAAAAGGATTATTTTTTGCCCTCTGAACCTTGTTCATTAAATTTGGACAATGGGAATTGCAGAACGCAGGGAGAAAGAAAAGATTGAATTACGGGCATTGGTTTTGAGTGCTGCAAAAAAGCTTTTTGTAACCAAGGGTATTGAGCATACCACCATCCGCAATATTGCCGAGGCTATTGATTACAGCGTGGGTACTGTTTACGTTTACTTTAAGGATAAGAATGCCATTTTTCATGCATTGCATTCACAAGGATTTAATGAACTTGGCCAACAACTGGCATTGCTAATGGCCGTTGAGAACCCTATGGAGCGTGTAAAAGCTTTGGGCAGGGTATATATCAATTTCGCTAAGGCCAATGCCGATATGTATAGCTTAATGTTTAGCCAACCTGCCCCTATTGATTATTTAGAAGAGGAACATGCCGACGAATGGAAGGAAGGTGTGCTAGCATTTAATGTACTGAAAGGTACCTTAGCCCAATGCATTGAGCAGGGTTATTTTAAGGGGCATACCTTAGAACCCTTGACCTATATGTTTTGGAGTGCCGTGCACGGAATGTGTGCCTTATATATTAGTGAGCGGGCTAAAGGAGTGAACCTAACTGACCCTAATACCATTGTTGAAAGAGGATACGAAGAGTTCTTGAAGATAATAGGGGAATAATTTTTCAGTTGCAATTGAACAATGTTCATTTTATATTGTTAGTTCAATAAAATTAAACTTCATGAAACAATTAGCCCTTATTACTGGAGCATCTTCGGGTATAGGTAAGGCACTTGCATACGAGGCCGCTGCCCAACAAATTGATTTGATATTGGTTGCTAGAAATGGATCAAAGCTAATAGAGGCTAAAATTGAGTTAGAGCGAAAGTTTGGCATTTCCGTTCACGTAATTGTTAAGGATCTATCGAACCCTGAGTCTGCAAAAGACCTCCATCAAGAAATAACAGCTAAAGGCTTGCAAGTGAATATGTTGGTTAACAATGCTGGTGTAGGCCTGTATGGCGAATTTGTAGATACACCGTTGGAAACAGAATTGAGCATGATTGATCTCAATGTAAGCTCATTGGTAGTGCTTACCAAGCTGTTTGCCATAGATATGAAAAAGCGCGGTGAAGGAAGGATTATGAACGTGGCATCGCTACTATCTTTCTTACCATTTCCTTACTACTCGGTTTACTCTGCCACTAAGGCATTTGTATTGGCTTTTACCGAAACTGTGGGTGCCGAGCTAGATGGCACCGGTGTGATAGTAACTTCCATTTGCCCTGGGCCAGTTGATACCAATTTTACTACTGCCGAAATGCTTGGCACTAACGCATACAAAACCAACAAACCTGTTGAAGCCAGTTTTGTGGCCAAAATTGCGGTAAAACACTTGTTGCATGGAAAGGGCAATAAAGTTATAGGTTTTAATAACTGGTTTATTTCCAACTTACCTAGGGTAACCCCCGACTCCATAATGGTTAAGATTAAGAAGAATCTTGCTAGCCAAGTAAAACAAAAAGCATGATTACTTTTTTAGAGACATTGAAAGAACGGAACGTGTTATTGTTTTACTTCAGTTTAGCCAGCCTTATGATGGCTATTCTTAGCCTTGTGTTGGTTAAACTTTACCCAATAGATTTGTTGGGCACCAGTGCTTGGTTTAAGCCATTTAAGTTTTGGCTTTCGTCGGCAATTTTGGCAAGTACTATGGCTTGGTACTTGCATTACATAGGCAAAGTACCCAGTGTTCAGGTTTATTCATGGGGTTTGATATTGTTGTTGCTGGTTGAAGATGTTTATATAACTTGGCAAGCCAGCAAAGGCCAATTGTCGCATTTTAATGTCTCAACGCCATTTTATTCGTTTATGTTCAGTGTGATGGGGTTTTGCGCGGTTGTTATTGCCCTGTGGACGGCATACTACGGTTTGTTATTTTTTATCCGCGACTTTCCTGCATTGCCTCCAGCTTATTTATGGGGTATACGCTTGGGCATTGTGGTATTTGTGGTTTTTGCCTTACAAGGATTAACCATGGGTTCGCAACTCTCGCATACTGTTGGCGCACCCGATGGAACCAAAGGCTTGCCAGTGGTCGGGTGGAGCCGCCAGTTTGGCGACTTGCGCATTGCACATTTTCTGGGCATGCATGCGCTACAAATTATACCATTGGTTTGTTTCTATTTGCTTCGAGATGTAAAGTGGGCCATTGCATTCGGTATTGGTTACCTCCTGTTTACCAGTTTCACGTTTTGGTGGGCCTTGCAGGGTAGGGGATGGTAAACTAAAACTCACCACATAGTTTCCCAATCTCCCAAAAAATACCTAAGTTTAAGATGGTCAAAAGTAGACAGACCACGGTTCATGGTTTTTCTTTAATAGCATAACCATGATTCAGTCTTGTGTCTTGTGTCTTGCCTCTTGTGTCTAAAATATGAAAGATTACATTATCATCGGCTCCGGTTTCGGGGGAAGTGTGGCGGCCATGCGGCTGGCAGAGAAGGGTTATAGTGTAACGGTGCTAGAAAAAGGCAAGCGCTACGAGGCCAAAGATTTCCCGAAAACCAACTGGAACGCCCCCAAGTACCTTTGGGTGCCTATGCTGAAATGGTTTGGCTTTCAAAAACTAACCTTCTTTAAGGATGTCTTTATTTTGAGCGGCGTGGGTGTTGGTGGTGGTAGCTTGGTGTATGCCAACACACACTTTGTACCGCCCGATGCATTCTTCAAGAACCCTGCTTGGTCGCACATAAAAGATTGGAAAACAGCGCTGATGCCCTATTACCGAAAGGCACAGTTTATGCTGGGCAGCACCAAAGTAAACAGGGAGTACCCGGAAGATACCTTTTTGAAGGAGGTAGCCCAAGATATGGGACGCGGCGATAGCTATGGGCACGTGGATGTGGGCGTTTACTTTGGCGATACTAAAAACCCTATCGATCCGTACTTTAACGGATTAGGGCCCAAGCGCACGGGTTGCACAGAGTGTGCTGGTTGTATGGTAGGTTGCAGGCATGGTGCAAAAAATACCCTCGATAAAAACTACCTATATTTTGCTCAGCAATATGGTGCCGAAGTGGTGGCGGAAACGATAGTTACTAAAATAGAGTACCTAAACGATGTGTACCATGTGCACACCCAGAGCAGCACATCATGGTTTAGGAAGAAAGTTAAGGTATATCAATCGAAAGGATTGGTGGTGAGCGGAGGTGTGCTGGGTACTATGGACTTGCTATTGAAGCAAAAGTATGCACTCAAAACCATGCCCAACCTTAGCGACAGGCTAGGGGAGAACCTGCGCACCAATTCTGAATCGTTGTGCGGGGTAATGGGCGGCAACCAAAAACTGAATCACGGGGTGGCTATCAGTTCGGTATTCAACCCCGACGACCACACCCATGTGGAGATTGTAAAATACTCCAATGGCTCGGATGCACTGGCACGATTGAGCACACTGGCTACTGGAGAAGGCAAGCCGCTGGTGCGCACCGCCAAAATGATCGGTAACTTGATTACTAAACCTCGTTCAGTTATCAAGTTTATGTTCAATCGCAAACTTGCTAGCACCTCTATCATTTTCTTGGTGATGCAAACACTGGATAGCTCCATGAAAATGGTTTGGAGGAGAGGACTTTTTGGAGGTAGCATGGCTATTGATAATAGCGGGCAAGATAAAGTGCCTGCCTACATCCCCATCGGGCAAGAGGTAATGAACCGCTATGCTGAAAAAACGGGTGGTGTGCCGATGAATGCCGTAACCGAAGTGATGTTTAATATGAGCACCACGGCGCACATACTAGGTGGCTGCCCCATGGGCGAAACTGCAGACAAGGGTGTGGTAAACGAAAATTTCCAAGTGTTTGGCTACCCTAATATGTACATTTTGGATGGCTCTATCATCCCTTGCAACTTGGGCGTAAACCCCAGCCTAAGCATTACTGCCCTAAGCGAATACGCCATGGCGCAAGTGCCTGAAAAAGCCGGCAATGACAACCAACCGTTGGAAAGGAGAATGGTGGAAGGGATGATAGCGTAATGCTGCCAATTTGAAAATGTGCTAATTTGGAAATTTGAAAATGGCTTTATCCTTGAGTTAAGCTGCGTTCGTAAACTATCATATCAAAGGATAAAATCTTTCCATTAGCCCTCTTAAATTATTTATTAAAAATTTAGCGAATAGCCCCCATTTTCAAAATACCGCATTTTTAAACCTGCCTGCCAGCAAGCAGGTTCCCAAACTGGGTTTACCGCGCCAAATACATCTTACCAAATCCGCTTTTGAAGTATTTGTCGGCGCCAGTGCCCATTTTCTCAATGCTTTGGCCGTCAATAGAGGCTACTATGCGGTAAAGGTATAGACCGTTGCCAAGTGGGTCGCCGTATTGGTCGGTGCCGTTCCAGGCAAACTCGGTTATGTTTCGGCCAATACGAATTGGGCCCAACTCATCCAACATAATTTCGCGCACCACTTTACCCGATACGGTCATTATCTGTATTTTGAAGAATGTAGGCACTTGCGAACCCGTAAGGGTAAATACAAACCTAGTTTGGGTAGTAAATGGGTTGGGGTAGTTCAGCACGTTGCTTATCATCGATTTGTTGATGATTTCGAACGAAAGACGATAGTCAATACCATCACCAGCTACACCATAAGTGCCCGATACGTTAGCGCTTCTATCTTGTGCTTGCACCAATAGTTCATAAGTGCCGTCTTGCTCAAAGGTTTTGTTAAGCTGCACCTCGGCTAAGTTGTTTTTATTGTTGGCTTGGCTGGTGGTAGCTGGGCGAAATTGTACCTTTGGGTCGGTAAAGTTTTGACGAATCAACTGCCCGTTGGGGTATTTCAAGAAAATATTAAGTAATGAGGTGTCGTTCAAGGCCAAGAAACGGTTTTCATCCTTCAGCTTAATCAATATCTCTGGCTCTGCCGAAACGATGTCGCCATTAATAATGTGCACATTGTCGAACGTTACATCCAACAGCGGGTTGGCAATATCGCCTTGTTGGCGGAACTGCAGTATGCCCAAGTTATTGAAATGGAACTGCTCCGGTTGATCATCATCAGGGTTTATTTCTATTATCAACGTATTTACGTCATCCAGACAATTGCAGCTAGAGTTAAACTGATAAGTGAGGTTTACCGATTGGAAGGCTTTCAGCGAGTCGTAGCGTATGTATTCGGTATATTCGGCCCTATTCGATGTTAGGATGGAGTATTTCACTAGAAGGCTATCCATATCAACCGGCGATACGTTCTCTACCGCTATATCCAGTTTCAAGTTGTCGCCCAATGTAATCGAGTCGGTAAACTGGTATAGTTGGAAAGCGTTCAAGGCAGCCTCAGGAACTTTTTTGTAAAGCACGCGCCAGTAGTCAAGTTGTACCGGGGTGCGTGTGCTATCATCGCGGGTAGTTAGCTTCAGTTTAAGGAACGGATATTGTGCCGCATTAATGTTAGTTAATGGTTGATCTAAATTGGTCAAGTTAGGAATCAAAACGGTTTCAATACCAGCATTGTTTACCCCAATCACATCAATACTGGCAATGTCGTTAGGCAAAGAATCCAAGGAATTCCAACGCCAATGTACCGATCCCCATTCAAAGGCCGGGCCAATTAACGGGGTGGTCATTTGGCCTTCGTACCAACTAGCTGTTATGCTGGTATTGAAATTCAGTATGTCGTTTATACTATTACCAGATACTTCTTGGGTTGCGCTCGGGTTACCTTTGGTAGTGAACATTATCCAAGGCGAACTGCCGCTTTGGTTCACCAGTTGCGGTATAGCAGCGGAGCCTAAATCGGTAAATGTTTGTTGCAGTGGCGCTCCCCAGCCAGCATAGTTGGCAAAGTTTACACTGTACACCAGCACATAGTAGCCATTGGGTATACTGTTCACAAAATCAACTATACGTTGCTGCCAGTAAGCGGTGTTTACCGGAAACATAAAGCCGCCCACATCAATGGTTTTACAATGGATGCTCTTGTGTATGCTGTTTATCTTGTATCCCGATTGGGCATCGGTTACCACATCGGCATAGCGGCTCACCCAGTTGTTGCCTGTCGATGGGTCAATAACGGCAATGGTAACACCGGCAGGAAATCCACCACTGCCACCGCAGTTCCAATCTTGTTTTTTTACGTTGTTTATAAAGTATGCCATTTGATCAAAAGGCACGGCACCACCTTGCCCGTCCCAAGTTCCTGTTCGCACGGCAATGGTCTTTATATCGTCGGCAAATTTAAACCGGCGGTCGGCAGGTAGTTCTAGGTTCTGGAAATCGTCTTTAAGATACTGGTAGTAGTGGCTTTGGTTCCAGCCCGGGAATTCATCTTGGATGTAAATAAACGAACTATTCCTCCAACGATATGGAGTGCCGGCTCCGGTTGAGTCAATACCAACGCGCCAGTAGTATACCGTGCTATCGGTCATCACTATTCCGGGTGTCCAGCTCAGCACACCACCGGTTTGTACCAGGCTAGTGCTTCGTTTTACGGGGCTGTTAAACAACTCGGTAGTGTCAATCTCCATAATATAGGTCTTTTGCGCAGCAAAAGCATTAGCTGTGGAGGCTTTTAATATAACCCCTTGGTTGGGTACTATTGCAAACTCGTATGGATGGATAGGGTACACATCTTCAGAGAGTATACTGAAAGTAATGCCCAGAGTATTGTTGGTTTCTGATAGTTCTAAGGGCACTTTATCGCCAGCATCAATAGTTATCTGTAGGTTGTTTAAGCCAAATGCCTCGCCCGAACCCGTTGGCAAGGTCAGTTTAAAAGTATCCAGATAGTGAGTACCATCCACCGATAGGTTGTAAGTAAACGAGGTGCCGTCAGGCAGGGTGCGTATTACTTCCAAATTTATTTGCGTATCAATAGCCATTCCAAGGTTTGCAATAGCTACATACAGGTCAAACGAATCGGTTTGCAGGGTAACAATCGGAGGGTCGAAAAACACGTTTTGGGCCTCAAGTGCATAATCGGGCTTAGGGTGTGGGTTTATTTTTAGGGCTGGGTCGCCATGCAAAATAAGGTCTTGTGCTACCATTCTATTGAACGAGCTATTGCAGCAACTCTCAATATCGGCAATTGTTTTTTTCATTAGCTCCCCCACGGTGCTTAGGTAGTTTTTGGGCGAAAGGTTGAAATAGAAATTACGACTGTAAGTACTTAGACCGTTCGACGAGGATAGGGCTGTAGTTGCCAAGAACGCTATGGCTCCTTTGTTTTGGGCAAAAATAAAATTTTCACTAATGCCTGGGTCGGGGTTGAAAATATTGCCACTATAACATCCGTTGGAAAGAATGAAAGGAAACCTTGGAGAGTTGTTGTAGTTATTTGGATCGTCGATGGTAAAATCAAAAGAGTTCGGAGACGAGTGACCAAAGAACGTTAATAGCGATACGCCTTGGTTTATTCTGCTACTTAGGAAGTTCGATTGGGCAATTTGTATAGGGTTGCTGCTGTTTTTAAAAAACGAGGTAACATTACCCCCATAAAAAGTATCCCGTACTATATCCTCAAAGCTCTCTAGGTAAAACTTAAAGGTTGCTTGCTCGCTGCTGTTGTTACCGCCCCCTAGGTGCAGCAATTCTTTCGTCCATAATTTATTGGCAATGGTTTGGTAGGGGTCGCCAACCAAATTCTGTTCGGCCTCAAACACCTTCACTTTATCCAAATAATCTTTTACTTGTGCAGGTGTGGTAGCCGCTATGCGCCCTACAGGTATCAGCGGTATAAGTGTACCGGGCGTGCCAGCTAGCAAATTATCGCTTCCTGGGTATCCCCAAGTGGGTATAAGGCAAGCATTGAATGTGCCCGAACTAGACCGCATATTTCTGTATTCAAAGCCTTTACCTATCAAAAACAGGTATTGGGGTCTTTTGTCAACCCAGTTCACGTCGGCAAAGTGCATAAAGTTTCGTATCGCCGAAGGATGCTTGGCAATGCCATAAGCAAATTGGTCGTACAACTGCTCAGCTATTACGGTTGCAACGCTATAGCCACCGCCAGCTAAACTTGCCCTATAGCGTGCATATTCATTTACCCAATTGTTGCCGTTGCCGTCATTTGTTAGCGAATTGCTAGTAATAATTATGTAGCTACCTTGGTTGCTCGGGTTGCTGTAGTTTATAAATGTGGTTCGAGTTAGGTTTGCAACACTAAATAGTTCGGTGCTGCTGGTGTTGGAAAGGTAAAAAACCCTTTCGGCAGCTCCACCGTGAGTAGGTATTTTGAATTGCTGTGTGCCTGAGTTGTTTTGCCCTTCAATGCGAATCTGATTGGTTAGGTCGTAAAGGATAGGTGTGGTGTTGCCGCTCGAAAACGAAGTGAACTCCAAGAATTTCACCCCAGAATTTGTGTTTAGATTAAACTCAAACTTGGTAGCTCCGCTTACATTGAAATTGTGAGGATAGGTAAGGCTCAAAAACATCACTTGGTTTCTATCGATGCTACCTGGGCCAATGGCCGATATATTAAGGGTATTATTGGCATTAAGGTTGTTTGATGTGTTGGTCCACTCCCATTTGTTTAAGCGATAGCCATAATAACTGGTATCAATTAACACCGGTAGTGCATTGAACGAAATGCGAAGGCGGTGATCGGATATAGAGGTTGAAACCAAATTTAATTTCAGCGTAAAATTAAGCGCCGAAGATGCCACTAGGCCAGGTGTAGCAAAAGAGTATGTTTTGTTGGCTAAGTTAAAAGTTGCGTCACCGTATCCTTCTGCATCATCAAACATGGATTCGTATAACGATACGCCGGCAAGCACAGCGGGTTTACCTTGGTTGTACGTTCCGTTGGTTGATTGGGTAATGGTGGTTGTGCAAAAAATCTCCTTATTTGGCAGGTTGGTAAGGTCATTGGGTATGGCCGAAAAGAATTTGCCAGGCTGTATAGTGTTCCAAGCCAAAAAATAGGATATGGTGTCGGTAATTAAGCTGTAAGATGGATTGGCTTGTAAAAATGGGTCTTCAAACATTTGAAGGTCAACGGAGCCATCATTTTTTTTGCCGATAAATTCGATGTAATCATTATTGCCCATAAGGCCTGTGGTAGATACATAAATTGGCACTACCTCGCCTTTGCAGAACATCGTAAACTGGCTACCAGCTACCGATGTTACGGGTATATTGGCTGCGCTTAACACGCTATATGGTATGCGGTATATACCATCGCGGGCCACTTTTATTTTGTAGTACGTTTTGCTGTAATCAATCCATTCGTTACCATAGGTTTGCGCTTGCATATATAATGGCATAGCCAGCAATAACGCCAAGAAAAACCTAAATGTCACTGAGCTTTTCATACCTTATTTTTGTTGCCTTTTGTTAATCCCTACATTTAGCGAAAACACATGCGAGTATAGGGCATCGCTCTGGTTGCCAATATCGGTGAAGGCATAATCAATTTTAATACCTTTTATGCGCAAGCCCACTCCAATATTTGGCTGCCAGGTTACTATAGCGCTGCCGTCAATATCATCGGTTACTCGTTGAATATTGCCTACCCCAAACCGAACATAGATGATCTTTGCATAGTTCATTTCGAGGCCAAACTTCGGGTCGATGCTAACACTATTGGTGCGTATAGGCACGTTACGTTTTCCATCGGTACTCATCTCAAAGTTGAGCTCTGGTAAAATATGGAACTTGTCTTTGATACTAAAATCGTAAGCGGCACCAAAAATGAACTTGGGTACCGTAATTTCAAGCGAACTGGATGGTAATGTGTTGCCAGTAGCTACCAATACATCTTTTTCTTCATCGGTAAAGTTAAACGACCAAGCGTTGAATGTACTTGTTACGTCGCGGGCCATAAAACCCAATTTTAGTTTTTTAATATCGTATTGGGCACCCAAATCGAGGCCAAAACCCCATGCGGTGGCAAAGTCGCCCGCTTTACGATAAATAACCTTGGCATTTACCCCAATGCGCAAATCTTTGAGCTTGGGTATACTTTGGGCATAGCTGATAAATGTACCGTAATCGCCCACCGAAAACGAACGGATGTTGTCGTAGTTTATGGTGCCATCAGGGTCAAATAGGTTGATCGTATTCGGAATGTCGTCAACTGCAAAACGGATGAGCGAAACGCCCAAAAACCGTTTTTTGTCTTTCATCGGAATAACGATTGAGCCGTAGTCGTATTTGGCGATGCCTGCAAAATACTCGGCATGCATAAAACTACCTTGAAAGTTGTGGGTTACTTGTGCTAGTCCGGCGGGGTTCCAATAGCCTGCGGTTACGTCGTCAACGCTAGCTACTTGTGCGCCCGACATGGCCATGCCACGGGCACCAACGCCTATAGATAGGAACTCGTTGCTGTATTTACGCACTTGTGCTTTGGCGGCGAATACCGGCAACAGCATCAGTGCGAGAACTAACAGTCCGGTTATGGTGATTCCGGTCTTTGGTGTCATGTGGCAGTTTTGAGCAGTTGAACCACTATTTGGGGCATGTCTTGCAGCAGGTTAGCGTTTTGGCGCTCAAACTTCAGCAACGCTTCTTGTGTTTTTTGTCGCACATCAGCATCCACCTTGTTTCCTGTTGCCCTATACCATGCCCCCAGCAATGCTTCGGTAAAATGGTCGTCGCGTGGGTAATATTGTAAAAACCTACGCTCCGTGAATGTTTTAAAATTACCAAAAAAATCGCTGGACAAATGATTACAGCCCGTTTTAGCGAAATACTTTTCCACTACAGGTTGTGATACTATTGCCAGCGTTTCGTAGAATTCTACGCATAAATGCGGATAAAGTTTTAACAAAGTACGGTCAATCATCATTTCGACGGCAATATGGGCCAAAAACCATGAGCGGGGCAGTACCTCTAGCAACTGTAGGCTTTTCAGTTCACTTTTTAAATTAGCCTGTAAAAGTTCAAATTCGGGTAAGCTGTGGAAAATCTTATCGGTAAGCTGATGTTTGGTAATGCCTTGCGAAATAGCAGAATGCTCTCCCAGTTCAGGGTGGTATGAGGCTACCCTTTTCCGCATTTTTTGGTTATACCCGCTAACTAAATCGGGCATTATCAATCCGAACTTAAAGTAAGCCGAAGGATTGTCGCTATCGATAAAATAATGGGAGAGAAAGTTCATTTTTCTTTTTAGACCCAACTTACTTTGAGATAAAGAACAAAATACGGATTTAATTAGTTTTTAAGATTTCGGCAAGCAAAAAAAGGGGCCATTAGCGGCCCCAAAAGTTTCGTGAATAAATTCTAAAAATTGTACCTCAACTAAGGCAGGCTCGCTTTGAATGCGGCATATGCTGCATTGTTGGTAAGGGTGCCGTTACAAGTTAGGTTTTCATCGGTTTCTACCGCGTTTATTTTAGCAATGCGGTTTTCGGGGTTCGGGTGTGTTAACAAAAACTGTGGAGTATTGGAACCACCTTGTGCTTCAATTTTCTCAAAGAAACCAGCGGCACCAGTTGGGTTTAGGTCGGTAGGGCAAAGGTATATTACCGAGTATTTGTCTGCTTCGGTTTCATCAGCACGGCTAAAGGCAAGTGTTACCAAGCTTTGGGCTATATCGGTCAATTGGTTTTGGTTGTTGCCCAATGCAATGCTTATCAAAGTACTAAAGCCATATTCCTTGGTCAATTGGTCGGTGCTGTGCCGGCGGTCGGCATGTGCCATTTCGTGGCCCAATACACCAGCCAATTCATCCTCCGATTCTAAGAATTTAATCAATCCTGTATAAATGTATATGTAACCGCCCGGTGTGCAAAAAGCATTTAAGGTATTGTCGTCTTCAATGATGTAAACTTCCCAAGCAAATTCGTTTTTGTAACGTATTTTGCCCCCATTTAAAATCTTATCTCGCAATCCACGAATGTATGCATAAGCTTGTGGGTATTGAGATTCGGATAGTATTGGATAAGCGGCAGGATCTGATTCTATTTGGCCTTTTACCTGAAGGCCAAGGTTCTTATCATCGGTAATGGTAAAAATGTTGATGCTCTTATCATCTTTATTACAACCAGCCCCTACCAGCATTGCCAGCAGAAGTATCCAGGTTATATGCGTCTTCATCATAGTGGTAGTTTTACTTTAGGAAGGCAAAAATAATCAATCCAGTTAATATTTGAAGATATGAAACCCCATGTCACTTTCCATACTTACGAAGCTTCCAGTGCTGCCCGAAACCATTTTCAACTTAAACTTGGAGTAAAATACGGTAGTGTCATTTTTCTTTTCTTCAAATTGCAATGGTTGAGGATTACCAAATGGCATGCCATTTTTAAAGTTGCCGAAATAACCTTCAACAGGCGAAGGTATGTTGGGGTTCCAATTGTTTCCTGCTAAAATGGTCCAGTAATATTCTCCGGCAGCAATATTATTTACTTCATAATTAGAGCCAGCACTTACAAAGTGGTTCCTGATTATTACCTCGTTTTTATCTAGTAGCACAAATACGGCATCAACATCAAATCCATTTTCTATAACCACGCTGCCGTTGTGCGAGTAAGTATCGGTAGGGTTGTAAGTGGATGGGTAAGGCGATGTACCGTTTTCGAACCTACTGATTACCTTCTCAAATGGATAATATGCTCCTATTGTGGTGCCATTGTTTTTTCTAATGCCATAAACTGCCACGTTATACAACACCATGGCGGGTAGCAAAAGGGCAATGGCTATCATTACGGCAGGGTAATACTTTCCGAAAAAACCACGCTCTGCCCAATTGGGCTTCTTATAATTCCCTGTTACTACCATCACTATTTCCGGCGAAACATATTCGATATTCATCGAAACAGCTTTGGCAGGGCCCAACGTATGATGTCCCTCGCTAAGGGCTTTAAGCACAAAGTGTACTTGGGTAACAATGGTGCCCTTATAAGGCATATCGTGTTCTACCCTTCTTACCAATTCAAAATGTTCCATTCCTAGCAAGTTAAACGCTTGCACGCGTTTTGGACACCGAAAAATTACGGTAAACGGCTCGCCTACCTGCACGTTTTGCTTGCTTACATGCATGCCAATATTGTGGCTCGCATGGCGTGTTTTAATGTTTACATATTTGTTTGCTATCTCGGCATTTAGCTCAAGCTGCCGATCATATTCTTGCCGGTGGCTGGGGTGGCTCAGCACCTCGTAGGCGCGTTGTATGCGCGTAAAAATGGCCACGGCATTGGGCTCGCTACTTCTATCGGGGTGGTACATAAGCACCAATTTGCGGTATGCCGTTTTTATGGCCCCCTCGGTAGCAGTGCGCTCCACACCCAGTATTTGGTAGTAATTATCGGTTTGCTGCTGCCCCATTTATAACTAATCCAGTTTGCAATTATATAAGCCTTGCTTACACCCAACGGCATAAATAAATGTTAAAGTACACTGCTGAAAACAATCTTTTCAACGTAAAAGGTTTAAGGTAATAAAAATAGTGGATTTTATAGGGCATCACTTGATTACCGTTTCCCAGTATTTTTACCCAATTGTGACAAATGTATGCCTTGCTTTGGCTTACAAGTGAGAACTTTGTAGCCGAATCATACAAACCTCACCATGCGTAATTTTGTCTTATTGTTATTGGTATTATTGGCTGCCCCGGTCTTTGCCCAAACCGATGCTGTTAAAGAACAGGCGTTTATTACGAATGCCCGCCAACTGATTTACGAGGGCAAACGCTCTGGTGAAGGCTACTTTTCGCAAGATGGTACCAAGATTATTTTCCAAAGTGAGCGATTGGGCGACAACCCGTTTTACCAGATTTACACCCTCGACCTTGAAACCGGCGATGTAGCATTGGTAAGTACCGGCGACGGTAAAACTACCTGTGCTTACTTTCAGTGGGGCGGGGGCAGCAAGATATTGTACTCGTCAACGCACCAAGACCCAAAAGCCAAGCAAAAGCAAAAGGATGAGCTTGATTTTAGAAATAGTGGGCAAAAGCGCCGATACAGTTGGGACTATGACGAGACTATGGACATTTTTGCTGCCGACCAAGATGGTAAAAGCCCAAAGAACCTTACCAATACACTTGGCTACGATGCCGAGGGCAGTTATAGCCCCGATGGCAAAAAAATTGCCTTTTGCTCCATACGCGATGCTTACAACCGCAAACTAACCCCAGAAGAACAAAAGCTACTGGAAATTGACCCTTCTTTTTATGGCGAGATATATATTATGGATGCCGATGGTAAGAATGTAAAACGGCTTACTAATTATGGTGGTTACGATGGTGGTCCGTTTTTTTCGCCCGACGGCAAACGTATTGTTTGGCGCCGATTTACGCCCGATGGCATGAGTGCCGATATTTATACCATGAATATTGATGGCACCGATGTGAGACGGATAACCGAGTTTAAGGCTATGAGCTGGGCACCGTATTATTGCCCAACACAAGACTATATCATTTTTGCAAGTAATAAACTGGGGTTCAGCAATTTTGAATTGTATATTGTTGATACTGCTGGATTAAAGGAACCGGTGCAAATAACCTTTACCGATGGTTTTGATGGTTTGCCCGTGTTTTCGCCTGATGGCAGTAAGTTGGCTTGGACCAGCACCCGCACTTCGGGTGGCGCTTCACAGTTGTTTTTGGCCAACTGGAATCATCCTGCCGCAGTAGATGCCCTTAAAAAAGCACCGTTGAAAGGGCAGGGTAGTGGCTTTACCCCCGCTATCAAGGCCACCGAAATGCAACATAAGGTTGAGTATCTGGCAAGTGACTCGCTAGAGGGCCGTATGACAGGTAGCAAGGGTATAGAGGCTGCTGCAAGTTACATCTCCAGCCAATTTAAAGGAATTGGTTTGCAACCAGTTGGAAACTTAAAGGACTATAAATATGCTTTTGAGTTTGTAGCCAATACTAAAGTGAATAAAGAGCAAAGCAAGTTCTCTATTACTATCAATGGCAAACGCCAGTATTTGGATTTGTTTACGCATTGGTTGCCGCAATCGTTTAGTATGAATGGAAAGGCAACTGGAGATGTGGTATTTGCAGGGTATGGCATCAAATCTGCTGATAAGAGTGCCGTAGAGTACAACTCATACAATGGGTTGGATGTGAAAGGCAAAGTGGTGCTGGTATTCAATGGCACGCCTCCATACTTAAGCGACGATGACGAAAAGGAGCTGCTGCGCTATGCTACTTCCCGATACAAAGCTTTGGTTGCCCGCGAACTGGGTGCTGCGGCTATTGTTTTTGTAAGCGAAATTGAAAATACTTATGGCTCAGTGCACCACGAAAACACCCCAGGCAACAGTGGCATTGTGGCTGTTAGCATTAACCCATCGGTGGCTGACAAATTACTTGCTAGCAATAAGCTTACTGTTGCCGACTTGAAAAGCCGCTACCAAGAATTTAACCCACATATAAAAAATGAGACCGCACTAAAAGACTTAAAAATAGACTTAGAGGTAGTGCTAGACAAGGTGCAAAAAACCGATTATAACGTATTGGGTATGATACCTGCTGCCAACAAATCGGATAAGTATATTTTTATTGGTGGCCATTATGACCATTTAGGATACGGCGAAACGAGTTCGTTAGCTAGTGGTGAAGACATCAAGCAAATACACAATGGTGCCGACGACAATGCATCGGGTACTGCAACGGTGATGGAGTTGGCAGAGTATTTTGCCCAATTGAAGAAGGATAAACCTGAGTTGTTTACCCGCAACTTGGTATTTGTGCTCTGGAGTGGCGAAGAACTTGGTCTTGTAGGTAGCCATAAATTGGCTGCTGATAGTGTGATTAACATGAAGAATGTAGAGGCATATATCAATTTTGATATGGTAGGCCGGCTAAAGGATAACAAGCTTATATTGCAGGGTCTCGGCTCTTCATCGGCATGGAAGAAAATGATTGAGAAGCGCAACGTGGCTGCTGGCTTCAATCTTACTTTACAAGACGACCCTTATGTGCCTACCGATGCTATGAGCCTATATCAAGCTGGGGTGCCTGTTTTGGCAATATTTACTGGTATACACGACGATTACCACCGTCCGAGCGACGATGCCGATAAGATTGATTACGCTGGCATGGAACGCATTGCTAAGTTTGCCCAAGGTATAGTTGAAGAGTTGCTAAAAGCAGATAAGATTGACTTTTTGAAGGTAGAAATGAGCAAAAGCATGAGCGCTGGCAGCAAAGGATTTAGTGTATACTTAGGCACTATACCCGATTATGTTGCCGAAGTTGAGGGGGTTAAGCTCAGTGGCGTTCGCACCGGAGCCCCAGCCGAAAAGGCCGGTTTGAAAGCAGGAGATGTGATTATAAAACTTGCTGGTAAGGATATTAAAAACGTTTACGACTATACTTACGTCTTGGGCGATTTGCAACCAGATAAAACAGTGGAAATTTTTATATTACGGGATGGTAAGCAGCTAGTGTTAAATATTACTCCAACGGTGAAGTGAAATTGAAGTCATAGTTTGTGTCTCTTAACTAATTGATTTTCAAATAAATAATGACTATATTGTAGCGTTAGACCTCCTAATTGCATTTTTATTGAGGAAAAAAAATAATTAATTTTTTGTTGGATGCTAAAGTTGTTGTACAGCTTATGTTCTGAGTATTTTGTTCAACATTTCCGTCAATGAATTGATTAAATTTAAATGGTGTAGTTTATTGATAATCAATTTAATAAAAACACTGATAGAAAATCCCTTTTTTTAATTAATTACCGATTGTTAATGCTATTTTAACGCAGTAATTTAACAGAAGTAATTCTTAGCACTTGGCTATCCCCCGAAAATAGCCGCTTGCTTATTTGATTTAATGACAATCCAAACTTTATTATGAAACCGACCTTTACTCTAATTGTAGGTTCCCTTATAGCTTCACTACTTATGTTTCTATCTGGTGGCCTGTTTGCCCAAAACTTGACCCCAGTAGCAGGTTCTACTCAAACAATTTTTGCTCCAAGTGGAGGCTTTACTAGTTTTTCCGATCCAGGTGGGCCTGGTGGTTCAGTTATTTTATGCTCAGGCATAAATATCGGCACAGCAGCACAAAACTACCCAAACTGTGGATGTAACACTGTTGTTACCATTTGCCACGACATTCCAGGTACTCCTGTAGGACTTGACTTTACGCAGTTTGGTGTAAACTCAACCTTCGATTATGTGATAGTGCATAACGGCAATACTGTTGCCGGCGCCGAGCTTTACAATAACACCACCGGAGGTGCACAGGTAAACGACAAATGTGCGGGCCCGGGACTGGTTACGGCTACCAACCCAAGCGGTTGCTTAACTGTTGAGTTTTATTCTAGTACCGTAGTTAATGATGCAGGATTTATTGCCAACATTATCGCTTCTCCGGCTGGCGATGTTGATGCAGGACTCACTATCAGCAATCCATTGAGCCCAACTACAGCAAGTCTTCAAAACGTAACGGTTGATGTAAAGAATTTTGGCAATTTACCGCTTGATTCGGTAATGGTAGGTTGGGAGATTAATGGAGTGCAACAGCCATCTTTTAACTATACCGGTCCACCATTGGCATCTGCCGCTACTTCTGCGCCAATTGTTATTGGTACGTATACCCCCGTTAGCGGAGACTTGCTTAGGGCATGGACGTCGATGCCAAATGGCATAGTCGATACCATTAACTCTAATGATACCGCAAGTTTGAGTGTTTGTATTGGTATGTCTGGTACTTTTACCATTGATGCCACTCAGCCAACCAGTTCAACCAATTTTGCCAGCTTTACCGATGCTATCGACTCTTTAGCCCTTTGTGGCGTTACAGGCCCAGTAGTGTTTAATGTAGTGCCTGGCAGCGGCCCTTATAACGAACAAGTAACCATTCCCGAAATTTTGGGCGCAAGCGCTACTAATACCATTACCTTTAATGGTAATGGCGATACTTTGAGATTTGATGCTACTACAACCAACAGATTTACGCTTCGATTCAATGGCGCTGATTATGTTACTATCGATAGTCTGGTTATTCAAACAGTGAATGCAACCTTCGGATTTGGCGTTTTGTTTTCCAACAAATCTGACAATAATGTTCTTCGCAATTGTATAATTGACAATCGTGCAACTACCAGCGCTACAGCTACTAACACTGGGGCGATAGTATTCTCTGGTGCAGCAAACACAAACGCTACCAACGGTAACAGTGGCAGCAACAATACGTTCGAAAACAACACCTTATTGGGCGGATATTATTCTGTTAGGATTAATTCCGGTGGCAGCAACAGCAACAGTTTCACAAACAACACTTTGTTGGATTTTTACGCCTATGGTTTCTATTTCCTAGCTGATAACAATGCTACTGTAGTTGATGGTAATGATATAAGTAGGCCTAATAGAACAGGAGTTATTGTAGTTTATGCTATATATTTCAGTGGTAATTCCGAAAACTGTATCATAAATGCGAACAAGATACATAACACTGCTGGCGGCATTCCGCTATCAACCAGCAACCATTTTGGAATATACCATACCGTTTGCGATGCTACCGTGGGCAATGAGAACATTGTAAGCAATAACTTGATTTATGACATTAACAACAATGGCCAAATAAATGCCATTTATAATGGTGGAAGCGATGGGGTAAAGTATCTTCACAATACGGTTAACTTAACAAGTGCCACCACCACCACCACTGGAAATACTTATGGGGTTTACCAAACCACAACGGCCACAGGCTTAGAGTTTTTTGGTAATATTTTCAATTTGAGCCGAACAGGTACTTCACCTCACGTGGCCTTATATTTCAATACAGCCACTACTGTATTTACTAGCAATTATAATGTGGCTTTTGTTAATGCTCCAACAGGTGCAAATTCGTTCGGTTACCTTAGTTCTTCGTTTGCAACATTGGGCGCATGGCAAACGGCTACCTCGCAAGATTTGAACAGCTACTCGGCTAATCCACTTTTTGTGAGTGCTGCTACAGGCGATTTTACACCAGGCAACCCATCGTTTAACAATGTTGTACCCAACCAAGGTATTCTGGTCGATATTTTTGGCACAAGCCGTGGTACAAGTACTGACCCAGGAGCAATTGAATTTTCGGGTGTCGCCAACGATATAGGTGTGTTCAATTTTGTAGCACCATTGCAAATTGTAACCCAAGCATCACAAAACGTTGAAGTAGAGGTTAGGAACTTTGGTACTAACACGGTGAACACATATGATTTGCAATGGAGCGTAAATGGTGTTGGGCAAACCTTAAGCAGCTCATCAACGCCGGTTGCGCCATCAACCAATAGCAGCCCTATAGCCTTGGGCAGTTATTTGCCAACAGGTTTTGATACCATTCGAGCTTGGACCTTAAATCCAAATGCAGTGGCCGATGCATTTCAAGCCAACGATACCTTAACTATATTTACTTGCATCGGTATGCAAGGCGTATTTACCATTGATGCTACTTTGCCTACAGCTGGTAACAACTTTGCAAGCTTTACCGATGCCATCGACTCTATGTTGGTTTGTGGTATTACGGGCCCAGTAACGTTTAATGTAACCCCTGGTAGCGGCCCTTACAACGAGCAAGTTATTATTCCGGCTATAAATGGTATGGGTGCTTCTAACCCGATTACCTTCAATGGTAATGGCGATACGCTTGAGTTTGCCGCAATTGCAGGAGCTAGGCATATCTTGCAGCTCGATGGTGCGCAATATGTAACTATCGATAGTTTGGTAATCCGTTCGTTGAGTGCAGTCTATGGCTACGGCATTCAATTGTTGAATAATGCCGACCACAATACCATAACTAATAGCGTTGTTGATTTGACTTTGGTAACCAGTACCACAACCGCAAACTCTGCAGGTATTGTTTTGTCAGCATCTACTACTAGCCCAATCTCAACCGCAGGGCCTACCGGCAGCGATAACTTGATTGAAGGCAATACCATCCTTGGAGGTGCATATGGCATAACCGTTTATGGGCCAACAGGCGGCACTAGTACCGTTAACAATAGAGTATTAAACAATACCGTTAAGGATTTCTATAGCTTTGGAATATACCTTGGATATAATAGCAACAGCTTGGTACAAGGTAATGATATTAGCCGCCCGACCCTAGCAACCGTAACCACTTTTAATGGCATATATGGTGCAACTAGTTTGTTTAATGCAAAAATAAATGCCAACCGAATACACAACACCCACGGCGGGGCAAGTAGCCTAACAAGTTCTACTTATGGCATATATTTTACTGGCGCAGATGCCGATTCAGCAACTGTAAACGTGGTAAGCAACAACCTTATTTACGATTTTAACAATAGCTCGCTTACTTATGCTATTTACAAC
This sequence comes from Sphingobacteriales bacterium, assembly GCA_027486795.1. Classification (GTDB taxonomy): domain Bacteria; phylum Bacteroidota; class Bacteroidia; order Chitinophagales; family CAIOSU01; genus CAIOSU01. The sequence goes on along the minus strand of JAIXOI010000042.1, from coordinate 1,001 downwards.
AGCAGTAGCGATGGTATGCATGTACTGAACAATACTGTGGTATTGGATAACCAGAATTTCGTTTCAACAAGCATAGTTTCTTGTTTCTATCAGGTAACATTAGCTACTAATGTTGTGGTGAAGAATAACATTTTTTATAACACCACTACAGGAACTGGAGCTAAGTATGGTTCCTACATGTCTACCAGCACCAGCGATATTGTTTTTGATAAAAACGTTTATTTTATCAATTCGCCTACTGGCACCAACAACGTAGGTTACTACACAACGGCACAGCCAACGCTAGCCGATTGGCAAGCAGCTAACTTGGGCACCTATGATTTAGGTGGTTTCTCTCGCAACCCGCGTTTTGCCGATCCGGCCAATTTTGATTACACCCCTACATCGGCTGTATTCAACGATTTGGCTGAAGCTCTGGCGGCTGTCCCAACCGATTTCTTTGGCGTAGCCCGCAGTGCTACCCCCGACCCTGGCGCGATAGAGTATACCCCAGCGGCCGATGATGCGGCAACCAACGATTTGTTAACCCCATCGCAGCCTTTTGCCCCAGGCAACTATCCTATCGAGGTGGTTATTCAGAACTTAGGTGTAGCTAACTTAACTGAAGTGAATGTGTATGTAAATATCAATGATGGTATTATTGATACCACCCTTCCGGTTTATGTGCATAGCCCTATTTCGTTGGCTAGTTTAGCAAGTGATACCTTAACCATTGGCTCATTCGACTTTACGAGCCAATCTTATACTGTTACCGTATGGACTAGTGAGCCAAACGGTGGACCTGATGCGAACCCTTTAAATGATACCATAAGCGTAAACCTTTGCTTGGCTTTACCGACCGGTAGCTATACCATAAACAGTGCATTGCCTACTGGTAGCGGTAACTATCAAACGTTTGCCGATGTAGCTGCTGCATTGTCTTGTGGCATTTTGGGTGATGTAACCTTTGCAGTGGTGCCAAGTTCAGGCCCTTATAATGAGCAAGTAACTATTGGCGAAGT